>CALSRX010000005.1 GCA_943788865.1 uncultured Polaribacter sp. | reverse complement strand
CAATTATTTTAAAGTATCTAATTTAGGTGCATTGTCAGTTTCTTTACCATTTTACGGAGAAACAAGATCTGCTAGTTATTCTGGCAATTTAGGAAACATAAAATTTGAAGGAGTTCCATTGGCTTCAAGTTTTATATTTAACGATTCAAAAAACCGTTATGAAGCATCTTACGAATTCAAAACTAGAAGTGATGTTTATAAAATAACCATTCAAATCTATTTAAATTCAAAAACCAGACTTATGGTAATTCCTGGAAATAAATCTGCTATTACATATTTAGGAGTAGTACAAGGAATTTAATAACATACTCATATTTAAAGACTTACAAATTTTTATTTAACATAATGTAAATTATAGAACATTTCACAATAATTAGTGTAATAGCGCTTTTGGGCGATATTTGACATAATTGCAGATATAATGTCGCAGACTTATATCGACAGTAATTATGTCAAGCTAATTGTGGCTTCTTAGTTGTATTTAATGTAGTCAATGAATTCCGACTTCAAATACGTCAAAAAGAACCGAAATAAACAAAAGAGCTTTATATCATGCTTATTCATTTGAAATTGCATATTCACGTTTAGCTTCCGATAAGTTAAGTTTTACTAGAGATAATTTTCAACTTGGTTTGCTGTCTCTTTTAACAAAGACAAAGCGGGATAATTTAAAGTTTAGATATGGTGTGTATTTGAATACAGAAGAATTTGGATTGGTTGTTGTTCCTATTTTTGGATTGTACTATCTAAGTAACAATACTAAATTTGAAGCAAATTTAAACATGCCTATCATAGCCGACATCAACTATAAAATACACCATAAAGTTTGGTTGGGGCTTCGATTTGATGGTATTGGAGCTACTTATAATTTAACTGAACAAAACTACAGTGCAAATGGTTCTTATGTCGCTAAAAACTCAAATGAACTAGCGGGTTACCTTAGATTTAAACTCAGTAAGTAAATTTTTATAAACAATAAGATTGGCTATACTTTAGGTAGAGATTATAAAGTATTTGATTCTAAAGATAAACTAGACTTTGCTTTGAGTTCTATTTATTTTGGTGATGACAGAACACAATTAAATGAAAGTTTTAATAGTGGTGCTTTTTTTAAAATAGAACTTTTATACAGGTTTGCTTTTTGAGTATAATTTATACTTCTTTCCTCAAAACCTCTAAAGGCGGACTTTTCAAAACACTTCTAATATTAGTCAGACCAATTAATAAAACCAATAGTGTAATTCCAGGTAGAAAAACTAAAAACGGGACAGCAGACGGAATAAAAGGTTCTTTAAATAAAAAGGCTGCTAATAATTGACTACTAATCAATGATAATAGAATTCCGACTAAGCTTCCCAACATCCCTAAATAGACATATTCTAATGCGGTGATTTGTAGAATTTGTTTGCTCTTTGCTCCTAAGGTTCGCAACAACACACTTTCTTTAATTCGTTGGTATTTAGAGTTTCTAACAGAACCAATTAATACGATGATTCCTGTTAGGATACTAAAGAAAGCCATAAAATTAATAATCCATGAAATTTTATCTAAAATATCTTCGATGATTGTAAAAATCTGACGTAAATCTATAATAGAAATGTTTGGGAAATTTTTCACCAAATCTCTCTGTAAATCTGCAGAACTTGCCTCATCTTTTACAAAGGTGGTTAATACACTAAATTGTGGTGCATTTTCTAAAACTCCAGTAGGAAATACAATAGAAAAATTTAGTTGCGCTCTACCCCAGTCTACTTTTCTGATACTCCCAATAGTGGTGTTCATTAATACTCCTTGAACATTAAAAATAACTTGATCGCCTATTTTTAAATTGGCATCTCTTGCTATATTATCTGCAATAGAAATGAAAATAGGTGCTCCTTGTTGGACTTCTTTCGTCCAAGTACCTTCTAACAATTCTTCAGAGGGAATTATAGCATCTCGATAGGTTACTCTAAATTCATGGTTTAAAATCCATTTATTTCTCCTTGCTGATGTACTGTCTTTACGAATATCATTGACCAATTCGTCTTTAATTTGATGCATACGCATAGTAACAATTGGAATGTTATTGATGACTTCTAAACCTTTTGGTAAAATAGTGTTTACAACAGCTTCTCTTTGATTTGTTTGCACATCCATTAAAATGATATTAGGATCGTTGCTGCTATTCTCTATGGATGTTTTGGCTAAGAGAATGTCTTTGGTAAAGTATAAGGTACTGATTAAAAAAGTTCCTAAACCAATGGCTAAAATTAAGACCATGGTTTGATTGTTTGGGCGATATAAGTTTAACAAACTTTGACGTTTGGTAAAGCCCCATTTGGTTGGAAAATATTTTTTAATCAATTTCATAAAAAGACTGGATATTCCAGCCATGATAGAGAACGTTATTAAAATACCAATTGTGAATAGCAACCCATTTGATGCATCTTTCAACAACCAGAATGAAAACAAAAAGACAAAAAGAATGATGGCCGCTAATGTTAAAAGCCGCGCTTTTCTTGGTTTTACTAAATTCTCATCCGTACCCCTTAACACTTCTAAAGGAGATACATACCAAGTGCCTAATAAAGGCAGCAAGGCAAATAAGACCGACATTAATACACCCAATGTTATTCCGATGATTAATGGCTGAGCAGTAATGGATATTTGAACATCAAAAGGTAAAAATCCTTGTAAAATATAGGGAAAAGCATATTGCAGTCCGATTCCGATTGTAGCTCCTAGAATACCTCCTAATAGTCCAATTCCAACAATTTGTAGCAGATAGATGATAAAGGTTTGTTTTCTTGTAGCTCCTAAACATTTTAAAACAGCTACATTTTTTAATTTTTCTTTGATGTAAATATGTACAGAACTTGCAATTCCAACACAGCCTAATAGCAAAGCAATAAATGCGGCTAAGTTTAAAAATCGACTCACATTGTCGTATCGTCTTCCTAAACGAGCACTTGTACTTGTATGCGTATCTATATCTGCTTTTTCTTCATCTAAAATAGGATCTAATTTTTTGTCTAACAACTCCAAATCCATTGTCGGTGGTGCTACAAAAAAGTATTGGTATTCTTTTCTACTCCCCAATTGCAACAATTCAGTTTGGTCTATAAATCGAAACGGAATGAGTACAGGAGGAGCTACAGAAGTTGAAATAGCGGTACTTCCAGGAATCGATTTTAAAGCTCCAATAATTGGAAAGGTGAGTTTGCCTAATTTTATTGAATCTCCTGGTTTTAAATTGTATTGTAACATTAAAGTAGCATCTACCAATGCTCCGCCCAACTCTTGGTATGTTGATGCAGCATTTTGTGGCTCTGTATCTAAGGTTCCATAAAAAGGAAATGCACCTTCTATAGCTCGAACTTTAACCAGTTTTGTTCCGTCATTTTTTGGAAATGCAGCCATAGAAACAAAATTTACCTCTGAAGCAGCAACATTTAAAGAATCGATGATTGCTTGTACTTTTTTAGAAGGAAGCTGTCTGCTATCAATAATAAAATCAGCTCCCATTAAGGCTTTCGATTGATTCTTGATGTTTTGTTTTAAATTTTCACTGAACAACTGAATAGAAACCACAGCAGCAATTCCTAAAATGATTGACGCCATAAAAAGCATCAATCTAGAGAGACTTGCTTTTCCGTCTCGCCAAGCCATTTTAAATAGCCAAGTTATCGAAGTTTTTGAGGTTCGTTTGTTCATTAACCTACCATTGTTTTTTCATTAGACACAATCTTCCCTCCTTTTAAGCGCAAAATTTGTTGAGTTCTATTTGCCAATTCTAAATCGTGGGTAATAATTACCAGCGTTGTTCCTGCTTCTTTATTCAACTGAAAAAGCAACTGTATTACTTTCTCTCCGGTTTCTTCATCTAAATTTCCAGTCGGCTCATCAGCAAATAAAATTGAAGGTTTGTTAGAAAAAGCTCTTGCTAAGGCTACTCGTTGTTGTTCTCCTCCCGACAATTGTGAAGGATAATGATCAAAGCGATCTTCCAAACCTACTTTTTGTAACAATTCCATACCTGTTTTAGAGGCGTTTTTTTCTCCTTGTAATTCTAAAGGAACAATGATATTCTCTAAGGCAGTTAAGGTAGGTAGTAGCTGAAAATTCTGAAAGATAAATCCGACTTCTTTGTTTCGCAATAACGCTCGTTCATCTTCATCTAAATCGTGCAAATTACTCCCACACAATTCTATAGTCCCACTAGTTGGATGATCTAAACCAGCACACAAACCGAGTAAAGTTGTTTTACCACTTCCTGATGGCCCAACGATGGAAAAAACACTTCCTTGTGTAACTTCAAAAGAAATGGAACTTAATACCGTTAATTCTTTAGAACCACTTGTATAAGTTTTCTCTAGTTCATGAATCTTTAATATCTTTGTCATAGTCTTTTTAATATAAAATTTAACAGAAATGCTGAAACTGAAAAATAAACAATTGCTTTTTAATTTTGATGATAGTAGTATGAAGATTTTCTTAAAGTTTTGTTATTTTTCTTTTTTCTTGCTATTGCTGTCTTGCGGAGCAGATACTTCTACTAAAACAACGAACACCAAAAAAACACCTACAAAAACTGAAATCAAAACTGAAGAGAATACTACAGCTAAAAAGATTGTTTTTTTTGGAGATAGTTTAACGGCTGGTTATGGTTTAGAAGATGTAAATGATGCTTTTCCTGGCGTTATTCAAACTAAAATTGATTCACTTTCATTGGATTACACCGTTATCAATTCAGGTGTTAGTGGAGAAACTACATCGGGCGGGAAAAATAGAATCAATTGGATTCTGAATCAAAAAATTGATATTTTTATTTTAGAATTAGGTGCTAATGATGGTTTGCGTGGCATTCCTTTAAGTGAAACTCGAAAAAACTTACAAGCCATTATTGATGCTGTGCTTCAAAAAAACTCTGCAACAAAAATTATTTTAGCAGGAATGCAGCTCCCTCCTAATATGGGGCAAGAGTATACAACGGAGTTTAAAACCATTTTTCCTGATTTAGCTCAAAAAAACAAACTTTATTTAATCCCTTTTTTACTGAAAGATGTTGGAGGTATTCCTAGTTTAAACCAAGGAGATGGTATTCATCCAACGATTAAAGGTCAAAAAAATCTTGCTAACAATGTTTGGGAGGTTTTAGAACCACTTATTAGCTTATAATAAATCAAAATATAAAAGAGATAAACTAGTAGTATCTATAATGGCATGTAGTAAAATGACCAGCTTAAGATTTTTATATTTTATAAAAATAATTCCTAAAATAACACCCACTAAAAAAACTTTGAAAACGCCCGGAATACCTTGATATAAATGAGCAAATGAAAAAACAAGAGAAGATGTTAGTAGAGCCAAGAGATTACTAATTTTCGAATTATAAAATAATTGTTTTACACTTTCTAATGAGAAAGAAGTTGTTTCTAGCCGCTCGTTTAAAAAGAATATTCTAGCTGTCTTTGGATCTTAGTAATAACAAATTCCTTTATTTAGATAATACTCACTCTTACTTTCTTCTTTTTTAATCTGGAATTATTTAGCTTATCTACTAAAGAATCAGCAATAGTTATAGGTACAGCAACAAATGCGCAATCTTGTTTCAAATCTATAGTTCCTAACTGATCATTGTTGATATTACCCTGCTTAAAAAAGAGTCCTGCGATATCACCTTTAGAAATTTTATCTTTTCTCCCTCCAGAAATAAATAGCGTAGTCCAGAATTGAGGTTTACGCTTTCCTGTTGTAGATAATTTTTCAATGGTAGCATTTTCTATAAATTCTGGAAAAACTTCTCTATCACCTTTTATTAAATAAGCAGTTCCTTTTGCATTTACTCTAGCAGTTCTACCATTTCTATGAGTGTATTCTTCAAAAGCATCTGGAGTTTCGTAATGAATGATGAATTTCATTTCAGGAATGTCAATACCTCTAGAAGCTAAGTCACTTGCAACTAATATAGAAACACTACCATTTCTCAATTTTATCAAAGCACGTTCTCTATCTCTTTGCTCCATACCAGCATGAAAACAAGTATGTGCAATTTTCTTTTTATCTAAGAACTGACTGATGTCTTCAATGCTCTCTTTTTTATTACAAAAAACAATTCCTGGTTCATTTCCCAAATGATTTAATAAATCAACTAAGGTATTGTGTTTGTTTTGTGACGGAGAAAGAATGGTTTTTAGTACTAGTTTAGAAACTGTTTTTTCTTTAAGATAGTTCAACGTTTTAGGATTATCCATTCTAAAATAACCTGGAATCGATGCTCCTTTCGTTGCAGAAGTCAATATTCGTTTTGTGATATTGGGTAAATGACTGATGATGTTTCTCATATCTCCACCAGCACCTACTTCAAAAGAAATATCATATTCATCAATCACCAATGTTTTGATTTCTTGAGTTGTAAAACGAGCTTGTTCAAAATGATCGGATAATCTACCTGGAGTTCCAATTAAAATTGCTGGTGTATGCTTTAGTTCTATTTTATCTTTAGCAATAGTTCTTCCACCATAGATGGCATTTGCTTTATAACCAGACCCCATATTTCTAATTACATGTTCTATTTGAATAGCCAATTCTCTAGAAGGCACAATAATTAAAGCTTGCATTTCTGTGCTTTCAGGATCTAGTTGTTCTAGTAATGGCAATAAAAAAGCGAGGGTTTTACCTGTTCCTGTTGGTGATAACAATATGGTGTTTGCATTATTATTAATAACATCCAAGGCTTCTTCTTGCATTGGATTTAAACTGTATATTTTTAATTTATCAAGAATATCTTGTTGTTCTTTAATCCTATTTGCCATGTCTATTTCTTCTTTTTCTTTTTAGGATCTTCTGTTTTTTGAATTCCTAAATTGGTTTTTTCTAAATGGTTTGCCAATACTTTTTCGATCAATTCTTCTTTCGTTAAGTGATGAAATACTGTCCTAATTTGTTTTCTAAATTCTTCAGAAATAGTACGATTGGGTTTGGTTTTAAATATTTTCTTCGCCCATAACAAGCCATTATTTTCTTCAATACTTTGGGTATCTGCTTTTTTAAACTCTTTAAAAACAATGCCTAACTCTTTTTCAAAATCAGCAATATCAGCAACTTCTTCTTTTTGAAGTATGGTTAAAGAAAATCCGGTTGCTCCTGCTCTTGCTGTACGCCCGCTTCTATGCACATAGGCATCATAGGTGTCTGGTAAATGGTAATTGATAACATAAGAAACATCTTTTACATCTATTCCTCTTGCAGCTAGGTCGGTAGCAACTAAAATATCAATAAATCCTTCTCTAAATTGCCCCATGATTCGATCACGAATTCCTTGGGTTAAACTCCCGTGAATAGCACCAGATGAAAATTTATTGATGGCTAAGTTCTTTGCTAATTTATTTACGGCTGCTTTTGTTTTACAAAAAATGATTCCTCGTTTTCCTTCTTTAGTATTTAAGAAATGTAATAACACCTCTAATTTCTCTATAGGCTCTACCACTACATATTGATGATCAATTCCTTGATGTCCAACAGTTGCCATGTCTGCTTCTATTTGAACAACATGTTTTGACATATAATTCTGTACCAATTGTTTAATAGCTCCGGGCATTGTCGCTGTAAACAATAAGGTTCTTCTAGACTTAGGAATTTCTTTGATGAAACTATCCAATCCGTCTTTTAATGCGCTCACCATTTCATCAGCTTCATCTAAAATTAAATAGGAGATATTTTTAATATCAATAGCATTTCGTTTTACTAAATCAGCCAAACGACCAGGAGTTGCAACTACAATATGTGTTGTGCTTTTTAAGCGCTCAATTTGAGGTTTAATAGGAGTTCCTCCACAAATAGAAACAATAGAAATGGAGGATATGTGTGTAGAAAATAATTCTAAATTTGAATGTATCTGTTGTCCTAATTCTCTCGTAGGTACTAATATTACAGCTTGAATAGTGGTGTTCTCTTGATCTATCAATTGCAACAAAGGCAAACCAAATGCCGCTGTTTTACCTGTTCCTGTTTTTGCTAACGCAACTACATCTTCTTTTTGGTTTAATACAACTGGAATTGTTTTTTCTTGAATATCTGTAGGCTCAGAAAATTTTAATTCAGCTAAGCTTTTTTGAAGTGGTTCATGAATTCCTAAGTCGGAAAAAGATTTTAACATACAAAATAATTTGTGCAAAGATACTGATACGAAACTCAGCAATTCTAAAATAGGTTTACTATTATGATCTTACTTTCAGATTGAGAAATGCGTATAAAAAAAAGTCCATCATTAAATGATGGACTTTTATAAAACTTAAAGTATATGTTTTAGCTAACTTTTACGTTAACTGCATTTAATCCTTTGTTTCCTTCTTGTAAATCAAATTCAACGCTATCGCCTTCACGAATTTCGTCAATTAATCCAGAGATGTGTACAAAATGATCTTTGTCTACTCCTTCTTCTGTGATAAATCCAAATCCTTTAGATTCATTGAAAAATTTTACTGTTCCTTTACCCATTGTAATGTAATTAAATTTATAATACTTGTTAATAAGTTGCAAAGGTGGTTACATTTTTTAGACATACAACATTTTAATTAACTTATTTTCAATTTATTATAAAACATTACCAAATCTTAATACGCTCTTCTGGAGCTTTGTAGTTTTTATCACCAGGTTGTACATTAAAGGTTTCATAGAATGGTGTAAAGTTCATTAACGGACCATTAACACGCCAAATTGGTGGTGAATGCGAGTTGGTTTTGATATAATTACGTAAATAAGCATCTCTAGTTTTTACACGCCAGATTCTTGCAATCGACATAAAGAAGCGTTCATCTGGAGTAAAACCTTGAATTTTAGTAGTTCCTTTACCTTGTTCGGTTAGTTTAAAAGCATCGTAAGCAATTGAAATTCCACCATTATCAGCAGTATTTTCTCCTACGGTTAAACCTCCCTGCAAATGTAGACTGTCTAAAACTGTAAATGAACTATAACGATCTATCATCTGTTGCGTTTTTGCTTTAAACTTGGTGTAATCATCTTCTGTCCACCAGTTTTTTACATTCCCATCTTTATCGTATTGTGCTCCTTGATCGTCAAAAGCATGTGTTAATTCGTGTCCGATTACCATACCTATTCCTCCATAATTTACGGCATCATCTGCTGTTACATCAAAATAAGGAAATTGTAAAATTCCGGCAGGAAAAACAATTTCGTTTAAAGGCGGATTGTAATAAGCTGTTACCGTTGAAGGTGTTGTACCCCAACGATCTAAATTTGGAGCTTTGTTTAATTGATTTGCTTGATATTGGTATTGATCTTTTTTCAATGCAACAACATTCTCGAAATATTTCCCTTTTTGAATTTGAACATTGTATTCTCTCCAAACATCAGGGTATCCAACTTTTTTTGTAATTGCGTATAGTTTTTCTTTGGCTTGTTTTTTTGTTATATCACTCATCCAATCTAATTGGTTGATTCTGTTTTCAAAGGCTTTTTGTAGATTATTTACCAAATCTAAAACTCGTTTTTTTGCTTCTTCATTAAAGTACCTTTTTACATACAACTGTCCGAGTGCAAATCCCAATTGTCTATCCACTTTTTGAACCATCAATTGCGCACGAGATTTTTGTGTTGACTGTCCGTACAAAACCTTTGCGTATTCAAAATTTGCATTTTCAAAAGGTTTGCTCAAAATATCTGCATAGGTAGATAATGTAGCGGCTTTTAAATAGGTTTTCCAGTCTGAAATAGAAACCGAAGCTAATAATGTATTTAATTCTTTATAATAAGCTGGTTGCTTTATATCTACAGCATCTGCTTTCAGATTTAATTGATTCAATAATTTTGACCATCCAATATTAGGCTGACTTTTATTGATGTCAGAAACAGCCATTTTATTGTAATTAGCTTTTACGTTTCTACGTTCAATTCTTGTTTTATGAGAAGCGGCTAATTTTTTTTCAATACCGTATGCAATTGCAGCATTCTCATCTGCATTTTTTGTGTCGGTTAATTTAAATAAAGTTGTAAGGTAATTTTTATACGCATTTTGAATGGTAACAGAAACCGAATCTGATTTAAAATAATAATCTCTATCTGGTAAACCTAGCCCAGCTTGACCAAAATGTAAGATGTTTACGCTACTATTTTCATTATCTGGAGAAACATTCATTCCGATGATTGAATAGTTTCCTGAAGTAATTTGATTCGTCACAAAAGACATCAATGAAGCAACATTTTTAATGGCTTCAATCTCTTCTAGTATTGGTTTTATTGGTGTATACCCAAGTTCGTTAATAGTGTTTGTATCCATTCCAGAACTATAAAAATCACCAACTTTTTGTTCGATACTTCCCTCAGTATGCTCTGTAGTAGATACTTCAGTTAAAATGTTTTCTAACAATACTTTTTGAGGAATATTTAAGAAACTATAAGAACCTACTCCAACCTGATCTTCTGCGATAACTGCATTGTCTAGCCATTGCTTATTTACACGGGCAAAGAAATTATCACCTGGTTTAATAGATGCTGTAATGCCATCAAAATCCATTTTACTTTTGACAGATTTATTTTCAGTATTACACGAAGCAAAGACCAGTAAAATTAACGAAACAAAAAGTATTTTTCTCATAAGTTTAAATATAGTTTAGACAAATATATGAAAATATACAGTCCCTCAAACAGAAGTTATAAAGCATAAAAAAAAGCAGCTTTAAAAAAAGCTGCTTTAATATATAGATTGGTATGTGTAATTATTTTTTTAATTTAACCTTTACCGCATTCATTCCTTTTAAACCTTTTTCTAGCTCAAAAGTAACTTTATCGTTTTCTGTGATTTCATCAATTAAACCACTAACGTGTGTAAAGTATTTTTCTTGGTTGTCTGTGTCTAAAATAAAACCATAACCTTTTGAAGAATCGAAGAAAGAAACTTTACCATTTCTAATTGGGTCTTCTGCTTCACCTTCTTCTTTTTTAGGGATTCCTAAAATAATATCTTCCAACTCAACTTCTATTTTTTGAGATGGATCTGGTGGAGTGTCAGTTAAATTACCATTATGATCTACATAAGCAAATTCAATTCCAGCCTTACCATTTTCTCTAACATCAGCTTTACGAGCCTCCATTTTCTTTCTTTTGTCTTCACGTTTTTTTAAGCGTTTCTTTTCTTTTTCGCTCTTATTGTAGGTCTGCTGAGATTTTGCCATATGAATTTTATAATGTTTTTTACTATTTAAGTATCCAAAGATACGATTTTACTAAATACCAATGCAAATTAGATGCATTAAGATTTTATAGACCATAGTATTTAATTAGAAAGCACTAAGGTAAAATTAGCTTAAGAAACTTTTTATTTTTAATTAAACACCAAATTTTTCCAATCCTTTTCCTTTTACCAACCAAGAAATTCCAAAAAAGAACAGTGAAATCCATTCGCCAATAAAAATATCATAATTTGTCAATTTTAAATCAAATTTCATTAAAACACCTAAAGCAATAATAGGCAACCAAACCATAAAAGCACAGACTCTGTAAAATATTTTTTTATTGGCAGTTGTGTTTCCTTTGGTAAAACGATTAAAAGACATCCAACCCATAATCGTTAAAAATCCAACTGCACATAATAAATGAATGACACCAATCCATTTATCATTATGTATAAATAGTGTAGATATGCCTTCTTCTAAAGATAAAGTAGATAATTTACTTTGAAAACTTGTAAAATTGCAGTTATCTAGTTGGCAAACAGCGGTAGGAATTAATGCTGTTAAAATAGCTAATAAACCTCCAATATTGGTAAGTGTTTTATCACTTACCAATTCTGTTTCTTTCAACCTTCCTCGATAACTAAAAAGAAACAATCCGAAAGCAAAAAGAATTGAAGTGAAAACAACACTCGATTTGGTATAGTAAAAATGACTTATCGATGCTTGAACTTTAAATTCATTAAAAATTAAAAGCAATATTGGCAGTAATATTCCTAAAGTACCTAAGAGCTTTCTTAATGTTAAATAAGACATTGTTGTGTCTACAACTTGTTGCTGTTTGTTTTCCATAAATTTGGTTTGATAATAATTAGTTAGTTTACAAACTTGCCTTTATTTTTTGAAATTGACTCACTAACTCAGTATATCTCTTTTCAGCATCTTGTCCAGGAACTTGATCTGCACCGCTAAATGAATTCAATAAAAAGGAAACCTGAGAAACAAACATTTGCTTTGGATAAGCACCAGAATCATTTTTCAATTCTTTAAGAGCTGCTTCTACTTTAATTGCTCTTGCAGATTTTTTTCCTTTTAAAGATTTAGCCTCTTTTTCTAATGCATCTTGCAATTGTCTCGCTTCAGAAAGTAAATCCATTACTTTTTGTTGCATTGCAATTTGATTAACAATATCTGCTTTTGTAATCCCTTCTTCTTTTACTTTTGGATCCATAACAATTTCAAACGATTGCTCAAATGATTTTCCGTTTACCGTTAATTTAGCGGTATAAATCCCTGGTGCCACCATTGGTCCGTTTTTAAAACTTCTACTTTTATTTGCTGACCAAGCTCCTTTTTGCTGTAAATTCCAGTGAAAACGATTGATTCCTGCTTTTGTTTCTAATTTGGTGTCTACATAGCTAAAAGTTTGACTCAAATTCATGTCTTCTACAATTGTTGTTTTTGCTATTAAGTTTTTATCACTAACAATTGCTGCAACTGGTTTTCTATTTAAATCTAAAATTTCTAATTGAATTGGTGAAGTATTACCATTCGGAATAAAATAATCTATAATTACACTAGTTCCCGGATATTGAACAACAACATTGGTTCTATACCCTCGAGAACGATACCGAATAGTTGTATCTGGTTTAAATAACCACGGAGTATTTTGTAAACGATTGATTTCTTTTTGCCTTAATGAAGTAATATTATCTAAAATCCAAAAACCTCTTCCCATCGTACTTAAAATTAAATCTCCTCTAAAGATTTTAATATCAGTAATTGGCGTTACAGGTAAATTCTGTTGAAACTTCTCCCAAGACTTTCCGTCATTAAAAGAAACAAACATTCCGAATTCTGTTCCGGCGTATAGCAAGCCTTCTCTAACAGGATCTTCGCGTAAAACTTTAGCAGTAAAATCATCTGGAATTCCATTTGAACTTGTAGAAATTAACTCCCAAGTTTTACCATAATTTGTGGTTTTGTAAAAATAAGGTTTGGCATCGCCCAATAAATGTCTGTCAACAGCTATATATGCTTTTGCAGGATTAAATTGAGATGGCTCTACCGATTCTACTCTACCTCCTTTAGGTAATTTTCTAGGCGTTACATTGCTCCAAGATTTCCCTCCATTTTGAGTCACAGAAACCACACCGTCATTAGAACCTGTCCAAATCAACCCTTCTTTTAATTTAGACTCTCGTATAGAGTATAAAGTGCTATAATATTCTTCTCCAGTAATATCTCTCGTAATTGGGCTACCAGAAATCACTTGTTTATCAGCTTCAAAAGCAGTTAAATCTGGTGAAATCGTTTCCCAAATTTTTCCATCGGTCATTGTTTTATGAATGTATTGTGACCCATGATACACTACATTTGGATTGTGTGGAGAAACATGAATTGGAGCAACACGCTGAAAACGGTATTTTAAATCTTTCGGATTGTGTCCGTATATATAGGAAGCGCCAACAGTATAATTTTTTTCTATTCCTGTTAACTTATTAAAAACTCCAAAATTCCCTTTACAGTTAGCATAGACAATATTATGATTCCCTGGTTTTGGTACTGCAGGGCCCGTTTCACATCCTCCAACACTTATCCCCCAACCTTTTCCAGAAATTACGGTTGCAGAAGGAGTCAAACTTGGTATAGCAACGGTAGAATTGTCTTGTTGGCCAGCGTATAACCAATATGGATATTGATCATCTACTTCTACTTGATACAATTCTGCTGTTGGTTGATTGAACTGTGTAGACCATGTTTTACCACCATTGTGCGAAACATTTGCACCGCCATCGTTGGATTGGATTAACAAGTTTGGATTGTTTGGATTGATCCAAATATCATGATTGTCTCCATGTGGAAACCGACATTCTGCTCCAACTTTTACCACCATCTATTGATTTTAATAATGGATTTGCATTTGAATAAATAATATCTGGATTTGTTGGGTCTAACTCTATGTTTGTGTAATAAAAAGGTCTGTTTACCAATCCTTGGTTGTTAGAAACCTGCTTAAAAGATTTTCCTTGATCTACAGATTTGTACAAACCCCCATCTTTACCAGGTGCTTCGATGACTGCATATAAAATACTTGAATCAACAGCAGAAACCGCTAAATCAATTTTTCCAATCAAACCTTTTGGTAACCCATTTTCTAATTTTACCCAATCCTTTCCACCGTTAATTGATTTGTAAATTCCGCCTTCATCCTTTGAACCACCAGAAATGATGGTCCAAGGTTTACGCTGCCCTTTCCATGAAGCAGCATACACAATATTTGGATTGCTTGGTAATAACTCTAAATCAGCAAAACCAACTTCATCAGAAATAAACAATACTTTTTCCCAGTTTTTACCACCATCTATGGTTTTATATATACCACGTTCACTATTATTTTTAAAAGCATTCCCAATAGCGGCAACCCATACAATATTATGATTTGTTGGATCTATTTCTACTGCGCCAATTTGACCAGTTTCTCTTAAGCCAATATGTTCCCAGGTTTTCCCAGCATTGATCGATTTATAAACTCCTTTTCCTGAAATTACATTGCTTCGTAAACCATCAGATCCTGTACCCACATATACAATATTTGGATCGTTAACAGCAACTTCAATAGCACCTATAGAAGGAGTTGCGAAAAATCCGTCAGAAACATTATTCCATGTAGTTCCATAATCTTCAGATTTCCATACTCCACCACCGGTTGCACCTAAATAAAAAGTTCCTGGTAACATGGGTGTTCCTGTAACGGTTGTTACTCTTCCACCTCTTTCAGGGCCAACCGTTCTGTATTTTAAAACA
Organism: uncultured Polaribacter sp.; assembly: GCA_943788865.1. Taxonomy (GTDB): domain Bacteria; phylum Bacteroidota; class Bacteroidia; order Flavobacteriales; family Flavobacteriaceae; genus Polaribacter. Next base: position 386,352 of record CALSRX010000005.1, on the reverse strand, counting down.
CTAAAATCTTGTGCGATTAGTGTGCTTGTAAAAAAGAATGCTAAAAGAATTTTTAAGGATACAGATAAAGACTTCATAAGTTTGGTTTAAATTGTGTTAATTCTCAAATTTAGAGAAAAAATAAATCCAACTAAAATTATTAGTTGGATTTATTTGATTTATTATTTATTCCAAGCTTTTCGAAGTACTTCTCCCGCTTTTAACTTTTTAAATTCTCCGTTGTCTATAGAAATTTGTCCGTTGACTAGTACATATGGAATCCCTTTTGGGTATTGGTGTGGTTCCTGAAAAGTTGCTTTGTCAATTATTGTTTCTTCATCAAAAACAACAATATCTGCTTTTGCACCTACTCTAATAACTCCCCTGTTTTTTAAACCTTAAAGTAGTAGCAGGAAGTTGTGTCATTTTATAAATAGCCGTAGCCAATGAAATTGTTTTTTTATCTCTAGCGTAATGTCCTAATACTCTTGGAAATGTTCCGTACCATCTTGGATGAGGATGTCCAATACCAGGTTTCACCAACCTTCCATCAGATGCAATCATGGTTTGTGGATGTTGCATAATACGCTCTACATCTACTTCACTCATAGCGTGAAATATACAAGAAGCTCCCCCGTTTACTTGAGCTTCAATTACTAATTCAGCGCCAGTTTCTGAATTTACTTTTAGTCCTTTTTGCTCAGCCCAATATTTAAGGGTTTTACCTTCTAATTCTGGTTGCCATGCTACTTTTGCAAATTGTACCCTTGCCAAATCATTCCCACCTCTATCGTTTTCTATATTATAAATAATTCCTGCTTTGATACGCTCTCTTAATTTTGGGTTTTTTAATCGTTCTTTAAAGGCATCATTTCCACCAGCCCTAGCCCAACTCGGAATTAAAATTGAAATTCCTGTATAACTTGCATTGTATGGATATTGATCTATTTTTATATCTAATCCAGCAGTTCTAGCTGAATCTACCATTGATAATGTTACTGAACTTTTTCCCCACATAGGTTTTCCAATGACTTTATGATGGGTTAAAATAACTGGAATGTTCGCTTTATCAGAAATGGTAATCGCTTCTCTAACAGCAGCAAACAACCCCAAGCCTTCTTCTCTTAAATGTGAAGTGTAAATTCCTCCTAAATTAGCTGATATTTTTGACAGTTCTATAACCTCCTCTATTTTTGAAAATGCACCTGGTAAATATTTTAATCCTGTAGAAATTCCAAATGCACCTTCACTCATAGCTGTTTTGATTTGTGCTTTCATAGTCGCTAATTCTTCCGATGTAGGCATACGATTTTCTAATTGCATCACATTGCTACGCACTTTATTGTGCCCAACCAAATAACCTACATTCATTCCAATTCCGATGGAATCTAATTTTTGTAAATAAGCAGCAAATGGCCAAGGGCTATTTCCGTCAGGACCACCTAAAGCTGTTGTGACACCTTGTCTTAACATACTTTCACAATCTGACAATTCTAAAATGGGTTCTAAATGTGCGTGCATATCTATAAAGCCGGGTGATACTGATAAACCTGAAGCGTCAATTCTTCTATTCGCTTTAGAATTTGAGAGGTCTCCAAGTTTTTGAATCACATGATTTTTGATTCCAATATCAGTTGCAATAGGATCTTTACCTGAGCCTTCATACACAGTTCCTTTTTCTATAATGATATCATAAACTGTATGATCATCAGTACAAGAGAATAGCAATGTTATTCCAAATACAAATAAAATACAATGTATACTGCTTTTATAATTGTTCATAATGGCTATTATTTTAACTCTAAATACGCTTGTTGTAATTTTTCAGTGATCTTTCCAATGGCATCCTCTTGATAAAAGAAATGGTTGTTCATTTGTCTTATAGAAGCAATCTGAGTTGATGTGCCTGTTAAAAAAGCTTCGTCTATTTCAGAAATTTCAGAAAAGAGAACTCCTTCTTCAACAACTTTTATCTCAAGTTTGTTACATAAATCGATTACTATTTGTCTTGTAATACCATTGAGAATAAATTGATCTGCTGGATGAGTATATACAGTATTCCCTTTCACAAAAAATACATTGCAATGTGAAGCTTCTGTGATGACTCCATCTCGAACAAACAAGGTTTCAAAGCAATTCTGTTGCATTGCAAATTCGTTAGCCATAACATTTCCTAGTAGCGAAGTCATTTTTAAATCACATTTTTCCCATCGGTAATCATTCGTTGTAACAACTGCAGCATGTATTTGATTAATCTCTGGCAGTTTTTTAGGTACTGCATACATCATAACTGTTGGAGTTGTATTTTTAGGATACGAATGCGTTCTTGGAGCAGTTCCCCTTGTAACTTGCATGTATAACAAACAATCTTGTTCTTGTAATTCTGCAGCAATTAATAATTTTTCAATTTCTTTTTGAAGCGATTTTACATCAAAATCAATATCGATTGTATCCAAACAATATTGTAAACGCTTTAAGTGTGCATCTCCATAAAAAAAGCGTCCATTAATTTGAACCATCACTTCATAAATGCCATCTCCAAATAAAAATCCTCTGTCAAATACAGATATTTTGGCAGTTTTTGCATCTAATATTTCACCATTAAGATATACTTTAGTTGGATAGTTGTTCATGAAGCCTGCTATATAATTTATGGATGAAAGTTAGTTATATATTTTATTACAGGAAAATTTTGTTTTAAATATTGTAAGCTTACGTTAAAATTTTCAATCTTTTTTTACTCAGAACTTTTTTTCAAGTAACTTTACTCGAATTAAACTTAAATCAACTTAAAATGTATTTGAATCATTCTAAAAAAGCAACGTTGTTTTCTTTGTTGCTATTGTTTGTCTTTTCACTAAATAGTTCTGCTCAAGACAAATTAAAACAAATGCCAGGATATGCTCAATATCAAAAAATGGCCCCAAAATTATATAGCTCTATAAAACGAGCACCAGCATCTGTTGCATGGGCTAAAGATGGTAAACGTTTACTTATTTAGAAGACGGAATGCAGCATACCTATGATGTTAAAAAGAAAAAAGTTATTGCTTCAGAAAAAGCAAAACCACAACAACGTTTTAGAAGAGGAAATAGACCTGCTCGTGGAAGACAATATGCTTCTCATATTTCTCCCGACAAAAAATTAAGAGTGTTTACTAAAAACAGAAACGTTTACATAAGCAATGCAGACGGATCTAATGTACAAGCCGTTACTACCAAAGGAAATGATGAAAATCAAATCAAATTCGGAATTGCAACTTGGGTGTATGGAGAAGAATTAGGACAAAATACTGCCATGTGGTGGTCACCAAATTCTAAAAAAGTAGCTTTTTATCGTTTTGAGGAGAAAAATGCTAAGAAATATTATGTATTATACGATCAAGTACAAGTGCAAGACTCTGTAGAAATTGAAGCGTACCCAAAGGTTGGTGCTAAAAATTTACCAGTAGATTTATTGGTGTATGATTTAGAAACAAAAAAAAACGGTTACGTTAGATGTTAGAAAAGGAAAACCATATAATGATGGTGCTTTAGGAACTTATTTATACGGAATTAAATGGTCGCCAGATGGCAAAGAATTGTTGTATCATTCTACAAACCGTAAGCAAGACATTATGGAATATAGTGCTGGTAATCCAACAACTGGAGAAACTAGAACTATTGTGAGAGAAGAATGGTTACCTAGTTTTACAAAAAACACTCCTGAAATTTATGAATTAGAAGATGGTCAACACTTTATTTGGGCGTCAGAAAGAAATGGTTTTAACAATTACTACTTATACAATTACAACGGAACTTTAGTAAATGCAATTACCAATCACAATTTTGAAGTTGCTCGTTTGGTAAAAGTTGATGAAAAAAAGAAACAAGTATATTATTATGCTCGTAGTGGTGAAAATCACATGAAAATGCAATTGCATCGCGTAAACTTAGACGGAACAAAAGATGTTCGTTTAACAGATCCTAAATTCAACCACAGTACAAGTATTTCTCCAGATGGAAAGTATTTTGTAGACGTAGCACAAACACACAACATCCCTCCTTTTGTAAACCTAATGGATGCTAAAGGAAAACAGATTTCAGAGATTGCTAAAAGCGATATGTCTCAGTTTAACAAATTAGGATTTAAAACTGTTGAAGTATTTACCTTTACATCTGCTGATGGTGTAACAGAATTACATGGAATGATTCATTTTCCATCTAATTTTGATCCGACCAAAAATACCCAGTTATTTTAGATAATTATGGAGGCCCTTCTACCAATGCATTTAGAGAAACATTTACCTATCCGAGTGCCTTAACTGAATATGGTTTTTTAGTGTTAAATATTGATGGTAGAAATGTTCGTGGTAGAGGAAAACGTTTATTAGATAAATTATATGGGAATCTTGGAATCGTAGAAATGGATGATTTTGCAGAAGGGGTTAAATCATTATACAATAGAACTTATTTTGATAAAAACAGAGTTGGGGGTATATGGTACTTCTTATGGAGGTACAACTGCAGCAACTAGTTTATTAAGACATCCAGATGTATATCATGTGGCAGTGGCAAATTCTGCAGTAACAGATTGGAGAAATTACGACAATGTATATACAGAGCGTTATATGAACTTAATTACCAATAATAAAAAAGGATATGATGCTTCTAGCATTATGAATTATGCGAAGGATTTAAAAGGCGAATTAATGATTTATTTTGGTACAAGTGATAACAATGTACATCCATCCAATTCTTTACAGTTGATACAAGCTTTACAAAAAGCAGGTAAAAGTTTTGAGGTTCAAGTGGGTCCAGATAGAGGACATACTGCTTTAGGTAGAGATAGAATGATGGAGTTTTTTTATTCAGCATTTAGTATTGAACCAAAAAGGACACATCAATCTTAACAACTCAATGAAAAACTAACCTAGTTTGTTTGTTGAATACAAAAAAAGCTCTTGATTTCTCAAGGGCTTTTTTTTATTAATTTGGAAATAATGTTTTGTCTAAACCAGGTACAATTCGCAATGCATTTTTATAATACACCTTCTTTAATACATTGTCTGGTAAATCCAATCCATACATTGGCCAAAAAGCATGGTATTTTTTATGGTACGGAAAGTATTCATCAGCACTTTCTAAGACTCTAAAATAGGTTGGAAATTCTTGTGGCACCCAGCTGTCTTTTCCAAATAAAATTCTGTCTTGATAGTTGATAAAAAACTTTTTAGCATTTCTAGGCTGTCTTCCCAACTCAGCAATGATAGCTCCTATTCCAACATTCATATTCGGAATTTCATCTAGTAATTTTCCTAATCCGCCTAAGTTATTCGACATCCACCCCATATGAGCACTGATAAAGGTGGTTTTTGGATGTTTTTTGAACATAGTATACTGTTCGTTCATAATTTGTTCAAAAGGTGCAGGATTGTTTGCATCTCTTTTTCTACGTGGATGTGTCTTTAACTCTAACCAACGCTCATTGTCTTTATCAAAAGGATCCCAAAAAGATTTTGGATCTGCAGAATGAATCAATACCGGAATCCCTAATTCACCACATTTTTTTCCAAATCGGACTTAATCTAGGGTCGTCAATGGCTACTCTATTGCCTTTAAAATCTACATTACTCAATCCCAAACTTTTATATACTTTTAAACCTCTAGCACCATTTTTTACATCTTGCTCTAATTGTTTCACAGTTGCTTCAATCCAACCCGGTTTACCAACATTCCTATTAAAATCGATGTTTGCAAAAACCACAAACCGATTCGGGTAAAACAAAAACAGGAGTAGATATCAAACCTAAGACAAAAACTGGGGTAGATATTAAACCTAAAAAGTAATTATAATTTATTATACAAATAAAAACTCCAAAGAATAATTTCTTTGGAGTTTTTATTTGCTTTCAAAATTGTCGTTTAATTCTTCATCAATTCATACCCTTGTTTAATCCCTTTTTCTATTGCAGGAACTCCACGATGCATCCAAGTTGGCTTTGCTGTATCTTTTAGATAATAATCAAAAAACTGTGCCATTCTAATATTAAAATCTTTTCTGTTTTGCATTTTTAATGGCCAGTGCGGTTCTCCATTATAATTTAACAACCAAGAAGGTTTTCCTAAACGTCTTAAGGCTGTAAAAAATTCAATTCCCTGATACCCATGGCACATGACCATCTTCATCATTATGCATAATTAATAAAGGTGTGTTTATTTTATCAATAGCAAAAATTGGAGAATTTTCTATGTAACGCATTGGATATTCCCAAGGTGTACCTCCTATTCTACTTTGAGTATGCTCGTATTGAAATTGTCTACTCAAGCCTGTCCACCATCTAATTCCGCCATAAGCACTTATCATATTAGCTACTGGAGCACCAGATTCAACTGCTGCAAAAATATCTGTTTTTGTTACTAAATAAGCTAGTTGATATCCTCCCCAACTATGTCCTTGAGCGCCAATTTTATCTTTTTTAATGAAGCCTTTATCTACTAACGCCGTTATTCCAGGAATTACTGCGTTATATGCTGATTCTCCTGGATATCCATCTCTATAAACGATATCTGGATTAAAGATTACATATCCTCTACTTGTATAAAAACTATAGTTGATACTAGATCTTCCTGGTGATGGAGCTCTATGTGAATGCAACCCATCTGAACTTCTTTCATAGAAATTTACTAGTAATGGATATTTTTTGTTTGGATCAAAGTTTTCTGGTTTTATTAATAAACCACTCAAGGCTTTTCCTTCTAAAGATGTCCAATGTGTCAATTCAATTGTTCCCCAGTTATACTCTTTTTGTTGTGGATTTGCATCACTAATTACGGTTTCTTTTTTAAAGCTTAAATCTGACACTCTTAAGTTTGGAAACTCAATAAAAGATTGACGAGTAAATAATACGTTTTTACTATCTGTTGCTTTTACTGGATTTGAATATCTAAAGGGTCCATCTACCAATTGTTTACCTCTATTTCTTTTAGGATTGTATTCATAATATCCACTATTCTTAGAAGTTTCATTAAATGTGGTTAACAACCAAGTTTTAGATTCATCAATAAAACGCGCTTCTCTATCCAATCTTACATAGCGAAATACTGTTTTAGTAGCTCTACCATTTGTTAATTTGGTGCTTTGACCTGTTGTCGGATTGAACTTAAAGATGTCATATCGATCATAAATCAACATGGCATTATCATCTTTTGTCCATCCTGCCATTCCGTAAGATCCAGGATGATTAGGAGTATCATTTAGTTCATTGTAAAATACTTTCCCTTTGGTTAAATCTAACTTTTTATTGCTCTGTAAATCATATGAAAACCAAGTACTATCAACAGGGTTATATCCATACGCAAACTTCCCATTCGGACTTAATTGAACTCTACCACCAACATTGGTAAGTATTGTACGAATATTGCCCGTTGAAGAGTTTACGATAGCATAATCGCTAGCTCTCATTCCTGTCCATTGACTTTCTAACATATATGGAGTTCCATTTGAAACTAAAACATTTTCAGCATTTCCTTCGTTTCCAACACTAGCATCTGGATACTCTGTTGTTGCTAATTGAACCACTTTGTTTGAATTTAAATGCAACGCAGCTAGATATGATTTTCTTTTATCGTTATTTACCTGTAATTCTTGTACCGTGTAAAGTCTAGGTGAATCGTATGCCCAAACTTCTACATTCACAATTTCATCTTTTACAAGTGTAGTGTCTTTTACAATAGGCTGAGTGGCAAAACCAAAATACATTTTGCTGTTGTCTTTAGAAAAACCAATCCTTCCATTAGAAGATATTTTATATCCCTTAGAGGTAGCATTTTGATCAGTAATTTCTGTTGCTTTTGCCCCACCATTCCATACATACAATTGATGTGGTCTAACTAAAGCTTTTGTAGTATCTGCATCGACAACAAAACCAAGCTTCGTACCTTCATCATTAAAGGTTATTTGATAATACTTTGATTTATTATTTGCAGTAAATACTTCTGTTGTTTGATTGTTGTTTAAGTTCAACACATAAACACCCCCATTTTTAGCCTCAGAATCTCCTGTTGTTACATAAGCTAAGCTTTTTCCTTCTTTGGCGAAAGAATACGAGGTAACATACTTCAAGGTGTCTTCTTGTTGTGTTGCTAAATTTCTGACAACTAAATGATAGCCATTTTTTGCACTTACTTTTTTAACTTTTTTAGCTTTCGCTTTTGAATCTGTTTTTTTTGTTTTGTCTTTTGAAACAGGTTTTTTTATTTCCTCTAATAAATAAGCAACATAACCAGCCCATTTTTCAGGTACTTTATAAGATTTAACATCTGAAATTTTTGTCAAATTTTTACTTGGAAGGTTAAAAATTGCTAAAGTGTCGTTAGGCATTTTATCTTTCTTAACTTTTCTTCTTTGCATTTCGGTAATGCTATCTTTCCATGCTTTTATGGTAAAAAGAGCATTCTTAGAATCGAATGTAAATTGCCCTCCAGCAACTCTATCATAATTAAAAATAGGGTTTGCTTTTTCATCTTTAATTTTCAAAAAACGATCTTTCTCTCCTCTCTCTAAAGAGTACATGATAAATTTTCCGTTGTTTGAGATTGATTGACTTCTAATAGTGTTCCAGATATCAAAATCTGCATGATCCAATACTTTTTTTTGTGCACTTACAGATATAGTAAGTAAAAAAAGAATGCTGTAAATAGTTGTTTTCATTTGGTGTTATTTTTAAGAATGCTAAATGTAATAAAAAACGCTTAGATTTCTCTAAGCGTTTTTTTTAACTTTATATAATTCTTAAAAGCGTTTATTTTTTCTTCCCAAAACCATAAATAATCTGACCCCATAAACTTTGCGGGAATTTCTCATCTTCTGGAAAACCTAGTTCAATGGTTCCACTATCTTCTGGAACATAATTTGTTTTGAAAATGTAATCCCAAAGACTTAAGCTTATCCCGAAATTGATTCCATGATTTCTTCCTTCTGGCAAAGCTTTTACATGATGGTACAAATGCATTACCGAATTGTTAAAAATGTATTTTAAAGGACCCCAAGTAATACGAATGTTTGCATGATTTAAATGACCAATTAGAACAGCAAAGAAGTGTATAAAAAATGCTTGCTCTGGTTCAGCTCCAACCAAAATCATCACCGCTAATGTTTTTAAAGGTTTGTAAAAAATATTTTCCATCCAATGGTAACGTAAATGTGCTGCAAATCCCATTTCTTTTACAGAATGATGTACTTTATGGAATTTCCATAAAAACTCATATTTATGTAGTAAAACATGGGTAAACCATTGCACAAAATCATTTAAAATAAAGAATATTAAGATAAATGCCCAAGTTGGTATGGCATCTTTAGAAATTAAAGCAAAAGATGTAGAGGTAATTCCAAAACTATTAAATATGCTTCCTAGTAAATCATACAAACCAAATAATCCTATTTGGAAAATAAAAAAGTTTAGATACATATAAATCCAATCTAACCAAAAGTCTCTTCTAAAGGCTTTCTGATTTTTTCTCCAAGGAAATAACAACTCTAATGCCCAAACTCCTAATGAGACAATTGTTAATCCCCAAAACCAGTTTTCATTCCAAGGAACATCAAATACGATTTGCCTCCATTGGTAATTTGCCATTCCTATTACAGTGTTTGTAAAAATTTCTAAATAGTTTTCCATTTTAATAATCTTTTGCGGTTGGTAATTTTTTATAATAACTCCATTCAGTCCAAGAGCCATCATAATTTAATACATGTTTATAATTTAATAATTGAGTTAATACAAATGTGGTATGTGCTGATCGAACTCCACTATGACAATACACAAATAAGGTATCACTTTTGTCTGTAGTTAATTCGCCATAAATCTTATTTAATTCAGCTACCGATTTAATTTTTTTATTGCCGTTATAATTAATTGCGTTTGCCCAATCAATTAGTTTGCTAGAAGGAATTCTTCCTGCTTGAAATGCTCCTTTTTTCAATTGCTTTCCAGTAAATTCATCTTCTGTTCTTGTGTCTAGAATTAAGGATTTATTTGAAATGGCATTTTGAATTTGTTCTTTAGAAGCAAAAAAGCGAGTACTGATTCCACTAAATTCAAATTTAGAAGGCACAAAACGAACACTCTCTTTAGATAAAGTAATTCCTGCGTTTTGTAACGTAACTAGCCCTCCATTAAGTAACTTTACATTTTTAAAATTGTAGTATTGCAACACCCACCATAACCTTGCTGCATCTGACAATCCTTTATCGTCATAAATAATTAAGGTATCATCCTTTTGTATTCCTAACCTGCTAAATAATGCTTCTAATTGTATTTTATTCGCTTTCATTCCACCATAAGGAAATGTGGCATCTTCTATGTCTGATCTCCAAATGTTGATAGCATTTTGAACATGACCTTCTTGGTAGTCTTTTAATTTTCTAAAGTCAATGATTTTTGTAGTTTTTAATTTTGATAAAGATTCAAAATCATCTAACTCAATTAAATAGCTTGTAGTGTGTTCTTGCTGATTACAAGCAAAAAACAGGAAAAGCAACATAAAAAAAGAACTATTTTTTAAGCTCATACCAATTGATATTTGTTAAACTCGCTCTTCTTCCTTTTTCTACAGGCGGGTAATTTTTAACCAAATAATCTACAATTATTTTTTGATTGTCTCCTAAAGGCCAGAGGTTTTGGGTTTCTTGCATCCATTTAATTGTAGCATTCCAGCGATCTTCATTCATTCTGTTTTGAATAACCAATTTTGAAGAATGGCAATTGGTACAATTATTTACAACAGTCATTAAACCAACATCATCAACAAAACCAGTTCTCACATGAATACCGTTTTCAATTAAGTCTTCATCAATAACTTCTGCAATTTCTTGTTTTCCTTCAAAAATGCTTAACGTAGGATCGTAAATTTTTAAAAAAAGCAATCCAATTGAGATGCCCATTAAAAAAAGACCTGAATAAGCTAATCTTTCAGCTTTCTTAAGTAACTTTTTATATTCGCTTGAGTTTTGTTGCATTATTTTACTTTTATAGCAATTCTATGGCAAGCATTATTTAAATACCCTTTAGGGTTCCAGCCTGGCAACAACATAGGTTGAGCAATGTTGTTCGAGTCTGTAGCTCTAGCCCACACCTCATAATACCCTACTTTTGGAAAATTAATTGATGCAGAAAAATGTTGCCATGCTAATCGATTAACTGGTTTATCAATACTAGCTTGATGCCAAGTAGCACCAAAGTCAATTGAGTACTCCATTTTGGCTACTTCTAAATCTCCTGCCCAAGCATGACCTCTTATTGCTAACGAATCTCCTTTTTTAATGATGGCTCCAGATTTTGGATAGGTTATCAAAGATTTAACAGGCATCGATTCAATAATCTTCATGTCTTCATCTTTAACTTTTTCTCCAGGAGCAACCGGAAATTTAGGAACTCTATAAGCTGTTCCTGTCATTTTTGTTCCATCGTGCTCTATATTACGGATGCTAATTCTATTGATCCATTTTCCAGAAACGGATGCTGGCCAACCACCTGCAACCAATCTTAACGGGAAACCATGTGCTAACGGAATCTTTTTTCCGTTCATTTTATAGGCAATTAATGTTTCGTCTTCTAGAGCTTTAGACATTGGGGCTCCTCTAGATATAGGTTCCTTTGAAGGATCTCCACTTAAATGAGTATCTGCCGCATGGTATCCAATATACACTGCGTCGTTTTTTATTCCAGCAGCTTCTAATACATCTTTTAATCGAACACCTGTCCAGGTAGCACAGCTAACTGCTCCTACTGTCCATTGATTTCCTTTTGCAGGAGGGTCAAATTCGCTTCTACCATTTCCACCACATTCAAGTGTCAACTGATAAGTGTATTCTTTAAACTTTGTCTTTAAGTCGTTTAAGGTAAATGTTGTCTTGTTTTTTACAGATTCACCATCAATGGTAAGTGTCCAATTTTGCTCATCAATTTCTGTCGAAATTAGACCATTATTTCTGATAAACATTTTACTACTAGGTGTAATTTTATCGTCTAATAAATGGGCTTTTGCTTCTATGTTCCATGGTTTGTCATTTAAAACAACCATTTCACTATCTAAGCTAAACAACTTAAAAGGGTCTGTTTCTTGAAGTGCTAAAGGCTTATAATCTTTAAGCATGTTAGAGCCAAAAACAATTTCGGTTCCAATAAGCGCTGCTAATGAAGTAAGTGTTGTTTTTTTAATAAATTTTCTTCTTTCCATAAAAACCAAGTTAAAAAAAGATAAATGTATTAAACTATCTATAATACGAATGTAACATTTGTTACATTATTTTTAAGCTTTCTTAATGCTTTTCTTGGAATTGATAAAATAGACACCAACTAATAATATAATTGCTGCTATAATAGATTGTAAGGTTATTTTTTCATCCAACACATACCAACCCAAAAGTAATGCCATCAAAGGGTTTACATAAGAAGAGGTTGCTACTTTTTCTGGGGATACTTTTTTTAATAAAAAATTGAATGCAGTAAACGCAACGATACTTCCAAACACTACAAGTAAAATCATTGAACTAATTGTGGTTGTTTTCCATAATAATGGTGATTTCCATTCTTCTCCAACAATTAAACTTCCAATCGATAATAAAATTCCGGCTGTAAACATTTGATAGCCTGAGTTTACAAAATAGCTTGTGTGCATTTTAGCCTTAGAAACAAAAATACTTGCAAATGCCCAGCTAAGAATACAGGTTGCAATCATTAAAATACCCAACAAGCTGTTTTCTCCATTAGTAATTTCCTGTTGACTTACCAATAAATAAATTCCGATGATTCCTAACAATACACCAAATAGCGATTTCTTATGAATTTTCTGTCCGTATAAAATTCTCATTAAGATGATTACTACCAATGGCAATGAAGAAGCTTCTAGTGCAGCAAAACTACTGTCTATATATTTTAAAGCCCAAACAAAAACCCCGTTTCCATAGACTAAAAACAAAAACCCTGCAAGTAGATTGTTTAGGAATTGTTGTTTTGTGATTTTTAGTGGAAGTTTTAAGATTTTAGAAATTACCAAAATTAAAAATCCTGCAAAAATAAATCGTGTAGAAGATAAAAATAATGGAGAAATCTCTTGAACAGCAATTTTATTGAGTAAATAAGTAGATCCCCAAACAACGTAAATAGCAAAAAAAGCCAAAACTATTAGTATAGTTTCTTTAGTTAATTTCATAAGCAAACTCTTTGCTAAATCTAAAATCAGTTTTAATAAATCTATTCAGCAGGTCTTCCGTGGATTTCCTCAAACATTTCATCAAAGTTAGCTCTTAAAAACAATCTAAGTTTAACTTTATAATCATTTTTTAACCAATCCATAAAATTTGTAGTGCTCTTACTGATACATTTAGAGTAACGTTGCAATCTAAAATCAATATCATCACTTAATTTTTTTGCTAAATCTAAAGCATCATAAACATCTTCACTGTTTTCTATACACATTTTTGCATGATGTAGTAATGATTTCTCTAACACTACTTTAGTAGATTGTCTGTTTTTTAAAGAGTCTAAATAGGTTTGCTTTACATCAAATGTGATGTCTTTAGAATTTGCAAATTCTTCTCTTAAAGCCTCTGGCATATCATAGGCAAACGTTTCTTCTAATTCTTCGTCGCTCAATAATTTTTCTAAATAAAAATTAGGAGATCTAAAGATTTGTTGCCAATCTAAATCAGCTCCCCATGGTCCAAATCTGTGAAAATTATTTCCTAGGTCTATGATATTGAAATAAGACTTGTTTTTTAAAATCCTAGAACCTCTACCAATCATTTGATAATACAATGTCAACGATTTTGTAGCTCTGTTTAACATGATAGATTCTACGGTAGGTTCATCAAAACCTGTCGTTAAAATACTTACCGAAGTTAAGATTGCATTTGGTGTTTTTTTAAACCACCTTAATATAAAAGCTCTTTCTTTTTTGGTAGCTGTATTGTCTAAGTGTGCGATTGGATATCCAGCTGCTTTAAATGTTTCGTAAACGTGAATAGAAGTATTAATTCCGTTGTTAAAAATCAAGGTTTTTTTGCCTTTAGATCTTTCTTCGTAGGCCTGTAATAATTTACCAAGCATCATTGTATTAGAATACAAATCTTCCGACGATTTTACAGTATAGTCTCCATTAGAACCAACAACTAAAGAGGTTAAACCAACATTGTAAGAATAGGTTTTAGCACGTGCTAAAAACTCGTTCTCGATTAAAGACTCTATCGTTTCACCAACAATTAACTCATTGTAATTGTCTTTCATTGGTAATTTAATATTAGAACTTAAAGGTGTTGCTGTAACGCCTAATATAAATGACTTTTCAAAAAACTTAAAGAGTTTGGTAAACGAATTGTAATGCGCTTCATCTATAATTACCAAGCCAATATCAGAAATATCAAGTTTGTCATCGTTTAAACGGTTGTTTAACGTTTCTACCATAGCAACAAAGCAAGAATAATTAGACTGATCGTCTAATCTTGCTGTACTATGAATCACTTTGTTAACCACACCAAATTCAGTTAGCATAGATGATGTTTGCTTGCACAACTCAATTCTATGGGTCATGACTAATACTTTCTTTTGATGATGCTTTAAATATTGACGTACCATTTCAGAAAAAATGACCGTTTTCCCTCCTCCAGTTGGTAATTGATATAGCAAATGATAATCGTCTGGAGCACTTTCAAACAACTTGAAAATCTTATTGATCGCTCCTTTTTGATAACTATATAAATCTTTACCCGTTTTGCGTTCTTCTAATTCTGTAGTTTCTAAAATTTCTGCCATCTGTTGTGTTATAGTGAAAGTTGCAAAAGTACGTTGTTTTTAAGGTTTTTAACGAATAAATCATTAAAAAAAATCTATTCATTTTTATTTTAGATTCCATAATTTACTAGTTATTAAGATATTAAGTATATTGCATGTCTATTAACCATAAAATAGTATCGCATGTCAGATTCAACTAACAAACCAAACACCGGATTTTGGATTATTGCAGTGATTGCATTAATTTGGAATTTAATGGGTGTTTTTAATTACCTCTCTCAAGCTTTTATGACTGATGAGATGAAAGCATTATTGCCAGAAGCACAACAAACATATATGAATAATGTTCCTGCTTGGGCTACTGCTGCTTTTGCTTTTGCTGTTTTTGGAGGCGCATTGGCTTCTGTGTTTTTACTTCTTAAAAAGCAACTATCAAAAACCCTTTTTATAGTTTCCCTACTCGGTGTTTTAATCCAAATGTTTTACGCTTTTTTTATGGGTGGAGGAATAGATGCTTTTGGCCCTGGAGGTGTAATCATGCCAATAGTTATTATTCTTTTTAGCTCGTTTTTAGTATGGTATTCTAATGATGTAACTAAAAAAGGATGGATTTCTTAAAATACGTATTTAAAAAAATTATAAAAATCGCTTAAGAAATTGAGCGATTTTTATGTTCTATGAGGTTTTACCGAACAAATCGTCTTTAATTTTTGGTAATTGTAAATGGAATTTTACTGCCAATAAACGTATGACTATCACTGTTAATATAGTTGCAAAAAACTGAATGCTTTCTGGTGCATTAAAATAATTGGTTATTAGAAAAACAGTTCCTCCAGCCAAACAAGCAGAAGCATAAATTTCTTTTTTAAAGATTAATGGAACTTCGTTAGTCAACACATCTCTTATAACACCCCCTATCACGGAAGAAACCATTCCCATTACAACTGCAATAAATGGATGCAAGTTATAAGACAATCCTTTTTGAACTCCCAACATGGTAAAAACACCTATTCCGATGGTATCAAATAAAAACATGGTTTTGCTTAAAGGTGCGATTTTACTTTTAAATAAAAAGGTGAAAACAACAGCCGCTAAAATCGTCCAGATATAATTTAAATCACCAATCCAATTTATGGGATGTGCATTTATTAAAACATCACGTGTCATTCCTCCTCCAACGGCAGTTACAAAAGCAATGATAAGAACCCCAAATAAATCAAATTTTTTATTAGAAGCTACCAGGGCTCCAGAAATTGCAAAAGCAAATGTACCGATGATATCTAACACATAAATCAAGTCCATTTTAAAATGAAATCTCTGTAAATTTTATTCCTAATTCTTTCTGAATTTTATGAATTTCTTCTAACTCATAAGGCAATATAAAGGCTAGAGAAAATCCAGTTTTACCAGCTCTAGCAGTTCTTCCACTTCTATGCGTGTAGTACTCTAATTGATCAGGTAATTGATGATGCAATACAAAAGCTAAATTGTTTACATCAATTCCACGTGCAGAAACATCGGTAGAAATTAAACATTGAATACTGCCATTTTTAAAAGCACGCATAGCTTTGTCTCTTTCTTTTTGCTGCATATTTCCTTCTAGAGCCTCTACAGCAAAACCTTCTTCTTTTAACTGAGCAGTTAAGTTTTGTGTTCCGGCTTTGGTTCTACAAAAAATAATCCCTCTATCGTTGGGTCTTTTTTCTAGAAAAGAAACAATCAACTCGGTTTTTTCTTTGATGGTTGTTTTTATATACTGATGCGTTATGTTTTCGTTTACCAAACTATTCGGATTTACAGAAACACGTACCGCATTCGGACTCATATATTTTTTGATGATTTTTTGAATCTCATCGGGCATTGTCGCAGAAAATAACCACACATTTCCTATTCCGCTTGTGTATTTTAAAATTCTATTTAAATCTTGCTTAAAGCCCATGCTTAACATCTCATCAGCTTCATCTAAGACTACGTTTTTAACATTTTTAAGGTTTACCTCTCCTCTTTCAATCAAATCAATCAATCTCCCTGGAGTTGCAACAATAACATGTGTTGTTCTTTTTAAATTATTGATTTGTCTATCAATTTTTTCACCACCATACACCGCTTCAACAAAAATTTTGTCTTGTGAATGTTTGGTAAACTTAAAGAGTTGCTTTTTTATTTGTTGAACCAATTCTCTTGTTGGCGACAAGATTAGTGCTTGTACAGAATCATCAGATGGATCTATTTTATGTAAAATAGGCAATCCAAAAGCTACTGTTTTCCCGGTTCCTGTTTGTGCCAATCCAACAAAATCTTTTTCAGATTTTAATAAAACCGGGATTGTTTTTTCTTGAATATCTGATGGAGTAATAATATTCAATTCTTTCAATGAATCGATAAACTCTTTACGAACTCCTAAATCTCTAAATGTTGACATATGCTTAATTTGAAAGTGCAAATGTACGCTTATTTACTAGCTTCTAATATTTTTAAAACACTTTCTGTTATTCTTGCAGGCTTTAGCGTTTTTGCATGCAACATGCACCAAACTGTTTGTGCTTTTACCAATAAAACCGTTCCTTTTAAAATTTCTACATGACGTACAGAAGTTACTCCTTTGGTCTCTCCTACCCAAGTTTTAAAGGTAATCGTATCTCCTAATAAGGCTTGCCCTTTATAATCAATTTCATGTCTGGTTACCACCCAAACAAAATCAATTTCTGGACTATCCTTTGTTAAATCGTTCCAGTGTTTGGTTGAAATGTCTTGTATCCATTGCACATAGACTACGTTGTTTACGTGGTTTAAAGTATCAATTTCGTTTTTGGTAACCACATGTTGATAGGTAAATACATTGGATTGATTTGGCATCTTATAAATTTTAAACAAATGTACCAAAAACATGAATTCCAACAAAGCAAAAGTAGTAATGTAACAAATGTTACACACTACTTCTTTTCTGTTTGATATTTTTACAACTTTCTAACTAATAACTTAATATAATGAAAAAAGATTTTGAAACTAAATTTACAGGCTGGGCATTTATTATTGCTGCTGTATTACTTTGGGGAGGATGGATATTATCTCCTCATCATATAGGCGAATATATTGTTGCCTCAGATTTTACCACTATCGGAGAAAGTGTTTGGTACTGGATATGGATGTTTAGATTTCACATATTTGGTTGGGTAACCATGGGTATTGCATTATTTGCACTATGGACAGTGCTCTTTAATTCTACACATCGAATTATTGTAATGCCAGGTATAGGTATGCTTGTAGTTGGTACCTTTACTATTGCAATAGCTGCTGCATTTTATTATAATTATGGTGCTTGGGGAGTTGGAAAAACTGCTGGTAAAACTGCTGAAGAAATTCAAACGTTTATGGATGGCATTTTATTTACCAATCAATATGTAACTTGTTTTGTACGTTTTGGACGTATCTTTTCTGGAGTTGGATTGGTATTGTTAGGAACAGGATTTTTAAAAGGAAATGTTATAAACAAAGGTGTTTCTTGGTTTACAATTCTTTTAGGAGCTGCTGCAATGGGAATTATATTAGGGATTCCAGAATACTACGAAACCTACAAACCACTATTCCATATTAAAGCAATATGGTTAGTAGTAATGGGTGCTGTTATCCTTAAAAATGGATTGAGAGTTTCAGAAGCGAAATAAAATTTATTTAGATTAATTGATATATAAAAGCGAACAGATTTCTGTTCGCTTTTTTGTTTTGATACTAATTCTTTGTCCAACGATTGTTAAATACAGCAATAAAATATTTAACCATTACAATTTAAACTTACTTAATGAAAAAATTACTAACTTAGGTGTTTAAAGTTGTAGTGATGAACAAGATAAAGTTTCTATTCTTTTTTTTATGTATCTCAATAAGTAGTTCTTTGTGCGCGCAATTAAAAGACTCTTTGTCTACCAAGCACAGGTTATTTGCTTCAAATACTTCAATATATACAACACCCAGCTTTAATTTTAATTTCAAAAATAGATCTCCAAAAAAAGAAGTCATTTTTTCTACTTTTAATCCTGGAACTCATGTATATGATCATTATATGCATGATGGAAATACGTTTATCTATAGCAATTCTAACCTGTTTTATCAAGGTAAAACCCATCCTATCATTAACTTTATGCTCGATAATGATTCTTTCATAAGACAAGACAATTACCTTATTCAAAAAAATAATTACCGTTATAGAGATTCTTTCAATCCGTATGGAGCCTCAAATATACACGATGCTTTATTAGGCGGTTTTATTGGTTTGTTGTTTAATGAATGATCTGTTTTGCTAAAACTACAAGTAGTTAAATCCAACAACAACTAGAAAACAATTTAAAGTATAATAAATAATTTTAAAATTTAATCACATGAGTAAAAACAACGTATTATCAACAGTAGCAATTTTATTAGTAATTATGGGTATTGCAATGATTTATATAGGTGGTTTTCATGCACCAAAACTAATGTTACCTCCAGTAATTAGCGGTGTAGGTTTTATACTCATTGCTTGGGCGCTTCATGCATTAAAAGACAAGTAACACTCAATTTTTAAACATGTATTATGAAATACAATTATTCTAATTTTTTGTACCTTTTTATTGCAACGATTTTGTTTTCGTGTACTCCAAAGCAAACAACAGATAAAAAAAGCGATGACTCTTCTCATCCATATACAACTTCCTACAAAGCACCTGTTTTTGAAAATGACAATCGTATAGAAAAGATTCAGAAGTTGGCTCCAGAATTGCAACAATTAATAGAGGCACACGCCAAGAAAAACAACATACCAGGTATTGCATATGGTATTGTGGTAGACAATCAATTGGTGATTGCATCATCCACAGGATATATAAATCTTGAGAAAAAAACGCCCGCTACTCCTCTATCAGATTTTAGAATTGCATCAATGACCAAAAGTTTTACAGCAATGGCAATTATCAAATTGAAAGACGACGGAAAATTGGCATTGAGTGATCCTGCAAGCAAGTACATCCCAGAAATGGCAAAACTCAAATACCTCACCAAAGATGCCTCAATCATTACCATTGAAAACTTACTAACCATGACTGCGGGTTTTCCAGAAGACAATCCGTGGGGCGACCGTCAACTGAACGAATCAACAAAAATGTTACTCGATTTGATTGCCAATGATGTTTCTTTCTCCAACCCTACTTCACATGGATATGAATATAGCAATACCGGATATGCACTTTTAGGAAATATTGTTTCTAGAGTTTCTGGCATGCCTTTTCAAGAATTTATAAAGAAAACTATTTTTGACCCGTTAGGAATGAAAAATACCTATTGGGAAATAGACAATGTTCCGAAAGAAAAATTGGTTTTAGGCTACCGTTGGGAAGACAAACAATGGAAATTAGAACCGATGTTGCACGATGGTGCGTATGGTGCTATGGGAGGACTGATAACTACCATAGAAGATTTTAGCAAGTATGTGAGTTTTCATCTTTCTGCTTGGCCTTCTAGGAATGATGATGAAACCGGGCCGATAAAAAGAAGTTCATTACGAGAAATGCAAACCGCACAATTTTCAAGACTGTCTGCAAAAGCTACTGATGCCAACGGCAATCCTTGTCCGATTATGTATGGCTATGGTTTTGGATTGAGCACAGCTACCTATTGCAATGGTTTAAAACAAGTTGGACATGGAGGTGCGCTTCCAGGATTTGGAAGCGATTATCGTTTTTATCCTGAATATGGAGTTGGAATTATGGCTTTCTGTAATCTTACCTATACTTCTGCCTATCCTAGTGCTACAATTAGAGAACTCTTGTTTGACAAACTCGACTTACAGCCTAGAAAACTACCTGCTTCAGCTATTTTAATACAAAGACAAAAACAAATTGTAGAATTGATTCAGCATTGGAATCCAGCGCTAGAAAAAACAATCTTAGCAGAAAATTTCTATTTAGATAAAGCACGTAAGGTTCGTATTTCTGAAACAGAAACAGTCCTAAAAAAAGCAGGTGCTATTAAAAAGACAACAGTTATAGAACCTTTAAACCAATTAAGAGGAAGTTTTAACATACACACAGCAAATGGTGTTATACGTATTTTCTTTACGCTAACGCCAGAAAAAAGCCCGAAAATACAACGTTTAAACCTTTCATTTCAACCTAATAAAACAAGATAAAAGAGAATATTGAAAAAAGGTTTAACCATTTTAGAAAACCGAAGGCCACTATTTTCTATTTTTAGTCTCTTGCTTTGCAAATAAAATGACCAAAAGTTCCTGTTATCCGGAAAAAAGAAACGGGATAACGTCATAAAATATAATTATATAACATAAGTATTAGTAGTACAAAACATATGAATTTCATTGACCCTTTCAAAATTTTAAGTGTAAATCATATAAAAAGAATGAATGATAAAATGAATGAGGAGGAAAAAACAAAATCTATGGAGGATTGGGAATTAAACAACAATTTACAACACGGTGTATAATTAATTGCTAGTTAAAGCCTACTTTCGAAAGTCTTCGCGCCTGTCTGTCGGCAGACAGGCACTTTCTATCTGTGATTTATTTGCTAAATTTAATACAAACTAAAGAAACACGTTAAATCAACGACTCTCCATTCAAATTAGTGGTTAACACATCACTAAACAAATTAAAGAAAGGTCTTAAGGCTTTGTAACTATGATCTATTTCTTCTAAAAAATTTGGACTTAACACTTCATTATCCGTAAAATTACGCACAGCGATGTACCCTTTTTTGCGCAATAAATCTACATCTGGGTGCTCTTTGTCAAATCCGCGAGGTGCAGATTTTAATTCTTCTCCCTGAAAATTATCACCAAAGTATCTATTAAAATTTTTATCTTTTAGTATGTCTCTAAACTCGGTAGCATCTAATTCTATTTCTTTTCGGATACGTTGTAAATCTTCTTTGTTTGGTTCCCAAAAACCACCCGCTAAAAAACTTTCTCCTGGTCTAATTCGCAAATAATAGCCACCTCTTAAGTGGGCTCCTGTTCTAGAAAATGAGCCTGCAAAATGGAGTTGATAAGGTGTTTTATCTTTAGAAAAACGCACATCTCTGTAGATTCTAAAGAGTTTAAATTGGTCTATTTCGTCATGTCTTTCTAAGTTTTCTCTAATAGCTGCATAGAACTCTTTTGCATGATTTTGATGTTCTTTAAAAATATCTTTACGTTCTGTAAACCAATCTCTGTTGTTGTTTTTCTTTAAATCTGTTAAGAATTGGAAGGCCGATTTGTCAAATTGCATGAAATAAAAATTTAGTGTTTCAATATACAAAAAGTTATGCCTATTTTCGTTTTTGATAATGGATTTTAACACCAAAAACATACAGCAACAATACCAAGGGTTTTTAAATACTTCTTTGCTATGGGCAACTATTTTAGAGGGATTAGAACAACTCTCTTTACCAAGTCCACCTACTACTCTATTTGAAGGACACATTACTCAAAATCCAAGATTAGGCAAGCGTGTGGAATCTTTTGTTTCTTGCTATTTGCAACAATGTAAGGAGATAAAAATTTTAAAAGAAAACATTCAAATTCAAAATGATAAAATTACTGTAGGCGAAATCGATTGTTTGTTGTTAAAAAACCACTCTCCTGTTCATTTAGAAATCGTTTATAAGTTTTACCTCTATGATTCTTCTATTGGAAAATCAGAAATTGAACATTGGATTGGTCCAAACAGAAAAGATTCTTTACAACAAAAATTAGACAAGTTAAAAAACAAGCAATTGCCATTGTTGTATAAAAAGGAGTGCATTCCATTACTTAAACAGCTCAATTTAGACATCAATAAAATTCAGCAAAAAGTATTCTTTAAAGCACAATTGTTTGTGCCGTTGGCAAATCATAATGTCGTTTTTAACCAGCTCAATTCTGATTGTATTACTGGTTTTTACATCAATCAGAAAGAATTAAAACTCTTTTCAGACTGTAAGTTTTACATTCCTAAAAAAATTGATTGGTTGCTTGGACCAAACTCAAATGTTGATTGGTTAAATTATAGTTCTTTTGAAAACCAAGTTTCTGAAATATTGCATCATAAAACAGCTCCACTTTGTTGGATGAAACAGCCAAACGGAGAGATTTCTAAATTCTTTATAGTTTGGTGGAAGCCGCAGGTTTGTTAAACAGTTGATTTTTTTAATAAAATGTTTGTTGTTCTGTCATTCCGCACTTGATGCGGAATCCATTGTAACTAAGCAGTCTTTCTATGGATTCCCTTTCTTGTCTGCCGACTGGCAGGTTCAAGAGAATTATATTTAGAGTATACCTAAAAATCAGTTGGTCTCTGTTGATTTAAAGGGAAACATCAAATTTTGGGATTTGAAATAAAATAATAGAAAGAACAGATAAATAGTTTGCTATTTTTTTGAAATTGATTGTATTAAAAAAGCTCAAGTTTCTACTTGAGCTTTTTTTATGTATAAGATTCCTACCTGTGCAGGAATAACAATTTAGCTTATGGTCTGAAATTAATTTTACGCATACGTAAGCTTTCTGGAGTAACTTCTAAGTACTCATCTGCTTTGATATACTCCATGCATTCTTCTAGAGAAAAATCTGTTTTAGGTGCAATTTTCATTGCTTCATCTGTACCAGATTTACGCATGTTTGTTAGTTGTTTTCCTTTTACAAGGTTAACCCCCATATCTTCAGATTTTGAGTTTTCACCCACAACCTGTCCAACATAAATTTCTTGATTGATATCAATAAAGAAACGACCTCTGTCTTGTAATCTATCAATAGCATAGGCTGTTGCTTTACCTGCAGCAGAAGAAACGATTGCTCCTTTAATGTCTTCTGTAAAATCACCTTTATATGGTCCGTATTCACTAAAACGGTGGTTGATAATTGCGTGTACCAGCTGTTGCCGTTAAGATTTTGTTACGTAAACCAATCAATCCTCTAGACGGAATGGTAAATTCTAAATGTTGTAAATCTCCTTTAGGTTCCATAATTAGTAAATCTCCTTTTCTAAGAGACACTAAATTAATTGCTTTAGAAGCTACATCTTCTGGTACATCAATAGACAATGTTTCCATTGGCTCATGTTTCTTACCATCAATTTCTTTGATAATTACTTGTGGTCTTCCCACTTGCAATTCATATCCTTCTCTTCGCATGGTTTCAATTAATACAGATAAGTGTAAAACTCCACGTCCAAAAACGTTGAATTTATCTTCACTATCAGTAACTTCAACTTTTAATGCTAAGTTTTTCTCTAATTCTTTAAACAACCTGTCACGTAAATGACGAGAAGTAACATATTTTCCTTCTTTACCGAAGAAAGGTGAATTGTTAATGGTAAACAACATACTCATAGTTGGTTGATCTACTTCAATTCTTTGCAGTGCTTCAGGGTTTTCCATATCAGCAATTGTATCTCCAATTTCAAAATCTTCAATTCCTGTGATTGCACAAATATCTCCAGATCTTACTTTAGAGGTTTTTGCTTTACCCATTCCTTCAAAAATATGTAATTCTTTAATTCTAACTTTTTTGAAAGAACCATCTCTCTTACATAACATATAATCTTTATTCTCTTCTAAGTCGCCTCTATACACACGTCCGATTGCAATTCTACCTGTAAAAGCAGAAAAATCTAACGAAGTAATTTGCATTTGAGGAGAACCTTCTATATAAGGTGCTTCTGGAATCGATTCGATCACAGCATCTAATAAATCTAAGATATTATCTTTAGGTTCTTTCCAATCTGTACTCATCCAACCATTCTTTGCAGAACCGTAAATGGTAACAAAATCTAATTGCTCTTCAGAAGCTTCTAAAGCAAACATTAAATCGAATACTTTTTCATGTACTAAATCTGGCGTACAGTTTTCTTTATCTACCTTGTTTACAACAACAATTGGAGTCAATCCTAATTCGATTGCTTTTCCTAATACAAAACGAGTTTGTGGCATTGGTCCTTCAAAAGCATCTACCAACAACAACACACCATCAGCCATTTTCAATACACGCTCTACTTCTCCACCAAAATCGGCGTGACCAGGAGTATCAATTACATTGATTTTTACATCTTTATAATTTACAGATACGTTTTTAGAAAGAATGGTAATTCCTCTTTCACGTTCTAAATCGTTATTATCTAATAACAAATCAGTACGTTCTTTACGATCATCTAAGATTTTTGCTTGGTCGATAATTTTATCTACTAGCGTTGTTTTTCCGTGATCTACGTGGGCTATAATAGCGATATTTCTAATTGATTGCATACTTGCTTATTTTGAAGCTGCAAAAGTAGTGTTTTATATTGGAATTTAAATAGATAAAAGTTGAATAGTTTATTCTTTCAATTTAAGGTCGATATCTATGGAATCCTCTCTAAATGAGCTTGGTAGAATATCTGGAATCAATTTTATTAAGAGTGGTAATAACAGTGCTCCACCAGGAAGCATAAAAACTGCCAACGCTGGAATGCTTTTGCAGATGTCTATCAGTTGATCTTTTACTTTCTTTTTTTCTTCTAAAGAGAGTTTTTTGTGTGTAGATTTTGTCAATAAATAAAGCAATTCTTTACTTTCTCTTATTTCTTTAGCAAGTCTTTTCTTGTTCTTATAAATATTTTCTTTTATTTCTTGGACAGTAGTACTCACTATAGTTTACGTCGTTTTTTCTCTGTTCTTATTAAATTGAGTTCTCTACTCGTTTGCCCAGCTACAGAAGTATTTTCTTCTGCTCTTCTTATCAAGTATGGCATCACATCTCTAACAGGACCAAAAGGCACATATTTTGCAACATTATAACCTTCATTGGCTAAGTTAAAACTGATGTGGTCACTCATTCCATATAGCTGCCCAAACCACATTCGAGCATCATCAGAAGAAATGTTATATTTTTTTGCTAAATCCATAAGTAAAGAAGAACTTTCTTCGTTGTGAGTTCCTGCAAATAAAGCCATTTTAGAGTGCTCCATTAAATAAATAATAGCTGCATTGTAGTTATCGTCTGTTGCTTTTTTATCTGAACAAATTGGTGAAGGATATCCTTTTTCTAAGGCTCTCGCTCTTTCTTTTTCCATATACGCACCACGAACAACTTTCATTCCGATATGATACCCTTTTTGATGAGCTTTTTGATGTAAATCTTTAAGGTAATCTAAACGATCATGACGATACATTTGTAAGGTATTAAATACAATTGCTTTTTCGGTATTGTAGATTTCCATTAATTCTTCAATTAAATTGTCTGCAGCGTCTTGCATCCAACTTTCTTCCGCATCAATTAATAATGGAACATCTTTTTCTAAAGCAACTTTACAAACCGTATGATAACGCTCAACAACTCGTAACCATTCAGATTTTTCATCAACTGTTAGTGCTTTTCCTTCTGTAATTTTTTGATACAACGCAAAACGCCCAAATCCAGTTGGTTTAAAAACAGCAAAAGGTATAGCCTCTTTCTCTTTAGCAAATTCTATGGTTTTTAGTGTTTTTTGCAAGGCATGATCAAACTGTTCTTCTGTTTCTTTGCCTTCAACCGAATAATCTAAAATAGAATATACATTTTTAGTGTACATATTATCTATATTCGGAATACAATCTTCTTCTGTTACACCACCACAAAAGTGGTCAAAAACTGTTGAACGAATTAAACCTTCTACAGGTAAGTGCGCTTTTAATGCAAAGTTTGTTACTGCTGTTCCAATCCTTACTAAAGGTTGGCTTTCAATCATTTTAAATAAAAAATAAGCGCGTTCTAATTGAGAATCAGATTTTAATGAGAATGCGACTTCCGTATTTTCAAAAAGTTTCATAATAGATAAACAGTTGTAATATATTATAACAAAGATAGTTTTAATGTATTACTATTTCAATTTTTTCTTCTTAATTTGCATCTATATAATGCAAGGAATGAAATCAATTAAATCAGCAACGTACTTTGTTCATTTTGAGGAAAATGGATATCAAGAATTAAACAAATTAATCGCATCTAAATCGTATTCATCACTATTTATTTTAGTTGATGAAAACACCCATGAATGTTGTTATGGAAAATTTATTCAGAATTTAGTTACTTATTGCCCGATTGAATTGATAGAAATTGAATCTGGAGAAATCAACAAAAACCTAAATACTTGTGTGGGAGTTTGGAACGCAATGACTGAATTAGGTGCTGATCGTAAAAGTTTATTAATCACATTGGGTGGCGGAGTCATTACAGATTTAGGCGGATTTGTAGCTGCTACATTTAAACGCGGAATTGATTTTGTGAATATTCCAACTACTTTATTAAGCATGGTAGATGCTTCTGTCGGTGGAAAAACAGGTGTAGATTTAGGTGTTTTGAAAAATCAAATTGGCTTGTTTGCAAATCCAGAAATGGTTTTGGTGGATACAAATTATTTAGAAACAGTAACGCCAAGAGAAATTAGATCCGGAACAGCTGAAATTATTAAATATGGATTGACGTATGATGTGAGTTTGTATGAAAAAATTAAAAACTCAAACAACTTAGATATTACAAAGTTGATTCATCGTTCTATTGAAATTAAAAACGAAGTAGTTTTAGAAGATCCAAAAGAACAACACTTGCGTAAAATATTAAATTTTGGGCACACTATTGGTCATGCAATTGAATCTTATTTTTTGGAATCTGAACAAAAAGAAAATTTAACACACGGAGAAGCGATTGCAATCGGAATGGTTTGTGAATCTTTTCTGTCATCCCAATTACTAGGTTTTCCTAAAGCTGAGTTAGATAACATCAAACAAGTTGTTTTGTCTATTTATGGAAAAACTGAAATTGAAAAAGGTGATTTTGATGCAATTTTAGAATATCTAAAACACGATAAAAAGAATATTGGCGGACAAGTAAACTTTGTTTTATTAACCGATTTAGAACAAACAAAAATAGATTGCAAAGTTGCTACAGAAAAAATTATAGAAAGTATTCAATTTTACAACTCTTAGCTAACCTTTACTTTTAAAGACTCGTAAATATCTTCGTACACAGGTAAAATATTTTTAATAGAGAACTGTTTTGTGTGTGCTTTTGCGTTTTGCTTAAATTGCAACAATGTAGCATCATCTTTTACAATTTTCAACACATTATTAGCCATATCTGCTACATCACCAACATTACTCAAAAATCCAGTAATTCCATGAGCATTTACTTCTGGCAAACCTCCAGAATTTGTTGATATAACAGCAGTTTCTGCTGCCATTGCTTCTAAAGCAGCCAACCCAAAACTTTCAGTTTCTGAAGGTAATAAAAACACATCTGTATAGCATAGTATTTCTGCTAGCTCAGAACTGTTTCCTAAAAACAAAACATCCTCTTTTATACCTAATCTTTTTACTAATAATTCTGCATTTCTTCTTTCTGGTCCATCTCCAACCATTAATAGTTTAGATGGAGTTGTTCGATGTACGATCTCAAAAGTTCGAATAACATCTTCTATTCTTTTTACAGGTCTAAAATTACTAATATGGGTTAGAATTCTTTCGTTTGGTTGTGCTAAAGCAATTCTCTGACATTCTTGCTCATGTGCTTTGTCATATTTATCAGTATCGATAAAATTATAAATTACATGAATATCCTTTTTAATATTGAATAAACGTAATGTATCTTCTTTTAAGCTTTTAGAAACCGTTGTAACTACATCAGAATTATTAATACTAAATTCTACCGCTGTTTTATAAGTTGGGTGACTTCCAACCAAGGTAATATCTGTTCCGTGTAAGGTGGTAACAACTTTTATATCAATTCCTTTTTCCTTCAACATTTGCTTTGCCATATAGGCTGCGTATGCATGTGGAATAGCATAGTGCACATGTAAAATTTCTAATTGATACTTTTCTACAACTTCTACCATTCTGGTTGACAAAGCCAATTCATAAGGTTGATATTGAAACAATGGATATTCCTCAATCATTACTTCATGAAAATGTAAATTGTGTGAAATGAAATCTAATCTGACTGGTAAATTGTAAGTGATAAAATGTACTTCATGTCCATTATCAGCCAAAGCCATTCCTAATTCTGTTGCGACTACTCCACTACCTCCAAATGTTGGATAACAAACAATGCCTATTTTCATATGAATTCTTGAAAGATTAAATAATTTGAAATTAAAGTTTAAAAAACTTCACCTAGTTAGTTGTAAAGGTAAAACTATTCTTACATTTTAATCCTAAATAAAAACATAAAAAAAGAGTTCTTCAATTTGAATTGAAAAACTCTTTTAAATATTTTATTGCTAAATCTTCTCTTTAATACTTAGTAATCACCCAAAGTTTCTGGATTCTGTGCCAATGCACTTTCTAGTTGCTCATCGTTTGGTGCTTTACCATGCCAAGCATGTGTATGCATCATAAAGTCTACACCATTACCCATTTCTGTGTATAATAAAATACACACTGGTTTTCCTTTTCCAGTTCTAGATTTTGCATCTGCCAACCCTTCTAATATGGATGCAATATCGTTTCCTTTTTTTACTTCTAATACATCCCAACCAAAAGCTTCAAATTTTGCTTTGATGCTTCCCATAGGTAACACATCGTCTGTTGCTCCATCAATTTGTTTTCCGTTTAAATCTACTGTAGAAATGATGTTGTCAACTTTTTTCGCTGAAGCATACATCGCGGACTCCCAAATCTGACCTTCTTGCAATTCTCCGTCACCGTGTAATGTGTATACTAAATGAGAATCATTGTTTAATTTTTTAGCTTCAGCTGCACCTATACCAACACTCATACCTTGACCTAATGAACCAGAAGCAATTCTAATTCCCTCTAAACCTTCATGAGTTGTTGGATGGCCTTGTAAACGCGAATTTAATTTTCTAAAACTAGCTAGTTCTTCAACATTGAAAAAGCCTGTATGTGCTAAAACACTATAAAAAACAGGAGAAATATGACCATTTGATAAAAAGAAAAGATCTTCATTAATTCCGTCCATTTTAAAATCTGTAGAATATTCCATTACCTCTTGATAAAGGCAAGTAATAAATTCTGCACATCCTAATGATCCTCCTGGATGCCCTGAATTAACTGCATGTACCATGCGTAAAATATCTCTTCTAACTTGTTGTGTAAAAATTTCTAATCGTTGTACTGTTGTAGACATGTGTGTTTTGTTTGTTGTGAACAAAAGTACTTTTTTAAATACGATTTGCCAATAGCTTTTTTAAGTTTTTATTGACAATAAATGAATACTTTGTGGAAAAAGAATAAAGGGCTCAAAATAAAATATTCTTTTTCATAAAATCAATTTACCCACTAAAAGTTTCATTTCAACAAACTAAAGGATGAGCCCTTTTTCTAGATATCAAATAAATGAAAGAACTAGTATATGCACAACACTTTGTAACCAAGATTCATGAATTCCGTGTAATAACTACTCTATTTTATGCTCCTTAATTCAATTTATAGAATTATGAAAGATATATTATCTATTTTTGTTTTAATGAAAAATTGCTATATAACTCTCTCGATTTACTTTTTATTCCTTTCAAATCTTTATAGTCAAAAAGAGGTTGTTAGTGATTCGCTGAGTAAATATTCTTATAGTGAGCTTTCTGATAAGTTTTATGCAGCTAAAAAAGATTCTATAAAAGCTGTTTTATATGCTAATAAATATATATCGAAAGCTCAAAAAATTAATGACACTATAGAAATAGGCAATGGTTATTATTATTTGAGTGATATTACAAAAGATTCTTCACATTTTTTAGATTATTGGAATAATATTATAGAAAAATCAAAGGTTTCAAAAAACAACTTTTATACTGGATTTTCATATTTACAAATAGGAGATTATCACTTTCAATTTGGTAATAAAAGTTTAGCTATAGAAAATTACCTACAAGCAAACAAGTTAGTGAAAAATGACAGTTTAAAATACATCATTTTTAATAGAATTGGAATGTTTAAAAAAAGAAATGGTGATATTGTCAGTGCTATCTCTTATTTTAAAAAATCATATAATTATTTTAAAAAAGAAGAAAAAATAACCCCAGAATATTTTTCAATAATTAATCACCTATCAAATGCGTATTCTAAAATTAAAAAAAATGATTCTGCTTATTATTATAATGAAAAGTTAATTTTAGCTTCAAAAAACATATCTAACCCTGCATATTACGGATATGCTATTAATAATAGAGGAATCATTGAGTTTAATAAAAATAATTATAATAAAGCCATTTTAAATTTAAAAGAATCAGTACCTTTTTTAATTAGCGATGAAAACTACAAGGTATTATCAGTTACCTTTTATAGAATTGCATCATCATATAAAAAATTAAATAATAAAAAAAAGGCTATAAAATATTATTTAAAAATTGATTCTTTATTTACCAAAAATGTAAGTTTTAATTTGCATCAAAAAAAAACATTTAAATACTTAATTACCTATTTTAAAAATAAAAATGATAAAAAGCAACTAGAATACATTAATAAATACATAAAAGTAGATAGTGTCTTAACTGTAAGGAATGCAAATATTACAAAAGAGTTAACAGAAAACTTTGATATTCCAAACTTACTAGCTGAGAAAAAAAATATTGAAAATCGTTTAAAAAATAGATTGTCTTTGTCTAAAAAATGGATTATCGGTTTTTCATCTTTAACACTATTTTTAGTTTTGTTTTTAGTACATCAATCTAGAAAAAGAAAACTTTATAAAAAACGGTTTTTACAATTAGTAAAAGATAAAAAAAGTATTTCTAAAAAACCGAAAAGTGAAATCAAAAAAGCTAGCAATAACATTCCGTCTGAAATTATTGAGCTTGTATTAAAGTCATTACAGCAATTTGAAAAGAAGAAACAATTCATTTCATCTGACATTACTTTGACATCATTAGCATCAGATTTTAACACAAATTCAAAATATTTATCTCAAATTATCAATCAATATAAAAATCAGTCATTTAGCAACTACATTAATGAGTTAAGAATTCATTATACCATTGAAAAGTTAAAAGAAGATTCTCGATTTCGGAAATACAGTATTAAAGCCATTGCTGGAGAAGTTGGATTTAACACTTCAGAATCTTTCTCAAAAGCTTTTTATAAAAACACAGGAATTCATCCTTCTTACTTTATCAAAGAATTAGAGAAAAGTAAAGTGTAGTGACTTATGTTTTTTGCTTCTTTTTCTTTGCTGCAGGAAATAACACATTGTTTAAGATTAACCGATATCCTGGTGATGTGGGATGCAAATCCAATTCGGTTTTTGGATCTCCTACTCTATGTTGATAATCTTCTGGGTCATGTCCACCATAAAAAGTAAACATTCCTTTTCCTTTGGTTCCGTGTATATATCGTGCTTCTCTATTTACTTTATTCTCTCCCATCACCAGTACTGTAGGTTTAACCGTATTTCGATCAAAAGAAGTGGTTTGCCCCATAAAACCTTTTACCAATTGGGTGTGATTTTGTGTTAACATGGTTGGTACTGGATCCCATTTTGCAGAATATTCTTGTAAATA
This sequence comes from uncultured Polaribacter sp., assembly GCA_943788865.1. GTDB lineage: Bacteria > Bacteroidota > Bacteroidia > Flavobacteriales > Flavobacteriaceae > Polaribacter. The sequence goes on along the minus strand of CALSRX010000005.1, from coordinate 354,136 downwards.
AAAATAATCAGCTGTTTTCGGAATCCTACGTTTACGTGTCATATCAATTGAGGAAAACTCATAGGTAGTTGGATTACGAACTAAGTTATAATTTTCGAACGCAAACGTTTTTGTAAAATCTATTTTTGATTGATAATTGGGTTCTGATGGATCTCCATCAAACATCGATTCTGCTATATCAACACCTTCTGCAGACAAAGCTATGTCAAAACTGTCAGTTGCAGAACACATGGCGAACATAAATCCCCCACCAATCACATAATCTCTAATTTTTTTAGAAACTGCTAATTTTTCTTCTGATACTTTCTCGTAGCCCAATTTTTTTGCTAAAGCTTCTGCTTGTCGTTTGCCTTCTATGTACCAAGGTTCTGCTCTAAATGAACCGTAAAATCGCCCGTACTGCCCAGTAAAATCTTCATGATGCAAGTGCAACCATTCGTATAATAAAAGCTTGTCGTTTAGCACTTCTTCATCGTAGATAACATCAAACGGAATCTCAGCATATTTCAACACCATAGTTACGGCATCGTCCCAAGGCATATTGTCTTTTGGAGAATATACTGCTATTTTTGGGGCTTTTTCTAAGGTAACTGCTTCTTGATTTTTAGAAGGAGAAGAAATTTCCTGTAAAATGATTTGTGCTTTTGCGTCTGAAATTACTTGGTAGGAAACACCTCGTATTTTACATTCTTTAATAATAGCCTCCGAATTTTCAATTAAAAAGGCACCGCCATCATAATTTAACAACCATTTCGATTTTACTCTATTTTGTAGCGAATAGAATACGATTCCGTATGCTTTTAAATGGTTTTTCTGATTTTCTGCACTCATAGGAATGTATATGAATTGCGACCAAAGTGAATTGGTTATCAAAATAAAAGCGAGTATGGAAAGGAGTTTTTTCATTTTAGAAAACTAAAATACACAATTACAAACAAGCAATTGTGTATTAATTATTTTTTATGAATTATTTAATAATCTAAATATCATTCCTGCGAAGGCAGGAATCCAAACTTAACTTATTATGTATCTATTATCGTTATTATAGATTCCTGCCTTCGCAGGAATGACAACAGAATTAAAACGGCACATCGCCTCCGTCATCTTCAATTCCAAAAGCATCTTTTGGACTGATAAATTGATCTGGTGAAACAGAATTCATACTCGATTGGAATTCAGAACTAAAGCCTTCTTCCAAATCTGAGAATTTTGCTAAATGACCAGTAAACTTTAAACGGATGTTTTCCAATCCACCATTTCTGTGTTTTGCTACAATAAACTCTCCTTGTCCTTCACAAGGCGTATGGTCGTCGTCATCCCATTCTGTAACTCCGTAATATTCTGGTCTAAAAATAAACGATACAATATCTGCATCTTGTTCAATGGCTCCAGATTCACGTAAATCAGATAATAAAGGTCTTTTAGAACCACCACGAGTTTCTACAGCACGAGATAATTGAGAAAGTGCAATTACGGGTACATTCAGTTCTTTTGCCAATGCTTTTAAGTTTCTTGAAATCATCGAGATTTCTTGCTCACGGTTTCCTCCTCCTTTTCCAGCAGAACCTCCAGCAGTCATCAATTGTAAGTAGTCAATTACAATAATTTTGACACCGTGTTGAGACACCAAACGTCTTGCTTTTGCACGCAAATCAAAAATTGACAAAGAAGGTGTATCATCAATATAAATAGGAGCATCAGAGAGCTTTTTAACTTTTACATTCAATTGTTCCCACTCATGTGCTTCTAAATTTCCTTTTCTTAGTTTTTCTGAAGTCAAACCCGTTTCAGAAGAAATCATACGGGTAATTAATTGTACAGATGACATTTCTAAAGAAAAAAATGCTACTGGATGACCAAAATCGATTGCCATATTTTTAGCCATAGAAATCACAAAAGCTGTTTTTCCCATACCAGGACGTGCAGCAATGATAATTAAATCGGATGGTTGCCAACCGGAAGTCAATGCATCTAGTTTTGTAAAACCTGTTTCTAATCCACTCATTCCGTCTTGATTAGAAATATCTTGTATTTTCTTTAAGGCTTGTTTTACTAAATCTCCAGCGTCTTCAGAACCTTTCTTTAAGTTTCCTTGAGTAACTTCAAACAACTTCCCTTCCGCTAAATCTAGCAAGTCAAAAACATCAACAGTTTCATCATAAGCAGTTTCAATAATATCACTCGAAATAGAGATTAATTTACGCTGAATGTATTTTTGTAAGATGATACGAGCATGGTACTCTATATGTGCAGAGGATGCAACTTTTTGGGTTAAATTGATTAGGTAAAAATCTCCTCCAACCAATTCTAACTTTCCGTCTTTTCTTAATTGCTGAGAGACCGTTAGTAAATCTGTAGGTTCAGAATTCTGAAACAAGGTATAGATAGCAGCATAAATTTCTTGGTGTTTTTTATCATAAAAAGCATCGGGATGTAAAATATCAATGACATCGTCAATTCCTTTTTTATCAATCATCATTGCACCCAACACAGCAATTTCTAAATCCAATGCCTGTGGTGGTATTTTCCCTTTTTCTAAGCTAATAATTCTAGCTTTATCTACCTTTTGCCCTTGTAAAGATCTTATTTCCTCCATAACAACAAATATAGTTTTTTAGGTTGATACTTTTAAAATGAAATTTTAATTTCTTTATGCACAAAATTTGTTGACTAAAATGTTATTAACCTGTTAACAACACCTCAAGATTCGATTATTTGCCTATTTTTGAAACAATGAAAAATAAAAAACTATACCTGTTTCTTGCTTATCTATTCATTTTTCAAATTGTACTTGTACAAATTGTAAGTAAGTTTCCGGCATTTATTGAGCAATACTATTCAAACGGACTCTACCTTGTAACAAGTAAATTATTGCGGGTACTTTTTGGTTGGATTCCTTTTTCGTTTGGAGATCTTCTTTTAGCAGCTCTCCTTGTTGTTTCTTTTCGATTTATCTATCGCTTATTTAAAGATAGATTTAAAAAATTTAAACAAAAATTAATCTACGCCATTGCTTTTATATCAGTTATTTACAGTTGTTTTTATTGGTTTTGGGGATTCAATTATTTTAGAGAACCTTTAGCTAAAAATTTAGGCTTTTCACAATCAAAATGCACTACAGAAGAATTGACAGACGTTTCAAAAAATATCATGCAGCGTTTAAATGAAACACAACTATTCATCACAAAAAATGATTCTGTAAAAGTGAATAACCCGTATTCTCCAAAAGAAATGTATCAAAAAGCACTTTCAGGATATCAGAATTTAGCCGTCACTTTTCCACAATTTGAATATCAATATACTTCTGTAAAAAGTTCCTTAATGAGTTTGGTACAAACGTATAACGGAACCTCTGGGTATTTCAATCCATTTACTGGAGAAGCTCAGGTTAATGATAGAATTCCTATCAATGGATATCCTACAACAGTTTGCCATGAAATGGCACATCAACTTGGAATTGCAGCTGAAAATGAAGCAAATTTTGTGGGGTATTTAGCAGCTTTATCAAATGAGGACATCTATTTTAAATATGCCGCTTATAGAATGGCATTTAGTTATTTGATTTCTGAAATCAGAAAACGTGATAAAGCCATGTTCAATACCTTAATAAACTCTGTAAACAAAGGTATTCTATTAGATTTTAAAGAAAGTTCAGAGTTTTGGGATCAATATCAAAATCCTATTGAACCTTTGATTAAAAGAGGATACAATTCGTATTTAAAGGCCAATAATCAGGCAAACGGAATAGAATCTTACAATTATGTGGTTGATTTAATTATCAGTTATGAGAATCAACAATAATCTAAAATTGTTAGTAAAACTTCATATCTTTTCTGCCACATATTAAAAACAGAATACTAAATTTACTCCTTAAACAAACTTAACTAATGAAAAAAACACTACTTCTATTTTTGTTTTTGTCAACTTTGGTTGGACAAGCTCAAGAATATTTCCCAACAAATTCTGGTGTTAAGACTACAGAAAATACTACTGTAGCTTTTATCAATGCAAAAATTTATGTGACACCTACACAGATTATCAACAAAGGAACTTTACTTGTAAAAGATGGTAAAGTTGTTTCTGTTGGTAAAAATGTGAGAATTCCAAATGGAGCTAAAACTGTAGATCTATCTGGAAAATCAATTTACCCTTCTTTTATAGAAGTATATTCTGATTTTGGAATTCAAACTCCAAGACAACAACCAAATCCTAATCGAATTAGACAATATGAAGCGAACAGAAAAGGTTATTATTGGAATGACCATATCAGACCAGAAACAAATGGTTTTGACAGTTTTAAATACGATTCTAAAAAAGCAACAGACTTGTTAAAAGCAGGATTTGGAGTTGTAAATACACACATGAATGATGGAATTGCAAGTGGAAGCGGCGTTTTGGTTGCTTTAAATTCTAGTTCAACAGATGCCTATAGAATTTTAGACACCAAGTCGGCTCAATACTTTTCTGTTAATAAAAGTAGACTATCTAGACAAGCGTATCCAGGTTCATTTATAGGAAAGACGGCATTATTAAGACAAGTATTTATGGATGCTAAATGGTATGAAAGTGGAAATGCCAAAAACAAAGACTTGTCTTTAGAAGCATTAATTGCTAACAAAAACTTGACACAAATTTTTAATGCAGGTCAAACAAACTTAAATGCCATTCGATTAGATAAGGTTGGTGATGAAAGCGGTGTGCAATTCAGCTTTGTGGGTTCTGGACATGAATATGAGGATATTCAAGAAATAAAAAATATGAATGCAACTATGATTGTTCCTGTAAATTTTCGTACTGCTTACGATGTTTCAAATCCGTATTTGGCAAATCAAATGGAATTGAGTGATATGAGAAGATGGAATCAAGAACCCTCTAATTTAGCAGTTATAGCAAAAAACAATGTAAACTTTACCATTACAACACACACACTAAAATCTGTTGCAGTTTTCCAAAAAAACATTCAAAAAGCCATACAGTACGGACTAGATGAAACTAAGGCATTAGAAGCTTTAACAACAGTCCCTGCAAAACTACTAGGTAAATCTTCAGAAATAGGAAGTTTACAAAATGGTAGTTACGCAAACTTTTTAATTACATCAGGGCCAATTTTTGATGCGTCAACAAAGGTATATGAAAATTGGGTACAAGGAAACAAACATGTGCTTTCTGACATGAATGCGATTGATGTAAGTGGAGAATATACGTTGTCTTATAATAACAAAAACTTAAATCTAAGTATTGACGGAACTAAAGGAACTTTAAAAAATGGTACTACTGCTTTGAAATCTAAATTTTCTTATAAAGACAATTGGGTTACAATTACCATGAACAATCAAAATGATAGTTCTAAATACACCCGTTTTGTTGGAGCTTTTGATGATAATCAAACGAGTTTTTCTGGAACTATAGTTGATGAATCTGGGAATGAATCATCTTTTACTGCAATTAAAAAGAGTGATAAAAAGAAAGCATCAAAAAAGAAAAATTCTAAGTCTACTACTCCAATGGTTGTTCCAGTAACCTATCCAAATGTTGGATATGGATTTGCTTCTAAACCAAAACAAGAAACCATTTTATTTAAAAATGCTACGGTTTGGACTGGTGAAAAAGAAGGTATATTAAAAAATACGGATGTCTTATTAAAAGATGGAAAAATAGCACAAATTGGCACGAAGCTTAGAGCTCGTGGTGCTAGAGTTGTAGATGCAACAGGAAAACATTTAAGTGCTGGTATTATTGATGAACACACACATATTGCAATATTTAATGGTTCTGTTAATGAAGGTGGACAAAACTCTTCTGCTGAGGTTACTATTGAAGATGGAATCAACCCTTCTGACATGAACATTTATAGAAATTTAGCAGGTGGAGTTACTTCTGCGCAATTGTTGCATGGTTCTGCAAATCCAATTGGAGGTAGATCTGCAATCATCAAACTAAAATGGGGAGAAACTGCAGACAACTTGGTTTATAAAAATGCTCCTAAGTTTATCAAATTCGCTTTGGGTGAAAATGTTAAACAATCTAGTGCAAGAGTTAATTATAGATTTCCTCAAACAAGAATGGGTGTAGAACAAGTGTTTACAGATTATTTTCAAAGGGCTAAAGAATATGATGCTGCAAAGAAAAGTGGTAAACCTTATCGTAAAGATTTAGAAATGGAGGTTTTGGCTGAGATTTTAAACAAAGAACGTTTTGTTACCTCTCACTCTTATGTACAAAGTGAAATTAATATGTTGATGAAAGTTGCTGACAAGTTTAATTTTAATATCAACACCTTTACACATATTTTAGAAGGATATAAAGTTGCTGATAAAATGAAAGCTCATGGAGTTGGCGCTTCTACTTTCTCTGATTGGTGGGCATACAAATTTGAAGTAAATGATGCGATTCCATACAACGCTGCTATCATGCACGATGTAGGAATTACCGTTGCTATCAACTCTGATGATAGAGAAATGTCAAGACGTTTAAATCAAGAAGCCGCTAAAACAATTAAGTATGGTGGTATGACAGAATTGGAAGCTTGGAAAATGGTAACCATCAATCCTGCTAAATTATTACACTTAGATGATAGAGTTGGTAGCATTAAAGTGGGTAAAGATGCAGATGTAGTTTTATGGACCGATCATCCAATGTCTATTTATACAAAAGCACAAACAACAATTATAGACGGAACTGTGTATTTTGATCTAGAACAAGATTTAGCAAAACGAAAAGCCATTCAAAAAGAACGCAGTATGCTTATGAATATGATGCTAAATGAAAAAAATAATGGCGGAAAAGTTCAAGCTCCTAAAAAGAATTTGAATAGAGCAAATACTTGTGAAACTGAAGCAACTGAATTAAACTAAGAAATTATGAAAAAACAACTAATATATAGCATGCTATTTTTCTTATGTATAGGAAATAGTTTTGCACAGCAAACACCGGCTTCAAAACAAACGAAAGCCTTTTCAATAGAAGGAGCGACAGCGCATTTGGGAGACGGAACGGTAATAGATGATTCTCTGATTATGTTTGCAGACGGAAAAATAACTTTTGTGGGTTCTGCAAAAATGAAAATTGCACGACAAGGAACTGTTATCAATGCAAGAGGAAAACATGTGTATCCTGGATTTATCGCTGTAAATTCAACGTTGGGATTGGTAGAAATTAATTCTGTAAAAGCATCTAGTGACGAGGAAGAATTAGGGACCATGAATCCACATATACGTAGTTTAATTGCGTACAATGCAGAATCAAAAGTTGTAGAAACAATGCGTCCAAATGGCATTTTAATGGGGCAAATTACACCTCGTGGTGGTAGAATTTCTGGAACATCATCTGTTGTACAGTTTGATGCTTGGAATTGGGAAGATGCTGCACTAAAAGTTGATGATGGAATTCATATGAACTGGCCTACAAGTACAACGTTTAGATGGGGTGCTGGCGAAGGAGTTAAAATCAATGAGAACTATAGCAAAAACATCAACGAACTTAGTGATTACTTAGATGCTGGAAAAGATTACTTAAAAGGATCTAAGTCTCCTAAAAATCTTGAGTTAGAGGCTTTAAAAGGTTTGTTTGACAAAACTCAAAAATTATACATGCATGTAAATGGAGAAAGAGAAATTACAGATGCTGTTCATTTTGCAAAAAAACACGGCGTAGATTTAGTAATTGTTGGTGCAGACGAGGCACATAAAGTTACCGATATTTTAGTAAAAAATAAGATTCCTGTAGTTATTAAAAGAGCCCATTTAATCCCTGGGAATAATGATGACAATTACGATAAATCGTATAAAACAGCTTTGCATTTAGTAGAAAAAGGAATCACTGTTACCATCGGTTTAGAAGAAGGTCATGTTAGAATGAACGATCGTAATTTACCTTTTAATGCGGGTACGTATGCTGCTCATGGATTAGACAAAGAAGAAGCTGTAAAACTAATCACTTTAAATGCGGCTAAGATATTAGGAATTGACAATATTGTTGGTTCGTTAACTGTTGGTAAAGATGCAACTTTGTTTATTTCTGAAGGTGATGCTTTAGATATGAGAGGTAATATTCTTACAGAAGCTTTTATACAAGGAAGAAAATTGAGTTTAGAATCTCATCAAACAAAACTTTGGAAACGCTACTCCAATAAATACAAAAATCAATAACAAAAAAGGCTCTGAAAATTCAGAGCCTTTTTTATTGTTTTTAATTAAAATGAAATAAATACATTTGTTGGATATGAAGCACATTGAAAGTTTTCAAAATTCTACAATCAAAAACATATTAAAACTCCAAGAGAGATCTCGTGAGCGAAAAAAAAATGGTTTGTTTGTTATTGAAGGAAAGCGCGAAATTTCTTTAGCTATAAAAGGAAATTACAGCATTACTACTCTTCTGTTTTGTGATGATTTTATAACTGAAAATGTATTGAGTAGTTATTCAACTTCAGCAACAGAAATCATTTCTGTTACGAAAGAAGTATATCAGAAAATAGCTTATAGAAATTCTACAGAAGGAATTATAGCTTTGGCAAAAACGAAGAATTTTTCATTAGATACTATTCAATTTTCTACTAGTGCTCCACTATTATTAATTGCAGAAGCACCAGAAAAACCTGGTAATATTGGCGCATTGTTAAGAACTGCAGATGCTGCAGATTTAGATGCCGTTTTGATTGCAAATCCAAAGACCGATATGTTTAACCCAAACATCATTCGTTCTAGTGTTGGATGTTTATTTACCAATCAAGTTGCCACAGGAACAACAGAAGAAATTATTACTTTTTTAAAAGAAAAAAAAATCAATTCGTTTGCAACTACTTTACAAAACTCAAACGAATATCATCAAGAAGATTACACCAAAGCAACTGCCATTATCGTTGGAACAGAAGACACTGGGCTGTCAGAAGAATTGAGAATTGCAGCAACACAGAATATTTACATACCAATGCAAGGTGAAATTGATTCCATGAATGTTTCTGTTGCTGCGGCGATTGTAATTTTTGAAGCCAAACGTCAGCGAGGATTTAATTAATGAGAAAATTATGAAAAGTAATATTAGATATTGGGTTATTGCAGTGTTTTCAATTTGTATAGGAATCTATCCATTGATATATATGATTGTTGATATGGAAGCTGAAGGTTTTCTTCGCTCAAAATCGGCAAGTCTTTTAACTAATACATTGTGGAGAATTGCGTTTTTTACCCACATCTATTTTGACGGAATTTCATTATTGGTTGGTTGGTCTCAGTTTTCTAAACGGATTCGTGCTAAACGATTAAAATTGCATCGTCTTTTAGGAAAAATCTATGTGATTGCTGTTTTATTGAGTTCAATTACTGGGTTGTATATTGCCTTTTATGCCAATGGCGGAATTGTTTCTCAACTTGGTTTTTCTTTCTTAGCTATTGGATGGTTTTATACTACATTCAATGCCTATACATCTATCAAAAAGAAAAAAATTGAAGCCCATAGAAAATGGATGATTCGCAGTTATGCTTTTACCTTTGCTGCTGTAACACTTAGATTATGGCTACCTACCTTACCGAGTCTTTTAAATATCCCTTTTAACGAAGCTTATATCATCATTTCATGGTTGTGTTGGGTGCCAAATATTATTATTGCTGAGATTTATATTCGAAAAGCAATTTTGTAATACATTTGCACAATAGAATTATTTATGACATCAACTACTTTATTTTACATTTTAATTGCCATTCTTATTATCAATTTTATCGTTGATAAAATACTAGATTTTTTAAACGCTAAACACTTTGATGATGCCATTCCGACTGAATTAGAAGACGTATATGAAAAAGAGGAGTACGAAAAATCGCAGGCCTATAAAAAGACAAACGCCAAGTTTTCAAACATAACAGGGCTTTTCTCTTTACTACTAACACTATCTTTTTTCTTTTTTGATGGATTTAAATTTGTAGATGATCTAGCTAGAAGTTATAGTTCAAATACTATTGTGATTGCACTATTATTCTTCGGAATTATCATCATTGGCTCAGACATCATCAACACTCCTTTTTCATATTACAAAACCTTTGTGATTGAAGAGAAATTTGGATTTAATAAAACCACTCTAAAAACCTTTATCGTTGATAAAATCAAAGGATTATTGATGACAGCGCTACTTGGTGGCGGAATTTTAGCCTTGATTATATGGTTTTATCAATTTACTGGAGTTCATTTTTGGATCTATGCTTGGGCACTAGTTGCTGTGTTTTCTTTGTTAATGAATTTATTTTATGCAAAGTTGATTGTTCCATTATTTAATAAACAAACTCCTTTAGAAGATGGAGAATTGAAAACAGCCATTGAAAAGTATGCTACAAAAGTGGGGTTTACATTGAAAAATATTTTTGTAATTGATGGTTCAAAACGTTCTACAAAAGCAAATGCTTATTTTTCTGGGTTTGGTTCTCAAAAAAGAATTACGCTGTATGACACCTTGATAAATGATTTAGAAACAGATGAAATTGTTGCTGTCTTGGCACATGAAGTGGGTCATTATAAACGCAAACATATTATTGTTAACTTGTTCTCCTCTATCCTATTAACAGGATTCACCTTTTGGCTTTTATCAATCTTTGTGAGTTTACCCATATTTTCTGAAGCTCTAAACATTACCACTCCTAGTTTTCATGTTGGATTGATTGTATTCGGAATTTTATATTCACCAATATCAGAGATTACAGGATTGTTTATGAACATCCTTTCTAGAAAGTTTGAATACCAAGCAGATAATTACGCTAAGGAAACTTTTGCTGCACAGCCCTTAGTTTCTTCATTAAAAAAACTATCAAAAAATAGTTTGAGTAATTTAACGCCACATCCAGCCTATGTATTTATGAATTATTCTCATCCTACCTTATTGCAGCGTGTGCAAAATTTAAATAAATAATTGTACGCATCAAAAAGGTAAAAAAACTTTGCGCAGTTCATTATTTGTTTTACTTTTAAGTAATGATGTATTCGGCAACCATAGAAGAAGAAAACAAGGAAATATCTAAGCGATATAAAGACTTGTTAAAAGGAACGTATCAAACTTTATCTACTCAAGATAAAAAGCTAATTCGCGCTGCTTTTGAGTTGTCTGTTGAAGCACATTCAGATCAGCGAAGAAAGTCTGGAGAACCTTATATCTACCACCCTATTGCAGTTGCAAAAATTGTGGCTTACGAAATTGGTTTGGGTGCTACCTCTATTGCTGCAGCATTATTACACGATGTTGTAGAAGACACCTATTATACCATTGAAGACATGGAGCGTTTGTTTGGACAAAACATTGCTCGAATTGTGAGTGGGCTGACAAAAATTTCTCGACTAAATAAAGGGCAAGATTCATCTATACAGGCAGAGAATTTCAGAAAAATGCTACTGACTTTAAATGATGATGTACGTGTTATTCTGATAAAAATTGCAGACCGTTTGCATAATATGCAAACTATGGATTCGATGCCAGAAAACAAACAAGTTAAAATTGCATCAGAAACCTTATATATTTATGCACCTTTAGCACATCGATTAGGCTTATATAATATTAAAACCGAACTTGAAGACTTAGGTTTAAAATACACAGAACCAGAAGTATATGCTGACATTTTAAGTAAAATAAAAGAGAGTAAAGAAGAGCAGCAAAAATATATAGATACTTTTGAGGATATATTGCACGAAGGTTTACAAAAAGAAGATTTTGAGTATCAAATTAAAGGACGAAGTAAATCCATTTTTTCTATCCGTAGAAAAATGTTGAAGCAAAATGTTTCCTTTGAAGAAGTGTATGACAAATTTGCCATTCGTATTATTTTTAAACCCAAATCTGTGGATGAAAAATTTGATGCTTGGAAAATATATTCTATTGTAACAGATTTCTTTAAACCCAACCCTTCTCGTTTAAGAGATTGGATTTCTCAACCTAAATCTACAGGCTACGAAGCACTGCATATTACCGTTATTGGACCTGATAGTAAATGGGTAGAAGTGCAAATTCGTTCAGAAAGAATGGATGAAATTGCTGAAAAAGGATATGCAGCACACTTTAAATACAAACAAGGAAAAGAAAAAGAAAATGGATTAGATACTTGGCTAAATAAATTAAAAGAAACTCTAGAAAATCAAAGTACAGATGCTGTAGATTTTGTAGAAGATTTTAAACTAAACTTATACTCTAAAGAAATTTTTGTCTTCACCCCTCTTGGAGATTTAAAATCTTTGCCAAAAGGAGCGTCGGCACTAGATTTTGCTTTCTCTGTTCATACAGATGTGGGTTTAAAATGTAGAGGTGCAAAAGTCAACGGAAAATTAGTTCCACTAAGTCACGAGTTAAAAAGTGGTGATCATGTAGAAGTACAAACATCTTCTGTAAACAAACCCAATATTAGATGGTTAGATTTTGTGATGACTGCTCGTGCAAGAACCAAAATTAAAGCAGCATTAAAAGAAGAAGAAAAAAATATTGCCGAAGAAGGAAAGGCTATTTTAATTCGGAAGTTACGTCATTTAAAAATTACATTAAATGATCGAGTTGTGAATGAAATGGCATCGTATTTTTCGTTAAAAACAAGTTTTGATTTGTTTTATCGAATAGGAAATGGTGCAATAGATAACAAACAATTAAAAGCTTTTGTCGGTCAAAAAAACAATGCTTTTATAAGCTTTTTTAAGAATCGACTAAAACGCTCTCCTAACAAAGAAAACTTTGACAAAGAAGAAGTTACAAACAAATTTGATGCACTGGTTTTTGGAAATGAAGATGAAAAATTAGAATATACGCTTTCTAAATGTTGCAATCCTATACCGGGAGATAAAGTGTTTGGTTTTTTAACCATAAACGACGGAATTAAGGTGCATAAAAAAGATTGTCCAAATGCAATTTCAATGCAGTCAAATTACGCCTATAGAGTTTTAAAAGCAACGTGGATAGATTCTTCTAAACAAGAATTTACTGCCATTTTAAAAGTAAGTGGAAATGATAAAAAAGGAATTGTAAATAACTTAACACGTATCATCTCTAACACAATGGATGTGTATATACACAACATAAATATCTCTGGAGATCATGGTGTTTTTGAAGGTAAAATTTCTATTAGTGTTAAAAACAAAACACAGTTAAGCAAGCTAATTTCTAACATTAAAAAAGTAGACGGTATACAAAAAATTGAACGTGTTAATACAATGTAAATATTAGTTGTATAAAAAGCTAAATTATATTGATAAATAACCTTAAATTTGTCGTTTCGGTAAATTCAGAAAAATGGGTACAAAAGAAAATCAAGACATTGTAAAAAATGTTTTTACTACATTTTTAGAATCTAAAAAACATAGAAAAACTCCAGAAAGATATGCTATCCTTCGAGAGATTTATGATTTAGAGGAGCATTTTGATATAGAATCTTTATATATCAATATGAAAAATAAAAATTACCGAGTAAGTAGAGCCACTTTATACAACACTATAGATATATTATTAGATTGTGGGTTGGTTAGAAAACATCAGTTTGGTGGTCAAAGCATGGCTCATTATGAAAAAAGTTATTTTGACAAACAACACGATCATGTCATTTTAACGGATACAGGAGAAGTAAAAGAATTTTGTGATCCAAGAATTCAGGTTATCAAAAAAACAATAGAAGAAGTTTTTGATATTGATATTCACAATCATTCACTCTATTTTTACGGTACAAAAAAACAAACGAAATAAACTAACAACACAATTAACAACAACTAATGGCAGTAGATTTATTACTAGGATTGCAATGGGGAGATGAAGGGAAAGGAAAAATTGTAGACGTGCTAACATCTAAATACGATATCATTGCTCGTTTTCAAGGTGGACCAAATGCAGGGCATACTTTAATTTTCGACGGATTTAAACATGTATTACACACTATTCCGTCTGGAATTTTTCATAAAACAGCTCTAAATGTTGTTGGAAACGGTGTTGTAATAGATCCTGTAATCTTTAAAAAAGAGTTAGAGAATTTAGACAAACATAATATCGATTATACTTCTAAATTGTTGATTTCTAGAAAAGCACACTTAATATTACCTACTCATAGATTGTTAGACGCTGCTTCAGAAACTTCTAAAGGAAAAGCAAAAATTGGTTCTACACTAAAAGGAATTGGTCCAACATACATGGATAAAACGGGTAGAAACGGTATGCGTGTTGGAGATTTAGAATTGGAAAATTGGAAAGACAAATATGATGCTTTAACAGAAAAGCATATAAAAATGTTGAACTTTTTTGATGTTCAAATTGAATACAATTTAAAAGAATTAGAGGCTGAGTTCCGCAGAGGAATTGACAAGTTAAAAACCTTACAAATTATAGATAGTGAAGAGTTTTTAAATCAAGCCATCAAAGATAAAAAAACCATCTTAGCAGAAGGAGCTCAAGGCTCTTTGTTAGATATAGATTTTGGAACCTATCCATTTGTAACTTCATCAAACACAACTGCCGCAGGTGCATGTACTGGTTTAGGAGTTGCTCCAAACAGAATCGGAGATGTATTCGGAATTTTCAAAGCCTATACTACTCGTGTGGGTTCTGGTCCTTTTCCAACTGAATTGTTTGATAAAGATGGAGCGACAATGGCAAAAGTTGGACATGAGTTTGGTGCTACTACAGGAAGACCAAGACGTTGTGGTTGGCTAGATTTAGTGGCTTTAAAATATGCTGTAGATGTGAATGGGGTAACTCAATTAATGATGATGAAAGGTGATGTTTTATCTGGATTTGACACTTTAAAAGTATGTACCTCTTACAATTATAAAGGAAAAGAAATTTCATATTTACCTTATAATATTGAGCCAGAAAATGTTTCAGTAAACTACTCTGAATTTAAAGGTTGGAAAGAAGATTTAACTAAAATGACCAGCGCAGATCAATTGCCACAAAATTTACTAGACTATGTTGCTTTTATAGAAAAAGAAACTGGCGTGCCTGTTAAAATAGTTTCAGTAGGTCCAGACAGAAAACAAACAATTGTTAGATAAACAATCTAAACATTATATATGTAAAAAAGCATCTTAAAATTAAGATGCTTTTTCCTTTTATAAAAAAATTACTAAGAGCTAAAAGAGAACATACAAAAATAGAAAAGCCATATTTTGATTCGGTAAATAACCCAATACAAATGATGGAAGAAGATCATGACCATGCTGGAGACATTTTTAAACGCATCTCAAAATTGACAAATGCATATCAAACTCCAGAAGATGCGTGTAATACTTTTAAAGCATTGTACGCAAAACTAAAAGAATTTGAAGATGACTTGCATCAACATGTACATTTAGAAAACAACATTTTGTTTCCGAAAGCCAGATATATAGAATCGCGTTTGTAGTTTGTGTAAATTTCACTTTTCTTTAATAAGAAGCCGTAATCTTTTCACTATTTTTGTTGAAAATTAGATTTCGGTTGAAAAAAATTATTTTATTCAGTTTACTCATCACCTATTTTGCTAGCTTTTCTCAAGAGGCTAAAAAGATAAAAATTATTTATGCAGGTGTTAGCACAATAGATGAAGAGAAGTATCCTGGAGCAACTATTTTAACTAAAGATGCGGATCGTTTGGTAGAAATTTACCACGATGGAGCTATTTTAACTGCAAAGCGAGTAATTCTTTATAAAAAAAGAAATTTTGCAAAGGCTTTTGGAGATGTTTTAATCAAACAAGGAGATACCATTACCCAATCTAGTAATTATGTAGATTATGATGGAAACACCAAAAAAGCCTTGTCTTGGGGTAACGTGGTGTTGAAAGACCCGAAAATGACATTAACTACTGATAGTTTAAATTTTGATAGACAAAATCAGTTGTTATTTTATAAATATCATGCCATTATAATAGACGAAACCAATATCCTTAAAAGCAAAATAGGCAACTACTTTTTAAACGAAAAGAAGTTTACAGCCACTACAAGAGTAACGGTTACAAATCCAGAGCATGTATTAGAATCAGATCATTTAGATTATTATACAGACTCTTCCATTGCCTATTTGTATGGACCATCTACCATCAAAGGAAAAGACAATACCATTTATACCGAAAAAGGATTTTACAACACCAAATCAGAGATTTCTCATTTTGTAAAAAACTCAAAAATTTTCTATACTGATAAAACTATTGAAGGTGATAGTTTGTATTACGATAAATTTAAAGGGTTTGCTTCTGCCACCAATAATATTAAAGTGATAGACACCATTCAGAACTTTATTGCAAAAGGGAATTATGCTGAGTTTTTTGAACTAAAAGATTCGGTTTATATTGTAGACAGAGCCGTTGCTATTTCTTTGATAGAAAAAGATTCGTTGTACATCCATGGAGATACTTTATTGGTTACAGGTAAACCAGAAAAGAGAATCATGCGAATTTATCACGACGTAAAAATCTTTAAATCTGACTTGCAAGGAAAAGCCGACTCTATTCATATGAATCAAACAACAGGATTAACAAGGCTCTTTAAAAATCCGATTTTATGGTCAGGAAAAAATCAGATTACAGGTGATAGCATTCAACTATTAAACAATACAGAAACCGACAAATTAGATTCTCTTAAGATTTTAAACAACGCCTTAATTGTGCAACTAGACACTATAATTGATGGTGTTGCAACTTACAATCAAATTAAAGGTAGAAATATGTACGGGAAATTTATCGACGGTAAACTCAAACATTTTTTAGTCAAAGGAAATGCAGAAGTTGTGTATTATAATAGAAATGAAGAAGGTTTGTTAGAAACCATCACCAAACAAGAATGTAGCTCTATAGAGTTTACATTAGATGCAACAAATAATATAGAATCTGTAAAGTACATTCAGAAGCCAGAAGGTACTTCATATCCACCAGACGAATTACCCACAAATGCGAGAACTTTGAAAGGTTTTATATGGAGAGAAGACGAACAGCCTAAAACGATGGAAGATATTTTTGTTGTAGGAGATAAAATTCCAAGAAAAAAGGAAATCAACACTTCTAAAGTCTTAAAAAAGAAGGAATAAATGACCTCTGATTTTTTCAAATACCAAGCACAAACCTCTCCTCACCCACTTGCTTTAGAAATTTCTCATGCAAGCGGAAGTTATGTCTACGACATCCACAATAAACCCTATCTAGATTTTATTGCGGGGGTTTCTGCAAATACCTTGGGTCATAATCATCCAGTAATTTCTAAAGCCATTAAAAAACAAGTTGATGCCTACACTCATGTAATGGTGTATGGAGAGTTTATTCAGAAACCACAACTAGAATTGTGTAAAGCACTAGCGGCTACAATTCCGAATAAAAAGTGTGCCGTATATCTAACCAATTCTGGTACAGAAGCCACAGAAGGTGCTTTAAAATTAGCCAAACGTTTTACAGGAAGGTCAGAAATTATTGCAGCTAAAAATGGGTACCATGGCAATACACAAGGCGCTATGAGTGTGTGTGGTGCAGAAGAACAAAACCAAGCCTTTAGACCGTTAATTCCTGGTGTTAAATTTATTGAATTCAATAACCCAATCAATATCGATAAAATTACCACAAAAACTGCTGGCGTTATTCTAGAAACCATTCAAGGAGGCGCAGGATTTATAGAACCAATAAATGCGTATTTACAGAAGGTGCAACAACGTTGTAATGAAGTGGGTGCCTTATTGATTTTGGATGAAATTCAATCTGGAATTGGACGTACAGGAACTTTTTGGGGATTCGAAAACTACAATGTCATACCCGATTTACTAATTACAGGAAAAGGCCTGGGTGGTGGTATGCCAATTGGTGCGTTTATAGCTTCACAAGAAATGATGCAATGTTTAAAAGAACATCCGAAGTTAGGACATATTACAACCTTTGGCGGACATCCAGTAATTGCTGCTGCAGGATTGGCAACTGTAAATGAATTGAATGCTACTAATTTGATGAAAGAAACCCTACGAAAAGAGCAATTGATTCGGACTTCATTAAAACACCCTGCTATTAAAGAAATTAGAGGAAGAGGATTGATGTTAGCTGCAATAGTAGCAACCCCAGAAATTGCCTCTCAAATCATTTTAAAATGTTTAAACAAGGGTTTACTCCTATTTTGGTTATTGTTTGAAGGAAAAGCCATTAGAATAACACCACCGCTAACGATTTCTGACGACGAAATCAAAAAAGGCTGTGCCATTCTTCTAGAAGCTCTTGAAGAAGTCATCTAGTTTGGCGTTAAAATTGTTTTTTGATTGTTTGTAGGTAAGGTAACAGAATAATACAATTGATTTTAAACTATTTATAAGAAGCTTTTCTTTTTGGAAGGCTTTTTTTATAAAAATTAGTCGCTTAAATTTTGTTTGTTTCTAAATTCTTATTTCGATAACTTGGCTCCATCTAATTAAACTATTAGGCTTTTAGATAATTACGGGTAAAATAACCTTATTGCATTATGTATAGACAAATAGAAGAATCACAAACACTTTTAATAAATACTCAATCGAAAGATTTAGAGTTACAAAAAAAGAAAATTATTAAATTTGGGTTTGGACAATCGCCTTTTATGCCTCCTAAACTAGTTTTAGAAGCTTTGAAAAGTTCTGTAAATCATAAAGAATATACTTCAGTCCAAGGAGATTTAAACCTTAGAGATAATATTTCTAAATTTCATGAAGCTCATAACGGGTTAAAAGTTCTACCAGAAAATATTTTATTAGCTCCTGGTTCAAAAATATTGCTTTTTAATATCCTAATGTCATTTAAAAAAGCAGATGTTTTTATTGCTACACCAGCGTGGGTTTCTTATGCACCTCAAGCAAAATTAGCTGGTCATAATATTATTAAATTGAAAACCTCTTTTGAAGAAAGGTGGAGAATTAGCCCAAAAACGATTAGAGATACAGCTAAATATAAAAAAAGCAATGTTTCTATTATGATCATCAACTATCCTGGAAATCCAGATGGTTTAACTTATTCTGAAGAGGAACTCAAAGAACTTGCTAAAGTTGCTAAAGAGTTAAATATCTTAGTTATATCAGATGAAATTTATGGTCTTCTTGACCATAATCTTAATCACAAATCTTTTGCAAATTATTATCCTGAAAAAACAATAACAACTACTGGTCTCTCTAAATGGTGTGGAGCTGGTGGTTGGCGATTTGGTGCGGCATTTTTATATGAGAATATTGAACCAGAATTCAAACAAGCATTAATCGGAATTGGATCTGAAACCTATTCTTGTGCACCAACACCTGTTCAAATGGCTGCTAAAGTAGCATATAAAGAATATGATAAAACCTTAGAATATTTAAGATTGCAAACAACTATATTAAAGGAAATAGGTGATTATTGTGCAGAAAAATTAAATAGAAGTAAAATACGCGTCCATGCACCACAAGGAGGGTTTTATCTTTTTCCTGATTTCTCTTTTCATCAAGAAAAGTTGAATAACAATGGAATTAATACATCAAATAAATTATGCAGTCAGTTATTAAAAGATACTGGTGTTGTTCTTTTACCTGCTTCAGCATTTGGTTTTGAGCAGGATTATTTAGCTGCAAGATTGGCATACGTTGATTTTCAACAACCTACTGATGCGTTATTTGATATAGAAGTTGATTGCCCAAATGTAACCCAAGGAATTGATAAAATATGTAACTGGATTTTAAATCTTTAATATTAAGTTTGTCAAGATCGTGTTTAAATACATGATATGGAGAATAAATAACTAAGATGTGTTTATTTTATTTCTAATATATATTCACTTTCAATATCCTAATTATTTCCTTACTTTCGAACTTGAATTAAAACACCTAAATGAAAGTCTGTATTGCCGAAAAACCAAGTGTAGCAAGGGAAATTGCTAACATCCTCGGAGCCAACACAAAACGTGATGGCTATTTTGAAGGCAATGGTTATGCAGTAACCTACACCTTTGGTCATTTATGCACACTTTTAGAACCTAAAGACTACAAACCTCATTGGAAAAGTTGGGATTTAAACAACTTACCCATGCTCCCAGAAAAGTTCGAAACCAAGGTTACTAGCAATGACGGAATCCAAAAACAATTCAACATTGTAAAATCGTTGTTTGACAAAGCAGAAGTGGTTATCAATTGTGGGGATGCTGGACAAGAAGGAGAATTGATTCAGCGCTGGGTCATCAATCAATGTAATTACAAAGGCAAAGTTCAGCGTTTGTGGATTTCTTCCTTAACTGAAGAAGCTATCAAAGACGGATTCAATAATCTACAATCCTCAGAAAAATATGACAATCTCTATTATGCAGGATTTTCTAGAGCTATTGGAGATTGGCTCTTAGGTTTAAATGCTACTCGATTGTACACTGTTAAGTTCGGCGGGTACAAACAGGTTTTATCCGTTGGTAGGGTGCAAACGCCTACACTCGCTATGTTGGTCAATCGTTTTAAAGAAATTGAAAATTTCAAACCACAACCTTATTGGGAATTACAGACCACCTATAGAGACACATTATTTAGCTATGAAGAAGGTCGGTTTTTAAAACAAGAAGACGGAGCTATTTTAGCAGATAAAGTTAAAGAAGCTGATTTCGAAATTGTTTCTGTGACCAAGAAAAAAGGAAAAGAATACGCGCCAAAACTATTTGATTTAACGGGTTTGCAAGTGTATTGTAATAACAAATTTGGTTTTTCTGCGGATGAAACCTTAAAAATGGTTCAGAAGTTATACGAAATGAAAGTAGTAACCTACCCTAGAGTTGATACGACTTTTCTACCTAATGATGTATATCCAAAAGTTACAGGAATTTTAAGCAAATTGACAAATTATAGTAGTCTTACCCAACCACTTCTTGGAAGCAAAATAAAGAAATCGAAACGCGTTTTTGATGATAAAAAAGTAACCGATCACCATGCAATTATTCCGACTGGGATACAAGCAAACTTACAATACAATCAACAACAAGTCTATGATATTATCACCAGAAGATTTATAGCTGTTTTTTATCCAGATTCTGATGTCTCAAATACTGCAGTAATTGGAAAAGCAGCTGAAGTTCCTTTTAAAACCACAGGAAAAGAAATTATTTCAAAAGGATGGCGTGTTGTTTTCAACTTCTCAACTGCGCTCGAAGTGACAAAAGTTAAGAAAGAGATAGAAAACAGTAATGTGCTACCTTCTTTTGTAAAAGGAGAAAAAGGACCTCATGAGCCTTCGTTCTTAGAAAAGGAAACCAAACCACCTCGGAATTTTACAGAAGCTTCTCTCCTACGTGCAATGGAAACAGCAGGAAAACAAGTTGACGATGATGAAATGCGTGAGTTGATGAAAGAAAACGGAATTGGTAGACCATCAACTCGAGCAAGTATTATTGAAACGTTGTTTCGAAGAAAATACATTGAGCGTAAAAAGAAATTGGTATTGCCAACACAAACAGGAATTCAGTTGATCGACTTGATTGATAACGAACTCTTAAAATCTGCTGAATTAACAGGGCGTTGGGAAAAACGATTGAAAGAAATTGAACGAGGAGAATTTAATGCTGGTACATTTATTAGCAATATGAAGAAAATGGTTGATGAATTGGTATATGAGGTACGTTCTAATACTTCAAAAATTAGAATTTCTCACGAAACTCCTTCTGTCTCTTCGAACGCAGTCGAGAAGTCAACCAAAAAGAAACCTAAAAAAGAAGTTACAGGTAAAGTTTGTCCGAAATGTAATAAAGGATCTCTTTTAAAAGGCTCAAAAGCTTTTGGTTGCTCTGAGTACAATAAAACGTGTGATTTTATCATGCCGTTTGAATTTTTAGGAAAAAAGATTTCAGAAAATCAATTGATTCGTTTACTAGACAAAAAATCAACGACCAATTTAAAAGGGTTTCAAACGGAAACTGGAAACGTAGACGGTTTGATTCGTTTTGATGAAAATTTTAATTTGAAACTTGAACCCAAACCTTCTGTCATTCCTAGTAAAACGAAGCAATCTGTTAATCAGAATAAGATTACTTCTTCGTTTACTCCTCGTAATGACATAAATACAATCACTTGTCCAAAATGCAACAAAGGAACCATACTAAAAGGAAAAACAGCTTATGGTTGTTCTGCATACAAATCAGGCTGTGACTTTGTATTTACGTTTGAGAACATCAAAAAAATCGCCAATGGAAAACCATTGACGAAAGATTTTGTTTTGAATATTTTAAAAGGCAATACAGCTTAACTTTTAATCGTATCTAAATATAATTTTTCAACTTTATCTCTTGCCCAAGGTGTTCTTCTTAAAAATTTTAAACTCGATTTTATAGAAGGGTTGCTTTGAAAACAATTGATATCTATCAGTTCTCCTAGTTCTTTCCAACCATATGTTGTATGCAAATACTCTAAAATATCTAACAACTTAACACCATGCAAAGGATTGTTTGGCTGAAATTCTCCCATCTTATTTCTTATCTAAATCTGGTAAGGTATAGGTTTCAAAAATACTTTTCTGTTTCATTAATTTTTCAATCTCATCAGATTTACGAGGAGCATCTGCAGATAAGTTGATCGGTCCATTTTTAGTCACTAGAATATCATCTTCTATTCGAACGCCAATACCCCACCATTTTTTATCGCAATCACTTCCATCAGGAATATAAATTCCAGGTTCCATTGTTAATACCATGTTTTCTGCAAAAGTGGTATAATTCCCCGGATCATGTACGTCTAAACCAATATGATGTGAAGTTCCGTGAGGGAAATATGAATGCTTTTCATCCGCAGATTTTATGATACCTAATTTATACAATCCTTCGTTGATAATTTTACGAGCTGTTTGTCCTGGTGTACTTGTCTTACCTCCTATTACATATTGTGCAATTCCAGCTTCTTGAGCTTCATACACTAAATCATAAATAGCTTTTTGTTCTTTCGAAAACTTTCCGTTTGCAGGAATGGTACGAGTAACATCTGCAGTATAACCACGATACTCTGCGCCTAAATCCATTAAAACCAAATCGTTTTTTAAGCTCATTTTATTATTATCTTGATAATGCAAAATACAACCATTGTTTCCTGCACCAACAATAGATGGATACCCTTCATATTCTGCACCATATTTTTTGTACACAAATTCATGAATTCCTTGTACTTCTGTTTCAGACATTTTAGGATGCATCGCTTTCATTATTTCTACTTGTCCCATAGCAGAAATACGAACTGCTTTTTTAAGCAATACCAATTCTTCTTTGGTTTTTACTTCTCGCATTGTTGCCATCAATCCTTTAAGAGCTTTTACATCAATATTAGAAACTAATTTGATGTTTTTATCTGAAGCCGGAATTTTATATGAAGATGTTTGATACGATATTTTTGTTTTAAAAGTTTGAATTAAATCATACAAGTCTGCATCAGTTCTTTTATCATCTCTAACATCATTTTTAAAATCTTCAAAAATTACTTTGTCAAATTTTGAAAAATCAACAGCAATGTTTGCAAAATCTTTTCCATAAAAAACATCTTTAAAATTTAATAATTTTTGTGCTCCTTCAATTCCTAAACCAGGTCCGCTAACTACTTCTGCTCTTGCTGATTTTTTTTCTACATAAAACAATTCGTTATACGATCCTTTTGCAGATTGCTGATCTTCTGAAAAGATTAACAAGACTGAATTTGGCTCTCTAGAACCCGTTAAATAATAAAAATTAGGGTCTTGATGATACAAATAATCTACATCGTTTGCTCTGTTTCTAGTTGGATTTGCAAAGAAAACTGCGACAGAGTTTTTTGGCATTTTAGCACGTAAAAGCTCTCTTCTTTCTTTATGAAATTTGCTAGGAAGAAAATCTTTTGGTGTATCTTTTCTCTGAGAGAAACTTGCCCATGTTGTAAATAGTAAAAGTGCAATTAAGATTTTTTTAGTGTACATTTTTAAATAGTTTTATAATAGTTGATGTCTCAAATGTACTATTTATTCTACGAATTAAAATCTAAAAAACACTATTATTGTTTAAACAAAAATTTGCTAATAAATTTACTCACAACTATAAAAACTCAATTTAATTTTTTCTTTTTTTATAAAAAAGGTACCTTTAATCATATAGTTAAAACACAAAATTAAATATGTATATTCTTTAAAAAATAAAATATGAAAATCATCAAAGCAATTTTATGGGCCTTGGTTTATTTAATGGGGTTTTATGTTGTAATTACTTCCGTTTTAATCGTTTTTGGGTGGACTGACACGCCTTTTTCTGAAATTAGAATTCCTTTTTTCATCATTTTAGCTCTTTTTATTTTTAAGGCAATACGCATTTCTAGAGAAAAAGACATCCTAGATAATGACCAAGAAACTGATTCTAATAAAGAAAGTAAAAACAAAACTGAAAAGTCCCATAGCACACTTATTGTTACAGCTTCAGAAGGTATGTGTTCATTTTTGGCAAAGAAATTAAATTCAAATCCTCTTGTAATAGATACATTTGAAGACTCCGGTTTTTGGTATTCTAATGGAGAAACCGGACCTGAATGGTTTACTGTTCATATTGAAGCAAAATACAAGAATAAAGATGAAATTGAAAAGTTAGTAGAAGAATATAGTGACAATAAAATATCTAATATGTATTGGAGTTAAACTCTTTTATACTTAATATTTTTACTTTTTCTAATCAATAGTAAAATAAAAAACAAAAAACTAAGTCTTTAAAAGTAAAAGATAACCCTACATTTTTAATACATTAGCAAAAAATTTAAACAATTAATTAAATCCATATAAAATAGCATGAAAAATACTGCTTTAACTCACGTACATGAAGCTTTGGGCGCAAAAATTGTCCCTTTTGCTGGCTATAATATGCCTGTATCTTATGAAGGAATTAATATTGAGCACGAAACTGTTAGAAATAGTGTTGGTGTTTTTGATGTGAGTCATATGGGAGAATTTTTAGTAGAAGGAGATAATGCATTGGCACTCATCCAAAAAGTTACCTCTAATGATGCTTCTAAATTGGCCATTGGTGATGCACAATACAGTTGTTTTCCGAATGAAGATGGCGGTATTGTAGATGATTTAATTTGCTATAGAATAAAAGAAAATCAATATTTATTAGTGGTTAACGCTTCTAATATTGATAAAGATTGGGACTGGATTTCTAAATACAATGCAGACTTTGGAGCGGATTTAAAAAACATTTCTGATGATTATTCATTATTGGCAATTCAAGGACCAAAAGCTATTGAAGCAATGCAATCTTTAACTTCGGTTAATTTATCAGAAATCCCTTTTTATAAGTTTAAAGTTGGTGATTTTGCTGGTGTAGAACATGCAATTATCTCTGCAACAGGATATACAGGTTCAGGTGGATTTGAAATCTATGTGAAAAATGAAGAAGTGGAAAGTGTTTGGAACAAGGTTTTTGAAGCTGGCGCAGATTTTGGTATCAAACCAATTGGATTGGCTGCAAGAGACACCTTGCGTTTAGAAATGGGCTATTGCTTATACGGTAATGACATCAACGATACAACTTCTCCAATTGAAGCTGGTTTAGGCTGGATTACTAAATTCACTAAAGATTTTGTAAACTCAGAAAACTTAAAAGCTCAAAAAGAAAATGGCGTAATGCGTAAATTGGTTGCTTTTGAATTGACAGAGCGTGGAATTCCAAGGCACGACTATGAAATAGTTGACGCAGAAGGAACTGTAATTGGAATTGTAACCTCAGGAACTATGAGTCCGTCTTTAGGAAAAGGAATCGGAATGGGGTATGTTACCAAAGAGAACTCAAAATTAGAGACCGAAATATTTATTCAAGTTCGTAAAAAAGCAATTCCTGCTAAAGTAGTTCGATTGCCTTTTTATAAAGGATGAAAAAATACATCTAAATAAACATCTAAATAAAAAAAGCCTACTTTTTAAGTAGGCTTTTTTATTATTAAAATTGTTCAGGTTTTTTTCCTAAAACACCTTTGTAAAAAGATTTAAAATACTCAAAATCTTTTTCTATGTCATCTGTTGGGTGATATGGTTCAGAAATTTTTACCTGCTTTTTCCCAAAATCTAAGGTTGCCATTACAATTGGCACCTTTGCTCCTTTTGCAATATAATAAAACCCTGTTTTCCATCTTTCTACTTTCTTTCTTGTTCCTTCTGGAGACAATGCCAATCTAAATTCTTCTTTAGAATTAAATACATCAACAATAGCATCTACTAAATTATTATTTTGAGATCTATCAACGGGTGTTCCTCCTAAACTTCTAAAAACAAAACCAAAAGGCCCTTTAAATAAAGAGTCTTTACCAATAAAATTAATTTTAATTCCCGAAGTATTTCTCGCTAAAATACTAATTGGAAAATCTTGCCAACTTGTATGTGGTGCTGCAATAATTACATACTTTTTAAGGTCTTTTGGAAAATCTCCAACTAATTTCAAACCCAATATTGTTTTAAAAATAAATTTTGAAATCATGAAGTATTTATAAGTTTACAAATAAAAGATTTATTATTATGTACACAAATATAAATCTCTTAATTTTATAGTCTTCAAAAATAACTGTTATACTATTTATGGAAATTACTTTACAAATATTGATGCTAATTGCCTTGGCCGGAACCATATTCTATCTGTATAAATCAAATGCAAATAACAATTCCAATAAAAATACAGATGATGAAGCATTGAAAATGCAACAGCAGTTAAATCTTCAATTGCGAGATGAATTACAAAAATTGAGAGAAGAAAAGGAATACTTAACTATAGAGAACACAAAAAACCAAACCGATAACGCTAATCTCAAAGAAAAATTAGAGCTGAATAAACAAGATGTAGAAAAACTGCAAGAAAAGTTTACCAAAGAATTTGAAAACCTTGCCAATAAAATCTTAACAGACAACTCTAAAACATTTAAAGAGCAAAATAAAGAAAGTATAGAAGGGATTTTAAATCCGTTAAAAGAAAAAATAGATGGCTTTGAAAAGAAAGTTGCTGAATCTCAAAAAGAAAGCATCGGCATGCATTCAGCTCTTAAAGAGCAATTAAGAGGCTTGAAGGATTTAAATTTACAAATGAGTAAAGAGGCTATCAATTTAACTAAAGCCTTAAAAGGAGATTCTAAAGTGCAAGGCGATTGGGGAGAAACGCAACTTGAAATGCTCTTGGAAAAAGCAAATCTTACGAAAGGAATTCATTTTCAAACACAAGGAGGCTACAGGGATGATGAAGGAAAACTAAAAAAACCCGATTTTATCATCAATTTACCAGATGACAGACATTTAATTATTGATTCAAAAGTTTCATTAACAGCTTATGAATCTTATACAAGCAATGAAGATGAAACTGATAAAGAAAATAGTTTAAAGAAACATTTAGAGAGTTTAAGAAAACATATCAAAGATTTAAGTAGCAAAAAATACGATAGCTTGTACGAAATCAACACACCAGATTATGTTTTGATGTTTGTACCAATAGAGCCCGCCTTAATGATTGCTTTAAACAACAGCAATGATTTGTATTTAGAAGCTTTAGATAAAAACGTAGTGCTGGTCTCTACCTCTACTCTTTTAGCTACTTTAAGTACCGTTTCTTCGATGTGGAGGCAAGAAAATCAGAAAAAAAATGTACTCGCTATTGCCGAACAAGCAGGAAAATTATACGATCAGTTTGTAAATCTTACGGATGATTTAATTAAGGTTGGGAATCAATTAAAAACAGTACAAGGAAGTTATGATACTTCTATGAAAAAACTAACCGGAAAAGGGAATTTAATTACTAAGGTTGAGCGCATTAAAGTCCTTGGCGCAAAGACGAGTAAAAACTTAAACAAGAATTTACTAGATAGAGCTTCAGAAGAATAACTAAATCAGTTCTGTAACCCCTCTGTCTCTTTTTATAAAATGATACTTAGCATCTTTCATTACTTTTTTACGATAACCAAACAAGTGAAAAATTTCTGTAGCTAAAAAACGTGCAGTTTTAGGATTTACAATTAAAACATGTTTATTGGTTGTATCTTGTGCAATACCAGGTAAGAATCGTAATAAATGATGCATTTTTAATTTCCGTACCCAACGAGACAATACCAACCATTTTTTAGAAAGTTTTGAAATGATAAAAAACCCATCATCTCCTTGCTTTTGATATAAAGGCATAAATATTTTTCCAGTATACACTGCCCTTATCTTTTCTGAATTACTCTTTGCCAATTCTTGACCTTTTAAAATAGTATCAAAATTATGAAAACCAAAAAGCATTTCAAACTGTTCATTTTTAGCAATTTGATACCTGTACTGTATTTCGTAAAAGTCTTGTTTCTCTAAATATTGAGATAATACATACTCGTAATGATTCATTTTTTTTACAGCAGTCTCCTCAACACACCCAGAAGCTTTCAATGCTAACCAGATAAAGGCTTCACAATTATCTACGGAAGATTCTTTGTAATGCTGACCAGCTTCAAAACCTAAGGCTATATGGCCAAACTCATTGATAAACGTTAACAAAGGACCATCTAAATATTCTTCAATTCCCAATACTGTGGGCGTTAAAAAGTTGGAAGAAAATTTTCTGTTATTTAACGAATCACTAATGGTAATAAACGGACTCGTATCTGCAGAAGTGGTATGCAAATCAATAAAATAAAAGGGGCCATTATTCGTTAAAACAATTTCTTTTATCGTTTGATAAATACTTTCTCGTTCCCTAAATTCTGAATAAAAAATTTCAGGCTCTATTTCTAAACTCTCTTTGGTCCAAATTCTATTTAAGTCTACATCTTCATAACGGATGTTTTTTTCAAGTGCATTGATGTTTCCACTAATGGCATAAAAATTACCTTGAAAAGGTGTCTTTTCGTTTTCTATGGTGTTTAAAACTTTAGAGAGCGCATAAACACCTGCTCTTTCGTTACCATGAATTCCGCCAATACAAATTACAGTTGGGGTTTTAGCAGTTCCTTTTACAGATCCTAAAACCCTTTTTATGGTTAGTTGTTTATCAAAAGCATCAATACTTCGTTCTTTTAAATTCATCATTTGCTATTGATTAAATTTTGAACTCTATCTAAGTCGTTTTTTGTAAAAATCCCTAGCAATTCTAATTCATCCATAACTAAAACACAGGTTTTTTCTGCATCCATAAGTCTAGCTGCTCTTGCAGTTGATGTTTCTGGTGATAATGAAATAAAATCTGCATTCATGATTCTTTTGGCAATGATGTTTTTATTCTTTAGATTCGAAAAATCATAGGTGCGTAATTGATCTTTGGTAATCAATCCAACGATTTTGTTATCCTTGTTCATAACAGGAACATGATGTATCTTTTTCCATTCCATTATTTTAAAAACCAACTCTATCAAATCATTTTCATTGACTACAAAGATTCCTGTTGACATTACTTTATAGAGTTTATCATACTTCTTAGAAATTTCTACTGGTGCTATTGTAATATTTTCCCATTTGTGCACAGGAATGTTTTGTTGTTGATTTTTATAGGTATGATAGGTTAACAAAGCATTGGTTTCATAATTAGAGATTTTTTTCACCAAACTTCTCTTGTTTCTAGTCAACCACTTACTCCCTGTTATATTTGTATCTACTCGCTGCTCTATGATTCCTAAGTAGTAATTGATATCATTTGCATCTATTTTAGCTGATTCCAGTCCTTTTCTTGCAATTGGGAGTAATATTTTTTTAACTAATTTCTTTGTAGAAAAACCTTCTCCAAACCAATTAAAGTAAGTGTCTAGACCTGTTCTTGCGGCGTTTAAGAAATTGCTCTTTGCATCTATAAAAGGTATTTTAGTCCAAATATTTTTATAATCATCTGGCATTCCTTTCATCATGCCTACCCAAAACAATGCATTTGCAATTTCATCTTTTATGGATGGACCAGACGGAACATACCTGTTTTCAATTCTTAAATGCGGAACGTTATTATGAACTCCATAACACAAACGATTCCATTTATACAAAGTTCCGTTATGAAGGTTCAACGCTTCTAATTTTGGCATGATTCCTTTTTCTAATTTCTCTAAAGAATCTTCATCAAAATCTGCTGTAACAAGTAGAGCGTGACTAGAAATATCATCTGTAAATAATTCTAATACAGAGTCTCTAATCCATGCATCTCCAAAAGAAACTCGTGGTTTTTGCTCTCTTAATAAATACGATTTATTTCTTAAATCGATACTCTGTTGAAACAACGCAATTCTAGTTTCACTCCATAATTCTTTACTAAGTAAAAGTGGCGAATTTGACATCACAGATAACATGGGTCCTGCAATTGCTTGCGACCAATTATACATATCAATTGCGTTATCTAAATCTATTTGTAAATGAATTTGAAAACTTGTATTACACGCTTCAAACAAAATAGATTCATGTTTTACAATCAACTCCTCAACACCATGTAAATGCATTTTAAAATCTTTGCCTCTGATGTTCTTCATCACGTTATTAAGCGTTCTATAACGCTTAAAAGGAGTCATGTTTTTAAATATTAAATCTTTCTTTTTTAAAGTCGGTAAGATGCCTGTTAGCACAATTTTATCATTATCAAATTCATGCGCGGCAGTGTTTACTTTATCTACCAATTCTGTAAGCTGCTTTTCTAGCTTTTGAAAGCAATCTTTTGTCAACTCAAAAGGATCTAAGTTGATTTCCAAATTAAATAAGGCAAGTTCTGTTGTTAAATGTGGATCATTCACTTTTTCAAGAATTTCTAATGCCTTAAAAGAAGGACGGAAATCTTTATCTACAATGCACAATTCTTGCTCTGCCCCAACCCTTTGAATGCCTTTTTCAAACACATCATTTTCTATCATGTATTCGAATGCTCGAATATCATTTAATAAATGACATACAAAATCTTTACGTTGCTTTTGTGTCTTAATTGCTTTGACCGACTGTGAACCCATACCTATATTATAAACAGATTACGCTAAGTAATAAAATACTTGCCTATTTATATATGATAAATATCAGTCTTGTAACAACTTACAAACTAAGTAGTAAAAAAATAGAAGTTATTTGCTCAACTTTTTTACAAGTTTACCTACTGTTAATCCTTGAACGATGATAGAGAAAACAACTACGATATAAGTAATTACTAAAAACAAATCTCTGTGCATTTCATTAGTCAGTCCTAAAGCCAAGGCTATGGAGATTCCACCTCGCAATCCGCCCCAAGTCATTATTAAATTAGTGTTCGGCACAAAATCTAGTTTCTTTTTAAAGAAGTTAATTGGAAGTAATAAAGATAAGTATCTACAAGCCAAGATCAACGGAATTGCAATTAAACCTGCAGTAATATAGGATCCTTTTACTACTAAAACTAGCATTTCCATCCCTATCATCACAAACAAAACAGCATTTAATAATATATCTATCAATTCCCAAAACTTATCTACATAATGCTCTGTCGTTTCTGACATGGCAGAATCTCTAACGGTATCATTTCCAACAATTAAACCAGCAGTTACCATTGCCAATGGAGCAGATACATGCAATTGTTGCGCAATTACAGTTCCTCCCATTACAGCAGCAACTGTTATAATTACTTCAATATCATAATCATCAATAGATTTTAAGAATCGATAGGTAATCCAACCAAGAATTGCCCCTAGAAGAATACCTCCTAACACTTCTTTACCAAATAATTGAATTACATCTAAAATTGCTATTTTATCAACTCCAAAAGAAGCGATTTCAAATATGGTTAAGAAAACTACGACACCTACACCATCATTAAACAACGATTCTCCAACAATTTTGGTTTCTAGTTTTTTAGGCACATTCGCTTTCTTTAAAATACCCAAAACAGCAATAGGATCTGTTGGAGAAATTAAGGCACCAAAAAGCAAACAGTAAATAAAACCAATTTGCATTCCTACAAACTGTAAAATAAAATACATGCTAATTCCCACTAAAAAAGTTGAGACTAATACACCTAAAGTAGAGAACATAAGTATAGGCCAGCGCTGTATCTTTAATTGATTAAAATTTGTATGCAAAGCACCCGCAAACAATAAGAAACTTAACATTTCTTCTAATAGTAATTCTCTGAAATCTAATTTAGAAATCATTTCTTTTTCAAAATTCAACAATGTAGTATCTAAATAGCTAAACGCAAGTACACCTAATGTAAACACAATGGTGATAATCATTAAACCAATAGTGTTGGGTAGTTTTAAAAAGCGAACATTGATATAACCAAATATTGCCGCTAAAAAGATGAGTGTTGTTGCTATTAAATATGCATCCATAATACTATTTTTGAAACACTAAATATATAAAACTATCTAGTGTTTTTCACTACAAAAACAAAAAAAGCAGCCAGTTGGCTGCTTTTGTATATTTATGAACCACAATGTGGTTTACATGACAAACAATCTTCTTGAGCTCATCATTTCTTCTACTTTTTCTCCTATGGATGCTAAGGCTTCGTCGTTATCATGATGCTGAATGGCTTCATCAATAAAATCAACAATGGTTTGCATGTCTGTTACTTTCAACCCTCTGGTTGTTACCGCAGCAGTTCCTACTCTAATTCCAGATGTTACAAACGGACTTTTATCATCAAAAGGCACCATGTTTTTGTTAACAGTAATGTCTGCTTTTCCTAGAGCAATTTCTGCATCTTTACCAGAAATATTTTTATTACGCATGTCAATCAACATCATGTGATTGTCTGTTCCTCCAGAAATAATGTCATAGCCTTTTGCTACAAATGCTTTTGCCATGGCTGCCGCATTTTCTTTTACTTGCAATTGATACTCTAAAAACTCATCGGTCAATGCTTCTCCAAATGCAATTGCTTTGGCTGCTATAACGTGCTCTAAAGGTCCACCTTGATTTCCAGGGAAAACGGCAGAGTTGATTAAAGTTGACATCTTTTTAGGGCTTCCGTTTTTTAAGGTCTCTCCAAACGGGTTGTCAAAATCTTTTCCAATCATAATCATTCCACCTCTTGGTCCACGTAAGGTTTTATGTGTGGTTGTAGTTACAAGATGACAATGTGGTAACGGATCATTTAAAATTCCTTTTGCAATCAATCCAGCAGGATGAGATATGTCTGCCATTAAAATAGCTCCAACACTGTCTGCAATTTCTCTAAAACGTTTAAAGTCGATATCTCTAGAATACGCAGAAGCTCCTGCAATAATTAGTTTTGGTTGTTCTTTGGTGGCAGTTTCCTGAATTTTATCATAATTCAACACACCTGTTTCTTTTTCTACTCCATAAAAAGAAGTGGTATATAGTTTCCCAGAAAAATTTACTGGAGAACCATGCGTTAAATGTCCACCATGTGATAAATCGAATCCTAAAATTTTATCTCCTGGTTGTAAACAAGCAGCAAAAACAGCTGTGTTTGCTTGCGAACCAGAATGTGGTTGTACATTTACATATTCTGCACCAAACAATTCTTTGGCTCTATCTATAGCAATTTGTTCTACAATATCTACAATTTCACATCCTCCATAATAGCGTTTATTAGGGTATCCTTCAGCATATTTATTGGTTAAAACAGATCCTTGAGCTAACATCACTTGATCACTTACAAAGTTTTCTGAAGCGATTAATTCTAGGCCATTTTGTTGTCTTTCTTTTTCTTCTTGAATAAGATCAAAAATTTGATTATCTAGTTGCATTGTTGTTTGTTTAAATAAAGATTATCAAAAGTAGTAAAAATCATTTTGCAACTAACAACTTTCTGTTATATTTGATGAAAAATTAATAACATTGGTTTAAAAACCTATACTAGATACACTCAAATGAAATTAACTGCAAATAACCCAAATAGAAAATCTTGGTTACAAGTTTCTAAAGATTCAGACTTCCCAATTCAAAATATTCCTTTCGGAGTATTTATTACAAAAGACGATATCATTACTATCGGTACAAGGATTGGAGATTATGCGATCGATTTAGGTGCTTTGCATCAATTGGGGTATTTTGAAGGAATTCCGTTAACAGACGATATCTTTTTACAAGATTCTTTAAACGATTTTATTGCCGATGGCCGTAAAACTTGGCGCTTGGTGCGTAATAGAATTGCAGATATTTTTGACGTTACTAAAAGTGGCTTACGCGATCATAAAGAGCACAAAGCAGAGATTATTTTTAGAATGGAAGAAGTAGAAATGTTATTGCCTGTTACTGTTGGTGATTATACCGATTTCTATGCCAGTAAAGAACACGCTACAAACGTTGGTTCGTTATTCCGTGATCCAGAAAATGCATTAATGCCAAACTGGTTGCATGTGCCTATCGGGTATCATGGTAGAAGCTCTTCTATCATTCCGTCTGGTACGCCTATTAGAAGACCCTACGGACAATCTAAACCTGCAGAAGGAACAAACACACCAGGGTTCGGTCCTTCAAAATTATTAGATTTTGAATTGGAAATGGCGTTTATCACTACAGATGCAAATACCTTAGGAGATCGTATTTCTATTGAAGAAGCAGAAGAGAATATTTTTGGATTGGTGTTGTTTAACGACTGGTCTGCAAGAGATATTCAAGCATGGGAATACCAACCATTAGGTCCGTTTTTAGGAAAAAACTTTGCCTCTACCATTTCTCCTTGGATTGTAACCTTAGATGCTTTAGAGCCTTTTAGAACAGACAACCCAAAGCAAGTATACGAGCCATTGCCATATTTACAAATGGATGGAAAGAAAAGTTACGACATTAAATTACAAGTAGGTATTAAACCAGAAGGAAAAGAAGAAACAGTGGTTGCCAATTCTAACTTTAAATATATGTATTGGACCATGGTACAACAATTAGCACATCACACGATCAACGGATGTCCGGTTGAAGCTGGAGACATGATGGGTTCTGGTACCATTTCTGGACCAACCAAAGACAGTTATGGTTCTATGCTAGAATTGTCTTGGCGTGGACAAAACCCTATTAAATTGAACGACGGTTCTGAACGTAAATTTATCAATGATAACGACACCGTAATTATGCGTGCACATTGTGAAAACGATAAAATACGTATTGGGTTTGGTGAGTGTACGGGTAAAGTATTACCAGCTCTTGATTTTAAGAAATAGTGTTTTTAAACACATTTAAACAATAAAAAAGGATGCTCTTAGAGTGTCCTTTTTTTATTGTTCTTGTTTTATGTTGTCATTCCTGCCTTTCGACTTCGCTCAAGATAAACTCTGGCTGGAATCCATACCAATCAAAATAGTAAAAACCTATTTTAATTTACCAATACTCTACAATACAAGATATTTTCCCTTTCTTAAACTCAAAAAGAGACAATTGCGGTTCGCTTTCTGTAATTTTCCCATCGCTTTTTGTTATAAATCTTTTTTGAACAGCGGCGCCTTTTAGTCCAATAATTTTATTCATCATTTTAAAGCCCGTAACCGAGCCGTTATATCTTCCGTTTTCTTGGTTTCGAAGCGCGCTTTTGTACAAGCTTTCTCGGGTGTAATAGCCATCATATTTAGCATGTTCGTAGGTAAAATCTTCTGTAAAAAGAGCAAAGGCTTTGTCAATAGCCAGAGTTTGGGGCAAGACCTG
This sequence comes from uncultured Polaribacter sp., assembly GCA_943788865.1. Taxonomy (GTDB): domain Bacteria; phylum Bacteroidota; class Bacteroidia; order Flavobacteriales; family Flavobacteriaceae; genus Polaribacter. The sequence continues at coordinate 318,695 of CALSRX010000005.1, read as the reverse complement.
TAAAACGTGTCATACAAAAAGAAGTGCTAAACCAGTTATCAAAAGAAATATTGGCAGGTAGAGTAACAACCGATAGTATTATTTTGTTAGATGCTTTTGACAATCAGTTGGTTTTTAGAAATCAATCTGATTTGATTAAGAATTAATAGTTCGTTTTAGTTCGTTATAAAGCGGTGTTTTGATAAACATCGCTTTTATTTTTTTATATTCGTGTTTTAAAAATTAAACATCATGAAAAAATATTTATTCCTAATTGTTTTTGCGATTGGTGCATTCGCAGGAATTGCTCAAGAAAAAGATGAAGTAGTTACCACCTATTATTTAATTCGCCATGCAGAAAAAAACAGAGCTGTAAAAGGTGATAAAGACCCTTTTTTAACTATTAAAGGAGCAAAACGCGCAGGCCATTGGGCAGAAGTTTTATCGAATGCCAATATTAATATGGTATACACAACCAATTACAATAGAACTAAAGAAACTGCGCAACCTACTGCTGCAAAAAACGGTTTAAGATTGTATGTATATGACCCAAGAAAAATGTACGATGAAGGTTTTAAATACAATACAAGAGGAAAAAATGTCTTAATTGTTGGTCATAGTAACACAACAAATGTTTTTGCAAATAAAATATTAGGAAAAGACAAATACAAAGAAATAGAAGATGATAACAACAGTAATTTATATATAGTTACAGTTACTAAAAGTGGTGCAACAAGTGTATTGTTAAAAATAGATCATTAATCTAATAACTTAACTGTAACGTTTTCTAAATTAATTTCAGAAAGCTTTATCAGTTCATTATTTTCAAATGCTTTGTCTAAATTTTTTAATTTAGTTGAAGCATTTTTTGTTTTATAGTTGTTGTAATCCAAAAACCGAATTCCGTTTACAATACGCTCATTTTTAGGTTCTCTGAAACGCTTCCCTCCACCATCTGTATGATAACTATAGGCTAGATAATCCATTTTAAAATCTTCTTTTCCTATCCAGTACACAAAAACATCTTCAAAATCTTCTCCGCCTCCATCTTCAGAAAAACTAATTTGAACTTTATAATACGCTTCTCCTTTAATAACAGCATCTTCTAACAATTTCTTTTTGACAGCTTTATCATTAAGTCCGAAAGGTAGCAGAGAAAAATAATGTACAGAGTTTACAGAACTTGCATATTTTACCGCCATAGAATCTATTGTGTTGCTTAGCTGGTTGTTTTTAAATCGCTTGAAACCAGTATTAGAAAGTTCGTCTTTGATCAAAATAGAATCCTCTTTGAAAATTCTAGATAGTTTAAAATTCCCTTTGTTTCTAATCGCTATGTAATTTATATCTCTAAAATCAAAAGCTATTTTTGCATTTGATACTTTTTCTGCTCCATTAGCTATCATTGCTTTGTCAATAATTTGCTGTGCCGTTAGCGAAGAGTTTTTTTGATCACAAGAAGCAAATACAAGTAGTGCTATAAATAAAAAGTTACGCATGGTTTTTGTTTTTCTAGGTCGATAAAAATAGAACATCTTTACAAATCAAAAATACACTTCTTCATCTGAATCAAAAATGTATCTTTGCTAATATTATCATAATATTTTTATTGCCAATTCAATGCAGAAAAAAATAAACATACAAAATAAAAAAGCTCGTTTCGAGTATGATTTTTTAGATACCTATACAGCTGGAATTCAATTAACTGGAACTGAAATAAAATCGATCAGAGAAAGTAAAGCTAGAATTACAGAGAGTTTTTGTGAGTTTAACGAACGTGGAGAATTGTTTGTTATTAATATGTTTATTGAAGAATATTCGCATGGTAATTTTTACAATCACAATCCAAAAAGCGAACGAAGATTGTTATTAAACAAGAGAGAGCTTAAAAAATTAGAAAAAGAAGTTAAAAATACTGGACTTACCATTATTCCTCTTAAATTGTTTTTAACAGACAAGGGTTGGGCAAAATTAAATATTGCCTTAGCAAAAGGTAAAAAACTACACGACAAAAGAGAAACACTTAAAGACCGAGATAATAAGCGCGATTTAGATAGAATTAAAAAAGCCTATAAATAATGATTTCTTTCTTAAAACTAATTAGATACAAAAACCTCTTGATGGTTTTACTAACCTTAGTTTTAACAAAATATGCCATCATTGATTCGTTAATTTCTACAATTTCAGATTTTCAATTCATTTTATTAGTTATCAGTATTCTTTATATAACAGCTGGTGGGTATGTTATTAATGATGTTTTTGATATTGAAGCTGATAAAATAAACAAACCTTCTAAAGTCTATATTGGTTTAAGCATTTCAAAAAAGAAAGCACTTGTTTCTTATTTTATGCTCACTATAATTGGTTTAATTATTGGGATCTATGTTTCTTTTTTAAAAGAACACATCGCATATTCATTATTCTTTATAACCGCAATTGGATTGCTTTATTGGTATTCAAAAACATTAAAAAGAATTGCTGTATTCGGAAATTTAGTGACTTCTTTTTTAATTGCACTTACCATTTTTATAGTCTATGTTTTTGAAATAAAAAACACAAATACAGCTTCTAATTTGTCTGATGAAATTACAAATTTCTTTACATCAATTTCAGTAACTATCTATATTTTTATCTATATTATTTTTGCTTTTTTTATGACTTTAATTAGAGAGATCATTAAAGATATTGAAGACTTAAAAGGAGATTATGCTCTAAAAATGAATACATTACCTATTCTAATTGGAGTTAAAAGAACAAGAAACATTGTACTGGTTATTTCTTCAGTCGTGTTTGTATTTATTCTATTTATTATAAAAGAAGAGTTTGTACATATCCCTATTTTACTTTGGTATACATTACTTTTTGTGGTTACGCCATTTGTTTGGTTTTTATATAAATTGTTTAGCTCAAAAACCAAAAAAGATTTTCACTCATTGAGCAACTTAATTAAGCTAATTATGTTTTTTGGAATTTTATCAATGTCACTTATTAAAATTTAGGAAATGCTAAGAAAAAAACTTTCTAAATACAACGTCATTTTAGCATCAAAATCTCCTAGAAGGCAACAATTCTTTAAAGATTTAGACATTCCTTTTACCATTCAATTAAAAGAAGTTGAAGAAGTATATCCGTCAACACTTGAAGGTACAGCAATTACAGATTATTTAGCCGATTTAAAATCAAAACCTTTTACAGATTTAAAAGAAAATGATTTATTAATCACCTCAGACACTATTGTTTGGTTAGACGAAAAGGCTTTAGGGAAACCAAAAGACAAAAAGATGCTATTAAAATGCTACAAGAATTATCAGGTAAAAGCACCAAGTTATTACGTCAGTTAGTATCAAAGGAAAGAATTTTCAAACGCTTTTTAATGATATAACCAATGTGTATTTTAAAGAATTTAACTGTTGATGAAATACACTATTATGTAGAAAATCACAAACCTTACGACAAGGCTGGTAGCTACGGAATTCAAGAATGGATTGGTTTTATTGGTATAGAAAAAATTGAAGGCAGTTATTTTAATGTTATGGGATTGCCTGTTCAAAAGTTATATAAAGAATTGATAAAATTGTAAGCTTTTGCTACCTTTTTATTATTATTTTTGCTCAAAACAACAAATATATTATAATGAAAAAATACACTTTCACAGAAAAGAAAGATACCAGATCTGGGTTTGGTGATGGTTTAACAGAGTTAGGAAAAACAAATCCTAATGTTGTTGCCTTATGTGCCGATTTAATTGGTTCCTTAAAAATGAATGAATTTGCTAAAGAATCATCCAGATAGGTTCTTTCAAATTGGTATCGCAGAAGCAAACATGATGGGTATTGCTGCAGGTTTAACCATTGGTGGTAAAATTCCATTTACAGGAACATTTGCAAACTTTTCTACTGGAAGAGTGTACGATCAAATTCGCCAATCTATTGCCTATTCTGATAAAAATGTAAAAATTTGTGCTTCACATGCGGGATTAACTTTGGGAGAAGACGGTGCTACTCATCAAATTTTAGAAGATATCGGTTTGATGAAAATGTTGCCAGGAATGACAGTAATTAATACCTGTGACTACAATCAAACCAAAGCAGCAACAATTGCTATTGCAGAACATGAAGGTCCTGTTTATTTACGTTTTGGCCGCCCAACAGTACCTAGTTTTTATGCCAGACTAGATGAAAAGTTTGTTATTGGTAAAGCAATTCAATTAACAGAAGGGACAGATGTAACGATAGTTGCTACAGGACATTTGGTTTGGGAATCGTTACAAGCTGCAGAACAATTAGAAGCAGAAGGGATTAGTGCTGAAGTAATCAATATTCATACCATAAACCTTTAGATGAAGAAGCAATTTTAAAGTCTGTTGCCAAAACAGGATGTATTGTTACTGCTGAAGAACATAATAAATATGGGGGTTTAGGAGAAAGTGTTGCGAGATGTTTAGCTGACCAACCACCTACTCCACAAGAATTTGTTGCTGTAAATGATACTTTTGGTGAATCTGGACTCCAGCGCAATTGATGGAAAAATATGGATTAAATCGACGAAGCTAGTTGTTGCTGCGTTAAAAAAGTAATTGCAAGAAAATAATTTATTTTATTTTTATATAAAATAAAAAATGTATGAAAAAAATACTTTTAATGCTTGTTTGACATTCTGCTTTAAGTCAAATTCACAACGCACAACTCAATTTGGATTAAAAGGTGGGAGTCAATTATAATTCGGAGACTACTTTTGGAGTTGTGAAAATGTGTTTGAAGGCGCAGAAAGCCAAACAGGATATCATGCAGGAATGTGGTTAGAGGAAAATTACCTGTAGTTGGTATTTATATTAGACCAGAAATTGTTTATACTCAATTAAAAAGTGAATATCTATACAGAAGGAAATAATACTCTCTTACAGATTTTAAAAAAATTGATGTTCCTGTATTATTTGGAAAGAAAGTTCTTAGGTTTTGGAAATGTATTTATTGGCCCTTCTTTTCAATATGTTCTAAACTCAGATTTTGGACTTAGTGATATTAAGGAAGTTAGCTTAGATAAGTTTTCATTGGTATGCAATCTAGTGCTGGAATTGAATTTGGGAAACTTAGGAATAGATGTTCGTTGGGAAAGAGGCTTTAGCAATACTGAAGCTCGTTTTTGTAGATATACTACGAGTATTGAATTTGATAATAGAGTAATCAAATTATTTAGGATTGTCTTACAGATTCTAAAAAATAATTAAATACATAAAAAAAGCTCTTAGAATTTCAAGAGCTTTTTTTTATATATATCATTTGTTAATTAATTTCTGGATTTAAATAATCTGGTAATGTTGGATTACTTGGATCACTAAAGTCATTTGCTAGGATCTCCATCCCCATTTGCATCTTCTTTTATGGTTGGTACCCCATCATTATCATCATCTGCGTCTTAAAAATTGCAGAAAATCTCCATCTGTATCATCATTTCTAGGATCAGACTCCTACAGGCATCTTCAATTTCTAATATGATGCTAAACCATCATTATCATGATCGGTGTTTTCTACTATATCAAATAATTCAATTCTAAAAACCAAACAAGTATTTGCATTAATAGTCCCACCAGTTCCAAATTTCTATACGCCAATCCAGAAGGAATAAATAAAAACCCTTTCCAGGATCTTGATAGGTAATTGGACCATTAGTAGTTATGTTTTCTCCACCTTTAAAATGTGTAAAACCATAAGACCATCCTTTAATTACAGCATCTAACGTAAACCAAACTGCATTAGTTTGAGTTTCAAAAACTCAGTTAATGTTGTCGTAGTTAATTTGTTTCCCTTGATATTTTGTTAAAACAGAATCCATTACGGTTGGATATCCTTTTACTGGATTGGGAACTCCCTGACTTACAACATAATAATACAATTTGTAATCTATATCATCAAAATGTTACATTCTTGAGTTTTTAAGTTCACATCATCAATCAAGAGCTGTTGCACCAGTGAAGTTATTGGCTTGATAGAATCTATAGCTGTGTCATAATAATGATTTGTTAAATAATATCACCAGGGTAGTCATTGTCAATTAAAGCTTGACCTGCATGATCAAAATCATCGATAAACGGATTACTAGCACTACAAGCATATATTAGAACTAGATGCAATTGCTACTATCAATATATTTTTTATTATTATCATCTAATTACTAAATTTAAGGGCGCAATTTACGATTTTCATACCTTTGTAAAAAGAGAATATTGAAATTTTAACTTTTTATATGAGAATTGATAAATATTTGTGGTGCATTCGGATTTTTAAAACAAGAACTATTGCTACTGAGGCTTGTAAAAAGGGACATGTTAAAATAGATGATGCAAATTGCAAACCCTCAAAAGAAGTGTACGGAAATGAATTAATTGGCATCCGAAAGAATCAAATTAATTATAAAATCAAAGTTTTAGATGTTCCTAGCAATAGAGTTGGTGCAAAACTTGTTGATTTATACCGCAAAGATTTGACTCCGAAGGAAGAGTTTGAGAAAACCGAACTTCTTAAAATACTCTAAAGACTATTATCGAAAAAAAGGTGCTGGAAGACCTACCAAAAAAGATCGAAGAGACATTGACGGATATTATGATGCTTCTACTCCAACTGAAAGTTAATTTTAATATCTTTGCTTTATAAATACATGTAATGACAGCAGAAAAAAACATCATTTTAACATCTCAACAAATTCAACAAAAAATAAAAAGAATTGCCTACCAAATTCTTGAGAGTAATAGCAACGAAAAAGAGAGTTGTTATTGCAGGAATTACATGGTAATGGCTTTTTATTTGCAAAAGAGATAGAAAAAGAGTTGTCTAAGATTTCTACCATTTAAACTATTCTTATGTGTGAGGTTATAATTGACAAGAAAAAATCCTTTAAGCCCTATTAAAACTACAATTACAAGTGACGATGTATAAAAATAAATCGCTAGTGCTGGTAGATGATGTATTGAATTCTGGCGCTACTTTAATTTACGGGATTAAACACTTTTTAGAAGTTCCATTAAAGCGATTTAAAACTGCTGTTTTAGTCAACAGAAATCATAAAAAATATCCAGTAAAAGCAGATTTTAAAGGAATTTCTCTTTCTACAACTTTACAAGAACATGTTAGCGGTAGAATTTACTAAAAATAAAGCAATTACTTATTTAATGTAAGTTTGAACAGCAATATCACAATAAATTTCTTCAATTGATTTATTATCTATAGCCACCTTAAAGTTAGATTGCTCATAAAAAGAAGCTCTTTCAAACAGGTGTTTAGCGATGTATTCTAGCAATTGCCCATCTATTTAAGTGAGCAATTAATGGCCGATTTCTTCTTCCTGTACCTAACCTATACACTAAAAAAGGGATACTTGCTTTTAAATAAAAACTAATGGCATTGCTATCATTTATGAGCTGCATATTGATACCATAACAAGGCGTTCCGCCTCCAAGAGCTAAAACATAATTAGATTTTAACTCTAAGATTTCTTTTAAATAAATACCTTCTTGTTTTCTAAAATAGATTTCTCCTTTTGTCGCAAAAAGTTGAGAAATAGACATCTTCTCTTTCTCTTCAATATAGCTGTCTAAATCTAGATACGTTAAATTCATTTTATCAGAAATATACTTACCAATTGTAGATTTTCCACTTCCCATATACCCCAATAAAACTATTTCCATCTTCTATAATTTTTACGCATCAAATATCGTTAAATTTATGCAGAAATTCTTTTATTTTTTAAACAATAGGTAGTATATTTGCACTCGCTTTTAAACAAAGCAAGACCTGGTAGCTCAGTTGGTAGAGCATCTCCCTTTTAAGGAGAGGGTCCTGGGTTCGAGCCCCAGCCCGGTCACTAAAAAGTTAAGCATTGCTTAACTTTTTTTGTTTCAATACTATGCACATATGGCGGAATTGGTAGACGCGCAGGCTTGAGGGGCTTGTTCACAACGTGAGTGCAGGTTCGACTCCTGTTATGTGCACAATTTTTATTTGTCTAAAATATCAAACACCTTTTTTCCTCCAACATAGGTTTCTAAAATTTTCAAATCTTTGATCTTAATTGGAGCAACTTTTGTTAGATCTTCACTGATAATTACAAAATCTGCTAATTTCCCCGGTTCTAAAGTTCCTTTAATTCCTTCTTCAAAAGAACTATATGCAGCGTTTTTAGTGTATGCTGTTAGCGCTTGTTCTACTGTTATTTTTTCTTCAGGCACCCACCCTTTAGGGTTTTTATCATCTAGTGTTCTACGTGTAACAGCAGCGTAAATACCCATTAACGGTATTGGAGGAGCCACAAACCAATCACTACCAAATACTAAATTAGCCTTTGCCTCTAATAACGATTTAAACGCATAGGTAGTTTTGATTCGCTCAGAGCCAATCAATTTCTCTGCCCATCTTCCATCATCAATTGCATGATATGGTTGCATACTCAGTATCACATTTAATTGAGCAAACCGTTTAAAGTCGTTTTGAGCTATATGTTGTGCATGTTCAACTCTAAACCTTCTGTCTTTTTCTCCATTCTCTTTTTCAACTGTTTCAAAAGTATTCAGCAAATTATTAATGGCTTTATCTCCAATGGCATGAATCATTACCTGAAAATTTTCATTATCAGCATCTTTAACATAGTTGTAAATTTTATCCATTGGCATTACGAAAAAACCTTTATCTGAAGGATTATCAATATACGGGTCGAAAAATGCAGCGGTATGCGAACCCAAAGAACCATCTACAAACCCTTTTAATCCTCCTGTTTTCAACCATTTATCACCAGAACCATTGGTCTCGATTTCTATTTTTAAATTTTTCCATCCACTAAGAGGGTACATCGCATAAATACGAGTTATAAGCTCGTTATTAGCTCTTACTTTTTTTAGCACATTATAATGAGATGATGCTGACATATGGTGTACAGACGTTACCCCGTTTGAGGCTAAATACTTCATGGCTGCTTGTAAAGCCTTTTGGTATTCTTCTTCTGTTGGCTCGGTAATAAACGGAGTGATTAAGTCGGTAGCATTGTCTTTAAATAAGCCCGTTAATTCGCCTTTAGGTGTTCTTACAATTTCACCACCACTTACATCATGTACTTTGTTAGTTACATTGGCTAATTTTAAAGCTAACGAATTGGCCAATGACATGTGTCCGTCTAACCTTGTAATAAAAACAGGATTGTCTTTTGTAACAGCATCAATCCATTCTTTAGTAGGCAACTTGCCTCCCCAGTTTTCATGATCCCAATCTCCTCCAAGAATCCAAGAACCTTTCGGAACTGTCTTTGCAAATTCTTTAATTCTTTTTATGAACTCTTCTGGAGTTTTTGCGTTTCTCAGTTGAACAGAATTTAAGTTAAATCCTCCTGTCAATAAATGAACATGTGTATCAATAAAACCAGGTGTTATAAATTTTCCTTTTAAATCTTTAACTTTAGTGTTTTTTCCTATGAATTCTGAAACTTCTTTAGAACTTCCTATTGAAAGAATGGTATCACCAGATATAGCTATAGCCTGAGCTATTGGATTGTTTTCATTCCCTGTCCAAATTGTAGTGTTTGTAATTACTAAATCTGCTTTTAATGTTTTATGCTGACATGAAACACCAAGTATTACAATCATTAACACTGAAAATAATTGAGTAGAAAAGTTTATTTTTTTCATTAGAGTTTGATTCGTTTTAATAAAGACATTCAATAAATAAGGCTAAATAAAACTCCTTTGTATTAAATGTTCTACTAATGTACTTTTTTTTAGTAAGAAAATCAATTTGTGCTTTTATTTTGAAAAATTTATTGCCGTTTATTTCACAGAAAATTAACTACACCAAAAAGATTAATTACTAACTTTGCTACATGCAGAAAAAAATACTACTTCTATTCTTTGTTGGGATCTCCTTCATAGGTTTTTCACAAACAAACACAAAATTAAAAGGGCAGATTGTAAAGGCCGAAAATAATAAGCCTTTAAGTGCTGCTCATATTTTAAATTTAAACTCTGTTGTTGGTACCATTACCAATGAAAAAGGTTTTTTTGAAATATCAACCAAAGCAAATGATACAATCTTAGTTTCATATTTAGGTTTTCAATCGATTAAGTTAAAAGTAACAAATGATTTATTGAAAGGAAACGAATTGGTAATTGCATTATTAGAAAAAGCCAATGAAATTAAAGAAGTAGTCATTAGATCAACAAAGCTTATTGGAGTATTAGAAGTAGATGTTAAACAAGTGCCTAAAGATCGTTTTACTAGAATCCATATAAATGGATTGCCACAAACGTATGAAGTTGGTAAATCTGTTTCACAAAACTTAAATTCTCCTGTTGCAGCTTTATTTCAGCCAGTAGATTTCCTCTATAATTTATTTGGCAAAAAACCGAAACAGCTTAAAAAACTTCAGAAGCTAAAAAAAGAAGACGATTTACGTATAATGTTAAGTGGAAAATTTGACAGAGAAGTGATGATGGAATATTTACAAATGGACAAACAAGAATTAAGAAAATTGTTAGTTGATTGTAACTACTCTGACTATTTTATCAAAAAAGCAAGTGATTTACAAATGATAGAAGCTGTGCTAGATTGTTACGAAAATTACAAAGCCATAAAGAAAGGCAAAATAGAACGAGACGTATTGCCTACTAGAAAAAACTAAAATCAAAAAGGGTTACAAAATTAATTGTAACCCTTTTATCAACTATTAAAAACTAACTAATTTCCCAATAACTAAAATACAGAAACAATGTATTTATAGTTATATTTTCTTTTGCTATTCCAAGAAACTCTCTTTGAATATACACTACCAACTTTGGCTGTCTTTTTTTCTTCTTTTAAATTGTCGATTGTTGTCATTTCTTTATGTTTTAAATATTTTTTTTCAATTTACTTACACTTATAAGACGACAGATAATTGAATTAGTTACACTCCCTTTTCGTATTTAACACATCTTTAAGAAATAAAAAAAACCAGCTTTAAAAAGCTGGTTTTTAATTTTTTAACATAAAATAACTAAAATTAATAATTCAATAAAATAGTATTCATTTCATTATCAACTTAGCAATAATTTATTGATTTCCAAGAATAATTGGTAAACCATCTTTTCCTGATCCAATTACAATAACTTTACTATTTGGAGATTGAGATAACTTAATTGTAGCCTCAATTCCTTTGTCTTGTAAAATTTTATCTGTCAAAGAAGCGCTTAAAATCTTATTTGCATCTGCTTTACCTTGTGCTTCAATAATTTGCTTTTGAGCTTCTTTTTGTGCAGTAACTAATCTAAACTCATATTCTAATGATTCTTGTTCTTGTTTTAATTTACGCTCAATAGCTTCTTTAATTGTTGGTGGTAACGTTACATCTCTTACCAAAACAGCATTCAATTGAATATACTGAGGTTCTAAAATCTTTTTAGTTTCTTCATAAATTTCAGTCTGAATTGCATCTCTTTTTGTAGAGTACAATTGCTCAGGCGTATATCTACCAACAACACTTCTTGTAGCAGAACGAATTGCAGGAATAATTACACTTTGTAAATAGTTCTCACCTCTTGTTTGGTGTAACAAAGCAACGGTTTTTGTTGTTGCTTGATACAATACTGAAGCATCTAATTGAATTTCTAACCCATTAGAAGACAATACAGCCATTTTTTTCTCAAATAACTCCTGTTGTCTTACATTGTATTTAAATACTTTATTCCAAGGCATTACAAAATTAAACCCTTCGTCTAAAGGTGACTGATCTGTAACAACTCCTCCAATCCATTTATATAAAACACCTCTTTCTCCAGAACCAATGGTTACCGCAGATTTAGAAACTAATATAATTGCCAAAACTGCAATTACTATGAAAAAAATTCCGCCTTTTGGGAATTTAATATCTAATTGTTGATTACTCATAATTTATCTATTTTTAATTTTATTCAAATTTACGATAAAGCTTTCTAATTACAATTTTTATAACCACAATCTTCTAAATTAGACTCTAATTCTAAGGTTACATGCTCTAAATGAAAATTATCGTGCAAGAGTTTTTTTATTTTTTCTTTTACTTCTTTTGATGATTGCCAACTAAATTCTTTGTTTTTTAAAATAATATGAATCGTTGCTATATGAAACTCACCGTCTAAAGTCCAAATATGACAATCATGAATATCTTCTACTTCATCTATATTTAATAGTATTTGCTCTTTAATTTTATCAGAAGAAATTTCATTCGGCACACCTTGCAAAATAATTTTAAAAGCATCTTTAATATTTCTGTACACATTAAACAACACATAGCCTGCAATAGCTAAAGAAAGTATTGGGTCTAAAATTGGAACATCCCAATACATCATTACAATACTTGCAATTAAAACAGCAACCCAACCTAAAACATCTTCTAATAAATGAAGTGAAACTACTCGCTCATTTATAGAAGAACCTTTTTTTAGTTTTAAAACTGCTGCACCATTTACAATAATTCCTAAAATAGCCAACCACATCATTCCTGTTGCATTAGCTTCTTCTGGGTTGATAATTCTTGGTATGGCTTCTGAAATGATAAAAAACGAACCAACAATCAGCACAATAGAATTAATAATAGCCCCTAATAAAGAAAATCGACCATAACCATACGAATACTTTTTAGTAGCCTGTTTATTTGATAATTTTTGAAAATACCACGACATTCCTAAACTCAAACTATCTCCTAAGTCATGAACTGCATCAGACATGATAGCCAAACTATTGGTATAAAAACCTCCAATAATCTCTATAATAGTAAATACTAAATTTAAGAAAAAAGCTGTTTTTATGTTTTTTGTTGTATGATGATGTCCGTGATGATGGTGATTGTGGTTTCCCATTTATATAGATTTCTAAATAGACATTAAAAATAAAAAAAAGATGCATTATCAATAAAAAAGAACATGTACGCTAAACCTTCAAACGATTTTTAACATATTCTACTTTTGTTTTTCCGTGTTTTAAAGGTTTACCCTCTTCATCTAAAGAAACCATCACAATTTTATCAATTTCAACAATAACTTTATGAGTCAGTTTGTTTCTAACAGAGCATTTTAAAGTAATAGAAGAATTACCAAATGCCACCACCTCCATTCCTATTTCAATAATATCTCCTTGTTTTGCTGAACTTACAAAATCTATTTCTGACATAAATTTGGTAACTGTTCTTGGAATTTCTAATTGAATAATTGCATAAATTCCTAATTCCTCATCAATCCATTGTAATAAGCGACCACCAAATAAAGTTCCGTTTGGATTTAAATCTTCGGGTTTTATCCATTTTCTAGTATGAAATTTCATAAATCATTCTTTTTAAATTCAATACAAATTTCGACTTAATCATTTGATAAAACTATTCTTTTCAATTCCTTTTATAGATTTTATAATAGCATTTAACAATACTATTGTTCTAAACTTATCGCATCAAATCCTATCAATAATTCAGATTCGAAATTTGCTGTTATTTGAATTGGGTTACAACAAACTTCACAATCTTCAACATAAGTCTGTAACTCAACACCACTTTCTAGAAGCATTGAAATTTTTTCCCAACAATAAGGGCATTGAAAAAAGTGTTCTATCATTTCAATTATATTTTACCAATATATTTTCTAACAAACCATTCAACTGCAAAAAACAAAATGCTTAGCAACAATAGATGTTTCCAATCGATGAGCTGTTGAGTAACAATCGTACTTGTTTGAGTTGTTTTATAGCGATTGTCAGCAATTAAATCATTCACCATTTGATTATTTTCTGATGGAAAATAGACGTTTCCTTTTGTATTCCTTGCCAATAATTTTAATTCTTTTAAATTGGCGTTAGAAAACTGCTCTTCTATTTGGTAGGTGGTAATTCTAAACTGCCCTGTTTTACGAACCGCTTGATTTTCTACTGATACTTCAAAACGATAATTTCCAGAAGGCACTTCATTCAATACAGCTTCAAATGAATTGTTTATTAACGAAAAAGGAACGTTTTGAGAAACATTCGTCGTTGTATTCGTGAGTTTTAAATTTAGTTTAGCTCTTACATCAAACTGGTAGTTTTTATCAACATAAAAAGCATTGATAGCAATTGGCGTGTTTGCGGGATACAAGGCATCATAATTTAAAGACAACCGCTCTCTTTTCTTTGTTGACGCTAAGTATTGTATTAGATTGGCTAAAAACGCATCGAAATCTTGAAATGAACCTGTGTTTAAAAAACTTGATGCTCTCCATTTCCAGATTCCTTCTCCAAACAACACCACACTTTTTTGAGTATCAGTTTCAAAAGTTGCCAGTAAGGGTGTTTGAGTTTTAAAACCTGCGATATTCTGAAACAATAATGCATCAAATTTAGATGTCATATTAATATTTCCAAATAGATCATCCAATGGCGGAAAAGATTCAAAACTAATCTCTTTTTGACCAAAGGTTAAAAATGCATTGTTAAATATTGCTCCAAACTCCTCTGACTGATTTGTAGCATTTTTATAGTAGTTTGATTGCATTTCGTTTAAAAAACTCCAATTGGTGTTTAAACCTGAAATGACAAAATAATTTGCATTCTCTTTTTGAATTGCATTAAAAACTGTTTCAAATTGAACGGTTGGTTGATATAAAATAACCAATTGATAATCTGCTATTTTCTCTATAAAATCTTTTATAGTGCTTATTGTTACAGAACGTTGTTTATTAGTTTCAATTGCTTTTTTGAGTGCGCCAAGATCTGGGTGCAAAATCGATGTAACTACTAATATTTTTGTTTGCTCATTTAAAACTTCAACAGAAAATGAGTTGGAATTGTTTTCTAAGTTTTCTTCGTCTTCAATTTTTGTAAGAGATGCTTTGTAATATTGAACCCCTTCTTCGGTTGAAGCTATAGTCGTAGAAATAGTTTCTACGGTTTTTGAAGGGGATAACTCTAAGTTCTTTCTATAAATAATTTTTCCTTTATGTTGAATTGTAAATTGTGTTTTTACATTTTTAGCCCCGTCATATAAAACTCTAACTTCAACTGGAAATCTATTTTTTAAATAGCTGTACTTATTGACATTTATTTGTGCAATTCGAACATCACTTTTCGGAATGGTATCACCAATAATTAAAGGAAAAACATTCTTTTTTGTACTGATAAAAGGATAGGAATTTCCTGTAGTTTGATTTCCGTCTGAAATTAAAATTACTGGAATAGCCGTATTCTTGTTTAGTGCTTCTACTCTATTAATTGCCATATAAATATTGGTTTGATTTTCTATAAAAGATAAAGAATCTAACACACCAATAGTTTCACCAAATTTAAAAAACTGTACATCAAATTTTTCTTGAAGGTCTGAATTGATTTTTAGTTGATTGACAAAATCTGCAACTACTTTTTCACTTTTAAAATGTTTTACAGACAAGGAATTATCAATCAAAACAGACAAGATTGGTTTTTCATTCGTTAATTCTCTTCTCTCTATAGACGGATTAATTAACAATAACAACAGTAAGAAAATACTTATTGCTCTTAGTGAAAATAGAAAATAATCAACTTTTGTAGAATTTTTTGATTTGTAAAAATACAGCAACCAAGAAAATGCTAAACTAAAAAGCAAAGCTCCTAAAACAGATATGATGGTTGTTGTTTGCAAGAATAAAATTTGAATCGTAAAGCTAACAATTATCCTTTTAAAAAACTTGTTAAAAAAAAAGAAAACCTGCAACTTAAAAGCTACAGGTTTTCATTTATTAAAATTATCTTTTATTAGTTCATTCCTCCATCAACAGACAATGTTTGTCCGGTGATATAAGAACTCATATCAGAAGCTAAGAATACACACGCATTGGCAATATCTTCTGGAGAACCTCCACGTTTTAACGGAATTGCATCTCTCCAACTTTGAACTGTTACTTCGTCAAGTTTTGCGGTCATTTCTGTTTCTATAAAACCTGGCGCAATTACGTTAGAACGAATATTTCTTGACCCTAATTCTAATGCAACTGATTTAGAAAAACCAACAATACCGGCTTTTGAAGCAGCATAATTTGCTTGTCCGGCATTTCCTTTAAGACCAACCACAGAGCTCATATTGATAATAGAACCTGAACGTTGTTTCATCATTGGACGAATTACTGCTTTAGTTAAGTTGAAAACCGATTTTAAATTTACTTCAATTACTTTATCAAAATCATCTTCAGAAATACGCATTAACAAATTATCTTTTGTAATTCCTGCGTTGTTCACTAAAATATCAATCGTTCCGAATTCTTTTAAAACATCGGCAGCCAATTCTTGTGCAGCATCAAAAACTGCTGCATTCGATTGATAACCTTTTGCATGAACTCCGAAATCTTTTAATTCGTTTTCTAAAGCAATAGCAGCATCTACCGAAGAACTATATGTAAAAGCAACATTGGCTCCTTGTTGAGCAAACATTATAGCTATTCCTCTTCCAATTCCTCTTGTAGCACCAGTAATTATGGCTGTTTTGTTTTCTAATAATTTCATATTATTAAATTTAATTGATTGTTTTTAAAATGCAAATTCCCGCTTAGTTAGCGGGAATTTACTATTTATTTATGAATAGTTCTCGACTCCGCTCGAACTGACATTAAATTTTATTTTAATACACGTGCAATCATTTCTCCAATTTTAGCTGGAGATTCTACAACATGAATTCCGTTTTCAGCTAAAATCTTCATTTTTGCTTGTGCTGTATCATCAGCACCACCAACAATAGCACCAGCATGCCCCATTGTTCTTCCAGCAGGAGCAGTTTGACCTGCAATAAAACCAACTACTGGTTTTCTGTTTCCGTCGGCTTTGATCCATTTTGCAGCATCTGCTTCTAATTGACCACCAATTTCTCCAATCATTACAATGGCTTCTGTTTCATCATCATTCATCAATAATTCAACAGCTTCTTTAGTTGTTGTTCCAATAATTGGATCTCCACCAATACCTATAGCTGTAGTAATTCCGTACCCTTGTTTTACAACTTGATCCGCAGCTTCATAGGTTAGTGTTCCAGATTTAGATACAATTCCAACTCTTCCTTTTTTAAAAATAAAACCTGGCATAATACCAACTTTAGCTTCACCTGGAGTAATAACTCCTGGACAGTTAGGACCAATTAATGTACATTCTTTGTTTTCTAAATATGCTTTTACTTTTACCATATCTGCAGTAGGAATTCCTTCTGTAATACAGATAATTACTTTTATTCCTGCATCCGCAGCTTCCATAATTGCATCTGCAGCAAAAGCGGGTGGAACGAAAATAATAGAAGTATCTGCAGCTGCATTTTCTACAGCATCTGCAACAGTATTAAAAACAGGTTTTCCTAAGTGTTCTTGACCACCTTTTCCAGGAGTAACACCACCAACTACGTTAGTACCATAATCAATCATTTGACCTGCGTGAAAAGTCCCCTCACTACCTGTAAAACCTTGTACAATAATTTTTGAATCTTTATTTACTAAAACGCTCATTTGTTTGTTTTTTCTCTTGTTAAATTTTCAATTGAAGTTCAATTGTTTAAGACGATGCAAAAATAACTCTTTTTATATCGTTATACAACGAATATTGAATCACTTTTTTTGGTTGTTTGTAATATTTTTAAGGTAAATCGTTTCACGTAGTTTTTGACGATATTCAACTGGCGGGGTTCCGTAATAAATATTCTTTTTTAAGGATTTTGTAACCCCAGTTTGCGCCATTACAACAGTTCCTTTTTCAATTGTAATTCCGCTTATAACTCCAACTTGTCCCCAAATGGTAACCTCGTCTTCTATAATCGTACAACCTGCAATTCCAGTCTGTGCTGCAATCAAACATTTCTCACCTATTACTGTATCATGACCAATATGAACTTGATTGTCAATTTTAGTTCCTTTTTTTATGGTTGTATCTCCAGTAACACCTCTATCAATCGTACATGAGGCTCCTAAATCTACATAGTCTTCTAAAACAACTCTACCTCCAGAAATTAATTTATCAAACCCTGTCTCTCTATTTTTATAATAAAACGCATCAGATCCTAAAACGGTATTCGCATGTATGGTTACATTGTTTCCAATAACACAATTGTCGTAAATAGTTACGTTAGGATGGATGATACAATTATTACCAATTTGAACATTGTTACCTATAAACACATTGGGTTGAATTACTGTGTTTTCTCCAATAAATGCAGATTCTGAAATACTGACTTTAGCTGCAATAAACGGATTAAAGTGTTTGGTGATTTTATTAAAATCACGAAAAGGATCCTCTGAAATTAACAAAGCTTTTCCTTCTGGACAATCTACTTTTTTATTGATTAATATGATAGTGGCAGCAGATTTCAGCGCTTTATCATAATACTTTGGGTGATCTACAAAAACGATGTCTCCTGGTTCTACAACATGAATTTCATTAATTCCAAGGATTTCAAAATTTTTATCACCTACAAAATCAACTTTTAAAAGTGACGCTATTTGTTCTAAAGTTTGTGGCTGATTAAATTTCAAAGCTATTCTTTAATACGTTCTTGATAAGAACCTTTTGTTGTTTCTATCTTAATTTTATCTCCTTCATTGATAAACAAAGGTACGTTTACAATTGCTCCTGTTTCAACAGTGGCAGGTTTTGTAGCGTTTGTTGCTGTATTCCCTTTCACTCCCGGTTCTGTATGTGTAACCTCTAAAATAACACTTGCTGGCATTTCAACAGAAAGCGGCATGTTGTCTTCTGAATTGATAATGATCGTAACAATTTCACCTTCTTTCATTAGTCCTGGATTGTCTAAAGCAGCTTCTAATAAACGGATTTGAGAATAATCTTGCTCATTCATAAAGTGATAAAACTCACCATCATGATATAAAAACTGAAATTTATGTGTTTCTACACGAACATCATCAATTTTTCTCCCTGCAGGAAATGTATTATCTATGGTTTTTCCGTTGGTTACACTTTTTAATTTAGTTCTTACAAAAGCGGGACCTTTACCTGGTTTTACATGTAGAAATTCTACAATTTTATAAATATCATTATTGTATCTAATACACAATCCGTTTCTAATATCTGATGTTGTTGCCATGTAATTTTTAAAGTTTTTATCTGTTATTTACCCTGCTGTATATCCTTTCATAATTCCTCGTTGAGAATTACGAATAAACAACATTATTTCATCTCTTTCTGGAGTCGCTTCCATTTCAGCTTCAATAATTTCAATAGCTTGGGTCGTATTGTAATTTTTTTGATATAGAATTCTATAAATATCTTGAATTTCTTTAATTTTTGAAGAAGTAAAACCTCTTCTCCTTAATCCGACAGAATTAATACCTACATAAGATAAAGGCTCTTTTGCTGCCTTTGTGTAGGGAGGAACATCTTTTCTAACCAATGAACCACCAGAAATCATTGCATGTTCTCCAATGTGAATGAACTGATGAATTGCAGACAAGCCTCCTAAAACAGCATATTCTCCAACAATAACATGTCCGCCTAATAAAACACCATTTACAATAATCGCATTGTTTCCAACAATACAATCGTGTGCAATATGGGCTGCTGCCATAATTAAACAATTATCTCCAACAACAGTTTTACCCCTGTCATTTGTTCCTCTATTTATGGTAACACATTCTCTAATTGTGGTATTGTCTCCAATAACTGTTAGAGAATCTTCTCCTTCAAATTTTAAATCTTGCGGAATTGCAGAAATAATTGCTCCAGGAAAAATTCTACAATTTTTACCAATTCTTGCCCCTTCCATGATGGTTACATTAGAACCTATCCAAGTTCCAGAACCAATTTCTACATCATTATTAATTGTTGTAAAAGGCTCTACAACTACATTTCTTGCAATCTTTGCTTGAGGATGTATGTATGCTAAAGGTTGATTCATACTATTCTTTTTTTGCGATTTGTGCCATTAATTCTGCTTCTACCACTAGTTTTCCGTTTGCATAACCATATGCTTGCATATGACAAATACCTCTTCTAATTGGCGAAATTAATTCACATTTAAATATTAATGTATCTCCAGGTAATACTTTTTGTTTGAACTTTACATTGTCCATTTTCATAAAATAGGTCAAGTAATTTTCTGGATCTGGAACGGTGCTTAATACTAAAACCCCTCCACATTGCGCCATTGCTTCTACTTGTAAAACTCCTGGCATTACTGGTGCTCCTGGAAAATGTCCAACAAAGAAGTTTTCGTTCATTGTTACATTTTTCATTCCAATTACATGTTTATCAGAAAGCTCAATAATTCTGTCAATCAATAAAAATGGTGGTCTATGTGGAAGAATATCCATGATTTGATGAATATCCATTAATGGAGGTTGATTTAAATCTATCTGTGGTACGTTATTACGTTTCTCCATTTTAATGATTTTAGACAATTTTTTTGCAAATTGAGTATTTACTAAATGCCCTGGTTTGTTTGCAATAACTTTTCCTCTGATTCGAATTCCAGTTAAGGCTAAATCTCCAATTACATCCAATAACTTATGTCTAGCCGCTTCATTTGCCCAATGCAAATTTAAGTTGTCTAAAATTCCGTTGGATTGAACTGCTATATCCTCCTTCTTAAAAGCTTTCTTTAACCTGTTCATTGTTGCGTCAGACAATTCCTTATCTACATATACAATTGCGTTATTTAAATCTCCACCTTTAATTAAATCATTCTCAAGAAGCATTTCAATTTCATGTAAAAAACTGAATGTTCTTGCAGCTGCAATTTCTTCTTTGAAATCTTCAATGTGTTGAAGAGTAGCATTTTGAGTCCCTAATATTTTAGTGCCAAAATCTACCATGGTTGTGATTTCGTATTTATCTGAAGGCATTAATATAATTTCACTTCCAGTTACTTCATCTCTATAAGAAATGATATCTTTTACAATGTATTCTTTAATGTCAGCCTCTTGTTCTACAACTCCTGCTTTTTCTAAAGCTTCTATAAAAAACTTTGATGAACCATCCATGATTGGAGGTTCAGATGCATCAATTTCAATTAACAAGTTGTCTATTCCTAAACCTACAGCTGCTGCCAATACGTGTTCTGAAGTTTGAATCTGAACTCCATTTTTTTCTAAATTTGTTCCTCGTTGAGTATTCACCACATATTCTGCTCTAGCCGCAATAACAGGCTCTCCTTCTAAATCTACTCTAGCAAAAGCAAAACCATGATCTATCGGCGCTGGTTTAAACGTCATGCTTACAGTATTTCCTGTGTGCAATCCAACACCAGAAAGGCTTACCTCTCTTTTTATTGTTTGTTGTTTCTTACTCATTATTACTCCTTTTGAGTTCAATATTTTTTTCTAAATTATTTATTTTCTTTGCTAATTCAGGTAATTGTTTAAAATACACGTACGATTTATTAAAGTCAGTAAAACCAAACGCAGGTGTACCATTGATTACTTGATTGTCTTTTACACTTTTTGTAACTCCAGATTGAGCACCAATCTTAACATTGTTTCCAACTGTAATATGTCCTGCCATTCCAACTTGCCCTCCGATCATACAGTTTTTTCCGATTTTGGTAGAACCAGAAATTCCTGTTTGAGCAGCGATAACGGTATTTTCACCAATTTCTACATTATGGGCAATCTGAATTTGATTGTCTAACTTTACGCCTTTTCGAATAATTGTAGACCCTAAAGTAGCTCTATCTATTGTAGTGGCAGAACCAATATCAACAAAATCTTCAATAATTACATTACCTGTTTGTGGAATTTTATTATACACCCCTTCTTTATTAGGTGCAAAACCAAATCCGTCTGAACCAAGAATAACGCCAGAATGCAATACGCAATTGTTACCAATCTCTGTTTCAGAATATACTTTTACTCCAGAAAAAAGGGTACAATTATCCCCAATCACCACATTATCACCTACATATACATTTGGATAAATTTTTACGTTTTCACCAATGGTAACATTTTCTCCTATATAAGCAAAAGCACCAATATATTCATTTGAACCAATTAGCGCTGTAGAGGCAATAAAATGAGGTTGCTCTCTACCTGTTTTATTGTTTTTTACTTGATTGTAAAACTCTAATAGTTTTGAAAAAGCTGCATAAGCATCTTCTACTTTTATCAATGTTGTTTCTAGCTCCTTTTCTGGATTGAAACTTTTATTAACAATGGTTATAGATGCTTTTGTGGTATATAAAAACGGATTGTATTTTGGATTGGATAAAAAAGTAAGACTTCCTTTTTCTCCTTCCTCAATTTTAGACAATCTAGAAACCTCAACATTTGGGTTTCCAACAATGTCTCCTTCTAAAATTTCCGCTATTTGTTGCGCTGTAAAATTCATTGTCTGCAAAAGTATGAAATTTCTTAAGAATTGTCTAATTACATTTTCTTAGGATAACACAAATAAAACTTTTGTACTGGTTTTGTAAGTGCTTGTAAATTTAATTGATCTGAAGCCGAAGCAATATCTATGGTTGTGTTGTTTTTAAACAATATTTTAATTGGGTTACTAGTGTTGTACGCTTGATTACTTACAGTACCGTCAAAAACAAAATAATGAGCATGTTCTGGCTTTATATGAAACTTTGCTGTTAGTTTTTCTGCTTGAAGTTTTACTTCTTCTTTTGAAAATTGAGTGTTTTGCATACTGATTTTCAGTAAATTACGATTCATAATCATGGTAGACAAAGCTGACAATACCTCATCAGAATGTGTTGTCCATTCTTTGATGGCTGATAACACATCATAATCATCTAACTTAGAAAACACCGCCAAGGTTTCATCTGTAAAATTCTCTTTTGTAATCTGATTGTATAAAAAGTATTGCATTGTTTTAGTAGCCGGTAATTCAACATTCTGGGTTGCTAGTTCTTTAGCTCGTTGTAAAATTTTAACCAACATATTCTCTGCAACCAAACCAGTTTTATGTAAATATACCTGCCAATACATCAATCTACGAGCTATTAAAAATTTTTCAACAGAATAAATTCCTTTCTTTTCAATAACCAATTCTTCTTTAAAAACATTCATCATAGCTATCAATCGATCTGATGAAATATTCCCTTCGGTAACTCCTGTATAAAAACTATCTCTTTTTAAATAATCCAATCTATCAATATCTAATTGACTTGAGATTAATTGATTGAAAAAGCCTCTTTTGTAGTTGCCTTCAAACATTTCAATCGCTAAACTTAATTGTCCATCAAACTCTTCGTTTAGCTTTTTCATGAACTTCAACGAAATTTCTTCATGGCTAATTCCGTTTACAATACTATGTTCTAAAGCATGCGAAAAAGCTCCGTGACCAATATCGTGCAACAAAATAGCAATATATAACGCATTGGCTTCATCCTCAGAAATTGCCGCTTCTTTAAAACGTAAAATTCTAACCGCCTTTTGCATTAAGTACAAACACCCTAAAGCATGATGAAATCGCGTATGATTTGCACCTGGATACACTAAATTAGAAAACCCCATTTGGGTTACTCGTCTTAAGCGCTGAAAATAAGGATGTTCTATAATATCAAAAATTAAACTATTCGGAATTGTAATAAAACCGTAAATTGGGTCGTTCAGTATTTTGAGTTTATTGGTTTTTGAAGTTTTCAAACTGTATCGATTTGTTATGCAAATATACTATTGTTATTGATACTTGCTCATCAGGAAATAAAATTCTAAAAAGCATTCACTTTTATTTAACAGAGAACTCCAAAAAATAATCGCAATTTCACGTATTTTAGCAATTACTTAAAAACATATATATGAGAAAAATAGAAATTTTATGGGTTGATGATGAAATAGATATCTTAAAACCTCATATTCTATTTTTAGAGAACAAAAATTACAATGTTACCAAATGTACCAATGGTGCCGATGCTATTGATTTGGTCGGTGAACAGAATTTTGATATTGTTTTTTTAGATGAAAACATGCCCGGAATTACAGGTTTAGAAACCTTAGCTGAAATCAAACAAAAGCAAAATAACCTTCCGGTTGTTATGATTACAAAAAGCGAGGAAGAATATATTATGGAAGAAGCCATTGGTTCTAAAATTGCAGATTACTTAATCAAACCTGTCAATCCGAATCAGATATTATTGAGTTTAAAAAAGAATTTAGATCATTCTAAATTAATTTCTGATAAAACAACTTCCAATTACCAACAAGAATTTCGAAAAATCTCAATGGATTTAGCCATGGTGAATTCTTACGAAGAGTGGATTGACATTTATAAAAAATTGGTCCATTGGGAATTAGAGCTAGAAAACATTAATGATGCCGGAATGTTAGGCATTTTAGAAAGTCAGAAAAACGAAGCAAATTCTTTATTTTTTAAATTCATTAAAAAGAATTACGAAGATTTTTTAACCTCGAATGATAAACCTATTTTTTCACACACCTTATTAAAAGAAGTGGTTTTTCCAGAATTAAAAACTTCAGAAAACGGAACCTTATTAGTGGTTATTGATAATTTACGTTTAGATCAATTTCGAATTTTAGAACCATACATCAACAATCATTTTAAGAAAGAAAAAGAGGAATCGTTTTTTAGTATTTTACCTACTGCAACACAATATGCACGTAATGCTATATTCTCAGGATTGATGCCTTCTGAAATGGAAAGAATGTATCCAGAGTTTTGGAGAAATGACACGGATGAAGGTGGGAAAAACTTGTACGAAAACGAGTTTTTATCTGCACAAATAAAACGTTTAAACTTACCTATTAAACACGAATATTATAAAATAACTAATCTTAAAAACGGTAAAGAATTGGCAGATAATTACAATGCCACTAAACAAAACGATTTAACCGTTATTGTCTATAATTTTGTAGATATGATTTCGCACGCCAAAACTGAAATGGAAGTCATTAAGGAATTGGCTGGAGATGACAAAGCCTACAGATCGTTAACAGAGAGTTGGTTCCGAAATTCACCTTTGTTAGAAATTATTCAAAAAGCACAAAAATTAGGGCAAAAATTAATTATTACCACCGATCATGGAACCATTAATTGTAAAAATCCGACTCAAGTAATTGGTGATAAAAATGCAAGTTCTAATTTACGCTACAAAACTGGTAGAAGTTTATCTTATAGCGAAAAAGATGTCTATGCCGTTCGCAACCCAAAAGATATCTTTTTACCAACAACAGCGATGAATAGCTCGTTTATTTTTGCAAAAGAAGATTTGTTTTTGGCCTATCAGAACAATTACAATCATTATGTAAAATATTACAAGAACACCTACCAACATGGCGGAATTTCTCTAGAAGAAATGATTATTCCGTGTGCGGTTTATGAGGCGAAATAAGTTGCTATTGTCATTCCTGCCTACGCAGGAACACATTTCTATTAACAACAAAATTCACTTAAAAAGATAAAGTGCTTTTTTAATTAACAAAATTGTTATTTAAAGGGAAGTCTTTTTATTTATGTCTGTATAGATTCCTGCCTCCGCAGGAATAACAAAACAAAAAACCTTTATCAACATGGCGGAATTTCTCTAGAAAAAATGATTATACCTTAGGTGATTTATGAAACGAAATAGTTTTACAATTTAAAGATTAAAACATATTTTTGTTACATGAACAAAACCTATTCAATTTCTGAGCTCAATACCATTGCAAAAGAAATCATTGCAACATCAAAAAGTAAAACCATCCTTTTTTACGGAGAAATGGGCGCTGGAAAAACCACTTTAATCAAAGAGATTTGCAAAGAATTGGGAATTGAAGATGTTGCCAACTCTCCTACTTTCTCGTTGGTGAATGAATATCATACTGCAAATGCTGAGATTGTATATCATTTTGATTTCTACAGAATAGAAGACGAAAACGAAGCCTATGACATTGGTGTAGAAGATTATTTTTACTCAGATGCTTGGTGTTTGATTGAATGGCCGCAGAATATCGAAAATTTATTACCTTTAGAGTCGACTGAAATACATATTTCTGTTTTAGAAAATGGATTTCGAAATATTCAACTAAAAAATAAGATATGAGTCAATATTCTCCGTTTAGCAAAGAAGAGTTACTTCCACAAGAAGAAATGCTAGAAATTAAAAAGCATAAAGGAGAATTATTTATAGGCTTACCCAAAGAAACACATTTCGAAGAAAAGCGCGTTTGCTTAACTCCAGATGCTGTTGCTGCGTTAACTGCACACGGGCATAGAATTGTGGTTGAAACTGGCGCAGGAAATGCCGCAAACTTTAACGACAAAGAATATTCTGAAGCCGGTGCAAAAATCTCATACAATGTTGAAGAAGCTTTTGGGTGTAATATCGTTTTAAAAGTAGCGCCTCCAACATTACAAGAAATAGAATACATCAAGCCGCAAAGTGTTTTGCTATCTGCTTTGCAATTAAAAACACAATCAAAGAAGTACTTTGAAACACTAGCTAAAAAAAGAATTACCGCGTTTGCGTTTGATTACATCAAAGACGAACACGGATTTTATCCGATTGTAAAATCACTAAGTGAAATTGCAGGTACTGCTTCTGTGTTGATTGCAGCTGAATTACTTAGCAATAGCAATAAAGGAAACGGATTGTTAGTTGGAAACATTGGTGGTGTTCCTCCTACCGATGTTGTTATTATTGGGGCCGGAACTGTCGGTGAATTTGCTGCACGTTCTGCCTTAGGATTAGGAGCTCGCGTAAAAGTTTTTGATAATTCAATTACCAAATTAAGACGCTTACAGCATTGTTTAAATACACCTATTTATACATCAACCATACAGCCAAAAACATTGTTAAAAGCATTAATGCGTTGCGATATTGCTATTGGAGCTATAAGAGGGAAAAATCGTTCTCCGATTATGGTTACAGAAGATATGGTTGAACAAATGAAAGACGGTGCCTTAATTGTGGATGTGAGCATTGATTGTGGCGGCTGTTTTGAAACTTCAAGAATTACCACTCACAGTGAACCTACTTTTATAGAACATGGAGTTATGCATTACTGTGTCCCTAACATTCCGTCTAGATATGCAAGAACCGCATCGGTTTCTATTAGCAACATATTTACTCCATATTTATTAAGCATTGCTGAGGAAGGCGGATTTGAAAATGCAGCACGTTTTGACAAAAGCTTACGAAACGGCATGTATTTTTACCACGGAATTTTAACAAGCAAAACAGTTGCTGATTGGTTTAATTTACCTTTTAGAGATATTAATTTATTGATCATTTAATCCGTTTAATTTCCTACTTTTGCAATCGTTAAATATGTAATGATGAGCTGGCCTAAACGTGTTTTATATTATTTACTTGGATTTTCTATTGGAGGGATTGTTGTTTACTTTATCTGGACAGGTAAAGATGTTTCTTTTGATTACGGAATGGACGCAAGAACATTAAAACAAATCCGTATTAGAGAAAAAGTTTATTCTCCAGAAGCAAATACTGTTTTACAAAAAAACAACTTAGATACACTTACAGTAAACGCAATTCTTAAAAATGGCGATGTTCATTTTAGTGAAAGTAAGCCAAGAATAAAACCTTGTCCAGAGTACTTAATTAGCGGAAAAGATAGCCTAAAGAATATTCAATTATACATTAAACGTTGTGATTCTATTGCCACTATTCAGAAAGTAATTGTAAAATAATTGAAATCAAAATATTAAAAAAGCCTCATTTAAAATGAGGCTTTTTTAATTACTTTTTAATTCCAGGTAAATTAACTGGTTTCTTTATTTGCCAATGAAAAACCGGAGCTTTCTTTTTGGTAGGTGCTAATTCATCTAGTGTATTCGCATCATATAGAATTCCGTTTTTAATCACATATTTTAGCGTGTTCGTATTTCTTAAATTGTCTAAAGGGTTTTTATCCATAATTAAAATATCTGCTACTTTACCTTCTTCTATAGTTCCTAAATCGGTATCCAACCCTAAAGCTTTAGCACCATGAATGGTAGCTACTTTTAACGCATCTAAGTTTTTCATTCCTCCACTTGCAACAGACCAAAGCTCCCAG
Organism: uncultured Polaribacter sp.; assembly: GCA_943788865.1. Lineage (GTDB taxonomy): Bacteria > Bacteroidota > Bacteroidia > Flavobacteriales > Flavobacteriaceae > Polaribacter. The sequence continues at coordinate 290,788 of CALSRX010000005.1, read as the reverse complement.
TGAAAACCAAGTCCTTGTAATTGACCATGACTTCCAACTCCTGCAATTCCATCAGCTTCTACCAAATCTTTCATAAATTCGGCATGCTTTTGAAACACATGTTCTTCATCCATAAACCATCCTGGTCTTCTTCTAGATTTACTAGCTAATTCACGATACGGAGTAAAATATTGCATCTTTGTATCGTGATACGGATTTTCTCTAGAATAATAGTAATTTTCTGCCCAAGGTCCACCGTAAGAAACTAATAATGTTGGTGTAACCGCCATTTTAGAAAATGCAGTACTCTCTATTACATCTTTATAAATTGGATAAATTGGGAATGAATGTTCGTGTCCTGGATAACCATCCAATAACTGTGTCATATTCATTTTAAAATCTAAAGACCCTTCAGTAGTTGGCATTAGTTTTAGTTCTTTAGCAGCCATGATTACCCACTGACGTTGTTGTCTATTTCCAACAACATACATTTTAATGTATTTTGTATTGTAGTATTTGCTGTATTGTGTCAATACATCTTTAGCATGCTCTAAACTCTTAATATTATAAGCCCAATAACCAACTCCTGGTCCTGTGCTGTACACTCTTGGTCCATGCATCATTCCTGCGTCTACCATGTCTGCGTAGGTTAACACATCTGTAGTTGCCGTTTGTGGATCTCTAGTTGTTGTTACTCCATAAGCCAAGTTAGCAGAGTAAATCCAAACTTGATTTTTATGAACCCCCCAATTTGGCCACATATGTGCATGTGTATCTACAAATCCTGGAGTAATTGTTTTTCCTGAAACATCAATAATTTTAGCACCACTAGGGATTGTAAAACTTCCTGATGCTCCTACTTTTTGAATTCTATTGTTAACGATTAAAACATCTCCATTTTCAATCACTTGACTACCATTCATGGTAATAATGCGCCCCCCTTTTAACAGAATTGTACCTTTAGGTGTTGCTTTTTTATAGCCAACTTTTATTGGATATTCATCCGCTTTAAATTTTGGAGTTTCTTTTGGTTTTTTAAAGGTTTTCTTTTCTGTTGATTTTTCCTTAGCCTTTTTCTTTTTCTCTGCAGCTAAATTATCTGCAAAGGCTTTTCCTTTGGCTAAATCATATACAAAATGACTAGCCCCTAAAGACCAATGTACTTTTTTGCTATCTGAAGACCATGCAGGAAATTCCCCTCCCATTATTGTGAGTTTATTAGCAGGAAAAGCTGCATTATCTGCATTTGCTAAAGATATTGTTGGTGTATTTCCTATTTTAGGGATCAACACCGAATACACATCGTTATTAATTTTTGCTAATGCATTTCTACCATCAGGAGAAATTCTGATTTCTTGTGGTCTTGAAGCTCTGTTGTTCTCTCGCCAACCTTCAATTTCACTTGGTAAAATTCCGTGCTCTTCTCCAAAAACATCTGAAGAACCATAGGTTGTAATTCCTGTTAATTTTAAGTGTGATTTTTCATCTGTACCGTCCCAACGAATTGAGATCAAACCTTTACTGCCATGATTCATATACACCCTATCATCAATTTTAGTAAAATGAATATTTGCTCTTCCTTTTGTTCGATCAATTACAGTTATATCTCCACCATTTGAAGGGATCCATGCAATTTCGTTTACAGGGTTAGAATTACCTATTGCGTCTTCAAAACCTTGAGTACTGCCTTTTAAAAATGCAATTCTATCAGAATTATAAGACCATGCAGGTTTTGTGTAAAAACCTGATTCTTTTGTTAATTTTTCAATTTTAGCTCTACCCGAAACATTTACTTTATACAAATGTCCTTCTCCATGTTTCCAAGTTGTAAAGACCAAATTCTTACTATCTGGTGACCAAGCAGGTTGTGCTTCTGTATAATCATTCTTTGTCAAACGTTTTGGTTTTCCGTTCGGAAAATCCATTACATACAATCTGTTTAATGCTGTAAAAGCCAACATTTTTCCGTCTGGCGACGGAACTGCGTCTCTAATTTGCGTTACAAACGCGTCTGGAGCATCATCGATTGGGTATTTAAAAGAGACCATTGGCCCTAAGTCAATATTTACATCTACATTAAAAGGAATTTCTGTCGCTTTATTTGATGCTAAAGAAATAGAATACATTTTACCTCCATAAGAAGTAATTAAATTTTTACTATCTGGAGTAAAATCCATTCCTGGTAAAACTCCCAAAGTAGCCATAGATTCTTGATCATCTCTTTGAATAGGATATGCTAACCATTTTTCTTCTCCATTTTTTAAATTGCGAAGAATCAAACCTGTTTTATCTTCAAATCGGCTACCAAATACCAACCAATTTCCGTCTTTAGAAAGTGTAGGTGTAAATGATGAACCATATTTCGAGGTAATCGTTTCTGTTGAACCATCGTTACGATCAAATGTCATGATTTGATATTGTGGCAACTGAGCGTTGTAGTTCCATGCTCCTCGCCTTGCTGAAAAATAAATCAATCTACCATCAGCCCCAAAAGCAGGATCAATTAATTTTAAATTGGCAGGTGCAGAAACTAATTTTGCTCCAGAACCACCATCTTTATGATACAGGTAAGGCTTTATATTTCTTCTTCCTTTTACTCCCAAAACATAATCTCCATCTGGACTCCAATCTGCAGAAAAATGTTTTTGATTTTTATCTTTTGTCAACTGTGTTTCTTCGTTTGTTTTTAAATCACGAATCCATAAGTTATCTGAACCACTTTTATCTGAAATAAACACAATCAAATTTCCGTCTGGGCTATATCTTGGATGTACATCATATGCCATCCCTTTCGTAATTCTTGTTGCTTTTCCTCCAGAAATAGGGACTGTATACAAATCACCCATCATATCGAAAATAATTTCTTTTCCGTTTGGGTGGACATCTAGAGACATCCAAGTTCCTTGTTGCGTATTAAAAGATAACTTTCTTTCTGGCTCAAGTGGCAATTCTTTTGTTGCTACTTTGGTTGAATCTTTTTTCTCTTCAACCTTATCTTGTGCAACAAGTGTTGTTGCCATTAATGATAAAACAAGAAAAAACTTGATAGTTAGTTTGATTTTCATTTCTAGTTTGTTTTAGTTAAAATGCTCAATAAATATACATAAATTTTTTCCTTGATGTTGTTTCAATATAAAAAAATCAACATTTAAAACATTTTTTATACATTAGAACAAAATATGAAACCATGCAATACAAAGCTGAAACCGTTGATGCATACATCAATCAATTACCAGAAGAAAGAAAGCAAGCACTTACCAAACTAAGAACTGTTATCAATCAAAATTTGCCTAAAGGTTTTGTAGAAGAAATCAATTATAACATGCCAGGTTATGTAGTGCCACATTCTTTATATCCAGATGGATATCATTGCAATCCAGAGTTACCTCTACCATTTTTAAATATTGCTTCTCAAAAGAATTTTGTAGCCTTTTATCATATGGGAATTTATGCAAACCCAGAAATATATGCATGGTTTACTACTGAATACCCAAAGCATTGCAAACGCAAATTAGACATGGGAAAAAGTTGTGTTCGTTTTAAAAAAATGGATGATATTCCGTATGCCTTAATTGGCGAGTTAGTGCAAAAAATAACACCAAAACAATGGATTGAATTGTATGATAGCAATCTAAAAAAATAGTTCTCGATTGCGTTCGAATTGACAATTTTAGAATGATTTTTCTGAATGATAACGCTCCATTATCTTTTTAATACTTTTTATAGATTTTTGAACCCATTCAAAATACAACGTTTCTTTTTCTGTCTCAGATAATTTCCAATTGATTTCTGAAGCTCTTAATTTGGTAGTAATATCTTGCAAAATGATCGCAGCAGCTACAGAAATGTTTAAACTCTCTGTAAAACCAACCATGGGTATTTTTAAAAATCCATCCGCTTGATTCATAGTGTATTCAGAAACACCTTCTTTTTCTACTCCAAAAACAAATGCTGATTTTTTAGTAATATCGAATTCGTGTAACATGCAAGAATCGTTATGCGGTGTGGTAGCTATAATTTGATACCCGTCTTTTCGCAACGCATCTAAACAATCTTGGGTATTTGTTGCAGATTGATTGTATTTTTTAATATCCAACCATTTTTGGGAACCTTTCGCAACATGGCGTGAAACTCTACTCGAGTATTTATTTTGAATGATGTGCACATCTTGCAATCCAAAAATATCGCAACTTCTAATCACTGCGCTAGAATTGTGTGGTTGAAATATATCTTCTAACACTACTGTAAAATACCTAGTTCTATTTTCTAAAACTTTATGAAATGTATCTTTTCGCTTATCACTTACAAAACCTTCTAAGAAGTTTAAAAGTTGAGTGTCTATCATACTATTAAATGCTTTTTACAAACATAGCATAAAAAGCTCTAACATCTTTTTCTTTTTTAAATTGCTTAAAGTTCTATTTTATCAGGGTTTCGATAACCAGGATTGTGATATGAATATAAAAATACTTTGATGAATGTTGAAGGTCTAAAATTAGACACCTAGCTTTTCTTATTGAAGAATATTTAGTAGAACAATTACAAACTTTAAAGTAAGCTCAATCTTTTCATCAACTCGGGTTTATTAGAACGACTTAAAGGGATGACATCTCGAGTTATTTAGAAATTAATTGAGTAAAATATTCGTACAATTCTCCTTTAGAAATTGAACTTCCTTTTTCAATTAAATCAAAAATTTCTAGATTTCGTTCAGAGGTGTACTCTTTTGTTCCGTTAAAATATTCAACAACATCGTCAGTTGGATTAGACAATAACCATTCAAAACCTTCTTGTTCTAATAAATTAATGTCTTTATTTATTTTCACAAAGATTCTGTGAATTTCACTTTCATCACATTTAAACAAATTGATGCTTTGTTTAGAAAAGTGCTCTAAATATGCTGTTTTTGTCAACACATCATCCCAAACAACATCAGAAAAAACATTCATTTCATCTTCTGCAACTTGAGGTTTCTCTTTTTTTAATTGATTCCACTCTTTTACATCAATACTTTGTGATGCTAAAAAAAGGGCAAATTCTTTGTGTAAAGATTCAAATTGTTCTTTTGTTAATTGTCTGTATTTCATGGTTGTTTTTATTGGGCTAAAATAAAAAAACCTATCAAAATGAATTGATAGGTTTTACATATAATTTAATCTGATTGTTTACTCAGCAACAACGTCAAAAGTAATTTCAGCAACTACAGCTCTGTGTAATCTTACAGTCGCTTCGTATTTACCTAATCTTTTAACTGATCCACCAGCAACTTTAATAAATTTTCTATCTATTTCAGTTCCCGATTTTGCAATTGCTTCAGCAACATCTGCATTGTTTACAGAACCAAATAATTTGTCTCCTGAACCAACTTTAGATGTAATCTTAATCTCTAATCCTTTAATTGCATCAGCTATTTTAGTAGCTTCTTCAATTATTTTAGCTTCTTTAAAAGCACGTTGCTTTAACGTTTCTGCCAATACTTTTTTTGCAGAAGAAGTAGCTAATACTGCATGTCCTTGTGGGATTAAAAAGTTTCTACCATAACCGTTTTTTACAGTTACAATATCATCTTTAAAACCTACATTTTCTACGTCTTGTTTTAATATTAATTCCATAATACTTCTTCTTTTTATTTTAACATATCTCCAACGTATGGCATTAAAGCTAAATGACGAGAACGTTTGATAGCTTGTGCAACTTTACGTTGATATTTTAATGATGTTCCTGTTAAACGTCTAGGTAAAATTTTACCTTGCTCATTCACTAAATACATTAAGAAGTCTGCATCTTTATAATCGATGTACTTCATTCCGTTTTTCTTAAAACGACAGTATTTAGATTCTTTTTTAGTTTCAATGTCAAGCGGAGTTAAGTATCTTACTTCTCCCTGCTTATTTCCTTTTGCTTGTTGATCTATAGATGACATATCTCTTATTTTTTAGCAGATGTTACACGTGCTCTTCTCTTTTCAGCCCAAGCTGCAGCATGTTTATCTAATTTAACAGTTAAATAACGCATAACGCTATCATCTCTTCTAAATTCAAGTTCGAATGAAGAAATTTCTTCTCCAGCAATTTTGAATTCAAATAAGTGGTAAAATCCACTTTTCTTTTTTTGGATTGGATACGCTAATTTTTTTAAGCCCCAATCTTCTTTAGAAATCATTTCGGCACCTTTAGAAACCAAATAGTCATTAAACTTTTGTACTGTTTCCTTTATCTGAGTATCAGATAAAACGGGATTCAAAATGAAAACAGTTTCGTAATGATTCATAAGTAATTGTTTAAAATTATTTTAAGGCTGCAAATATAGTGACTTTTTTTCATTAAACAATACATCTTTTGTCTATAAAAATTGTCTTATTTTAATTGCAAATAAATATCAAATGCAAATACCAGAATTCCCAAACTTAATTCACTACGCAATACCTGTTTTTATTGCTACCGTTATCATTGAAGTTATTTTAACGGTAAAAGTTAAAATGCAAGAATACGAATATAAAGATGCCGCAACTTCTATTGCGATGGGATTAGGTAATGTTACCATTGGCTTGATAAGTAAAACGCTTGTGTTAGGTGTATTTTATTTGGTATACAATGCATTTCACCTTTTTGATATTCCATTTGTTTGGTGGGCCTGGGTTCTTGTTCTGTTTGTTGAAGATTTTGTATATTACTGGTACCACAGACTCAGTCATGAAAACCGGTTTTTTTGGGCGAGCCACATTGTACATCATTCTTCTCAGAAATATAATTTAAGCACGGCATTACGACAAACATGGACAGGTAGTTTTACTTCTTTTATCTTTTGGATTCCTTTAGTTTTAGTAGGTTTTCACCCAGTTATGATTTTGGTTCAAATGTCGATTAGTTTATTGTATCAATATTGGATTCACACAGAATTGATAGATAAATTACCAAAATGGTTTGAGTATATTTTTAACACACCAAGTCACCATAGAGTACATCACGCAACAAATCCACAATATTTAGACAGAAACCATGCAGGAATTTTTATTATTTGGGATAGATTATTTGGCACTTTTGAATTGGAAGTTGAAAAACCTATTTATGGACTAACCACAAACATCAACACTTTTAACCCTATTAAAGTTGCTTTTTTAGAATGGTTCGGCCTGTTTAAAGATGTATTCTCTTCTAAAACCTCCCTTTTAAACAAACTAAATTATTTTTTAAAACCTCCGGGCTGGAAACATGATGGGACTGGAACTTTATCTTCAGATATGCGTAAAGAATGGGAACTAAAACAAAAAAGTGAAAGATAAATCTTTCGCTTTTTTACTCATGTCTGTTCGAGCGCAGTCGAGAAAGCTTAAAAGATTTATTTATATTACACCTCGACTGCGCTCGATATGACATTTAGCTTTATATATAAAGTCATTGATTAATTCGTGGCAAAAAACAATTAGTTAAGATCAAAACGAATTCCCATTGATATGTTTCTAACATTTGTGTTTTAAAATGATATTTATTTAAAAAATATTCTCGATACAATTTTCTTTATTCTCGACTTATCTCAAATTGACATAAAATCACTCGAACTGAAAACTGTTCATTGTTAACTGATAATTGACAACTGATTAGTATATCATGAGATTCCTCAATCGTGCCTCATTTCGGAATGACAACTGTTCATTGTTCATTGACAACTAATAGTTGATCAATGAACTACTGTGCATCTACATCAACAATAAAGCGAATAGGTCTAAAGTCTTTTACAGACTGGAATGTGTTTTTAATTTTTTCGATTTGTTTCTTCGTTTCTGCTAAATTCTGTTTGGGTGGAATCTTAATTGTTAGGTTTTTAATATATTGATTACGAACCCTAGAAACTACAGGGGCAGTTGGACCTAAAACATGTTCTCTAAATACATTTTGCAACGCCTTGGCTAACCAATTTATTCCACTATCAACCTTTATATAATCTTTGTGTTTTAAGGTAATTTTTATCAAGCGATAATACGGCGGATAATGATACTGCCATCGTTCTTGCAATTGTTCTTTATACATTTCTGCATAATTTGTAGTTGAAACTTGTTGCAATATTTGATGGTAGGGATTATAGGTTTGGATCGCTACATTTCCTTGTTTTTTTGACCGCCCTGCACGTCCAGAAACCTGCACCATCATGTCATAACTACGTTCGTGTGCTCTAAAATCTGGAAAATTCAACATGTTATCGGCATTTAAAATTCCGACTAATGACACATTTTCAAAGTCCAATCCTTTCGATAACATTTGTGTTCCTACCAATACATCAATTTCTTGAGCTTCAAATGCACCTATTATTTTTTGATACCCATGTTTTCCACGAGTAGTATCTAAATCCATTCTTCCAATATTGTGATTTGGGAAAATTTCTTTCAATTCTAATTCAATTTGCTCGGTTCCAAAACCTTTTGTGTCTAAGGTATTACTGCCACATGCGGCACAATTGTTTGGCATCGATCGTTGGTAATTACAATAATGACATTTTAATTCGTTTCTATATTTATGATAGGTTAAACTAACATCGCAATTTGGACATTGCGGAGCAACACCACACGTAGTGCATTCTACAACTGGAGAAAACCCACGCCTATTTTGAAACAAAATAACTTGTTCTTTATTTTCTAAAGCTTCAGTAATTAATAAGATTAAACGATCAGAAAAATGACCGTTCATTTTCTTTTTATGCTGTTTTTCTTTTATGTCTATCAATTCGATTTTTGGCAATTGCACATTTCCAAATCTGCGATTTAATTCCACCAAACCATATTTACCATTTTGCGTATTAAAATAACTCTCTATGGATGGCGTTGCAGAACCTAATAAAATTTTTGCTTTGTGTTGGTGCGCTAACACAACGGCCGTATCTCTTGCATGATAACGTGGCGAAGGCTCAAATTGTTTGTAGGATGTTTCATGTTCTTCATCAACAATAATTAATCCCAAATTTGAGAAAGGTAAAAACACAGAGGATCTTGCTCCTAAAATAATTTGGGCTTTTGGTTTATTTTCCAATACATTCTTCCAAACCTCTACACGTTCATTCATTGAGTATTTTGAATGAAATACAGAAATTTGATTTCCGAAATAAGCTTCTAAACGTGTAATAATTTGCGTAGTCAATGCAATTTCTGGCAATAAAAACAAAATCTGTTTTCCTGAATTTAAATTATCTTCAATCAGTTTGGTATATACTTCAGTTTTTCCAGAACTTGTAATTCCGTGTAATAAAACAACCTCTTTTTCTTGAAATGAACTTTTAATTTCTGCCAATGCAGTTTCTTGAAAATCGTTTAAGTTTTTTAAATCGTTGGTAGTACCTTCAAAATGAATTCTGTCTGTTTGAATTTCATACAATTCAAAAATTTCTTTATCAGCCAACGCTTTAATAACAGCTGTAGAAACGCCTATTTTTGTTTCTAAATCTTTGACTTTAATTGGTTTTTTATCAGCATTTAATTGAAAATACCCTAATACTGCTTCTCGTTGTTTTTTTGCTCTGTTTAACTCTTGTAATAAGTTTTGCAACGCTTCATCAGAAGTATAATTAGCCTTTAACCGAACATATTTTACCATTTTAGGTTTGTATTGTTCGTAAATTTCTTCTTTGATAGAAACCGCTTTTTTCTGAATCAATTCGTTGATAATAGGTAAGACTTTTTTCTTTCCCAAAATATCAGCAACTTGATGTATGGTAAGCTGAGATTGATGTTGTAATGCTTCAAAAATTAAAAACTCATCATCATTTAAATTCTCTTCTTCTTTAAATGTTTCGTTTTTTAAAACAATCGTTTCACTTTCTAACAAAAATGCTGACGGTAAAGCTGCTCTATAAACATCTCCTAAGGAACACATATAATAACTAGAAATCCATTGCCAATTTTGTAATTGAACTTCCGTTACAATTGGTTTCTCATCTAAAATCTGAAGAATATCAATAGCTTCATACAATGTTGGCTTGTTTTGATGTACCTTAAAAACCAACGCTGTGTACATTTTTGTGTTTCCAAAAGAAACTGCAACACGCATTCCTTTTTGCAAAAAATCAGCTTCTGCCTTTGTAACCGAATAGGTAAAGGTTTTCTGAATTGGAATGGGTAATATGACGTCTATAAAATGGATAGGAATTTATTTAACTACTTTGTATCAAATATAAAAAGGTTTGTCGGAGTAAAAAAGCCTAGTCCTTTTTTTGTAATATTGTAGCAAACAGTCTATTATGAAAAAAATCTTTTTTTTACTTTTTGTTGCACTTTCTTTTTCTGCCTTTTCGCAAACAGATTCGGGAGATTTAGAAGTTTATTTAAATACTAAATTAAGCAATATGCCAGGTGAAACAGGGAATAATTATAAAGTTCCAACTAGCGGAGAATTATCAACTTGGGGAACAATAATTACTGCAATACTAGCTGATGAGATAACAAATGCAAGAACGCAAGCTGATGCTGTAAATTATCAAATTGTAGAATACACAAATACATCGCTCTCGTTAAATAGAATTTTTTATGTGTTGGAAGAAAAAAGCACGCAGACTAATTATTGGGGAACCTATGTGTTTAGCAAGACTCCCGATAGAAATAATTTAATCTTACAATCTACACACTCCTCTCATGATTTTAACACAGGAAAACAAGCTATTTATGCTTTTAATAGATTGAATACTAGTGCGCTATTTTTAAACGGAACGCAACGTTGTAATAATTCTACAGCATCTACCTGTGCAGGAACTACAACTGTTTGTTCAGGAGTTTCAGAAGCCTTTAAAGTTTCTGACATGGCACATAACACTAACAATATGTTTCAAAAAACAACGGAAGTTTTATTTAATACCATTGCAAATTCTGTATTTATTCAATTCACGGGTTTTCTAAAAACAGCACTGATCCATACGTAATTATGACAAACGGAACCGATAAAACACCAACAACAGATTATGTGACGATGATAAAAAACGAGTTATTTGCTATAGATAATTCTTTAACTTTTAAATTGGGACACATAGATACTGATTGGGGTCGATTAAGAGGTTTTACAAACACACAAGGGAGATTTATTAACGGAAGTGCAAACCCTTGTAATACATCTGCTTCTGAAACTTCTGGAAGATTTATTCATATAGAACAAGAAAAATCCAAATTAAGACAAGATGCAAGTGGTTGGGAAAAAATGAATGTAGCTTTAGGTAATGTTTTCTCCAAAACACTTGCTGTAGATGAATTTTCTAAAAAAGTAATTTTAAAAACAACAAATCCTTTTACAAATTCAATTTCATTTTCTGCAGAAAACATTATCAAAGTTGAATTGTTGAATGTTTTAGGGTAAATCTGTTTTTAGGAAAATTACTAATGATGAAAACATCCAGATTAATACTAAAGGATTTAGTTCTGGAATCTACTTTTTAAAAGTTCACATTGGAAAAACTGTCTACACTAAAAAAAATGATTCGTGAATAGTAACGATTGGAGGTCAAAAGGCAGCAATATTAAAATAAACAATCATAACATTTTTGTTATTGATGAATGCAATGTCAGTTCAAGCGAAGTCGAGAACTCAAAAGAAACATTAGTCATTCTTCATGGGTACCCAACTTCATCTTTTGATTATTACAAAGTATTACCCTCATTAGCAAAGAAATATCGTGTTATCATTCACGATCATGTTGGTTTTGGATTCTCTGACAAACCACAAAACTATTCATATTCGTTAATAGATCAAGCAACCATAGCTTTAGAGTTATGGAAACAATTAGGACTCGAAAAAGTAACACTATTAGCTCATGATTACGGAACAAGTGTAGCACACTGAAATTCTAGCAAGACACAACAACAATGAAATTGATTTACAAATTGATAATTTGATTTTATGCAACGGAAGTATGCATATAGAATTAGCTCAAATGAGAACGATTCAAAAATTACTAAAAGGTAGATTTGGTAAATATGTTGCCCTTGCTTACCAATTTTTGCCATTTTTAGCAAGAATCTTCGAAATGTCTATTTTGATAAAAGCAAAGTCACTAAAGATGAACTACGCCAAATGTGGCAACAATTAGAATACAATAACGGAAAAAAAGTAATTTATTTAATTAGCAGATACAATAACGAGCGTTTATACACACTGGAATCGTTGGATTGGTGCCTTAAAAGAAACTCAAATTCCGACAAAACTTGTTTGGGCAGAAAATGACCCTGTGGCAGTAAAAGAAATGGCAGAATTATTGACTCACTGAGATTCCAAATAATAAATTGTATTGGCTTAAAAATTGTGGACATTTCTCTATGTTAGAGTGTCCAAATGAATGGGCTGAATTGGTTTTAAAGTAATAGATTTTGTATACTTCTGTTTTTAGTTTAGTTTTATAAATAATTTTAAACTTTATTTTATGATTATCTAAGGATCAAAGTTAGTACACTTAAAATCAGAGCAATCTAGAAGAATAACTTGTGAAAGCTGTGGCTCAAAAGGAACTGTTGTATTTAGTGTTTTTAGTAAACATGTGCATGTTTTTTGGATTCCACTTTTTCCTGTTGGAAAAAAAGTTTTTTCTGAGTGCCAGCATTGTAAAAAAGTTCTAAAGACTAAAGAAATGTCAAACGACTTTAAACAAGAATATAAAATTATCAAGAGTGATAGCAAAGTTCCTATTTGGCAATTTTCTGGTCTTATTTTAATTATTTTAGTATTTCTTTGGGGAGTCTTTGATAGTATTTCTTAAAAGAGATGGAAAAAGAAGATTTTGAGTCTATCCTATTTTTGGGACAAACCAATAAGTAAACAAGCATAGAAAACACAAAACTAGCAAAACAATTATTTTGTGAATGAATCGAACTAAAAAAATTAGAGGGCACAAGCGAATTTGGAAAAACATTGATGCTTGGGTTCAATAGAATAAAAAATTAGATCTTGATTATATAAAAAAAGAATCAAAGAGAATATGTAAAAGTTTGGATAGGTCCTTATCACAATTTATGTTTTGGGAATAGTGTTATTCCTGCTCCAAAAGGAAAAACACGGCAAAAAATTATTGCGGGATTATTTGAAATCTACAATCAATGGAAACAACAATTAGATAAATTAAATGAACCATATTATTTACGAATTTGGTTTTATTATAATGATGTTTCAAGTTCTCAAGTAGTTTGTGCAATCGGAGAGTTTTTAGATTTTTATGAAATTACATTCCACAAGCCTAAAGAAAACAAACCCTTTCCTTCTGATGATTTAGGGTTAAAGTGGGAATATCGTCATCATGAAAATCATTTTACAATTGATGATATTGGTGAGACAGACAAGTATTATTCATTACAAGATTATCTGGATAATAAAAAAATGATAGAAGGGATTATGAAAAATCCTAAAACCAGAATTTCTGATTTCACCAACAATCAAGGAGAAAAAACCACATATTACTCTGTAAAACAGGCAGATATTTGGTTGGGTTCTACTAGCTAATATTTGCCCATAAACCACTTGTTTTTTGAAGTTTTGTATAACTATTTAAAATAACACTATTTTCTGGTTTCGATAAATTAGCGTCTTTAGAAAGCAAATTCATTGCAGCATTTCTGGCAGTAACAAGAATTTCTGTATCCTTAACAATATCAGCTATTTTAAGATTTAGCACACCACTTTGTTGTGTTCCCATAATATTTCCTGGTCCGCGTAATTTTAAATCTACTTCTGCTATTTTAAAGCCGTCTGAAGTTTCTACCATGTGTTTTTAGGCGTGTTTTTTGCATCGTCAGAGATTTTTACATCCGACAATAAAACACAGTAACTTTGGTCTGCCCCTCGCCCAACTCGTCCACGCAATTGATGTAATTGACTCAAGCCAAAACGTTCAGAACTTTCAATCACCATTACACTTGCATTGGGCACATTTACACCAACTTCAATAACAGTAGTTGCCACCATTATTTGTGTTTCTCCTTTTACAAAACGTTGCATTTCATATTCTTTATCTTCAGGTTTCATTTTTCCATGCACAATACTTATTTGATATTGTGGTGTTGGAAAATCTCTAGAAATACTTTCATAACCATCCATCAAATCTTTATAATCCATTGCTTCAGATTCTTGGATAAGTGGATACACAACATACACTTGTCTACCTTTTGCAATTTCATCTTTTAAAAATTTAAAAACCGCTAAGCGATTGCTATCAAAACGATGTACTGTTTTTACTTCTTTTCTACCTGGTGGTAATTCGTCAATAACAGAAATGTCTAAATCTCCATATTACAGACATGGCTAAAGTTCTCGGAATTGGTGTAGCTGTCATTACCAAAACATGAGGTGGTAACTCGTTTTTCTTCCACATTTTTGAGCGTTGTGCAACTCCAAACCTGTGTTGTTCATCAATAATAGCAATTCCTAAGTTTTTAAAAATCACTTTATCTTCTAGCAATGCATGTGTTCCTATCAAAATATGCAAAGTTCCGTCTTCTAATTGTTGATGAATTTCTCGCCTCTTTTTTGTTTTTACTGAGCCTGTTAATAAGGCAATATTTATAGGAGCATCTTTCAATAATTCTTCAAGAGCATTAAAATGTTGTGTTGCTAAAATTTCTGTTGGTGCCATTAATGAAGCTTGAAAACCGTTGTCTATTGCTATCAACATGGTTAATAAGGCTACAATGGTTTTTCCAGAACCAACATCACCTTGTAACAACCTATTCATATGAATTCCGGTTGCAACATCTTTACGAATTTCTTTTAACACACGCTTTTGCGCATTGGTTAAATCAAACGGAAGGTAGTTATTATAAAAAGTATTGAAATGATCTCCAATATTTTCAAAAACATAGCCTTTCAGCTTTGATTTTCTAATGATTTTCTTACGGATAAGTTGTAGTTGAATAAAAAATAATTCTTCAAATTTTAATCTATACTGTGCTTTTGCAAGATTTTCTTGACTTTTAGGAAAATGAATATTTAACAAAGCCTCTTTTTTTGACATCAATCCATATTGACTGATGAAATTTTCTGATAATGATTCATGTATATTTCCATCAAGTTCAATAAATAAATTCTGTAATAAAGTTCTAATTACTTTATTACTTATATTTTTTTTCCCTAGTAATTCGGTTGATGGATAAACAGGTTGCATTGCTGTTTGAACTTTCTTTTTGTATTCAGAAAGTAATTCCATTTCTGGATGCGGCATAGAAAACGTATTATTAAAACTGTTTAGTTTTCCATAAATAACATAAGGAACATTAGGTTTTAATGAATCTTTAATCCATTTTACTCCTTTAAACCAAACCAACTCTATTGTGCCTGTTTCATCAGTAAACATTGCCACTAATCTGCTTCCTCGTTTTTGTTGTACCGTTTTGACATGCGAAATTTTTCCAACAATTTGAACATCAGCATTGCTGTTTTGTAGCTGATTAATTTTATAAAATTGTGTTTTATCAATATATCTAAAAGGAAAAAAATGCAACAGATCGGCACATGTTCTAATACCAAATTCTTGCAACAACAAACTAGCTCTATTTGCTGTTACACCGTTTACATATGTTATGGGACTTTTTAAACTAATCAAGGTTCAAATTTTCTCTTTTAAAAATATCTAAATTACATATTTTGTAACGAATGATAAAGAGAATATTCTTTTTTAGAGATTTCAATAAAAAGAAAAATTAATCTCATCTTTATTCTTACATTTGCAAGTCCTAAGAAACTACAACTTTTTAGTGATTAATATTCTATAAATGAGACTACACAGAAATTTAACATATGCAGTAATAGATAGTTTACGCGATGTTTTTAATGAAGGAGAATATGCTGGTAAAGCAGTAGAAAAAGCATTAAAAAGAGATAAACGTTGGGGAAGCAGAGATCGTAAATTTGTAGCAGAAACCATTTATGAAATTGTAAGATGGAAACGTTTGTATGCAGAAATAGCCAATGTAAAGGAACCTTTTGATAGACCAAATTTATGGCGATTATTTACAGTTTGGTGTGTGTTAAAAGGCATCCCTCTTCCCGATTGGAATCAAATTGAAGAAACACCAACAAGAAGAATTAAAGGTAAATTTGACGAACTTTCTAAAATTAGAAAATATAGAGAATCTATTCCAGATTGGATGGATGAATTGTGCGTGAAAGAATTAGGTGAAGAATTATGGACTAAAGAAATGGAAGCTTTAAACACACAAGCTGATGTTGTGTTAAGAGTGAATACCTTAAACATTTCTAAAGAAAAATTACAGAAAGTGTTAGAGGAAGAAAGTATTTTTACAGAAACACTTCCAAATCATCCTGATGCACTAAAGTTGGTAGAAAGAGCAAATGTTTTCAAAACCGATGCCTTTAAAAAAGGATATTTCGAAGTACAAGATGCCTCTTCTCAATTAGTGGCTAGTTATTTAGATGTAGAACCAGGCATGAAAGTAGTTGATACTTGTGCAGGTGCTGGAGGTAAAACATTACACTTATCTGCATTGATGGAAAATAAAGGGCAAATTATTGCCATGGATATTTACGAAAGTAAATTACGTAAGCTAAAAGTAAGAGCAAAAAGAAACAAAGCACATAACATAGATTTACGTGTTATAGATTCAACCAAACCCATTAAAAAACTATACAACAAAGCAGATAGGGTTTTAATCGATGCTCCTTGCTCTGGCTTAGGTGTTTTAAGAAGAAATCCAGATTCTAAATGGAAACTACAACCAGAGTTTATAGACAACATTAAAAAAACACAACAAGAAGTTTTACAACAATATTCTAAAATGCTAAGACCTGGTGGTAAAATGGTCTATGCAACCTGCTCTGTACTTCCATCAGAAAATCAGGAGCAAGTGGCTAAATTCTTAAACTCGGAAAACGGAAAAGAATTTACTTTAGTTAAAGACAACAAAATATTAGCCTCAGAATCTGGTTACGATGGGTTTTACATGGCCTTATTAGAAAAGAGTACCACTTTATAATCTAATATTCGTTTTAAAAAATATTAAAAAAAGCAGCTTTATATGCTGCTTTTTTTTATGTTCAACAACATCGTGAATAACTCCTAAATTATGTGCGCTTTTTACTACTCAATTTAAAGGAATTATCTTAAATTTACGAACAATAAAACAACACACAAACACACTATAAATGATTCTTTTCTTTGGAAACCAAGACCGTAAAGTGTTTGCTGTTCAAACAGCAAAAGAAGTATCGGCAGAAAACATTTCAAAATTAAATTGGCTTTTTGGAAATCAACCTAAAATAAACGCGGCGTCTATAGACGCTTTTTTTATTGGTCCGCGTGCCGCAATGATTACTCCTTGGAGTACCAATGCTGTTGAAATCAGTCAAAATATGGGTATCGAAGGAATCATTAGAATTGAAGAATTTATTGCTTCAACAAAAGATTTTTCTGATTTTGACCCAATGATTTCTCAAAAATTTGAGCATTTACATCAAGATATTTTTACCATCAATGTAACACCTGAAAAAGTCTTAGAAATTGATAACATCTCAGATTACAACAACAAAGAAGGATTGGCATTAAATGATGAAGAAGTAATCTATTTAGAAGACTTAGCAAAAAAGTTAGGAAGAAAATTAACAGATTCTGAAGTATTTGGTTTTAGTCAAGTTAACTCAGAACACTGTCGCCATAAAATATTTAACGGAACATTTGTTATTGATGGAGAAGAAAAACCGGTATCATTATTCAAAATGATTCGTAAAACTTCAGAAACAAATCCAAATGACATCGTCTCGGCATATAAAGACAATGTGGCTTTTGTTAAAGGTCCGAAAGTGGAGCAATTTGCTCCAAAAAGTGCAGATAAGCCAGATTATTACGAAATCTCAGCATACGAATCTGTCATTTCATTGAAAGCAGAAACACACAATTTCCCAACTACAGTTGAACCATTCAATGGTGCAGCAACAGGTTCTGGGGGAGAAATTAGAGATCGTTTGGCTGGAGGAAAAGGTTCGTTGCCATTAGCAGGAACTGCAGTGTATATGACTTCCTATTCACGATTAGAAGAAAACCGTCCTTGGGAACAAAAGATGAACGAACGTGACTGGTTGTATCAAACACCCATGGATATTTTAATCAAAGCTTCAAACGGAGCATCAGATTTTGGAAATAAATTTGGGCAACCTTTAATTTGTGGCTCTGTACTTACTTTTGAACACGAAGAACATGCTCGTAAACTTGGCTTTGACAAAGTAATTATGCAAGCTGGTGGAATTGGTTATGGAAAAGCTGATCAGGCCTTAAAAGACGTTCCTCAAAATGGAGATAAAATTGTCATTCTTGGTGGCGATAATTATAGAATCGGAATGGGTGGAGCTGCCGTTTCATCTGCAGACACAGGAGCATTTGCGTCAGGAATTGAGTTAAATGCTATTCAACGTTCAAACCCAGAAATGCAAAAAAGAGCATCAAACGCCATTCGTGGCATGGTAGAAAGTGATGTGAATCCTATTGTTTCTATTCACGATCATGGAGCTGGTGGACATCTAAATTGTTTATCAGAATTGGTGGAAGAAACTGGAGGCTTAATTGACTTAGATAAATTACCAGTTGGAGATCCAACATTATCAGCAAAAGAAATTATCGGAAACGAATCTCAAGAACGTATGGGATTGGTTATCGGAAAAGAAAACATTGATACTTTACAGAGAATTGCAGAACGTGAGCGCTCACCAATGTACACTGTTGGAAATGTAACCGACGATCATAAATTTACATTTCAATCTAAAACTACGGGAGAAAAACCGATGGATTTAGACTTACATGACATGTTTGGAAGTTCTCCAAAAACAATCATGACAGACACAACGATTGATAGAAATTATCAAGAATTAAGTTATTCAGTAGAAAATTTTAAAAGCTATTTAGAGCAAGTATTACAATTAGAAGCTGTAGCTTGTAAAGATTGGCTTACCAATAAAGTAGACCGTTGTGTGGGCGGTAAAGTTGCCAAACAACAATGTGTAGGTCCCTTGCAAATTCCGTTAAACAATGTCGGAGTTATGGCATTGGATTATAAAGGAAAAGAAGGAATTGCAACATCCATTGGCCACTCGCCTATTTCTGGGTTGATTGATCCTGTTGCAGGTAGTAAAAATTCAATTGCAGAAGCGCTAACGAACATCGTTTTTGCACCACTAAAGGAAGGCTTAAAGAGCGTGTCGCTCTCAGCAAACTGGATGTGGCCTTGTAAAAATGAAGGTGAAGATGCTCGTTTGTATAAAGCTGTGCAAGCTATTTCTGAGTTTGCTATCGATTTAGGCATTAATGTACCTACTGGGAAAGATTCATTATCAATGAAGCAGCGATACAAAAACGAAGAAGTTATTTCTCCAGGGACCGTAATTATTTCTGCCGCTGCAAATTGTACAGACATCACTAATGTTATTGAACCTGTTTTACAACAAAACGGAGGTGGAATTTATTATGTTAATCTATCTGAAGATTCTTATAAATTGGGTGGTAGCTCTTTTGCTCAGGTTTTAAACAGAATTGGTTCAGAAGCTCCTTCAATACTAAATAATGAGAGTTTTAAAAATACTTTCAACGCGATACAAGAGTTAATTACAACAGGTAAGATTCTTGCTGGACACGATGTAGCTTCTGGTGGATTGATTACCACTTTATTAGAGTTGTGTTTTGCTGACACCAATTTAGGAGCTGATTACGATCTAAGCTCTTTAAATGAAGTAGATTCTGTTAAAGTTTTATTTGCTGAAAATTCAGGAATTGTATTTCAGGCTATTGACAATTCAGTTGAAGCCATTTTAAAGGATTCAAACGTAGTTTTCCATAAAATTGGATCTGTAAACAATTCAGGAAACATTTCAATAAAAAATAATACTGATGAATTTTCTTTTTCGGTTTCTGAAATGAGAAACACATGGTACAAAACATCGTATTTATTAGATCAAAAACAAACTGCAAATGGATTGGCAAAAGCACGAATTGAAAATTTTGCAAAGCAGCCTTTACAATATACGTTTCCAAAACATTTTACTGGAAAAATTCCTGTAATAGATGCTTCGAAGCCAAAACCAAAAGCAGCAATCCTTAGAGAAAAAGGAAGTAATTCTGAACGAGAAATGGCAAATGCCATGTATTTAGCCGGGTTTGATGTAAAAGATGTGCATATGACTGATTTAATATCAGGAAGAGAAACTCTAGAAGACATTCAGTTTTTAGGAGCTGTAGGAGGGTTTTCTAACTCTGATGTGTTGGGTTCTGCAAAGGGTTGGGCAGGAGCCATTAAATACAATGAAAAAGCAAATACAGTAATCAATAATTTCTTTAAAAGAAAAGACACCTTATCCGTTGGAATATGTAATGGTTGTCAGTTGTTTATGGAATTAGAGTTGATCAATCCAGAACATACAATTCATGGTAAAATGTTGCATAACAATTCTCAAAAACACGAAAGTGCCTTTACCTCTGTTAAAGTACAAGAAAATAATTCTGTAATGTTGTCTAGTTTAGCTGGAAGCACTTTAGGAGTTTGGATTTCGCATGGAGAAGGGAAGTTTAAATTACCTATGAGTGAAGAAAACTATGACATTGTTGCCAAATATGGTTATGACGCTTATCCATCAAATCCAAATGGATCTGATTTCAATACAGCAATGCTTTGTGATGCAACGGGACGTCACTTGGTGATGATGCCACATATTGAGCGCTCTACATTTCAATGGAACTGGGCGAATTATCCAAAAGGAAGAAAAGATGAAGTTTCTCCTTGGCTGGAAGCATTTGTAAATGCTAAAAACTGGGTAGACAGCATCAATCAATAAAATATAAAAATCCAATTATTTATAATTGGATTTTTTTATTAAAGAACTGTCACGTTTTAATATTTACAATGTCTTTTAGGTAAACATTTAAGAATTAATTTATGAGAAATTTCACAAAACTAGCGGGTTTAATTACTTGTTTCTTACTAACAACATCTATTGTTGCTCAAACAAAGATTAATGCTTCAGATATCATGAAAGATATCAAAAGCGGCAAAGACATAACCTATAAAAATGCAACTATTGTAGGTGAGTTAGATTTCACTTTTATGGATGAACAATTGAAGAAATTACCGAAAAGGAAAAAAAGTAGTTGGTGGAATAAAAACTCTGACAATAAAGTAAAAAAACAAATTAGCACTAAAATTTCATTTGAAAACTGTACGTTCGAAGACAATGTTTTTGCATATATTCATGACGAAGATACAGGCTATACATTTGTTGCAAATTTTGAAGATGTAGCAATTTTCAACAATTGTGTATTTAAAGAAATGGCAATGTTTAAATATTCTCATTTTAGTAATCAAGCAGATTTTACTGATAGTAAATTTAATGGAGACACTACTTTTAAGTATGCAGATTTTAAAAAAGATATTAGTTTTTCAAATGCTGTTTTTAGAGAAGGTTCTACTTTTAAATACACCATTTTTAACAGAAAAGTAAATTTTTCAAATGCTGTTTTTAAAGAATCTGCAACATTTAAATACGCTAAATTTAAAGACGGAGTTTCTTTAAACAAAACTAGATTTGAAGAAGACTTAGATTTTAAATACACCAAAGTAAATGGCGATTTTGATATTGCTGGGATGCATGTAGAATATGATATTGATTCTAAATACACGAACATAAACGGTAAAAAATTTAGATATAATTAAGAAGATAATACATCAATATTTTTTGATTATTTAAATGCGTTAGCTTAAAAGTTAACGCATTTTTATTATATTGCTCTTTAAAGAACAAAATTTTATATGAAAACCCCCATCACTCATTTATTTGATTTTATTTCTTATCAACAAGAAAACTATCCCCAAAAAAAATGCTATGTCTACAAAAAAGACAATGTTTGGAAGTCCATTTCTACAAATGAATTTATTGAACAAGCGAATGCTGTTAGTAGAGCATTACTAAAATTAGGGGTTAAACCAAATGATAAAATCGCTGTAATAAGTTCTAACAACAGACCAGAATGGCATGCTTTAGATATTGGTGTTTTACAGATTGGAGCACAAAATGTTCCTCTCTATCCTACATTATCAAAAAACGACTATAAGTATACCATAAAGCATTCAGATGCTCAGTTTTGTTTTGTTTCTGATAAAGTATTATTGAAAAAAGTGCTAGAGATTAAAAGCAAAACTTCACTGAAAGAGGTTTTTACATTTGACGAAATTGATCCAGAAACTAGTTGGGATGCTTTTTTAAAATTAGGAAAATCAAAAGAGAATCAGCAAGAGGTTGAAGAACTTAAAAAGGGAATTAAAAGTGATGATTTAGCAACCATAATTTACACTTCAGGAACTACTGGGACACCAAAAGGTGTAATGCTTTCTCATAGGAATATCGTAGAGAATACACTTGTTAGTGCAGATGCCCTAGATTTAAAAGCCGGACATAAAAGAGTCATTAGCTTTTTACCTATTAATCATATTTTTGAACGATTTGCTTCTTATTACTATCAATACAAAGGATTTGAAGTATATTTTGCAGAGTCTCTAGATAAATTAGGCGAAAATTTAAAAGAAGTAAAACCTCATTTTATGCCCGTTGTACCAAGACTTGTAGAAAAAGTCTTTGATAAAATCATCGCCAAAGGAAATGAGTTGAAAGGTTTTAAAAAAGTTTTATTTTTTTTATCCTTAGAATTAGCTGAAAAATACCAACCTTATAATGAAAACGGGGTATGGTATAATATCAAACTTTATTTTGCTCGCAAACTTATCTTTAGCAAATGGAAAGAGGCCTTAGGAGGGAAAATGCAATTTATGGTTACGGGTAGTGCTCCAATTCAAGAGCGTTTAATTCGAATTTTTACTGCTGCAGGAATACCTATTTTTGAAGGTTATGGGCTTACAGAAACATCCCCTGGCGTTTCCTTCAACAGTTTAAGAAATCGTGGATTAAAAATTGGTACAGTTGGAAAAGTCCTTAAAGATATTGAAGTGAAAATTGCCAGTGATGGAGAAATTTTGATTAAAGGTTCAAATGTTATGTTAGGGTATTATAAAGATGAAGCCCTAACAAAAGAAGCTTTGAAAGATGGTTATTTACATACTGGAGACATTGGGACTTTAGACAGCGAAGGTTTCTTGAAAATTACTGATCGAAAAAAGGAAATGTTTAAAACTTCAGGTGGAAAATACATTGCTCCTGCTGTTTTAGAAAGTGAATTAAAACGCTCTCCTTTCATTGAGCAAATTATGGTAATTGGCGAAAATGAAAAAATGCCTGCTGCCTTAGTACAAGTTAATTTTGAGTTTGTTAATAACTGGGCTAAAAAGCATAAGCACACAATAAAAGATATCAGTACAGATTTAAAATTGAATTTTAAAATTCAAGATGAAATTGATTTACACAATCAAGATTTGGGTAGTTGGGAACAAATTAAAAAGTTTGAGATTACCCCAGATGAATGGACTGTGGAAGAAGGTCTTATTACACCTACTCTTAAATTAAAAAGAAAAGTGATAAAAGAGAAGTATCAACATCTTTACGATAAAATTTATAAAGAAGATCATGAAGAATGATTTTCTATTTGATAAATAAGTCTAATTTTCATACTTTGCGTGACACTAAACAACTCTTATGTCAAATAACATCTCACGCCTTTTTGATTTCCCTTATTATCAATTAGAAAAATTCAAGCTAAATAAGGCATTTACTTCTTATAAAGATGGTAAATGGAATTCTATTTCTACACAAGAATACATTGATAACGCAAATCAAATAAGCCGTGGATTACTTAGACTCGGAATAAAGAAAAATGACAAAATTGCTTTAATATCAACCACCAATAGAACAGAGTGGAATATTATGGATATTGGTATTTTACAAGTAGGCGCACAAAACGTTCCAATATACCCTACCATTGCCAAAGAGGATTATGAGTATATTTTAAATCACTCTGAAGCAATTTATTGTTTTGTTTCTGATACTACTATTTTAGAAAAACTAAATCAAATTAAAGGCAATACTCCATTAAAAGGAGTGTATACATTTGACGATATTAAAGGCGAACATCACTGGAGTGAAGTTTTACAACTTGGAAGTGATGAAAGCAATCAATCAGAAGTTGAAGAATGTAAAAAATTAGTGAGTTCTGATGATTTAGCAACATTGATTTATACATCTGGAACAACAGGAAGGCCCAAAGGCGTAATGTTGTCTCATGGCAATATTGTTTCTAATGTTTTAGCCAGTGAAAAAAGGGTTCCGTTGGTGAGTGGTGATAGTCAAGCTTTAAGTTTTTTGCCTGTATGCCATATTTTCGAAAGAATGATTTTATATCTATACCAATATTGTGGTGTAGAAATTTATTTTGCTGAATCTATTGAAAAAATGAGTGATAATTTAAAAGAAATTAAGCCTCAAATAATGACGGCAGTACCAAGACTGTACGAAAAAGTTTTCGATAAAATTTATGGTCGTGGAGCCGAATTAAAAGGTATTAAACAGAAGTTGTTTTATTGGGCAATTGAAGTTGGGTTACAATTCGAGCCTTACGGTGCTAACGGCTGGTGGTATGAAAAAAAATTAAGCATCGCACGTAAATTGATTTTTTCTAAAATAAAAGAAGGCTTAGGTGGACGATTAGATTTAATGGTCTCTGGAAGTGCGGCTTTACAACCAAGATTAACACGCTTTTTTGCAGCTGCAGAAATGCCAATCATGGAAGGTTATGGGTTAACAGAAACATCTCCAGTTGTATCTGTAAATGACCAAAATAATGGAGGTTTCAGAATTGGAACTGTTGGTAGAATTATAGATCATGTAGAGGTAAAAATTGCTGATGACGGAGAAATTTTAGTAAAAGGACCAAATATTATGCTTGGTTATTTTAAAGATCCTGAGAAAACTGCTGAAGTTATGACTGGCGATTATTTTCATACCGGAGATATTGGAGAAGTTTCTGAAGATGGTTTTTTAAAAATTACTGATCGTAAAAAAGAAATGTTTAAAACCTCTGGTGGTAAATATGTTGCTCCGGCCTTATTAGAAAACGAATTAAAGCAATCTCGCTTTATTGAACAAGTAATGGTTATCGGAGAAAACGAAAAAATGCCTGCAGCTATTATTCAACCTAATTTTGAATTTGTAAGAGAATGGGCACAAAGACACAATCTGAATTTAAGCACTAATGAAGAAATAGCGAATAATGAAAAAGTGATACAAAGAATTGAAGAAGAAGTTGTTCTTTGCAATTCTAAATTTGGAAAATGGGAGACCATTAAAAAGTTTAAACTTACTTCTAACGAATGGTCTATTGATGCTGGACACCTTACTCCTACTATGAAAATGAAGCGTAAAGTAATCAAAGAAATTTATAAAGACTTATACGAAGAGATTTATAGAGGATAAAAAATGAAAAATAAGCTTAAAGCAATTACATTTATCGTTGGATTTATAATCGGAATTATAACTTATTGGTTTAATTCTTATAACCAATCAATTGCATTTGGATATAATATATATCTATTAATGGCTGTTTTATCTTTTATAGCCCCTTTTTTTATTGGATTCCTCTTTAAAACGAGAACATATAATATACCCCTTTTTATTTGTGTTGGATTTTTATTTGCAGTCTTATCAAGAATATTTTTTGATATTTTTAAAGACTCAACTTCTCATAATCTTTTTCCTTTTGAAATTATCTTTACACTTGGAGTTGCTGTTCCTTTTTCATTAACAGGAATGTATATATCGAATTTTATAAACAAAAAAAAGTTGTGAAAAAATTAATGTTGTAAAGCTTCTTTCTTCAATAACTGAGGAAATTTCTTTTTAAATCGATTTAATCTCGGAACTGACACATTTTGCACATAAGGATTGTTCGGGTTTAACTTTTCAAAATTCTGATGATAATCTTCCGCCTGGTAAAATCGAGTTAGCTCTGCTACTTCTGTAACAATTTTGCCCTTGTAATATGAATCGTTAAGTTCCTTTATAAACTTTTTAATAGCCTCTTTTTCAGAATCGTTTGTATAAAAAGCAATAGATCTATATTGGGTTCCATAATCTGGATGTTGCCCGTTTTTTGTAGTTGGATCATGAGAGCCAAAAAACACTTCTACCAACGTTTTAAAACTTACTTTTTTAGGGTTGTAATACACAGCAACAGCTTCTGCATGCCCTGTTCTACCGGTTCCAATCGATTGATACGTTGGGTTGTCAGTAAATCCTCCAGCATACCCAGAGACTGCTTCTTCTACTCCTTCAACACTTTCAAAAATTGCCTCTACACACCAAAAGCATCCGCTAGCAAAATAAGCGATTTTTAATTCTTGATTTACAGGTTTGTAGGTTGTTGTAGTTTCTTTTGAGTCAGAAAAACTAACTAAAAAG
This sequence comes from uncultured Polaribacter sp., assembly GCA_943788865.1. Lineage (GTDB taxonomy): Bacteria > Bacteroidota > Bacteroidia > Flavobacteriales > Flavobacteriaceae > Polaribacter. Next base: position 264,467 of record CALSRX010000005.1, on the reverse strand, counting down.
AATAATAAAAAAGTAAAAATTACGGCTAAAAAAGGTTTTAATATTTTCATCGGATTGGTTTCTGTTTTTCAACTTGGTCGAAAGATAAAAAGAAATCATACAATTGTTAAAAACTTTAGCAATCCAAATACAAGTTTTGTTGTAAAACACTGTCGAGTTACTTACATTTGTTAGAATAAAGAAATGATTATTTCATGGAGCAATTTATAGTATCTGCACGTAAATATAGACCTCAGGTTTTTGCCGATGTTGTAGGACAACAGGCAATTACTAATACGTTAGAAAATGCTATAAAAAACAACCATTTAGCTCAAGCTTTATTATTTACGGGTCCACGTGGTGTTGGTAAAACTTCCTGTGCTAGAATATTGGCAAAACAAATAAATCAAGCTGGTACCATAGCTACAGATGAAGATTTTGCTTTTAATATTTTTGAATTGGATGCTGCTTCTAATAATTCTGTGGATGATATTAGAAATTTAACAGATCAAGTTCGGATTCCCCCACAAACAGGGAATTTTAAAGTGTATATTATAGATGAGGTGCACATGTTATCTCAAGCAGCTTTTAATGCGTTTTTAAAGACCCTAGAAGAACCACCTGCACATGCCATTTTTATTTTAGCAACTACAGAAAAACATAAAATAATTCCAACTATTTTATCGAGATGTCAAATTTTTGATTTTAAGAGAATCGGTGTTTTAGATGCAAAAAATTACCTAAAAGTAATTGCCGAAAAAGAAGGAATTACTGCAGATGATGATGCATTGCACATTATTGCTCAAAAGGCTGATGGAGCCATGCGAGATGCCTTGTCTATTTTTGACAGAGTGGTTAGTTTTTCAGGAAATAACCTAACCAGAGAAGCTGTTACAGAGAATTTAAATGTGCTTGATTATGATGTATATTTTAGCATCACAGATTTAATTTTAGAGAACAAAATTCCAGAGATACTAGTTGCTTTTAACACCGTATTATCTAAAGGGTTTGAGGGCCATCATTTCATCAATGGTTTGGCTTCTCATTTTAGAGACTTATTGGTTTCAAAAGATAAAGCTACTGTTGAATTATTAGAAGTTGGAGACACCGCAAAAAAGAAATACTTAGAGCAATCAACCAAAGCAAACATTCCTTTTTTAATAGAAGCTATTAACAAAGCAAATGATTGTGATTTAAACTATAGAACTAGTAAAAATCAACGTTTATTGGTTGAATTAACTTTAATGCAGATTGCCTCTATCAATTTTGATGGAGAAAAAAAAAAGTCAGCTAACTACATAATTCCGGCTACATTTTTTACATCCCTCTCTCCTGCTGCCAAATCAACTGTAAAAATAGTAGAAAACAAAAAAGAGGTCATTAAAGTAAAAGAAACTACACCTGCGTTAAAAATTGCTGCTCAAGTTCCTAAACCGGTTCTGAAAAATGTAACTAGAAGAACCTCCTCTTTATCTTTAAAAAGTGTTCATTTAAAAAAGGAAGAAAATAAAGAAGAAACTCTTAAAGAGAATTATGACAATCATCCAAAAGATACATTTACCCAAAAAGAACTTGAAAAAGCATGGAAACTGTATCATTCTAAGCTTTTAAAAAGTGGACAAAAAAGTATTGCAGCTACTTTAAATGCTGATCTTCCTGTTTTAAAAGCTGATTTTAAAATCAGCTTGACATTGCCTAATACATTAATGCAAGATCAAATTGAAAAAGAGAAACCGAAGCTAATAAAACATTTAAGAACTGCCTTAAATAATTACGGAATTCAACTGACAATAACTGTAAATGAAATGGTTGAAAAGAAATTTGCATATACACCACAAGAAAAATACAATAAATTGTTAGAGAAAAATCCCAACCTAGCATTACTTAAAGATATTTTAAACTAGACGTTTAGTATTAATAAACTAGAAAAAACTTTCTTATACTGCTAATTTTCTATCTTTAAACTTCAAAATAATATAACATTTGCAAGTATTTAAAAAAATTTTAATTGGTATTGCTTTTTCGCCAAACTTAAAAGCAAATTTATTTGAAGCTATTAGAATTTCAAATATGTTTGACGCAGAATTAGTTGGTGTTCATGTTGGTGATAAAACAGAAGATAAAGAAGAAAAGTTGCAGCTTTTATTGGATGAAGCTCCAAAACTAAAAACTCCCATACAAACTATTTGGCAAAAAGGAAAACCCGTACATGTTATTCAAGATACTTGTATTAAAAATAATATTGATTTATTAATTTTAGGAGCACTGCAAAAAGAAAATTTCTACAAATATTATGTTGGCTCTATTGCAAGAGAGTTAACAAGAAATGCTTCATGTTCTGTTTTATTATTAATAAAGCCTTCTATAATTAGAGTTCCTTGTAAGCACATTGTTGTGAATGGTTTAAAAGATGAAAAAACAAAAGACACTATTAAAACCGCTTTTAAAATTAGTAATTTATTAGATTGCAAAAGAGTAACAATTGTAGAGGAAATTAGCCAAGCGGAATTAGATATTAAAGTAAGTGATGATGCATCTTTACGAAAAGCTACTATTGCCAAAGAGCGTATAAAAAGAAGAGAAGACATTCGTGTTGAGAAAATATTACAAGAAATTGATTGTAAAGACACTACATTGAAAATACAAAGTATTTTTGGTAAAAGAGGATATTCTATTGGTCATTATGCAAAAGTAAAAAGGGCTGATTTATTAATCATGAATGCTCCATCAAAAACAAGGCTAATAGATCGAATTTTTCCACACGACATTGAATATATTTTATCTGAATTACCAACCGACCTTTTAATTGTTAAATAAGATGGGGAAAGTAAACTCATATAAAGTATTTGCAAGAGATATTCCTAAAAACATCTTCTCTGGATTTGTCGTTTCTTTAATTGCATTGCCATTAGGTTTAGGCCTAGCCTTAGCTTCTGGAGCACCTCCAATTTCTGGGGTCATTGCTGCAATTATTGGTGGAATTGTTACCTCTATTTTAGGAGGCTCTAATGTTACAATCACAGGTCCAGGTAACGGTTTGGTTGTGGTTGTTTTAGCTGCAATAACCACGTTGGGTAATGGCGATATGCAACAAGGTTTTCTATATACTTTAGCAGCAGTTGTTGTTTCAGGAATTATTATGATTATTCTTGGTTTTCTTAGATTAGGTTCGTTAGGAGATTTCTTTCCTTCATCAGCAATACAAGGAATGCTTGCCGCAATTGGGATTGGTATTTTTGCTAAACAAATTCATGTAATGCTTGGTAATTTAGATGCGAAAGGAAGTATTATTGAGTTAATAATGAACATTCCCGAGGGTATAAAATATTATTTTACTACAGACAATACAAGTGTTTTTTATGCAGGTTCAGTAGGAATAATAAGTTTTCTAATTATGGTGTTTTATAGCAAAATTAGAAATCGTTATTTTCAATTAATTCCGGCACCTATGTGGATTGTTGTATTGAGTGTTGGTATGCATTATTATTATCAATATTTTTCAGATGCTGCTTATCCAATAGAAAAAGCATTCTTAATAAACCTTCCTAATGATGTATTGTCAAATTTTGCTTTTCCAGATTTTAGCAAAGCACTAGAGCTTGATTTTATTAGTGCTGTAATTGGTATCACTTTAATTGCAAGTATTGAGAGTTTACTAAGCATTAAAGCTGTTGATAAATTAGATCCATTAAAAAGAAGATCTAATCTAGATAAAGATATTAGAGCACTAGGTTTGGCTACGGTAATTAGTGGTTTTTTAGGAGGATTAAATGTTGTTACAGTAATTGCAAGAAGCTCTGTTAATGTGAACAACAATGGAACAAATAGATCAGCAAATTTTTTTCATGCAGGGTTTTTAGTGGTTTTTATTTTATTATTTGCAACAGAATTACGTAAAATTCCTTTGGCAGCATTAGCCGCAATATTAGTTTATACAGGTTATAAATTAGCATCGCCAGAGAATATTAGAAAAGTCTTTAAGATTGGAAATGAGCAATTATTAATTTTCTTAATTACATTAATTACAACAATTGCTACAAGTTTAATTACTGGTATTTTAGTGGGAATAATTTCTACTTTTATCATTCACGTAAGTATCAATAAAGATATTATGTTGTTTGTTAGAAATCTTCTTAAACCAAATGTTTTAATGTTTAAAGAAGATGGTAAATATTTTGTGAGTGTTGATAATTTTTCTAGCTTTTTAAATTACACAAAACTAAAATCTAAACTGAATCAGATTCCGGAAAACGAAGATGTAATTATCGATTTTTCTTTGTGTGATTTTGTAGATCATTCTGTAATGGAAAACATGAATAATTATGTGGAAACCTTTAAACGTAAAGGCGGGCATCTAGAAATCATTGGTTTAGACAATTATTCTACCCGTAGCGAACATCCATTTGCTTTACGAAAAAATATTCCAGATTTTATCAAACCAAAAGAAGGTGTTTTAACTAAAAGGCAAAAATCGTTGCAAAAAATTGGAGCAGAATTAAATCTGAACTATTTACCTGATCAAAAAGAAGAAATTACAGAATTACCAACCTTTGGATATTTTAAAGCTAGACAAATTATTAAAATTTCTAATATTATTTCTAACGGACAATGCTCGTTATTTGATATTGAGTTTTCGGAAGGAGAAATGATAGCCAAACAAATTATTAGAGCAAGTATGTTCTACATAAAAATAGATAAAGAAATTCCAAAATTTACTCTAGATAAGGAAGGTGTTTTTGAAACAATTTATCATTTTACAGGTTTTAAAGATATTTCAATTGAAAATCATCCAGATTTTTCTAAACGATTTTACTTATCAGGAAAAAATCAAGTAAAAATTAAAGAACTATTTACAGACGAATTGGTCTTATTTTTTGAAAGTAATCCGTATTATCATATAGAAAGTTCAGATCATGGTTTATTAATTCTTGGAAAAGAACGTTTAGCTGGCGTTAAAGAAATTAAAGCTTTAGCCGATTTTGGCTTCCGACTACAAAAAATCATTTCGTAATGAGAAACTATCTTTTTTTATTAATCACACTTTGTTTTACTAGCACAATATTCAGCCAATCTAACCTGAGTTTAAGAAAGTACAGTCATGTAAAATCCTTTTACAAAGGCATGGCACAAAAAGCTACAAAAATGTGCTTAGAAGAAAATATTCCACCAGCTGCATTGTTAGCGATTGCAGGATTAGAATCTGGTTGGGATAGCGGTTATATAAGTCAAATTACAGGAAACATTCTAAGTCTTGGAACACGAAGAGGCGATATTGAATTGCCTCCTTTGTATTTACCAAGATTGATAAAAACAAAAAGAACTCTTTTTGACTCTTTAGAAATATTAAAATATTCTAAATCAGAACTAAGATGGGAAAAAAGGCCAGAAAGCTTAAAAAAAGATTATAGACCAAAAAATATTGCTGGAACAAAATTTCAGCTTGGATACTTTAAAAACAACCCAAAAGCAAAAGCAGATGCTCATGTGGCAAATATTAAAGATTTTGTAACTGTATTTATTGCTAGAAAAAGTAGAATCAAAGCCTATAGAGAAACGCGTGCAAAGATGGATAACTTAGTAGCTAAACATGGCAAAGACATCTTATTAGAAGAACAAACAGCTATTGATTTTATTAACGGAATTGGTGGTAAATTTAACTCTTATAATTTCAGGAAAACTTGGCCAGTAAAAGTGATTAACATTATTAGAAATGCTGGATTGACAGCATTGACTAAAAAGTTAAATGAAGGTGAAACTTTTGAAAAAAGTTGGAATCGCTAAAATTCTATTTTCTTTCCTAAATACATCAGCATATTTCCTTCTTCTACATTCATTTTTTCTGAATAAGAAGATATGATATGTATTTTACCATCATTGCTTTTTACAAAAATCGGAATTGAAGTAATTTCAGAGTTTAACTTGTTAATCTTAGCTAGATAATCTTCTTTAGAGGTAATTTCCACTTCGTTAATTTTAGGAAAATTTCTAACTACTTCACTTAAATTAATATAATCATCTGTATGAGAAAACAAGCCTAATTCTGTGTTGTCATTAGAATTTTTCATTTCATCTGAAGAAATCAAACGAAAAGCCCCCTGCTCTCCAAACTGTTGAGAAAACTTATTTAAAGCATACTCATTAATTACAGAACTTCCGGTTAAAGACATTAAATAGCCTACATCATTCAATTCAATATTTTCAGACAAATCATCATCATATACACTTGCTTCAATAGCCTCTAGCTCCATGTCATCCGCTTTTTTAATATGATTTGGATTGCTATCAATCAATACAACTCTTCTGCCATTTTGTTTCAAATAAGAGGCAATTAATCGTGATGCTGGAGAAGCTCCAATAATTAAAATTCCGTCAGATGATGTTAAAAACACACCTACTATTTTAGCAAAAATTCTTGCTGTTGTCGCATTTAATAAAACGGTTCCAAGTACAATCATAAATACTAAAGGAGTTATGTACTCTGCTCCTTCAACTCCTTGTTTTAAAAGTTTACTTCCAAATAATGATGCAATTCCTGCTGCTACAATTCCACGAGGTCCAACCCAACTTATAAACAATTTTTCATTGGTTTTTAATTTAGACTTGTAGGTGCTCAAAAAAACAGCCAAAGGTCTAATTACAAATACTACGACTGCAAATAGTACAGCTGTTTTCCAGTTATACAACAACATCAAATCTTTTATATCAATATTAGCCGCTAATAAAATAAATAAGATGGATATTAATAAAACACTTAATGATTCTTTAAAGTATAATAATTCTTTTATGTTTTTTAGTTTTCCATTTCCCAAGACCATTCCCATTACAACTACTGCTAGCAATCCAGATTCATGAGCAAAAATTTCTGATTCTACAAAAACTAATAATACTGTAGATAATGAAACCACATTTAACAGATAATGAGGCACCAATTTTTTATTGATGACAAATGCCAACGCATGTGCAAATGTAAATCCGAATGAAGTACCAAATAATAATATTTTACCAAACTCAACCAGTGCTGTTTTAGTAAAACCACTCCCTCCTCCTACACTAATAAATTCAAAAACCAAAACGGCTACCAAGGCTCCAATAGGATCTATTAAAATCCCTTCCCATTTCAATACTGCAGAAACATCTTTCTTTAATGGAATATTTCTCAAAATTGGTGTAATCACAGTAGGGCCAGTAACAATAATTAAACCTGAAAAAAGAAATGATATTTCCCAACTTAAATTAAATAAATAATGTGCCAATACACCTGCTCCAAAAAAAGTAACCGCAGAACCTACAGTAATTAATTTGGTAATAGAAGGTCCTACGTTTTTTATTTCTTCACGCTTTAAGGTCAAGCCTCCTTCAAAAAGAATAATACTAATGGCTAAAGAGACGAAATAATACAAACCATCACCAGGGAATAATCCTTTTGTACCATTCCAAATAGGCTCAATCCATTTTGCACCATCTTCAGATAAAAATTCTGCTGCAATAGGCCCCACCAATAAACCAATTAGAATCAAAGGCAAAATAGCCGGAATTTTAAATTTCCAAGCCACCCATTGTGCCAAAATTCCTAATATAATAATCCCTGCTAATTCTAACATTCTTTTTTTTTCTTAAATATGTGGATGTGAAGTTATAAAAAAAACAATAAACCATCTATGATGCTTCTATAAAATAATCCTTAATTTTGTTTTTCAAATTTTAACCTTCTTTTATGTTAGGTCTACAATTCAAAACGAAAACTTCTTGGGCAGAAATTGCGAAAGATAATTTACAGCAAATTTTAACAGATCATGCTTTTTTAGAACAAAAAGCAGCCTCAAACGCAGTTTCTATCATCATCAATTATTCTGAAGAAACTAAATTGGTTCAGGCAATGAGCGAAATTGCTATTGAAGAAATGGAGCATTTTAAAATGGTGCACGATTTTATGGTAAAACGTGGAATGGTTTTAGGACGTGAACAAAAGAACGATTATGCAATTCAGTTGATGCAATTCTTCAAAAAAACAGGCGACAGAAAAGAAGCATTGATTCAACGTTTATTAATTGCTGCCTTAATTGAAGCTAGAAGTTGTGAGCGTTTTAAGGTGTTTTCTGAAAACATGGAAGATGAAGAATTGTCTAATTTCTATAAAGATTTGATGATTTCTGAAGCCAATCATTATACTGTTTTTTTAGGGTTTGCTCGTGAATATGAAAACAGAGAGATTGTAGATAAGTTATGGAACGACCTATTGGCTTTTGAAGCAGAAATGATGCGAAATCGAGGAACAAAAGCAAAGGTTCATGGATAATAAAAACAATGAACAGTGAACAATTATCATTGGTCATTGATAATTGATAATTGATATAATGTTTAGCAAAGAAGAAGCTGCGCAAATACGTAAAGATTTTTGGATTGCATTTGGCAAATCGTTTCCACGAAAATGGTTGAAATACAACACGCAAATAAAAGGGTTTTCGTTTAAGTTTGTAGCAGAGCGTAAACAAGCAATGGTGGTTTTAGATATTGAACATCCAGATGATATCTACAATCAATTGCTTTTTGAACAATTGCAATCTTTAAAAGCAATTGTAACCGAAGAATATCTACCATAAGTTATTTTTGATGCAAATTACGAATTAGAATCTGGTAAAGAAATTCATCGGATATATGTATTATATCCTCAAAAATTTAGCATATACAATAAAAATTCTTGGCGAGAATGTTTTGAGTTTTTTGTAGAAAACATGAATCAGTTCGAGTTGTTTTTTTATGAATATGAAGAGTATATCAAACAAGCAATTCAATAATAATTTCCGTATTTTTGCCACATGATTCAAAACGACACTATTATTGCATTGGCTACTCCATCTGGAGTTGGAGCTATTTCTGTGATCAGACTTTCTGGTGAAAAATCTATTGAAATTGTTGATGCTTTTTTTCAATCAGTAAAAAAAGGAAAAACATTAAAAAATCAGAAATCACATAGCATTCATTTGGGTCATATTGTTCACAATAGCGTAATCTTAGATGAAGTTTTAGTATCTGTATTTAAAAACCCAAATTCGTATACCGGTGAAAATGTGATAGAAATTTCTTGTCACGGTTCTGTATTTATTCAACAAGAAATCATTCAATTATTTTTACAAAATGGTTGTAGAATGGCAGATAACGGTGAGTTTACCATGCGTGCTTTTTTAAACGGTAAAATGGATTTATCGCAAGCTGAAGCTGTTGCAGATGTGATTGCTTCAAATTCTGCAGCGAGCCATCAAATGGCTATTCAACAAATGCGTGGGGGAATTACAAACGAATTGAAAGAGTTGCGTGCTCAATTATTAGATTTTGCTGCTTTGATAGAATTAGAACTCGATTTTTCGGGTGAAGATGTAGAATTTGCAGACCGTACAAAATTTAAAGAATTAGTAATACAAATTACTACGGTTTTAAAACGATTGATAGATTCTTTTGCTTTTGGAAATGCCATGAAAAACGGAATTCCTGTTGCAATCATTGGAGAGCCAAACGTTGGAAAATCAACACTTTTAAACACTTTATTAAATGAAGAAAAAGCCATTGTTTCTGACATCGCTGGCACCACACGTGATGCCATTGAAGATGAATTGATCATTGATGGTGTTGCTTTTCGTTTTATTGATACCGCAGGAATTAGAGAAACAGAAGATGTTGTAGAAAGCATCGGAATTAAAAAAGCGTATGAGAAAGCTGACAATGCACAATTGATTATTTTCTTAATTGATTCTAACAAGTTTGCAGATAATAAAGAGACGTTTTTAGAAGAAATTAAAACTATTGAAAATCGTTTTCCAAATAAACGTTTGTTAGTGATTGCAAACAAAATAGACTCATTGAATCAAACTCAAAAACAAGAAATTACTTCAACTATTAAAAATATTTTATTGCTTTCTGCCAAACAGAAAATTGGCATTGACCTATTAACGAATGAATTAACTTCTCTAGTAAACACAGGTGCATTAAGCAATAACGAAACCATTGTTACAAATTCTCGTCATTTTGAGGCTTTGAACAATGCTTTAACCGCAATAACCTCTGTACAACAAGGAATTGATTTAGAAATCTCTACTGATTTATTTTCAATTGATATCCGTGAATGCCTACGCCACTTAGGTAATATTACAGGAGAATATGATGTAGATAAAGATATTTTAGGCCATATTTTTTCTAACTTTTGTATCGGGAAATAGAAAAATCGTTGTTCTTACTCATCGTTTTCTGTTCAAAAAAAAGTAATTTTTTTCCACATATTTAACATTCAAAATACAAAATAAAAAATATTATTTCGTACCTTTATTTGTATTAGCAATAGAACGTATTTTTTTTAGTTTTTCAATAGTAATATCTATTTCTTCTTTTGTCGTATTTTTACTAAACGAAAACCGAATAGAGGTTTTACTTGCTTCAACTGTATTTAATAGCTCTTCTAATACATGCGAGCCTTTAGAACTTCCGCTTTGGCAAGCACTTCCTCCTGAAACGGCAATACCATTTAGGTCTAAGGTAAACAACAACATATCATTTGCTTTTGCAAAGCGAACACTTAAAATGGTATAACTACTTTTATCCAAAAGATTCGAATTACCATTAAATGCAACATCTTTAAAATTACTTTGCAATTCAGAAATAAAATATGTTTTGAGTGATGTTAAATAAACTTTATCTTTTTCAATATTAGAAACAGCTATTTCTAAGGCTTTTTCCATTCCTAAAATGCTATGCACGTTTTCTGTACTAGACCGTGCTCCTTTTTCTTGATTACCTCCATGCAATATTGGTTGAATTCCAAATCCTTTTTTGAAATATGCAAATCCAACACCTTTTGGTCCGTGGAATTTATGAGCACTTGCAGCAAAAAAATCTATGGGTGTTCTTTGTAAATCTAATGGGTAATGACCAATTGCCTGTACGGTGTCGGAATGAAATAAAGCATTGTAATCTTTACAAATAGCTGAAACTTTAGCCAAAGGTAACAGGTTACCAATTTCATTATTGACATACATTAAACTTACCAAACATTTTTGAGCTTTATGAGCATCTAAAAGCGCCTCTAAATGTTTTAAATCTATATTTCCTTTAGCATCAACATCAACAAAAACAACATGAATATCATATGTTTTTTTTAGATGCTCTGCTGTGTGTAATACTGCATGATGTTCTATTTTAGAGGTTATAATAACTTTTATTCCTAAATTAGTAACTGCATTTTGCAAAATTAAATTATCTGCCTCTGTACCACCTGCTGTAAAAATAAGTTCACTTGCAGAGACATTAAAATGCTTTGCAATATTTTTTCTAGCAGTTTCTACTGAAGATTTAGCTTTACGACCAAACTGATGTATAGAAGATGGATTTCCGTTATTATGTAGCATAGATTCGTACATAACATCAATAACTTCTTTATCTATTGGTGTTGTTGCTGCATTATCTAAGTAGATTGTTTTCATCTTACAAAAGTAGGAATTTAATTAGGGTTCTGGAAAATATAAACTTCGGTAGCTCCTAAACCATATTTTTGATAAGAAGCATCGTAATATTTTACTGGATATTTTTTAAAGAGGTATTCCAATTCCGATTTTAGAACACCTTCTCCTACTCCATGAATAAAGATGATTTTAGAAATTCTTTTTTGAATAGCATATTCTAATTTTCTTTTGGCTGTTTCTAATTGTATCGTAAGTATATCATAATTATCGAGTCTATTTGTAGACTTTACCAACTGATTGATATGTAAATCAACTTCAAAAACGATTTCACTTTTTGTTTTTGTAAATTTCGAGACCCGCTTTTTAGGCTCTTCAGAAATTTTATCTTGTAAATAGTGATTGTTGATATCACTATATTTTGTCAGTTCGTGTTGATTAGCATCAACTTTAACAAGCTCAGAAGGCAAATATCGAAAGACCATTTCGGTTTCGTCTTTAATAAAGATATGAGTTTCAGTAATGTCTGTAATTGTGCCTTTTACAACATCATCTAGAACAGCAACAAAATCTCCAATAGCAAAGGTCATTTGAATAAAATTTAAATCTATCTACTTATTTTAAACACAAAAATAGATAGATAGATTTAATAGTTGGGTAAAAAACTGAAGTATTAAAGCTTAAACTTCAATATTCCTATCATAAGGTATTCTTTTAAGAATATAATTTATAGTATTAATTCTAGCTTCTGTTTTTTTATTGGCTCTAATAATTTTCCAAGGAGAAATTTCTGTATTGGTTTCCTCAAACATGGTTTTTTTATATGTAGTATAATTATCCCATAGTTCTTGCGCTTTCTCATCAACTTTAGTCATTTTCCATTGTTTTAATGGATCGTTTTTGATTTCATTAAACCGTTTTGCTTGTTCTCTTTTAGAAATAGACATGTAAATTTTCACCAAATGAATTCCTGATTCTAAAATCATTTTCTCAAACTCATTTACTTGACTCATAAAAATCTCATATTCTTTTTGAGTACAAAAACCATTAACGGGTTCTACAACAGCTCTATTGTACCAGCTTCTATCAAAAAAAACAATTTCTCCTGCTTTTGGAAATTGATTGACATAACGCTGAAAATACCATTGTGTCTTTTCTTCTTCTGTTGGTCTAGGTAAAGCAACTTTCTTTAAATGACGAGGGTTTATTTTTTCTGTTATTCTTCTAATTGCACCTCCTTTTCCTGCTGCATCTCTTCCTTCGAAAATTACAATTACACGCTCGTTATTTTTTATTACCCACGATTGTAATTTTACCAACTCTACTTGTAGTTTTTTTAACCTTTTTTCATAATCTACATACCTAATTGCCCTCTCTAAATTTACTGGATCTTTAGAAAGCATTGCAAGCAGTCCCTTTTTTGAATTTAACTTGATTACATCTTTTTCAGTTATTTCTGTATTACTTCTTTCCATTTTTTAAAAATCTAATTGTTTAGCAGATCTATAATAGCGCATTATAATATTTGGATCTGGCAATAAGGTAGTCAATGCTTCCTCTTTTCCTGGATAATCAAATTGAGATAATACATAACGTATAGATTCTAGTCGTGCTACTTTTTTATCATTTGCTTTCACAATGATCCAAGGACAATATGTTGTGTGTGTTTTGCTAAACATTTGTTCTTTATAGTAGGTATATGTGTCCCATAATTCTTGCCCTTTTTCATCAACTGGGCTAAATTTCCATCTTTTTAAAGGGTCTTGTAAACGAGCATCAAAACGGGCTTTTTGAACATCTTTAGAGATTGAAAACCAAAATTTTACAATTACAATTCCGTCTTCATATAACATGTGTTCAAAATCTGGCGCTTGCAACATAAATCTTTCGTATTGTTCTTTAGAACAAAAACCCATTACAGGTTCAACCACAGCTCTATTGTACCAACTTCTATCGAAAAAAACCATTTCTCCTGGATTGGAAAGCTCTTTGATATACCTTCTAAAATACCATTGCCCTTTTTCTATTTCTGTTGGTTTGGTTAGTGCAACTAAATTTGTAGAACGTGGACTTAAATGTTCTGTAAAGCGTCTAATATTACCACCTTTTCCTGCAGCATCTCTTCCTTCAAATAAAATAACCAACCGTTTGTTTTCTTTAGAAATATAACGTTGTAATTTTACCAATTCTATCTGTAAGTTTCTTAACTCTTCTTCATACAAAAAGGTGCTTTCAATTTTTTGATAAGGTGTCTTCTTTTCTTTAATTTTATTCAATAGTTCTTCTCTAGAGCTTAAATTTTTAAGTTCTTCGAGAGTAAATAAATCGTTTTTACTCATGCTAATAATTCAAAATTAATCGTAAAATAAAGTTACGAATTTTTAACCAATTTTATTCTCAAAAAAGAAACATATTACCTAATAAAATTTATATTTGCTTACATGCGGGTTTTTACTTTTTTACTTTTTATAAGTCTTGTTTCAATAAGTACTGCTCAAAATAATTATTCTAAAGAAATAAGTCTTATTTCTGATAATGATTTGTACACCTCTTTATATAGAGATGGTTATTATACAAATGGTTTTTTTATTACGTATAGAAGTGTACAAAAAACCGATCAAGATTCTCCTAAAAAAATTTATAAATTTGAAGTGGGTCATAAGATGTTTACAGCATCAAAATCTACCTTACAATTTGCATCGCTACATGATAGACCTTTTGCAGGATATTTCTATGGAGGTATTGGTATCAGTAGGTTTTACAAAAAGAACAACATGTTTTCAACCGACATTAATTTTGGGGTGATAGGTCCAAATGCTAAAGGAGAAGAACTGCAAAAATTTATGCATAACATTTATAATTACCCAGAACCTCTTGGGTGGAAACATCAAATTCAAAATGCTTTTGCCTTAAACTTTACAGCAAGTTATTTACATTATTTTCCTAAAATGAGTTCTAATAAATTAGATATTAGTAGTTATAATTTCTTAAAAACAGGAACCGTTTTCACCTCTATCTCTACCGGAATTTATTCTAGAATAGGTGTCAAAAACTTACAGCCTTTTTCAAATTCAGTCGCTTTTCATTCCAACTTAAATAAAAAATCAACTAGCCATAAAGAATCATTCATCTTTATCAAACCAATAATACATTACACATTTTATGATGCAACAATAGAAGGAAGTTTTTTAAACAACACAAGTCCTGTTACATTTGATGTGATGCCTTTTCACTTTTCAATGGAATTAGGATATCGTTATTATAGAAAACGTTTTTTGTATGGCTATACGTTTATATATCACACAAAAAAACTACAAAGCTTGAGGGCTGCTAAAAGTAATTCTTACGGAAGTATTTATGTTGGATACTATTTTAATTAATCTGTAAAATAATCATCTTTAAAACCTATTAAATACAGCTTTTCTTCTGCTCTGGTGATCGCTGTATATAACCATCGCAAATATTCAACATCAATTCCATCAGGCAAATAAGGCTGCTCTACAAAAACAGTTTTCCATTGCCCACCTTGTGATTTATGACAGGTCATGGCATATGAAAATTTAACTTGTAAGGCATTAAAGTATTTGTTTTTTTTTATAGCAAGTAATTGTTTGTATTTAGATTTTTCATGTATAAAATCTTCTTTAACTGCTTGATACAATTTATTGGATTCTTCATAGCTTAAAGAAGGAGATTCACTAGAAAGGGTGTCTAATATTAAAACAGTTTCAAAGGGTTTTTGATTTGGATAATCGATCATTCTTACTTCTACTTCTGCAAATCGAAAACCGTACAATTCTTTTATTGCGTTAAGTCTAGTTATTTCACAAATATCACCATTGGCAATAAAACCTGCTTCAGAAGAATCTTGAAGCCAGTAATAATTGTTTTTTACAACCATGACATAATCTCCGGCAGATATCTCATTTTCTTGTCCTCTGATTTTAGTTCTTATTTGTTGATTGTATAAGTTGGCTCTTTTATTTGAACGAACAATAAATGCTGTATCTTCTACTCCAATATTATCGTAGGCAGAATTTATTGCGTCTTCAATATCATAGCCATCAATCAAGCGGATAATGTCTGGAAAATTTAAGTCGAATTGAAAATCTGTTGACTTATGCATGATAAGCATTCTTAAATAAGTAGCGTTTGCTAGAATTCCCGAGTTCTCATGCTGACGCATTACTTCATCTAATTCTATTTCTGTAACCTCTTTTTGATATTCTAATTCCAACGTTTTTGCTTCTAAAGCTGGACTCACATTTAGTTTTACAGGTGGTAATTGGGCTGTGTCACCAATAAAAATAATTTTACAGTTTTTTCCAGCATACACATAATTCATTAAATCATCTAGTAACGAACCAGTTTCAAATAGTTTTGCATTGCTAGGTCTATCTGGTATCATTGATGCTTCATCAATAATAAATATTGTATTGGTGTGCTTATTGGGTTGTATTACAAAATCTACAGAACCATTTTGTTGTTTTTTTGGAAAGTATATTTTTTTATGAATGGTAAAAGCCTGTTTTTTAGAATATCCAGAGATTACTTTTGCTGCTCTCCCCGTAGGCGCTAATAAAACTGCCTTCTTACCAACTTTCCATAAAGAGTTTACAACCGTACTAATTGTTGTCGTTTTACCTGTACCAGCATATCCTTTTAATAAGAATAAGGCACGATTATTGTCATCAAATATAAAATTAGACAACTCATTTAATAATTTTTGTTGTTTAATTGTTGGCTCAAAAGGAAACTTTTGAAGAAGTTCTTTATAAAAATCTGCTTTTATTTTAATCATATAAATTCAAATCTCAAAGATAGGAATTGATTTATGCATAAAAATTTTTATCATTAAAAAAAAATTGTAGATTTGCGAATAATCATTTTAAAAACTATACTAATGTTAATTACTATTATTGCCGCTATTATTATTACTGGTGCTGTTGCATTTTTAATTGTAAAATACCTTCCGTTAAAGTTAAAACCTGTGGTATCTATCTTATTGCTTGTATTAGCAATATTCTTAACGTGGAAAATATATGATGGTGTTATGAAACCAATTAATTTTCATAAAAACAAAAAAGTTGTTTACGAAAAAGTTATTGATCAGTTAAAAATGATTAGAGACGCACAAATAGCTCATAAAGAAGTTACTGGTAAATATTCTAAAAGCATTAGTGGTTTAATTCAATTTGTTGACACGGCACAACTAGCTTTAACAAACACAACAACTGTTGTAGAAAAAGTAAATAAAGGGACAAAGTGGCAACCGATTATGGTAGATGTTGAAAAAAGGGTAACTGATACTATTGGTTACGAACCTGTTTTAACAAGATTTACTGGAAGAGAATACAAAAACATGGCAAAAGTTCCTGGAACTGATAAAGAGTTTTCTTTAGAAATTGGAATGGTTGATAAATTTAATGTACAAGTTGATGTATTTTTTGCAAAAGCAAATAAATCGGATGTTTTAAAAGGAATGGATGCTTCTTTGATTAAACAAGAATTAGAAGCAAATACTTCAGATGAAATTAAAGGTGAATTTATTTCTGTTGGATCTTTAAACGAAGTAACAACTGGAGGTAACTGGCCACCATCTTATGACAAAAACGAAAGTGCAAAAAACGATAAATAAAATTACAAAAGATACTTATAGTAAAGATGTATCCATCCAATTTAGTTTGGGTGGATTTTCTTTTTGTATTTCTAATTCTATTACAAAAGAAATTCAGCATTTCACGACACACACTTTTGAAGAGCCTATAGCAACTCCAGAATTGCTACTCTCAAAAATTGAAGAATTATTCAACGATTTTAAGGCATTAAAACAAGACTTTGATACAGTTACCGTAATTCATCAAAATAATTTATCTACACTCGTTCCTACACCATTATTTAATGAAAATGAACTAAAGGTGTATTTAGAATATAATATAAAAACGCTTACAAACGATTTCATTGCTTTTGATAGCTTGTCTCAATTAGACATTAAAAACGTTTACGTTCCATATATAAATATAAATAACTTCTTTTTTCAACAGTTTGGCGAATTTGAATACAAACACTATTCAACAGTGTTAATCGATAAATTAATATTGCATTCAAAAAACAATTCTGAAAAACAATTTTTTGTAAATGTTGCTGAAACAAGTTTTGACATTGTTGTCATAGAAAACTCAAAACTATTGTTTTACAATTCTTTTTCATACAACACCAAAGAAGATTTTATTTATTACATTTTGTTTACTGCTGAGCAATTAAAATTAAATCCAGAAAAGTTTTTATTATACTTTATTGGCGATGTTGAAAAAGACTCAGAAATCTATCATATCACCTATCAATATGTTAGAAATGTTGATTTTATCAATCTAGACATTCCTTTTTTTGATCAAGACAAAGACATCTCAAATCATTCACATTACACAACACTTCCTTAAATGCGAATTATCTCTGGAAAACACAAAGGAAAAAGATTATCTGCTCCTAAAAATTTACCCGTAAGACCTACAACAGATATGGCAAAGGAATCTTTGTTTAATATCCTTAACAACAACTATTATTTTGAGAACCTTACAGTAATTGATTTATTTGCAGGAACAGGAAATATTAGTTTTGAATTTGCCTCTAGAGGTACTCAAAACATTTACAGCATAGATCAGCACTTTGGTTGTGTAAAATACATCAATAGCATCTCTAAAGAGCTCGATTTAAGCATAAACACCTACAAGAGTGATGTCTATAAGTTTTTAGAAAAAACACCTTTAAAAGCAGATGTTATTTTTGCAGACCCTCCTTACAACTTTGAAACGGAGCAGTTTTTAAAAGTAGCTCAAATCATTTTTGATAGAGCTCTTTTAAATGAAGATGGGCTGTTAATTATAGAGCATTCTAAGCACACCGATATCTCTTCACATCCAAATTTTAGTTATTCTAAAAAGTATGGAGGAAATGTGTTTAGTTTTTTTGAGTATATTGAGTAATATTTTTAAATCATTTATTTAAATGAATTCTCACAAGAAAATTCTAATTGTTCTAATTACACTCTTATTACATCTGCCTTTTCAATCATTTGGACAATCTAAAGAGATTCCTAAAGAAGAAAGATTGGTATGGTTTAAAGATGCAAAACTGGGAATTTTTATTCACTGGGGAATATACGCTGTTAATGGTATCGATGAATCTTGGTCTTTTTACAATAATTACATTTCATATACAGATTATATGAAACAGTTAAACGGATTTACAGCTAAAAATTACAACCCTAAAAAGTGGGCAAAGCTCATTAAAGAAAGTGGAGCAAAATACACAGTAATTACAACTAAACATCACGATGGAGTTGCGCTTTGGAACACAAAACAAAACGACTTAAGTGTTGTTAAAAAAACTCCAGCAAAAAAAGATCTAATCACTCCATTTGTAAATGCCGTTCGGAAAGAAAACATAAAAGTTGGATTGTATTTTTCATTACTAGATTGGTCGCATCCAGATTACCCTAATTTTACAAAAACTAAAACCAAATACACTAAAGACGATAAAAAATGGGATGCGTTTACAAAATTTAATTTTGGACAATTAAATGAGCTGACAAAATTCAATCCAGATTTGTATTGGTTTGATGGTGATTGGGAACAGCCTGCTGAAAAATGGAAAGCAAAAGAAATTAGACAATTACTTCTAAAAAAGAATCCAAATACATTTATCAATTCTAGATTACAAGGGTATGGTGATTATGCAACGCCAGAGCAAGGCGTGCCAATAACAAAGCCTTTAAGTGATTTTTGGGAATTGTGCATGACCATGAATAATTCTTGGGGCTATCAACCAAATGACACAAATTACAAAACAGTCAATCAATTGATAAGAATTTTTGTAGACTGCATTAGTATGGGGGGAAATTTATTGCTAGACATCGCTCCTAAACCAGACGGAACCATTCCTGAAGAACAAGTAACTATTCTAAAGGGAATTGGACGTTGGACTAACAAACATAAAGAAGCTATTTATGGCACCAGAGCTGGAATTCCGCATGGACATTTCAATGGGTATACCACTTTATCCAAAGATAAAACTACCTTGTATTTATATGTTGACAACAAACCTAATGGCTCCTTGTTAATTAAAGGATTAAAGAATAAAGTAAATAGAATTTGGGTGGTTGGTAATGGTACTAAATTAACTCATAAAGTAGTTGGTAAACAATATTGGAGCAATGTTCCTGGCTTGTTATATATAGATCTACCAGAAAAAGCTCAAGATAAAGATGTTACTGTAATAGCAATTCTTTTAAATGGTAAAATTGACTTATACCGTGAAGAAGTTAAAGCCATAGAAAGTAATTAATTATAACAGGCTTTTAATTATTTCAGCAATGGTAATTCCTTCTGCTTCTGCTTTGTAATTTTTTACAACTCTGTGTGATAAAATAGGAATTGCTACTGCTTTTACATCTTCAATGTCTGGAGAAAACTTTCCATTAATTGCAGCATGTGCTTTAGCCGCTAAAATTAAGTTTTGAGACGCTCTTGGCCCTGCTCCCCAATCTATGTAGTTGTTGATAAAATCAGTTGTGTTTTCTGCATTTGGTCTCGTTTTACTAACCAAAGAAACAGCATATTCAACTACATTATCTGCAACAGGAATTTTTCTAATTAAATGTTGAATCTCTATAATCTCTGTTCCTGTAAAAACTGAATTTACTTTTTCAAAATCATTTGAAGTAGTGTTCTTAACTACTTCTACTTCCTCTTTAAAAGATGGATATTCTAAGTTAATAGAAAACATAAATCGATCTAATTGAGCTTCTGGTAAAGGATACGTTCCTTCTTGCTCAATTGGATTTTGAGTAGCCAATACATAAAAAGGCAAATCTAATTTATAATGATGTCCGGCAACAGTAACAGAACGCTCTTGCATTGCTTCTAATAAGGCTGCTTGAGTTTTTGGTGGAGTTCTATTAATTTCATCTGCTAAAATAATATTGCTAAAAATAGGTCCTTTTATAAAAGTGAATTTTCTGTTTTCGTCTAAAATTTCACTTCCTAAAATATCTGAAGGCATTAAATCTGGTGTAAATTGAATCCTTTTAAAGTTCAATCCCAACGCATCAGAAACAGTGTGAACTAATAATGTTTTTGCCAAACCTGGCACTCCAATTAAAAGAGAGTGTCCTCCACAAAAAACAGAAAGCAATACAAAATTAACTGCATCTGCTTGCCCAACAATTACTTTTGAAATTTCTTTTTTTAGCAGATTTGTTTTTTCTACTAATTGTTCAATTGCAGCTACATCAGACATTAATTACTAGTTTTCTTTTCTCCAATTTCTTTGATACTCACATTTATCGTATTTATCACTAATTTTAATATAAGTATCTTTTATTTTATTCTTAGACCATTTAGTAATGTTCTCTTCTTTTTTCTTTTGCAATGCCAATTTCTGAACTTTTACATAATCATTTACCAAATCTGCTTTATGAGTAAGCGTTCTATCTTTCATTAAAATGATTTTGTACATTTTCTCATTTTGCTGAGTTTCATCATAAAAAGCCTCTGTAATTTCTCCTTTTTTGGTGTTGATTACTTTATCATATAATGAAGGATCCATTCTTGTCAAATCAAAACGAGTTTCATTTGTATATGGGTTTACAATCATTCCTCCACTATTTTTTGTGTCTTTATCTTCAGAATATTTTGCTACAGCTTCTTCAAAAGTTATTTTTCCTTCAATAATTTCTTTTCTAATTTTTTCAATTTTCTCTTTTGCTTCTTGAACTTTAGATTCTAAGATTTCTGGTTGCATTAAAATATGAGAAACAATTCTAGTTTTTCCTTTTACTTGATGTAATTGAATTATGTGATATCCAAACAATGTCTTAAAGGGTTCTGAAACTTGACCCACATCTAATGAAAAAGCCACCTCTTTAAATTCTTTGATAAACTGACTTTCTTTTGTAACCTCTAATTGACCACCATTTTGAGTTGCTGTTGGGTCATCAGAATTCAAAACGGCTTTCATTTTAAAACTTGCTCCCCCTTCTATTTCTTTTTTAAGTTCAGTTAGTTTATTAATGATTCTATTGTTTTCTTCTTCAGTTGGTTCTGCATAAATAACAATTTGAGATATTTCAATTTCTGCTTGAAACTCAGGAAGCTCATTTTTCTCTTTTAAGCCATTGTAATAAATTCTAACCTCTTCTGGAGTAATATCAACACCTTCATTAATTTTTTCTTGTTCTTTTCTAACTAAAACGTTTTCTTTTTCAATACTAAAAAGTTCTGTTCTTAAATCATTTAAATCGTTAAACCCATATTGCTTAACAACCTTTTCAATAGAACCAAACTCTTGTGTAAAAAAAGCTAAGTTTCTGTCTACAGCAGAATTTACTTCAGCTTCTGTAACTAAAACACTATCAATAACCGCATGATGTGAAAGCAATTTTTGAAGCATCAATTGTTCTAACATTTCACAATCAGAAATCTTAATTTTCCCTTCGCTACGTTGTTCTATATCAAGTTTAAATTTTGCAATATCTGAACTTAATACTACATTTTTTCCTATTACAACATCTACTCCATCAATTTTATTCATCTGTGCTTGTGCAGTTACTGAAAACAAAGCCATGATAAAAATAAAAGCTGGATTATTAATACTCTTTAAAATTTTTGTTCTGTATTGCATCGTTGATTAACGTTTTTTCTATATCTCTAATTAATTCTAATTTTCTTTTGTGTAAAATCAGTTGTTTTATGGTTGGAGTGATATAATTTATAGGCGCTATATCATTCCTTTTTAAAACATCTTTTACAGCCACCAAATATAACCCTAAAGAATCTTCTTTTTGTAGGTATTTTGATTTTTTTAACAAATATTCTTTAGGTTCTTCTTTAAATTTTGGAATTTTTAACAAAACATCTTCTAATTTAATCCAAATAGAATCGTTGAGGTTAATTTCTTTGAAATTTATCTGTTGATTTTCTAAAGCAATTAAATCTTCATAATTATCCGATTTAAAGTGTTTTATAATTTCTTTTTGATCTAATAAATCTTTACCGAAATGAAGGTATTTAATTTTAATTAACTCTTCGTTTAGTCGAAAATTACTTTTATTTAAATTGTAATAATCTTCTATTTCATCTTCCGATATTACAGTATCTAATTGCTGCTGAATTAAGCGCTCTTTATAGCCATTTACCAACAAACTCACTTTATAATCTTGCACTAATTTAGTATAGGTAAGATTTTCTTCATTGGTGAGGTTTTCTTCAGCTTTTTGCTTTAACAATTCTTTTATAGCCCAATTATTAATAATACTTTTAACAATTAAAATACTATCGTTCTTTGAGCTGTTTTTTGGCACCAATGATTCTATATCTTTTCTGTATAAATAATTGTTATTAACACTTGCTATTGGTTTTTCTTGAACAACCTCTTTCTTACCAAAATCAAAAAATTGACAGGAAGAGAAAGCTACAAGCAGAAAAAAATAAGCAAGTCTTTTATTCATTATAATTTAGTTGTTTTTCAAGTTTTTTAAAAGTACTCTTTTTTATTTTTACTGTATGCTTTTTTCGCAATTCTGCAATCAGGTTTTTTTCTAAAAAGTCTTGATAATCGTTCATAACCTGTCCTTTATTCTTAGAAAAATCTTTAAACGTATACTTCGCTTTGTTTTTGTAAAAATAGTTTTTTAATCCCAAAGTGTCTTTTGACGACTTATTCCACACTTTTTGCTGCATTAAATCAAACACCAATAGGCCTTCTTCATATTCTTTAAGGATCTTTGCGAATTCTGGATTTGTGTTTTTTAAATTCTCTTTAAAATACCTAAAAATTTCCTCATTTAAAAAATCATCAAAAAGGGCATCAACGGGTTTATGTCTTCTGTTTATAATATATTCAAAAAAACGTTCTTGCTTAATTTTTGTATCATTGATTGATAAAAGAACTTGCTGTAAAGTGTCCTTTTTTGCTGCTCTTATCCCTGGTGAATTAAAAACAGATTTTGCTTTTTTAAACACCTCAATATTATATTGACTCTTTAATTTCTTTAACACATGTAAATCAGACATTCTTGCTCCACCGCTAGTTCTAACTTTTTCTGTCAATTCATTTTTCATTTCTTTAAATGATTTAACAGGATAGGTTTTTATAAATTTAACAATATGCCAACCATATTGTGTTGTAAAAGGCATAGATACATCTCCGGGCTTTTTCAAGTTGAAGGATGCTTTTTCAAAAGGTTTCAACATTTTTCCAACTCCAAATTTTGATAGCCTCCCTCCTTTTGAAACCGAACTTTTATCATCAGAATATTGTACAACCAATTTTTCAAAATTAGCACCATTTTGCAAGCTCGTATAAATGCTATCAATTTTATATTTCCCTCTTCTAGATTGGTCTCTAATCAATAAATGTGCAACTTCAACTTCTCCTTCAGATAATTGTAAGTCATTAACCTTAAGAAAATGATATCCATAATTCGTTTTAAAAGGCTCAGAAAGTTGTCCCACTTTTGTTTGATAAGCTATGTTTTCAAAAGGATACACCATTTTAAATGCAGTAAAAAAGCCTAAGTTCCCAAAATTAGTTTTCACAGATTGATCGTCGGAATAGCTAAGTGCTACTTTTTTAAAATCTTTGCCAGAAAGTATTTCTTTTCGTGCTTTTTGTATTTTATTATACGCCATTAAAGTATCTGCTGGTGTTGCATTCCTTGAAACTTTAACTAAAATATGACTAACATTAACCTTGTATTTTGTTCTATAATATGCATCTTTTACCAACTTAGACAAATAAGCTGTATCTTGTAAATATGGAGCAATTAATTGATTTTTGTATGTTTCTATCTCTCTATTATACGTGCTAGTTTCATTTAATTTTAAGCGATATGCTTCTTTTAATTTCAATTTAAAGTTGATGTATAAATCTAAATTTTCTTTGATACTTTTTTGATCTTTATCTTGAATTAAATTTAAGTTTTTTTGGTATACGTTTTTAAATTCTAAAACAGAAACAGCCTCCCCATCAACACTAAACAAAATAGCTGAATCTTTTTGTGAAAAAACCGCAAAAGATGTTATTAAAAAAAGGGTAGTAAAAATCTTAATTTTCATTAGTATGTCTGTTTATAGAGAAATAATTCCTTCTATTTTTTCTGCTTTTCGATAATAAGAAATTACTTCATCAGAAGAACTTAGCATAATTTTTATAGAAACACTGACGTATTTACCAGTTTTAGATTCTTTCGACGATATTTTAATTAGTTTATCTTTAAAAATATCTTCAACTTCCATAAAATGATTTCCTTTAGAAGGTACTATAAATTTATATAAATATTCTGATGGAAATATAGTTGTTGCATCTAAACTATCTTTTAGTTTTATATAAAAATCTTCTTTACTACTCATACCAATAACTTTATCACATTTTATTATTGGTGCAAAATTACATTATATTATTATTTTTATAATCAGAATCTGTTATTTTTGCTGAATGCAACAAAAAATTGTACTTATTGGCGGTCCAGGAACTGGAAAGTCATCTATATTAAATGAATTAATTTCTAGAGGATTTGACTGTATGCCAGAAATCTCAAGAGAAGTGACTTTAAAAGCTCAACAAAAAGGAATTGATCAGTTGTTTTTAACCGAACCTTTATTGTTTAGTGATTTACTTCTAGAAGGGAGAGAAAAGCAATTTTTAGATGCTAATAAATCAAAAGAGTCTTTCGTTTTCTTTGATCGAGGAATTCCAGATGTACATGCCTATTTAGAGTTTTTTAATACAGATTACCCAACATATTTTATCGAAAAAAGTCGAAAACATCTTTATACAAAAGTTTTCATGCTTCCGCCTTGGGAAGATATTTACACTTCTGATAATGAGCGATATGAAAGCTTTGAGCAGGCCATCAAAATTCATCATCATTTAAAGAAAACCTACCAACAAATTGGATATAAAATTAGTATCGTACCTTTTGGTACAATTCAAGAACGAACCAATTATATTTTAGACGCTATCAATAACAGTTTATGAGTCATGCTTTAGAAATATTAAAAAAGTATTGGAATCATAATTCGTTTAGAGAGCCACAAGAAAAAATTATAAATACCGTACTCGAAAATAATAATACAATTGTATTGTTACCAACTGGTGGAGGTAAATCTATCTGCTTTCAAATTCCAGCTTTATTAAAAGACGGAATTTGTATTGTTATTTCTCCGCTCATTGCATTGATGCAAGATCAAGTGGATAATTTAAATAGCAAGGGAATTAAAGCTGTCAGCTATTACATCTGGCACATCTCAAGATGATTTAATTACTTGTTTGATAATATAAGATTTGGTAATTATAATTCTTTATATCTATCACCAGAAAGATTGCAATCTGCTTTTATACAAGAAAAAATAAGCACATTAACTGTTAATTTAATTGCTGTTGATGAAGCACATTGTATTTCTGAATGGGGACACGATTTTAGACCCTCGTACAGAAACATTAAAAGTTTTAAAAGAATTAAAACCTACAACTCCAATTATTGCATTAACTGCAACAGCAACAAAAGAAGTACTTAGAGATATTTCTAATAGTTTAGAAATTAAGGATGCAATCTTTTTAAAAAATCGTTTTACAGAGAATAATTTAGCATATCAAATTTTTACTTTGAAGATAAATTAGGAGCGCTTTTACAAATTTGCACTAAAACAAAAGCTCCAGTAATTATTTATGTAAGCAGTAGAAATAAAACAGAAAGAAATGCTGCAACTTTTTAAATGCAAACAACTTTAAAGCTAGTTATTATCATGGTGGATCTATCTTCATCGACAAACAAGAAGCTTTTGATAATTGGATTTCAGAAAAAACTCCATTATTGTAGCAACGAATGCATTTGGAATGGGAATTGACAAAGACAATGTAAAAGTTGTTATTCATTTAGAGTTCCAAATAGTATAGAAAATTACATTCAAGAAGCTGGAAGAGCTGGAAGAAATGGAAAAAAGCATTTTCTGCCGTTTCTGGTGAATAAAAATGATATTCGTATTTTCAAAGAAAGAATTAGAAAATACGTTTCCAACAATTGCAGAAATAAAACATATTTACAAAAGTATTATGTTTCGAACTTTCAAATTGCCAAAGGAGAACTTATTGAAGAGTCTTTTGAATTTAATCTTTTGCATTTTCAGAAAATATAAAAGTCCAGCTAAACAAAGTAGATACTACGTTAAATTTATCTAGAAGCAAATGGTATAATTCAGTTTCTGATGTATAATAAAAAATCTACTGTACAATTTTTAAGCTCAAGTAAACGAGTCTTAAAGTATTCTAAATCAGAAAGCTAAACAACAAAATTAATTCAGTTTTATTAGAAGTTATGGTGGAATTTTTGAGCAAGAAACAAAAATTAATGAATTTTGGTTGGCTAAAAAAGCGAACTTACTTTCTAAACAGGTTGTGCAATTTTACAAAATTAAATTCAGAAGAGATTATTAGAGTATAAAAAAGCAACAGAAATGCTGAACTGTATTTTTTAGTTCCTAGAGAAGATGATAAAACCATCAATAGTATTTCTAAAAAATTCAGAAATACATCAAGCAAAAAATAAAAAAAGCAACAGATTTAGTTGCGTTTATAGAAAATGATAGCTGTTGTAGAAGCATCCAAGTACTAGACTATTTTAATGAGAAAGAATCAATAAATGTGGTATTTGTGATGTTTGTTTCCAAAAAAGAATGATTTCAAGATTATCTTCAGAAATCATCAACTATTTAACATCAAAAAAACTGCTACATCTAAAGAAATCTGCCAACATATTATCAAGAAAGAAGACACGTTTTAGTAAATTTGCAACACTTTTATCAGAAGAAAAAATTAGCATCAATAATTTTAATCAATATCACATTAACGAATGAGAGATTTACGAATTGTATTTATGGGAACTCCAGATTTTGCGGCTACCATTTTAAAACATTTAGTAGAACACAATATACACATTGTTGGTGTAATAACTGCTGCAGACAAACCTGCTGGAAGAGGAAGAAAAATCAATGAATCTGCAGTTAAAAAATATGCACTTCACAAAACTTAACAGTCTTACAACCTACCAATCTTAAAAGTCAAGATTTTATAAATGAATTAACTGATTAAAAGCCAATTTACAAATTGTTGTTGCCTTTAGAATGTTGCCAAAAGTAGTATGGCAAATGCCAGAATTTGGTACCTTTAATTTACATGCTTCTTTATTGCCAGAATATCGAGGAGCAGCACCAATTAATTGGGCTATTATTAATGGTGAAACAAAAACGGGTGTAACTACATTTTTTATTGATGATAAAATTGATACAGGAGAAATCATCTTCAAAAAGAAATTGATATTAAAGACAATGAAATTGTTGGGAACTTCATGACAGATTAATGCATTTAGGAGCAGACTTAGTTTAGAAACGTACACTTATTAAAGAAGATAAAGTTATTACAATAAAACAACCAGAAATAGAAGAAAAAACTGCTTACAAATTGATTTCCTGAAACTTGTAAAATTGATTGGACAGATACTTTAGAAAATATATAATAAAATACGTGGATTAAATCCGTATCCAGCAGCTTGGACAACTATTCATAATAATGGTATGAAGAAATCGACAGCAAAATTTATGCAGTTCTAAAGAAATTGTAACACATACAGATACTATTGGTAAAATAATTAGCACAAAAAAAGAACTTAAAAGTTGCTGTTCAAGAACGGATACTTAATTATTGATGAAATAAAACTCGCTGGAAAGAAGAAAATGGATACCAAAAAGCTTCTAAATGGCTTCACTTTTTCGTCAGAATCAAAAATGTCTTAACCCCTTATTGATAGGTATTCAGAGATTTTAAGCTTTTTTTTGCTTTGGTTATTAACAATTTCACTCTTTTATTAACAAAAACAAGGTTTTTTCAGGTCATTTCTTGCGTAAAGCCTTAATCCGTGCTATATTTGTTAAGCTTAGTTAAGCGAAAAATATTAGATCAATTAATTTTAAAATTTACAAATCATGAACAAGTCAGATTTAATCGATGCAATGGCTGCTGACGCAGGAATTTCTAAAGCTAGCAGCTAAGGCAGCCTTAGATTCATTAACTTCTAACGTTACTAGCGCTTTAAAAGGTGGTGGATAAGAGTATCTTTAGTTGGATGGGGAACTTGGTCAGTATCTAACAGAGCTGCTAGAACTGGTAGAAACCCACAAACTGGAAAAACTATTCAAATTGCTGCAAAAAATGTAGTTAAGTTTAAAGCAGGTGCTGGATTAAGTAGTTCAGTAAACTAAGAATACAAACAATTGTATTTAAAAACTCTTCTAAATTTTAGGAGAGTTTTTTTATTTCTTAAAAAGTGTATATTTATTTTTTATGAATACACTATTACCAAAAAAGGAAGACTTATTAATTGCGGAGCCATCAATTTTAAATGACAATTCATTTAATAGATCCATCATTCTGCTAACAGAACATACCCAAAACAATTCTATTGGATTTATATTAAACAGACCTTTAAGTTTTACCGTAAAGATTTAGTGCCTGAAATTGATTGTTCTTTTACGTTTATCAAGGTGGACCTGTTGAACAAGATAATTTATATTTTGTGCATAAGGTTCCTGAATTAATTCCTGATAGCATAGAAGTTGCTAATGGAATTTTTTGGGGAGGAAATTTTGAATCATTAAAAGACTTATTAAACAATCAAGATTTAAAAATAAGTGATATTCGATTTTTTTTAGGATATTCTGGTTGGGAAAGCAGTCAATTAGAAGAAGAACTAAAAACGATTCTTGGTTTGTATCAGAAAATAACTACTCAAATATTTTTGCTACAGACAATACTACAATCTTGGAAAAACAAATTGTTAGAAAAAGGGGGTAAATATAAAATTTGGGCAAATGCACCTAGTGACATCCAATTAAACTAAGCTTTAGAAATAACTTGTAGTAGCTTTAAATTTGCCGAGATCTTCTCTCCTATTTCTGTTTTAAATTCATTCTTTCTGTAATTTGTTACTGGCTGAATTCCAATAATAGAATTTGTTAAAAAAATTTCGTCCGCTTTTTGCATTTCGAAATGGAGAGATTGAAGTTTCTACAAGTGTGAAATCGGTATTCTTTTCAAGAATTTCAATTACTTTTTTTCTAACTACTCCCTTTATACACCCTTCTGTCTAATGCCGGAGTTTTAATTTCTGTTCCTTTAACAACAAAAATATTGGCATTTGTAGCTTCTACAATCCCTTTCTTTTCATTTAACAACACACAATTATCCAAATCATTTTCTTGCATATAAATACTCGCTAGAGTATTTAACATTCTATTTGTTGTTTTAATTGTAGAAAGTAAGCCCGAGTAATTATAAAAATCTTTAAATAAATCGATTCGATATAACTCTTTTGTTTGATAGGTGTTTTCAGAAACTTCGATTAGATAATCTACTTCATTTGTTTTTGGTGCATACAAACCACCATCCTTTCTATAGATAGAAAACCTAACCCGAAGATTGTTATTTTCTAATTGATTAGGGATTGTTTTTAAGATTTCTTGCTCTAAGAATTCTAGTGTGAATTTTAATGGTATTTCCATGCGGAGCATTCGCATTGAGGCCATTAACCTAAAGTAATGATCTTCCCAAAAAATTACGTTAGCATTTACAACGCGTACTGTTTCAAAAATTGCATCTCCATATTTAAATGCTCTATTATTCTCTGATATAGAAAAATCTTTGTTATCAATTAAGTCACCATTATAATTCAACATACTTTTTTTCTTAAATTGCAAAATGCAAAATTACATTAAAAGCTATAGAATTTGGTTGATAATTTCATAAAAAAAAGCCTTATAAAATATAAGGCTTTTTTAAAAAGTAGGTCGTGTTTAAGCGCCTATTGTATGTTTTAATTCTTCTATTTGATTCTCCCATAACATTTTAGATTCTTCTACCTCATCTTCATCCTCAGCAAAATCGGTAATCATTAAAGAAACATCTTTGGTAAGAGCATCAACTTGTATCCTAAATTCAAAATAGCTGTCATCTCCTTCACTTTCCTCCCATTTATATTTTATTTTCTCATCATTTTTATTTGATAAAATTGAAGCTTTTTCTTCAACTCCATCCCAAACAAAAGTTACTAGTTTTCCTCTAGAATTTACTTTATCTGCAAACCATTCTTCTAGCCCTGCGGGAGTTGCAAAATAGGTGTACAACATACTAGGAGAAGCATGTATTGGTATTTCTAATTCAAATTTAATTTTACTCATTATTCATTTACTTAGTACGCCAATATAGGTATTTATTCCTTTTTAAAAAAATTAAAAACATAGCTTGCGAAAAAACAAAAATACGTTATATTTGCAGCCTCATAATCAAGGCGAGGTAGCTCAGTTGGTTAGAGCGCAGGATTCATAACCCTGAGGTCACGGGTTCAAATCCCGTCTTCGCTACAAAAAAAACCGAGGTAATTAATTATCTCGGTTTTTTATTTTTCTGTGAATGGCTTTATATGAAATAAAAAAACCTTTATCAAATGATAAAAGTTTTTTTTGTCTTTATAATAACTCCCCCGAATTATCTATTAAATTTTTTTGTAATTGAGTTGTGCTCTTTTACATTGTAAAGATAAATTTAAATGAAAGTTGAGATTTAAAAATTCGATGAATGGTACTTTTTTCCCGATAAGAGGTTCTTTCTCTTAGTTTAAAGGGATGTTTTTCAATATTTTTAAAGCAAATTTAATCTTTTCATTAATTCACTTTTATTCTTTCTGCTTACCGGAACAACATCTCTGTTTATCAAAACCGTATTATCTCGTAAGTCTATGATCTTACGAATATTGATAAGGTATGATTTATGCACTCTAAAAAAATAACTTTCAGCTAATTTAGCTTCAATTTTTTTCAAAGTAGAATGAACAATGTAGTTATTACTTTCTGTTTTTATCTGAATATAATCTCCTTTCGCTTCAATTAAACAAATTTCTGGAATATTAATC
Source organism: uncultured Polaribacter sp. (assembly GCA_943788865.1). GTDB lineage: Bacteria > Bacteroidota > Bacteroidia > Flavobacteriales > Flavobacteriaceae > Polaribacter. The sequence continues at coordinate 233,027 of CALSRX010000005.1, read as the reverse complement.
TCTTTACCAACTTCTTATCAACATTAACATACAGCTCTTTTTCAGGTTCTTTTGGAACTTGAATTGAGTTTCGTTTTTTTTGATTAACCAAAATAAGTGCTTTGTCAACTGCTTTTTTTAACCTTTCTAGTGTAACAGGTTTCAAGATGTAATCTACAACAGATGCGTATTCAAATGCATCTAACGCAAAATCTCCATCAGAGGTTGTGAAAATAATATTCGGAGGGCTATTCAATGTTTTGATAAAATCAAAACCAATAAAATTAGGCATATGAACATCTAAAAAAACTAAATCTATCGATTCTTCGTTTAAATATTTAATACCATCTATTGCATTATCAAAATCAGCAACTATCTCTACTTCGTCTATTTTGTTAGCTATATGTTTAACTAATAATCTAGCCGTATCATCATCATCAATTATTATACACCTCATAATTCTAAATGTAACGTTTTAAGTTTGGCATGATTGCAAGGCTAATATATAACTTTAAATAATAAAAACGAACTCATTTTTTTATTTTGAAAAAATTTTTAAAATAATTTATGTTTTGCTTTTTACAAAGCAAGAAATTCTAACAAGGATTTCATTTTCTGTATGTTAACTTTTAAGGTTGTAGTTTTCTTTAATTTTTTGAAATATTTTATTGTGAAAATAAAAAATGCCCTTATATTTGCAGCTCTATTAATGCGAAAGTAGCTCAGTTGGTAGAGCGTCAGCCTTCCAAGCTGAATGTCGCCGGTTCGAACCCGGTCTTTCGCTCAAAAAAACCGAAACATTTGTTTCGGTTTTTTTATGCATTAAGTTTGTTTTAATTTCTTTCCAAATAAGAGCAATAGAATAATGGGTAATGATAATAAAATAATCATTAAAGTATTTTGAAAAATTAAATTTGGCATTAACACCAAAGAAATCACAAATCCCCCAATGGCACCACCTAAATGCGCAGAATGACCAATATTTCCAAGCTGATTTTTCATTCCGTAAATTGAATACAGCAAATATCCAATTCCAAATACATAAGCCGGAATAGGAATTGGCAACGGAAACAACATCAAGGTCATGTCTGGATACAATAAAATAGCAGCATATAAAATTCCTGAAACGGCTCCTGATGCTCCAGCTGCACTGTAATAAGGTTCGTTTTTATGGTAATACAGCGAGTACATATTACCTGCCAATAAACTTCCAAAATAAACAATTAGAAAGGCAATGTTTCCCATTATTCCAGCAACAATGCCTCCAAATAAATACAAGGCATACATGTTAAATCCAAGATGCATCCAATCTACATGTAAAAACCCTGAAGAAAGCATTCTAATTTTTTCTCCTCCTAAAACTTTTCCTACTTGAAATTTATATTTATCTAAAAAAGCATATTCGTTAAATCCTTTGATAGAGATTAAAACATTGACTATGATGATTCCTAAAACAAATTGATTCATTATTTTAATTATATGTGTATACAAACTTAACATAAAACTATCTAAAAGATTGGCTTCTTTATAATAAAATTATATCCGATATTTGCAATTCAAAAATACGCATGCATAAACTCGTTTTTTATTTATCATACCCATTAATTTGGTTGTTTTCTAAACTGCCGTTTAGAATACTCTATATTATTTCTGACGGAATTTACTTTCTCTTTTTTTATGTAATAGGATATCGGAAAAAAGTGGTTTTAGATAATTTAAAATTGGTGTACCCACAAAAACCAGAAAAAGAGCTTAAAAGAATTCAAAAAAAGTTTTTTGGTCATTTTGTAGATACTTTAATAGAAGCAATTAAAGCGATTACGATTTCTGAAACCAGCATCAAGAAAAGATATCGGTATAAAAATATTGAGCTAATTGACAAATTATACAACGAAGGTAAAAGTATTGTTTTAACAGGTGCTCATTACGGAAATTGGGAATGGGTTGTTGGAATGCCATTGCTTGCAAAAATTGATTGTTATACTTCATATACTAAAATTCAGAATACAAATTTCGAAAACTTGATTAAAAATTCTCGAAGTAAATTCGGTATGAAATGTGTTAAATCTAGTGAGATCATTAAATCGGTTTTAAAGAACACAAAACAACAAAAGCAGGGTTTGTACTTATTAGTTGCAGATCAATCTCCAATGCTTCATAAAAGCATCTATTGGACAGAGTTTCTGAATATAAAAGTTCCTGTTTTTACTGGAGCGGAGATGATTTCTAAAAAGTTTGATTTTGCGGTTGTAAACATGAATACCACACGTATTAAACGCGGCTACTATGAGTCAGAATTTGAGTTAATTACTGACAGTCCAAAAGAACTTGAAACAAACGAGATTACAAATAGATATTTAAGGATAACCGAAAAACACATTTACAAAAACCCTGAATTCTATTTATGGTCTCACAAACGTTTTAAGCATAAAGATAAAGCTACAGAATAAAAACCTTTAATTAATCAAAAATAATGTCTGGTCGAGTGCAGTCGAGACCTATTTAGGTTCTTACAATTTTAAAATTGACAGAAAATTAGCTTTTAAACCATTTCTCTACCAGTTCTTTTTCAATAGAGATGTGCGATTTATGCTTATAATCATTTTGTAGAGTATCGTACTCATAATCTTGTTTCCATTCTTCAACGTTTTTACAAACGGCTTTTAAACCCTCACAAATAAAATCAACTTCGGCATCTGTAATTGTTGGATGGATAGATAAACGAACCCAACCTGGTTTTTCTACAGAACAGCCTTCTATAATTTGTTTTTCAATCGCTTTAGAAGTTTGCTGATCTACATTTAGTAAGAAATGTCCGTAGGTACCTGCACAAGAACAACCTCCACGAGTTTGAATTCCGAATTTATCATTCAACAGTTTTACAACTAAATTAAAATGAACATCAGTTACGTAAAATGAAAAAATACCCAATCTATGTTTATGAGTAGGTGCTAAAATATGTACGTTTTCAATAGATTCTAAACAAGCAAACAACTTGGCATTGATTTCTTCTTCTCTTGCATGAATGTTATCTGTGCCCATTTTTTCTTTTAACTGCACACATAAAGCAATTTTTATGGTTTGCATAAAAGCAGGTGTACCTCCGTCTTCTCTCGTTTCTACATCATCAAAGTAATCATGATCCCCCCAAGGATTTGTATAACTTACAGTTCCTCCTCCTGGATTATCTGGTACCAAATTTTTATATAACTTCTTATTAAAAATCAACACTCCAGATGTTCCTGGTCCACCTAAAAATTTATGAGGAGAAAAGAAAATAGCGTCTAAATAAGCTTCCTCATCTGCTGGATGCATATCTATATCCACATACGGTGCAGAGCAAGCAAAATCTACAAAACACAATCCGTTGTAAGAATGAATGATTTTAGCAATTCTATGGTAATCTGTCTTGATACCTGTTACATTAGAACAAGCTGTAACGGAAGCTATTTTGATTGATCTACTTTCATGTTCTTTGATTAATTTTTCAAAACTATCAAAACACAACAATCCTTCATTATTACAAGGAATAACAACAACATCTGCAATGGTTTCTAACCATGAAGTTTGATTTGAATGATGCTCCATATGAGAAACAAAAACTACGGGTCTCATTTCTTCTGGAACAGAAGTAAATTCTTTTAAACTCTCAGAGATTTTCAATCCTAAGATGCGCTGAAACTTATTTACAACACCTGTCATACCAGAGCCTTCAGTAATTAAAACATCGTTTGTTGCTGCGTTTACATGACGTTTGATAATGTTTCTAGCTTCATGATATGCCAATGTCATAGCGGCACCACTTGTAGAAGTTTCTGTGTGTGTGTTTGCCACAAAAGGCCCAAAATCATTCAACAGTTTCTCTTCAATAGGTCTGTATAACCTTCCGCTTGCTGTCCAATCTGTATATATTAGATGTTGTTCTCCATAAGGAGATTCAAACTTTTGATCAACTCCTACAATATGATTTCTAAATTGATTGAAATATTTTTCTAATGATTGCATTCTTTAATAAATTAAAATAATCTAAATCGCCCTCCAAAAACAATCGTATTCTCAATAAAAGAAAAACTTTGAGAAGCTGAGTCTTTAGTGCTGTTTGTTGTTCTGATATCTGACATGTTTATGTATCCTGCTTTTATATCAGATTGAATAAAAAAATGTTTTAGGAACGTGATGTTTAACCCTAAACTCGCAGAGACACCCCAGCCAGCTATATGAAAATCATCATACCTTTCTTTATTTAATAATTTTGTGTTCGTTTTAGGAAATAGAATTCCTGCTCCTAAACCTTCTGTTAGATTGATCTGTAAATTTTTTGAATTCAAACCAAATACATAGCTAAAATCGTCAAATCTTTTTACTTCTACATTGATATAATTCAAACCATCGGTATGCTCAAAAGTTAAAAAGTTTTCTACCAAAGTAATGTTCTCATTTGTATACACTTTATCATAGCTAGATCCTGTGTTGATGGTTCCGTTAATTTGCACATTTTGATTTGCATTCATTACATATTTCATGTGGTCTACACCAATTGAAACAGTATAATTTTCTTTAAAAAAGTACCCTATTCTATAATTTGTTTGCGGAATGGTAATACGATCAATTCTAAAATATGGGTTTAATCCAAAAGGGGTTGGTCTATCATTTGCAGATACATCTGACAAGGTAAAATCATAGTTTTCTCCTTTAAACCGAATGTCTGAATTGGAGAAGGCACCACGGTTCCAGCCCCAATACACATAAAATTTTCCTTTGTTGTTTTGTTGGTATTGGTTGTTTTGCTGTGCAAAAACGGGAGTCATGCTTAAAGACATGAAAAATCCTACAGCTACTATTTTTATGAGTCTTTTATGCAATAACATCTTCTATTTCTTTTATAAATCGTTTTGCTAACACATCAGCATTTTCTTGTGATGTACTTTCTGTATAAATTCTAATAATAGGTTCTGTGTTTGATTTACGTAAATGAACCCATTCGTTTGCAAAATCTATTTTAACTCCGTCAATAGTATTTACATCTTCATGTTGGTATTTAGAAGCCATGGTTTCCAACACTTCATCTACATTTATTTGTGGTGTTAACTGAATTTTATTTTTACTCATAAAGTAACTTGGATACGAATCTCTCAGTGCCTTACAAGACATTTTTTGATGCGCCAAATGCGATAAAAATAAGGCAACACCCACTAAAGAATCTCTTCCGTAATGCGAAGCTGGATAAATAATTCCGCCGTTTCCTTCTCCTCCAATAACCGTATTGGTTTCTTTCATTTTAATCACCACATTCACTTCTCCAACTGCAGAAGCAGTATAGGTTCCGCCATGTTTTTCTGTAACATCACGCAATGCTCTAGAAGACGATAAATTAGAAACGGTATTTCCACCACCTAATCTTCCCAATACATAATCTGCACAGGCAACTAAGGTATATTCTTCTCCGAACATAGAACCATCTTCAGAAATCAATGCCAATCTATCTACATCTGGATCCACTACAATTCCGAAATCTGCTTTTTCTTTCACTACTAATTCAGAAATATCTGTTAAATGTTCTTTTAAAGGTTCTGGATTGTGCGGAAACTCCCCGTTTGGTTCACAATATAATTCGACACAGTCAACATTTAATTCTTTCAACAAAGCCGGAATAAAGATTCCGCCAGTAGAATTTACACCATCAACCACTACTTTAAAATTGGCTTTTTTGATGGCATCCACATCTACCAATTCCAAATTCAGCACTTCTTGTATGTGTTTTTGTAAGTAACTTTTATTTTTTGTGTAGGTTCCTAAATCATCAACTTCGGCAAAAGAAAAATCTTCATTTTCTGCTTTTTGTAAAATCAACTCCCCTTCTGCCCCATTTAAAAATTCTCCTTTTTCGTTTAGTAACTTAAGGGCGTTCCATTGTTTTGGATTGTGAGATGCGGTTAAGATAATTCCGCCATCCGCTTTTTCTAACGGAACAGCAACTTCTACAGTTGGTGTTGTAGACAAACCTAAATCAACTACGTTGATTCCTAAACCTACCAAGGTGTTTGCAACCAAGCTAGAAATCATTTTGCCCGAAATACGAGCATCTCTACCAATTACAACGGTTATATTTTCTTTATTTTTATTTCTTTCTAGAATAAAAGTTCCATAGGCTGCAGCAAATTTTACCGCATCAATTGGTGTTAAATTATCGGCTGTTTTTCCTCCAATAGTTCCTCTTATTCCTGAAATAGATTTTATTAATGTCATGTTCTTTTTTAATTCGCTGAACAAAGATAAATGAAAAGAAGGAAGTTATAAAGTTTAAAAGTTAAAAGTTAAAAGTTGAAAGGTCAGTATTAATCAAAGTGGCAAAGGTTAAAAGTTACAGAGTTGCAAAGTCAAAAAGCTAAAGGCTAAAGGCTAAGGGTGAAAGGCTAAAGATTAATTCCTGTTAGGTAACCCGCCCTTTTTTAATTTTTGTACGAATACAATTGATATGGAACGGCAAAGTGTCCAAAGAGCAAAGTGGTCTGGACACGGTATTGGAATATCATGTAGTATTCAAAAAAATTAAAAGCAGGCTAGAATTTTGTTTCTTTTCTTCAATGGAAAAGAAAAAAGATTAAAATGTCTTTACCAACTTGATTGGGAATCTACAAAATCAATTTAAGTCAGAATGGATTCCTCTTTCCTGCCTGCCGGCAGGCAGGTTCACAGGAATGACAAAAAGGAATGTCATTCCGAATGAGGAACGAAGAGGAATCTCTTCATGAGATTTCTCAATCGTCCAAAAAAATGGACTCATTTCGAAATGAAAAATTAAATTGATTGCTACATCACTCCTCACAATGACAAACAAAACTATTTCATAAAATCATACACCGATTTAGAAATCTGTGCCAATTGATCGGTGCCTTTCTTAAAATCTTTTAAGTTTTTTGAAAGCAATACCAACACATAACTTTTACCGTTTGGAGCATACACAATTGCAGCATCATGATGTACGCCAGTTATAGAACCTGTTTTATGCGCAACGGCAACCTCTTTTGGTAAGTATTTCGGAATCATATCATTCCATTTTTGATCTTTTAAAATAGTTAGCATTGCTTCGCAATCTTCTTTTGTTCCGGCAGTACCATTTGCAATTGCTTTCATAATAACCAATAAATCGTTTGCTGTGGTTGAATTGCTCAGTCCTAAGTCATATGCTTTTTGATCTTCTACCCCTCTTAAAACTTCAATTTTTTCCGCGCCAAGTGTACGCATGGTTGCAGTTGTTTTTTTAGCGTCTACTAATTCTATCAACACATTGGTTGCCAAGTTGCTACTTACGGTTATCATGCTGTACATTAAGTCGTACATTTTTTGCATAGACCCAATTTTACTATAAATAACATCATCGCTGTCATCGCCAATATCCATTTTATACAAACTACCATCTACAATGCTTTTAAATTCGTTTTTAAGCAGTAGAGAGTCGTTTAAATTGAGTTTCCCTTCAGATTGTTGTTTGTACAATTCTATCATCACAGGAACTTTCATAGTACTCGCTGCGTGAAACTTTTCATCTACATTGATAAAAACTTGATTTTTTTCATCAGACAAATCTAAAAATGCAACTGCTACATCTCCATCAATTGCAGAAATTTGATTTTTAATTGTGTTTTTTAAATCACCCAAAGAATGCTCTTTATTTTTACAAGAAACTGCAAGTGCAAAAAGTGCAATTAGAAATAGAGGTTTGAAATAGTTAGTCATGATGGATCTTTTTAAATTGAAATCAAATTTAACAAAAAAACGCCGTTGAAAAAATCAACGGCGTTTTAAAATATGAATTATGAATGAGGATTATTTTCCTCCTTCCATTTTCTTTTTTAAATCAGCTAATCCACCGATATCTCCAAGAGTTGTTTTTTCAGCTTCAGCTGCTTTCTTAGAAGCTGCTTTTACATTTTTCTTCTCTTCTTCTTTAAAGATAGATGTATGAGATACTACTACTCTTCTGTATTCTTTAGAAAATTCTAAAACTTTGAATTGCACAGTGTCTCCTTTTTCTAATTTTCCACCGTCTTCTTTGTCTAAATGACGACTTGGTGCAAAACCTTCAACTCCGTCAGCAAAATTTACTGTAGCTCCTTTATCGTTCTTTTCAGTAATTGTACCTTCATGAACAGAATCTATAGCGTATGTTGCTTCATGAGCATCCCAAGGGTTATCTTGAGTTTGTTTGTGTCCTAAGTTTAATTTACGACCTTCTACATCTAACTCCAATACTTGAACTTCTAATTGATCTCCTACAGATGTAAAATCTGATGGGTGCTTAATTTTCTTAGTCCAAGATAAATCAGAAATATAAACCAATCCGTCAATTCCTTCTTCTAACTCTACAAACACACCAAAATTAGTGTAGTTTCTCACTGTACCAGTATGCGTAGAACCAACAGGATATTTTGTAGTAATATCTGTCCAAGGATCTGGATGCAATTGTTTCATACCTAAAGACATTTTACGGTCTTCTCTATCTAACGTTAAGATTTGTGCTTCTACTTCATCTCCAATTTTTACGAAATCTTGTGCAGAACGTAAGTGTGTAGACCAAGACATTTCAGAAACGTGAATCTAATCCTTCAACACCTTCAGCAACTTCAATAAATGCTCCATAATCAGCTAAAACAACAACCTTACCTTTTACTTTATCTCCAACTTTTAAATCAGCATTTAAAGCTTCCCAAGGATGAGCAGATAATTGTTTTAATCCTAATTGGATTCTAGATTTGTTATCATCAAAGTCTAAGATTACAACATTTAATTTTTGATCTAATTCAACAACCTCATTTGGATGATTGATTCTAGACCAAGATAAATCTGTAATATGTACTAATCCGTCAACACCACCTAAATCAACAAATACACCATAAGAAGTAATATTTTTAACAATACCTTCTAATACTTGTCCTTTTTCTAATTGACCAATGATTTCTTTTTTCTGTACTTCAATATCAGCTTCGATTAAAGCTTTATGAGAAACAACAACGTTTTTAAATTCGTGGTTGATTTTAACAACTTTAAATTCCATTGTTTTTTCTACGATATTGATCGTAATCTCTAATTGGCTTAACATCAATTTGAGAACCTGGTAAGAATGCTTCGATTCCGAAATACATCAACAATCATTCCACCTCTTAGTTCTACATTTTACAAAACCGTTAACGATTTCACCAGTTTCATGTGCATTGTTAACACTATCCCAAGCTTTAATTACTCTTGCTTTTTTGTGAGATAATACTAATTGACCAGAGCATCTTCTCTTTTATCTACTAATACTTCTACTATATCTCCAACAGCTAAGTTAGGGTTGTAACGAAATTCGTTTAAAGAAATAACTCCTTCAGATTTAGAGTTGATGTCAATAATTGCATCTCTGTCTGTAATTCTGACTACAGTTCCTTCGATACATCACGTTCGTTTACGAAACCTACAGTTCCTTCTAACGCTTTTTCAAATTCTTCTAATTTTGCATCATCAACTGCTTCAATACCTTCTTCGTATTTGTGCCAGTTAAAGTTTGCTAAAAATTCTTGTGGGTTTACAGTTTCTACAACTGTTTCTGCAACAGCTTCAGTTGCTGTTTCTTGTACTTCAGTAGCAACTACTTGCTCTTCAGTGTTTTTTGTTTCTTCAGACATTCTGAATTTACTTTGTATCTTGTTGTTATTCAGATTTTTAACGACAACAACATCAAGAGATGTTTATATAAATTGTTCTTTTTTTATTCCTTTTATAAATCTGTTCTCGTAAAAAGGAGTGCAAATGTACAAAATATTTGTAATTAAACAATTGAAAATTAAAAGAAACCGAATTGTGTTTTTTGAAGGATGAATTGTAGAATTTAAGAATTGAGTCCTTTTTTGTAGGCTGACAATGCTCTTTCTCTAGCAAATTTATGCTCAACAATTGGTTGCGGATACGAAAGTTCGTTAAAGTTTGTAACCCATTTATTGATGTATTTCAACTCTTTGTCAAATTTTTTTATTTGTTCTGAAGGGTTAAAAATTCTAAAATAAGGCGCAGCATCACAACCAGTTCCTGCCGCCCATTGCCAGTTTCCGTTATTTGCAGACAAATCGAAATCTAATAGCTTTTCTGCAAAATATGCTTCTCCCCAGCGCCAATCAATTAATAAGTGTTTACACAAAAACCCAGCTGTAATCATACGAACTCTGTTGTGCATATAACCTGTTTTATTTAGTTGACGCATTCCAGCATCTACTATTGGGTAACCAGTTTCCCCTTTACACCATTTTTCAAACTCTTGCTCGTTATTTCTCCAAACTATTTGATTGTATTTGCTTTTAAAATTCTCTGTCACTACTTTAGGAAAGTGAAATAGGATTTGCATAAAAAACTCTCTCCAGATTAATTCACTTAAATACGTAGCATTCTTTTTTAAGGCTATTTTAATTAATTTTCTTGGACTTACTAAACCAAATCGCAAATAAGGAGAAACGTAGGTTGTTTGATCTATGAATGGATAATCTCTAATAGCATCGTATGTTTCTAAATGCGTTAAGCTATAAGGCTGAACTTTGATTGTGCTCTCAGTAAATCCGATGGTTTCTAAAGAAGGAAAATCTAATTTAAATTTATAGAAATTAGATGTTGGATTGTATGCTGAGATTAAACTTTTAGTAAACTTTGATAACCATTTGTTTTTATAAGGAGTGAAAACCGTATAAGGCAACCCATCATCTTTAACAATTTCAGACTCTTCAAAGATTACTTGATCTTTGTAAGCAAAAACCTCAATGTTTTGTGAATTTAAATACTTTGTTACTTCTAAATCTCTTGCAATTGCATAGGGTTCGTAATCTTTATTAAAAAAAACGTTGTCAATTTTATATTCAGTCGTTAAGCTTTTCCAAACCTCTAATGGATTTCCGATTTTTATTAATAAAGATGAATCTAGTTTTTTTAATTCAGAATCTATGTTTTTTAAAGTAGAGTAGATAAACGTGATTCTTGCATCGTCTTTTGGCAATGAAGCAATGATCTCTGAATCAAAAATAAAAAGTGGAATAACAGGCTCTTTTTCTAAAGTTGCTTTATACAATGCAACATTATCTTCTAAACGTAAATCTCTACGGAACCAGAATACATTCATTTATTTAAAAATAATATCTAAAACTTCTTTTCTATATTCAAAAATTGAGAGTAGTTGTTTTTTTATGAATAACGTTTGAGCAATACTCCCTAAAAAACCAAAAGGGATTTTATACGAAATCTTATCTTTCATCAATGTATTTCCGTTTGGCAATGCTTCAAAAAAATGTTCGTGATGCCACATGGCATAAGGTCCAAAACGTTGCTCATCAATAAAGTATTCTTGATCTTTTACAGCTGTGATTTCTGTAACCCAGTTTGTTTTCACAAATGAAACTGGCGAAACTTTATAGGTAATGATCTGTCCTTGATACACTTTTCTATCAACTTTAGAAGTAATATTAAAACCCATTTTTGGTGGCGTAATATTCGATAAATTGTCAGGTGATGAGAAATAATCCCATGCCAACGACAATGAAATATTTAATTCTTGTGAAGCTTCTAAGGTATAAATACCTGAATGTTTTGAGAATTTAATCATTATTCTAGGTGCTTGGTAATCTTTCTGCTCATTGGCTTTGTTAATGAAAAATAATAGTCAACAAAGTTTCCACTCTCATCTACTAAATATTTTTGAAAATTCCATTTTACAGAAGAGTTTTTAACTCCATTTTTTTCTTTCTTAGTCAACCAAGCATATAATGGGTGCTGATTTGCTCCTTTTACATCAACCTTTTCAGTAATTAAAAAAGTAACTCCATAATTCAATTTACAGAAAGATTGAATCTGTGCTGCAGTTCCAGGTTCTTGACCCCCAAATTGATTAGACGGCACACCAATAATCATTAAATTGTCTTTGTACAATTCATATAGTTCTTGTAATCCATCATATTGTGGAGTAAAACCACATTCTGAAGCCACATTTACAAACAATATTTTTTTGCCTTTGTAATCAGCTAAATTTATTTTCTCTCCAGAAATACTATTAATTTCTATGTTGTATAATGATTCTTTTGTTTCCATTTTAGTGATGTTACTTATAAAGTTAATGCCAATAATTAGGCAAATTAATTGAATGTATTTCATTTTTTTATGAATTGTATAATACGATATATGCGTTTAAACTAGATGCTATGGTTAACCAAATTAAATAGGGTGCGATTAACAAGGTTACCCATTTTAATTGCTTGATAAAATTGAATGTAAAGTAGCCTATCAACAACCACAAACAAAGTATTACAATCAATCCTATTGTTGTTAAATGGTGATTAAAGAAAACAAAATTCCAACTTACATTTAACAGCCATTGTAAAAGAAACAATTGTATCAAGAAGGTTTTTTTTTCTTTAAAAAGTAATGCTAATTTGGTCATGTAAACAGAAAACAACAACATAATTGAAGTCCAAGCTACTCCAAAAACCCAACCTGCGGGTGTCCATGGAGCTTGATTTAAAGAAGTGTACCAATTAGAAGTTGGACCATCATTCATTAAAATAGTTCCAATGCCAAGAGCACCAAAGTTTGCTGTTAAAAAAATTAAAAATAAAATATATTTATTCTTCATCGTTTGCTAACTTTTTGAGTGTTTTACTGTCTGAAATAATTTTAATTCTTTAAATTTTTCATTTAAAAAAACTACCCAAAATAGCATGTTAAATGCATAACCAATATCTTCAACAGGAATTGTAAATAATCGAATTCCTAAATTTTCTGAGTTGTTATACCATACAACAGGCTCTGGAATAAAACTTCCAGTTAAGATACCGTTTACTAAAAAAAAAGGAATTAAAATAATCATAAATGCAATGTAAAATCTTTTTAAGATTTCTTTTCCGTAGAAGAACCCTATCAATAAAGTAACTATTAACATCGCATAATTTACGCTTGTATACCACTTATCTAGATTAAAAAATAACACCGTTGCAACCAAAATCAGTAAAAGAATTGACGTGTTTCTTACCGTTTTTTCTGAAAGTAATAAATCTGGTTTAAAATATTCTAATGAATAATGAATAAAGATACTCGCATACGGAATACAAATAAAAAACAACATTTCATCAATTGGTAAACCTGCAATTTTATATGGTAAATGATAAGCGGCATTAAAACCCCAAACACCATTTTTTGTAAAAATGACATCCCAGATGATAAAAAAAAGGGCTACTAAAAAAATGGCTAAAAAAACTGTTTTCCATTGCTTAATGAAATTCATTTTTTTATTAAAAGAATACATCAAAGGAATACTTAAAGAACCTAAATTTAATAGTAAATACAAGTACATTAAGGAGTGTGTTTTTTAAAGTATTTTAAAGGAACAAATAGCATTCCAAAGCATTCACCATCTGGTTTTCCTAAATGCTTATGATGAATTTTATGTGCTTTTCTTAACCCTTTTAAATACCTACTGTTTGTGTTTCTAAACCATTTAAATCTTCTATGAATCAAAACATCATGAACTAAAAAATAAGCCATACCATAACATAAAATTCCTAGCCCTATAAAGAATAAATAATTTAACTCAGGTCTAATTCCAAAATAAAATAGTAAAATACTTGGAACAGCAAAAACAACAAAAAAGGCATCATTTTTTTCAAAAACATGTGGGTAACCTGGCTGATGGTGATCTTCATGTAAAAACCAGCCAAAACCATGCATTATGTATTTATGTGTACACCAAGTTACACCCTCCATAATTGCAAACGTAAATAATGTGATTACTGGAAAAATCATTAGATTAAATTTAGTTTATACTTTACAAAACTTCTTGCTAATAAGTTAATTTTCATCGGATTAGAAATCCTAACTCTTGTCTCCAAAATTTTAGAAGATGGTGTGTTTTTTAATTTATTCAATAACTTTCTGTAATATCTATACGCAATATATACACCAAATTTTGCTTCAACAGGAAGTTTTAATATTCCTTCTTTAAATGCAACTTCAAAATCTTCTTCTATCTCGTTAATAATTTGATTTTTAGATTCATTATTTAAAGCACGTAAATCTACGTTCGGAAAATAAGACCTGTTTAAATTATCAATATCATCTTTTAAATCTCTTAAGAAATTAACTTTTTGAAAAGCTGAGCCTAATCGCATAGCTGCATCTTTTAATTCATTGTATTTTTCTGTATCTCCATTAACAAATACTCGCAAACACATTAAGCCAACCACATCTGCAGAACCATAAATATACGAATCATATTCTTCTTTTGTTGTATATTCTGTTTTATGTAAATCAGCTTTCATGCTCTTTAAAAAGGCTTGCACTAAGTCATCAGAAATTTGATACTGAAACACTGTTTTTTGAAAAGCATTCAAAATCGGATTTAAACTAATTCCGTCTTCTAAGGCTTCGTAATAGTCAGCTTCAAATTTATTGATTAATTTTTCTTTATCGTAGGCATGAAAAGAGTCAACAATTTCATCTGCAAAACGAACAAATCCATAGATATTGTATATAGCTGTCCTAATTTCTGGCGATAACATCTTTACAGCTAAAGAAAATGAAGTGCTGTATTTTTTTGTAACCAACCTGCTGCAGTTGTTAGATACTTGATCAAATAGTGCTTTCATGAAAATGTGTTTTAATAATTAAATCTGATACTATTTTTCCAGAAATCAAAGAAGGCGGAACTCCTGGACCTGGTACAGTTAATTGACCAGTAAAAAAGAGATTTTGTACTTTTTTACTTTTTATTTTCGGTCTTAAAAAAGCTGTTTGAGTTAAAATGTTTGCTAAACCATATGCATTTCCTTTATAAGAATTATAATCTTTAATGAAATCGTTTACACAATACGATTTTTTAAATATAATACTTTTTTGGACATCTTGATTTGTTAATCTTTCTAATCGTTCAATAATTTTTATAAAATATTGCTCTCTCAGTTCCTCAGTATCTTCTAATCCTGGAGCTAAGGGAATTAAAAAAGTTGCTGCTTCTTTTCCTTCAGGAGCCAAACTAGCATCTGTTATACTAGGGAAACTAGCGTAAAACAAAGGTTTTTCTGGCCAAGAAGGTGAGTCGTAAATTGCTTTTGCATGTTCATCAAAGTCGGTATCAAAAAATAATGTATGATGAGAAACATCTTTTAATTTTTTATCAAAACCAACATAAAACAATAATGATGAAGGTGCAAAGACTTTTTTGCTCCAATAATTTTCTGAATACTGTCTGTATTTAGCTGGTAACAATGTTTCTGTATGATGATAATCTGCTCCACTAACAACAATATCAGATTCTACAAACTTATCATTTACAATTAAACCTGTAGTTCTCCCTTTATCATCTAAGCAAATTTTTTCAACATTTGAATCCGTTTTAAAAACAACACCTAAACTAGATGCCAAAGTTGTCATTGCTTCAACAACTTTATACATTCCTCCTTTTGGATGCCAAGTCCCTAAGCCAAAATCTGCATAATTCATAAAATTATAAAATGCAGGTGTATTACTAGGTTTTGCCCCTAAAAACAATACAGGGAACTCTAATATTTGAATTAATTTTTGACTTTTTATTTTTTTTCGAACCTGTGTTCTAATCGTTGAGAAAAATTGATTCACTCTTTTAATGGTAACTGGAGTTATTAATTCTAGCGGAGACACTCCAGGTCTGTATACCAAGTCTTTAATTGCTGTATTGTAATTAAACTTTGCTGCATCTAAAAAATCTTTAAGGTACTTCGAACTTCCTTTTTCTTCTTCTTCGAAAGCTTCAAAAATCTCTTTTAACTTACCAGATATAATAATAGATTCTAATTCAGAAAAATAGACTTGATAAGCTGGATCTAACCTATCCAATTCATAATAATCTGAAGGGTTTTTATCAAAATCGTTAAAAAATTTTTCAAAAACATCTGGCATCCAATACCAAGTTGGACCTATATCAAAAGTAAACCCTTCTTTTTTATACTGTCTTGCTCTGCCTCCAGTTTTTTTATTTTTCTCGTATACAGTAACATCGTAACCAGCTTTTGCTAAATAGCAAGAAGCTGATAGGGATGAAAAACCTGAACCTATAATATGTATCTTTTTTTTCATTTGTTTAACAAAAATACAAATTAATTAAACAAAAATTTGTATTTATTAATAAATTTAAATTTCTTTTAACAAATCGATTAAGCTTTTATAAAAAACAAACTTACTATTAAACCCTTTAGGACTTAAATTTTGAGCCTTATAACCAAATACCCAAAACTCATGAGGAGTGTTTTTTAATTTAGCATCAATTTCATTTAAATAACTATCTAATTCTGAATCTTCTGGAGAAACTGTAAAAGAAGAAATAAAATTAATTTTAGGGAACATTACCAATAAAGAATTTAGGTTATCTGAAGGAATACTTTGCCCTAGATATATTGTTTTTTTACCCCTAAGTGAAAACTCATAGTTTAAATACATCAAACCTAATTCGTGAATCTCATTTTCAGGAAGAAACAATACATATACTTCGCTATCATCTACCAATAAACTTTGTTGAATTTTTTCAGTATTAATTTGTATTTTCTGAGAAATAAGATTTGATATAAAACGCTCATGGGCAGGAGTTAATGTGTTAGTTTGCCACATTAATCCTATATGATTTAAAAAAGGGATAAACACTTCTTTAAAAACATCTCTAAAGGTTTTGTTTATAAGTAATTGATTATAGGTTTGATTAAACAAAGCTTGATCAAAACTAAACATTGCCATTTTAAAAGAATTGATCGAATCACCTATTAAAGCATTTTTATTCGCCAACTCTCTTGCTAACAAAACAATTGCATCTTCAGATAGTTCTGCAATTTTAGAAATTTTATACTTATTTTTACTTAACAATGAGACATTTAGTAGCTTCTGAAGGTCGTTTGTGTCATAATACCTTGCGTTTCCACTGGTCCTCTTTGGTGTTAAAAGCTGATATCTTTTTTCCCAAATCCTAATAGTATGTGCTTTAATTCCAGATAAGTTTTCTAAATCTTTTATGGTAAAGCTTGTCTTAATATTGTTCAACTCTTATTTGTTTTAGTTAAACAAATATACAATTTTCTATTTAATAATAGATTTTAAAAGATTAATTCTGTAACATTTTCTATTTTTGAACTACTTATAAGCTAGAACTAACAAACCATATACGTGCAAAAAGATTTAGAGTCTAAATTTTTACAGGATTTTGAACAAAATCAAAATATTGTTCATAAGATATGCAGAATCTATACAACAAATCAGGATGCTCACAATGATTTGTTTCAAGAAGTTGTAATTCAGCTGTGGAAAAATTATAGCAAGTTTAGAGGTGATTCAAAATTTAGTACTTGGATGTACAGAGTAGCCCTAAATACAGCAATTTCTTTATATCGGAAATCAACCAGAACCATTACAACGCAAGACATAGATGATTTTAGTTACAAAATACAATCTATTCAATACGATGATACTGAAGAATTGCAATTAAAAGCACTGTACAATGCTATTCGTCAATTAAATGATATTGATAAAGCATTAATTTTTTTGTATTTAGAAGACAAACCTTACAAAGAAATCTCTGAAACCTTAGGTATTACTGAAGTAAATGCAAGAGTTAAAATGAATAGAGCAAAAGACAAATTAAAAAACATATTAAACCCTTAAAAAATGGATTTAGAAACATATAAAAAATCTTGGGGAAATCAACAAGTAGAAAATACTAGTATTGATATTTACAAAATGTCACGTTCAAAATCTTCATCAATTGTAAAATGGATATTTATAATTGGTGTACTTGAGCTAATTTTCTGGACAAGTTTAAATTTTATGGTCCCACAAAAGTATCTCGAGTTCTATAAAGATTTTAAAGTTATGGAGTTGATAAAAGCAAGCACCTATGTACACTATGTAGTGATAATCGTTTTCTTAGTGCTTTTTTATAAAAATTATAATTCTATATCTATAACAGACAACACAAGACGATTAATGAATAGAATTTTATCGGTTAGAAAAACAGTTAAATATTATGTTTACTACAATTTAGGAGGGATAGTATTATCTAATGCTATTTTAATTTTTATTTTACTAGGACAACCAAAAGATTTAATAAAAGCGATGAATGCTGATGGATTGAATATGGAAGCAAATGAAATTATAACAATCTTTGTAGTTACAAGTGTTTTAATGGTGTTAGTTATGCTTACAATTATTTGGCTGTTTTATAGATTTACTTATGGTAGGTTGCTTAAAAAACTAAATAAAAACTACAAAGAACTCGATAATTTAGAGAACTTGAATTAAAACAAAAACGCCAGCTTAAGCTGGCGTTTTTGTTTTAAAATTTATGTAATTCACTTATGAGTTTATCTAGCATTTCTTCTGTAAAATCTAAATGGGTAACCATTCTTAATTTACCATCGCCCATAGAAATAAAATGAATATTTTTTTGTGCCATTTTATTCACAAATTCAAGTTCATCTATCGAATCATGTGTATAAAAAATCACAATATTTGTCTGAATAGGCTCAACCTTTTTAACAAAAGAACATGATTCTAAAGTTTTTCCAATCGTTTTTGCTCTTCTATGATCGTCAGCCAACCTTTCTACATGATTATCTAAAGCATAAATAGCTGCTGCCGCCAAATAACCAGCTTGTCTCATTGCTCCTCCAAAAAGTTTTCTAATTCGTAATGCTTTAGCAATATTCGCTTTTGTTCCTAATAAAATAGAACCAACAGGAGCTCCTAGACCTTTTGATAAACAAATTGAAATTGTATCAAATAATTCACCGTATTGTTTAGGACTTTCATGTTTAGCCACCAAAGCATTAAACAATCTTGCACCGTCTAAATGAAATGCTAGTTTATTTTCTACACAAATTTCTTTTATTTTTTGAAGCTCATTAAAATCCCAACAAGCACCACCTCCTTTATTTGTAGTGTTTTCTATACAAACTAAACGCGAGTATGGTGAATGAATATCTATACCTCCAGAAGCAGCATATGCCAATTGTTCTGACGTAAACATTCCCCTTTCTCCATCAATTAAATGACTAGAAACTCCTGAGTTAAATGCTGCTCCTCCCCCTTCAAAATTAAAGACATGTGCCCATTTATCACAAAACATTTTATCTCCCGGTTGCGTGTGTAATTTAATAGCTGTTTGATTTGCCATGGTTCCAGATGGAAAAAACAAGGCGTCTTCTGTACCAAACATTTTAGCTGCTTTTTCTTGCAATTGATTAATAGTTGGATCTGCTTTAAAAACATCATCTCCAACTTCAGCGTTCATCATTGCCGCTAACATCCCTTTAGTTGGCTTTGTAACGGTATCACTAATTAAATTTATATTCATTATTTATTCTCTTTTAATGCATTCCAATTGGTGAACCATCTGGAATTTTTGGTGATTGTGCTTTTTTAAATTTAGATGGATCATTTTTAAATGTAGAAATACTTCTGACAAGTTCTTTATCATACATCAACTGAACACCTGTAGATTTTCTTTTTAGCAACCAAGATGCAATTTCTTCTATTTTAGAATTAACGATGGCTGTAACTTGTTTGTAATTGTTTTTATTTGCCGACAAATAAAACAAATGATTTAAAACTTGCTCATTTACAACGTTTTGCAACTCTTGATAGTACGTGTTTTTATATGATTTTTTAAATGAATTTTCAATCACTTCATCAATCATTTCTTCTAAACCTAATTGTGATTTATCTAAGCTTTTATGCATTACTAAACGAGAAGCTCTTTCTGGATGAAATAAGAACTCTAAAGTCATTTCAGAAGCTGTCTCTACAGCACCATAAGGGTCAAATTCAGCACCAAGTTTGCTTTTAAAAGATTCTCTTGTTCTTCCATAACCAAAAGCTCTTGGCGGAAACAAGTCTAGTTTTGAAGTTGGTATCGCTATCGTTTCTACATCAATTGTTTTTAGAAGCGACGTAAGTGCTTGACGTTCTACAGAACCAGGGACTCTTTTCACGATGGTCTGACTTCCTCCTTTGATAGCATAATTATAATCCAATCCTCCAATAACTTTAGCTACTGCTTCAGTCTGATATCTGTGTAAAAAATACAAAGGAACAAAAACATCTTCTAAAACAGAATACGGTTCTTTACTTTTAATATTATCGGCAGAGAATTTATCAATTGCATTTTTTCTAATTTCTAATAATGCATTTAATTCATCTGCTACATTTTTACCATTATCCCATAAATGTGCGTAAGCATGAGCACTTCCTTTTGGTCTTGCATCTTGATCGGTTATAAATCGTAACCCTCTTGCAAAAGCATCATTTAGGATTTTTTGCAATCCCTCCTCTTCATTTGTTGTAAAATCTTGATACGAATACGCTACAGATACTTTATCCCATTCTCCAATTCCCGTTGCATAGGCATTTGAAAAATCAATTTTTCCGTTTTTTAATGAAAACTGTGGATGCGGATAATCCATTACAGAAGATCTATTAATTGCACTTGCTATATAGTTGTGTGCAAATCCGATTGTATGCCCAACTTCATGAGCAGACAATTGTCTAATTCTTGCCAATGCCATTTCTAAAGCAAATTTATCATTTGCTGTATTTGTTGCATAGGGAGCTTGCAATGCTTGTGCGATTAAGAAATCTTGACGAATTCTTAACGAACCTAAACTTACATGTCCTTTAATAATCTCTCCTGTTCTAGGATCAGAAATACTTCCACCGTAACTCCACCCTCTCGTAGAACGATGCACCCATTGAATTACATTGTATCTTAAATCTAACGGATCTGCATCTTTTGGTAGCATTTTTACTTGAAAAGCATTTGTATATCCTGCAGCTTCAAATGCTTGATTCCACCACCTTGCTCCTTCTAGCAAAGCTGATCTTACAGGTTCTGGAGTTCCTGGATCTAAATAATAGACAATTGGTTCAACAGGTTCGCTAACAGCTGCATTTGGGTTTTTCTTTTCCAATCGATGTCTCATTATAAATCTTTTAGTAATAGATTCATTAACTGGCGTAGAATAATCCATGTAAGACATTGGATACGAACCAGAACGAGGATCGTAAACTCTTGGTTTGTAGTTGTTATCTGGCAATTCTACAAAAGAATGATGTTGATACACTGTTACTGCTGTTGAATTTGGAGTAACAGATCTTAAATTTCTACCTCTTGGACTCCCTTTAAATGTTAACAACACATCAAACTCTACATTTTTTTTAAATGCTTTGGTTCTTTCTAAATTAAAAGCACTTCTAGAAGCATCTACATTATAACTTCCTTCTCCGCTTCTAGACAAGGTGTTTGAGACGCCAAAAGTATCTTGCATAAAGAATGAAGTTGCATCAACTAAATAGGTGTTGTTTTTTTCTTCTTTAATAACAAAACCATGTAAAACCGATTTTGCAAACGCTTCTTTGATCGATTTTTTTTCCTCAAGATTATCTGTCAATGCTCTATAGTCTTGATTAGGCTGAATTAATAAAATTTTATTTCCTGCCTTTCTAAAAAACACAACGGCTCCGCCCCCCAATTTTCCTCTATCTAAACCGATATCGTTTGAACCAACTCCTTCAGACAATGCGTTTACATATAAAAACTCAGATTCTAGCTTTGAGATTTCTAAAAATAGTTTGTCTTTACTGCTATCATAATAAAAATTAAAATAGCCTTCATATTTAGTAACTTTTTTATCGTCTTTAAAAAATTGTGAAAAACACGTCTGATTTACAAAAACAAATAATAATAAAATTGTGATTTTTTTCATGGTTAAAAGATTTTGTATAAAACTATAAAATATTGGTGAGAAAATAAGATTGAATAAAATATTAAATCATAATTTTTAACTTATTTTTGTACTAACTATGATTACACAAGAACAAATCAAAAATATTTCTGATAGAATTGCTAAGCTAAAACAGTATTTAAATATTGAACAAAAGCTAATAGAAATAACCAATGAAGAAGAAAAAACTGTTGCCCCAGACTTTTGGAACAATCCAAAAGAAGCAGAAGCTTTTATGAAGGAGCTGCGGATCAAAAAAAAATGGGTGACAGATTATAATTCTGCTGTTCGCTTATTAGAAGACACACAAGTTTTGTTTGATTTTTACAAAGAAGATGAAATTTCTGAGCAAGAAATTGCAGATCAATTTTCAAAAACTGAAGAACTATTAGAGGCTATAGAGTTTAGAAATATGCTCTCTGAAGAAGGAGATAATTTAAGTGCAGTTATTCAAATAACTGCAGGAGCTGGAGGAACTGAGAGCTGTGATTGGGCAGAAATGCTGATGAGAATGTATATGATGTGGGCAGAGAAAAATGGACTTAAAATTAAAGAGTTAAATTATCAAAGTGGTGATTCTGCAGGAATAAAAACTGTTACTTTAGAATTTGATGGCGACTATGCTTTTGGATGGTTAAAAGGCGAAAATGGTGTACATCGATTGGTTCGGATTTCTCCTTTTGATAGCAATGCCAAAAGACACACTTCATTTGCCTCAGTATACGTATACCCTGTTGCTGATGATTCTATTGAAATTGAAATAAACCCTGCTGATATTGAAATAACTACCGCTAGATCTAGTGGAGCTGGAGGTCAAAATGTTAATAAAGTTGAAACGAAAGTTCAATTAACACACAAACCAACCGGAATTCAAATTCAATGTTCAAATTCACGTTCTCAACATGACAATCGTGCTACTGCTCTACAAATGCTAAAATCTCAATTGTACGAAATAGAGCTCAAAAAAAGACAAGCAGCAAGAGCAGATATTGAAGCTGGAAAGATGAAAAACGAATGGGGAAGTCAGATTAGAAATTACGTAATGCACCCCTATAAATTAGTCAAAGATGTTCGAACTGCTCATGAAACAGGAAATGTAGATGCAGTTATGAATGGAGATATCGATGCGTTTTTAAAAGCATTTTTAATGTTAAACGGTCAAAAAGAAACAGACACAACCTTATAAAAAAGACATGATAAAAATATACCACAATCCGCGCTGTAGCAAATCTAGACAAGGTTTAGAAATATTAGAAAATTCAGGAAAAGAATTTGAAATAATAAAATACTTAGAAAATATTCCAACTTATAGCGAACTATCATCTATTATAGATAAACTTCAAATTAAACCTATTGATTTGGTTAGAAAAAACGAAACAATCTGGAAAGAAAATTATAAAGGAAAAGAGTTATCTGATAAAGAAATTATTTCTGCCATGATTCAAGAGCCAAAACTAATAGAAAGACCAATTGTTATAAACGGGAATAAAGCTGTGATTGGCAGACCTTTAGAAAATATATCAACTATTATTTGATAATACCCAAACTCTTATTAACTCCATTTCTTTAACAGAAGTTTAACAACACTGTTTTTAAACTAATCAACAAACCCATAGTCTTATAATTTATAATTATAAATCAAACTAATGAACAAAAGAATTTTAGCTTTAATTTGCCTTTTTAGTATATCGGCAATTTTTGCACAAAGACCTACTCAAGCTGAAACATTTGCCATATCAGGTACAGTAATTGACAAAGATTCTAAACAACCTCTAGAGTATGCTACAGTTGTTTTAAGAAACTTAAAAACAAAAAAAATTAGCGGTGGAATTACTGATAACAAAGGTGAGTTTTACATCAAAATTGCTAAAGGCACTTATGACATAAGTGTGGAGTTTATTTCTTTTAAAACTATCAGTTTCAAAAACAGAACTATTGACAAAGATATTAAGCTTGGAACCATTGTTTTATCTGAAGATGGAGAAATACTTGATGAAGTAAACATCATACCAGAAAAATCCACTGTAGACATTCGTCTTGACAAAAAAATATACAATGTTGGTAAAGACATGACCGTTAAAGGCGGAAATGTTGCTGATGTTCTAGACAATGTTCCATCTGTAAGTGTAGATATTGAAGGAAATGTTAGTTTAAGAGGAAACGAAAATGTTCGTATTTTAATTGATGGAAAACCTTCTTCTTTAGTAGGTTTAGATGGCACGAGTGCCTTACGTCAATTACCAGCTGATGCAATAGAAAGAGTTGAAGTAATTACTTCTCCTTCTGCAAGATATGATGCTGAAGGAACTGCTGGAATTTTAAATATTATTTTAAGAAAAGGAAAAGTAACTGGATTCAATGGTTCAATCAACCCAACAATTGGAGACCCTACTCAATATGGTATTTCTACCAACTTAAACTACAGAACTAAAAAGTTCAATTTGTTTACAAATTCAGGATATAGCTACAGAGATGGTCCTGGAAATAGCATTAACAATTCAACGTATTTTGACAACTCAAAAAACATCACAGGATATCTTAACGAGTTAAGAAACAATAATAGGTTAAGAAAAGGGTTTAACTCTAGCTTTGGTATAGAGTATTATTTAACTGACAATAGCTCAATTTTAGGAAATATCGTTATCCGAAAATCAGACGGAGAAAATACAACATCTAACAATGTAGGTGTTTTTGACGCTAATAAAGTGCTAACGGATACTCGTACAAGAAATGAAAATGAATTATCAGATTCTAATTCAATTCAGTATTCTATAAACTACACAAACAGATTAAATGCAACTGGAAAAAAGCTGACAATAGATTTACAATACAGTAAAAGTGATCAGGATCAAGCAGGTAGTATTTTTCAAAACAATGTTTTTGTAGAAAATAATAACACCATTCAAAATTCGGTTAGAAAACTTTTCCAAATTGATTATGTGTATCCAAAAGAAGATGGCTCTCAAATTGAGCTTGGTTATAGAGCTAATTTAGATAAATCGAATTCAGATTATAAAAACATCCCTTTAGTTCCTTATTCTGACCCTAAATTCGACCCATCAAATAATTTAGATTTTGAGCAGAATGTATATGCTTTGTATGCTCAATACGGAAAAAAATATGATAAGCTTTCTTATTTATTAGGATTAAGAACAGAATTAACAGATCAAAAAATAGAATTGCTTACAACAAATGAAAACTATAACAAATCTTATATAGGTTTATTCCCAACTGTAAATTTAGGATATGAGTTTAACGATACAGAAAGTATAACGTTTGGATATAGTAAAAGATTAAGAAGACCAAGATCTTATTTTTTAAATCCATTTGAATCAAGAAGCTCAGAAACAAATATTTTTAAAGGAAATGTAGGTTTAGACCCTACGTATACCAATTCATTTGATGTTGGATATTTAAAGAAATTGAAAAAAGTAACTTTAAATTCTTCTATTTACTATCGTCATTCAACAGGTATTTATCAGTTTATTAGCCAAGAAAGAGGTGATTTTGTAAACGGAATTCCGGTGATTGTAAGGTCTCCAATAAATTTATCATCAGAAGATAGATATGGTTTTGAATTTAATGCTAATTATACTGCCTCTAAAAAAGTAAATTTTTCAGGAAGTTTTAATTATTACGGATTTGAAACTGTTGGGAAATTGAATAATATTGACTTTGGAAATAAAGATTCTAACTGGTCTGCAAGATTGAATTCTAGAATTACATTGCCAGCAAACATACAATGGCAAACCACCATGTCATATAGAGGTGAACAGCGAAACGCTCAAAGTACTAGTGAAGGAATTTTCAGTGCTAACTTAGCGTTTAGTAAAGATTTATTTAAAGACAACGGTACAATGGTTTTAAATATAAGTGATGTACTGAATTCAAGAAAACGTATAGGATACTCTTATACTCCAAACTCTTCTACCTATGGAGAAAATCAATGGAGACAAAGACAAGTTTCTTTAAGTTTTGTGTATCGATTTAATCAAAAGAAAAACCAAAGACAAAGAAGACCTCAACAAAATGATGATTTTGAAGAAGGTGGAGAAGGGTTTGGAAAATAATCACATTCAATAACATTAAAAAAGGGTTTGCAAATGCAAACCCTTTTTTAATTGAAAATATTTTTTTTAAAAAACTACTCTTTATCAGCAGCTTTTCTAGCTTCTCTTTTTAATTTCATGTTCTCCCAAATTGTACCACCAATCCAGTAAGGAACCACAAACGTTAATAAGAAAATTAACAACCAAAAACCAGCTGTAAAAATAAACATGAATAATAAAAATCCTGAAAATTCTGAAAAATCTAACATTTGTGTTTCTTTAAAATAAATTAATATCACAAAAATAATACATATTTTCAATTTACACTAATAATTAAAAATTATTTTGAACAAGTATTTTCTCTTATTGTTGATAACCGATTGTGATACTTTTAGTAATTTTGTAGTAGCTAAAAAACAATACACACAATGAAATACAGAATAGAAAAAGACACAATGGGGCAAGTAAAAGTTCCAGCTGATAAATATTGGGGAGCACAAACAGAACGTTCTAGAAATAACTTCAAAATTGGAGCACCTGCATCTATGCCAATAGAAATTGTTTATGGTTTTGCATATTTAAAAAAAGCGGCAGCTTTTGCCAACTGTGATTTAGATGTATTGGCTTCAGAAAAAAGAGATTTAATTGCTCAGGTTTGTAATGAAATTTTAGAAGGAAAGCATGATGATCAATTTCCATTAGTCATTTGGCAAACTGGCTCTGGAACACAATCAAATATGAATTGTAACGAGGTAATTGCCAATAGAGCTCATGAAATTGCAGGAAACATTATTGGAGAAGGAGAAAAAACAATTCAGCCTAATGACGATGTAAACAAATCGCAATCTTCAAACGACACTTTTCCAACTGGAATGCATATTGCCGCATACAAGAAAATTATAGAGGTTACCATTCCTGGTGTTGAGCAATTAAGAGATACTTTACAAAAAAAATCAGAAGCTTTTAAGGATGTTGTAAAAATTGGGCGTACACATTTAATGGATGCTACTCCCCTAACTTTAGGACAAGAATTTTCTGGTTATGTAGCACAATTAAACTTTGGTATCAAAGCTTTAAAAAATACATTAGAGCATTTATCGCAATTAGCTTTAGGGGGGACTGCTGTAGGTACAGGTTTGAATACACCAGAAGGTTATGATGTTTTAGTGGCAAAATATATAGCAGAATTTACAGGCTTACCTTTTGTAACTGCAGAAAATAAATTTGAAGCTCTTGCAGCACACGATGCTTTAGTAGAAACTCACGGGGCGCTAAAACAATTAGCCGTTTCTTTAAATAAAATTGCAAATGACATACGTTTAATGGCTTCAGGTCCAAGATCTGGAATTGGAGAAATAATCATTCCTGCAAACGAACCAGGAAGCTCTATTATGCCAGGTAAAGTAAATCCAACTCAAGCAGAAGCACTAACTATGGTTTGTGCACAAGTTATGGGAAATGATATTGCTGTTACTGTTGGTGGTACACAAGGGCATTATGAATTAAATGTTTTTAAACCAATGATGGCTGCAAACGTTTTGCAATCTGCTCAATTAATTGGAGATGCTTGTAAATCTTTTGATGAAAATTGTGCTGTTGGAATTGAACCTAATCAGGCAAGAATAACAGAATTATTGAATAATTCTTTAATGCTAGTTACAGCTTTAAATACAAAAATAGGATATTATAAAGCTGCAGAAATAGCAAACACAGCTCACGCAAACGGAACAACATTAAAAGAAGAAGCAGTTCGTTTAGGGTATGTTACACCAGAACAATATGATGAATGGGTTAAGCCTGAAGAAATGACAGGAAGTTTAAAATAAATTACAATTCTTTAAAAATAAAAAGACCATGCTAAGCATGGTCTTTTTATTTTTAAGATTTAGGTTTTAACAATTTAAAAATCTTAGTAAAGAAATTAGATGAATCTTCATCTTCATGATATCCGTTTCCATATTGTCCATAACCGTAACCATAGCCGTAACCATATTTTCCTTGTACTGAGAAGTCGTTAAGAACATAACTAATATTTGCAACCTCTTTGTTCTTGTATTTATCGTATTTCTCCAAACTTCAACTTTTTTCTTATTACCAGTAACGGTGATGTCTCCAGAGTTAGATATTGCATCTAAAATACTTACTTTATTTTGATAAATCACCTTTGGTCCAGGGTTTTGAATTTCACCAATTACGGTATATTTAATTCCAGACAAATCAACAGTTACAAAAAATTTATCTTTGCTTTTAAGGTATTTTAAAAGCTCCTCTTCTAATTTTAAACGAACTTCTTTGGTGGTATATCCTAATACATTTATTTCACCAATTATTGGTAATCTAATGTTACCATGTCTATCTATTCTATAACCAACTTGTGGACTTGACCCACTCTCAAAACCTCCATTATTAGAACTTAGCTGACTTGGAACATTCGTTTTTTTAAAAAGTGCTACATACTTTTCATCCTCTGCTTTAAGTTCTATAGACAAAACATCATCTACTTGTAGCCTATAAGGTTCATTATTTAATTTGTAAACATTTTTTTTTGTTATGGGTTCTCCTTGCAAATAAATTAAATCTTTATTTGGAACACAGGAAGCTAAAAAAATTAAAGAGAGGAATATAAAAAATCGCTTAAGCATAAATCTAAAATATGCTTACTACTCAAAAATATAATTTTTATACCGCTAATCCTATAATTTTCTTTTAATTTTGTTATTATTTTTATGCAAAAAATTATTTCCTACATAACATTTCTTTTTTATTCAACAAATCATCATGGAATCCACTCTCCTTTTGTTTTTGATTTAATTACAAAATGTTTCCATAAGAAAAATAACACGTTAGAAAGTGCGGCTTTTAAATCTTACAAAAGAAGTCTTTTAAATAACCATAATGTAATTGAAGTTACAGATTTTGGAGCAGGGTCAAAAATTTTTAAAAGTAATACAAGAGAAGTTTCTAGAGTTGCTAAACACGCTGGAATACAGACTAAACGAGCAAATTTACTAATTAAAATTACGGCGTATTTAAAACCAAACACCATTTTAGAATTTGGCACTTCTCTTGGTATGGGAACAGCAGCATTGCATATTGGAAATCCGACTTCAAAAATAAGCACACTAGAAGGTTGCGAAAACACTGCCGGAATTGCAATAAAACAATTTGAAAAATTTTCTTTCAAAAACATTGATGTTTACACAGGAGAGTTTTCCAAAACTTTATCAACATTAAAATTTAAAAATTCTTTAGATATGGTTTATTTTGATGGAAATCATCAAAAAGAAGCAACCTTAAAATATTTCAATCATTCTCTTAATTTCATTAACAACGATAGTTTCTTTATTTTTGATGATATTCATTGTAGCAAAGAAATGGAAAGTGCTTGGCAGGAAATAAAACTACATCCAAAAGTGAAAGTTTCAATTGACACCTATCAGTGGGGAATTGTTTTTTTTAGAAAAGAGCAAGAAAAAGAACATTTTATAATAAGAGTTTAAATAGTTAATTCGTAATTTTATCTAATGAAGATTTACACCAAAACAGGAGACAAAGGAACCACAGCTTTGTTTGGAGGAACAAGAGTTCCTAAACATCATTTAAGAATAGAATCTTACGGTACCGTTGATGAGCTAAACTCTTATATAGGTCTAATTAGAGATCAGAAAATTGACAAAAACGCTATCAACTCTTTGATTAGAATTCAAAATGAATTATTCACTCTTGGTGCGATGTTAGCAACTCCTCCAGAAAAAGAACTCTTAAAAAATGGCAAAGAGCGTTTAAATATTCCTAAAATTACAAGTGCAAATATTAAAGTCTTAGAGCAAGAAATAGATGCTATGAATTTAGACTTGCCTGCTATGACAAATTTTATTTTACCTGGCGGAGGTCAAACGGTGTCATTCTGTCACATTGCTAGATGTGTATGCCGTAGAACCGAAAGATTAGCAACTGCCTTAAACAAAAACGAAACAATTAATCCTGCTATATTAGAATATTTAAACAGACTTTCTGACTACCTATTTGTATTGGCACGGAAGTTGTCTAAAGACTTATCAATAAAGGAAACTCCTTGGATTCCTGAAAAAGAAAAATAAGTTCTTTTATTTTATTGACAGATTTATCAAAAAAAACTTGGTTTTCTGAATAAAAAAATTATTTTTGCAGAAAATTAAACTATACTAAAAATGTATTGGACACTAGAATTGGCATCTTATTTAGCAGATGCACCTTGGCCAGCAACGAAAGATGAATTGATAGATTACGCTATTAGAACAGGAGCGCCATTGGAAGTTGCAGAAAACTTGCAAGAAATTGAAGATGAAGGCGATGCTTATGATTCTATTATAGAAATTTGGCCAGACTATCCGACCGAAGAAGATTATCTTTGGAACGAAGATGAATATTAACAAAAATTTACATCAAAAAAGTCTCAATCGAGGCTTTTTTTTTGTTTACATTTAACATTAAATTGTAATTGCTGTCAATAAATATCAACTTATTTATTATCAACTAATTATAAATCAATATTCAATTGATAAAATTGAATTTTAAATAGAACACATACAATGAGCTTATTAAACTCGGTCTTAAAAATATTTGTTGGAGACAAACAACAAAAAGATTTAAAACTACTACAACCAATCGTTGAAAAAACAAACTCTTTTGCTGAAGCAATAGGCAATTTATCAAATGATGAATTAAGAGCTAAATCAGAAGAATTTAAATCTAAAATAAAAGAAGCAACCAAATCTTTTGATACAAAAATAACTGAGCTAGAACAAGAAGCTTTATCAGCAGGTATTGATAGGCAAGAAGAAATATATTCTGAAATAGATACTTTAAAAGATGATGCTTATGAAGCATCTGAAGCTGTTTTACAAGAAATAATGCCAGAAGCATTTGCGGTTATCAAAGAAACGGCAAAAAGATTTACAAACAATTCTGAAATCGAAGTTACCGCTACTCCATTTGACCGAGAGCTTTCTGCTATTAGAGAAAATGTAACTTTAGTAGGCGATAAATCTGTTTGGTCGAATACCTGGGATGCGTCTGGACAAGAAATTATCTGGGACATGGTTCATTACGATGTTCAATTAATCGGTGGATCTGTTTTACATCAAGGTAAAATTGCTGAAATGATGACCGGAGAAGGAAAAACATTAGTTTCTACTTTACCTGTTTATCTAAACGCTTTAACTGGAAAAGGAGTTCATGTTGTAACGGTTAATGATTATCTAGCAAAACGTGATGCTGCCTGGATGGGTCCAATTTTAGAGTTTCATGGATTAAGTATTGATTGTATTGATGTGCATCAACCTAATTCTGATGAGCGAAGAAAAGCCTATAATGCAGATATCACTTACGGAACAAATAATGAGTTCGGTTTTGATTACTTGCGTGATAATATGGCGCATACCAAAGAAGATCTTGTACAAAGAGCACCAAATTATGCAATTATAGATGAGGTGGATTCTGTATTAATAGATGATGCTCGTACACCTTTAATAATTTCTGGTGCTGTACCACAAGGAGACAGACATGAATTTAATGAACTAAAACCTTTAGTTGCTGATATTGTTAGTTTACAAAAACACTATTTAGTTGGTGTGTTGGCAGAAGCTAAAAAACTAATCGCTGAAGGAAACACCAAAGAAGGTGGTTTTTTATTGTTAAGAGTTTTTCGTGGTATTCCAAAAAACAAAGCGTTAATTAAATTTTTATCCCAAGAAGGAATCAAACAAATTCTTCAAAAAACAGAAAACACTTACATGGCAGACAATAATAAATTGATGCCAGAAGTAGATGAAGAATTGTACTATGTTATTGAAGAAAAAAACAATTCCATCGATTTATCTGACAAAGGGATTGTTCATTTATCAGGAAAAACTAGTGATAACGACTTTTTTGTGCTGCCAGATATCGGCGTAAAAATAGGTCAGATTGATGAAAGTGAAGATTCACCTGAAGAAAAAGCAGCGAAAAAAGAAGAATTATATAGAGACTTTAGCATTAAAAGTGAACGTATTCATACCATGAATCAATTATTAAAAGCATATTCATTATTTGAAAAAGATACAGAATATGTTGTAATTGATAATAAAGTAATGATAGTAGACGAACAAACAGGACGTATCATGGACGGTCGTCGTTATTCGGACGGATTACATCAAGCAATCGAGGCTAAAGAAAATGTGAAAATTGAAGATGCAACTCAAACTTTTGCAACTGTAACTTTACAAAATTACTTTAGAATGTATCGCAAATTATCTGGTATGACTGGAACCGCGATTACAGAAGCTGGTGAACTATGGGAAATCTATAAATTAGATGTAGTTGAAATTCCAACTAATAAACCTTTACAAAGAGACGATAAAGAAGACTTGGTATACAAAACCACTAGAGAAAAATACAATGCGGTTATTGATGATATCGTAAAATTAGTTAAAAAAGGTAGACCTGTTTTGGTTGGTACAACTTCTGTAGAAATCTCTGAATTACTAGGAAGAATGCTTCAAATGCGTGGAATTAAGCACAATATTTTAAATGCAAAACTGCATAAAAAAGAAGCAGATATTGTTGCCGAAGCTGGTAAGGCCGGAATTGTAACAATTGCAACTAATATGGCAGGTCGTGGTACAGATATTAAACTTTCTGAAGAAGTAAAAAAAGCTGGTGGTTTAGCAATTATTGGTACAGAAAGACATGATTCTCGAAGAGTAGACAGACAGTTGCGTGGTAGAGCGGGTCGTCAAGGAGATGTAGGTTCTTCACAATTTTATGTTGCTTTAGACGATAACTTGATGCGTATTTTTGGTTCTGAAAGAATTGCCAAAATGATGGATAGAATGGGCTTAAAAGAAGGAGAAGTTATTCAGCATTCTATGATTACAAAATCTATTGAAAGAGCGCAAAAGAAAGTAGAAGAAAACAACTTTGGTATTCGTAAACGTTTGTTAGAGTATGACGATATTATGAATGCTCAACGTGAGTTTGTATATAAACGTAGAAGGCATGCTTTAGATGGAGATCGTCTAAAAATTGATATTGTAAACATGATTTACGATACCTGTCAAGCAATTGTTAACGAAAATAAACCGTCAAAAGATTTTAAAAATTTCGAGTTTGAATTGATTCGTTTTTCATCGATGACCTCTCCTTTTTCTGAAGAAGAGTTTAGCTCTATGGATGAACAAGCACTAATTGATTCATTGTATGAAACAATTTATGCACATTACCAAGATAGAATTGCTAGAAATGCAGTTGCTGCTTTTCCTGTAATTAAAGATGTGTATGAGAATGAAGGTGATCGTTATGAGCGAATTGTTGTTCCGTTTTCAGATGGTGTAAAAAGTTTACAAGTAGTAACAAACTTGAAAAGAGCTTACGAATCTGAAGGAAAAGAATTGGTGAAAGATTTTGAAAAAAACATTACACTTGCTATTATTGATGAGAACTGGAAAACTCATTTACGTAAAATGGATGAATTAAAAAGTTCTGTTCAAAATGCATCTTACGAGCAAAAAGATCCTTTGTTGGTTTATAAATTTGAAGCGTTTGAGTTGTTTAAACAAATGATTAGTGATGTAAATAAAGAAGTTTTATCATTCTTATTTAAAGGGGAAATTCCAAACCAAGGAAACATTTCTGAAGCGCGTCAACAAAAAAGAGAGCGCTTAAACGCGAGTAAAGCTGATGTGCAAAACAGCACAGAACAAGCGATTAGCAATTCTAAACAGCAACAACAAGAACCTGTTGAGACAATTGTTAGAGAGCAACCTAAAATTGGTAGAAACGAACGTGTTACCATTAAAAATGTAATGTCTGGAGAAGAAAAAGAAGTAAAATACAAACAAGCCATTCCTTTAATTGATAAAGGAGAATGGGTTTTAACAAAATAAAGAGTTAAATTAAAAAGCCGATGCAAATGCATCGGCTTTTTTTATGTTGTTTAAATTTAATTACTTCTTTCGCAAATATATTGTTCCAAATCCTGCCTCTAACTTCATTTTAACTTTCCTTTTCTTTAGATTTAATTTCATGTGTTGGCTGTATGATTTCTTTTTGATTCAAAAAAATACTGTTTGGTTAACCTTACACTTATATAACGTAAGAATAATAATTGTGTCTCAAAAAATAAGAAAAGATTTTTAAATAAAATAAAAACGCCACTACTTTCGTAATGGCGCTGTGTTATTTTTATTAGAATATTCTTATATATTCTTAAAACCTGTATTCATCGTTAAATACCCTAAAAACTCTTCTTTGGTTTCTTTGTTTTTAAATTTTCCACCAAACTCAGCAGTTACCGTACTACTTTCAATGTCTTTAATTCCGCGAGAGTTTACACATAAATGTTTAGCATCAATTACACAAGCAACATCTTTTGTCCCTAATGCTTCTTGCATAGCCTGCACAACTTGCATGGTTAAACGCTCTTGCACTTGTGGTCTTTTTGCGTAATATTCTACAATTCTATTCATTTTAGACAAACCAATTACTTTTCCATCAGAAATATAAGCAACATGTGCTCTCCCAATAATTGGTAATAAATGATGCTCGCAGGTAGAATACACAATAATATTCTTCTCCACCAACATTTCTCCGTAATTGTAATTGTTTTCAAAAGTAGACGCCGTTGGTTTATTTGCAGGGTCTAATCCCATAAACAATTCATTTACAAAAGCTTTCGCAACTCGCTTTGGAGTTCCTTGTAAGCTATCGTCTGTTAAATCCATTCCTAAGGTCTCTAAAATATCTTTGACACTTTCTTGGATTTTGTTGATTTTTTCTTCATTAGAAATAGCAAACGCATCGTCTCTTAAAGGCGTTTTTGCCGATGTACCAACGTGGTTCTCTCCTATTTCTTCAACTCTTTCGTCATTCATTTTGCTGTTCACTTCAAACATTTCTTTCTTAATTAGTTTGCAAATTTACGTGTTTGCAACGTATTATTTTAGTTTCTTAATAAATTATAACTATGAAACTATAATTATTTTTTTATTTCACGTTCGCTTTAAAAATTTGGGCGTTCGAGCGAGCTTTCCGTTGTATCTTTTTAATTTTGTTCTCGATACAAATTTGTTCATGCTTCACAAATTTACTCGAACTGACAATAAAAAAGGATGTCACTTCAATCCCTAACGCAAGCATACTCAAAACTTTTATCATTGCCGAGAAATAGAGAATCCATAAATATGTTAGTTTAGATTCCTGCTTTCGCAGTAATGACAAACAATTATGCTTTTAATTTCTCCATCAATTCTAATAAAGTACAATTTGTTTGCTCTCCAGAAATCATGTTTTTCAACGTGAATTCATTTTTTTCTATTTCTTTTGATCCAACAATAACAACAAACTCAATTTCACGCTTGTTTGCGTAATTCATTTGTTTTTTCATTTTTGCATCATCTGGATACAATTCTGCTTTGATATTCTTTTTTCTCAATTCAGCTATTGCTTTCATTGAAAAGAATGCTTCTGCTTCTCCAAAATTGACAAATAATACTTTTGGCTTTGGCAATGCTACCGTTTTAAACAACCCTAATTCTTCCAAGACCAAATAAATTCTGTCCAATCCAAAAGAGATTCCTACTCCAGAAACATCTGGCATACCAAAAATTCCTGTTAAATCATCATATCTTCCACCGCCTCCAATCGAACCCATTTTGACTTCTTTTGGGGCTGCAACTTCAAAAATTGCTCCGGTATAATAATTCAATCCTCTTGCTAAAGTAACATCCACTTCTAATGCTGCAGATTGCAATCCTAAAGTCTCAATAGTATCACATACAAAACGCAACTCTTCAACGCCTTTTTTCCCTTCTTCGGATGTTTGCAACATCGCCTCTAAAGAACTTATTTTAGCTGTATTTGAACCAGAAAAATCAAACAACGGACTCACTTTTTCAATGGCATTTTTCGTAATCCCTTTGGATAGCATTTCTTTGACAACTCCGTCTTTACCAATTTTATCTAACTTATCTAAGGCAACTGTAAAATCGATGAGTTTGTCTTTTGCGCCAATTACTTCTGCAATTCCATATAATATTTTTCTATTATTGATTTTGATAGTCGTTCCTGTTAAACCTAACTTACTAAAAACAGTATCGTATAACTGAATAAACTCTACTTCTTGCCACAACGATTTGCTTCCAACAACATCGGCATCACATTGAAAAAACTCTCTAAAACGTCCTTTTTGCGGACGATCAGCTCTCC
Source organism: uncultured Polaribacter sp. (assembly GCA_943788865.1). Classification (GTDB taxonomy): domain Bacteria; phylum Bacteroidota; class Bacteroidia; order Flavobacteriales; family Flavobacteriaceae; genus Polaribacter. Next base: position 196,975 of record CALSRX010000005.1, on the reverse strand, counting down.
AAACAGGCTGAATTTGATAACGTTTAAACGGAAAAGTAATCTCATTTTGGTGTTGAACAACGTATCTTGCGAATGGCACTGTTAAATCGTAGCGCAATGCTTTTTCTGATATTTGTGATGTTAACTTTGTACTATCTTTTTCTAATAAAAGTCTTTCATCAGCTTTATTCAAATAATCCCCAGAATTCAGAATTTTAAAAATCAATCGATCACCTTCTTCACCATATTTCCCCATCAAGGTCGTAGAGTTTTCAAAACTTGGTGTTTCAATAGGTTGAAATCCAAAGGTTTCAAAAGCCACTCTAATTGTATTAAAAATATACGTACGATTGGCAAGTTCTGTTGGTGAAAAATCTCTTGTTCCTTTTGGGATACTTGGTTTCATTAAATTGTTTTTAGTTGTTAGTTTTTAGTTTTTAGTTGCTACACTCAAAACTAATCACTTAAAATTTAGCACTCGTAATTGAAAATTGTGCATGCAAATATCGTGAAAAAGTTATAATTTTTTGGGAGTTGTAAAGGTTTTATTTCTGCGTCTTAAACTATAAATACTTGCATTGAGTTCAAAACCTAATAAGAGGATGATCGCATTTAGCCACACAAACAACATCAATATTAATAAGGTTCCGATTGAACCATACAGTTCGTTATACTTAGAAAACTCTGTTACATAAATGCTAAATAAGTAAAATGTAAAAATGGACAGAATAGTTGTAAAGATAGCACCTGGAGAGAAAAACCTTGTGTGTTTTCCTGTTTTCGTTCCGAAATGATACAACATAGATACAATAGTAAAAACCATGGCAACAAATAAAAACCCTTTACCTATTTGTAACCAAAAAATATCATCATCTAACCAACCCTGCTCCTTTAATTTATCCAATCCTATTTGATAAAAAATAATTAACGCTACTGTAACTACTAAGAAAAACGCCATTACTAAAGAAACACCAAGTGAAATAACATAAGCTCTTACCACGCTTCTCACCTCTTTTACATGATACGAATATTCGAATCCGCCAAAAATAGCATTGACACCGTTTGTCATTAAAAAAATGGATACTAAAAAACCAAAAGACAACAATCCTGCTTGCTGATTTACTAATATATCTTGAATTACCAACTGACTTGCTTCAAATGTTTTTGGTGGTAAAATTTCAGAAATTAATGAAAGTAATCCGTCTTGAAAACCATCAATAGATATATACGGAATTAACGTTAACACAAATAATAGAAACGGAAAAATTGCCATAAAAAAACTATATGCAATTCCACCTGCGCGAGATGTTAACGCGCCTTTTACAATACCGATTACATACATTTCTAGCACATCGTATAAAGACATTCCTTCTAAACCCGGAATTTTTATCTTTTTTCCAAAACGCACCAAAATATTAATAATGGGAATTTTCTCAAGTTTGTCTTCTATTTCTTTTGACATTTATTAAAGTTACAAAGGTTCAAAGTTGCTAGGAAGCAAAGTTAGTGTTTATCATACAATTGTCATTCCCTTGAAAATGAGAATCTATTTAAATTTTAGTTATTAATCATGAGATTCCCATTTTCAAGGGAATGACAGATTTTATATATCAACTGCTTTTAAGCTCAAATCCATATTATACACTGAGTGGGTTAATGCTCCAGAAGAAATAAAATCTACACCACATTCTGCATACTTTCTGATGGTTTCTTCATTGATTCCACCAGAAGACTCCGTTAAACACTTATCTCCAATGAGTGCTACAGCTTTACGTGTATCTTCGTAATTAAAATTATCGATCAAAATCCGGTACACACCACCGCAATCTAAAATTTCTTGAATTTCTTCTAAAGTTCTTGCTTCAACAATAATTTTGATATCAATATTTTTCTTTGCTAAATACCTTTTTGTTTTATTGATTGCAGCAGTAATTCCTCCAGCAAAATCAATATGATTATCCTTAATCATAACCATATCGTACAGGGCAAAACGATGATTTTCTCCACCACCAATTTTTACAGCCCACTTTTCTATGGCACGAATTCCTGGGGTTGTTTTTCGTGTATCCAGCACTTTTGTTTTAGTCCCTTTTAGTAAATCAGCAAAAAAACCTGTCTTTGTTGCAATGGCACTCATGCGCTGCATGGAGTTCAACACCAACCGTTCAGCTTGCAAAATGGATTGAGAACGCCCAGATACATAAAAAACAATATCACCAAATTTTACTTTCTCTCCGTCTTGTATCAACGTTTCAACTTGCAAGTCTGCATCAACTTGTTTAAAAATCATTTTTGCAAATTCAACTCCAGCAATAATTCCGCTGTCTTTTACCAATAGTTTAGCTTTACCTTTTGCATCTGACGGAATACAAGAAAGAGAGGTGTGATCTCCTTCCCCAACATCTTCTCGTATGGCATTTATGATTATGATATTTAATTCGTTTTCAAATTGTTCTTGTGATATCATTTTTACTAAATTGGTGTTGCTAAAATAACAATTCCTTTTAGGAATCGAAATAAAATGTATTGCGAATCGTCTATTTAGAAATTAACCATCATGAGTCATACATCACTTTTTATAGAAAGCATCAAAACCAAGTTGTTTTATAGAACATTCACTTGGTTTACAAGAATCCTTTTATCCATAGCATTCATTCCTTCTGGATTGAAAAAAGTATTAGGCTTACGCTTTACCAATTTAGGTGCAGACAATCCTGTTGGTTTCTTTTTTGAAGCATTATATCAAAGTGGATTTTATTGGAACTATTTAGGCATAATGCAAGTATTGTGTTCAATTCTTATAATTATTCCAAGAACTACTTATTTAGCTGCAGTACTGTATTTACCAATAATCATAAATATCAATATCATAGTTATTTCTATGAACTTTAAAGGCACTCCAATTATCACAGGCCTAATGCTTTTAGCAAATATTTATCTACTCGTTTGGGACTACAAAAAAACAAACACTATACTTTCTGTTTTGTTAAAAAAGTAAAAATTTCAACTTTTTGTCAGTTCGAGTGAATTTATGTGTTAAAAACGAATAAATTTGTGTCGAGAACAATTAACCATGAGACTTCTCGATACTATTTTCTTTTATCTCGACTTCGCTCGATAGGACAGAAAATCACTTGAAGTGACAATATTAAAACCATGAAAATTAAATTGCTTGCCATTGGCAAAACGGATGATAAAAATTTACACCAATTAATTGAGGTGTATCAAAAACGTTTGCAACATTATATTAAGTTTGAGCTAGAAATCATTCCCGATATTAAAAACGCAAAGAATTTAAGTGAAATTCAGCAAAAAGAAAAAGAAGGTGAATTGATTTTAGGGAAACTACAAAACACAGATCAGTTGGTATTGTTAGATGACAAAGGGAAACAGTTTACTTCTATTGAATTTTCGCAATATTTACAAAAAAAAATGAATGCTGGTATGAAACAATTGGTTTTGGTAATTGGTGGGCCTTATGGTTTTTCTGACGCTGTGTATCAAAAAGCGCAAGGAAAAATATCGCTATCAAAAATGACATTTTCACATCAAATGATTCGTTTATTTATTGTCGAGCAAATTTATAGAGGCTTTACCATTTTAAAGAATGAGCCGTATCATCATGAGTAGTTATTGAATAAACTGAAGCCACGTATTTTTAAAATCATCATCAATTAAACTAATCGCTTTCGTTTTATCATAAGGATAATTAGCATAAGGAAAAACTTCTTTAGTATCGTAATTACCAAGTATAACTTCTGCTTCAGTTAATTCAACTAAAGATCCATTTACCAATCTCTTTTTTAAAACTGCACTAAAAAATGCTCTGACCAAAGTATTTGAATTGTCTATACTATGCCCTGTATTAGGTTCTATTGCAAAACAGATTACATTTTGATCTTTCCTGTGTGCATAAAATGCCTCTTTAATTGCAGCAATTCTTTGACTTCCTTCTAGTTCTCCTACAATAATTAACCCCGGTACTGTACTCACAGATACACCTCCATCTGCCATAAAGCCTTTTATATTAGCAAAAGCAATCGTTCTGTACTTTAGATTTAAAGCATATGAATAACTGTATTTACCTCCTGCAGAAAAACCACTAAACAAAAAAGGCAAATTATTTACTTCGGAAATAGTATTTTTAGTTGTTAACTCTTTTAATGCATATAGCAATGCTTCAACATTACTCTCAATTTCATTTGCTCTATTATTTTCAATTTGGAGTCCCACTAATGCAAGTTTTTCTTTTTTAGCATAATCTTGCCACTCTTTTAAAGCTACCTCTCCTAAAGAAGTACTTCCTGAGCCTGGCGATATTACAAGTATAGCTTTGATAGTTAAATTTTCTGGCACCCATAAACTAAAATAGGCATTAGAAAACGCGTCACTTACTCTTGGGTGAACTTGATATGTATAATCATTTATAAATTTTCCTCTAACAAAAGTTGGGTCAATATCTAGTTCAGGTGGAGTGTTTCCTTTCGAGCAAGAAAAACAAATGATTAATATGAATAAAAACTTTATCGTTTTGTATATGAATTTCATATTTATAAGGGGTATTACTTATCTCTTGCTAAAATAATGTTATTTCTTTTCACTAAATGAAGGTTTGCTTACATTTGCATAAATTTAACAAATTTATGCAAATTGTTTTCGCCACAAATAATCTCAACAAATTAGCAGAAGTCCAAAAAATGTTACCAAACTCTATCGAATTGTTAAGTTTGAGTGATATTAATTGTTTTGATGAAATTGATGAAACAGAAACAACCTTAGAAGGAAATGCAAAATTAAAAGCAAATTACATTACTAAAAAATTTGGATCTAATTGTTTTGCAGATGATACAGGTTTAGAAGTTGAAAGTTTAAATGGAGCGCCTGGAGTTTTTTCTGCAAGATATGCAGGAGCTGAAAATAGCTCTGAAAACAACATGCAAAAACTACTATCAAAATTAGAGAACAAATCAAATAGAAAAGCACAATTCAGAACTGTAATAGCACTAAATTTAAATGATGAACAATTTTTATTTGAAGGAATTTGTAAAGGTGAAATATTAACCAATAAACAAGGAAGTGAAGGTTTTGGATATGATCCAATTTTTAAACCACACGGATTTACAACTTCATTTGCTGAAATGACTTCTGAAGAAAAAAACAACATTTCTCATCGTGGAATTGCAATTCAACAACTTGTGAGTTTTTTAATAAAAAATTAAACCTAAATTTGTCTACTCGAGCGGAGTCGAGAGGTTTTAATCTTGATTAGGTCTCGACTCCACTCGACCAGACATTTCTCTTTTTATGAAAAACAAAACATACACAAAACAATTTATCTTATTACTAATTCTAGTAGTATTTTTGTGTTTTGTAAACATTAGTTTAGGTTCTGTTTCTATTCCTTTTAAAGATATTTTCGCCATTTTTTTAGGTGATGAAACCGTTAAAGACAGTTGGCAAACTATCATTTTAAATTTTAGATTACCTAAAGCAATCACAGCAATTTTAGTTGGCTCTGGATTGTCTATAAGTGGTTTATTAATGCAAACCTTGTTTAGAAATCCGTTAGCGGGGCCATTTGTATTAGGGATTTCTTCTGGTGCAAGTATAGGGGTTGCATTACTCATTTTAGGTTCTTCCTTTTTTGGAAGCTTTCTATTTTTAGAGTCTTCAAGTTGGTCAATAGCAATTGCTTCTAGTTTAGGTTCTTTTTTGGTTTTATCAGCAGTCATTTTAGCAGCTAATAAAGTAAGAAACACCATGTCTATTTTAATCATCGGGTTGATGTTTGGAAGTTTTACGGCGGCTATCATCAGTGTATTGTCCTATTTTAGTGAAGCACAGCAAATTCAGCAATATGTATTTTGGAGTTTTGGTAGTTTAGGGAATTTATCTTGGGATGAACTTACTGTTTTTATTAGCATATATTTAATTGGATTTATTGGTGTTTTTGCCATAATTAAACCTTTAAATAGTTTGTTGTTAGGAGAAAAATATGCCAAAAGCTTAGGAATAAATATTAAGCAAAGTAGAATCATTATTTTAGCAATCACTAGTTTATTAACCGGTGTAATTACAGCTTTTTCTGGTCCAATTGCTTTTATTGGATTAGCTGTTCCTCATATTGCAAAGTTGATTTTTACAACTTCAAATCATAAAATATTAATTCCTGCTACTGCAATCACAGGAGCAATTGTGCTGTTAATTTGTGATATTATTGCGCAATTACCAACAGTAGAATATACCTTGCCAATCAATGCAATCACTTCATTATTTGGAGCCCCTGTAGTAATTTGGTTATTAATTAGAAAAAAGAAAATGTACATTTAATTGGATACCTCAAAGAAACATATCGTTTTAGAAACCAAAAATTTAACAATTGGTTATCAGCAGAAAAAAACAAAGAAAGTTATTGCGTCTGATTTAAACTTAGCTATTGAAAAAGGTACATTTATAGCATTGTTAGGAGAAAATGGAATCGGAAAATCTACCTTATTGAGAACCATATCTAAAGTCCAAAATCAACTATCTGGAGCTGTTTTTTTAAATGATAAAAACTTAATAGAATACAACAATAAAGAATTGGCTACCAATTTGAGCTTGGTGTTAACAGAGCGCTTACCAGAAAGTCAACTAACCGTATTTGAATTAATTGCCTTAGGAAGGCAACCTTATACAAACTGGGTTGATGCACTTTCAGAATATGATATCGAAAAAATTAACACAGCGATCAAACTAACAGAAGTAGCCCATTTAAAAGACAATCGATTTTATGAATTGAGTGACGGACAATTGCAACGTGTTTTAATAGCCAGAGCATTGGCACAAGATACAGATGTTATCATTTTAGACGAACCCACCGCGCATTTAGATATGCATCATACATATAAAATTTTTCAACTCTTAAAAAACCTTGTAGAAACCACTCAAAAAACAATCATTATTTCTACGCATCAAATTAATTTAGCTATCGAAATTGTTGATGAATTAATTGTCATGACTAAAGATGCTGTTTTTAGTGGGAAAACTGAAAATTTGATTGAGCAAAATAAACTCGACAACCTATTTCCTAAAGAAATCTTAAGCTTCAACAAAAGATTAGGTCAATTTACAATTAGTAAAGACAATTAGTTTTTTTATATTTGACGTCAGCACATATTAAAAACTAACAAATAATTTATTTAACAAACTATTTCAATGAAAAAATTAATTCTCTCTGCTAGTGTAATTGCCCTTTTGGTGTCTTGTAGCTCTAGTAAAAATGCATCAAATTTAGATCCAAATGTAGATTATTCAGAAAAATACGCAGCAACTATTACAGATAAAGACTTAGCAAAGCATTTATTTATTTACGCTTCAGATGAATTTGAAGGTAGAAATACTGGGGAGCCTGGACAGAAAAAAGCAGCTGCTTATTTAAAGAAATTTTATGTAGATCATGGAATAGCTTCTCCTTTAGGTGGCGATGATTACTTTCAGGAAGTTCCTGCTACTTTTTTAAACAAAAGAAAAAGAAGAGTTCCTTTAAAAGATTCTGAAAATGTTGTTGCATATATTAAAGGTTCCGAAAAACCAGATGAAATTGTAGTAATTTCTGCTCATTTAGATCATGTAGGTATGCGAGATGGAAAAATTTACAATGGTGCAGATGATGATGGTTCTGGTACTGTTGCTTTGTTAGAAATTGCAGAAGCGTTTCAAAAAGCAGTAAAAGATGGCAAAAGACCAAAACGTTCAGTTTTGTTTTTGCATGTTACTGGCGAAGAAAAAGGATTGTTAGGTTCTAGTTTTTATGTTCAAAATCCTATTTTCCCAATTGCAAATACAGTTGCAAACTTAAACATTGATATGGTGGGGCGTATTGACCCTAAACGTAAAGGTGATAGAAATTATGTGTATTTAATTGGTGCAGATAAATTAAGTACAGAGTTGCATGACCTATCTGAAGCAATGAATACAAAATACACAAACATTGAATTAGATTATACCTATAATGATGAGAAAGATCCTAATCGTTTTTACTACAGATCAGATCATTATAACTTTGCAAAATACAATGTGCCAATCATCTTTTATTTTAATGGTACTCACGATGATTATCATCAACATACAGATACTCCAGACAAAATCAATTACGATTTGTTACAAAACAGAGCTCGATTGGTTTTCCATACTGCTTGGGAAATTTCAAACAGAGATAAAAGATTGGTTGTTGATAAACCTTAGAAGTAAAAGAATAATTTTTTCTTTTCAAATAACATAAACCTCGCAAATAGCGAGGTTTTTTTTGTGATTGATGAAATGACATTCATCATATATATTCATGAAAACTATGCTTACCTTTATGCTATTATTTTTAAAACCTAGAAAGTATGGGATTTATAAATTGGCATAAAGGAGTTCTAGAAACATACAAACAAAAATTAGGTCTAACTGATTATCAAGTTTTGTGGATAGCTTTTTTTAAAGGCTTAATTATTGGAGGCCTTGTTCTTTACTTTTATATGCGTTAATGCATGATTTTAAATAACAATTCTTTTAATATATCTGCTTGCGGCATTCCGTTTGCTCCAACACCTTTGCTTTTTACATCGGCTTCTCTAAGTAGCCCAATAATTTGAGACACTTTTCGCATTGGGTAATTCTTAGCTGCAGTGACATAATCTCCCACAAAATAAGGGTTTATTCCTAAACCTTTTGCAACGCTCATTTTATCTTTTGATTGCAAACCATGGTATTGCAGCAATTGTGTAAAGAAGCCATTCAACAAAGAAATAGTCATAACAATAGGATTGTTCTTTGGGTTTTCTGCAAAATAATTGATGATTCTATTTGCTTTAACAATTTGCTTCTCTCCTACTGCTTTTCGTAATTCAAAATTATTAAAGTCTTTTGAAATTCCGATATTTTCTTCGATATGAATTGGAGAAATAATAGTGTCTTGGGGTAAAATTGTAATCAACTTTTCGAGTTCGTTGTTGATTTTACTCAAATCAGTCCCTAAAAACTCTACCAACATTAAAGCCGCTTTTGGCTCAATTTTATAATTACGTCCACTTAAAACTCTACGAATCCAATCTGAAACCTGATTGTCATATAATTTTTTGCTTTCAAAAATAACTCCAACTTTTTCAATGGCTTTGTATAATTTTTTGCGTTTGTCTAGCTTTTTGTATTTATAATTAAGTACCAAAACAGTTGTAGGTTGCGGATTTTCAGCATAAGAAACCAACTTTTCTATCGATCTGCTTAAATCTTGTGCTTCTTTAACAATAATAACCTGCTTTTCTGCCATCATCGGATAACGTTTCGCAGAAGATGTTATTTCCTCTATAGAAACATCTCTACCATACATAACAACTTGATTAAAGCCTTTTTCAGCTTCATCTAGAACAGAATATTCTATTAAATCAGAAATTCTATCAATATAATAGGCTTCTTCTCCCATTAAAAAATAAATGGGTTTTACGTTTCCGTTTTTAATATTGGTAACTATAGAATTTATTTCGTTCATTTTCTTTATTAGATATTAAAAGCTGCCACGGATTCACTAATTAAATTAATTCTGAGCAAAAATTTACAAAACAATTCTTTTAAATTCTAGAGAATCATTTTGGAAATTTACCAAAAGACATAACTTATTTTTAGAAATTTTTAAATAATTAATACACTGAGCAATATGTTTTGGATGAAATTCTTTAACGGATTTTATTTCTAATATTTTTTTATCAAAAATCACAAAATCAGCATAAAAATAATGTGGTAAAACTATATCTTTATAATTAATTACATATTCTTTTTCTCTTTCAAAAGAAATATTTTTGCTTTTAAACTCATACTCTATAGCATCTTTATAAACCACTTCTAAAAAACCACCTCCTAAATTAGCATGAACTTCAAATAAAGTTCCAATAATATCGTAGCTTTCTTTTTTATAAATCATTTTAATTTGTGATATTCGTGGCAATAGATATGCAAAAACTCAATCTTCCAACTTATTCTTTCAAACTCAAAAGTAACGAAAAACATACGCTTATTTTTGATAATTTGAGAAAAAAATATTTTGTTCTAACTCCAGAAGAATGGGTGCGTCAACATTTTGTGCAATTCTTAATAAAGGAAAAAAAATATCCTATTTCGTTAATTGCTATTGAAAAACAACTGACAATTAACAACTTAAAAAAGCGTACAGATATTGTAATTTATAACAAGCTCGGAAATCCAGATATTATTGTAGAATGCAAAGCACCACAAATAAAAATTACACAGGCTACGTTTGATCAAATTGCACGCTATAATTTAAAGCTAAAAGCTAATTATTTGATTGTAACCAATGGCTTAGATCATTTCTTTTGTAAAATGGATGTTGAAAATGAAACCTACATTTTTTTAAAAGACATTCCAGATTACAAATAAAATTTATGTATAAAAGTTCTCGATATAAAATTCAATAAATGAAATTCACTCGAACTGACATTCGTTTTAAATTAACGAATTCTTATATCTTTAAATAATTTTTAAAACGTAAGTTTGACACCTTGAAAACTGCAGTAGTCATATTAAATTGGAATGGACAAAAATTGTTGGAACAATTTTTACCTTCAGTTATAAATTTTAGCTCAGAAGAAGCAACCGTTTATGTTGCAGACAATGCATCTACAGATACTTCTATCCGTTTTGTAAAAGAACATTATCCTTCTGTTAAAATTATCGAAAACTCTGTAAACAGAGGTTATGCTAAAGGCTATAACGATGCCTTACAAGATGTTGATGCAGATATTTACTGTTTGTTGAATTCTGATATTGAAGTTACAAAGAATTGGTTAACTCCCATTATCGATCTATTCAAAAAAGAAGAAAACACCGCGATAATTCAGCCTAAATTATTAGATTTTAAAGACAAAACGAAGTTCGAATATGCGGGTGCTGGAGGTGGGTTTATTGATTTATTTGGATATCCCTATTGTAGGGGACGTATTTTTAATTGTTTAGAAACTGACCATCGGCAATTTGATACCGTTTCAGAAATATTTTGGGCTTCAGGAGCTTGTATGTTTATACGCTCAAAGGTATATCATCAATTAGATGGCTTTGACGAAGATTATTTTGCTCATCAAGAAGAAATTGATTTATGCTGGAGAGCTCAAAATAAAGGCTATCAAGTAAAATATGTTGGAACTTCTACTGTATATCATGTTGGAGGCGCAACTTTACAAGAAACAAATCCGCATAAAACATTTTTAAATTTTAGAAATAGTTTGCTAAATGTAACAAAGAATGTCCCTAAAAAATGGTTTTTATTTGTTGTTTTTTCTCGCTTGCTATTAGATGGAATTGCAGGTATTAAATTTTTAATTGAACTAAGACCTATACATACTTGGGCGATTATCAAAGCACATTTTAGCTTCTATAGAAACTTTAACACCTTTCTTAAGAAACGTAAAAGACTTCAGAAAAAATCGGATTATAACGTACATACAAGTGTTGTTTGGCAATATTTTGCCTTGGGAAGAAAAAAGTTTGAAGATTTGAAATAATCTTTTTTATAAAATATCCAAGCTACCTTTTCCTTCTCTTAATACCAAAGGCTCAGAATCTCTTAAATCAATGACAGTAGAAGCTTCGTTATCTCCATATCCACCATCAATAACAAGATCAACTTTATGCTGCCATTTTTCAAAAATTAATTCAGGATCTGTTGTGTATTCAATAACATCATCTTCATCATGAATTGATGTTGAAACTATTGGGTTTCCAAGGGCTTTAACAATTTCTAATGCAATGGCATTGTCAGGGACACGAATTCCGACTGTTTTCTTCTTTTTAAAAACATTTGGTAATGATTTACTCCCTGGTAACACAAACGTATAAGGTCCAGGTAAAGCTCTTTTTAAAAGTTTATACGTTGATGTATCAATTTGCTTGACATAGTCAGATAAATGGCTTAAATCATTGCATATGAAAGAAAAGTTGGCTTTTTCTAGTTTGACTCCTTTGATTTTTGCAATTCTCTCTAAGGCTTTTGTGTTCGTTATATCACAACCCAACCCGTAAACAGTATCTGTTGGGTATATTACCAAACCGCCATTTTGTAAAACTTTTACAACTTTATCAATTTCTTTTGGGTTCGGGTTTTCTTTATAGATTTTAATTAGCCTTGCCATTTTTTTTGGGTTTACTTCCTGTTTCCAAAGTTAATAAAAAAGCTCAATTGAAATTCAATTGAGCTTTTTTATTATGTGAAGTAATCTTTGATTAATTTTCTACCAACCTAAACCCTTCTCCATGAATATTTAAGATTTCAACCTTTTCGTCGTCTTTTAAATATTTACGCAATTTTGCAATGTACACATCCATACTACGAGATGTAAAGTAATTATCATCTCTCCAAATTTTTGTCAATGCTAATTCCCTTGGCATTAAGTCGTTTTTATGAACTGCCAACATTTTTAATAATTTACTTTCTTTTGGAGATAGTTTTTGATTTTCTCCTCCGTCATAAGACAAGTGTCTTAATTTAGAATTAAAAAAGAATTTACCTATTGCAAACTCAAACTCATCAGATTCTTTGCTCGAATCTGACTCTTTTCTTTGTAAGATTGCTTTTATTTTAAATAATAAAACTTCAGAATCAAAAGGTTTGTTTAGATAATCATCTGCTCCAACTTGATATCCTTTTAAAACATCTTCTTTCATTGTTTTTGCTGTTAAGAAGATAATTGGAATTTCTTTATTTGTTGCGCGAATATCTGCCGCTAATGAAAAACCATCTTTACGAGGCATCATTACGTCTAAAATACACAAATCGAAATCGTTATTTTTAAATTCAATTAACCCTTCAATTCCGTCTTTTGCATGCGTAATATTGTAATCATGCAATGCTAGATAATCCTTTAAAACTGTTCCGAAATTTGGATCATCTTCTACTAATAATATTTTTTTACTTCCCATAATATTGATATTTATTTATTTTAAATTAATGGCAATTTTACCGTAAACGTACTTCCTTTTCCTTTTTCACTATCTACAAAAACCGTTCCTTGATGGTTTTCTAAAATTTCTTTTACATAAGCCAATCCTAAACCATGACCTTTTACATTATGAATATTCCCTTTATGCTCTCTATAAAATTTATCAAACACATATTTTTGGGCATTTTTACTCATCCCTATTCCGTCATCTTTTATTTTTAACATAAAATATTTTGAAGTGCTTTCTGTAAATACTTCTATATTTGGCTCATCGTTAGAATATTTTAAAGCATTTTCTAGCATATTTACAACAACATTGGTTAAATGCAAATCATTTCCGAGTACTTCAGATTGTAGTGCGTGTAAATTTGTGTTAATATTTCCGCTTTTATCATTTAGTAATAAACGAACATGAGAAATTGCATCTTCTATTACTTCATGCATATCTATCGCTGACTTATCAATATCTATTTGATTCTTCTCTAGTTTTGAAATTCGCAATACATTTTCTACTTGAGCGTGCATCCTTTTATTTTCTTCACGAATCATTGTAACGTAACGATTTACTTTTTCGTTATCATTTATAATCTTAGGGTTTTTTATAGCATCTAACGCTAAATTAATTGTTGCAATTGGAGTTTTAAACTCGTGGGTCATGTTATTGATAAAATCTGATTTTATTTCAGAGATTTTTTTCTGTTTGATGATTTGATACAATGAACTTGAAAAAGCTACGATAATAATAAATATAAAAAATACAGAAAGCAGTAATATGCTAGAAATATCTGCTAAAATATGCTCTTGCTGGTCTGGAAAAGTTACATATAATTTAAAGTTACTATTACCACTATCATCAACAAATAAAGGTGATCCTATACTGTTTGCTTTGTTAATCGTATAATACCCCGATTTTAAATTTGTTAAATACCCATCAGAACTGTAAACCCCGTATTTAAAATTTATTGTAATACCTCTTTTAGTAAATTCGTTTTTTAATGTAGCATTCAACTCTCTATTACTTATTCTTTGGTGGATAGGAAATGAGGATTTATAAACATTAAATGCATCTTTGATAAATGTTTCTTCGTACTCGGGATATCTTTTTATGCTGGTAAAAATTTTAGAGGTATTGTTTTTTGAAAAATCTGTGTTTGGAGAGAATTTGTTGGCATTAAAAATATCTTCTCTTCCTGTAATTCTTTTTACTACCAAACTATCATTTTCTAAAAAATCTGCAGGAATTTTAATATTTTGCTCTAGAACGGTTAAACTATATGCTGTTATTTGCTTACCCGTTGTATCTATTTGTTGTAAAAAAAAGTTACGAAGTTCATTGCTATTCGCTTTTTGTGGCTTGTCTAATAAAGGTTTGATTTTTCTTTCAAATTCAGCATACTCCTTCTGTGCTACTTCTTCAGAAACACTGGTTAACGAGATTTTAACATCGTTAATAAATTGCTTCTTTTTTGTTTCAACTGCATTGCTAATCCAATACACCTGAACTGTAACAATTCCGATTAAAGAAAAGCTCATTAGAGCTACAATAAGGACAAACATTTTTTTACCCATTCTTCAAAAATATGCATTTCTTATATGTTAATTAACGTTTTTAACGCATATTAACAAAAATAGTGAGTTTTTAAGGATTTTTTAAGAAAAATTTTAAATATATTAAAATTGAAGTCGTTTATTTTGTTAAATTATTATGAATCTTCATAATTTGATTTAACAGGTTGTCCGAAGTGTTATTTACAATGATATAGTTAGATAACAATGCTTTTTTTGAATCTTTCCATTGATTTCGAATTCTGTTTCTAACGTCGGTTTCAGAAGCACCATCTCTTTTAACAACCCGCTCTATTCTTGTGTTTTCATCAGCTACAACAGTAATTATCTTATCACATAAAGCGTCGCTAGAGTTTTCAAATAAAATTGCATTTTCATACAACACATATTCTTTGTTACTATTAAATGCTACAAATTCTTTAAAATGTTTATATACTTCTGGATGCACAATAGAATTTAGAATAGCGAGTTTATTTGGATTCGTAAAAACGACGTTGGCAATAAAAATTTTATTTAATTGATTGTCTAAGTAGGCTTCATCACCAAATTCTTTGCAAATTTGCTCTTTAATTATTCTAGATGTTGTCATTAATTTTTTAGCTTCTTCATCTGCAAAATAAACTACAATGTTTCCAATTTCTTGAAACATTTTTGCTGCTGTAGATTTCCCGCTTCCAATTCCGCCTGTTAAACCAACTACCATCTTATTTCTGAATTAAATATTCTATTTTGTTTGGATTGATCTTAACTGAGGTAACAAAATCTGGCTTAGTGATTACTTTAGGAATTAAATAATTTAAATTATTGCTTAGTGAATTGTTATAGTCACAAATAATTTTAAAAGATGTAGCATTCACTTTACTGAAATTTGTTAAACCTACTTGATAAAAAACCTTTACGATTTTAGGAAATGTTGTAACCGACACACTATCGGGTAAATTAATTATTTCAAAAGGCAACTCTAAATTTCCTTCCGTAAAACGATCAACTTCCCCAAAAATAGTAACTTCTTTTGTGTTAAATTTTATCACATCAGAAATTTCATTAATTTTTAGAGTTTGACTTACTGATTTAGAAATATCTTTCAATATCAGTTTATTAAGATATAGTTTTTGTAACGTGTCTATTTGAGATTTTGGTCCAGAAACAACAATAGAATCTGGAGATATTACTAAAGAGTTTGTAAGATGATACCCTAATTTGAATGAGAAATCAAAAACTCCTTGAATTGGAATTTTCTTTGACGTAAGTTGCCCTAAATTTAAAAAAATAGTGTCTTGCGCTATTCCGTTGATTAAAAAATTATTTGAAACCTGATTTTGAATATCGATTTTTTGATTTTCAATAAGGAGGTAATATGTTGTGCTAGATTTACGCTGTAGTTTCTTCGCATCTAATTGTATGGGGTTCTTGAAAATACTTTTTACAAACAGTCGAAATCCAGATGCTCTTACTTGAATGTCTATTTTTTTTAAAGGTGAACTTTCTAACAATTTATCTTGCGGTATATTCACATACTCAACAGGAAACGTAATAACGGCTTGATATTCTTTCGATAGTTTTGTAAGCAACCAAAAAAATAAAGCTACCGTTAATGCAACAAAAAAAGATTTTGGTATTTTATGTTGATTTTTTTCTTTTTGCATCTAGTTTTCTAATAATATTTGCAAGCTACATAAAGCAATTTAAAAACACAACGATAAAAGATGTATTCAACAAAAAAAAGAGAGCTAATAGCTCTCTTTTTCTTGTTAGGTAATCTACAATTATTTTTTTGCCGGAGCGTTTAACTTATTTGTCAAGTCTAAAGAAATAGCAGCACGTTCAAATTTTATTTTTCCTGCACCCGTTTCAATTGTAACTGTGTTATCACTTTCGTGTAATTCAACAATTTTACCGTGAATTCCACTACTTGTAATCACTCTAGTTCCTTTTGTTATTTCTGCCTGAAACTTTTTCTCTTTCTTTTGTTTTGTCATTTGTGGTCTTATCATAAAAAAGTAGATAACCACGATCATTGCCAAAAATGGCAACATACTTCCAAAACCTCCTGCACTTGCTTGTAAAAATATCATTCTTTTATTGTTTCTTATTTACGATTCCTTTGATTTTTAAAATTTCTCTTCCAACAGCCGTATTTGTAAACAACGTTACATCTTTAACTTGTCTTCCACCACCTTTACCAGCAGTATTAAATTTTACTTCAATATTTGTAGACTCTCCTGGTGCAATTGGCTTATCTTTTGGCCAAGTTGGCACTGTACATCCACAAGTAGTTTTTGCGTCTGTAATTATTAAAGGAGATTTACCTGAGTTTGTTAAAACAAAAGTTGTTTCGATAATTGCACCTTCTGTTACAGTTCCAAAATCGTGTTCTTTTTTGTCTAAGGTAATTATTGGTGCACCTTTACTGATGTCTAAATCTCTTTTCTTAGCGTCAGCTAATTTAGATGGATTTACTTTTGCAGCTGCATTTCCTCCTGAACATGCTGTTAAAATTCCTAATGAAACAGCTAAACTAAAAACAATTATTTTTCTCATGATTTAAAAATTTTATGTAAAAATACTAAATTATAACAATCCTCTACCAATTTTTTCAAGTCTTTTATTTTCAGAATACTCTCTAGAGAGTTTATCTAATACTCCGTTAATAAAATAACCACTCTTATTTGTAGAATAATCTTTGGATATCTCTATATACTCATTTATTGTAACTCGAACAGGAATCGACGGGAATTTTAAAAATTCGCAAATTGCCATTTTTATTAAAATCATGTCAATATCTGCAATTCTATCTGATTCCCAATTAGGAGTCTTGCTGCTAATATCTTCTTCGAATGACGTATGGTTTAACATAACTTTTCTAAACAAATCTAACACAAATTGCTCATCATCTTCATCTTTGTATAAACCACCTAGTGTTAATGGTTTATTTTCTTTTACCTTGCTTAACGTTCTTAAAATCCAAGTATTCACAAACGGAATATCATCTAACCAACTAATAACTTGGTCCTCATAATATTCTGCTAATTTAGCTTCTGGTGCAATAATTTCTGCAAAAAAATCTTGAGTGAAATTCTTATCGGCTTTAAAAGAATTATCCTTAGAATTCATATATTTAATATACAAATCACTTATTTGCAATTTCTGCCAAATAATATTTACATATTCATCATCATTTTCCCAATTAGTTAATTTCTGATTAGAAATATGATCAGAAATAGATGTACTATTTGCAATGCAAGCAATAACTTTGTTGCTAATAAATTTCGTATTTGGCTGTAAGTCTTCTTTAGTAGCTAGATGTTTCTTTTTAGAGATTTCTATTTGCTGTGATGCCAGTTTTTGAACCTCAACCAACATTTGCAATTGTAAAACATACAAGTCTAACAATTTTTGAATGCTGTGTTTTAAGAATTTTTCTTCTTTTACTAAATCATCAGTTTTTGACGTTGTCATTGCATAAACTGATTGCATTACTTTGACTCTTATATGTCTTCTATTAATCATTCTAAAGAACTTATTTAAAAAAAAGAGCGGTAGAAATTTCTAACGCTCTGCAAAAATATAATTTTTATTGTAATCTACTACTTGTTTTTCTCATTTTTACGAGCATCAATTCTGCTTTGTGCTATATTAAACGCAGCTCTATGAGTTGTAATGTTTTCTTGTTCTGAAAGATTAAAAATATCTAATGTTGTATTGTAAATATTTTCTGTTTTTCTGATAATTTCATCTTTACCATACCCTTCTAACTCCGCATACACATTGATGATTCCACCTGCATTAATTAAAAAATCAGGTGCATAGGCGATTCCTTTTTCTTTCAACAATCTTCCGTGTTTTACTTCATCAGCCAATTGATTATTTGCTGCTCCGGCAATCACTTTTGCTTTTAACTGACCAATTGTATCGTCATTTATGGTTGCTCCTAATGCACAAGGTGCATAAATATCTACATCTAATCCATAAATATTGTTTCCTAAAACAACATTTGCTCCGTATTTTTTACTTAATTCTTCTAAACGTGCTTCATTAATGTCGTTAACAATAACTTTAGCACCTTCATCTGTAATATATTTAACCAACGTTTCTCCAACGTGACCAACACCTTGTACTAAAATTTTCTTTCCCTCTAAATTGTCTGTCCCAAATTGATATTTAGCCGCAGCTTTCATCCCCATATAAACTCCATATGCAGTGATTGGCGATGGGTTACCTGCCCCACCTTTACTTTCTGAGATTCCTGTAACATACGGAGTAACTTCTCTTATTACATCCATATCGCGAGTTTCCATCCCAACATCTTCTGCAGTAATATATTTTCCACTTAAAGAATCTACAAATTGACCAAAACGACGCATCAAATCATCATTTTTTTGCGTATTTGCGTCTCCAATAATTACAGCTTTACCTCCTCCAAGATTTAAGCCTGTAATAGCAGATTTAAAAGTCATACCACGAGATAAACGCAATGCGTCATTTAATGCATCCCATTCACTTTTATACGACCACATTCTCGTTCCTCCTAAAGCAGGACCTAAAACCGTATTATGAATACCAATAATTGCTTTTAAACCTGTATCTTCGTCGTTGCAAAAAACGATTTGCTCATGACCATCAAAAGAAACCTGTCCAAAAACAGGGTCATTTTTTAACTCTTTTGTGTCTAAAATATTTGTTGTCATTTTATAATGTTTACAGTTGAAATTAAATATTTCTTAAATTTTATGGCGCAAAAGTAAGTTTTTAGCAAATCAAATCAAAAAAACAATGTTTAATTATGATATTATTAAGAACATTCAGATCATTAAACAAAACAATAAAATAAAATATTTAGCAATATTATTTGTAAATGAAAGCATTACAATACCTAAATAAATACTTTTTAAAATATAAATTCAGATTATTAATTGGTGTATTTATTACGATCTTATCTAAAATTTTATCTTTAAGGATACCAAGATATATTGGAGATTCTTTTAATGTTGTAGATGAATATAGAAAAGGGGTGGTTTCTAATACCGACGATGTAAAATACCAACTTTTAATAAATATCTTATTGATTATCGGTATTACGTTGGTTGCTGGTTTTTTTACATTTTTAATGCGTCAAACAATAATTGTTACCTCTCGTTTGATTGAGTTTGATTTAAAAAATGAAATCTATCAGCAATATCAACGCCTATCAATCAACTTTTATAAAAAAAATAGGACTGGTGATTTAATGAATAGAATTAGCGAAGATGTTTCTAAGGTTAGAATGTACTTTGGACCTGCAATCATGTACAGCATGAATATGATCGTATTGTTTGCTGTAGGTTTTTATCAAATGTTTAGTATTGATGCTAAACTTACAATGTACACGTTAATTCCGTTTCCAGTTTTATCAATATCTATTTTTATTTTAAGCAAAGTTATCAATGAAAAAAGTACGATTGTTCAACAATATTTATCAAAATTAACCACTTTTAATCAAGAGTTTTTCTCTGGTATCAATGTGGTAAAATCATACGGAATTGAAAAATCCATCATCAGTAGTTTTGATACATTAGCCAATGATAGTAAAGAAAAAAACATAGACTTATACAAAGTACAAGCTATCTTTTTTCCGCTAATGATATTGCTAATTGGAGCTAGTAACTTGTTGGTAATTTATATTGGTGGTAAACAATATATAAATGGTGAAATTCAGATTGGTGTTATCGCTGAATTTATTTTGTATGTAAATATTTTAACTTGGCCAGTAGCAATTGTAGGCTGGGTAACTTCTATGGTGCAACAAGCAGAAGCATCTCAACTAAGAATTAATGAGTTCTTAAAACAAGTTCCTGAAATAAAAAATACGGCTACAAACCATACAGAAGTAATGGGTTCAGTTGAATTTAAAAACGTTAGTTTAGTTTACGATGACACGGATATAACTGCTTTAAAAAATGTAAGTTTTAAGGTAAATAAGGGAGAAACCATTGCTGTTTTAGGAAAAACTGGTTCAGGAAAATCTTCAATTATCAATTTAGTTTCTAGATTGTATGATGCTTCTGAAGGAATTGTTTTAATTGACAACACCCCTATTAAAGAATTGAATTTAACCGATATAAGAGATCAAATTGGATTTGTACCTCAAGATCCGTTTTTATTTTCTGACACCATTGAAAACAACATAAAGTTTGGTAAAGAAGATGCAACCAAAGAAGAAATTATTTTAGCTGCAAAGAATGCTGTTATCCATGATAACATTATTGATTTTAAAGACAAATACGACACCATTCTTGGAGAAAGAGGCGTAACGCTTTCTGGTGGACAAAAACAGCGTTTAAGTATCGCTAGAGCCGTCATTAAGAATCCTAAAATTTTAGTTTTTGACGATTGTTTATCTGCTGTAGATACAGAAACCGAAGAGCAAATACTTTCTAACCTAGAAAAAGTTTCAAAGGCAAAAACAACATTCATCATTAGTCATAGAGTTTCATCAGCAAAAAATGCAGATAAAATTATTGTATTGGATAATGGAGAAATTACACAACAAGGCACTCATAATCAATTAATAACAGTTGATGGTTATTACAAAGAATTGTATGAGCAACAACTTTTAGAAAAAGAAAACTAATGATTCATTAGAAAAAGTAAAATATTTTTTTAGATTTGTTTAACAAACCTAAAAAAAATTAATTTTATTAATAAATTATATTATGGCAGAAAGAGTAGAACAAGAAGAAATATTTTCTCAAGTTTTAAGAGCAGGAAGAAGAACATATTTTTTTGATGTAAGATCGACGAAAGCAGATGATTATTACTTAACTATTACGGAGAGTAAAAAATTTACTCACGATGACGGTTCTTTTCATTATCAAAAGCATAAAATCTATCTTTATAAAGAAGATTTTGCCGAGTTTAACGACATGTTAAAAGCTGCAACAGATTACATTGTGAATGAAAAAGGGCAAGAAGTAATTAGTGAAAGACATCAGAAAGATTACAAAAAAGAAGAAGTTGTTTCTGAAACAGAGGCAACGACTACAGAAAGCTTTACAGATGTTTCTTTTGATGACATCTAAAATTCAAATAACTCTCACAAAAAACGCCATCTAAATTAGATGGCGTTTTTTTTTATAAAGCACTTAGCATAATGTTACTTTTGGCTACAGTTTCTTCCCACTCTTTCTCTGGGTCACTTTCTTTCGTAATTCCGCCACCAATATAAAATTCTGCCTTCTTTTTTTTAATTTCCATACATCTTAAATTTACAAATAGATGAGAATTGTTATTTGACCCCATATTTAATTCACCCAAATAACCCGTGTAATAAGACCGATTGTAATTTTCGTTTTCTAAAATAAATTGCTTTGCCTTTTCTTTTGGAAATCCACAAACTGCTGGTGTTGGATGCAGTAAGTTTACTAAAGGAAACAATTGTTTTTCTTTTACCGCTCCTTTTATTTCAGTTCGTAAATGTACTAAAGAGCCTGCTTTTACAGTTTCTGTTTTCAGCTGTTTTAAATTGTTAGAAAAACGAGCAAGTTTCTTCATAATGTATTCGGTAACAATTTGTTGTTCTTCAATTTCTTTAGTACTCCAACTCACTTTTTTATTGTTTTTAAAGACTTGAGTTCCTGCTAGAGACATGGTTGTAAAATTATTTTCTTCTACTTTAATCAAGGTTTCTGGAGTGGCACCAAACCATAATCCAATTTTTGGATGAAACCAAACATATACAAATGCATTGGGATACATCTGCAGTAATCTTTCAAAAATCTCCTCTACTTCTATTTCGCTGATCGCAACAATTTCTTTTCTTGAAATGACAACTTTTTTAAATGCGCTCTTTGTAATTGCCTCAATTGCTTTTTGTACAATTGAAATGTGTTTCTTTTTTGAAGTTTCATCAAAATGCACAACGTTTGCTAACTTAATTTGCTGTGCTACAAAAGACACTTTAATTAATTCTGATTGCTCTAGCGGAAAGAAAACTGTTTTTTCTAAAGTATTAAAAGGCGCGAAAACAAAACCAGAAGCATTAAAGTTTGATGTAATTGTATGCAGTAAATCATCTTTTTGAAAAAGACCAAAAACAGTTGTGTCGTTTGGTTTTTTATAAGCAACAAAGGGCAACTTGTTTTTATAGGTGTTTTGTATTTTATCTAAAAGTAATTTCAATGGAGTTGTTTTAGTAATTCTGATTTTATCAATTCAAATTGTGTCCAAACTAATGCGTGACCGGTATCAGGAACAGTTATCAACTTAAATTGCTCTTTTGGAAATTGTTCTTGTAAAAATAATGAATTTTCGTAAGGTACAATTCCATCTTCATCACCATGTATACTTATGATTTTTGATGGGTTAAGCTTCCAGTTGTATTCAAATTTTTCTAACTCTGTTCTGTGGTTCATTTTTTCTTCTGAAGCAGATTTCCAAATAGTCGGAACCAACCAACGAGTTGTTTTCCATTTGTAAAAATTCAACATCCAAGGCATTGGCTCCACTTTGCTATAAACCGCAGGTGCTACTAAAACAATCTTTTTATATGCAGCTTTTACTGCTAAAGCAATAGGACCTCCATAAGAATATCCCACAATAATCGTTTTGTTTTTATCTAAATTTTTAAGAACATCATTTAGTATATCAACTTCAAATGTTAATGACTTTTGCACCGTATGTGTATCTTCAAAACCATAACCGACTCTATCATACGAAATCATATTGGCTTTTACATTAAGTAAAGAATCTGCTAAATATTTTTTAAAGTCTAGTAAAGAGCCTGGGGCACCATGCACAAAAACAAGGGTCGTTTTAGAAGTGTCTATTTCTTTTTGCATAGATAAAACCCGATACTCAAACCCTCTATAAGAGTTTGTTTTTATTGTTGGTTGATACATATTATTTTCAAACTCATCAATAACTTCTGAAGTAGACTTTGGCGAAGAAAAATTTAAAAATAAAAAGTAAAAAACGAACAGCAGAACAACTACAATCGCAAACGTAATTTTTAAAATCTTTTTAAAACGACTCATAAATTACTTTTTCTCTAATATAATATTGGTGAGTTTGCATAAAGAAACAAGTTCGTTATTTTCATTTACAATTCTTATTTCCCATAAATGCGTTGTTCTCCCTCTGTGAATAATTTTTGCAGTAGCAATAACAAATCCTTCTTTAACGCTTTTTAAATGATTTGCACTTAGTTCAATTCCTTTTACAATAAATTTTTCATGATCTATAAAGTAACTAGAAGCTGCGCTCCCAACACTTTCTGCAAGTGCTGCCGTTGCGCCTCCATGCAAGATTCCGTAAGGTTGATAAACCCTTGAGTTTACAGGCATTTTTGCAACTAAAAAATCTTCGCCAACATCAATATAACTAATCGCCAATGTTTCCATCAATGTGTTTTTACACATTGTATTAAATCTGTTTAATATCGCTTCTTTGTTTAACATTCTACTGAATTTAATGGTAAAAATACATATAATTTATTGTATTTTTGCAGCCATTATTACAAGATCATTTGAATGTATAAAGTACGTATCATATTAGACACTAAAGAAGATGTAATTAGAACAATTACAGTAAACAATGCTATAACATTAGAAGAACTACATTCTTTAATAGCAACCTCTTTTGGATTTAACGGACAGGAAATGGCTTCTTTTTACCGAACAGATAATGAGTGGAATCAAGGAGAAGAAATTCCGCTATTCAATATGTCTGAATTTGGTGACGAACTTTCTATGAGCACCTGTCTTTTAAATGAAACCTTACCTAATATTGAAGACAAGTTGATTTATGTGTATGACTTCTTTAGCATGTGGACATTTTATGTTGAAGTTATTGACCTTTCTGATGAAGAGATTGAAGAGCCAATACTAATTATGTCTGTTGGTGATATACCAGATGAAGCTCCTGAAAAAGAATTTGTTGCCGAAAAAAATGAAGATGCTTTTTCTGATGACGAATTCGATTCTTTTGAAGATTATGATTTTGATAATTATTAAATTGTAACTTTTCCTTAACTTGTTAGTCGAATAACCATAATCGACTAAAACAATTCTCTTTGGAAACAATCTTATCACTTAAAAACTTAGATAAAAAATTTGGCCCCGTACATGCTGTAAACAATCTTTCTTTTGATATTCAAAAAGGAAATGTGTATGGAATTTTAGGCCCAAACGGAAGTGGAAAATCTACCATTTTAGGAATCATATTAAATGTTGTAAATAGAACTTCTGGAGAATTTAGCTGGTTTAATGGAGGTTTATCTACACACGAAGCTTTGAAAAAAGTGGGGGCCATTATTGAGCGCCCAAATTTTTATCCATACATGACAGCATCTCAAAATTTAAAATTGATTTGTAAAATTAAAGGGGTTTCGTATGATAACATTGACGAAAAATTAAAAACAGTAAACCTTTACGAGCGAAGAGATAGTAAGTTTAGAACATTTTCTTTAGGAATGAAACAACGTTTAGCTATTGCTTCAGCATTATTAAACAATCCGGAGATTTTAATTTTAGATGAACCAACAAATGGATTAGACCCACAAGGAATTCATGAAATTAGACAAATTATAAAAGGAATTGCTAAAAACGGAACAACCATTTTATTGGCTTCTCACTTATTAGACGAAGTTGAAAAAGTATGTAGCCACGTTGTTGTAATTAGAAAAGGGATTAAATTGTATTCTGGAAGAGTTGATGAAATGACAGCTTCAAAAGGACTTTTTGAACTTAAAGTTGATAAAAACGAAGAAAAACTTACTGAGCTTTTAGAAAATCACGCTTCCATAAGTTCTGTAAAAAAAGAAGACGAAATAATCATTGCAACTTTAATAGATGAAATGACTGCAGCAGAAATGAATGCTTATTTATTTAGCAAAGGAATTACATTGTCTCATTTGGTAAAACGTAAACCAAGTTTAGAGCAACAATTCTTATCGTTAACAGAAAACAATTAATCAACTTTCAAACAATACATCATGTTTAGATTACTAAATATAGAATTTCATAAATTAAAACACAATAAGGCAAGTAAAGTTTTATCAATCATTTATTTCGGGTTGTTAACATCTATTGCATTAATCGCAGCCATAAAATTTGACATTGGTCCTATAAAATTTCATTTAGCTGATCAAGGGATTTTTAATTTTCCATACATCTGGCATTTCAACACCTATTTAGCTGCAATTTTTAAGTTTTTTTTACTACTTGTTATTGTTTCAATGATGGCAAATGAATACAGTAATAAAACCTTAAAACAAAATCTTATTGACGGTTTAAGCAAGAAAGAGTTTATCCTTTCTAAATTTTACACAGTTCTTGTTTTTGCAGCCATATCAACGCTTTTTGTATTTATTACTTCTTTAATCTTAGGTTTTATATACTCTGATTTTAATGAATTGAGGATTATCTTTTCTAGATTAGAATTTTTGCTTGCCTTTTTCATCAAGCTTGTCGGTTTTTTCTCTTTCGGATTATTTTTAGGAATACTTGTAAAACGTTCTGCTTTCGCAGTTGGTGCAATGGTAGTATGGTTAATTGTTGAAAGCATGTTCAAAGGGTATTTATTTTATTCTTTTAGAAATGAAGACAATATTACAGAAAGTGTAAATAACATTATGCAATTTCTTCCTTTAGAAGCAATGGCAAATTTAATTAAAGAACCTTTTTCAGGACTTGGAGCTGTTAGATCTATCGCAAATCAAATTGGAGAAAGTTTTTTAGATAAATCCAGTGTACATTTTACAGACATACTAATCGTTTCTGTTTGGACAGTAATCTTTATTTACATGTCATACAGATTATTAAAAAAGAGAGATTTATAATACTTTTCAATATATTTGACGTTTGAATAAAAATCCGTCAAATGAAAAGAGTTTTAAGTGTATTTATATTTCTATTTACCTTAACAACGTACGGACAAAAAGAAGCTAATTTCTGGTATTTTGGTCAAAAGGCCGGTTTAGATTTTACAACGGGAACACCTATTCCCCTTTCAGACGGAAAACTAAGCACACTTGAAGGCTGCTCTACAATATCTGATAAAGACGGGAAATTATTGTTTTATTCTGATGGAACTACTGTTTATGATAGTTCTCATCAAGTAATGAAATATAGCAATGGAGCATTAGCTTCAAATTTATATGGTGATCCATCAAGTACGCAATCTGCTCTAGTGGTTCCAAATCCCGCTGACTCTAATATTTACTATATTTTTACAGTACAAGCTTATGGTGGTAATGGATTTAATTACTATACAATCGACATTTCTAAAAATGGTGGTTTGGGAGAGATTGTAGGCGGACCTATAAATTTATCTAACGGAAAAGCAGCTTCTTGGTCAGAAAAAGTAACTGCTGTGCAAGGGGTTGATTGCAATACTATTTGGATTTTATCTACGGTTAACAACCAATTTTATGCTTATAAAATTGACGGAAATGGTGTTGACACTGCTAATCCTGTAATTAGCAATACTAATTATACCCTCAGAGATCGAAGAGGGTATTTAAAAGTATCTCCTGATGGAAAAAAAATAACACTTGCCGATTTCACTTTTAGAAATAATAACAATATAGGTAATGGAAATTTAGTTTTATATGATTTTGATAGTTCTAATGGAACTGTTGCAAATACAGCAACTATTTTAGGAAGTGCTCAAGCAGATGGAGCATATTATGGAGTGGAATTCTCACAATCATCTGCCAAATTATATGCATCAACATTCGATGGAGCTAATAACAAAGTCTATCAATTCGATTTAACAAAAAACAATGTTTCAACAACAAAGCAACTAATTCATTCTCAAATTGGATATCGCGGAGCTTTGCAATTAGGTCCAGATGGAAAAATTTATGCAGCTGTTCCAATAAGTTATGAAGTTGGAACTCAGTTTTTAGATGTGATTGAGAATCCGGATGAAGACGCTTTAAATATAAATTATACAGAAAATAAAATAAACTTAGGCGTTGGAATGGCAACACAAGGGCTTCCTCCATTCATTCAGTCTTTCTTTTCTCCTGTAAAAATATTGGATAGTGATACTAAAACCATCAATCTAACACTAGAAACACAGCAAGTTTGTATTGGAGATTCATTTAGTTTTGAACCTGAATTAAATGGTATTGCTGGTTCAACATATACATGGACAAAAACGGAAGATCCTAATGTTACTATCAATACTAGAAAAATAACTATTGACAGTGCAAATTATGGCTCTGGAACTTATAATTTAGAAATGATCATCAATGATGGCTGTGGAAGAATAAAAAAATACAATGGTTCTGTAGAAATTTTATTTGTTCCAAAACCAACATTAACACCAATTCCTGTTTACGAGCAATGTGATATTGACGCAAACCCAATAGACGGAATTACCACTTTTAACCTAGAATCTAAAGAAGCTGAGCTAACCAACAATGAAGCTGGAATTTCTGTTGCTTTTTATGAAATTACTGATACCAATTTCACTTCTCCAATTATCAATAAAGTTGGTTATAGGAATACCGTTTCTACCAATACGGGCAATCACAAGTTAGCTGTAAGACTCACCAATATAACTACTGGTTGTTATACGGATGGTGAATTAGAGCTAAAAGTAAATGCAACCACTTTAAATACCTATCCTGATTTATACCTGTGTGAAATTGACATAAATGCTGGCACTCCAAATTCTAGAAACAGCCAAGGATCTGGAAATGCTTTTTTTAATTTTGACGCTAAAACTAATGACATCATTGCCAATTCTAATGGAGCTTTTACTTTAGCAACACATGCTTTTGAATATTACAGAACGGCTAAAGAAGCCTCTTTGCAAACCGGTGGAATTATCGCTCCTTTTGAAGATAATTTATTTACAAATAACGCTGATGTATTTGTTCGTATTTCTACTAAAGGAACAAATGCCTGTTCTGGAATTGGGCAATTCAAGGTTTTTGTGAATCCACGCCCTGTTCCGAAAGGAAATATAGATCCAGTATATTTATGTGTTAACAACCCAATCGACAATCCACAACAAATCACCATCGATTTAAATGGATATACCGGAGTTCCATCAGACACCTATCAATGGTTTTTAGACGGTAATTTAATTTCTGGGGCAACCAATGCGATTTACAAAGCAAACGCAGAAGGAACCTATAAAGTAGAAGCCTATAGAGCGTATCAGAATGCTGTTTCTGACTCAACAGATGATTCTTCTTGTACAGGTTATAATACTTTTACTGTAGTTGAATCTAACAAAGCATTGATTGTTTCTACAAAATTAATTGACGACCAAGACAATCCTGATGCCAATGTATTAACCATTACTGTTTCTGGCGTTGGGAATTACGAATATGCTTTAAACACTTCAAGTGCTACCGCTTTTACAAAAGGAACAGAGAACCTTACATTTACTTTTAACGATGTAAAACCAGGTTTAAACACCGTCTATATTCGCGATGTAAATGGTTGTGGACTTGTTAGTAGTCAAAAATTATCTTTCTTGTTTTTTCAACGACATTTTTCTCCAAACAATGATGGTATCTATGATACTTGGAAAATTTTAGGTGCAAACAATACTTTTTACAAATCTGTAAGAGTAGAAATTTTTGATCGCTACGGAAAAGTGGTAGGTCTTATTACTGATAAAAATGGAAATGGCTGGGACGGAACCTATAATGGAAGTAAATTACCTTCAAATGATTATTGGTTCAATGCTGTACTTGAAGACATTAATGGAAACATAAGAAAACAAACTGGACACTTTAGTTTGTTAAGAAAGTAATTTTTTTAAGATTAAATTTAGAATATATATTCTACTTTTTCATTTATATTAGCGTCACTAATGAAGTGTAATCTTTTTAAAACCCTAACATTTATATTTTTACTTTTCTGTGTGTTCAACTCAAATGCACAATTAAGTAAGAAGCATTACATTCCGCCACTTACGAGTGCTGAATTTGGAAATGCCAATCCGGAAAGTCAATATTTTTATATTTCTACTCCGAGCACCAAAAATATTACTTACACAATAATCCCTGTTGGACAACCATCTTCAAGTGTTCTTTCTGGTTTAGTTTCTAATACAAATCCCGTTGAGATCTCTTTAGGAACAGGTTATGGACAACTATTTTTAGAATCAAAAGAATCTAGTGTTGTACAAAATAACAAAGGATATATTATAGAAGCGGAAGATGTTATCTACGTTTCTTTAAGAGTTAAAGCTGGAAGCAGCGCTCAAGCTGGAGCTTTAGTTAGTAAGGGACTATCAGCTTTAGGAAACACATTTAGAGTCGGTTCATTCACAAATCAAAGTCCAGACACAAACTATATGAATTTTGTTTCTGTAATGGCGACAGAAGATAATACAGTTGTTACCTTTGATGACTTACCTGCAGGATTAACAATTAAAAACTATTCTGGAGCTTTTCCTATAGTTATCAATTTAAACGAAGGAGAAAGCTATACAGTTGCAACAAACAGTTCTGAGAGTGTTGTCAATAGAGATGGACTAATTGGTGCATTAGTACAATCTGACAAACCCATAGTTGTAAATTCTGGATCAGCTAATGGTAGTTTTCATAATGGCGGCGGAAGAGATTACGGAATCGATCAAATTGTAGGCTACTCTAAAGTTGGAAATCAATACATCTTTGTAAAAGGTGATGGAAATGACGGATGGGAAAACGTATTACTTGTTGCTCATGAAGACAACACCATTATTAGTATTAATGGGAATGCTCCTGTTGCTACCATTAATGCTGGTGGATATTACCTAATTGAAGGAGACAACTATTCAGCAAATCAAAACATGTATGTTTCAACTAATAAAAATGTATTTGCATACCAAGGAATTGGAGCTAACAGCAGTGAAGCAAATCAAGGGTTGTTTTTTGTTCCTCCATTAAGTTGTGAAAATAGAGGAAATGTAAACAATATTGCAAACATTCAAAACATAGGAACAACTGTTTACAATGGTGGAATCACAATAATCACCAATAAAAACGCTACAGTTTCTGTTAATTCACAACCAATAAATGCAACGCCTCAAGATGTAACAGGTAACACAAATTATGTTACCTACAAACTCTCAGGATTAACAGGGGATGTTTCTATAGAAAGCTCTGGAGAATTGTATTGTGCTTATTATAATTTTAATGGAGCTGCAACCTCTGGAAGCTTCTATTCTGGCTTCCCTTCTGCACCAGAAATCAATTTAAACACTTCAGTTGCAACATTAGGAACTTGTATTCCTAATACAACTCTATCATCTACCAATATTGATATTTTTGACCAATTTGAATGGTTTTTTAACAATGGATCTGGTTATGTGAGTACAGGAAATACCACAAGCACACATAAACCTTTGCTTCCTGGAAAATACAAATTAGTAGCAACCATTAATTGTTCTGGATTAGAGTTTCCGTCTGTTGAAATTCCTGTAAGTATTTGTCCTGATGATTTTGATAATGACGGAATTATTGACAACAAAGATATTGACAATGATAATGATGGAATTCTAAATTGTGACGAAGGAAAAGGGAACGCTACGATTAACATAGTAAATAGTACAAATCCAGAAATTGTTTTTTCTGATGCAACTACAACTTCAGCAATCGTTTCTAGTTCATTTGTTCAGAATAATATCAATGGAAGTACAAACACGTTTGTAGGACAGAATGATGGACAATTTACTTCAACTGCAAATGCAGCAAATACATCCAATTTATCATATACGCTGGATTTTACACAACCTATTAATTTTAATTTATCAGAAACTACAGGAACAAATCATTCTAATATCATTGGTGAGTATTTTATCTTAAAAATAACACCATCAAACAAAAACATTACTTTATTAGATCCAGACAACCAATTACTTGTCGACACAAATTTTGATGGAATTTTCGAATCTGGTGTACTCGATTTTTCAGCCTCAGAAATACGGTTCAAATACAATCCGAGTTCAAGTGGAACAACTCCATATCAATTTGTTGCCAATCAAGTAAGTCAGGTTTCATTTGTTCACCATTTAAGCAATCTAACAGAAAACTCTGTATTTAATGGAACCCTACAATTAACCTGTTTTGATATCGACACAGATAATGACGGAATTGTAAACAGCTTTGATGCAGATTCTGATAATGATGGAATTCCAGATATCATAGAAAAAAATGGAACTTACATTACGCTGTTAAATACTGATGCAAACAGTGATGGTCTAGATGATGTTTTCAATAGTACTTCAACTTCTTTAGATTCTGATAATGATTTGGTTTTCAATTTCATGGATGTTGATTCTGATAACGACGGTATTTTTGACTTAGAAGAAGCTGGAAGTGGGTTGCCCGACATCAATTTTGATGGAATGATTGACAATGCAATTGCTTTAATTGGAGCGAATGGTTTGGTTGATGCATTAGAAACTGTTGCCGATAATGGAATTATTAATTATACAATTGCAGATACAGATACTGATCTTATCTTTAATTTGTTAGAATTAGATAGTGATAATGACACTTGTAATGATGTAACAGAAGCTGGGTTTTTTGATGCCGATGAAGATGGATTGTTAGGTAATTCTCCAATAACTGTTGACGTTCTTGGAAAAGTCATTAATGTAACAAGCGGTTATACAACACCAAGTCCGAATTATATCATCTATGCTCCTATTGTTTTAAATTCGCCTTTTATTGATCTTGTTTTTTGTGAATCGACAAACTCAAGTATTTCAATCGATTCAAATGCTGAAACATTTCAATGGCAAATAAGCACAGACGGAATCATTTGGAATGATCTTATTGACAATACTGTTTATAATGGAGCTACTACAAATATATTGCTAATTACGAATGTTCTTACTTCGTTCAACAATCATCAATTTAGAGTGAATTTAGGAAGAAATGGAAACAGTTGTGGATTTACTTCAAATACAATCGTAATAACCGTAAACCCAACACCTGTATTTGTCCCAATTCCAACATATGAACAATGTGATATTGACGCAAACCCAATAGACGGAATTACCACTTTTAACCTAGAATCTAAAGAAGCTGAGCTAACCAACAATGAAGCTGGAATTTCTGTTGCTTTTTATGAAATTACTGATACCAATTTCACTTCTCCAATTATCAATAAAGTTGGTTATAGGAATACCGTTTCTACCAATACGGGCAATCACAAGTTAGCTGTAAGACTCACCAATATAACTACTGGTTGTTATACGGATGGTGAATTAGAGCTAAAAGTAAATGCAACCACTTTAAATACCTATCCTGATTTATACCTGTGTGAAATTGACATAAATGCTGGCACTCCAAATTCTAGAAACAGCCAAGGATCTGGAAATGCTTTTTTTAATTTTGACGCTAAAACTAATGACATCATTGCCAATTCTAATGGAGCTTTTACTTTAGCAACACATGCTTTTGAATATTACAGAACGGCTAAAGAAGCCTCTTTGCAAACCGGTGGAATTATCGCTCCTTTTGAAGATAATTTATTTACAAATAACGCTGATGTATTTGTTCGTATTTCTACTAAAGGAACAAATGCCTGTTCTGGAATTGGGCAATTCAAGGTTTTTGTGAATCCACGCCCTGTTCCGAAAGGAAATATAGATCCAGTATATTTATGTGTTAAC
The DNA here is from genome assembly GCA_943788865.1 of uncultured Polaribacter sp. Taxonomy (GTDB): domain Bacteria; phylum Bacteroidota; class Bacteroidia; order Flavobacteriales; family Flavobacteriaceae; genus Polaribacter. Next base: position 163,847 of record CALSRX010000005.1, on the reverse strand, counting down.
AACCCAATCGACAATCCACAACAAATCACCATCGATTTAAATGGATATACCGGAGTTCCATCAGACACCTATCAATGGTTTTTAGACGGTAATTTAATTTCTGGGGCAACCAATGCGATTTACAAAGCAAACGCAGAAGGAACCTATAAAGTAGAAGCCTATAGAGCGTATCAGAATGCTGTTTCTGACTCAACAGATGATTCTTCTTGTACAGGTTATAATACTTTTACTGTAGTTGAATCTAACAAAGCATTGATTGTTTCTACAAAATTAATTGACGACCAAGACAATCCTGATGCCAATGTATTAACCATTACTGTTTCTGGCGTTGGGAATTACGAATATGCTTTAAACACTTCAAGTGCTACCGCTTTTACAAAAGGAACAGAGAACCTTACATTTACTTTTAACGATGTAAAACCAGGTTTAAACACCGTCTATATTCGCGATGTAAATGGTTGTGGACTTGTTAGTAGTCAAAAATTATCTTTCTTGTTTTTTCAACGACATTTTTCTCCAAACAATGATGGTATCTATGATACTTGGAAAATTTTAGGTGCAAACAATACTTTTTACAAATCTGTAAGAGTAGAAATTTTTGATCGCTACGGAAAAGTGGTAGGTCTTATTACTGATAAAAATGGAAATGGCTGGGACGGAACTTACAATGGGAGTAAATTGCCTTCTAACGACTATTGGTTCAACGCCGTTTTAGAAGATATCAACGGCTCTTTTAGAAAAGAAACTGGGCATTTTAGTTTGCTTAGAAAATAAGTGTAACTTCTTTTAATTTCCGTTTCTTAATCTGTATTTTTGTTGTTATGGATTTTCAATTACACTCAAAATTTAAACCCACTGGAGATCAACCAGAAGCCATCAAACAACTTTCTGAAAGTATTGTCAACGGTGAAAAATACCAAACCTTATTAGGTGTTACAGGGTCCGGAAAAACCTTTACGGTGGCTAATGTAGTTGAGAAAATCAACAGACCAACCTTGGTGTTGGCACATAACAAAACCTTGGCAGCTCAATTGTATTCTGAATTCAAACAGTTTTTTCCAGAAAACGCTGTAGAGTATTTTGTTTCGTATTACGATTATTACCAACCAGAAGCTTACATCCCAGTTACGGGAACTTATATAGAAAAAGATTTATCAATTAATGACGATATAGAACGCCTTCGAATTAGCACCTCTTCTTCCCTACTTTCTGGCAGACGAGATGTGTTGGTGGTTGCTTCGGTTTCTTGTTTATACGGAATTGGAAATCCGGTTGAATTTAAAAAGAATGTGATTCCGATTGAAACTGGACAGCAAATTTCGAGAACTAAATTTTTGCATCAATTGGTAACCAGTTTGTATTCTAGAACTGAATTTGACATTAAAAGCGGAACGTTTAAAGTAAAAGGAGATGTCATTACCATTTATCCGTCTTATGGAGATCACGGATATCGAGTGCATTTTTTTGGCGATGAAATTGAAGAAATAGAATCGTTTGATATGGAAAGTAATAAAGTGCTAGAAAAGTTTGAACAACTAACCATATACCCTGCAAATCTATTTGTAACCTCGCCAGACATCTTGCAAAATGCCATTCATATGATTCAAGAAGATATGGTAAAGCAGGTAGATTATTTTAAAGAAATTGGCAAACATTTAGAAGCTAAACGTTTAAAAGAACGCACCGAATTTGATTTAGAAATGATTCGTGAATTAGGGTATTGTTCTGGAATCGAAAACTATTCTCGCTATTTAGACGGACGAGATGCCGGAACTAGACCTTTTTGTTTATTAGATTATTTTCCGGATGATTATTTAATGATTATTGACGAAAGTCACGTGACCATTCCGCAAACACATGCTATGTATGGTGGTGATAGAAGTAGAAAAGAAAACTTGGTAGAACATGGTTTTCGTTTGCCTGCTGCCATGGACAATAGACCTTTAAAGTTTGAAGAATTAGAGGACATTCAAAATCAAGTGATTTATGTAAGTGCAACACCCGCTGATTACGAACTGCAAAAAACAGAAGGCGTTTTTGTAGAACAAGTTATTCGTCCAACCGGACTATTAGACCCCGTTATTGAAGTACGCCCAAGCATCAATCAGATTGATGATTTGATTGAAGAAATTCAAATTCGAGTTGAAAAAAATGAACGTACCTTGGTAACCACTTTAACCAAAAGAATGGCAGAAGAATTGGCAAAATACTTGACTCGAATTCAGGTTCGTTGCCGCTATATTCATTCTGATGTAGACACTTTAGAACGGGTAGAAATTATGCAAGATTTACGCAAAGGCTTGTTTGATGTTTTGATTGGAGTCAATTTATTGCGTGAAGGGTTGGATTTACCCGAAGTTTCTTTGGTTGCTATTTTAGATGCTGACAAAGAAGGATTTTTACGTTCGCACAGATCGTTAACTCAAACCATTGGTAGAGCGGCAAGAAATATAAATGGTTTGGCAATTTTGTACGCAGATAAAATAACCAACAGCATGCAAAAAACCATTGATGAAACGAATAGAAGAAGAGAAAAACAAATTGAATACAACACAGAAAACAACATTACTCCTACTCAAATTACCAAAGTCATTGACAACTCGTTAACCAAAAGTGCGGTGTCTTCATTTCATTATGACAATGCCATCAACAAAGCAGCAGAAGCCGATTTAGAATACTTACCAAAACCAGAAATAGAAAAGCGCATCAGAGAAACTCGTAAACATATGGAGCAAGCTGCAAAAGCCTTAGATTTTTTAACTGCTGCACAATTTAGAGACGAAATTGAAGTATTGAAAAAGCATTTGTAAATAAAAAATATTTATATTTATTGGCTTATTACTTCAAAAATACATTATAAAACAAAACCAAAACTTCTTTGGTAAATTTATGAGAAATAAAAAAAAGTACTTCACACTAATGGCAATAATGCTTGGAACTATTTTAATAAATCAAGCTGTTGTACAATATTTTCTTTTTGATAAAATAACGACTCTCATTTAATAGATATAGGTGGTAGACAAAGGATGTTAAGTCAACGTATAAACCAACTTTCTTACCGAAATGTTATTTTAGAAAAAGACAATCACGATCAGATAATTTCAGCATTAAATAATTGGAAAACCGCTCAATTAGCCATCATGAATGGAAATGAAGAGTTGAAAATTTCTAAAATTACTAATAAAGACACCTATTCAAAATTAAAGACAGGACTTGAAATAATTAACAACATCGATTCTATTATTAGAAAAGGAAATCTAAATACTATTTCTTTAGACATAATAAATAAAAACGTAGATGAATTTTTACCTTTGATGGAAAGCATTGTTAATGATTTAAAAATAATAACAAATAAAAAACTTTCTAATATTATTATAATTGAAATCATTTTAGCTCTTTTTACAATACTTATAGTCTATGTAGAGTTTCAATTAATTATAAAGCCCTCCAACAATAAGATAATAAATCAGAATAAAATATTACGAGAAATTACATGGAAACAATCTCATGAAGTACGAAAACCAATAGCTACTATCCTGGGATTTGCAAATGTTATTCAAAATGACATTTCGATGTCTACTGAAGAAAGAAACAAGTGTTTAAGCTATTTGTTTGAAGCAACAGAAGAATTAGATAAGATAATTCATGAAATAGTAATTAAATCAAACCAAGTTAAATAACAAAACAAAAACGCCTCACAAATGTGAGGCGTTTTTTAACACTTAAATATATTTTCAAGCAATTAAGCTTGTGCCAATACTTCTTGTACTTTATCTGCCGCTTCTTGAAATTCAGTTGCTGAAATGATTTTCATTCCGCTATTGTCAATCAATTCTTTTGCTTCTACAGCATTGGTTCCTTGTAGTCTACAAATAATAGGCACATTAATTTTGTCTCCCATATTTTTATAAGCATCTACCACTCCTTGCGCTACTCTATCACAACGCACAATTCCACCAAAAATATTCACTAAAATTGCTTTTACGTTTTTGTCTTTTAAAATGATTCCGAATGCAGTTTCAACACGTTGTGCATCTGCAGTACCACCCACATCTAAGAAGTTTGCAGGCTCTCCACCAGCTTGCTTAATCAAATCCATTGTTCCCATTGCCAAACCTGCTCCGTTTACCATACACCCAACATTACCATCTAAATCAACATAGTTTAAACCCGCTGCATTTGCTTCTACTTCAATTGGGTTTTCTTCACGTAAATCACGCATCAAAGCATAATCTTTATGTCTGTATAATGCATTATCATCTAAAGTAACTTTAGCGTCTACTGCTAAAATTTTATTGTCAGATGTTTTTAATACCGGATTGATTTCAAACAAAGAAGAATCTGATTTTACGTAGGCTGTATATAAACTTGTTACAAACTTTACCATTTCTTTAAAAGCCCCACCAGATAACCCTAGGTTAAAGGCAATTTTACGAGCTTGAAAAGGCATGATTCCTAATAAAGGATCTATCTCTTCAGTAAAAATTAAATGTGGAGTTTCTTCTGCCACAGTTTCAATATCCATTCCACCTTCAGTAGAATACATAATCATATTTTTACCTGTATTTCTGTTTAATAAAACAGACATATAATACTCTTCTGTTTCTGTTTCTCCTGGATAATAAACATCCTCACAAATTAACACTTGGTTTACTTTTTTTCCTTCAGCAGAGGTTTGTGGTGTAACCAACATCATTCCTATAATATTGTTAGACATGCTTTCTACTTCAGATAAGTTTTTTGCCAACTTAACGCCACCACCTTTACCACGTCCACCAGCATGTACTTGTGCTTTTACAACATACCAACTTGTACCCGTTTCTACCGTTAATTGTTTTGCTGCATCTACAGCTTCTTTATGATTTTTTGCTACAATTCCGCGTTGAATTTTAACGCCAAAACTATTTAATATTGCTTTACCTTGATATTCGTGTAAATTCATTTTTAAGAATGTTTTTTAACGCCACAAAAGTACAAATTCAAATTAGAATAACGTAGCAATTTTTATAAAATAACGTTTTTAAAAAAGGTATTAAAAAAATCTTAAAAGACTTAAGAAATTAACATGATTTTATGATAATTAGAATAAAACCTAAATATTTTTGCTTTTGAAAACTAATTACTACCCAAAATGATATTAAAGAGCTCGAAACTACTGTTTCTATTCTTACTTTTTACAACTACGTTACTTTTCTCTCAAACCCATATAACAAAAAAAACACTAACTATTAAACGCAGCCTCAATAAAGCACCAAAAATTGATGGCTTACTTACTGATGATGCTTGGAAAGGCTTAGAAATTGCAAGAAACTTCATAATGTTGGAGCCTAATAACGGCGAAAAAGAAAATCTAGATTACAAAACTGAAGTGAAAGTGTTGTACGATGATGAAGCCATTTATGTGTCTGCAATGATGTACGATCCTGAGCCTTCAAAAATAGCAAGAGAATTTACAAACAGAGATAATTATGGACAAGCGGATCATTTTACCTTAGTTTTAAATCCAAATAACGACGGAATAAACGCAACTCAATTTGAAGTTACAACTTCAGGAACACAAGTAGATGCCAAAGTTTTTGACGGTAAAGAAGATCGGAATTGGAGTGCTGTTTGGAAAAGTGCTACTAAAATTTTAGACAATGGCTGGTCTGTAGAAATGAAAATTCCTTACGCTGCTTTGCGTTTTTCAAATGAGGAAGTGCAAACATGGGGAATTCAATTTGGAAGAAAATTAATCAACCAAAATTCGCAATATTCTTGGAATCACATAGACAACACAGTTGGAAAATGGACACAATATGATGGGATTCTAAAAGGAATTAGAGACATTGATCCTCCTACACGTTTAAGTTTTTACCCGTATGCATCAACAACCGTTTCTCATTTTGATGGAGAAACCGTATACAACAATAACATTGGATTGGATTTAAAATATGGAATTACAGAAAATTTTACCCTTGACTTAACATTGGTCCCTGATTTTGGACAAACTGCTTTTGATAATGTAACCTTAAACCTAGGTCCGTTTGAACAACGTTTTAACGAACAAAGAGCTTTTTTTACAGAGGGAACAGAGTTATTTAACAAAGGAAGGTTGTTTTATTCTAGAAGAATTGGGAATAGACCTGTTGGTTATGGAGCTGCTGACGATAATTTAGCCGCCAATGAAGAAGTCTTTATAAATCCAGATAAGGTAAACATGTTAAATGCCTTGAAAATTTCTGGAAGGACAAAAGGTGGTTTGGGAATTGGATTTTTCAATGCTATTACAGATGAAACAAGTGCAACCATTAAAAAAACAATAACTCAAGGAACTACTACTGTAGAAGAATATTACAACAAGATTACTGAACCTTTTGCCAATTATAATGTATTGGTCTTAGATCAACAATTCAATCAAAACTCTTCAGTTACTTTTATAAACACCAATGTTTTAAGAGAAGGAGAATTTAGAGATGCCAATGTTACTGGATTGCTCTATCATTTAACTAATAAATCGAATACCTATTTTGTAGATGGTTACTTAAAATCAAGTAACATTAAAGAAAATGGCGCTACAGAAACTGGATATGCTTTTGATTCTAGCATTGCTAAAATTGCAGGGAATTGGCAAGGAGAAGTTGGTTATAATATGGAAGATGACAAATACAATTATAACGACATAGGGTTTCAAAGAAGAAATAACCAACAAACTATTTACGCAATGGGAAGCTATCGGATTTTGCAACCCGTTGGGCGTTTCAATAGCTTTAGATTGAGTTTTAGATTGTTTAATAATTTTTTATACAAACCAGGAGTTTACACTGGTAACAGTTACAGAGTCGGTTTTTTTGCAAGCACAAACAAACGTTTTTCTTTTGGACTTAATGTGAACGGAAAAATTGGTAAACAAAAAGATTTCTTTGAGCCTAGAAGAGCTATCTCTGAGCAACGTTATTTAAAAAGAGGCTCAGAAGTTAACCTTGATGGATTTATTTCTACAGATTTTAGAAAAAAGTTTGCCTTTGATTTAAAAGCAAATACTAGAAAAATATTTGGAACTGATGAAACAAGATTTGGATATGAAGTTGAACCAAGATATCGTTTTAGTGATAAAATGTCTTTAGTATATAAGTTAAAGTACGACAATAATAAAAATTCGATTGGGTACGCTAACGATGAAGCAAATGATATTATTTTTGGGAAAAGAGATTCAGATTCTTACGAAAATAGCTTGTCTAGTAAATATAGCTTTAGTACAAAATCTTCTTTGTCTTTATCTTTTAGACATTTTTGGCAAACTGTAAAATACGATAATCAGTATTACAGCTTAAACAATGATGGCACTCTAGCAAATCATGCATATACAGGAAATCACGATGTAAATTATAACAGTTGGAATTTAGACCTCAATTATCTTTGGGAATTTGCTCCAGGAAGTCAGTTAACTGCTTTTTATAGAAATACCATATTTAACTCTAACGATCAATCTACCTTGAGTTTTATGAACAATATTGATGATTTATTTAATCAACCAGCATTACATACTTTCTCTTTAAAGTTTGTGTATTTTATTGATTACAATAACATTAAAAATATTTTTTAAGTGTATTTTACTCTTTTAAAAAAAAGCCTCAATCTTGCAAGATTGAGGCTTTTTTTTATTTCTAAACACTTAAGAACTCTACCTAAAACATGAAACTCAACTAGGTTTTAAGATTTAATTAACACGCCAAACTGTGACACTGCAATTTTTAAGAAGTCTCTAAAGTAATCAATCAAAACTACTAAAAATGCAATTACGATCAATCACACTATTATTCCTTTTAGTTTCTCAATTTACATTCTCACAATTAAAATTAGATCGAAAAAAAATATCTACTACAAGAATATCTACTCCACCAAAAATAAATGGTGTGTTAAATGATGACGCATGGAAAAATGCTGAATTGATAAAAGACTTTATTGTCTTTAGACCTGATAACGGCAAAATAGTAGCCAATGAATATAGAACAGAAGTTAAAGTAATTTATGATAATGAAGCTATCTACATCTCTGCTATGCTATATGATCCAAGTCCAGATAAAATACCAATGCAATTTGCCACAAGGGATAATTTTAGTCAAGCAGATTTCTTTTTAGTAACCATCAATCCAAACGACGATGGTCAAAATCCTTTTGAATTTTTAGTTCAAAGCACAGGAAATCAAGCAGATTCAAAAGTATCAAACGGAAATGAAGATTTTAACTGGAGTGCTGTTTGGGAGAGTGCTGCAAAAATAAATAAAAATGGCTGGGCTGTAGAAATGAAAATTCCATATTCAGCTTTACGCTTTGCAAATTCAGAGATACAACATTGGGGTTTTAATTTTCATAGAAGATTAGAGCGATTAAACGAACAACACACATGGACGCATATTGATAATGCTATTGGTAGATGCACGCAACATGACGGCCTGATTGAAAACTTTAAAAACATCAAACCTCCTACTCGATTAGGATTGTATCCTTACGCTTCTGCAATTACAGATTCTTATAATGGAACCACTACCAATGACTGGAGTATTGGATTGGATATAAAATATGGGTTGTCTGAAAATTTTACCTTAGATGCAACGTTAATTCCCGATTTTAGCCAAGTAGGTTTTGACGATGTAACATTGAACCTAGGCCCTTTTGATCAACAATTTGCAGAGCAAAGACAATTTTTTACCGAAGGTACAGAGTTATTCAATAAAGGGAGATTATTTTATTCAAGAAGAATTGGGAGTCGCCCAATAGACCAATTTAATGTTTCTGGACAATTAAATGCAAACGAAGAAATTATTAATTCCCCAGAAAAAGTGACCATGCTAAATGCAATCAAAATTTCTGGAAGAACTAAAAATGGTTTAGGAATTGGTTTTTTTAATGCCATTACAGATAAAACTGAAGCCACTATTAAAAACAATAGTACTGGTAATATTAGAAAAGAAATTACAAACCCTTTTTCTAACTATAATATTTTGGTTTTAGACAAACAATTCAATCAAAATTCTTCTGTAACATTAATAAATACAAATGTTACTCGAGATAGTAAATTTAGAGACGCAAATGTAACCGGTTTACTTTGGCATGTCGAAGACAAAAAAAGCAATTACAACATTGATGGATCAATAAAAATAACAGCTATATCTGATGATATTAATAATTCCAATACAGGAAAAGCTTTTGATACAAGTATTGGTAAACAATCTGGGAAATGGAGAGGTGAAATTGGATACAACTTTGAAGACAAAAATTACAATCCAAATGATTTAGGGATATTATTTAACAATAACAATCAATCTTTTTACGGTTTTGTTGGATATAGATTGTTAAAACCTAAAGGGGTGTTTAATAATTACGGAATAAATCTAAATTATAAAGTAAATTTTCTACATGAATCTGACACTTATACAGGTTCGTATTTTGATCTCGCTTTTTGGTCAAACACAAAAAGTAGACACGCTTTAGGAGGAAGCATAAATATAAGTACTAAAGGAAAATATTTTAATGAACCTAGACAAGGGAATACAAGTGGAATTTTCTTTGAAACACCATTAAGATTAAATCTAAATCATTGGGGAGAAACGAATACCACTAAAAAACTTTCATCAAGATATTATATGCAATACACCTATTTTAAAGACAATGCTAAAAGAGGATATGGTTTTAATTTAACTCCTTCGTATCGTTTTACAAATCAGTTTTCAATGAAATATAGCTTTAACTTTGATAAATTAAATAATGATCAAGGATATGTTACAAAAGATGGAAACGATATTATATTTGGTCAAAGAGATAGAGCTTCTTATGAGAATTCAATTTCAGGGAAATATAATTTCAGTACAAAATCATCACTATCATTAGCTTTTAGACACAATTGGACTAAAGTACATTATAAAGATACATTTTTGAAATTAAACACAACAAGTGGAACGCTAGAGAGCAGCAATTACAATAGTAATCATAATATAAGCTTTAATAGCTGGAATTTAGATGTAAACTATGTATGGCAGTTTGCTCCTGGAAGCCAGTTAATAGCATTGTATCGTAATTCAATTATGAATCAAGATTCTAATTCAAGTTTAAACTTCTTTAAGAATTTAGACAACTTATTTCAACAACCCAATAGAAATGTATTTTCATTACGATTGGTTTATTATATAGATTACAACAGACTTAAAAACATATTTTAGACTCTATTAAATTAAAGAAAGACCTTGTTGCATAAAGCTTCAGGGTCTTTTTGTTTTTATATAACTTATTTTTAATACTTTCGTTATCTTGACACATAATTATGATTATTGCAAAAAACATACATAAATCTTACGGAAACGTTGCTGTTTTAAAAGGGGTTGACTTACACATTAAAAAAGGCGAAGTGGTTGCTATTGTTGGTCCTTCTGGTGCAGGAAAAACAACACTGCTGCAAATAATCGGAACTTTAGACAAACCACAATTAGAAATAGATTATGAGCTAATTTTGAATACTGTTTCCTTAAAAGAAATTTCGGATGCTCAAATATCTAAGTTTAGAAATCAACACATTGGTTTTATCTTTCAGTTTCATCAATTATTACCTGAGTTTACGGCCTTAGAAAATGTTTGTATTCCAGCATATATAGCAAAAAAAGAAAAGAAAGAAACCGAAAAGAAAGCTAAAGAACTATTAGATTTTTTAGGATTAGAAGATCGCTATCATCACAAACCAAATCAACTTTCTGGTGGAGAACAACAACGTGTTGCTGTTGCTAGAGCTTTAATTAATAATCCATCAGTAATTTTAGCTGATGAGCCTAGTGGAAACCTAGATTCTACTGCTGCCAAAAATTTACACGAACTGTTTTTTAAATTAAGAGAAGAGTTTAATCAAACTTTTGTGTTGGTTACACATAATGAAGAACTGGCTGCTATGGCAGACAGAACCCTAACAATGAAAGATGGGATTATTATTTAGTAAGCAAAAATGATTATTCCTACATCAGAATTAAAAGAGTTTTTAGACGAGAAAGTAACTTTATATAACAATCCTAAGTTTATTGAATCTGACCCTATTCAAATTCCACATCAGTTTTCTAAAAAAGAAGACATTGAAATTGCTGGGTTTTTAACTGCAACTATTGCTTGGGGGAATCGTAAAATGATTATCAACAACGCAAATACGTTAATGGATTTGTTAGACAATTCTCCACACGATTTCATTGTAAATCATCAAGAAAAAGAATTAAAACGATTCCATAATTTTGTACATAGAACCTTTAATGCAATGGATATGGTACAGTTTGTAAAATCTTTACAGCATATCTATCAAAAACATCATGGTTTAGAGCAATCACTTGCTATTAAAGACGGAACGGACAATTACAAAACGGCAATATCAAATTTTAAAGCGCATTTTTTCGAAATTACACATCTACATAGAACACAAAAACATATTTCTGACCCATTAAGAGGCTCGGCTGCAAAAAGGATAAACATGTATTTACGTTGGATGGTACGAGATGATACTTGTGGTGTAGATTTTGGTATTTGGAAAACGCACCAACCTGCACAACTATCTTGTCCTATTGATGTTCATTCAGGAAATGTTGCTAGAAAACTAGGTTTGTTAAAAAGAAAGCAGAATGATTGGAAAGCTGTTACCGAATTAGACACTCAATTACGCATGTTAGATAAAAATGACCCTTCAAAATACGATTTTGCTTTATTTGGATTGGGTGTTTTTGAAAAATTTTAATTAAAAAAAAGTATGTTTAGTTTCCTTATATTTGAAATCTAATTACAGCTCATGCAATTTAAACATCCCGAAATTTTATACTTTTTAGGTTTTATTATCATCCCTATTTTAGTGCATTTATTTCAGTTGCAAAAGTTTAAAAAAAACTCCTTTTACAAACGTCGCTTTTTTACAAAAAATAGTACTACAAACTCGCAAAAGTTCTACCCTAAAAAAGTGGCTTATTTTAGCCACAAGAATTGCGCTTTTTTGTGCCATTATTATTGCTTTTTCACAACCCTATTTTAGCGATAAAAAAGCAGAAGAAAAGCTACATACTTTTATCTATTTAGATAATTCTTTGAGCTTAAATTCTCAAGGTAAAAAAGGAAATTTATTACAAAACACTATTAAAGAAATTATAGAAAACAGTTCGGAAAAAGAAACGTATAGTTTACTAACAAATTCCGATTTCTTTGAAAACATCAATTTAAATAAGCTTAAGAAGACCTTGTTAGAATTGCAATTTAACACCTCTTTTAGAAGCTTAGAAGATGTTTTACTGAAAATTGAAAGTTTTAAATCAAATAAAACTAATGCTTTACTCAAATCAATATTAATATCTGATTTTCAAATTATTAATAAAAATAAAAATATTGATTTTACAAATGTAAAATCGTCAATTTCCTTTATAAAACTCAATCAAGCTCAAAAAAATAACCTTTCTATTGATAGCATATTTATAGAAAATCAAAGCAACAATAATTTTACAGTAAATGTGGTAGTAAAAAATCAAGGAGCTATAAAAAACAACATTTCTATTGCGCTTTACAATGATAATTCTATCGTATCTAAACAAACTTTTTCTATAAAAGAAAATGCAAAAAAAAACATCTTATTCCCTATTCAAAATCAAGAAAAAATTAATGGTAAAATTACATTAGATTTTGATGATGTTTTTAGCTTTGATAATGCGTTTTATTTTACAGTAAATTCTATCAAAAAAATTAATGTTTTTAGCATTGGAGAAAACTACCAATTCTTATCAAAAATCTACACAGAAAACGAGTTTAATTTTACTTCTAGTTCTTTACAAAATATCAACTATAATTTGTTGCAAAAACAAGAACTTATTATTTTAAATGAGCTAAAAGAATTTCCAAATTCCTTAATTACTTTTTTGCAAACTCACTTAAAAGAAGGAAAGAGTTTGGTTGTAATACCAAATACAAACTCAACCCTTTCTACATACAATTCGTTTTTCAATAAAATAAACGTAGGTAGTATTTCAAACAAACTAAGAGATTCACTTAAAATCACAAACATCAACTTTAAAAATCCGTTTTTCAAGAATGTTTTTTCTAAAAGTGTGCAAAATTTTCAATATCCAATTGTAAAGAGCCACTATAGATCTAGTTTTAATGAAGCTTCTAGCCTTCTTGATTTTGACAATAAACAACCGTTTATTCAACAATTATCAATAAAAAACGGAAGTCTTTTCTGGATCGCAAGTCCTTTAGACAATGGCAACAGCAACTTTACAAGTTCTCCTTTAGTAGTTCCTGTTTTTTATAATTTTGGTAAGCTAAGTGCAAAATATCCAAAACCTTTTTACACCATAGGTGCAATAAATTTTATTGACATTGCAACTGCACTAAATAAAGATGAAGTTTTAACAATAAAAGACAATACAATCAGTTCATTTATTCCGCTTCAACAACAATTCTCCACAAAAACCACTTTAGAAACTAAAGAAAACCCCTCAAAACAAGGGATATATACTGTTGTTAAAAACAATACTGCTATCGAAAAAATTGCTTACAATTATAGTCCATCCGAAAGTGAGCTATCTTTTTTAAACATTAAAGACAAAATTAAAGGCAATAAAAACCTACACTATTCTGAATCTATTGCTACAGTTTTACAGAAAAATATAGAGAAAAATAAAGTTACTTGGCTTTGGAAATGGTTTTTAGCGCTAGCTATTGTATCTTTGCTCTTTGAAATATTGATTTTAAAATTCTTTAAACCATGAGTACGCTTCTAAAATCAGCTACTATAATAGACAAAAACAGTCAATTCAATAATCAAAAAAAAGATATTTTAATTACCAATGGTGTAATTGAAAAAATCGAAAACTCAATCCCTTCTAAACCAAATTACAACATTGTAACATTAGAAAACCTTCATGTTTCTTGTGGATGGTTTGATACAAGTGTGTCTTTTGGGGAACCCGGTTTTGAAGAGAGAGAAACCATTGCAAACGGACTACAAACCGCTGCAAAAAGCGGCTTTACAAAGGTTGCAATCAATTCAAACACAAATCCATTTATAGACAATAAATCTGCAGTTGAGTTTTTAGTAAACAAAGGAAAAGGCTTTGCTACTACTCTATTTCCAATAGCCTCTTTAACTCAAAAAAGCGAAGGAAAAGAAATGGCAGAATTATTCGATATGCAACAGTCTGGAGCCATCGCTTTTGGAGATTATACTAAATCCTTAGCAAATGACAACTTAATGAAAGTTGCCTTATTATACGCTCAAAATTTTAACGGATTAATTCTAAGTTTCCCTAAAAACAATTCAATTGCTGCAGGAGGGCTGGCAAACGAAGGCTACAACAGCACAAAATTAGGACTGAAGGGAATCCCTGCACTGGCAGAACATTTACAAATAGCAAGAGACTTATTTCTTCTAGAATATACAGGTGGAAAATTACACATTCCTACCATTTCTACAGCAGAATCTGTAAAACTTATACGAGAAGCAAAAAAGAAAGGTTTGCAAGTAACCTGTAGCGTTAGCGCACATCATTTAACGTTAAATGACGGTGAATTGCATGGTTTTGATAGCAATGTAAAAGTAACTCCACCATTACGTACTCAAAAAGATTGTTCGGCATTGATAAAAGCTGTGAAAAACGGAATTATAGACATCATTACCTCTGATCACAACCCTATAGATATTGAACATAAAAAAGTAGAGTTTAGCGCTGCTAAAAATGGAACCATCGGTTTAGAAAGTTGTTTTGGAGCTGTTAATTCTGTATTGACTTTAGAGGAAAGTATTGAAGCATTAACCACAAAGCCAGCTTCTATTTTTAATTTAGAAACATCTTGTATTGCTGTTGGAGAAAAGGCAGACGTCAGCTTATTCAACCCTAAATTAACCTATACATTTACCAAAGAAAACATCTTATCTACTTCTAAAAATTCAGCTTTTCTAGGAAAAGAATTACAAGGAAAAGCCTACGGAATCTTTGCAAACAATCAACTGGTTATCAATTAAAATTTTATGAATTCAGAATTGCATTATATTGTTCGTCAACCAAAAACCGAACAAGAAAATCCACCTTTATTAATTTTACTACATGGTTATGGAAGTAACGAAGAAGATTTATTTTCGTTTGCTTCAGAATTACCAGAAGAACTTTTAATTGTTAGCGCTAGAGCCCCTTTTGATATGAATTTTGGAGGTTATGCTTGGTACGAAATTACTTTAGATGCTAATGATGAAAAGTTTTCTAATTTAGAGGAAGCAAGACAATCACTCACAAAAATTGCAACTTTTATAGACTATATAAAGTCAACTTATAAAACTGACCCAGATACACACTTTTTTATTAGGTTTTAGCCAAGGGGCAATTTTAAGTTATGCGCTAAGTTTAAATTACCCAAATAAGGTGCAACACGTCATTGCTTTGAGTGGTTACATCAACGAAAAATTAATACCAGTATCTGTTTCTGATTTAAACATTTCTACCGATTATTACATTTCTCATGGTTCTGTAGATCAAGTATTACCTGTTGATTGGGCTAGAAAAGCACCAGCTTATTTAAATGAAAATGAGTTGCAAAATGAGTATTCTGAATATCCAGTTGGACACGGAGTTGCACCTCAAAATTTCTACAGCTTTAAAGAGTGGATTGAAAAAAGGCTTTAATATTTCAGTTTGCTAGTTTGTCTATTTTGCTTTAGCTTCGTTTACTTAAACCTCATCTTAGCTATTAGACTATGAAATTTACGATCAAACTTTTTGCGCTGCTTCTTTCAATTTCTTTTTTTGTGAGCTGCAGCAGTCAAGAAACTCAAAAATTAGCTTACAATGTAACAATTCCGACTGCTGGAAACGCTTGAGTTTTGAAAAACAACACCTACATACAATCTAATATCCTTACAAAAGAAGGCATTCAAAACTGGAAAAACCACAAAATTAGAACCTTTGTCTATTTTAAAGAAAAAGGCAATTATGCTTTAGGACTAACTGCAAAAACTACACAAAAAAACACAACAATAACAGTAAATTTTAACAATTTACAGAAAGAGATTTCTCTAACAAATACAATCCTTGACAGTATTTTTATTGGCAATTATCAAATTGAGAAAGAAGGCTACTACAATGTAGATCTAGAATTGTCAAGCAAAGACGTTTCAATGGATATTCGAGATGTTTTGATTGGTGCATCAGACAGCACTCAAATTCTTTACATCAAAGATGAATTTTACTGGGGACGACGTGGACCTTCGGTACATTTAAGACATTTAATTCCAAAAGAGATAGAAAACATTGAGTGGTTTTATAGCGAATTATTAATTCCCAAAGGGCAAGATGTTATTGGCTCTTATTATATGGCAAATGGCTTTAGTGGTGGGTATTTTGGCATACAAGCAAATTCAGAAACAGAAAGACGTATTTTATTTTCAGTTTGGAGTCCATACAAAACAGACAAACCGTCTGAAATCCCTGAAGAATACAAAATAAAATTAGTAAAAAAAGGAACAAATGTTTATAGTGGTGAATTTGGTGATGAGGGTTCTGGTGGACAAAGTTATAAAGTGTTTCCTTGGAAAACAGATGTTAATTATGGCTTTCTAATTGGCGCAAAACCAACCACAAATAATAGTACTATTTACACAGCCTACTTTTTCAATCCAGAAGAAAACAAATGGCATTTAATTGCACAATTTAAAAGGCCAAAAACGCATGGCTATCTAAAAGGCTTGTATTCATTTTTAGAAAATTTTATTCCAGAGCAAGGTGTTTATGACAGAAAAGGGTTGTTTAGCAATCAATGGGTATACAATGCAGGTGGATGGCATGAAGTGAATCAAATTCAATTTACGGCAGACAATACCGCAAGAAAACAGAATCGTTTGGATTATTCTGGCGGAATCCAAAACAATGTATTCTTCTTAAAAAACTGTGGTTTTACCAATGACAAAACTGAAATAAATAGACTTTTTACAAGGACTAAAACAGGAAAACAGCCTCAGATTGATTTTAGAAAACTAGATTAGATACTTAAAATTCTGTTTGATTCTAAACTCTTTTTTTGATAACTTCGCTAGCTGCTGATATAAAATAGTAAAACGCAGTTTAGCCAAGCCGTTAGCATTAATTAAAAAGACTATGAAGAATAAACATTTAGAAAAAAGATATAATAAAACTCTTTCATTTGTAAAGAAACATACTAGTGTAAAGGATAAAATTTTGGATCTAGGAACTGAAAATCCATTTTCACTTATTCTAAGAAAAGAAGGTTATGTTGTTGAAAATACTAAAGGTGAAAATTTGGATATTGATTACTCAGCATATCTGGATAAAGATGTTGACTTGATTACTTCATTTGAAATATTTGAACATATGTTAGCTCCTTTTAATATCTTAAGAGAATTGAAGACTGAAAAACTTATTGCATCTGTACCTTTAAAATTATGGTTTACAAATGCATACTGGAATGAAAATGATGATTGGGATAAACACTATCATGAATTCGAGATAAAACAATTTAATTTTCTTTTAAAACAATCAGGTTGGATAATTAAAGATTATGAAATTTGGACTTCATCCGATTGGAAAAAAATAGGTATTAGACCGATATTAAGACATTTTACTCCTCGGTATTACATAATTTATTGTGAAAGAACTATTGCTAACAAAAACTAAACTGCATTAAAACGCAGTTTAACCAAGCCCTTAGCGAAACTCAAATTCACACCTCTATTTTCAACCCGTCATAAGCTAAAAACACATTCTTTGGCAATGTTTTTTCAACCTCGTTATGAAAACCTAATTTGTGACTGATATGCGAAAAATATGCGCGTTCTGGATTTATTTCATCAACAAATGCTAGCGCTTCTTCTAAATTAAAATGTGTCGGATGTGCTTCTTGTCGTAATGCATTTACCACTAACACTTTTACGCCTTTTAATTTTTCTTTTTCAGTTTCAGTAATTGTTTTTACATCTGTTAAATAGGCGAAATTTCCAAAACGATAACAAGTTACAGGTAGCGTTCCGTGTATCACCTCTATAGGTGTAACCTCTACTCCATCTAAATAGAAAGACGTATCATCAACTAAATTTACTACAACTTTTGGCGCTCCAGGATATCTGTTTTCTGTCTTGAAAATATATTCGAATCGCTTTTCTAAACTTTTTAAGGTTCTTTTATTTAGATAAATAGGCATTTCTCCTATTTGATAACAAAACGGTCTTAAATCATCCAAACCAGCAATATGATCAGCGTGCTCATGCGTAAAAAAAACTCCGTTTATAGATTGTACATTCTTCACGTAACACTTGCTGCCTGAAGTCTAGACCACAATCTACTGTATAAGAAACATTATCCCAAGAAATCAAAATAGAAGAACGTAACCGTTTATCTTTTAGATCTTTAGACAAACAAACAGGATGTTTATTGGCAATCATAGGAATTCCTTGAGAAGTACCAGTTCCTAAAAAAGTGATTATAGTAAGTTGCTTTTTATTGTGTCTTCATCATAACAAAAATAAGATAAAAATTGACTGATAGCTTTCAATTTTAGTACATTTGTTTTACGCAAAAATAATATCACATGGCAAGTATCTTTAAAAGGAGATCAAAATGATTAGTAGTGTACCTACAACTAAAAGCAAAGCATTAAGAATTAACTTAAACTCAGATATTTACGGAACCTTTGCAGAAATTGGTGCAGGACAAGAAACTGCTCGTAATTTCTTTAGAGCTGGTGGAGCATCTGGGACTATTGCAAAAGCAATGAGTGCCTATGATAAAGATTTTTCTGATGCCATTTATGGTATCGAAGCTGACAATCGTTATGTTACAGAGACACGATTAAAAAAATGCTTAGGTCATGAAATAGATTAATGGAAGATCGTTTAGAGCAGACAAAAACATCCAGATAAATTATTTTTTAGTTACGCCAATACGGTAGCAACTATCAATTTTGCTAAAAAATTTAAAGGACATGGTTGGGTTGGTAGTTCGCTTTCAATTAGATCCTTTAGAAGAATATAATGAAATTGTTTTGCATCTTCGTTTTAAAGAAACTGATGCTCGTCTTACAACAAGAAACTCTTGGAGTTTTAGGTGTAAACTTAATTTATGGTGCGTTTTACTTAAATGACAGACCCAAAGAATTAGTAAAATCTTTTTATGACAATATAAATAATGATCAGCTAGAAATTGATATGATTAATTTCTCTGGTCCGCGTTTTATGTATGTTGACAATCGTTTAATGAGTTTACAACTGGTTAAAAACGGAATGACAAATGCAGTAATGTTTGGATCCTGATGGAAACAACTTATTACCAGCTCAAGTTCTATACAAAAAGAATATTTTGCATTACGTGGTAGCTTTAGACCGGTTACAAAGTAAACATGGATATGTTCGAAAGATCTAAAGAACTGTTCTTTAGGAGAAAACGAAAGTAATCCGAAAAAAACACAAGTTATTTTTGAGATTACTTTAAGCAACTTAACGTGCTGAAGGAGAAATTAATGAACGAGATTTCTTAGATAGAGCAGAATTATTATGTTCTCTTGGTCAGAATGTAATGATTACAAACTTCCAAGAATACTATAAACTAGTAGAGTATTTTAGTGAATTTACAAAAGAAAGAATGGCATTAGCAATGGGAGTTCAAAACCTTATTCAGATTTTTGATGAAAAATATTATCGTAATTTAAGTGGTGGAATTTTAGAGGCTTTTGGAAAACTTTTCTACAGAGATTTAAAAGTATATATGTATCCCATATAAGAGATGAAAAACTGGTGAATATATTACGAGTGACAACTTAAAGGTACATCCAGAATGAAAGAATTATACAAATTCTTTAAAAACAATGGTAAGACTTATAGATATTAAAGAACTACAAAGATATTCTACACATTTTCTCTAGAAAAGTTTTAAAAATGATTATGAAAGGGAAGAAGGATGGGAACAATGCTGCCTGAAGGAATTTCAGAATCATTAAAGAAAAACAGATTGTTTGGTTAGTTCAAGAAAACTCAGTTAAAAATTATTAACATTAAACCTTTTTGTATACTTTTAAGTCTAAAGCTAAAAACGTATTAGTTGACAGACGAACTATTTTATAGAACAGTTACAAAATGCTCAAACTAAAGAGAAGGCATTTAGAAACTTGTAGCAACTTACAAAGAGCGATTGTATTGGCATATCCGTAAAATTGTTAGTTTCTCATGATGATGCGGATGATGTTTTGCAGAATACTTTTATCAAAATTTTTAAAAAATTGATAATTTAAACAAGAAAGCAAGCTTTTCTCTTGGATGTATCAGAATTGCAACGAATGAAGCTATTAGCTTTATCAATAAAAGAGCAAAAGAAAGAAATGTAGATATTACAGAATATCAACATAGTTTGGTTTCAAATTTAGACAGCGATCTTAACTTTGATGGTGATGCCATTCAGCTAATTTACAGAAAGCCATACAAACATTGCCAACAAAACAACAATTGGTTTTTAATATGAAGTATTTTGATGAATTAAAATACAAAGACATCTCAGACATATTAGAAACTTCTGAAGGTGCTTTAAAAGCATCTTATTTTCATGCAGTAAAAAAGATTGAAGATTATATAAAAAATAATGCACATTAATTAAACCTTTAAGAAACTTTATAGTCTAAGAATTAAATGGATACAAAAAATAAAAATAGTTTAGATTACATTAAGAGTATAACTCAGAACAAAAACGGGTTTTCTACTCCAGAAAACTACTTTGATTCTGTTGAAGATACTGTGTTTTCTAAAATAAAAGAGCAGTCATTTTCTAAAGAAAATGCATTTACTGCTCCAAAAGACTATTTTGAACATTTTGAAGATTCATTATTCGAAAAAATCAATTTCCCTAAAAAAGAAGTAAAAGTAATTTCGTTAAGATCAAGATTGTTAAAAATAATTCCAGCCGCAGCTGCAGCAAGTGTGTTGCTTTTTATCGGATTGAATTACTTTTCGTTTTCAGACACGGCTTCTTTTGAGTCTATTTCTTCTGAAGAGCTAGAAAATTGGTTAGATGAAAGCTATATCAATAATGCATCATCAACAGTTAATTTTGTTGATGCTGATTTTAAAGACAGTAATGTGCTAGAAGAAGTTTCATCTATAAAAGATGAAGATATATTAGAGTATTTAAACACTATTGACAGTGCTACATTATTAACTGAAATAGAATCGTAATGAATAAAAAAACATTTTTACTTACACTTATTTTTGCGCTATTTATCAGCTTTCAACTATTTTCTCAAGAAAAAGGAAGTAGTCAGAAAATTAAAGCTTTAAAAGTTTCTTTTATCACAGAAAAACTCGCTTTAACATCACAAGAAGCTTCTAAGTTTTGGCCTGTATATAACAAGTTCGAAAAAGAACGCTATCAGTTATATCATGTTGAAAGAGCTGAAATGAAAAAGAAAATTGATGATTTAGGTGGAATTGATAAATTAACAGAAGACCAAGCAGAGTCTTTTTCTAAACACATGCTTTCTTTAGAAAAGTTAAATTTTGAAACGAATGTTAGATATCAAAATGCCCTTAAAAAAGTAATTTCTTACAAGAAAATTGTAAAATTACAAATGGTAGAAAGAGATTTTAACAGACAACTCTTTAGACGTTATAAAAACCGAAAAGCGAAAGATAGAAAATAATCATACATAAAAAAAGGAGCACTAAACAGTGCTCCTTTTTTTATTGCTTTTTTTCTATAATTGCTAAGCAAACAAATAACTCTGGTTTGTTAGATGTAAATTGCTTAATCCAAATTGTTAATTCATTTACTTCATGAGGCAACAATCTTTTTAGTGCTTTTTCTAATTCTTTACAGAACAAATCTGCATTAAAACTTACTTTTTTTAGTACCGTTTTTGTGTACTCAAACATTGCTCTTGCCATACTTGATCTAGTTGTTTTAAGTTAAACGATTCATTTTCTACTTTAGTATTAAAGCAAGGTAAAAGTACAAAAAAAATCACCTTTTTTCAAAGATGATTTTATAAAAATACGTTAATATAACGTTATAATTTATTTAATTTTTCTACTAATACATTTGCTTTAGCTTCTAACTCTGTATTGATAGCTTTGTAATGAGCTCTTTTGTTTTCAACATTTTTAGCATGTACTTTTTCAATTAACACATCAAATGTTTCAATAGCTTCATCAATAATAGCTTCTGTTTTTTTCGAGTTAGCAGGAGTTAACATTTGAGCGATGTAGCACTCTTCGATGATATCTCCTAAAGTATAATTAATATCTTTTTTTAAATTTTTTACGCTTGCCATAATCTTCTTTATTTTGGATGCAAATTTACTATAATAATTTGATTTAAAACATAATAATTAAATTACATTTTCTCATACATCGATCTTAATTTTTCTCGTGTAATTGTTTTCTGCCAGTCTTTCCCTAAAGCATTTTCCCATAACGGAACCAAACTAAGAGAAACATCTATCATAATATCAAATTCTTTATCTGTTAAGTCTTTACACAATCCTTTAGGAATGTCAATATTATGCTTTTCAACCATTTGTTTAAACTCTGCAACACCTTCTGGATAAAACTCTTCTAACTGATCAAAAACGATACAGTTTCCTATTCCGTGTTTTGTTCCCAACAAATAAGAAAGTCCATAACTCATTGCATGCGCAACACCTACTTGAGAATAAGCGATACTCATTCCGCCATGCCAAGAAGCCATCATTAATTTATCTTGACCGTCTTCATCACGACTATCTTTTTCTAAATACACCTCTCTACATAAGTCCAGCGATTTTTCTCCATAACTTTGACTAAAAGCATTTAAAAAAGTACCTGTTAACGATTCGATACAATGAATATAACAATCCATTCCTGTATAAAACCATTGGTTGGTTGGCACGTCTTTACATAATTCTGGGTCTAAGACCACTTGATCAAAAGGTGTATAATCAGAATTCATTCCTAATTTACGTTCTGGTCCTGTTAACACAGTAGTTCTTGAAACCTCTGCTCCTGTTCCAGAAATTGTTGGAATTCCAACATGATAAACGCCTTGTTTTTTTACCAAATCCCAACCTTGATAATCTGCAGAGCTTCCTGGGTTTGTTAACATCAATGCAACAGCTTTTGCATAATCTAACATGGTACCTCCTCCAATTCCGATAATTCCAGACGGAATCTCATCAAATTCAGCTAAAATAGCATCTCTATATCCATCAACATAAGTTGTTTTTGGCTCTTCTTCTGCACTAACGTATATTATTTTATCATTAAAGTGTAATGGAATTCTACTGATTAACCAGTCGTTTCCTTTAAAAACATCATCTACAATAAATATAAATGGTGCTTTTTCACTCACACGTTTTTCACTTAATATCTCATCTAATTGATTAAAACATCCTCTACCAAAAACAACGCGAGGAACCATTGGAAAATTTCTAAAACTCATTCTGTTTAATTTATTTGTTGCAAAAATACATCAATCTAGAGAAAAGTAAGTATTTCTGATACTTTTTTTACTGTTTTATACTCTGTTGTTGATTGTTCTTGAATGGATACTTCTTCATGAGCCCAGGTGGTATGAAATGGAACATGAATAGCCGATGCACCAATATTTACTAAAGGAAGAATATCAGATTTCAAGGAATTTCCAACCATTAACAGTTGGTTCGGAGTAATATCTAAGTGTGCTATTAACTTCTGATAATCAGCTTCTTTTTTATCACTCATTACCTCTATATGATGAAAATATTGAAGCAAACCCGATTTTTTTAATTTACGTTCTTGATCTAATAAATCTCCTTTGGTAGCAACAATTAACTTGTATTTTCCATGCAAAGCCTTTAAAACCATTTCAACATCTTCTAGCAGTTCTATTGGTTTTTCTAGCATTTCTTTTCCGATGTTCAAAATATCGATTAACAATTTGGGTTTTAAATTGTAATTAGAAATTTCTAATGCACATTCTACCATAGACAGCATAAACCCTTTAACTCCATAACCATAAATAGAGAGGTTTTTTATTTCTGTTTTAAACAACTCTTGATCTATTTTATTTTCTGTTTCATAGGCAGATAATAATCTTGCAAACTGTTGTTCTGCTTCTCTAAAATAGGTTTCGTTTACCCAAAGGGTATCGTCTGCATCAAAAGCTATTACTTTACTATTCTTGTACATGCTTTAAAATTAAAAAACCTCATAAAATAGTATGAGGTTTTTGTTTTTTAATTTTCTAAATATTTTTGCGCTTTAATCAAATCCTCTGGTGTATCTATTTCGATTCCCATAAAATCTGTTTCTACCATTTTTATTTTCTTTCCGTATTCTAAATACCGAATACATTCAATTTTTTCAGTTGCTTCTAAAGAACGCATTGGCAAATGATAAAAATCTAAAATAGCTTGTTTTCTAAACGCATACACGCCAATATGCTCAAAATAACGAGCTCCTGCGTTTTTATCTCTTGGATACGGAATTGGAGAGCGAGAAAAGTACAAAGCAAAATCATTTTCATCAACAATTACTTTTACATAGTTGGGGTCTGTTATGTCTTTCCAATCTGTAATTTCTTGCATTAAAGAAGCCAAATCTATTTGTGCTGCATCTTCTCCTTTAAAAACTTTTAAAACTTCTTCTAAAGGTTCTTTTTTTACAAAAGGCTCATCACCTTGAACATTTACTACAATATCCACATCCAAATTCTCTACAGCTTCAGCAATTCTATCAGAACCACATTCGTGTTCTTTGATGCTCATAATTGCTTTTCCCCCAAATCGCTCTACTTCATTTTTAATGATTTCACTATCGGTAACCACATATACATCATCAAACAATGCTGTTTTTAGGGTCGCCTCATAGGTTCTTACAATTACAGGTTTACCCCCTAAATCTGCCATTAATTTACCTGGAAATCGAGTAGCTCCATAACGAGCTGGTATCATTGCAATAACTTTCATTCTTTATGAATTTTAGTAGTGAGATTCCTGCTTTCGCAGAATAACATTAAATCTACAATACTGATTTGATAGCTGCAACCATTTGAGTTGCTCTTTCGTTAACTTGTTCTTCTGTCCAAGATAATTTTATCAAACAAGAAATATTTCTTGAGATGATATTATCTGATTGAGAAAAATCTGCTGTATGTAAATCTTGCATTCCGTTTACAATTTCATCTGATAAAGGAAACAAAGAAACTTGATCTTTTAAATGATTCCATTTTCGCACATAGTGCCAATCATTTTCGTAATAATTCCAATACGCATCAACTCCATGTGTTTTAAATGCTGCAACAACTTTATCTGTCAACTCTTTGGTTGGCATAAAGAAAGATAAAAAGCCTCCGCTATCTCCAGCTTCATCCGGAATTCTTCTAAAAGAAACTTCAGGAATTGTAGCCAGTGCTTCTTTTAATACTTTTTTATTTTTACGTTGAATTGCTACAAAATCATCCAAACGTCTAGCTTGTGCTAAACCAACAGCTGCATTCAACTCAGAAATTCTAAAATTGTATCCTAAAAATGGATGTGTTTCTGCACCTCTGTCATTTCCAACATGATCGTGTCCATGGTCTGTATAATGATCTGCGTTGATTGCTAAATTTGGATCATTTGTAATCATTGCTCCTCCTTCACCACAAGTTATTGTTTTTACATAATCAAACGAAAAACAACCTGCATCTCCTATAGTTCCTAATTTTTGACCTTTATAAGAACCTCCAATTGCTTGACAAGCATCTTCTAATAAGATTAAATTGTGCTTATTACAAATTGCTTTCAATGCATCTAAATCTGCCATAGAACCACACATGTGAACCGGCATTACTACCTTTGTTTTTGGAGTTATTGCAGCTTCAACAGCCTTTGGATCTAAGGTTAACGTATCGTCTATATCTACTAAAATTGGTGTTGCTCCAGCGGCTAAAATAGACTCAAAACTTGCAACAAAAGTAAATGTTGGCATAATTACTTCGTCTCCTGCTCCAACTCCTAATACAGCTAATGCAACATTTAATGCAGTTGTACCGCTACTTGTTAATTGGGCGTATTTTACTCCTAAGGTCTTTTGTAATTCTTGTTCAAGCTCTTTTGCTTTCCAATGTCCGTTTCTAGCTCCATCAAATCCGTAACGCATTAAAACTCCACTTTCTAAAACGTCGTTTACTTCTTTGCGTTCTGCATCTCCAAATAATTCAAATCCTGGCATTTTTATAAATTTTAAATGAAGCATCAAAGATAAAGAATTAATCTTTGATTTTAATGAAGATTAAAGTGAGTTATTTTATATAAATTTCTAGCAATTCTGAATACTCTTCAGAATCAATTAAAAACTCTTTTATACAAGCTGGCACTAATAGTGTTTCTCCGAAGTTTAAGACTTCCTCTACTTCATTATATTTAAATGTTACGCTTCCTTTTACACACATGTAAATCACAAAACAGTCTTTGTCTGTATGATTTACAGATACTGAATTTTTAACGGGTAATATATTGGTTGTAAAATACGGACAAGAAACTACTTTACTTGCTATGTTTTCTTTTTTCTGATATGTTGTTTTATAAGAATCTAACACATGATAATCTATAGCATTTAACGCCTCTTCAGTATGCAAATCTCTAGAGTTGCCTTCTGCATCTTTTCTGTCCCAATCGTAAATTCTATAGGTAATATCTGATGTTTGTTGTATTTCTGCCAACAAAACTCCTGCGCCAATGGCATGAACTCTTCCAGTTGGAATAAAATACACATCGCCTTCAGCAACGGTATCTACATTTAAAATGTCTAATAGCGTATTGTTTTTTAAATTCTCTAGGTATTCATCTGATGTAACTTCTTTTTTAAAACCAACTATTAAGTTTGCTTTTTTATCGGCCTGCATTACATACCACATTTCTGTTTTACCGAATGAATTATGACGTTTTTGAGCCAACTCATCATTGGGGTGTAACTGAATACTTAAGGCTTCTTTTGCGTCAATAAACTTTATTAAAAGTGGAAAATTTTCTCCAAATACTTGATAAATTTTTGCACCAACTAAATCACTTTTGTAATCTGCAATTAGTTGTTTTAAATCAGTTCCTTTTAAATGGCCATTACTAACAACAGAAGTATCTCCAGGAACATCAGAAATCTCCCAACTTTCCCCTACATCTGTTTTATCAGATTTTTTAGAGAGTACTTTCATTAATTTTTCTCCACCCCAAATTTTCTCTTTCAAGATGGGTTCAAATTTTAAAAACTGGTTGATTTTCATTAAAGTGATCTTATTAAATATTTAGCCAAAAATACAGCTATTTTAGATTTTACCAATTCAAAAAAAAATTAATTAACTTTGAGAAGATAATCAACTAAAAACAAACTAACAAAACCGAGATAAGCTAAAAATTTATAAACGGTTTTTAAGTACATTCTTTTTCCTATGAAAAAACTACTTACCCTATTATTTGTATTCTCTATTTTTAACGGATTTAGTCAAGAAAAAAAACTCAAAGAATATTCTCATGCCGAGTTTTTAAAAATGATTGAAGCAGAAAAAAGTGATGTTTTTAAGTTAAAAGATGCTTTCATCAAATTTAACTCAGAAACAGATTCGCTTTACTTTTTTAGAAATAGTACTATTGGTTATGTTTTTAAATCTACCGATACACTTACAATAACAAAGAAATTGAATTAGATAATGTTCACTTTGAACATGACACTTCCGATGGCATCATTGGAATACATCATGTTGTTTTTAAGAATATAGTTGAACTCTATAATTCTAGTTCGATTATAATGGTTAATTGTGTTTTTGAAGAAGGAATTATTATTGAAAATTCTGGTTTTACTAACGACTTTATAACAAGCTTAGAAAATAAGTATCCCTATTATCAACCTAACATTCATTTACGAAAAAATAGTATTAAAAAACCTTTGTATCTAGATGTAGGCGAAATAGAAAAGTATTCTTCTATTGGAATATTTGTTATGGGAAATCAATTTTCATTATCAAACCCTAAAGAAAAACATCACATTGCTGTAAATAATGTTAGAGAAACGAATATTGATGAAAATCAATTTATTGGAAAAGGTTTTGCAAATGTATTTATTGATGCTTCAAACTTTACAAGTGTTTTTCGGAATCAATTTAATGATTTTAGAGTGAACTTTTCAAAAGCTGCTTGGGGAACTTCACAGGTTTAATTACTCGTTTTCAGAATTATCTACATATGAAGAAATGAAAAGCAGTGGCGATTTAGGGCTTATTTATGATAAAAATATACGAAGAGATTTGGTAAATTTTCATGACCTCATCGTTTCAGTAGATGGTATATTTAATAGATTAGGAGCTACAATTACAAATGGACAAAGTTTTCTCGATAAATATGTGAAATCTAAAGTAAATCCTGAAACTCTAGAAATTACCCATATTTACAATTTTAAAGGTATGGCCAAAGACAAAACCTTTATCAATGAATTTTCTAGAATAGCAGTACATTGGAGAGGTAATGCTTTTTTTACAAGTAGAATACAAAAAGATGCTAAAAAAATTACAGAGCAAATTAAAACAGAATTAAAGTAATTAAATGATTAACTATTTAAGAAACATTAGAAAAACACTGCTAAAAGACGGTAAAACGAATAGGTATTTTAAATATGCTATTGGTGAAATTGTATTGGTGGTAATTGGTATTCTAATTGCGTTGAGCATTAATAATTGAAATGTAAACAGGCTAGAAAAAATTGAAGAGCAATCTATACTCTCTAACTTACATAATGAGTTTTCTCAAAACAAAATAGCATTAAAAACTATTATAGAAACAGTTGACACATCTTTAAAAGCTGATTTTAAAATCATGGATTTAATTGGTCAAAGCAAAGAGAAGTTAAAACTAATAAATACAGATAGTATACTTTCCCATTCATATTATTATAAAAAATTTAAT
Organism: uncultured Polaribacter sp.; assembly: GCA_943788865.1. Lineage (GTDB taxonomy): Bacteria > Bacteroidota > Bacteroidia > Flavobacteriales > Flavobacteriaceae > Polaribacter. The sequence goes on along the minus strand of CALSRX010000005.1, from coordinate 134,930 downwards.
CCATCAGAAAATGCACTTACAGGATTAATTCAATCAGGAAGGCTTCAGCTTTTACAAAATGAAAAATTAAAATATGTATTGTACGACTGGTCTAGAATTATGCTAACCGCAGATGGCCTTTTTGAAGATTTAGATGTTAAAATAGAAAACGATGTAACACCCTATTTAACAAAGAATCATTCATTAAAAGACATTGATTTTTATGGAGATTTAAAATGGAAAACAAAATCAGTTTTAAAAATCGATAAACTTAAAATATTTGAAGACATAGAATATGAAAATTTAATGGATGATTTAATCTATAGAAAACGAGCATATTATATTGCTTTAACAACAGCAGCTAACATAATTGATAGTATTATCTCAGAAACAAAACCAGAATGATACAGTTTTTCAGAAAAATCTACTCTCCAGAATAGGTTACAAAATTTCTCGGCGTTTCGTACAATGTTATAGAAATTTCTAAAGAACTTGTAATTTTTGCACGCAGTTTATTATATATGACCACAGCAATGTTTTCTACCGTCGGATTTAAGGTTTTGAATTCTTCTACCTCTATGTTTAAGTTTTTATGATCAAAAGCATCTTCTATTTCAGATTTAATCAATTCACGTAAAACAGATAAATCCATCACAAAACCAGTGATAGGATCAATTTCTCCAGTAACAGAAACCGTTAAATCGTAATTATGTCCGTGATAATGAGGGTTGCTACACTTTCCAAAAACTGTGGCATTTTTTTCATCAGACCATTCTGGATTAAACAATCTATGTGCTGCGTTAAAATGTGCTTTTCTATGTGCGGTAACTTTAGGCATGGTTTGTTCAGTTATCAGTTATCAGTTATCAGTTATCAGTTATCAGTTATCAGTTATCAGTTATCAAAAATAAAAATTTTACTTCCTTTAGAGCTTTAAACCTTAGCTTCATTTAGACTTTGCAACTCTGAAGCTTTGAGAATTTTAATTACTTACCTTCAACAATTCTATGGTAATATTTATTAAAAATAATGGTAAACCAAACTGTATATATTTCTGGTTGCAACTCCATGTCAACCTTCACTTCTTCTAAGGTCATCCATTTAAAACTTTCTACTTCTTCTGGATTGATAATTGGGTTTTCGTTATAACTCCCAATCATTACATGATCTAATTCATGCTCAGTTAAACCATTGTCAAAAGGCGCCTTATAAATAAATGAAAACACTTCTTCTAACTCACAGGTAAAACCCATTTCCTCTTGTAATCTACGTTTTCCGGCTTCTAAAGAAGTTTCTCCGTTTCGCTGGTGAGAACAACAAGTATTGGTCCATAATAGCGGAGAATGGTATTTATCAGCGGCTCTTTGTTGCAACAACAATTCACCTTTATCATTAAACGTAAAAACCGAAAAGGCTCTGTGTAACAATGCTTTTTCGTGCGCTTCCATTTTGGGCATTAAACCAATCTGGTTATCTTTTTTATCTACTAAAATTACTTGCTCTTCTGCCATAAAACAAATGTAGTAAAATCAATTATCTTTGCAATTAATAAATAAGTCATTTTAAAAATGAGAGTATCAAGATTATTTATAGTTTTAACATTAACATCTGTATTTTTTAGCTGTGATGAAAAAAAAGAAGAGCAGCCAATTGTACCTCAAATTCAACCCAAAAAAAAGCTGATTAAAAAAGTAGAAAAAAGTTGGGATAGTTTAAACAAACACAATGTAGAGGCCTTTTTCACGGAATATGAAAAGAAAAATAAAGAAACCAAGGTTATTATAAAAACAGATTACGGCAACATTAAACTTCGTTTATATAATGATACACCCATCCATAGAGCCAATTTTATCTTCTTAACTAAAATTAAATACTTTGATAAAACCGTTTTTTATAGAGTTGCTAAAAATTTTGTAATTCAAGGTGGTAATTCTGATGAATATGATGCTATGAAACATCGTTATAAATACGGAAACTACTTGATGAAACCAGAGTTTAGAGCCAATAGAAAACATAAATACGGTGCATTGGCAGCAGCTAGAGAATGGGAAAACAACCCAGATAAATTATCAAGTCCGTTTGAGTTTTATATTGTTCAAAACAGAAAAGGGGCCCATCATTTAAACAATGAACATACTGTTTTTGGAGAAGTAATTTCTGGCTGGGAAACTATAGATAAAATCTCAAAATTAGAAACAGATGTTAAAGAATGGCCTTTGGTTGACGTTAATATGAAAGTTGAAATTATAAATTAAATTTCACAGATTTTAATTGTTGCTTTTCATCAATTGTAGTTGTCCAAACCACAAAAACTTCGTTATTAAAAACTTCTAACTGAGGTACTCCTGTGCTTCTACTTCCATCTATTTTAGAAATGGTAATTGCCTCTGAAACATTTCCGTTTTTATGAACTTTCTTGCATTTTAAGTAAGTTTCTTCATTGTTAACTTCCATATAGCTTACCAAAACTTCATTCTTGTTTACATAAGCAACATCCACTCTACCAATAGTTTCTAAATCATTTACTTTTATAGGGTTGTTAAAACTTTCTCCAAGATTCGAAGAAAAAACAACGTTTACAGTCGGAGTATTATCTGCTGCTGTAAACCAAGCTACAGCTAAATCATTTTCGTTTGAAACTACTTTTGGACCGTTTACAGGGCACCCATTAATTTTCCAATTATCATTATGAACAGCTTTTGGTGTAGACCAGTGTCCGTTTGTATTTCTTGTTATATAAATATCTCTAATTTCAGCATCGCTTCTATCTCTATAAACAACCACCGGACCATTTTTTGTGTTTGTTATAGAAGTTTGACAACAGTCGCAAGTACTACCATCTAATTCACTTTCATTTACAATTTCTCCTGATTTGGTGATCTCTGCAAAACGTATGGTCATTGGTTTATGATGCCCTTTATTGTTTTTTTCTACGGTATTTCTTCCATCCAACCAAGTTACATAAAAACCTCCTTTAGAATTAGATACCATGCTTACAAAGCCATGCTCTGCTTTTTTCCCATCAGTATTCAACAAGAAATCTTTCTTGATAAATTCTCCATTCAATTTCTGAAGATTTAAAACAACATCATAAGTATATGTTCCTGTTGCAGATTTTTTTAAATAACTCGTTAGTAATACATCTCCATTAATTGCATTTGCAGGAAAATCTGCCCAATTCACAAACCAATCTGTTCCAGAAGCAATGGATTTAGGTTGATTCCATCTTGACTTAGAAAATTGACTATAATACAACGTTGCTTCTTTACCTCTAACTGAAGAAACCCACGACAATGTTAATTCCCCGTGGTTTGTAACCAAATTCGGCTCGGCGTTATTTTCTCCAAATTCAAAAGGAATGTTTTCAATTACAATTTCTTTTTTTGCACAAGAAAAGATAAAGAACACACTTAATAATACTACTATTTTTTTCATTTTATAATGCTTTTAATTTTTGAATCATTTCTTCAGAATCCCATTTTACAGAACCCACAATGGTTTCTATCTTCTTCCCTTTTTCATCAAGTACTACTGTAGTTGGCATAGAATAAATACCCAAAGATGCTAATGATTTTGAATATTTTAAAAAGGTGAAATTATAATTGGTTTTATTTTTAAAGTCATTGATTACTGAAATATCTTCATCAGAAGTCAATAAAAATACATAATTGTATTCTTTTAAAATTGCTTGTGCTTTTAATAATTCTGGCATTTCTTTAATACAAGGAGCACACCAAGTAGCCCAATAATTAATCAATATTTTTTTTTCTCTATAGATTGATAAATCAACAGGATTGTTATTTAAATCTACATAATTGCTTATCGTTTTTGCAGTTTTTAAAAGTTCTTTTTTGGGTTGTTTTGTTGAACACCCTAAAACGAAAAACAGACTTAACAATACTAATTTTCTCATGAATAATATTTGACTGCAAGATATAATAATTAGTTAACATGTCTTTTTTAAAATTATAGAATTAGACGTACATTTGCACCTCAATTTTTTAGATGAGTTTATTAAAAGAAATACAACGTAGAAGAACATTTGGTATTATTTCGCATCCCGATGCAGGAAAAACAACATTGACAGAAAAGTTATTGTTGTTTGGTGGAGCAATACAAGAAGCTGGTGCTGTAAAAAACAATAAGATCAAAAAAGGAGCTACATCCGATTTCATGGAAATAGAACGTCAACGTGGAATTTCGGTGGCAACTTCTGTGTTGGCTTTTATCTACAAAAACAAAAAAATAAACATCTTAGACACCCCTGGACACAAAGATTTTGCTGAAGACACTTTTAGAACACTTACTGCTGTTGATAGTGTAATTGTTGTAATTGATGTTGCTAAAGGAGTGGAACCACAAACAGAAAAACTTGTTGAAGTTTGTAGAATGCGTAAAATTCCGATGTTGGTTTTTATCAATAAATTAGATAGAGAAGGAAAAGATGCCTTTGATTTATTGGATGAAGTAGAACAAAAATTAGGATTGCGAGTAACCCCAATGAGTTTTCCAATCGGAATGGGGTACGATTTTAAAGGAATCTATAATATTTGGGAAAAGAAAATCAATTTATTTTCTGGAGACAACAAAACGACCATTTCAAAAGGTATAGAATTTGACGATGTTTCCAATCCAAAATTAGATACTATTATCGGTGAAAAAGCTGCAGAAACCTTACGTGAAGAATTAGAATTGATTGATGAAGTATATCCAAAATTCAATCAACAAGAATATTTAGAAGGAAATCTACAACCTGTATTTTTTGGTTCTGCTTTAAATAATTTTGGTGTCAAAGAGTTGCTAGATGCTTTTATAGAGATTGCCCCTTCTCCTCAGCCTAAAAAAGCCGAAGAACGTTTGGTAGACTCTAAAGAAGATAAATTAACCGGATTTGTATTTAAAATTCATGCAAACATGGATCCTAAACATAGAGATCGTTTAGCATTTGTAAAAATTGTTTCTGGAGTTTTTAGAAGAAATGCTCCTTATTTACATGTTAGAAATGGAAAAAAAGTAAAGTTTTCTAGTCCAAATGCCTTTTTTGCAGAAAAGAAAGAGATTGTAGAAGAATCATTCCCAGGAGATATTGTTGGGTTACACGATACAGGGAATTTTAAAATTGGGGATACCCTTACAGAAGGTGAAGTCTTGAATTTCAAAGGAATTCCGAGTTTTTCTCCAGAACATTTCCGTTATGTAAACAATGCAGATCCTATGAAAGCTAAAAAATTGTTTAAAGGATTAGATCAATTGATGGATGAAGGAGTTGCACAATTATTTACACTAGACATGAACGGAAGAAAAGTTATAGGTACAGTTGGCGCCCTACAATATGAAGTAATTCAATATAGACTAGAACACGAATACGGTGCAAAATGCTCTTATGAAAACTTACAAGTACATAAAGCATGTTGGGTAGAGCCAGAAGACCATAAAAATGAAGAATTCAAAGAGTTTAAACGTGTTAAACAACGTTATTTAGCAAAAGACAAACAAGGTCAGTTAGTGTTTTTAGCAGACTCTGCTTTCACGATACAAATGACTCAAAGTAAATATCCAACCGTAAAATTGCATTTTGTAAGCGAGTTTAAATAAATTTAATATGAAAAAATTATTCTTATTCTTTTTAACTATAATTAGTTTTCAATCATTTTCTCAATCTAAAGACTTGTCAGATTTAGAAGGGAAAACACTTCATAATAAAATAAGATTAAATTATATATTAATTCACCAACCCGTTAACGAGGTGGGTTATGGATTATATCCAAGAATGGGTTTTGTAGGTTTAAACTACAATATCCCCTTAAAGGATTGGTTATACACTGGTGTAGGATTCCATACTGCTGTAACTGGTGATCAAGGTGGATTGTTTACGTTAGGTGTAAATTTAGGTGTAAATAAACAGCTTTATAAAAATTTATATTTTGATGCAAATGTTCACTTTGGAGGTGGTGGTGGTTTTAGATCGTTGGTGAATGGCGGCGGCCTTTTATATACAAACATTGGTTTGCAATATAAGAAAGATAAGTATTCTTTTGGTGTACAATATGGATATATGAATTTCTTTACTGGAATTCAAAAAGGAGATAATGTTTCATTTTTTGTCGAAATCCCATCTACTTTAAGATATACCTCTTATAAAAATGCTCAAAAAACTTTTACTATAAACAATACTTTAAATGATGATTTTTGGACAAAACCAGCCGTAAAAAGTGTTCAACAAATTACATTCGATTATTTTTTCCCACGAGGAAACTCAAGAACAGATGCTAGTACAACTCCTAGTTATAAACCTATAAATCATACATTGTCTATTTTAGGTTTTGAATATCAACGTTATTTAACCTCAAATACTTTTGTTTATGCACATGTAGATGCAATGTATGGTGGATTAACAGCTGGCTTCATGGATTTGTTTTTTGGTCTTGGTAAAAACTTTATTGAAACTAAATACATAAATTTCTTTGGAAAATTTGGTATAGGAGCAGCAGGTGGAAGAATTTATCCTGAGGGAGGCTTAACAGTTTATCCAAGTGTTGGTTTTGATGTTAGGATTACAGATAAATTTGGATTGAGTGCTCATGGAGGCTATCATAAAGCTATTGGTGGTGTTGCTAGTTTTGAAGCTTTAACTGCTGGTTTTAGCATTAAGTATTATGGTTTAAGTGGAGGAACACACGATCCTTTTACAAAAGAGAAACTATCAGAAATAAAAACACAAGGAATTAGTATTATCGTACAAAATCAAACTTATTTTAATGTAGCTAAATTTGGAATACCATATAGTGATTTACAATTAATAGCGTTAAAAGTTAAGTACGACATCAATGATCGGTTTTATTTTGTTGGAGAAGCTTCATTTGCATATCAAGGAGAATCTGGTGGTTATGCACATGGGATTTTTGGATTAGGTGTTACTTCTAACAAATTTTTAAATAATAAAATATCGCTTTATGCAGAAGCTAGTGCTGGTGTTGCTGGTGGCGGAAGAGTTGACTCTGGTGAAGGTATACTCATAAGACCAACAGCAGGTGTTAATTTTCATGTGAACGATTATTTATCTTTCAATGTTGCTGGTGGGCAAATGGTTTCTCCATTTGGAAATGTTAATTCGGCAAATATCAATATTGGGTTAACTTATAACTTATCTATATTAAACGCACATAAATAATTTATCCTGAAATTATTTTAGGAAGTAAATAGAATACTAAATTAAAAAATAAATACAATGAATAACGGAATATACGCTAAATTCAACACAAATAGAGGTGAAATTTTAGTAAACTTAGAATACGAAAAAACTCCAGGGACAGTTGGTAACTTTGTTGCTTTGGCAGAAGGAAATTTAGAAAATGCTGTAAAACCTCAAGGAACTCCTTATTATGACGGATTGTCTTTTCATCGAGTTATCTCTGATTTTATGATTCAAGGTGGTTGCCCACAAGGAACTGGAACTGGAAATCCGGGTTATAAATTTGATGATGAATTTCATCCTGAATTAAGACACGATGCTCCTGGAAAATTAGCAATGGCAAATTCTGGTCCAGCTACAAACGGAAGTCAGTTTTACATTACCCACGTTCCTACTCCATGGTTAGACAATAAACATACAGTTTTTGGTAGTGTTGTTGAAGGACAAGATATTGTAGACATCATTTCTCAAGGAGATGAATTAACTTCTATTGAAATTATTAGAGTTGGTGATGCTGCAGAAAAATTTAACGCTGTTGAAGCTTTTAGAACTTTTGAAGGATCAAGAGCAAAACGTGAGGCAGAAGAATTGGCTAAACAAAAAGAATTATTAGATTCTGTTGCTGCAGGCTATGATGAAACTCCAAGTGGTTTACGTTACCAAATCTTACAAGAAGGGAATGGAAAACAAGCAACAAAAGGTGCAACTGTTTCTGTTCATTATAAAGGGCAATTATTGGACGGAACCGTTTTCGATTCGTCATACAAACGTAAACAACCTATAGATTTTTCTATTGGTGTTGGTCAAGTAATTGCTGGTTGGGATGAAGGGATTCAATTATTAAAAGTGGGTGATAAAGCTCGTTTGGTAATTCCTTCAAATTTGGCTTATGGAGCTAGTGGTGCTGGTGGAGTTATTCCACCAAATGCAACTTTGATCTTTGATGTAGAATTAATGGATGTAAAATAAAATAGTGACCTACAAAAAAAGCGCTCTATTCAGAGCGCTTTTTTTTGTTTTAGAAAGAATTTAATTGCCGTTTAATCTCTCTAATTCTAGAGCTACCCAAGTAATTAACACTCTGTTCTCTTCTAAATTAAGTGCCATTTCTGGTTTTCTAGTAACCATTCTTTCTGGAGGCATTTCTCCGTCTTCTAAGACTTCAGATAAATCTCCTAAGAAACTTTTTTGCTCCTTAAGGTTCATTTTAGGAACTTTTTCCCACTGTAATTTCTTTTTTGCTTTCTCATTTCTAGCATCTGGTTTATGGCAATTCATACACTTCTCGTCTATAATTGCTTTTACATCTTTTGGAAATATAATTACTGTTTGATGTTGCTCTATCTTATTCACTACAATTGAAGTAAGTTTTTCCTCCTCTTTACTTTTAGCAGTAAAGGCCACAATTCCAAATGTAAGAACCAAGAATAAAAGTTTGATACATGTTTTCATAAAATTATTTTTTTTAGATTTTTAAATATATAAAATTCTTAATAAAAAAAATAAAGTAAATTTGAGAACAAGAAGAATTCAAATTCTTAAACAAAAAACCATGATTAAAAAAGTATTGTTAACGCCATTTCAGAAATTTGTTAAAATTGAAAGTTTTAGTGGAATCTTATTAATGATTACCACATTAATTGCATTGCTTTGGGCAAACTCCTCGTATGGAGATAGTTATGTTTCTATTTGGCAATATAAAATTGGTTTTTCAACAGAAGGTTTTGAATTAAACAAGCCTTTAATCTTGTGGATTAATGATTGATTAATGGCCGTATTTTTCTTCCTAATTGGATTAGAAATTAAGAGAGAATTACTTATAGGCGAGTTAAACTCAATGAAAAAAATTGCTTTTCCGCTTTTTGGTGCTTTAGGCGGAATGTTAGTTCCGGTGCTCTTCTTTATATTCTTAAATCAAAATCCAGAAACCTTTAAAGGTTGGGGAATTCCGATGGCAACAGACATTGCTTTTTCTTTAGCCATCTTAAAATTACTAGGAAATAGAGTGCCTTTAAGCTTAAAAATTTTTTTAACGGCTTTTGCTATTGTAGATGATATTGGTGCAGTGTTAGTAATTGCTATTTTCTATAGCGGAAGTTTAAATTTAATGCTTCTACTTTCTGCATTGATTTTATTAGCCGTTTTATATTTTTGCTCATATAAAGGGTTTTACTCTAAGTTTTTATTGGTTTCATTCGGCATTATTATTTGGATTTTGTTTTTAAAATCTGGAATTCATCCTACGGTAGCAGGAATCTTGCTAGCTTTTTCAGTTCCAATCAGGCAAAAAATAGACACCAGTACTTTTATAGATAATTTAATTTCAATCACACAAGAGATAAAAAAAACAGCAATACCCGATCAACCTATTTTATCAAAAGAGCAGATTGAAGAAATTGATGCACTTGAAGATTGGACCAATAAATACCAATCGCCTCTACAACACTTAGAACACAAATTACATGGTTGGGTTGCCTATTTTATCATTCCTATTTTTGCCTTGGCAAATGCAGGTGTTGTGTTAAGCAGCAATAGTGAACTTGATACTTCTCTCATCCGAATTATTATTATTTGCTTAGTCATTGGAAATAGTATCGGAATCTCAACAATCATCTTTTTAGCTAGAAAAATAAAATTGATTGAAATTCCTAAAGAAATAAATAATCAACAAATAGTAGGTGTTTCTTTTTTAGCTGGTATCGGTTTTACAATTGCAATTTTTATTGCGAGTTTGGCTTTTGAGAATAGTCCAATGTATATAGATTCTGCTAAAATCGGAATTTTAATTGGTTCATTCATTTCTGCTGTAATCGGTTATTTAGTTTTAAGATTTAATAAGAACAGTAAAATTAATATTGCTGATAGTTAAAAAGTTATAAAAGATAGCATTTCTTTTATATTTGTTTCTAAACACTATTTTAGGTAACTTGGCTTTATTATAAACCAAACAATTCTTAAAATGAAAAAAATCATTCTACTTTGTATTCTTTCTGTTTTTATTTCAGTTAGCGCTTTTAGTCAAGATCAATATATCTTTCCTTCTGGTAGCGGACCTAACAAACTGTTTATGAAAGAAATTATAAAATTAACCGGAAAAGTGCGTCCAAAAATTTTATTCTTACCTACCGCTTCTGGCGATAGTGAACGTAGTATTAAAAGATGGAATGATTTAGTTAGTGACCTTTCTATAGAACCTTCAGTTCAGGGAGTTTGGATTAGTTCGTATCGCCAAAAAAAATCTTTTGAAGAAATACTTTTAAATGTTGATGCAATTGTTGTTGGTGGTGGAAACACATTAAACATGATGGCAATTTGGAAAGCTCAAGGAATCGATAAAGTACTTAAAAAAGCTTTAGAAAAAGGAATTATTTTAGCTGGCGGAAGTGCTGGTTCACTATGTTGGTTTGAAAATGGAACTACAGATTCTAGACCAAAAGAATTAAGTGTTGTTGAAGGACTTGGATTTTTACCTTTTAGTCACAGTCCACATTACGACGGTGAAAAATTTAGAAGACCTTTGTATGAAAAAAACATCCAAAAGGGAATTTTCAAAGCAGGTTATGCAATGGATAACAATGCTGGGATCATTTTTAAAAACGGAAAACCCTTTAAAATTGTTTCTATTGATAAAAAACACAACAACTACTTTGTATCTTTAAAAAACGGGAAAGTAGTTGAAGAAAAATTAGAATCTATTATTCTTAAGTAATTGGCACTTCTTTATCCAATAACTTTTGTCTCTATACAAGTAAATATTTAGTATCAATAGGTGTATCATTTATGAAATACAAACTTTTAAGTACAGTGTTTGTTTTTAGTTTCTTGTCACAAACAATTACAGCACAAGATCATAAAATGCTTACCAATAGTCGACTTATTCTAGGCACTTATAAAGAGCGAACTGCCTCTGTTTCTAGTGGAGATATTGATGGAGATGGCGATGTTGATATTTTGGTAGCAAACGGCAGACATTGGCCCGGTCAAAATAGGATATTTTTCAATAATGGCAGAGGTATTTTTACTGTAGAAACAAATTTAGGAACTCAAAAATCAACAACATACGCTACAGAATTAGCAGACTTAGACGGTGATGGAGACCTCGATATTGCAGTAGGAAATGATATGGCTCCCAATTATATCTTTTTGAATGATGGCAAAGGAGTTTTTACCAAAAGCACTTCATTTGGTGAGGATTATGCTTCCACTAGAAATTTAACCTTAAGTGATATTGATTCTGATGGAGACATCGACATCCTCATTATCAATCGAGGAATGCCAAATCAAATTTGCTTAAACGATGGCAAGGGAACTTTTACCAAAACAATATCTTTTGGTTCTAAAAAAGACTCAACCATAGACGTTGAAGTTGCAGATATAGACAATGACAATGATCTCGATTTGATTTTAGCCAATAGAGATAGTCAGCCTAATTACGTTTATTTGAACGATGGGAAATTAAATTTCACTGAAAAAATTCCTTTTGGTACGGGTAAAGATAATACCAGATCTGTAAGTATTGTAGATCTTAATAAAGATGGTTTTCTAGATATCATTACTGCAAACATTAATGAACCTAATGTTATTTATTGGGGAAACAAGAATAGAACGTTTACTAAATCTTTGACTTTTGATACTGAATTGATGAATAGTTTTGCTATCACAACCGCAGATATTGATGCCGACAATGATTTAGATATTATTGTGGGAAATGCTCAAAATCCAAACATGATTTTTTACAATAGCGAAAACGGGAAAAAGTGGACGAGAAAATTATTGTCAAATGAGAAATTTCTTACGTATGACATCATTGCTACCGATTTAAGCAATGATGGATTTATAGATATTGTTGAAGCGAATTCTGATGAAATCAATCGCTACTATATAAACCGTATAAAAAAATAACACCTAACCATATGAAAACGCTAACCACATCTTTTAAATCTATTTTATGTATTGCGCTATTCCTAGTGTCATTCACAATTCAGGGTCAAGAAGAAGTTGAATTAAAATATCTAGGAACTGCTGGTTGGGAAATTACTGATGGTACAACTAGAATATTAGTAGATCCATATATTTCTAGAGTAAAATTAGGAACAGGACCAGGTATTAGTCCAAAAGACACCAGAAAAACTGTAAACAGAACAGATGCATTTACTTCTGACACCAAAACTATAGATCGTATTATTACTAAAAAAATAGACTTTATTTTAGTACATCATTCTCATTTCGATCATTTAGCTGATGTGCCTTATATTGCTAAAAAAACAGGTGCTAAGGTTATTGGAACAGAAACAACGTGCAATATTTTGAGAGCTTACGGGATTCCGAATGAGCAATTATATCCGGTTAAAGGTGGTGAAGATTATCAGTTTGAAAATTTTTCAGTAAAAGTAATGCCTACAATACATTCTGCTTTAAACAACAAACACTATATAGATAATAGAACCTACGATAAAATACCCAAAGCACCATTAACTGTTGCTGAATTTATAGAAGGTGGTTCGTTGATGTTTTTAGCTCGTTTTAAAAAACATGATGTATTAACAATGGGCTCTATGAATTTTGTAGAAAGAGAATTATTTGGTTTAAAACCAGACATTTTATTAGCAGGTGTTAATCGCTCTCAACTCGGAATATACAAATACAATGAACGTTTATTAGCCGTTACTAATTATCCAAAGATTGTAATTCCTACGCACTGGGATAATTTTCGACTGCCTTATGGATTTTCGCAACAAATTGGTGTTGAACAAAAACTAATGCCTTTTAAAGAAGATTTAAAAACGGTTTCTCCCTCTACAAAAGTAATTATTCCAGAGCATCTAAAAACAATTATAATTTCTGAAAAATAATCTTATGAAAAGAATCAATATTTACTTCTTATTAATTTTGAATTTATTTAAGAAAATTACACTTACTTTCTTGCTATTTATTTCTTTTCAGGCAATTGCACAAGAAGATTCCTATACACTCATCAAAGCAAAAACTATTTTTGATGGTGTTCAATTTCATACCAACAAAGTTGTGCTTATCAAAGGAAATAAAATCATTGCTTTTGATAAGGCAACCAATATTAAAATTCCGAAAGGCACAAAAATGATTCATTATCCCAATGGAACATTAATGCCAGGAATGATAGAAGGGCATTCTCACTTATTATTACACCCATATAATGAAACTTCATGGAACGATCAGGTACTAAAAGAGTCTTATGCAGAGAGAGCTATTCGAGGCGCCAATCATGCTAAGAAAACATTGATGGCTGGTTTTACTACGGTAAGAGATTTGGGATCTGAAGGTGCTTCTTATGTAGATGTTGGTTTGAAAGAAACCATCGAAAAAAATGTAATTAGTGGCCCTAGAATGATTGTCGCAGGAAAAGCTATTGTAACAACAGGTAGTTATGGCCCTAAAGGGTTTGCAGAACATGTAACTGTTCCGTTAGGTGCTGAAACTGCAGATGGTATTGACGATTTAACTAGAGTTGTAAGAGATCAAATTGGACATGGTGCTGATGTTATTAAAGTCTATGCTGATTATCGTTGGAGTCCTGATAAAAAAGCAGCTCCAACTTTTACTTTAAAAGAACTAAAATTGATTGTTGAAGTTGCTGAAAGTAGCGGTAGAAAAGTAGTTGCTCATGCTGCTAGTGAAGAAGGAATGCGTCGTGCTATTTTAGCTGGTGTTAGTACTATTGAACATGGTGATGGAGGTACCAGAGAAATTTTTGAATTGATGAAGAAACACAATGTTGCCCTCTGCCCTACACTTGCTGCTGGAGATGCTATCGAACAATATCAAGGTTGGAAAAAAGGAGTAGATTCTGACCCTGCTAGAATTGTAAAAAAGAAAAAATCTTTTAAACTTGTATTGGAAGCTGGAGTTACTATTGTAGCTGGAGGTGACGTGGGGGTATTCCCGCATGGCGACAATGTTCGTGAATTAGAAATGATGGTTCAATACGGAATGAATCCTTTGTCCGTGTTACAATCCGTTACTTCTGTAAATGCGAAGGCTTTTGGATATGAAAATTCTATTGGTCAAATAAAAAATGGCTTGCTAGCTGATTTAATTGTTGTTGATGGTGACCCCGTAAAAAACATCTCTAATTTGAGGAAAATTAGTTTGGTTATCAAAGACGGTACAATTTTTAAGCAATAGTGGTTTTAAAGATATTATTGAAGCAAATTCAAGTTAATTAATATTTTAATTTCTTATTCTGTCTGCTTCTGCTTCTAATGCTGCTTTTGCATTACTTGCCTCAGTAGTTAATGTTGAACCAATTAAGTTGTTATTTTCATAAGCATCAGTAATTAAATTATAAAATTCCTCAGAACCATTATTGAATTTTATAAGTTTATAAGTAGCATTTCTAATCGCATACGCTATTCCGTTATTTGAAATTTCGGTATAAGCATATTCTCTTGAAGAAGCGTTTTCGTCTTTCAATAAAGAATAAAAACTTGTGCTATTTTCTCTAGAAAAAGTTGAAACGCCAGACATTGAAGCAATTGTAGAAAATAAATCTGTTGTGCTTATCAAGGCATTTTCTCTAACTCCAGTTCTACTTACACCGAACCCAGAAACTACCATAGGTACATTTACACCGCCCTGGTAAATGGTGTTTTTAGCTTTGGTTCTACTATATGGGGATTGTGCTACCTGATTTGGACTTCCATTATCACCAATAAAAACAATAATTGTATTTGCTTTTTCTTCGGTAGTCATAATATTTATGAATCTCCCAATTTCTGAATCCATTGCTTCTATAGCTGACATAAAATATGGAGTTGGATTTGCGTCTATACTTGATGCGTCTGTTGGTAAATTGCCTTGTGAATGTAAATTAGTTGGAGCCAGATGAAATGGTGTATGTGGAGCATTATATGCCAACCATAAAAACCAAGGTTTGGTTTGCTTATCAACCCAATCAATTGCTAAATCGGTGAATTTTGTTGTGGTATATTCAGTTGTGTTGGCTGTTAAACCATTTTCAGTTAAATTCCAATTTGTATAACTTTGAACTCCTCCCGTTAATAAACCTGCATAATAATCTACTCCCATTGTAATGGGATCTGTAGCAGAATTAGATAAATGCCATTTGCCAATAATAGCAGTTGCATAAGCATTTGAAGTACCTTCATTAATATATTTTTGTAAAGAAGTTTCTGATGTAGAAATGACATCTCCAACTTTTAAAACCCCTGTTTTACTTCCGTATTTACCAGTTAAAATAGAGGCTCTTGTAGGTGAGCAAACCGGATAAGACCAAAAGTTTTCGAACGTGATTCCAGAATTCATCAATCCTTGTAAAATTGGCATATTAGGTTTTACAGTTCCTTCTGAGTAATTTGGTGTTGCATCTAACCCCATATCGTCAGCTATAATCAATAAGATATTTGGTTTTGTTGAAGTAGAGGTTGTGTCTACGTCAGAATCATTTAATAGAGGAGAACTACAACTAAAAAAAAGAAGACTTATACAGGTGCTAAAGAAACAATTTTTAAAACTCATGTTTTGAAGGTTTATATTTTATATATAACAAGTGACTTATTAAATACCCTACTTTAAAATTAATTATCTTTGTTTTTTGTAACAAAAGCAGGTAAATTAAAGTTTAATTTTTTAGTTAGACTTTAATTCGAAAAACAAAATTTTAATTTATAGTATGATTTTTCATGAAACAAATTCTTTATTTATTAGTTGTGCTTTTTTTTATAGGCTGTGGAAATTCAAAAAATTCACCTGAATTTATAAAAGCTGTAACTGGAAAATATTTATTTAATTCTGATGAATCTATTGGAGTTTCATTTGTTGATAATGAGATGATGGTTCGTTGGAGAGGAAAAGATAATATAAAGTCTTTAAAAGTTAACGATAGTACTTTTTACATAAAAGATATGAATGAGAAGTTTATATTTATAATGCAGCCAAAAGTGCATATTGTGCTGGCAGAAAAAAGAGAACATGACGGGGTAAAATACTCATTTAAAAAAATGCGTGATGGAGAAAAAACTCCACAAGAATATTTATTAAACAAAGAATATGACAAAGCGTTAGCGGGTTATTTAGCCATTCAGAAAAAGGATTCTTTAGATAGAACTATTAGAGAAGGCACTTTTAATCGTTTAGGATATAAAATGTTAAATGATAAAAAATTTGACATCGCTATAGAAACGTTCAAAATAAACACAAAATTATATCCAAATAGCTCTAATACTTATGATAGCTTAGGTGAAGCCTATTGGAAAATAAAAGATACGGTAAATGCAAAAGAGAACTTTAACAAAGCATTGTCAATTAACCCAGAAAATAGAAGAGCACTTCGTTTTATTAAAAAACACAAATTAGAAGATTAATTTGGAGCATTTAAAATACCCAATCGGACAAGTACAAATTCCTGAAAATATTTCAAAGAAAGATATTGAAAAATGGATTTCTGATATTGATAACTTTCCTTTAAAATTAGAAAAATTAGTAGAGAGTTTATCCGAAGAGCAATTAGACACTCCTTATAGAGAAGGTGGTTGGTCAGTAAGACAAACCATTCATCATTGTGGAGATAGCCATGTACATAGTTATATTCGATTTAAATGGGCATTGACAGAAGAGCAACCAATTATTAAAGCTTATTATGAAGATCGTTGGGCTGAATTGTTTGACACTAAAGATGCTCCCATAGCATTATCACTTCAGTTTATTAAAGCATTGCATGCTAAGTGGGTTTATTTATTAAAAGGGCTTTCTAAAGAAGATTTAGATAAAGAATTTATTCATCCAGAAAGCGGGGCGAATGTTTCTTTAAAAAAGAACATCGCAATTTATGCTTGGCATTGCAATCATCATTATGCACATATTGAGAATTTATTAATTCGCAATGATTGGACATAACTAGTTGTCATTCCTCTAAAAACAGGAATCTATTAAAAAAGCAGACTCCGAATCTATTGAAGAATGTCGGGAACAATAAAATTCCTATATTTATTCTTTAATTCAATTTTTATGAAAACTGCACAACAATGGTTTGATGAATATGCAATCAGTCATCAAAACAAAACCAACATCACTATTCATTTTATATGTGTTCCAGCTATATTTTTTAGTGTGATTGGATTGTTTATGAGTATTCCTACTACTCTTTTAGAAAACACTTTTGGTTTATATAACCCGTTGATTGAAAATTGGGCTACAGTAGTTGTAGCTTTTGTATTAATTTTTTACCTACGTTTAGGTTTTTGGTATTTTATCAATATGCTATTGGTAAGTCTCCTTTCAATTATTGGAAACTATTGGCTGAGTGGTTTTGGAAACCTTGCTATTATTTCATTCGCTATTTTTGTGGTTGCTTGGATTGGGCAGTTTTACGGTCATAAAGTAGAAGGTAAAAAGCCATCCTTTATAAAAGACTTACAGTTTTTATTAATCGGACCACTTTGGGTACTTAAAAAAATAGGAAAATAATGAAAGAAGAAATCACTTTCGAAGATTTTTTAAAAGTAGATATGAGAGTCGGAACTATTATTGAAGTTAGCGATTTCCCTAAAGCTCGAAAACCAGCCTATCAATTAACCATAGATTTTGGAGGTTTAGGTATTAAAAAATCAAGCGCTCAAATCACAGATTTATATACAAAAGATGATTTACTAAATCGACAAGTAACAGCTATTGTGAATTTTAAACCTCGACAAATTGCTAATTTTATGAGCGAATGTTTGGTGTTGGGAATTTATAATGAAGAAGGAAACGTTGTTTTATTAAAAGCTTCTGAACACATTAAAAACGGAGAACAGGTTTCTTAGTTATCAGGGTTGTTTAAAATTACCAACGCAGCAATTACTCCAGGAACCCATCCACAAAGTGTTAGTAAAAAAACGATTAAAAAAGAGCCACATCCTTTTCCTAAAACAGATAATGGCGGGAAGAAAATTGCTAATAAAACTCTTAATAAACTCATAGTTCAATTTATTGATATATCAATAAGACGAAAAGTTGTATTGTTTGTTACTATTTTTAGAACAAAAAAATCGCAAAGCTATTCAAGATAACTTTGCGATTTTTTACGTTACTGTTTTGCAACTATGTTCTACATCTTATCTCCAAAGAAAATAGCATTCATTAACAACTTATTGGTTCCGTACCAAAATGCTCTAAAGTTGGTGTTATCTGTAAAAACAATCACTCTACCTCTACCCATTCTTTGTACTTGAAACGGAACTGAGTTTTTTAACTGAGCTAAATTCTGTTTCGAAATGTACCCTGCCAGTAACGGTTTATCTGTATACCGAATTGGGTTGTTATAATTGGTCTTGCTTGGCTCAATAAAAATAGTTGTATTTCTAAACATTGGCAATTCATCATTCTTGTATCCAAAATTTATTGGATGCGATAGATCTAACTTTGTATTAAAAATTGCACCTCCGATTACCTGAGCGCCAGAACGCAAACTCCTATTTTCAAATGTAACAGGATTTGTAGGCGAATCTGCTTTTTTAAATTCTAAGTCGATAAATTTCTTAGAAGCCAACCATCTAACTGTACTTCTATAACCAATTAAAACACCGCCATTACGAACCCATGTTTTTAATCTTTCTTCAGTGCCTTTATCTACACTATTACTACTCGGAGCAATTATTGTAGTGTATTTGCTTAAGTCGGTTCTACCCACATAAGACATGTCTAGTTTTGTTACTTTAATATTAAAACGGGTGTCAAATAAATGCCAAATTTCTCCAGCATCAGAACTAGAAATTCCGTCTCCTACAAACATGGCAATTTTCTTAGGACTCACATTTACAATATTGTTAGACCCTAAATCAATTCCCTCATTCAACCCTGTTCTTGTTCCATAAAAGTGTACATGACTATTTTTAGCCACTTCTTCTAAAAAAGTAAACAAGTCTACCGAATTTAATTTTTGGTTCTGTACAGGGATAAAAATGGTTCCGTAGTCATACTCTTTACCGCCATTATTAAATTTCTTTAAAGACACTTTTGCTCTTATGCCTTTATCTAAAATAGTGTTCAATGCTTTTGGAGTGTAATACTCATTCCACGGCATTAAATACCCATAATCACTCTTATACGAAATAGATCCTTTTGGTATTTCTAAATTGGTTACTTTTTTACCTATTTTACTGGTAGCAATATCTTCTTCGTAATCTAAATTAAATGCCAACGGAAATGTCCATGCAGAAATATCATAAAATAAACTGTCTGTAAACGTGGTTGTTTTTTGGAACATTGCTTTTACCAAACGGCTGTTTTTTTGATCCATTGGAATCACAAAACTACTCCCCTTTTTATAGGTTTTTCCCTTTGATGTAAAATCTGATGCAACTTCATTAAACTGTATTTGATGTCTCTTTAAAATTTCTGCTAAATGATAGGTTTTAGCCGCATCTTTCTCATCACCAAAAACAATTGCTTTGCTTTTAGCAGCTTCTTTTCTGGAGTTTTTAAAGAAATCTTGTTGGTATTTTAAGATTTGAACACGCATATTACGTGCTGCTTCTAACGTAGACAATGCCGCTGTAAATTGATTTCTTATAGTAAACGGAAACGTTAAAACTCCATTAACCGTTTCTTGTGCATGACCACGAGAACTTCCTTGCTCAAATAAAATTCCGATGCTTCCATTTACATCTGGAAAGGTTGAGCCTTTACCATAATAAAAATCGTCATAACCTTCTTCTGAATAATACATTGAACCTATTTTATCCAATCCTTTGGCATGATACGTTGCAATTTGCTTGGTTAAATCTTGATTTAATTGAGGTGTTAATGGGTTGGTTCTAGACGGAATCCCTGGTTGAAAGAAAAACGAAGAATTCGAACCCATTTCATGATGATCTGTCAAAACATTTGGCATCCATTTATGAAAAGATGCTATTCGTACTCTAGATTCTGGCAATTGCACAGGCAACCAATCTCTATTCATATCAAACCAATAATGATTGGTTCTACCACCAGGCCAAACTTCTCTGTATTCTCTGTCGTTTGGATCTGGATTGATGTTGATCGCTTTGTTGGTATTTGCCCAATATGAAAAACGTTGCAATCCGTCTGGATTAAAAGATGGATCAAACAAAATAACCGTATTGTCTAATAACTCGTCAATCTTACTTCCTTGAGCAGCGGCTAAATAATAGGCTACTGCTAAGCTAGCATTGGAGCCACTTGGCTCGTTACCATGAATAGAAAATCCTTGATACAGCACTATTGGTGCGTTAGACACATCTATGGAAGCATCATTTGTTGCCGCTAGATGGTTTTTGCGAATGCTTTCTAAATTTTGATGATTTTTAGGCGACGTAATGGTTAACAACAATAAAGGTCTTCCTTCAAAAGTTGTCCCTCTACTTTCTATAGAAATTCTATCTGATGCTTTTGCCAAGGCTTTCATATACTCGGCCAACTTATCATGAGTCACATGCCATTCTCCAACTTCATGACCGATAACAGATTTTGGTGTGGGGATGTTTTTATTATAGCTTACATCTTTGGGTAAATAGTACGATAAATCTACTTGTTGTGCCGTTACTGAATATGCTAGCAACAAGAAAAGGATGGTGAGTTTTTTCATTAAAAATGGTTTGTTAGTTTTCAGCCTACAAGTTAAAGAAACTAACGTTGTATGAAAATTTACCGCAACCTATTTAACGTTTGTTTAACAAATTGCCGCCTTCTTCATTCATTTCATTTATCCTTGATGAACCCTTCGACTCCGCTCAGGAGGGAAACAAAAATCAGGAGGTACTTTTATTTTTTTGGAATTCTACTTTTAAAGTTTAGCTTGATTCTAAACTCTTTTTTTGATAACTTCGCTAACTGCTGATATAAATCATTAAAACAGATTCATATCAAAATGCATTATATGCAAGCCGACGGTATATATAAACGAGAGCTATGTTCTTTACTTGTTACTAAAACTTTTAGCTATTTAATCATTTGTTTTATTTATTTCTGATTTAAAATACTTTCAATTTTTAGCTTTAAATTTGAGACTTACATTATTTAGATCTAATAGATAAATTAAAAAATGAATAAAATAGAGTATATAGAAAATGAGATTTCTGAATTAAGAAATGAATTGAAAAATCATAAACTTTATGAAAATTTACGTGACATTAATGACATAAAAATTTTCATGGAAAATCACGTATTTGCAGTATGGGATTTTATGTCTCTTTTAAAGAATCTTCAAATAAACCTCACTAAAGTTCAAACACCCTGGACACCACCAAAAAACCCAAAACTATCAAGATTTATAAATGAAATTGTTCACGGAGAGGAAAGTGACATTAATGAATTGGGAGAGCCAAAGAGTCATTTTGAGATGTATTTAGATGCAATGTTCCAAGTAAATGGAAATACGAATGAAATCAATGATTTTATTAAGCTTATTGCATTAGGGAATTCCGTTGACTATTGTTTTAGTCAAGTTAATGTCGATAATAGAGTAGCTGATTTTGTTAAATTCACATTTTCAATTATTGAAACAAATAAGCCACATCTTGTAGCTTCGGCATTTACCTTTGGAAGAGAAGATGTTATTCCAGATATGTTTATAGAAATTCTTAAAAATTCAGATTCTGAAAACAAATTATACAACAAAATAAATTACTATCTCGAACGACATATTGAACTTGACGGAGATGAACACGGTCCTCTATCTCTTGAGATGATTTCTGAATTATGTAAAGATGATGAACAAAAATGGAATGAAACACTAACTGTAGCAAAACAATCATTAGAAAAACGAATTGAACTTTGGAATGCTATATCTGATTTAATACAGAATAAAAAGCCTGCATATAACACCGTGTATAATTAATTGCTTGCTTCTAGCCTACTTACGAAAATCCTTGCGGATTTTCTTTGTCAGTAATTATTTATTAACTTTATTGTTTAACCACAGCAACTAACCTTTTACAAACACGTTAGCAAAACTTAAAAATCTAGAAAATCAATTTGCATTCAATCATTCCTAAATAAATATATCAAGAAGCAATTTATTCTTTTTAAATTCGCAGTATACGATTCTGTAAAAAATGATTGACGATTCTATTTTAATTGCATTAACTACTTCTTTAAAAGGAGATCTCCTTTTTGATGAGTTATACAAGTCAATCTACGCTACAGACGCTTCTGTGTATCGTAAGATTCCGTTGGCAGTTGCCTTTCCAAAAGATGTTACAGATATTCAGCAATTGATTGCTTTTGCTACTAAAAATGAGATTACACTAATTCCGAGAACCGCAGGAACTTCGTTAGCCGGACAATGTGTTGGAGACGGAATTGTGGTAGATGTTTCTAAACATTTTACCAACATCATTTCTTTTGATAAAAACGCAAAAACCATTACCGTTGAACCGGGAATTATTCGTGATGAATTAAACAACTATTTAAAACCACATGAGTTGTTTTTCGGTCCAAACACCTCCACCTCTAACCGTTGTATGATTGGCGGAATGGTGGGTAATAATTCTTCTGGAAGTACTTCTATTCGCTATGGAGTGACACGAGATAAAGTACTCTCTATTGATGCTGTTTTGAGTGATGGAAGTTTGGCTACCTTTTCTGAAATTTCTTCAAAAGAATTCAAAGAAAAGATGGAATTAGAGACCTTTGAAGGTTCTATTTACAAAGCCATTTATAGCGAATTGATTTTTGATTCTGCACAAGAAGAAATAAAAAAAGAGTTCCCAAAAGAAACCATTCATAGAAGGAATACAGGTTATGCCATTGATGAATTTTTAAAATCAGATTTGTTTGGTGGTACAGAATCAACCATAAACGTTGCAAAATTATTAGGAGGAAGTGAGGGTACCTTGGCTTTTTCTACAACAATTACTTTACGATTAGATGCCGTTCAGCCTAAAGAAAGTATCTTAATTACCTCGCATTTTAAAAGCATCAACGAAAGTTTAAAAGCGACGTTAATAACCATGAAACACAATTTATATACTTGTGAATTGATGGATAAAGCAATTTTAGATTGCACAAAAAACAACCGAGAACAAGCTAAAAATAGGTTCTTTTTACAAGGTGATCCACAGGCTGTATTGATGTTAGAAGTTGCAGCAGATACCATTGAAGAAACAGAAATATTGGCAAACAATGTCATTGCTGATTTAGAAAAAGAAAACTTAGGATATCACCATCCAAAAATTTACGGAGATGATATCAATAAAATATTTGCTTTGCGAAAAGCTGGCTTAGGTTTATTAGGAAATATGATTGGCGATAAAAAAGCATTAGCTTGTATAGAAGATACGGCGGTTGCCTTAGAAGACTTACCTAACTATATAGATGAGTTTACCGCTATGATGGATGCCTACAAACAAAAAGCCATCTATTATGCCCATGCCGGTGCAGGAGAAATTCATTTACGTCCAATTTTAAACCTGAAGAAGAAAGAAGATGTGGTTTTGTTCAGAAAAATCACTACAGAAACTGCAAAATTAGTCAAGAAATATAAGGGCTCTTTTAGTGGTGAACATGGTGACGGAATTGTTCGTGCAGAATTTATTCCGTTAATGATTGGAGAAGAAAATTATCAATTGTTACGACGCATTAAAAAAGCTTTTGATCCAAATAACGTATTCAACAAAGGAAAAATTACAGATGCTTTTTCGATGGATGAAAGCTTACGCTATAAAATTGATAGAGAAGAACCAGTTATCAAAACCATTCAAGATTTTTCTGAAAACGAAGGCATCTTAAAATTAGCTGAAAAATGCAATGGGTCTGGAGATTGTAGAAAACCTGTTTCAGCTGGCGGAACAATGTGTCCGAGTTACAGAGCTACCAAAAACGAAAAAGACACCACTCGAGCAAGAGCAAATGCTTTGCGTGAGTTTTTAACCAACTCTGAAAAACAAAATAAATTTAATCATAGCGAATTAAAAGAAGTTTTTGATTTGTGCTTAAGCTGTAAAGCGTGTGCTAGTGAATGTCCAAGTAATGTTGATGTTTCGGCTTTAAAAGCAGAATTTTTATATCAATATCAAGAAACTAATGGGTATTCTTTTAGATCAAAACTCTTTGCCAATAATGTAAAGTATAACAAATTAGGAAGCCTCACTCCTACACTAACCAATAAGTTGTTGAATACTTCATTCGCAAAAGCCTTAATGGGTGTTTCGCAAAAAAGAAGTATTCCGAAATTAGCTTCTAAAACACTAAAAAATTGGTATAAAAAACGTGTTGTCATTGCGAACACAGTAAAGCAATCTCAAAAAAAAGTATATTTATTTAATGATGAGTTCACCAATTACTACGATGTTGAAATCGGAAAAGATGCCATTTTTGTCCTAGAGAAATTAGGGTTCACTGTTGAAGTGTTGGAGCATCAAGAAAGTGGACGAAGTTTTATTTCGAAAGGATTTTTAAAGGAAGCGAAACAAGTTTGTAATGAGAATATTGCCATTTTTAAAGAGGTTGTTTCAGACGACACACCTTTAATCGGAATAGAACCCTCAGCAATTTTAACCTTTAGAGATGAATACATCCGTTTGGCTGATGATACAACTTCTGCCGAAGAAATTGCAAAAAACGCTTTTACCATTGAAGAGTTTTTAAACCATGAGCATCTAAAAGGAAATATAGATACTTCGTTATTTACTTCTGAAAGTAAAACACTTAAGATTCACGGACATTGTCATCAAAAAGCATTGTCTAGTACAACAGCAAGTTTTACGATGTTAAACATTCCGGAAAATTACTCTGTAACTTTGATGAACACAGGTTGTTGCGGAATGGCAGGAAGTTTTGGATATGAAAAAGAACACTACGAATTAAGTATGCAAGTGGGTGAAGATACTTTATTTCCGAAAGTAAGAAATTGTGCTACAGATACAGAAATTGTTGCTGCTGGAACTAGTTGTAGACATCAAATTTTTGATGGAACGCAACGTATAGCAAAGCATCCAATAACCTTATTAAAAGAAGCTTTTTTATAAGAATGAAAAAAGCACTTCGTTTTTCATAAAAAAAAAGCATACTTTTAATATCGATTTAAAAACGAATTTGTTATGCGTGAGAAAACAAAATTCATCTTTAAAAGTGCTATACTTACTTCAATAGCAATGATTGCTTATTTTTTCTTGCTGAGAGGGATGCATTTGGATGAAATGCCTATCCTGCGCCTTCTAAATTTTGTATTCATATTTTTAGGTGTAAACTATACCATTGAAAAAAACATTACTATTAATAAGGAGACTCAGTACTGGAAAAGTTTCTTGGCAGGTGTTTATGCTACATTACTTACTGTTATAATTTCTCTTGCCATATTAACTATCTATGTATATTATGTACAGCCTAGTTTTATAAACATCTTACAAAACAGCTTCTTTTTATGGAAGAATAACTTTAGTTTCCCTATAATTCTTTTCATTATTTTTATACAAGGAATTGCTGCTTCTGTAATTTCTGCATTTCTAATTATGCGTTATTGGAAAAAGAATATGCCACAATTTTGATATAAAAAAAGCTCCCAATTGGGAGCTTTTTTTTTTAGTTTCGTTACAATTATTGCAAACTCGATAGTCTATGTTTGATGGTCTCAATTTTAGCTAGTGTATCCGCTTCTTTTTTACGTTCAAGTGCAATTACTTGTTCTGGAGCGTTGCTTACAAAACGTTCATTAGACAATTTCTTTGAAATTCCGAATAAGAAACCTTCTGCTCGTTTTAATTCTGCTGTTAATTTCTCTATTTCAGCTTCTACATCAATTTCTTCCGAAGAGATTGGCACAAAATATTCATTAGACTTTACTCTAAAAGCAGCTCCCTCAACCTCAAACTTATTGTAGTTTATTTCTGAAACATTCGTTAATTTTTTAATTATTTGGTCTAAAGTTGTATCTACATTTTCATTATTCCTAACATTTAAGATAATAGGATCTTTAAAGGATATACTTTTTTCTTTTCTAATCGTTCTAATACCAGATATAACTTCTTTTGCAAAATCAAATTGATTTATTAAGTTAACATCATCAACTCCATTTTCCCTATTTTTTGGGTATTCTGAGATAATCAAAGCTTCCTCTGGAGTTCTCTCTGAAATAGTTTGCCATATTTCTTCTGTTAAGAATGGCATAAAAGGGTGCAATACTTTTAAATTATTTTCGAATGCTTTAAGTACTGCGTCATAAGTTTTTTGATCAATTGGTTGTTGGTATTCCGGTTTTACAATCTCTAACAACCAGCCACAAAAATCATCATAAATTAACTTGTAAATTGCCATTAAGGCATCAGATAATCTGTATTTAGAGAAATGATCTTCAATTTCTGCTAAAACTTGTTGAAATCTAAAAGTATACCACGACAATCCAAGACTTGATGTACTTTCTTGTTTTAAGTTTTCATCAATTTCCCAACCTTTTACCAAACGAAAAGCATTCCAGATTTTATTAGCAAATTGTTTTCCTTGTTGACATAAAGCTTCATCAAACATTAAGTCGTTTCCAGCGGCAGAACTTAGTAATAACCCTACTCTCACTCCGTCTGCTCCATAATCTTCAATCAATTTTAAAGCATCCGGAGAATTACCAAGTGATTTAGACATCTTTCTACGTTGTTTATCACGTACCAAACCTGTTAAATACACATTGTTAAAAGGTTTTTTTCCTTTGTATTCATATCCTGCAATGATCATACGCGCTACCCAGAAAAATAAAATATCTGGACCAGTTACTAAATCATTGGTTGGATAGTAATAGTTAATTTCTTCGTTTTCAGGATTTCGAATTCCGTCAAAAACAGACATTGGCCATAACCATGAAGAAAACCAAGTATCTAGCGCGTCAGTATCCTGACGCAAGTCGCTAGTTGTTAGTTTATAGTTTTTAGTTCTCTCCTGTGCCAATACTAATGCTTCTGTGATGCTTTCAGCAACTACAAAATCTTCTTTTCCGTCTCCGTAGAAATAAGCCGGAATTTGTTGTCCCCACCATAATTGACGAGAAATATTCCAATCGCGAATATTCTCCATCCAATGACGATAGGTGTTTTCAAATTTCTTTGGATATAAATTGATCTCCGGATTATCACCTAAAACAGCTTCAATTGCTGGTTTTACCAAATCTTCCATTTTCAAAAACCATTGATCTGACAATCTTGGTTCTATGATTGCTTTTGTTCTTTCAGAAGTTCCGACTTTATTTAAATGTTGTTCTGTCTTCACTAAAAACCCTTTTTCTTCTAATTCTTTGGTAATCTCTTTACGAACCACAAAACGATCTTTGCCTTCGTAATGCAACCCGAAAGAATTTAAAGACGCATCCTCATTAAAAATATCGATAACTTCTAAATTGTGCTTATCTCCTAACACTTTATCATTTTCATCATGAGCAGGCGTTACTTTTAAACAACCCGTTCCGAATTCAATATCTACATATTCGTCTTCAATAATTGGAACTACACGATTACACAAAGGCACAATTGCTTTCTTCCCTTTTAGATGTCTAAAACGATCATCATTTGGATTGATACAAATTGCAGTATCACCAAAAATAGTTTCTGGACGGGTAGTTGCAATAGTTAAGGTGTCATTTGAGCCTTCAATCTTGTATTCTAAGTAATATAAATTTCCTTGTTTTTCAATATGAATAACCTCTTCATCGGACAATGTTGTTTTTGCTTCTGGATCCCAGTTTACCATTCTGTATCCACGGTAAATTAAGCCTTTGTTGTATAAATCAACAAAAACTTTAATAACAGCTTCAGACATTTCTGGGTCCATTGTAAAAGCTGTTCTTTCCCAATCACAAGAACATCCTAGCTTTTTTAATTGCTCTAAAATGATTCCACCATATTCATGTTTCCATTCCCATGCATGTGCCAAAAACTCTTCTCGAGTCAAGTCGTTTTTATCAATTCCTTGTTCTTTTAGCTTTGCCACAACCTTTGCTTCTGTTGCAATAGATGCATGGTCTGTACCAGGAACCCAACAGGCATTTTTACCTTGTAAACGAGCATGACGAATTAACACATCTTGGATGGTATTATTCAACATATGCCCCATATGTAAAACTCCGGTTACGTTTGGTGGTGGAATTACAATGGTATACGGCTCTCTTTCATCAGGTGTTGAATGGAAATAATTGTTTTTCATCCAGTAATCGTACCATTTACTTTCTACACTTGTTGCAATATATTTAGATGGAATTTCCATTCTTTGGCTTTATTTTTGAGATATAAAGAGCAAAAATACAACTATATCTAATAACAGGAAAGTTGTATTTGAATTTTTAATTATAAGATTAAAAACCTACTTTTACCTAAAATTTAATCCGATGAAAAAATCTATTTTACTTCTTTTTTTAGTTAATTTAACTATGAGTAGTTATTCTCAAAATACAGCATCAAACAAAGCTGAATTTAAATTCACTACAGAACTTATTGATTATGGTAAAATTGAGCATAAATCAGACGGAAAACGAATTTTTGAATTTGTTAATGTTGGTAAAAGTCCATTAATTATTTCTAATATAAAAGCCTCTTGTGGATGTACAGTTCCAACAAAACCTGATGGTCCAATTATGCCAGGTGAAAAAGGGGTTGTTGAAGTTGTTTATAACACTTCTATTTTAGGTGGTTTTTCTAAAATGATTACCATAACATCTAATGCGAAAAATAGTATTAAAAGAATACGAATTAAAGGTTTTGTGGTAAAAAAATCTTAAGTTACTAGATTCTTTTTACTAAGTTAAAATGGAATTTCATATCAACTTTTGCTCTTTCTACAACCAGGGTTATTCTTTTGTTATGGCCTGCTTGAAACTTACCTAACAACTCCTTTAATGTTAACTGATGAGCTTTAATTCCATTAATACTTAAAATCACATCATCTACTTGTAATCCGGCCAAATCAGCTGGCGAATTTTTTAAGACATGTTTTATTTTATAAGAAGGTTTAAACCTATAGGCATAAGTAGAAATTATTGAGACTGTTTTTGTATTTGTAGTTTCTGACTTTCCACTAGAATAAGCATCTGAAAATGTTGAAGATTGTTTTTCTTTAACTAAAATTTTTCCATTGTAAACAACATCTAAACCACTCATATTGTATTGAAAACCACCTCTAAACGAACCGCTCTTTTTTAAGGTAATTGTTTTGTTTTTATAATCTACCCATATTTTAAATCGTTTTAAAATATTACCTCCAATACTTCCATTACGTTCTCTAAAACGCCTTGCATAAAAAGTAGATGTAGAGTCTAAAAATGAAACTGTAGGTTCTTTGATCTTAAAAGTTCCGATTGAAATTTGTTTAATTCTACTTTTTTTACCATAAATGGTACCGCTAATTCCTTCCCCTAAAACACCTTTAAAGTGTTTAATAGGGGTTTGAATTTCCTTTTTAGAATTTTCAAATAGCCAAATCGATTCAGAACCACCAGAGTCTATCAATAATTTCACATCTGTTTGTGTATTTCCAACTGTATCTAATTGTATTTTAGCATCTATATAAGGTTTGTTCCTATAGAATTGCAAAGGAAATGTTTGACATTTTCTACACTTATCATAGGTGTAAAATTGCGGATTGTAAAAATAAACTCGTTTTGTTAAATAGTTGATGTGTACAATCGCATCTTTAAATAGTTGATAACCTATAATTCCGTGAACAGTAACCCCCATTTTACCCGAAACATCAAATCGGTCTTTCAGGATCACATAAATTTCTTGATTTTCACCAACAAAATCTTTAATTTTTAAAGTGTTATTTGTTGATATTAAAGCCTCCAGTGGCTTTCCTTTTCCTAAACCTTGCAAAGAAATTTTTTTAACATCTCTTAAACCAAGGCTATCATTTTCTGACAAACTAAAAAGAATGGTTTTATTAACACCCGTATCTAAAATAAAAGACAACTGTTTCCCATTTACTTCTAACGGAATTACAATTAAGTTATTAATAAGATTAAACCTCACAAATTGTTCTTTCTGGTTGGATCTAAAAAAACCAAACTGAGATTCAGATTGAGATTTAGCTGTAAACGTAAAAGCAACTAAAAGAAAAAAAAATAAGTAATGTTTTTTTATCAAAAAAAAGGATGTTTTATAATTATATCTAATATACAAATTTATTCAATTAAATACATAACCACTTAATCTATAATAGCTTTTAGGAAATATTTAATAGCATTTTAGTAAATATTTTACCTTTTGCCTGTCTTAAAAAAGAAATGCCAAACGCAACGGGATTTTAAAAATAAATTCAGAAATTTGCTTTACATTTAACTAATCAAATTCATAAACTATGCCTTTAATTTCTAAGAAAGGAACTTTAATGCCAGAATCACCAATTCGTAAATTGGTGCCCTATGCAGAAAACGCATATAAACAAGGCAAAACAGTATATCATTTAAACATTGGACAACCTGATATTAAAACACCTCAGGTTGCATTAGATGCAGTTTCAGTTCATTCATTAACAACAATTGCCTATACCAGATCTGAAGGTTCAGAAGCCTATAGAACAAAAATAGCTAACTATTACAGCAAACATAACATTCATGTTAAACATGATGATATAATAGTTACAACAGGTGGTAGTGAAGCATTACTTTTTGCTTTTGGAAGTATTATGGATGTTGATGATGAAATTATTATTCCTGAACCTTTCTATGCAAACTACAACGGTTTTTCTGTTGCTTCCGGAGTAAATGTTGTTCCGGTTATTTCAAAAATTGAAGACAATTTTGCATTGCCTCCTATAGAAGAATTTGAAAAATTAATTTCTCCAAAAACAAAAGCTATCTTGATTTGTAATCCAGGAAATCCAACTGGATACATCTATAGTAAAGAAGAAATTCAAAAATTAGCAGCCATTGTTAAAAAACACGATTTGTTTTTAATTTCTGATGAAGTGTATAGAGAATTTGCTTATGATGGCATAGAGCACTATTCAATTTTACAAGAAGAAAGTTTAACTGAAAATGCTATTATTATTGACTCTGTATCGAAAAGATATAGCATGTGTGGCGCAAGAATAGGTTGTTTGGTGTCAAAAAACAAAGAAGTTATTAAAACAGCTTTAAAATTTGCTCAAGCAAGATTAAGTCCGCCAACATTAGCGCAAATTGCTTCAGAAGCAGCCTTAGAAACTCCACAAAGTTATTTTGATGAAGTTAAAGAAGAATACGTTAGCCGAAGAAACACATTAATAGAGGGCTTACAAAAAATTGAAGGCATAAAAGTAGCAAAACCAAAAGGTGCCTTTTATTGTATCGTGGAGTTACCAGTAAAAAATGCTGACGATTTTGCAAAATGGCTATTAGAGTCTTTTGATGTGAATGGTGAAACTGTGATGGTTGCTCCTGCTGCAGGATTTTACTCAACACCTGGCGTTGGTTTAAATCAAATTAGAATTGCCTATGTTTTAAATAATGAAAGTTTAAAAAAAGCAATTAACATTTTAAAAGAAGCTTTAAAAGTGTATAAAGATTAGTGACCATTTTAAACAACATATCTTTAA
This sequence comes from uncultured Polaribacter sp., assembly GCA_943788865.1. Taxonomy (GTDB): domain Bacteria; phylum Bacteroidota; class Bacteroidia; order Flavobacteriales; family Flavobacteriaceae; genus Polaribacter. Next base: position 103,279 of record CALSRX010000005.1, on the reverse strand, counting down.
AAGAATACAATACGTTTGGTGTAGAATGTTATGCCAAACGTTTTGTTTCTATTGATTCTTTTTATGACTTACAACAACTTTTAAAGACAGAAAAAGACTTGTTCCTGTTATCTGGAGGTAGCAATATTTTGCTGACGAAAGACATTGAAAAACTTGTTGTATTGATAAACATCAAAGGAATTTCAATCGACAGAGAAAACAAAAATACTGTTCACTTAACAGTTAATTCTGGAGAAAATTGGCATGAGTTTGTGTTGTGGTGTATTTCTCAAGATTATGGCGGATTAGAAAACCTCTCTTTAATTCCTGGTAATGTTGGCACTTGCCCTATTCAAAACATTGGAGCTTACGGAGTAGAAGTCAAAGACACCATCACCAAAGTAGAAGCAATTGAAATTGAAACCGGTAAATTAATTACTTTCGCTAATGCAGAATGCCAGTTTGGATACCGAAATTCAATTTTTAAAAACGATGTAAAAGGAAAGTACATTATTACTTCGGTAAGTTTTGAGCTAACGAAAACAAATCACCAACTAAATACTTCTTACGGAGCGATTGAAGTTGCTTTACAAGAAAAAAAGATTACAAATCCTACGATCAAAGATGTTTCTGATGCGGTTATCTCTATTAGAAAATCAAAACTTCCAGACCCAAAAGAAATTGGAAATAGTGGAAGCTTTTTTAAAAACCCTGTCATTTCTACTGAGCAATTTTCACAATTACAAAAAGAATACCCAGCAATTCCTAGTTATAAAATTTCAGAAGCTACTACAAAAGTTCCTGCTGGTTGGCTGGTAGAACAATGCGGATTTAAAGGCAAACGTTTTGGTGATGCTGGGGTGCATGAAAAGCAAGCATTGGTTTTGGTAAATTACGCAAATGCTTCTGGTTTAGAAATTTACAATCTAGGCAAAAGCATTCAACAAACTGTTTTTAATAAATTTAAAATTGATTTAGAAATCGAAGTTAATATTATTTAAACTTCTTTTTTTAGCAACTCAATATGTCTTATTATTCGATCTTTTTCAACAGCTAAGGTACCATTATAAACACCTCTAATTCTACCTTTTTTATCTATCAATACAAAGTTTTCTGTGTGAATAAAAGCATCTTCATCTTGTGTTTTTACAAAATCTTCATCTGCAAAATAGCCTTGTCTAGCAATCGTATATATTTCTTTTTTATTCCCAGTAACTAAATTCCATTTTTCTAGATTGACCTTGTTTTCAATTCCGTATTCTTTTAATACCGAAACAGAATCTTTTTCGGGAGTTACTGAATGTGATAAGAATAAAACATCTTTATCATTTTTAAATACTTCTTGTAAAGCTCCCATATTTTTTGCTAATCTTGGGCAAATACCAGGGCAAGAAGTAAAGAAAAAATCAGCAACATAAATTTTCCCTTCGTAAGTTTGATTCGTTACCTTCTCTCCTTCTTGGTTTGTAAATTCGAAAGCTGGAATTTTATGAATCGCTTTGTAATTTGTTGCATTTTCAGAAATCCATTCAGGAGTAAATAATGCTGAGTTAAAAAAAGGCAATGTTACTTCTTTGTCAATTTTTTGTTCTGTTTTACATGCAAAAAACATCAGTATTGCAAGTAGTATGTATATATTATTTTTCATCATTTTGTTTTTACTGAATAACATTTTTTTAATCCGATAAGCCCAAACCTTTCCCCATTTACAACAGTGTAATTTGCTCTGATATTTCCATTCGACAACCACATTTTTTGAGTTCCCGATTCTCTTCCGTTTATATAATTAAATTCTTTAACCAGCTGCCCGTTCGTATACCATTCTTTCATCGTACCATGATATACCCCATTTTGGCTGTAAGGATATTCAAATTTTTGTTGTCCGTTTGTAAACCAAGCTTTGTGTATCCCAACTTTCTCTCCGTTTTGATAATAACGTACTTCTGCTAAAACAGAATTTGTATACCATTTTTTTTCTTCTCCATCTTTTTGGCCGTTTATATAGGTTGTAACATTACTTGTTTGATTTACTTCATCAAAACTTTTTAATGTACCCTCAAATGGCATATCATTATAATACAACACACCATTTCGAGTACTTAATTGTTTGTTTTCTGCTAATAAAATTAATTGTCCCCTGACTTTTTGTTTACATGAAAACAAACTAAAACAGATTAATATGTATACAAATTTTTTCAATTTTTTATTGCGTTATGTTTCCAGGTGTGCCATAAAAACCGTTTCCATTTATGTATGGATCTTCATTTGGTGTAATATGATAATGATAAATCCCACTAGGAAAATCAACCGTTGCACTTGTATGCCCATGATAAGCGTCTAAATCTGAATTTGTAATTGTTTTACCATTTTCAATGGGTCCGTAAACCGGAAAACCATCTGCAAGCAATCCTAAGAAAGCACTATCTCCAAACTGACCTGTTAAATAGGTTGGCTCAACATGATAATGGTATTGTCCAGATTGTTGTGGGTGTCCTAAAAATTGATCAAAACTATTAATCTCATTTGTCAAAGCCTGATTGTTAGGCCCTGCATATTGATTGTAAAAAACAACTCCATTTACAGAAACCCCAATTGGACCTAAAGATGTTGCTTGTTTAGTACTTGCTTCAGAAGGGTTCAATGGAACTGTAATAGAAATGTTTTGAGAACTAATTCTATTTGGATTGATATTAAAATTACCATTAGTTCCGTTATAAGCTTCATACAACGCATTGTTTGTTGGCCAATACGGGCTTTTATGATTTGGCAAATTTTGTGTTGTAAACGTAACAGAGTTCGCATTTACGGAAACTGTTAATCCCGTACCTGAAAATTTCGATAAAATTGGCGAAATATCATATTGAGTTGCTGTTGTATCTGTAGTTTCATCTTCTGATGTTGAACCACAAGACATCAATCCAACTATTAAAAGTAAAGTTACTGATGCAACTTTTAAAATTGAAAATTTTTTCATAATGATTGGTTTTTTATATAAAACAGTTTACTTTTAAAATACCCTACTTTATCTTTTAATTATTTTTAAATGGTGATGAAAATTTTTCGCCTTTAAAAAATTTAAAATCCATTTGTGTTAACTTAAAAAATCAAATACTTTAACGCATTTTTTTAGTTACTTTTTTTAATAATAAGTATCTTTGCGCTATCAATATTTTACAATGAAACTTATTTTACTTACCATAGGTTTATTAGGATTAGCATTTGCAGGAATAGCCATTAAAATTTGGGCAAAAAAAGATGGAAAATTTGCTGGAACTTGCGCTAGCCAAAACCCAATGCTAAACGAATCTGGTGAAGCTTGTGGCTTTTGCGGAAAAACTCCAGATCAATTTGACAACTGTGCAGAACCTCAACACAAATAATTAGTTTTTACCCTATGATTATTACAGTTTTTTTCTAAGTTTTAGTAGCAACAACTGCAATACAACTTATTTATTTTTTTTGCTTTTTTTCAATTCTTTTTTTAAAAAAAGAGGATCAATTAACTGATGAGATTCCTGTTTCAGTTATTATATGTGCCAAAAATGAAGCTAAAAATTTAAAAGAATTTCTACCCAGTATCATCAATCAAAACTATTCGAATTTCGAAATTGTTTTAATTAACGATGCTTCCTCAGATAACACTTTAGAAGTAATGGAATCGTTTAAAAAAAAGCACTCAAATATTAAGATTGTCAACGTTCAAAATAACGAAGCTTTTTGGGGAAATAAAAAATATGCGTTAACACTCGGAATTAAAGCTGCGAAAAACGAGCATCTATTATTTACAGACGCAGATTGCAAACCAGTATCTCTATTTTGGATACAGCATATGGCACAGAAATTTTCTACAGAAAAATCAATTGTACTTGGTTATGGCAATTACAAAACATTCGACACTTTTGTAAATCTTTTGGTGCGATTTGAAACCTTACTTACTGCTGTTCAATATTTTAGTTATGCAAAATTAGGTTCTCCATATATGGGTGTTGGAAGAAATTTGGCGTATACAAAAAGTAATTTTTTTAAAACAAAAGGTTTCATCAATCATATTCAAGTAAAATCTGGTGATGATGATCTGTTTATACAAGAAGCAGCAACAAACTCAAATACTGCAATTTGTTTGGAAGAAGATAGCTTTACAACTTCAAATCCGCCATTAACTTTAAAAGAATGGTTTCGTCAAAAAAGGAGACACGTCTCTACGTCTTCGTATTATAAATTGAAACACAAAATTTTTTTAGGATTGTATTTTATAAGTAAATTATTGGTTTATTTTTCTTCAATAGTCCTTTTCTTTTTTATGAATTGGAAACTCATTACACCAATTATAATTGTCTATTTTATTGGCTTATTTTTAGTTTTTGGTCTATCAGCTAAACGGTTACAAGAGAAAAACATTGTTTTCTTTTTGCCTTTTTTAGAAATTTTTCTGCTTCTATTTCAATTTACTATCTTTATCTCCAATACTTTTTCAAAACCTACGCATTGGAAATAAAAGGCGACGAATTACTACAAATTATACAAAAAGCCAAAAAAGGCAATCAACTTGCTTTTAATATCTTATTAGATAATTTTTGGAATAGTGTTCATAATTTTCAATTAAAAAGGCATCAAAACGAAAATGATGCAGAAGATATCACTATTCAAACTTTTTCTAAAGCTTTTGATAAAATTGATACTTTTGATGAGACATATACTTTTAAAACGTGGATAATTACCATTTCTAAAAACATCCATATAGATACCTTACGGAAAAAGAAATCATCCATATTAGCAGAGTCTTATAAAGTAAAAAATGCGGAAGTTTATGAAATCGCAGATGACAATCCTTCGCCAGAAGACAAGATCATTACAGAGCAGAATTTGGCCAAATTGCTAAAAGACATCAAGCAATTAAAACCTAAATATCAAGAAGTGATAAACCTGCGATATTTTCAAGAATTAAGTTATAAAGAAATTTCTGAACAAATTGGTGAACCAATGAATAACGTAAAAGTAAAATTATTACGCGCCAAAAAACTGTTAGCAGAGATTATCAATAAATCGTAATATGAAAAAATCATTCCTAAACTCACTCGGGCCTGGTTTATTATTTGCAGGAGCCGCCATAGGAGTTTCACATTTGGTGCAATCTACCAAAGCTGGTGCAGAATTTGGATTTGGTTTGTTATGGGCGTTATTGTTAGTGCACATCTTTAAATATCCTTTTTTTCAGTTCGGGCCCCGTTACGCTTCTGCAACGGGTGAATCCTTATTAGATGGATACAAAAAACTAGGAAAACCAGTCTTAATCGCTTATTATATCATCAATTTTGCAACCATGTTTACCATTCAAGCTGCTGTTACCATCGTTACAGCTGGAATAGCTTCTCAGTTATTTGGAATTACAAACGATTTGGTTTTATGGTCTGTAACCATTATAGGTGTTAGTGTTATTATATTAGTTATTGGTAAATACAAGTTGTTAGACAACTTGATGAAATACATCATTATTTTATTAACTATTAGTACCGTCATTGCTGTTTCTGTTGCCCTATTTGATACCAAAGAGTCATTTAATTTTACTCAAATATTGCCAAGCGGAACGATAGAAATCACCTTCTTGATTGCTTTTTTAGGGTGGATGCCAGCCCCTTTAGATATTTCTGTTTGGCATTCTTTATGGACCTTAGAAAAAGACAAAAGCATACATTTAAAAACAAAACCCAATCAAGCAATTTTCGACTTTAATATTGGATATTTAGGAGCCTTGTTTTTAGGTGTTTGTTTTGTTGTTTTAGGTGCTTTGGTGATGTATAATTCTGGAGAAACATTCTCAAATAACGGTGGTGTTTTTGCATCGCAATTAATCAACTTATATACCAAAAACCTTGGAAGTTTTTTCTATATTTTTATTGCTATTGCTGCTTTTACAACCATGTTTAGCACCACAATCACAACCTTAGATGCATCACCTAGAGCCATGGCAAAAACAACCGAAATCCTTTTTAATAAAAAAACAAAATTTAACTATTGGTTTTGGATTTTGTTTTTAGCTTTTGGTACATTTATCATACTGCATTTCTTCTTAAGCAATATGGGCTTGTTAGTCAAAATAGCAACTGTATTATCCTTTTTAACAGCACCCTTTTATGCCATTCTTAATTATATTTTAATTACTGGAAAACACACTCCGAAAGAACACCGCCCAAATACCTATTTAAAAATTATAAGCTGGCTTGGAATCATATTTCTAATTGGATTTAGTATTTGGTTTTTAATGAATTTATAATCCTTTTCTTTGTAACTTTGCAACTCAATTATTTAGAATGTCAGAACAAATTATATCTACACCAGAAAAAGTAAAAAAACCAAAATGGTTGCGTGTAAAATTACCTGTTGGTAAAAAATACACAGAGCTAAGAGGTTTGGTTGATAAATATAAATTAAACACCATTTGCACCAGTGGAAGTTGTCCTAATATGGGAGAATGTTGGGGTGAAGGAACTGCTACCTTTATGATTCTTGGAAATATTTGTACACGTTCATGTGGATTTTGTGGTGTAAAAACAGGAAGACCAGAAACAGTTGAGTGGGACGAGCCAGAAAAAGTAGCGCGCTCTATTAAACTAATGGGCATAAAACACGCGGTGTTAACTTCTGTAGATAGAGATGATTTAAAAGATGGTGGTTCTATCATTTGGGCAGAAACCGTAAATGCGGTTCGTAGAGCAAATCCGACTACAACATTAGAAACTTTAATTCCTGATTTTCAAGGAAACGAAAAATTAATAGATCGAATTATTAAAGTAGCTCCAGAAGTGGTTTCTCATAATATGGAAACCGTTCGTAGATTAACGAGAGAAGTTCGAATTCAAGCTAAATACGATAGAAGTTTGGGGGTTTTAAAATACCTAAAAGAAAATGGCATGCGCACTAAATCTGGAATCATGCTTGGATTAGGTGAAACAGAAGAAGAAGTAATTCAAACTATGAAAGATTTGCGCAATGTTGGTTTAGATGTAATTACTATTGGTCAATACTTACAACCAAGTAAAAAACATTTACCTGTTAAAGAATTCATTACTCCAGAACAATTTAAAAAATACGAAACCCTAGGCATAGAAATGGGCTTTATGTATGTAGAAAGCGGCGCTTTAGTTCGCTCTTCTTACAAAGCACATAAGCACGCAAGCTAATTTTTAATACAATTTTATCAAAAGCTCTCAAACACAGTTTGTGAGCTTTTTTATTTTCATACTAAATGACTACTCGTATTAAAATATCCTCAGTGATTATTCCTAAATATTTAACTATTCATCAATGATTTTGATTCAAATGTTAATTAAATGTAAAAATCACATTTATTTAACTTTTTCCTGAAGGAAAATTGATTTTTGGCATAAGATTTGTAAAATAAAAAATGAAAACAAAGGTGAGAGACTTGTTTTCATTGTGTAAGTTATTTGAATTAGTTAAGCAAAAAAAAACCACTTCTTTTGAAGTGGTTTTTTTATTTAAATACTTTTTATATTAAATAGCATTAATAATATCGTGCTTGGTAATAATATTATAATTGCCGTTTTCTAAATCTACCAATACAGCTTGATTTTCTCTTGTAATCAATTTAGAAACTTCAACAATTGAAGCAGTCATTTTTACCACAGGGTATTTAGCTCCCATAACTTCTTTTATTGGCTTATCAGCAATATTAGTGTCCTGCAAATAACTTCTTAACAAATCCGTTTCATCTAAAGAACCTACAAATCCGTTTACATCTTCAACAGGAATTTGAGAAATTTTAAATTCTTTCATTCTTTCAATCGCATGCGAAACCAATTCTTCTGTTTTTACAGAAACCAATGGTTTGTCTGCATGGTTTCTAATTAAATCGGCAGCAGTGGTAATTTTTTCTTCTAAAAAACCACGTTCACGCATCCATTCATCATTAAACATTTTACCTACATATCTACTTCCATGATCATGGAACAATACCACGATAACATCATCTTTTGTAAAGTGCTCTTTTAGTTGCAACAATCCTTTTATTGCAGAACCTGCAGAATTCCCAACAAAAATTCCTTCTTCTTTGGCAATTTTACGTGTATAAACAGCGGCATCTTTATCGGTTACTTTTGTAAATCCATCAATAATTGAAAAATCAACATTCTTCGGCAAAATATCTTCTCCAATACCCTCTGTGATGTATGGGTAAATTTCATTTTCATCAAAAATACCTGTTTCATGGTATTTTTTAAACACAGAACCATAAGTGTCTACTCCCCAAATTTTGATATCAGGATTTTGTTCTTTTAAGTATTTTCCGATTCCAGAAATGGTACCTCCAGTTCCTACACCAACTACAAAGTGTGTAATTTTTCCATCCGTTTGTTCCCAAATTTCTGGACCAGTTTGCTCGTAATGTGCTATTGCATTACTTGGATTGTCATATTGATTGACATACCAAGAATTTGGTGTTTCTTCTCCTAGTCGTTTAGAAACCGAATAATAAGAACGTGGATCATCTGGCTCTACGTTGGTTGGGCACACCACTACTTCTGCACCAACTGCACGTAAAATATCCATCTTTTCTTTTGATTGTTTATCAGAAATCACAAAAATACATTTGTATCCTTTTATAATTGCAGCCAATGCCAATCCCATACCTGTATTTCCAGAAGTCCCTTCAATAATTGTTCCTCCAGGTTTTAATCTACCATCTGCTTCTGCATCTTCAACCATTTTTAAAGCCATTCTGTCTTTTACAGAATTCCCTGGATTAAAGGTTTCTACTTTAGCTAACACCAAAGCATCTACTTCTTTTGTTACCGAATTTAATTGTACTAATGGTGTATTACCAATTGTTTCTAATATGTTTTTTGCGTAGTTCATTTGCTTAAATTATAGTGCAAAGAAACAAAATATTTAAGAGATACAATATTAGATTCCTTTTTTAAAAGGAAGTCTTTTAAGCGAATTGAATCGATTTAGAAGGATTTATTTTTGTGATAATATAAGAAGGAATAATTAACATGACAAAACACAAAATTAATGTACCAACATTCAATGCTAAAATTGCAAAGACATTAATATCAATTGGGACAGTTGACACATAATATGTTGAAGGATCTAATGTGATAAATCCAAATTGCTGCTGTAAAATTAACACTGTAATCCCTATTAAATTCCCCAAAACAATCCTTTTAAAATCAAATAACTGGCGTTGTATAAAAAGATTTTTCGAACACTCCAATTGTTACTTCCTAGGGCTTTTAAAATTCCGACCATTTGCACACGTTCTAAAATCAAAACCAATAATGCAGTTATCATATTAATGCTAGCAACTAAAATCATAATTCCGATGATAAACCAAACGTTATTGTCAAACAGTTCTATCCATTCAAAATAAATTGGTAATTATCTACAATGTTGTTGCTGTTTAAGGTAGAACCTATAGAAGCATAAACTTCATCTCCTTTTTGTTTGATATCATCAAAATCATCTAACAATACCTCAAAACCTCCAATTTGATTTTCGTTCCATTTATTTAGACTTTGAATTTCTCGGATATCTCCGATCATCATGTTTTTATCAAACTGATTAAAACCTGTGTCATAAATTCCAACAATCACTAATTTATATCTACTTGGTAATTTATTTTTAGTCGATTTCAAGAAAAACACATTAATAGTATCCTGCAATTTTAAATGCAATCTATTCGCCAAGGTTTTAGACAGTAAGACATCTCTATTTCTTTGCTGATTGAAATCAGGCAACTTCCCTTCTACTAAATACTCAGAAAAAAAAGACCAATCATAATCTGTAGAAACACCTTTAAAAACAACGCCTTCAAAATCTGTTGCAGTTCGTATCAATCCTGCCTTATTGGCAAAAATCTGTACTTTTTTTATTCCTTTAATATTGTTGAATTCTGGATAAAAATCTTGATTCTTATCAATAGGAATTATAGAAACTTCTGAGTTGTTATCATCATAATTTGTAATTTGAATATGCCCTTTAAAACCAGAGATTTTATCTCTAATTTTATGCTGCATTCCGCTTCCAGTCGCAATAGAAATCATCATAATAATAATGCCTAATGCAATTGCAGTGATGGCAATTTTTATTATTGGAGATGAAATGCTATTTTTATACTCTTTACCAGCAATAATACGTTTAGCTATAAATAACTCGTAATTCAATTTTATGATTCCATTAGTTCGTTTCAAAAGTACATATTTAATCTTATTCTTATGCATTTGTTTTAGCTCTACTTCTTGCGCACAAAAATCTTCGGAGATAAAAGTTGCTGCTGAACAAACAGAGCTTTATGTAAACTTATTAAAAGGAAAAAATATTGCGGTTGTGGCCAATCAAACATCCGTAATAGACACAAGAAATAAGAAACAAGAAACAAGACATTTAGTAGATTCTTTACTATCCCTTGGGATAAAAGTAAAAAAAGTTTTTGCTCCAGAACACGGATTTAGAGGAAACGCAGATGCTGGTGAGCTTGTAAAAGACGGATTTGACACCAAAACAGGTTTGCCTGTTTTATCTTTATATGGAAAAAACAAAAAACCTTCTAAAGAACAATTAAAAGGAATTGATGTTATTGTTTTTGATATTCAAGATGTTGGCGCACGTTTTTACACCTACATTTCTTCGCTGCATTATGTGATGGAAGCTGCTGCTGAAAATGGAATTCCTGTATTGATTTTTGACAGACCCAATCCGAATGGGCACTATGTCGATGGGCCTATTTTAGAAATGGAGCACAAAAGTTTTGTTGGTATGCATCCTGTGCCTGTTGTGTATGGAATGACCATTGGAGAATATGGACAAATGATTAACGGAGAAAAATGGTTGAAAAATGGCATTCAATGCGATTTAACGGTTATTCCGTTGAAAAATTACACGCATAATTCTGAATATACTTTAGCGATAAGGCCTTCACCTAACTTGCCAAATGACAAATCTATAAACTTGTATCCTAGTTTAGGTTTTTTTGAAGGGACTATTATTAATGCAGGAAGAGGAACGGAATTTCAATTTCAAAGATACGGAGCCTCATTTTTCCCAAAGAGTAGTTTTAGTTATACTCCAAAACCCAATTTTGGTTCTAAATATCCAAAGGAAAAAGACAAACTTTGTTATGGCGTTGATTTAAGTACTTCTAAAAAACTGAATGCTATAAATTTAGAATGGTTGATTGATGCGTATCAAAAAACTCCTAAAACAGAAAAATTCTTTGGAAAAACTTTTACAATTCATGCAGGAAACACAAAACTGCAACAACAAATTGAACAAGGCTTCTCTGCTAAAAAAATTACAGAATCTTGGCAAAAAGGATTGTCAGATTTTAAAAAAATAAGAGCTAATTACCTAATTTACAACTAACATGAAAAAATCAATCTTACTACTTGTTGCATATGTATTCTTTATTTCTTGCAACACAACAGATACTGCAACTCAACAAAAAATTAATGCTGCCAAAGAAGTTGCTGAGAAATTTTTAAAATCAGAACAAATCCCTGGAATGGCCATTTCTGTTTCTCAAAAAGGAAAAATGATTTGGTCTGAAGGATTCGGATTTTCTGATGTTGATGCAAAAAAGGTAGTAAATGCAAGTTCTACGCAATTTAGAGTGGCTAGTATTTCTAAAACCTTAACAGCACTAGCAATGGCAAAATTGGTAGATGATAATAAGTTAGATTTTGACGCAAGCTTATATACTTATGTCCCAGATTTTCCTAAAAAGAAATATGATTTTACTGTGAGACAAGTTGGTGGTCATATAGCGGGGATTAGACATTATAATGGCAATGAATTTTTATTAAACAAAAAAATGTCAATTGTTGAAGGCTTGGATGTTTTTAAAAACGACTCTTTGTTATTTGAACCGGGAACAAATTATCAATACAGTACCTATGGTTGGAATTTATTAAGTGTTGTGGTACAAAATGCTGCTGGTGAAGATTATAATGAGTACATGAAAAGAGTTGTTTTCTATCCTTTACAAATGAAGAACACTTCGTTAGGCTACTCTGATAAAGAAATGCCAAACAGAACCTTGTTTTATGTAAAAGAAAATGGACAAATTAAAATTGGACCACCTGTTAGCAATGAATTTAAAGCTGCTGGCGGCGGATTTATTTCAACTTCAGAAGATTTACTTTTATTTGGAAATGAAATCATCAATCCTAAAACGGTTTCTAAAACTGCCATTGCAGAATTGGTAAAGCCACAGCAAACTTCTACAAGAAAAAACACCAAATACGGCATTGGAGTTGGTATTGCAAACGTAAAAAATAATGTATTACGTTACAGTCATTCTGGCGGCGGAATGGGGGCTACTGCATATTTATTAATGTATCCAGAAAAAGACATGGTCATTTGTATCTTAACGAATTTATCTGGAGTAAATATTAGAAAAATAGTTGGTGAACTGGAAGATGTGTTTATTGAGTAACTACACTTTTTTACTTAATGCTTCATAGTGGTCAAAATCTTTTTGTGGTTTTAATTTATCAAGCCATTCTTTGGCTACAGTTTCTTTTTTAGCTTTAAGATTAGATACATAGCTTAAATAGTAAAACAGACTTTTATTTGATTCACTAATAGAGTTTACGTTCATTTTTTGTAATTTTTTTGCAACTCTACTATATCTTTCATAAAAAAACATTCTATACAAACCCAGAAGTTCCAATCGTTGTTTGTCGCTCTCTTTTAATGAATTGTTCTTTTTATTTTCTTTGATTAATTCTTTAATATATCTCTCAACAACATAAATGGATGATGGGTGTTTTTTTTGTTTTTCATTCCCTAAAAGAGAATTATTCAAAATGTTATTCAAATATTTTTCAATCAAACTTATTTTTGAATTTACATCGTTGTTTTTAATAATCGCTTTATACTCTTCTTTTAATGGAGATACATCAAAAGAGTTTCTAATTAAACCCTCTATCGCTGAATCCAGTGCGGTTTTATCTGTTTTAGATGAATTCCCTCCAATAAATGCATATCCAATCGAATTCGCTATAGGATCCAACACATTTCCTCCCCGTAATCCACTTTTTCCGCTCCTGTTTAAGTACCTTAAATACTTGTGGTCAGTTGAGTTATCATACAATTCTAAAACCACATAATTTTTCAAAATCTTTGTAACTTCAGGGTTATTTATAAACTTATAATCTCCATCAAAGGTGAACGCATTATTAAAAAATCGAGAAGAGTATTTAACCTTTAAAAAAATTGGTTTATTATCTGCTATGGATAGAGCTTGAGCTTCTTTGAAGCTCTTTACTGTTGTTTGAGAATTTACTTGAATTGTCAAAAACAAGATGGCAATTACAAGTACAATTTTTGATTTCATATTCGTTTGGTTTTTAAAAACCTATTCTATTTTAATCAAACATCAGTCCACGTTTGTTGGTTTCCGATAGCCTTGAAAAGGTTGCTTTAACAATTCTACCAAAGATGAATTGGTTTTTTCATCCGGAAAAGTATCCACTCCATACACAATTTTTTCACGCTCTAAATACAGATAGGTACCAAAGATTCTATCCCAAATAGAAAAAATATTCCCGTAATTAGAATCTGTATAGGGTAACATATTGTGGTGGTGAATTTTATGCATATCGGGTGAAATGATTACATAACTCAACGCTTTATCAACATTCTTATTCATTTTAATATTTGCATGTGTAAACTGCGTAAAAATTAATGACATTGATTGATAAACCATTACAATTGCAATGGGAGCACCAACTACAAAAACACCAAATAACGTAAAAGCAAAACGAATCATACTTTCTAACGGATGATGACGATTTGCTGTTGTTGTATCTACTTTATGATCTGTATGATGCACCAAATGAATCATCCAAAGTGGTTTTACTTTATGCTCTACAAAATGCGCTAAATAGGCTCCAAAAAAATCTAGTAACAAAACTCCCAAAATAACATACAACCACAAAGGTAAATTTGGAATCCAATTGATAATTCCGAAATTATTTACCTGAACCCAATTTGAAGATTTCAACAATAAAAAGGCTAATGAAAAATTAATTATAATGGTTGTTGCTGTAAAAAAGAAATTAGGAAATGCGTGTTTCCATTTTTTATAGTCGAACTTAAATAAAGGCAAGGTACCTTCTAAAAGCCAAAAAAAGGTGATTCCGCCCACCAAAATTAAACTTCTATGCGATGATGGAATCGTTTCGAAATAAGTAATAATTGTTTCCAAATGAAAATATTTTTCTACTAAAATACAGAAAAAACACGAATATCACTTCGAGTGATTTTGGAGTTTATGAGAAAATTTACTTGAACTGACAGTTATGTTAAAACTTAACTTCTTCTAACTTTTGTATTCGAATGCATAGGTAAACGTTTTTTTAATGCTTCGACAATGTTATATGCAGCTGGGCAAATCTCGGTGTTATTCAAAGTCAATTCTGTAATTTGAATAAACTTTTTTCTATTGGTATGTGGATATTCTGAGCACGCTTTTGGCCTAACTTCATAGATAAAACAAGTATTGTCTTTTTCATCAAAAAAAGTACAGGGTGCAGATTTTAACACCATAAAATCATCCTCATCCCTATCTAAATATTGCGTTTCAAAATCAATTACTTTCATTCTTAAGTGCTTGGAAATACGCTCAATATCTTTTTCAGTAAAAATGGGACTGGTTGTTTTACAGCAATTCCCACAAGACAAACAATCTGTTTTTTTAAATTCAGCTTCATGCAATTCATGCATCACAAGATCTAAATTCTTTGGTGTTCTTCTTTTTAGGTTTGTAAAATACTTTTTACTTTCTTTTTTAGCTTCTACTGCTAATTTTGGTAAATCTGCTAACCGTTTATTCATATCTTCCATACGGTTACAAAAATAAGATTATTAACAAGAAGAACCGTTCTAATTTTCATCTTTAAAATTTGAAAGAAAAAGTGAAATAAATTCTGTAATTTTGCACTTCAATTTTAAGAAAACAATGAGTATCCAAACCCTTATAGAATCTGCTGTAAAAAAAGGCTTTTTAACCTTATATAATAGTGAAATACCTACAGTAGAATTTCAAGCAACACGCAAAGAATTTGAAGGAGATATTACTGTAGTTGTTTTTCCGATGTTACGTTACAAAAAAGGAAATCCAGTTCAGATTGGCAACGATTTAGGGAATTACATTGTAGAAAATGTAAAAGAAGTTACTCGCTTTAATGTTGTAAAAGGTTTCTTAAACTTGGTTATTGATGATGCTTTATACCTGAAATCGTTCGATATAATTTTTAAGAATTCAACCTACGGATTTGTAAATACATCAACAAACAATGATGCTGTGTTGGTAGAGTATTCGTCTCCTAACACAAATAAACCCTTACATTTAGGACATGTAAGAAATAATCTATTAGGATATGCTGTTTCTGAAATTCTAAAAGCAGCTGGAAAAAAGGTGTATAAAACACAAATTATAAACGACCGTGGAATACATATTTGTAAATCCATGTTGGCTTGGCAAAAATACGCTCCCAATGGGAGTGATGGAAAAAAGGAAACTCCTTTAACAACATACAATGAAGATTTAAGAAAAGGAGATAAATTGGTCGGTAATTACTATGTAAAGTTTGACCAAGAATATAAAAAAGAAATTCGCGACTTAGTCGCTTCTGGTATTTCAGAAGAAGACGCTAAGAAACAAGCTCCTTTATTGTTAGAAGCACAAGAAATGCTAAAAAAATGGGAAGCTGGAGATGAACAAGTTGTTGCTCTTTGGAAAGAAATGAACCAATGGGTATATGAAGGCTTTGAAACAACTTATGAAAACTTGGGTGTCAATTTTGATTCTTATTATTACGAAAGCAACACCTATTTACTAGGAAAAGACAATATTGAAGAAGGATTGAAAAACGGTGTTTTCTTTAAAAAAGAAGATGGGTCTGTTTGGATCGACTTGACTGAAGATGGTTTAGATGAAAAAATTGTATTGCGTTCTGACGGAACTGCTGTCTATATGACACAAGATATCGGAACTGCTGTACAACGTTCTAAAGATTATCCAGATGTAAACGGAATGGTATACACGGTTGGAAATGAGCAAGAATATCATTTTAAAGTGTTGTTTTTAATCTTACAAAAATTAGGGTATAACTGGGCAGACCAGTTGTATCATTTAAGTTACGGAATGGTAGATTTACCTTCTGGAAAAATGAAATCTAGAGAAGGAACTGTTGTTGATGCAGATGAGTTAATGGTAGAAATGACTGACACAGCAAGAAGTTTATCTCAAGAATTAGGAAAATTAGAGGGGTATTCTAATGAAGAAAAAGAAAGCTTATACAAAACTATTGGTTTAGGGGCATTGAAATATTATATTTTAAAAGTAGATCCTAGAAAACGAATTTTATTCGACCCAAAAGAATCGGTAGATTTTCAAGGAAACACAGGGCCATTTATTCAATATACCTATGCAAGAATTCAATCTATTTTAAGAAAAGCTACTTTTGATTATTCACAACCAATTACTGATATTGAGCTGCATGAAAAAGAAAAAGAGTTGATCAAAATTATTGAAAATTACCCTGAAATTATTCAGCAAGCAGCAGCGAATCATTCTCCTGCATTGATTGCAAATTACACCTACGATTTGGTAAAAGAATTCAATTCGTTCTACCAAAATGTATCTATTTTAGGAGAAGAAAATCAAGATAAAAAAATAATTAGAGTGCAGTTATCTAAAAAAGTAAGCGACATTATCAAATCTGCTTTCTCTTTATTAGGAATTGAGGTACCTGAGAGAATGTAAATTCCTTCTCAATCTTCCTTAAGGGAAGAAACTGTTGTGGAAAAAGTTGAATATAGTTTTAGTAAATAATAAAAGTTAGTAAATTTGCCTGCGTTAGGGATTGAACGGTATGTTTGAGCTCTCAGGCTTTTTCAGCGTGAAGCGAGTAGTAAAAGCCCGCTCGAACGCCCAAAAAACAAAAAATTAAAGGATTAAATAAAGAAACATGAAATACGACATCATTATTATAGGAAGTGGACCTGGAGGGTATGTTACAGCAATTAGAGCTTCACAATTGGGCTTTAAAGTTGCCGTAGTTGAGAAAGAAAACTTAGGAGGAATCTGTTTAAATTGGGGTTGTATTCCAACAAAAGCATTATTAAAATCGGCACAAGTGTATGATTATCTAAAACATGTAGATGAATACGGTTTAAAAGCAGAAGCAATTGATAAAGATTTTGAAGCTGTTATTAAAAGAAGTCGTGGTGTTGCTGAAGGAATGAGCAAAGGTGTTCAGTTTTTAATGAAGAAAAACAAAATTGATATTATTGATGGTTTTGGAAAAATTAAAACAGGAAAAAAAGTAGAGGTAACTGACGCAGATGGAAAAGTAACTGAATATGCTGCTGATCATATTATCATTGCCACTGGAGCACGCTCTAGAGTATTACCAAACTTACCACAAGACGGTAAAAAAGTAATTGGCTATAGAGAAGCTATGAGTTTACCAACACAACCAAAGTCTATGATTGTTGTGGGTTCTGGAGCTATTGGAGTTGAGTTTGCTCATTTCTATAATTCTATGGGGACTGATGTTACCATTGTAGAGTTTTTACCAAATGTGGTGCCGTTAGAAGATAAAGATGTTTCTAAGCAATTTGAGCGCTCTATCAAAAAAGCAGGAATTAAAGTAATGACCAATTCCTCTGTAGAATCTGTTGATGTTTCTGGCGATGGTGTAAAAGCCACCGTTAAAACAAAAAAAGGAGAAGAAATTTTAGAAGCAGACATTGTTTTATCTGCAGTTGGAATTAAAACAAATATTGAAAACATCGGATTAGAAGATGTTGGCATTGTAACAGATAGAGATAAAATTTTAGTAAACGATTGGTATCAAACTAATTTACCTGGCTACTATGCTATTGGTGATGTAGTTCCTGGGCCAGCATTAGCACACGTTGCTTCTGCAGAAGGAATTACCTGTGTTGAAAAAATTGCAGGTTTACATACTGAAGCAATTGATTACGGAAACATTCCTGGATGTACCTATGCGACTCCAGAAATTGCATCTGTTGGAATGACAGAAGACCAAGCAAAAGAAGCTGGATACGAATTAAAAATTGGAAAATTCCCTTTTTCTGCCTCTGGAAAAGCAAAAGCTGCTGGAACACCAGATGGATTTGTAAAAGTAATTTTTGACGCCAAGTATGGTGAGTGGTTAGGTTGCCATATGATTGGAGCTGGAGTTACCGATATGATTGCAGAAGCAGTTCTAGGTCGTAAGTTAGAAACTACTGGACATGAAGTTTTAAAAGCAATTCATCCACATCCAACAATGAGTGAAGCTGTTATGGAAGCAGTTGCTGATGCTTATGATGAGGTGATTCACTTATAAGAATTCAGAAAATATATTTAGTAAAAACCGAAGCTCAACCGCTTCGGTTTTTTTATATTTGAGAATTCAATACATTTTCATGAAAAAAACTACTTCCATTCTACTCTTTCTTATATTTTTTAGTGCGGGTTATGGCCAACAAAAAGACATTTGGCATTATATAGAAAACGAACAAGTTATTGGTGAAAACAAAGAAGATGCCCATGCTAGTTTTACTTCATTTGTGTCTTTAAAAAATTTAAAAGCAAACACTCCTACTTTTAAAAAATCATTAAATGGGGTTTGGGATTTCAATTGGGTGAAAAACCCTGCTGATAGGCCTACAGAATTTATGAATCCGACTTTACGATTAATTGATTGGAAAAAAATAAAGGTTCCATCTAATTGGGAAGTTGAAGGTTTTGGCACACCAATCTATGTAAATCATCAATACGAGTTTTCTGATTATAAGGCAATGGTTGCAGATGATATGGAATTGATTGATCGGATTTACCCAAAAAACCCTGGAAAAGTTCCACATACATACAACCCTGTTGGTTCTTATCGAAGAGAATTTACCCTTTCAGACAATTGGATGCATAATGAAGTTTTCTTGCATATTGGAGCGCTTAAATCAGGTGGTTTTGTGTGGTTAAATGGAAAGTATATAGGATATACACAAGGAAGCAAATTACCAAGTGAATTCAACATTACAAAAGCTGCAAGAAAAGGTATCAACTCGATCGCTATTCAGGTTTTTAGATGGACCGACGGAAGTTATTTAGAAGCACAAGATTTTTGGAGAATAAGCGGAATTGAACGTGATGTTTTCATTTATGCACAACCAAAAGTTCGGATTCAAGATATAGAAATCATAACAGACTTAGACAAAGAATATACACATGGCTTTTTAGAAGTGAATTTAGATTTGCAAAACCATGAAAAGACAAATAAAGAAATGTATGTCTCTTATCAGCTATTTGATACTGAAAATCAATTAATTGCCGAACAGCAAAGCAATACT
Organism: uncultured Polaribacter sp.; assembly: GCA_943788865.1. GTDB lineage: Bacteria > Bacteroidota > Bacteroidia > Flavobacteriales > Flavobacteriaceae > Polaribacter. The sequence goes on along the minus strand of CALSRX010000005.1, from coordinate 83,914 downwards.
GCTGTATCACCAAAACTACGCAAAACAGCAAGTTTTTCTACCAATATTATGCGTCCAAAAAAATGGAGTGCAGAACATCCTAATTTATATACCTTAAGAATTACAACCAAAGACGAAAATAAAAACTTAAAAGAAGTTGTAGAGCGTAAAATTGGTTTTAGAAAAGTAGAAATTACAAATGGTTTGTTATTGGTTAACGGACAACGAATTACATTAAAAGGGGTAAATGCACATGAGGCAAACCCAGAAACTGGCCATGTGATGAGCGAAGAATTGATGCTAAAAGACATCAAACTGTGGAAAGAAAACAACATCAATGCGGTTCGTTTAAGTCATTATCCACGTGCTAGTCGCTTTTATGAATTGTGTGATCTCTATGGAATTTATGTTGTAGATGAGGCCAATTTAGAATCGCACGGAATGTATTACGGAAAATATTCTTTAGCAAAAAAAGCCAATTGGACCAAAGCACATGTTGATAGAATGACAAGAATGGTTGAACGAGATAAAAATCATCCATCGGTAATCATTTGGTCTATGGGAAATGAAGCTGGAAATGGAATTGTTTTTTATGAAGGATACAAAACGATTAAAGCATTAGACAAAAGTAAAAGACCTGTCCAATACGAAAGAACCTACAAGTCAGATAACAATTTATTTAATATGGATTGGAATACTGATATTATTGTTCCACAATACCCTTCGCCTGCAACTTTTGAAAGAATAGGAAAAACGAAAACTGACAGGCCTTTTATTCCTAGTGAATATACCCACTCTATGGGGAATAGCACAGGTAATTTTGCAGATTACTGGGAAATAATAGAAAAATATGATCACCTACAAGGTGGTTTTATTTGGGACTGGGTAGATCAATCTATTTGGAAAACAAATAACAAAGGAGAGAAATTTTATGCTTACGGAGGAGATTTTGGGAATAATATGCCAACAGATAATTCCTTTTTAAATAACGGAATTGTCTTTCCAGACAGAACTCCACAACCTGCATTGTATGAAGTTAAGAAAGCTCATGAATTTATCAATTTTAAAAACATTGGATTCAACACTAAAAAACGAACAAGTAATTGATGTAGAGAATTTGTACGATTTTACGAATCTAAATCAGTTTAATTTTAAGGCAGTTATCAAAGAAAATGGGGTTGTTTTAAAAACCATCAATAAAAATAATATCAATTTAGAACCGCACAAAAATAAAAACATAATGATTCCGTTAAGTGGAATCGATTTTAAAGAAAACACAGAGTACTTCATAGAATTCTCTACAACAACAAAAAACACTTGGGGTTTATTACCAAAAGGATTTGAAATTGCCAAAGAGCAAATTTATTTAAGCGAAAAATTCAAGAAAAAACCAATTGCTATTGATAATGGACCCGATTTAAGCTCGCGTGAAAACAGTTCTGAAGTAACTATTTTTAACAACAACATACAGATTGTTTTTGCTAAAAAAAGTGGCATTATAACTTCCTACGTATACAAGAAACAAGAATACTTGAATTCAAAGAAAGGTCCGCATATAAATTTCTGGAGACCTCCAACCGATAATGATTTAGGAAATAGAATACAGGATAGAAATCTAGGTTGGAAAAACGCTTCTTTAAATGCAACTACTTCTAATTTTGAATTTAAAAAGCTAAACAATAATTTAATGCAAGTTGTTGTAAACTATCAACTACCAACTGTAAAAACTTTACATACAACTATTTATACCCTAAACGGAAATGGTGTTGTTAAAATTGAAAATACATTAAACGAATCTACTTACAAAGGAGATATTCCTAGAGTTGGAATGCGAATGCAAATTGCAAAAGAGTTTAATAACGTTACTTATTATGGACGGGGTCCTTGGGAAAATTATCAAGACAGAAAAGCAGCAACTTTTATAGATGTTTTTAAATCTAACGTTTCTAATTTTTATGTTCCGTATGTTCGTCCCCAAGAAAATGGAACTAGAACAGATGTGCGTTGGATGGCATTGATGAATGCTAAAGAAAATGGATTGTTAATTTCTTCTCCTTCACAAAAAGGATTGAGCATTTCTGCCCTACACATGCCAAACGAAGATTTTGATATTACAAACGGTTTAGATTATTCTAAAGAACATAAAAATGCGAATTTCAGTAAGCATACAAATGATATTAAAGAACAGAATTTAGTGCAATTAAATATCGATTTAGCGCAACGAGGTCTGGGTGGAGATGATAGTTGGGGCGCAAAACCTCAAGATAAGTATCAATTAAAAAGTGCTGAAAAACATTCGTATTCTTTTTATTTAATTCCGTTTACTAGCGGAACAACGAAGAAATTTGTAGAATTACAACAACAATTTAAATAATGGCATTCACAAAAAAACAACAAAAGGAAACTTTTAAAACCATCATAATTGCTTTTGTAAAAATAACCATCACTGGTATTATTATTGGTGTTTTTCATAAACATGATTTTTGGGTTGGCTTATTACTATTTACTTATCTACTTGTCTTTTTATACAAGAACTACTTGCATAAAGCTTCTAAAAATTGGATTTTGTTAGCTGGAATGATCATTACCGGAATTCTAGGAATTTGTGCAGAAATTTGGGGTGTAACAAATGGTTTTTGGGAATATCACGATTTATCAAATAACAGACAATTACCCTATTGGCTCCCTTTTGCTTGGATGTTTGCCTTTCGTTTTATTTACAAACTAGAGAGTGACTTAATTGTTTCGCTACAGTTAAAAAAAATAAGTCATAAAACATGGCTTGCTATTTTTATCACTGCATTTTTTCCTGCATATGGAGAAGTAATTACAATAAACTTGGGTGTGTGGACCTATTCTTGGCCGTATCAATTTTTGGGTGTTCCATTATATGCAGTAATCTGTTTAGTTGCCTTGCATATGGGAATCAACTTTATTTTGAGTATCTGGGTTAAAAAGAAAAAGATAAACGATCCTGTTTTTATAAACGAAGATTAATTCTGATAACTCCAAGCAATAATTCTTGTTACTTTATTTCCTTGATGCATCGGAATAATTTTGAATGCAGTAGCTCCTAACTTTTTTGCTGATTTCTGTAAACTTTCTACGTTTTCTTTTTTAGAAACCAACGATGTAAACCAAATACATCGCTCTTTAGATAAAGAACTTTGGTATAAGTAATTGTGCAAAAATGCTTTTTCCCCTCCTACATACCATAACTCATTGTTGTTTCCTGCAAAGTTTCTGACAGCATTTGTTCCGAGATTTCTTGTTTTTCTTCTGTTTGCCCCTCTAGCCTCTTCTGCAAATTTATAAAACGGTGGATTACACATGGCTACCGTAAAAGAATCTTCTAATTCTATAATTCCAGTTAAGATGTTATTTTCATCAAACTGTTGGCGTAATAAAATCTGTGGATCCAAATCATTATCATCAATAATATCTTGTGCTGAATCTAACGAATCCAAGTCGATATCAGTTCCAATAAAAGTCCAGCCATAAACCGCATTTCCTAACAATGGATAAATACAGGTTGCTCCTGTTCCAATATCTAACACATGTACTTTCTCAGTAATGTTTGACGCAACTAACAAATCATGAATATGATGAATATAATCTACTCTTCCAGGAATTGGCGGACATAAATTTTCGTCAGGAAACTCCCAGACTTTAATGTTATAGTTTGCAAATAATAAAGACCTATTAAGCTCTTTTACCGCTTTTGGGTCAGAAAAATCAATACTTAAGTTTCCATAGTCATTTTTAATAATAAACTCTTTTAACAAAGAATTTTTATTGATTAAATCATCAAAATTATATCCTTTATTAAATTTATTTTTGGGGTGAAGCCCTTTTTCTTTCATATAGGTTGTCATTGCGAGGAAGGAAGCAATCTTTTAATAAAATCACTCATTTAAATGAGATTGCCACGTCATTCTTCCTCGCAATGACAGACAATATAATTTTTTACAATTCTAAAATTGTAAATTCTAACTCCAATGGTTTTAATGCAGCTTTTAAAGCATCAATAAAGGTGTCTCCATATTCTAAATAATATTCAGAAAAATTGCGTTGACGTTCTTCTAAACTTTCATTCGGAAATAATTGCAATTTCAATTCAGTAATTCTATCAACCAAATCTTGCTGTCGCCTTTTTTCTGCTCGTAATAGACGTTTCTCTAAATTACCCAACCCGTTTAATTGCTTTTTTTCTTGCGCATTAACTGCACCTAAAAAAGATACATCTGTTTGATCTGCAACTTTTCTTAACATAAAAAATTGTTGTTCTAACAATGTTTTTGCGTCTAAAAAACTAAATTCTATATCAGCATTTTCTTTAATTTTTTCTTTTAAAAGATCATTTATATTTAAGAATATTTCTTCTTTAGAAACACTTAACTTACTAAGCTTATTCTGTTGTTTCGTAGAAATAACCTGAACAGAATTACGCAACAATAAAATAGGAAAAGGAACAGAAACAGCATCAAAATAAGACTTTAATTGCAACCAATACGCTAATTCTCCTCCCCCACCAATATAAGCTAGGTTTGGCAAAATAACTTCCTGAAATAATGGACGCATAATTACATTGGGTGAAAATTTATTTGGATTTTCTTTGACTTCTTGTACAATTTCTTCTTTTGTAAAAACAAGCTCCGTATTGTTTACTTTGTAAACTCCCTTTTCTAAAACAATGCGTTCTCTAAAATTTTCTCCTAAATAAAACAAGTTAATTTCTCTAGGATTTACTTGTATCTTATAGTTTTTTTCTAATTCTTTAATTGTCTTTGAAACAGAGTTAAAAGAAATTTGCTCTTCTAATTCTTGTATAATGTAAGGGGTAAATAATTGTTTTAATTGAAAATCATCTCCATCGATGATGACCAAACCATACTTAGCGAAAAGCTCATTAGCAATGTATCTTGTTGCTTCGGTTAAAGTGTTGTGCTCTAAATATCCTTTTGCAAATAAGTCTCTTAAAAAATCAGCATTTCTGGTAGTTCCTAATTGTTCAGAAAACTGTTCAAAAACATCTTTCAATCCTTCAGTAGAAAATTGTCCTACCGCTCCACCATCACTTCTATTCCAAGCTACTTTATTGTTCTTAAAGTTAAAATAATTGATTTCATCAAAATCATGATCTTCTGTTGCCATCCAATAGATTGGAACAAAATTATCAGCCGGGAATTGTTCTTTTAATTCTTCTGCTAAATTGATTGCAGATATAATTTTATATAAAAAATACAACGGTCCCGTAAACAAATTTAATTGATGCCCTGTGGTTACTGTAAATGTATTTGGCAATAAAAGTGTATCAATATTTTGTTGTGTTGCTTCTGATATAGCAACCGAAGCATATTGGTTTTTTAATGCAGAAACCAATACTTGTCTAGTTTCAAGAGAAAATGAATTTCTAATTTCTTCTATCTCTTTTTTAAATCCGTTAAGATTTGGGAAATTATTATAAAATGGTTGGATTGCTTCTTTTTGCTCTAAATAATCGAGCATTGTTTTTGAAAAAAAACCTGTTTTCTGAAAAGGAATTTGAGTTACTTTCATTTATAACATATTCTTATTAGGGATGTTATACACTTTTGTTAAAGTAGTTTCAAAACTAAAACAAGCACAATCACTTTTCATATTAGAAGTCTTTTAAAAATATTTTATAAAAATACACAATTTTGATGGTTGGTCGAAATTCGCAATTCAATCTAACAAATTTTTAACGCTTTCTTAGTTGTAAAATTTGATATCTAAATAAATACAAGTAGATTTGGAAACCTAAATCAAAAAACATCAAAAAAATGAAGCACAAGTCACTACTCTTTCTTTTCATTTCTATTATTTCATTTCAGCTTACTGCACAAAAACTACAAACTCCAGATGAGTTTTTAGGATACAAATTGGGTTCTCGTTTTACGAGACACCATAAAGTAGTTGACTATTTTAAATACATTTCTGAAAATACAGATAAAGTACAGTTTCAAGAATACGGAAAAACAAACGAGTTAAGAACCTTGGCAATCGTTTATGTTTCATCTGCAGACAACATTAAAAATTTAGAAACTATTCGCAAGCAACATTTAACAAATGCTGGCATCGAAAACACTACAGAATTAAAAGATAAATCGATTGTTTGGTTGAGTTATAATGTACACGGAAACGAAGCTTCATCAACAGAAGCATCAATGCTTAACTTTATACAAATTGGTTACAGAAAATAGCAGTTACTTAGAAAACACTGTTGTAATTATGGATCCATGTATCAATCCTGACGGAAGAGACCGCTATGCAAATTGGTACAATCAAGTAGTGGCTTCTCCAAACAACGTGAATCCAGATGCTAGAGAACATAGAGAACCTTGGCCAGGAGGAAGAGCAAATCATTATTTATTTGATTTGAATAGAGATTGGGCCTGGGCAACACAAATAGAAACACAACAACGCTTAAAGTTTATAATAAATGGTTGCCTCATATTCATGTAGATTTTCATGAACAAGGCATTAACAATCCGTATTATTTTGCTCCAGCTGTAGAACCTTATCATGAAGTAATTACCGATTGGCAACGTAATTTCAATCGCAAATTGGAAAAAATCATGCAAAATATTTCGATAAAAATGGCTGGTACTATTTCACCAAAGAAAGTTTTGATTTACTATACCCAAGTTACGGAGATTCATACCCAACGTATGTTGGAAGTATTGGAATGACCTACGAACAAGCTGGTGGTGGAAGAGCTGGATTGGGAATTACAAAAGCTGACGGAGAAGAATTGAGCCTTATGGGATCGTTTAATACACCATACAACTTCAGGAATTTCTACCGTAGAAATGGCTTCTCAAAATGCTGGTAAAATCAATGCTGAGTTTAAAAAGTACTTTCAGTCTAGATGATTTTAAATACAAGAGTTATGTTTTACAAGGAAATAAAAGTAAAACCAATAAATTAATTGAATTGTTAGACAGACACGAAATTAAATACGGACGTGCTCAAGGCAACTCAGTTTCTGGTTATGACTATGACACAAAATCAAAAGGAAGCATGAGAACTTCTTCTAGTGATTTGGTAATTTCTACCAATCAACCAAAAGGGAGATTGATAAAAGCATTGTTTGAACCAGTTGCTAAATTAAGCGACTCTATTACCTATGACATTACTGCATGGTCTTTGCCGTATGCCTACGGATTTAAAGCTATTGCTAGTGAAAAGCTAGTATGCTTCAGCAAAAGATTTTAGTACCATCTACAAGCTCTACTCCAAATTACAATGCATATGCATATACTTTTGAATGGAATCATATTTCTGACGCAGCCTTATTAGCTGATATTTTGCAACAAAACATTAGAGTTCGTTTTAACAGAAAGGAAATGATTAATACTGGTAAACAGTTAAAAAAAGGTAGTTTAATTATTACTCGCGGAGACAATAAACACATCAAAAACTTTGACCAAACATTAATTTCTATTGCAAATAAGCATTTGAAATATGCAAATTCAATTGCCACAGGTTTTTCTGACAAAGGACCAGATATGGGATCTTCTGACGTAAGAGAGCTTAAAAACCAAAAAATTGCGGTGCTTTCTGGAGAAAAAACTTCGTCTTTAAGCTATGGAGAAATTCAATATTTCTTCGAACAAGATATTAAGTATCCATTTACAGCAATCAATACCGATAATTTTTCTGTTGGTATGTTAGACAATTATCACACCTTGGTTATTCCAAATGGGTATTATGGTGGATTGTTTAGCAAAATCGATTTAGACAAATTATCGGCATGGATTAGAAGTGGCGGAAAAGTAATTGCAATTGGAAACGCCAATAGTATTTTTGCTGGTAAAAAAGGATTTGGACTTCAAACAAAGTCTTCAGCTGAAAACGAAGATAAAGACGATAAAGAAATTGAGTTGACTAATTACGAAGATTTAGAAAGAGAAAGTATTTCTGGAAGCATTACCGGAGCCATTTTTAAAACAAAAATTGACAATTCTCATCCTTTAGGTTTTGGTTATGGCGACTCTTATTTTACCTTAAAACAAGGTGCTAGATCTTATGATTATTTGGAAGACGGATACAACGTGGTACGTTTAGAAGACAATATTTCTTTTTCTGGATTTGTTGGAAGTAAAGCTGATAAAAATTTATCAAAATCATTGATTTTTGGAGAAGAAGGTCTTGGAAGAGGAAGCATAATTTATATGGTAGACAATCCTTTATTTAGAGCTTTTTGGGACAATGGAAAGTTGTTTTTTGCCAATGCTCTGTTCTACACGAACCCAAGCATGAAGAAATTGTAGATTGTCCCTTCGAGCCTTGCCTGGTTCAGGTAAGGCTCGAGGAGACATTTTCATGTTTATTTATAAAACTGGTGTTCCATACAAATCGTAATCTCCAGCTTCGTGAATTGTAATATCAATAAACTCACCAATCTTAATATAATGTTTGGTTGCATCAACCAATACATCATTGTCTACATCGGGCGAATCAAACTCTGTACGTCCGTAAAAATATTCGCCATCTTTTCTATCAAATAAACAACGGAAGGTTTTACCAACCTTTTCTTGATTCAATTCCCAAGAAATCTGAGATTGAATTTCCATGATTTCATTTACTCTTTTGAACTTCACCTCTTCAGGAACATCATCTTCTAAGACATACGCACCTGTATTTTCTTCATGAGAATACTCAAAAGCACCCAAACGCTCAAAACGCATTTCTTCTACCCAGTCTTTTAATTCTTGAAACATTGCTTCCGTTTCTCCAGGATACCCAACAATTAAGGTAGTTCTAATCGCCATTTCTGGAACCGCTTCTCTGAACTTATGAATCAACGCAGTCGTTTTTTCATGTGTCGTTCCACGTTTCATCGATTTTAATAATTCGGTATTGATGTGTTGCAACGGAATGTCTAAATAATTACACACTTTTGGTTCGTTTTTCATCACTTCCAACACATCCATCGGAAAACCAGTTGGAAACGCATAATGCATTCGTATCCATTCGATGCCTTCTACTTTTGTCAACGCAACAAGCAAATCTGCTAAGGCACGTTTTTTATAAATATCTAATCCGTAATAGGTTAAATCTTGTGCAATTAGCATCACTTCTTTGATGCCTTTTTCACCTAATTTAGTAGCTTCTGTAATGATATCTTCAATTGGAGTAGAAACGTGTTTCCCACGCATTAACGGAATGGCACAAAACGAACACGGACGATCACAACCTTCTGCAATTTTTAAATACGCATAATGTTTTGGAGTTGTTGTTAAACGCTCACCAATCAATTCGTGTTTATAATCTGCTTCTAAAACTTTTAATAAGTTTGGCAAATCGTGGGTACCAAAATACTGATCTACATTGGTAATTTCTCTTTCTAAATCTGGTTTGTAGCGTTCGCTTAAACAACCCGTTACAAAAACCTTGTCAATTTCTCCAGCTTCTTTACGTTGTGCGTAATGTAAAATAGTATTAATAGATTCTTCTTTAGCTTTACCTATAAAACCACAAGTATTAATCACCACAATATTTCCGTCATCATTTTCATCTTCGTGCACTACATCTTTTCCGTTGGCTTTTAATTGTCCCATTAACACTTCGCTATCATAGACGTTTTTAGAACAGCCCAACGTTACTACGTTGATTTTGTTTTGCTTGATGGTTTTTGTACGCATATTTTTATTTTAAAATGCAAAGATACAATCTTAATCTACGTTTTTAAACATATAAAAGTGTTAATCTAATGGAATACATTTAGATTAATTATAAAGTTATTTTTTGGTTTGTAATAGAGTTATACCATATTTTATCATTTTTCGGTAAATTAGCTAACTAAGTAATCAACTCTCAAAACCAAACCCATAAAAAAAGTAACTATATTCGTTAAGTTGTGTGTAATTTGAGAAAAAATAACTTCTTTAGTAACATTAAATCTTAGGCGTCGTCTTTTTTAAAAAACATAAAATGAATATACTTAGAAACCTTATTTTAATTCCCTCAATATTATGCATTATTTCATGCAATTCTAGCGTCAAAAAATTGCCAATAACAAAAGTAAATGTCGTCTTTCAAGAAGACTCTCTTAAGTTTACAGAACCGCAAAAAGTTTTCATAAGTAAAGTTATAAGTGATTCAGAAATTGAGGTTCGCAAACTTTTACCGAATCTACCAGATAGCATAAAAGTGATTGTTGAGGCTGTAGATTGGAATCTTAATATTGTTAATGGAGTAACTGGAAGGGCGGAAACCAACAGTCCACCTCTAGTCCTCGTTCAAATATCACACCATTATAAGGGAGGTGTAATTGATTCGACATATCAAGGTATCAAATCTACTATTTTTCACGAATTCCACCACTTGTCTCGCGGTTGGGCAATACAGGACAACAAATTTAGTTATGGAATCCCTAATGCAATGGTTAATGAAGGTTTGGCTGTTGTATTTACAGAAATATATACAGGAAACAAAAATGAGGTAGAATCCTATACAGATGAGGCCGATAATTGGGTAAAAGAGATTTTGGCACTTCCATTAGATGCAAATTACTCAGAGTGGATGATGGGTGAACACCCTGATGGCAGAACTTATATTGGATATCGAACTGGAAATTTTTTGACAAGAAAAGCAATGACTAAGTCTGGGAAAACTATTTTAGATTTAAGTGAGCTTATGCCAAATGAAATAATAAAACTAGCTGGCTATTAAAGCTAGAAAAAAATACCAATACGTTCGCCAAAGAACAAAAACTCCTTTCTAAATTTAGAAAGGAGTTTTTGTTTCAACTGAGTTGTAAATTAATTCATCATTTTTCGGTAACTTAGCTAACTAAGTAATCAACTCTCAAAACCAAACCCATGAAAAAAGCAACCTTTTTATTCGTTACCATCATTTGTTTTTTATTAACACAACCTGTATTGGGCCAAGCCTATAGTTCTGCTCAAATAGATTCTATTGTAAAAAAAGCAATGTCTATAAATCCAACTGCAGGAGTTGCAGTTGCTGTGATAAAAGACAATAAAGTAATTCACTCAAAAGGCTATGGTGTAACCTCTTCAATCACCAAAGAAAAAGTAAACGGAAATACCCTTTTTGCAATTGCATCTAACTCTAAAGCTTTTACTACAGCTGCTTTAGGCATGTTGGTAGATCAAGGAAAATTAAATTGGTTAGACAAAGTAGTAGATTACATTCCAGAGTTTAAAATGTATGATTCTTATGTAACAGAAAATTTTAACATTCAAGATTTATTAACGCACAGAAGTGGACTTGGTTTGGGCGCTGGAGATTTAATGTTTTTCCCTGATGGATCTGACTTTACTATTAAAGACGTGTTGAATAGTTTTCAATATCAAAAACCTACATCAGCATTTAGAACAAAATACGATTATGACAATTTATTATATGTTGTTGCTGGAGAAGTTGTGGCGAGAGTTAGCGGAATGAGTTGGGCTGATTTTGTAGAAACCAACATCATGAAACCTTTAGGAATGGAACGTTCTGTTGGAGTGTATCAACGTTTAAAAGATAAAAGCAATGTGGCTTTTCCGCATTCTGTACAAAACGGAAAGTTAAATCAACTTACCCATTATATTAAAAATGATGAATCTTTAGGAGCTGCAGGTGGAATTTATGCAAGTGTCAACGATTTGAGTAAATGGTTGATTATGCATTTAAATGATGGAAAATATGGAGCTAACTTTAGCAAAACAATGATTTCTAAAAAGAATCATGACGAGCTTTGGAAACCACACACCAATATTGGATTTAATGTAAAACCTAATGCACCCTATAAATCTCATTTTAATGCGTATGGTTTGGGTTGGAGAATTAGTGACAAAGGAGGTTATGTTACTATAGAACATACAGGTGGATTACCAGGAATGCTTTCTAGAACCATTTTAATTCCTGAGTTAAATGTGGGTATCTTAACTCTTACCAATACAGATCCAGGAGGTAGAAGTTTTTGGACCATACCAAATGTAATTATGGATGGATATTTAGGGGTACAAAAAACAGATTGGATTTCTACTATGGAAAAAAATCTTCAAAGAAATGCAAGTCAAAGTGATGCCGCTACAAAAGCTGTTTGGAGTACAGTTGCAAAAGCAAATTCAAAACACATCAACCATTCAGATTATATTGGCACCTACAAAGACAATTGGTTTGGAAACATTAAGATTTTCGAGAAGAATAATAAATTGTGGTTTGCTTCTGTGCGTTCTCCAAAATTAACTGGAGAGATGTTTTTTTACAAAGCAAATACCTTTGCTATCAAGTGGAACTATCAAGATATGCCAGCAGATGCCTTAGCAATGTTTACCTTAGATGAAGAAGGAAAAGCTGTGCGTATAAAAATGAGAGGAATATCACCAAATATTGATTTTAGTTTTGATTTTCAAGACCTAGATCTAAAACGAGTTAAAAAGTAAACTATATACAACAGAAAACACTTTAAATTTTAAACAATCTCTTATCACCTTTTTAATGAAGTTATTCAATAGTAAATCCGCCAACTCCATTGCCTTTGGGTACTTTTTAATCAGTAGTTTGTATATTGTTTTTTCGGATAAATTTTTACTTTTTTCATTTAAAGAAGACACTTCAAATCCGCTTCTAAATGAAATACAATCGTACAAAGGTCTTGGCTTTGTTTTAATTACAACGATTGTTCTTTTTATTGTTTTTAAGCTCTAAAACTGTAGATGTACATAGGGGTAATATTATAAAAAAAACAGATTTACATACAATACCAGAGTTAACAAAATATGCTATTCGAGAAGGCCTAACTTTTTTAGAAGATCTTTAAGTTATCAATCTATAACTGTTAAGCATATTGCTTATTGAAATATTCAGAAATAACATATATTTTTATATATTAATTAATTCAAATAGTTAGTATAAAATGAAGAATAAAGTTTTAGTTGTAGAAGATGATATATCTATTGGTGAAAAAAATTTTTCAGAAACTAATAATATTGACAGTATATCTGAAGTTAAATTATTAACTACAATCAAAGACGCCAAAAACACTTTAGATACTAATTACTTTGAAATTATTGTCTTGGATCTTAATTTACCAGATGGTAATGGTATTCAATTACTTAGATGGCTTAAGGAAAAACAGATTGAAACAAAAGTTTTAATCTTTTCTATTAACAAAGAACTAAAACGACTTTGTTTACAAAGTGGTGCTCATGATTTTTTTGATAAATCTAAAGATTTTGACGCTTTGTTAGATACCATAAGTGATTGCTAAAAAAAAGAAAAAGCTAAACATAAAGTTGTTTAGCTTTTAATACTATAAATTTTAAGGAGATTTCGAGGAGCAATTCAATTATTAAAAATACACTTTAAAAATAAAGAGTAGTTTCTCTTAATCCTATAAGCATATTCCCTAATTTAATATTTTAGAATTTAAAAGTTTTACTTCTTGTTTAAAACAACAGAAGGTATTCAAAATAAAAAAAAGCTAAACTTAGGGAAGTTTAGCTTTTTATGTTATTAAAACAGTGGGGGGATTAATGTTGTTTTAAATTACATAGTAAAAGTAAAGCAAGTGCTATATTAATCCAATAAGCAAAATTCTTAATTTAATATTTAAGTTATAAAAAGCAACTTATTTACCTGAAAGAATCCATTAAAAAGATGCTTGTTTATTGATAATTTTTCGGAATCTTTCTTGCTTTTGTCAATTGCTCAAAAGCATACCCAACTTTTAACAAAGTACGCTCAGAAAAAGGTTTTCCAACAAAGGTTAAACTAATAGGTTCTCCATTATTTTTATAGCCCATTGGCACAGTTAATGTCGGGTATTTTGCTACAGCTGCAACTCCAGAATGGTAATTATTAATAGATAAAATAGCCACTAAATCTTTATCATTTAAGTCTTTTAAAAATTGTTTTCCAACAGAATTTAATCCGGCTTTTACAACTTCTAATTGTTTTAATGTTGTGGTGTCTTTTACAATTCCGTCAAACAATTGTTGTCCGTAAGGAGCACGTAATAGAGAATCTTTTAAATTAAAAAGAGTTACATCTTTTACTGATTTTACAGCGACATTTTTATCTGCATTATTGGCTAAATAGTTTGGTAAATCGTGTTTCATATCAATATTTAAGAGGGTTGTAAAACCATTAAACCTTGCTCTTTCTGGATTGATTTCTATCATTTCTGCACCAGCTTTTTTCATTTTATGAACAGTGGCATTATAAATTGAATCGTTTAACAACTCTTTTAAAACGCCAAAACGTATCCCTTTTAAAGTAGTATCAAATATCTCATTTTGGAATTTACTTTCTTTTAAGTTCTTATCAAGTGAAGCTTCATCTTTTGCGTCATAACCCAACATCGCTTCTAAAAAAATAGCGTTATCAATAACACTCTTTGTCATTGGCCCTGGTGTATCCAACGTGCTAGAAATGGGTACAATGCCTGTTCTACTTAACACCCCTATTGTTGGTTTTAATCCCACTACTGAATTCATACTAGATGGTGAAGTAATAGATCCCGAAGTTTCAGTTCCAACTGCTGCAACAGCAAAATTTGCAGCTACAGTTACACCGCTACCTGCTGAGCTCCCACCTGTTTCAAATTTTCCTCTTCCGTATGGATTTAATGTTTGCCCGCCAACTGCAGAATATCCTAACGGACATCCAGAACAGAAAAAATAAGCCCATTCGCTCAAGTTTACTTTTCCTAAAATTAACGCGCCATTTGCTCTTAATTTCTCTACAATAAATGAATCTTCAGTATTTTTATTTTCTACCAACGCAATAGCTCCAGCCGTTGTTGGCATATCTTTGGTATTGATATTGTCTTTCAATAAAATAGGCATTCCATAAATTGAATACTCAGAATTTGCACCTTTTTCTTTGTCTTTTTGACGTGCTTCTTCCAATACATTTGGATTTAATGCAATAATGGAGTTTAACGATTTTGTACTATCACTTTCAAACTTTCTGATGCGATATAAATAAAATAACGTTAGTTTTTCGTAAGATAAATTTCCATTACCAATGTGTGCTTGTAAGGTAGGAATATCGCGTTCTAAAATGAGTGGTTTTAGTGTATTGTATTCTTCTTCTGTAAAGCTTGATAATTCTTTAGCTAAAGATGCAAAAACAGTATTCATATCTAAATATTTAGACTGCATGAGTTTGAATTGCATTCTTTTACGAGGGTGTTTTTGCTGCTCGGCTAATTCGGCTGATTCATCGTATTTTTTAAAATATTTTTTTACAGGTTCTTGTTTACACGAAACAACAAGTAACATAATTACAAAAAGTAAGGTTATTTTTTTCATTGGTTGATTGTTTTGAGAATCAAATATAATTAATAAAAAAAGAAAACTCCATACTAATTTTAGTATGGAGTTTTTATAAATAGATTCCTGCCTCCGCAGGAATGACAAATCATTATTACTTAAAGAAAGAATCTACAAATTCGTGTTTGTTAAAGACTTGTAAATCATCTATCCCTTCTCCTACTCCAATATATTTAACAGGAATTTGAAACTGATCTGAAATACCAATTACCACACCACCTTTTGCTGTACCATCTAATTTAGTCACTGCTAAAGAAGTAACTTCAGTTGCTTTGGTAAATTGTTTGGCTTGTTCAAAAGCATTTTGCCCTGTAGAACCATCTAAAACTAATAATACATCATGTGGTGCATCTGCAACCACTTTTTGCATTACCGTTTTAATTTTAGTCAACTCATTCATTAAATTGACTTTATTGTGTAAACGTCCAGCTGTATCAATAATCACAACATCAGCATTTTGTGTAACTGCAGATTCAAGGTATCAAAAGCTACAGAAGCTGGATCAGAACCCATTTCTTGGCGTACAATAGGCACTCTGTTCTATCTGCCCAAACTTGTAATTGATCAATGGCAGCAGCTCTAAAAGTATCTGCTGCTCCTAAAACTACTTTTAAGCCTTGTTTTTTAAACTGACTGCTAATTTACCAATGGTTGTTGTTTTTCCAACTCCATTTACACCAACCACCATTAATACATAGTGGTTTTTTATCTGCAGGAATTGTAAATTCAGTTTCGTTGCCAAGATTGGTTTCAGAAAGTAAGCCAGCAATTTCTTCACGCAAAATCTGATTGAAGTCTTCAGTACCTACATATTTATCTTTGGCAACACGTGCTTCAATTCTGTCAATAATTTTTAAGGTAGTATCTACACCAACATCAGATGCAACTAAAACTTCTTCTAAATTATCTAAAACATCATCATCTACTTTAGATTTTCCAGCAACAGCTTTTGATAGTTTAGTAAAAAAACTCGATTTAGATTTTTCTAAACCTTTGTCTAAAGTTTCTTTTTTTTCTTTTGAAAATATTTTTTTAAAAAAACTCATTGTAATTTTACATCATAGAATTAAGGCTTCATAAACTATTAAACGCAATTTATTAATTGAAGTCATAAAAAAAGCTACTCTCTAATAGAAAGTAGCTTTATATATTTTGTAAGTAAAGTAATTACTTTTTTGCTAAAAAGTCATTTACTTTTGCAGGATCCATAATTGCTTCAACAAATGTATAAGCTCCTGTTTTTGGAGATCTTACCATTTTGATAGCTTTAGTTAATCTTTTTGATCCTGTCTGTAACGATGCTACTGATTTCTTTGCCATGTTCCTAATTATTTAATTTCTTTATGAACTGTCATTTTCTTTAAGATAGGATTGAATTTCTTAATTTCAATTCTATCAGGAGTGTTTTTCTTATTCTTGTTGTTATGTATCTAGAAGTACCTCTTTCTCCAGTAGCTTTATGCTCTGTACACTCTAAAATTACCTGAACTCTGTTTCCTTTTTTTGCCATCTCGGTATAACTTTTTTAAGGTTGGATTACTTAGTTAAAAATCCTTTTGCTCTAGCTTCTTTTAATAACTGCAGAGATTCCTTTTCTATTAATATTTTTTAAAGCAGAAGCAGAAATTTTTAATGTAATCCATTTATCTTCTTCTGGAATATAAAAACGCTTGTCATTAAGATTAGCGTCAAATTTTCTTTTGGTTCTGTTCAATGCGTGAGAAACATTGTTTCCAACCATTGCTTTTTTTCCTGTTAATTCACAAACTCTAGACATCTTCTGACAGTTTTTAGTGTTATTTCTAAACGAGGTGCAAATTTACAAATTTTTAAGATACAACAAAACAATTTCTAATATTTTTAATAATTTCTTTCTGTAAAATTTCTAAGGATTTATTTACAGTTCTTTTATTACTTTTTCTCTTGGTTGTCCAAAGTTAAATTCTTCTACAATAACCGTTTTTTTGAAGCAATGCTAATAAAAACAACACCTACCTGTTTATCAGTTTATCTGTAGTCGGACCTGCATTTCCTGTAACAGCAATTGCATAATCAGTGTTTAATTTTTCTCTTGCAGCAATTGCCATTTCTTTGCAACTTCTTTACTAACAACTGTAAAGTTTTTAATGGTTTCTTCAGAAACTCTAAGCAAGCTTTTTTTGGCTTCTGCAGAATAGGTAACAAAGCTCCCTTTAAAATAAGCGGATGCACCCGGAACAGAAACTAATGTAGCTGCAATTTTTCCGCCTGTTAAACTTTCTGCAGTAGCATAGTGTTTTTCTGATGTTTCAAACAATTCCCAATTCTTTTTTCAATAGATATCCATCTTCTAAACCTGCAATAATGTCTGAATTAATGATAATTTCAGAACTTTCTCTTGCAATTCTCTTCTAAACTTTCTTTATTATCTTCCTTTTGCAGATAATCGTAATCGTACTCTTCCAAAAGATGGTAAATAAGCTAACTTAATATAGTTTGGTAAATTGTTTTCGAAATCTTCAATTCGCTCCGCAATGATACTTTCTCCTTGACCATAGGTCATAATTGTTTTATGAATGATAAATGGCAACTTGAAATTGTTGTTGAATTTTGGTAATACTTCAATTTCATTAACCCTTTCATCTCATAAGGAACACCCGGCAACGAAACAAAAACAGTATCATTTTCGTAAAACCACATTCCGGGTGCTGTACCATACATTATTTTAAATACGTTGCTTTTGAAGGTAACTGCGCTTGGTATTTTTGAATTTCTCTATAAGGGTGATTTATTTTTTGAAACAATGCTTTGATATGTTCAATCACTTCTGGATATTCTAACAACTCCCTATCATTAAAAAATTCTGCAATTGTTTTTTTTGTGATATCATCTTTTGTTGGACCTAAGCCTCCCGTAATAATTACAATATCACTCTATCTTGTGCTTCTTGTAATGCATTTAAAATATGCTGTTTATCATCTTGGATTGAAGTGATTTGATATACCAACACACCTATTTTATTCAATTCGGTTCCAATCCATTGCGAATTGGTATCTACTATTTGACCTATGAGGATTTCGTCTCCAATGGTGATTATTTCTGCTTTCATTTTTTTTGTTGCAAAGACTCAAAATATAGAGGCATGCTTTTAATTTTTTGTAATTTATTTTTTCTGTTTGATTTACTTGTTCTCGATACATCACGCTAAAAGGCGCGACACTCGAACGGACAAATTCATAACTGATGACTGACTATTACTTCACTCTAATTTGAAATGCTTGTTTTCCTTCTATGGTTCCAGTTAACACATCATCCTCTTCTACTTTTCCAACTCCCGCTGGAGTTCCAGTAAAAATAATATCTCCTTTTTTTAAGGTAAAAAACTGAGAAACATACGCAATCAATTCATCGGTTTTCCACAACATGGCATTGGTATTTCCATCTTGAACAGTTTCTCCGTTTTTATCTAATTGAAATTTTAGATTTTCTAAGTCGAATTGTTCTTTTGGATAAAACTCGCCAATAACAGCACTCCCATCAAAAGCTTTTGCTTTTTCCCAAGGAAATCCTTTTTCTTTACAATGATGCTGTATATCTCTTGCTGTAAAATCGATTCCTAAACCGATTTCATCATAATATTTATGGGCAAATTTAGGTTCTATATGCTTCCCTACTTTATTAATTTTTACCAATAGCTCAACTTCATAATGTACGTCATTTGAAAAAGGCGGAATAAAAAAAGGATTTTTCTTTGGTAAAATAGCAGAATCTGGCTTCAGAAAAATAATTGGATTTTCTGGTTTTTCATTTGCTAATTCTTCAATGTGTTTGGCGTAATTACGCCCTATGCAAATTATTTTCATTTAAGTTATTTATTACATGTCATTGCGAACAACGTGAAGCAATCTTTAATGAGATTACTTCGTCATAAATTCTTCGTAATGACAATTAGACAACAATTAAGGAATCCACTTTTTAGGAAAGTTTGGCTTTCTTTTTTCAAGAAAAGCATCTCTTCCTTCTTTGGCTTCATCAGTCATATATGCTAAACGTGTTGCTTCTCCGGCAAAAACTTGCTGCCCGACCATTCCGTCATCCGTTAAATTCATGGCAAACTTTAGCATTTTTATAGATGTTGGCGATTTAGCTAATATTTCTTGCGCCCACTCAAAAGCAGTATCTTCTAATTCATCATGAGGCACAACCGCATTTACCATTCCCATTTCATAAGCTTCTTGTGCTGAATAGTTCCTTCCTAAAAAGAAAATTTCTCTTGCTCTTTTCTGACCTACCATTTTTGCTAAATATGCTGATCCGTAACCACCATCGAAAGAAGTGACATCAGCATCCGTTTGTTTAAAAATAGCATGTTCTTTAGACGCCAAGGTTAAATCACAAACAACGTGTAAACTATGTCCACCACCTACAGCCCAACCTGGCACAACACAGATGACTGCTTTAGGCATAAAACGAATTAATCGTTGTACCTCTAAAATATTTAATCTGTGATAACCATCTTCACCAACATACCCTTGATGTCCGCGTGCTTTTTGATCGCCACCAGAACAGAAAGAATACACTCCGTCTTTTGTACTTGGTCCTTCTGCAGACAATAACACAACTCCAATATTTACATCTTCTCCAGCATCGTAAAATGCATCGTACAATTCTGAAGTTGTTTTAGGGCGAAATGCATTTCGTACATCGGGTCTATTAAATGCAATTCTTGCGACTCCATTGCATTTTTTATAGGTAATATCTTCGTATTCTTTTACAGTTTTCCAATCTTGATTATTCATCCTTTTACTTATTATTTTTAATCCTTTTACAAAAATAAGGAAATTAAAAAGTTATTTTTTTACCAACTCTAAGCCTGTATCTGTAATTTCAATTACTTTTTCTTTATACAAATTACCAACAGCTCTTTTAAATGCTTTTTTACTCATCAATAATTCGCGTTTTATTTCTTCGGGAGAGCTTTTGTCTGTTAACGGTAAAAAGCCGTCGTTATCATAAATAGCTTCAACAACTTTTTCGGTATCTAAGGTAATTACATTTCTAAAACCTTGTGGCTGTAGAGAAACATCTATTTTACCATCTTCTCTAATATTCTTAATATAACCTGCAATTCGTTGACTTTCATTTAACTCTTGAAAAATTTCATTTCTATATAACAATCCTTCAAATTCTTCATCAATTAAAACGGTGTAACCTAAATTTGTTTCTACACCTATAATTAATGAAACTTTATCTCCTACTTCTAAATCCATAATTTGTTATTTTAAATAATTAAAATAGTCTTTTAATATTGTTTCGTTGATTTCTTTTTCGGTAAATACTTCTAATACTTTTGGGCTATTTGATTCTTTATAAAAATCATCCAAAACAGTCGTAAGTTCTTCTAAATTAGTAACTGCATTGTATTCCAATTTATACATCTTACACAAATGTTCTGCCGTTAAACCATGAGAGGTTTCAAAATAGTCTAATGCATTTGTAGTTTTTGGCCCAGGTATAATTCTAAAAATTCCTCCACCGTTATTATTGATAATAATAATTCTAAAACTAAATGGAATATAATTGTTCCATAATGCATTACTATCATACAAGAAACTTAAATCTCCAGTAATAAAAACTACTTGCTCTTTACTTGCAAATGCTGCGCCGATTGCAGTGCTTGTACTTCCGTCAATTCCGCTTGTTCCGCGATTGCAAAAAACGCGAAGCGAGTTTTTAACATTAAACAATTGTGCATATCTAACTACCGAACTATTTCCTAATTGCAATTGAGAATTCTCAGGGATACTTTCTAAAATCGGTTCAAAAACTTTTAAATCAGAATGTTCAATTTTACTTAAATACTGTTGATGCTTTTCAGCTCTTTTTGCTTTCAACGACAACCATTTTTGCTGGTAATCACTTTTTTTCTTTTCAGAAACTGATACTAATTCAGCTAAAAATGTTGTTGGTTTTTCTTGTATAAATTCTGATAAGCAATGATAGGTATTCATAGCTCTTTGCTCATCTATATGCCAATGATGTTTTGGTTGATGATTTCTTAAAAACTGTTTTATTTTTTTAGAAACAACCATTCCTCCAAAAGTCAATAAAATTTCTGGTTTCAGTTCAGAAAACTCATTATCTGTTAATGGAAAAATTATTTTATCAATTGCATTGATTGTCTTTTCTGAAGCTATATTAGATGTTGTTTCTGTTAAAATAATAACGGAATCGTCATTTATAAAACGATGGATTATATTTTGAAGAGCTTCATCTGGAGCGTTCACTCCAATTAAAATCATTTTTTTTGCTGACGAATTCCAAATTTCAGAAAACGTATCTATTTCTATAGGTTGCTTCGTTTCACTCGCAAGTATTGTTGGAAAATTAAATTTATTCAATTCATCAACTGTTTCATACAAAGGCTCATCAAACGGAACATTGATATGAATGGGTCCTCTTTTAGATATTGCATTTTGAAATGCTTCAGAAATCAAATTGATAGTGAATTCTTTTTTTGATTCTTCATCGATTAAATTTGCTGAAAATAAAATATGGTTTTGAAAAACATTTTCTTGACGAATGGTTTGTCCGTCTCCAATATCAATCAACTGTTTTGGTCTATCTGCAGAGATTACAACTAAGGGTATGTTGCTGTAAAAAGCCTCTGCAATTGCAGGGTAATAATTTAATAATGCAGAACCTGAAGTACACACAATGGCAACAGGTTTTTGAGTTTGCTGCGCTATTCCTAAGGCAAAAAAAGCAGCACAACGTTCATCAACAACACTCAAGGCATTTATTGATGGATCATTTGAAAAACCTACTGTTAACGGGGCATTTCTAGAACCAGGAGAAATAACAACTGTATCAATATTGAATTGATGACAAGCTGAAATAACAATTTGTGCGAGTTCTTTTTTTGGATACATTTTTAAATCTTTTCAAGATTTAAAAGTTATAAGTTATGAGTTATAAGTTATGAGTGACAACATTAAAAACTAAAAACTAAAAACTAAAAACTTTTTGGTTAATTTCCTTTTTTATAATCTTCTAAAAATTTAGCTAACCCGATATCAGTTAGAGGATGTTTTAACAAACCTTCAATAGCACTTAATGGCCCAGTCATAACATCTGATCCTAATTTAGCACAATCAATAATATGCATGGTATGACGAACAGAAGCTGCTAAAATCTGAGTTTCAAATCCGTAATTATCATAAATCTGACGGATTTCAGCAATTAAATTTAGTCCATCTGTAGAAATATCATCTAAACGACCAATAAATGGAGAAACATACGTTGCTCCTGCTTTAGCGGCTAATAATGCCTGACCAGCTGAAAAAACTAATGTTACGTTGGTTTTGATCCCTTTAGATGAAAAGTACTTACATGCCTTTACACCATCTTTTATCATTGGTAATTTTACCACAATTTGCGGATTCAATGCTGCCAATGCTTCACCTTCTTTTACCATTCCAGAAAAATCTGTCGCAATTACTTCTGCAGACACATCTCCATCTACCAACTCACATATAGCCTTGTAATGATTGATAATGTTAGCTTCTCCTGTAATTCCTTCTTTTGCCATTAAAGACGGATTCGTTGTAACACCATCTAAAATACCCAATGCTTGAGCTTCTTCTATTTGTGATAAGTTTGCTGTGTCGATAAAAAATTTCATGTGCTTAGATTTAGTTGTGTAAAATTATAATTTATAATGATTCATTAAGAGTTTTTCATATGTGCTGTCTGGTAAAATTCGTTTCAATACAATAGAAAATTTCTCCATAAACCCACCTACTTTATAATGAATTTTTGGATTCTTCGTTTCAATAATTTTTAAAACGGCTTTTGCCATTACATCTGGATGCATTCCGCTATCTACATGAGCATCCATTAAATTTAAATTCTCTTGATATTTTTCTTTGTATGCCGAGTTTTCAAAAACAGGTGTATGGTATCTCCCTGCTGCAATATTGGTTGCAAAATCTCCTGGTGCAACATTTACTATTTGAATTCCGAATTGCTTTACTTCAATTCTAGCGGCTTCGGTAATCAACTCTAAGGCTCCTTTTGTTGCAGAATAAACTCCTCTAAATGGCAATCCCATATAACCCGCAATGGATGTAACATTAATTATGGTTCCAGATTTTTGTGATCTCATATGGGGTAAAACAGCTTTCATTACATCAATTGCTCCAAAAAGATTGGTATAAAAAACCTTTTTCATTTCTTCAGTTGGAGTATCTTCAATTGACCCTGTTATTCCCATTCCAGCATTATTTACCAAAACATCTATTTTACCTTCTTTTTCAATAATAGTAGCAACTGCTTTTTGTATGGATTCAATATCTAGAACATTTAAAGCAATCATTTTATAAGGCAATAAACTCTCTTCTTTTTTTGTTCTACTTGTTCCGTATACGAGCATTCCTTTACCAGAAAGATACGCTGCTATAGATTTTCCAATTCCTGAAGAAGCACCAGTTATAAGAACGACTTTTGACATTAATTGTTAAAGATTGAATAGATACACAAATATCTTAAAAGAAAATGGAGAAATCTAAAATTAGGGCATAAAAAATGGCAAGCTATCTACATCACACTGCTACAACCTAATACCCTTGCTGCGTTCCCGCCCTGGGGGATTCAAAGGGAGCTAGTTGTGTAGGACTTGCCGCTGCAAATTTACAATCATTTTTAATGTTGCACAATATTTTTCAAGCAATTTTGTAACAAAAGTTTCACTTTGGGTACTAATTAAATAGTGACTGGTAAATATTTTAAAGTTTAATGTATTTATCATTACCAAAAATGAAATCAATACCTTTGTATAACTAACTAAATATCAAAACACAATGGAAAATCAAGCAAATAGTAAAAACATTATCTTAAACTATGGAGTGTATCTAGGAATAGCTACTGTATTAATAAAATTAGTTGTATATGCTGTTGGAGATTATTTAAGACCGCATTGGTCTGTAAGTGTCTTAAGCTTTATCATAATGATTGCTATGATTGTAATGGCCAATAAAAAATTTAAAGAATTGAATGGCGGATTTATGTCTTGGGGTCAATCTGTAAAAATTGGCGTTGGTTTAACAGTGATTAGTGCTGTAATAATGATAGCTTACCAACAAATTTTTGCAAATTTTATAGAACCAGAATACATGCAGAATATGATGATGGTGCAAGAGCAAAAATGGATAGATCAAGGTATGAATAGCGAAGGTATTGAAACAGCAAAAGAAATGATGCAAAAATTTCAAGGCCCATTAATTTCATCTGCAATCGGAATTGTAGTTTCTGCTTTTATAGGTTTTGTGGTGTCTGCTATTTTAGGGGCAATCATGAAACAATCGGCAGAAGAACAGTACTAGAGTTCAAAAAAATTTAAACGAATTAAAGGTAAAATGTTTCATTATGTTTTACCTTTACGTTTTTATACACTATTTATATGGATATATCGGTAGTTATACCTTTATTAAACGAAGAAGAGTCTTTACAAGAATTACATAGTTGGATTGCAAAAGTAATGCAGTCCAATTCTTATGTATACGAAGTTGTTTTTATTGATGACGGTAGTACAGATAGTTCTTGGAATGTAATCGAAAATCTTTCTAAAATACACGCTGAAGTGAAAGGAATTCGCTTTCAGAAAAACTATGGAAAGAGTCAAGCTTTAGATGCCGGTTTTGAATTGGCAGAAGGAAAAGTTGTAATAACTATGGATGCTGATTTACAAGACAACCCAGATGAAATTCCTGAGTTATTTAATTTAATTACTAAAGAAAATTACGATTTAATTTCTGGTTGGAAAAAGAAACGGTATGACAACGTAGTTACTAAAAACATTCCTTCTAAACTATTTAATTTAGCTGCAAGGAAAACTTCGGGCTTAAAATTACACGATTTTAATTGTGGCTTAAAAGCCTACAAAAATGAAGTTGTAAAAAGCGTGAAAGTTAGTGGAGAAATGCATCGATACATTCCTGTGTTAGCAAAAAACGAAGGTTTTACGAAGATTGGCGAAAAAATAGTGCAACATCAAGCAAGAAAATACGGAGTAACAAAATTTGGTATGAGTAGATTTATAAACGGATTTCTAGATTTAATTACCATTTCTTTTTTATCAAAATTTGGTAAAAGACCCATGCATTTTTTTGGCCTTTGGGGTAGCATAGTTTTTGCTGTTGGTTTTTTAGCGGCTGCCTATATTGGTTTTATGAAAATTTATAAATTATCTGCAGGACAAAAAGCAATTTTAATTACAGACAACCCTTGGTTTTACCTTTCTATTACTGCTATGATTATAGGTACCCAATTATTTTTAGCTGGCTTCCTAGGAGAGCTTCTAATTAAAAACAAAAGCGACGAAAAGCATTACTCAATTAAAGAAACCTTAAATATCTAAATCCGTATCTTTGCGGACAGAAATTTTTTACATGAAAGAGATTTTAGAACAAGCAAAAGGTTGGCTTTCTGACACCTTTGATTCAGAAACAAGAACTGAAATACAACAATTAATCGACTCAAATTCTGAAGATTTAGTAGATCGATTTTATAAAAACATGGAATTCGGAACGGGTGGAATGCGCGGAATTATGGGCGCCGGAACCAACCGAATTAACAAATATACCTTAGGAAAAGCAACACAAGGATTGAGTAATTATTTACACAAATCTTTTCCAAAGAAAGATTTAAAAGTTGCCATTGCTTTTGACTGCCGACATAACAGTAAGGAATTTTCAAAATTGGTTGCAGACGTACTTGTCTGCGAACAATATTCAGGTGTATTTGTTCGAAGATTTACGACCAACTCCAGAATTATCTTTTGCTGTAAATCACTTAAACTGTGATGCAGGAATTGTGTTAACAGCATCTCATAATCCACCAGAATATAATGGCTACAAAGTATACTGGAATGATGGCGGACAAATTGTTCCTCCTCAAGATGCTGGAATTATAAATGAAGTAAACAGCCTAGATTTTTCTGAAATTAACTTTGATGCAAATGAAGCATTAATTACCATCGTTGGATCAGAAGTTGATGAGGCTTTTTGGAAAGCATCTATTCAAAACGGGGCATTTGATCTAAAAAATAGATCCAATTTAAAAATTGTTTTTACTTCTTTACACGGAACTTCAATCACCTTAATTCCCGAAGCTTTAAAACGTGCCGGATTTACAGATGTTCATATTGTAAAAGAACAAGCAGAACCAAATGGGGATTTTCCAACCGTAAAATCACCAAATCCAGAAGAGCCAGAAGCCTTAAAAATGGCTACAGATTTAGCCAATAAAATTGATGCGGATATTGTAATTGGAACAGATCCAGATTCAGATAGATTAGGAATTGCTGTTAGAGATTTAGAAGGAAATATGAAGTTGTTAAACGGAAACCAAACCATGAGTTTGATGACCGATTTTTTAATGAAACAATGGCAAGAAAAAGGGTTGTTAAACGGAAATCAATTTATTGGTTCTACCATTGTATCTAGCAATTTAGTCAATGAAATTGCAGACTCATACGGAATTGAAACGAAAGTTGGTCTAACTGGTTTTAAGTGGATTGCCAAAATGATTAACGATTTTCCTAATCAAGATTTTATTGGTGGTGGAGAAGAAAGTTTTGGATATATGGTAGGCGATTTTGTGAGAGATAAAGATGCGGTTACTTCTACACTATTAGCTTGTGAAATAGCAGCAAATGCAAAAGAAAACGGAAGTTCATTTTATAAAGATTTACTAACGTTATACATCAAAAATCATTTTTACAAAGAGCACTTAATTTCTATTGTAAAAAAAGGGATGGACGGTGCTAATCAAATCAAACAAATGATGATTGATTTACGTAAAAACCCATTCACAGAAATTGACGGATCTAAAGTTAAGTTTTTATGTGATTATCAATCTTCTATTAAAAAGAACTTAATCACTGGTGAAGAAACTGTTATGGATATTCCAAAATCTAATGTGTTGATTTATCACACAGAAGACGGAACAAAAGTAGCTGCAAGACCAAGTGGGACTGAACCAAAAATAAAGTTCTATTTTAGCGTAAAATCTAAATTAGATACTGTTGAAAATGCTGTAAAAACAGAAAATGAATTGGATGTTAAGATTCAACGTATCATAAAAGAGCTAAATCTATAATGAATTATTTTAAAAAAATATTACGATTTGCCTATCCATATAAAAAGTATGCGATATTGAATGGTATTAGTAATATTTTTTATGCATTATTTAGCACACTGAGTTTTATTGCTTTTATACCAATGCTTGATGTACTGTTTAAAAAGACAGTTCCTGTAAATATTAAACCTACCTATACTGGTATTGGAGATATCAAAGAATATTTAGAACAATCGTTAAATTATTTTCTAACTTCTCAAATAAATCAGAACGGTGAAATTGCTGCTTTGGGTTATATCTGTGCAGCGATGATTCTATTGTTCTTTTTAAAGAATATTGCAAACTATGCAGCCTTATTTTTTATTACTTTCTTAAGAAATGGAGTGATTAAAGATATTAGAAATGCTCTGTATGACAAACTGGTAACCTTACCTATTTCCTATTTTACAGAAAAAAGAAAAGGAGATGTGATTGCTCGTATGACTTCTGATGTACAAGAGGTAGAATGGTCATTTTTAATGGTGTTAGAATTAATTATTAGAGATCCGTTAACCATCATTTTTACCTTGACAGCTATGATTGTGATTAGTGCTAAGCTGACACTTTTCATCTTTATTTTCTTACCGTTAGTTGGATTATTAATTGCATTTATTGGAAAAAAATTGAGAGCAGATTCTGATGTTGTTCAAAAAGAAAATGGTTTCTTCTTATCGTTAATTGAAGAATCTTTAACTGGTTTAAGAGTGATCAAAGGTTTTACAGCTGAAAAAGAATTCACCAACAAATTTCAAAAATCTACCAACAAGCTATTCACAACTATGAATAGTTTGATGAATAAAAAGAATTTGGCTTCTCCAACAAGTGAGTTTATGGGAATTACTGTTATTGTTGTAATTCTTTGGTACGGAGGGAATATGGTTTTAGGGCAAAATAGTGAAATGACAGGTGGAGCCTTTATAGGATTTATGGCACTGGCATACAATATTTTAACTCCCGCTAAATCAATTTCAAATGCTATTTATGGAATCCGGAAAGGGGATGCATCAGCAAGAAGAGTGTTAGAGGTTTTAGAAACAGAAAATACAATTGTTGATAAAGAAAAAGCCATCACAAAAACTAGTTTTGATTCTGAAATTGTTTTTGATAACATTTCATTTAAATATCAAGACGAGTATGTTTTAAAAGATTTTTCTCTTACCATTCCGAAAGGGAAAACTGTTGCTCTAGTTGGGCAATCTGGAAGTGGAAAATCTACACTAGCAAATTTAATTACACGTTTTTATGATGTAAATAAAGGAGCAATATATATAGACGGAGTAAACATTAAAGACATTACAAAAGATTCGTTGCGAAAATTAATGGGAATTGTAACACAAGACTCTATTTTATTTAATGATTCTGTTGCAAATAATATTGCATTAGGAACCGAAAACAAAACTGAAGAAGCTATCATTGAAGCGGCAAAAATTGCGAATGCTCATGAGTTTGTGAAAGAATTACCTAAGCAATACAACTCAAATATTGGAGATAGTGGAAACATGCTTTCGGGTGGGCAAAAACAACGTTTAAGTATTGCAAGAGCTGTACTAAAGAACCCACCTATAATGGTGTTAGACGAAGCTACTTCTGCACTAGACACAGAGTCTGAACAATTGGTACAATTGGCTTTAGAAAAAATGATGCAAAACAGAACCTCTTTAGTGATTGCGCATCGTTTATCTACCATTCAAAAAGCGGATACTATTGTTGTTCTTAGAAAAGGAACCATTATAGAACAAGGGAAACACGACGATTTATTAAAATTAAAAGGAGAATATTTTAAATTGGTAACAATGCAAAATTTAGATTGATGAAAAACTTTGCTTTTTATATCAATAATATATTTAAATCATTAATTCCCAACTACTTTTTCCAAAGAAAACTCAATTACTGGTTACAAGAAGCTAGCAAATACCCCGAAGCTGAAATTCAAGAACGACTTTCTTACTACATAACTAACAATAAAGGAAAATTAGCTGATAATGCAATTGCTATAAAAGATTTTAAACGTCCAAAAAAAGGGACCATGTATTATTACGATTTGGTGCAATATACACGGTACTTTAAAAATCATTTAAAAATAAAATTCAAGTTTGGCGATATTCAAGAAAATCAAAATTCTTTAACCATTGTAAAAAGCAGGCCCATTGACCATACTGGAAACTCTGTACTCATGAAGTTAGATGCTTTACGGCATTTTTATTTTGTGAATGATACAATTCCTTTTACTGAAAAGAAAAATGAAGCTGTTTGGCGTGGTTATATTCACAAAGAAAACAGAAGAAGTTTGGTTGGAAAATTTCACAACCATCCTCAATGTAATATAGGAAACATCCCTTTACACAATGAAAACCCGGATTGGGCTAAACCTTTTATTTCTATAGAAAAACAGTTACAATACAAATTTATCCTATCTATTGAAGGACATGATGTTGCTACGAATTTAAAATGGATATTTTCTTCTAATTCATTATGCTTTATGCCAACACCAAAATTTGAAACTTGGTTTATGGAAGGGAAATTAATTCCCAACGTACATTATGTTCATTTAAAAGATGATTATTCTGATATGTTAGAGAAGATGGACTATTATGCAACTCATGAAGATGAAGCATTAATTATTATCAAAAATGCACAAAATTGGGTTGCTCGTTTTCTAGATGAAAAATTGGAGAAAATTATTTCTTTGAAAGTGTTAGAGACTTACTTTAAGTCAACAAATCAAATTTAGTCTTTTTTTAAACCCAAAGCTTTTCCTTTTTCTAACATAAATTGATAGGAAGCTTCATATTCATTTGGAATTTCACCTTCTAAAATAGCTTCTTTAATAGCTTCTTTTAACTGACCAATTTGTCTACAAGGCACTAAATTAAAAGTTTCCATGATCAATTCACCAGAAATTGGTGGCTGAAAATTACGTACATGATCTCGTTCTTCTACTTCTTTTATTTTTTGACGAACTAACTCAAAGTTTTTATGATACTTTTTAAACTTGTTTGGGTTTTTGGTTGTAATATCTGCTTCGCATAAGGTCATTAACGATTCTATATCGTCTCCAGCATCAAAAATTAACCGTCGAACTGCAGAATCTGTAACTTCACTTGCTAGCACAATTGGACGTGAACTAAGCAATACCATCTTTTGAACAAACTTCATTTTGTTATTCAACGGCATTTTTAAACGTTTAAACAATTTAAACACCATTTTAGAACCCACAAATTCATGTGCATGAAATGTCCAACCAATTTTTTTATGAAATTTTTTTGTTGGTGCTTTTCCAATATCGTGTAACAAAGCAGCCCAACGCAACCAAACATCATTTGTGTTTTGAGAAATGTTATCAACCACTTCTAGTGTATGATAAAAATTGTCTTTGTGTTTTTGCCCTTCTACCTCTTCTACTCCTTTTAAAGCTATTAATTCAGGTAAAATTAAAGGCAATAGTTGAGTAGATTCTAATAATAAAAAACCAACCGAGGGTTTTTCAGAAAGCATCATTTTATTCAATTCATCAATAATACGTTCTTTGGTAATGATTTTCAATCGATCTGAATTTTTAGAAATAGCCTCTAAAGATCTAGGTTCAATAGTAAAATTCAATTGACTTGCAAAGCGAATAGCTCGCATCATACGCAAAGGGTCATCAGAATACGTAATGTTTGGGTCTAACGGAGTTCTTATTGTTTTAGAAGTTAAGTCCGCCACTCCATGAAATGGATCTAACAACAATCCAAAATCTTCTGTATTCAAACTTAACGCCAATGCATTAATGGTAAAGTCTCTTCTATTCTGATCGTCTTGCAACGTACCTTCTTCTACTTCTGGATTTCTACTTTGTTCTGAATACGATTCTTTTCGGGCTCCAACAAACTCGATTTCTATGTCTTTATAGCGCAACATTGCTGTTCCGTAAGTTTTAAAAACTTGAACTTTTGGTTGGGTCGGTAATAATTTAGCAACTTTTTCTGCCAATTCTATTCCGCTACCAACAGCAACAACATCTACGTCTTTTGCATTTCCTCTTTGCAATAAATAATCGCGAACAAATCCGCCAATTACATAGCTTTTTATTCCTAAATCTTGTGAAGCTTTTGAAATATACTTAAAAATAGATGCAGAAATTGCGTCTTTATAAATTTGTTGTTGCATAGAATTATTCTCTAATAACTTCTACTTTGTCATCACTAATTTTAAGAATTCTTGAGGAAGCAGTTGCTATTATTTCTTGCTGCAAATTTACTATATAATCAACGCTATCCAAAATTGTGGTGCTTATTTCTGAAAATGATTTTGGCGTGGGATCACCACTACTATTTGCAGATGTAGAAACTATTGGTTTACCGAAAGCTTTAATTAATGAGTTGCAAAAATCATTTTGTACAATTCTGATGGCAATTGTATTGTCTGAAGCAACACAGTTATTTGCCAAGTTTATGGGGTTTTGATAAATAATCGTTGTGGGTCTTGTAGCTAATTTTAATTCTTCTTTTGCTTTTTCTGGAATGAATTTTACATACTTAGCAAGCATTTCAAAAGAGTCTACTAAAATGATTAAACTTTTGCTTTCTTCGCGTTGTTTGATTGAGTAAACTTGAGAAACAGCTTCTGAATTTGTAGCGTCACAACCAATTCCCCAAACAGTATCTGTAGGATATAAAAGTGTTTTTCCTTCTTTTAAAGCTTTTGCAAAACGTTGAATTTCTTCTGAGTTCAAAATCGTTTACTTTATTCGTTTTTCTTTGCTACAGTTGCGTGTTGCATAAAAAACATATCAATCTGAGAGCCTAATAACACAATGTTAAACAAGACAGCAAATGGAAAATACAAAAATGATTTCGTAACATTTATTCCTTTAATACTTTGAATGTTATACCCACAATCTTTATACATTCTTTGAATACTTTTCTTTGTAAAAAAAACGATAATGCGTTCTATCTAATATCAAATCGTCTGTATATTTCCAATCTCTTTTAAAAATCATTTTAAATAGATTTTTAGAATATCTAACATTCGGAATTGAAGTTACCAAAACACCCTCTTTTTTTAATTTAGATTTTAAATTTACGATATCATCCCAAGGCTCTAACAAATGCTCTATGACATCATTCATAACAATTACATCAAAATAATTATCTGGTAAATCTTTTAAGGTATCATCTAAAGTTCCAACAAGTACTTTCGTTAATTTTTGAGTTGCTTCTTTTGCAGATTTTTCAAAAGGTTCTACACCCCAAGTTTCAACTCCCTCTTTTACCAATTGAGCAGAAAAATTACCAGAACCACAGCCAATTTCTAGAATCGTTTTTGCAGAATTTGGTATGTACCGCAACATTTCTGGTCTTACATTTTTATAATAACCTTCATCCTTAATATCCATAATAGTTTATTTTTAGTATTCTTTATTAAAAGGTAAATTCATAGATCTTTTACTTAGCCAAGTCCCTTTTTTTAATGAATGATTGTAATATTGTATCAATTCTAAAAACAAATATAGATTTAATTTTAGTTTAGGGACAAAAAAGAAACAAATTCCGATGATTGCCAACAGCATTTTAGAAATTAAACTCATCAATACAAGTAGTGACATTAATAAAAATCGAGTGAGACTTTTGAAATGATTTCTAATATAAACATGCTTAGAGATGAGAACTTCAGATTTGGTTATTTTTGAAGTTTTAATATTTATTCTTGATGCACCCCCGTGATTATGAATAATGTTTACATCTTTTAACAATACAACTTCTCCTTTAGCATCTCTTACCTTTTTACAGATATCTACATCTTCAAAATACATCCAATAATCTTCATTCCAACCCTGTGCTTTTTCAAACCATTTTCTAGACATACAAACAACAGAACCTGAAACCCAATCGGTAAAAATCTTTTTATTGTCTTGTAATGTTTCTCTAGAAAATAGCCTATACATAGCTCTTGTAATGCCAAATAAAGTCAAGGGGCCAGGGAAAATTCTATCAGCATCTTCAAAAGAGCCATTGTTATTTAACTGATTACAGGATACAATTCCGAAATTCTCATTAGAATCTAAGCACTCTAACATTTTATGAATTGCATTTTCATTGGCAATTGTATCTGGATTTAAAAACAACATGTTTTTTCCAACAGAATGGATTGCTCCAAGATTACATCCATTTGCAAAACCATTGTTTCCTGAATTTTCTATAAACGTAAATTTTGAATATTTCTTTGAGAATTCAACTAATTTTCCATCTTTAGACTGATTATCTACTACAATAACTTCAAATGAAAATTTTTCTTGCTTAAAATGAGTAAATGCATCTAAACAATTTTTTAAATGTTTCCAACTTTTATAATTTACAATAACAACAGAAACATCTTTTTTCTCATTACTAGAATCAAAGTTCTCAATTGGGTTTTTTATGTTTGTTGAGGCTGTATATTTTAAATTTAGAACCTCTACATACCTTCTCCATACTCCGTATGCGTGCACCCAAGAAATTACAAAGCCTTTAAAACCATCAAGAAATCCAAGCTGAATGAAAAACTGAATGAAAAATCGAACAAAAGGTTTTAAAAATAAGTGATATGGAGTAACTAACAAGCCTTTTTCTAAAAGCTCTTTTGCCTGTAATTTGGCGTAATTTTTTAGTTTATTTTTATATTGATGGTAGTTTTTGAAAGAATAATGATTGATTTTTGCACTTAAAAAACCAACTTTCCCTTTTGTTGATATCTCTTCATGAACTTTACCCACATATCTACAAGAATCTTTGCGAAACAACCGAATAACTTTATCTCTTCTCCAACCGCTAAAATGTAGTTTTTTATTTTTAAAGAAAAAATTTCTAAAAACATAAAAGGCATCAAAATCAACTTTAGAGTTTGCAATTTGAAGGATTTCTTCTTTTAAGTTTTCTTGAACCGTTTCATCTGCGTCCAACAAAAAAATCCACTCATTACTAGCTTTTTCAATGGCATAATTCTTTTGGCTCGAAAAATCATCAAAAGTTCTTTGCAATAAAATTGCTTTAGATGCTTTTACAATTTCAACAGTTTTATCGGTGCTAAAAGAATCAATAACAATAATTTCATCAGCAAAGTCAAACGAATCTAATGCTTTTTTGATGTTAGACTCTTCGTTAAAAGTTGGAATTATTGCTGTAATTTTTGTCATAAAACTAAACGGCTACATCATATTCGCGCAAGGCATCATTTAATGATGTTTTTTTATCTGTACTTTCTTTTCTTTTTCCGATAATCAAGGCACAAGGAACATTGTATTCTCCTGCTGCAAATTGCTTGGTATAACTTCCAGGAATCACTACAGAACGAGCAGGAACGACTCCTTTCATTTCTTTAGGTTCATTTCCGGTAACATCAATGATTTTTGTAGATGCTGTTAATACCACATTGGCTCCTAATACTGCTTCTGTTTCAACTCTAACTCCTTCTACAACAATACAACGTGAGCCAATAAAAGCTCCGTCTTCTATAATTACTGGTGCAGCTTGTAATGGCTCTAAAACGCCACCTATTCCGACACCGCCTGATAAATGTACATTTTTACCTATTTGTGCACAACTCCCTACAGTTGCCCAAGTATCAACCATGGTTCCTGCATCAACATAAGCGCCAATATTAACATAACTTGGCATCAATATAGTTCCTGCAGAAATATATGCTCCATGTCTTGCAACAGCATTTGGAACAACACGAATTCCTTTTTCTGCATAATTCCTTTTTAATGGAATCTTATCATGGTATTCAAAAATTCCAGCTTCTAAGGTTTCCATTTGTTGAATAGGAAAATACAACACAACACCTTTTTTGACCCATTCATTTACTTGCCATCCATTTGTTGTTGGTTCTGCAACTCTTAAGGTTCCTGCATCTAATAAATCTATTACCTTTCGTATTGCCGAAATTGTTTTTTCTTCCTTAAGTAGTGCTCTATTATCCCAAGCTTTTTCTATTATTTCTCTTAAATTTTCCATTCTATTAAGTATCTTTCTGCAAATATAAATCTATCTGTAAAAACCAAAGCGAAGATACATTTTTTAAACAGATATTTTTATCCTGTTTAAAATCCTTATTTTTGCCAAAAGGTTTTTAAATGAGTAGAATTTTAGCCATCGATTTTGGTAAAGTAAGAACAGGAATTGCCGTTACAGACGAATTGCAAATTATTGCTTCTGGACTAACAACTGTTGCAACATCAGAATTGATTCCTTTTTTAAAAGAGTATACTCAAAAAGAAAAGGTTTCGTTGTTTTTAGTTGGACTGCCAAAACAAATGGATAATTCTGAAAGTGAAAGCGAAGTGTTGATAGCACCTTTTTTAGAAAAATTAAAGAAGCATTTTCCAACGATTCCAATTAAAAGAGTTGATGAACGCTTTACATCTAAAATGGCTTTTCAAACAATGATAGATGGTGGGTTGAAGAAAAAACAACGTCAAAATAAAGAGCTAATTGACGAAATTAGCGCCACAATTATTTTACAATCGTATTTATATAACAAATAATACTAGGGTCATTGCAAGCGTAGTGAAGCAATCTGATCATTACAAAAAACAGATTACTTCTTCGTAAACTCATCGTAATGACAGAAAATTCCTCTACATTTTCATTAGAAATTGAGTTAAAAACTTAAAATAAAGTAAAACATCAAAATTCGTAATTCAAAAATTCGTAATTCGTAATTCTAAATCGTATTTTTGCAACCAAATTTTACAATAAATGATATTACCTATAGTAGCATACGGTGATCCTGTTTTAAGGAAAATGGGAAAAGAAATTGACAAAGAATATCCAGAATTAGATACGCTTATTGCCAATATGAAAGAAACAATGTATAATGCACATGGTGTTGGTTTGGCTGCTCCTCAAGTTGGAAAAGCAATTCGATTATTTATGGTTGATACTTCTCCTTTTGCTGAAGATGAAGAATTAGAGGAAGAAGAAAGAAAGGTTTTAGCAGATTTTAAACATGTGTTTATCAATCCTAAAATTATAGAAGAAAAGGGTGATGAATGGCCTTTTAACGAAGGTTGTTTAAGCATTCCAGATATTAGAGAAGATGTGTTTAGACAAGAAGAAATCACCATAGAATATCAAGATGAAAACTTTGAAAAACACACCCAAACTTTAAACGGGTTGGCTGCAAGAGTTTTTCAGCATGAATATGATCATATAGAAGGAATTTTATTTACCGATAAATTGTCTTCTCTTAAAAAAAGGTTGATCAAAAAGAAATTAGAAAACATCTCAAAAGGGAAAATAAAAGCAGATTATAGAATGCGTTTTCCAAATTTAAAAAAGAAATAAGTCGTAAAAGACACTAAAAAATTATCAATGGAGTTTAATAAAATTATTGCCGTTACGGGTAAACCAGGTTTGTTTCAAGTTGTTTCACAAACCAAAACAGGAATTGTTGTTGAGTCTTTATCAGACAAAAAACGTTTTCCTATTCTATCTACTCAAAACGTGAGTTTACTAGAAAACATTGCTATTTTCACCTACGAAGAAGAAGTACCTTTACTAACGATTTTCAAATCAATTTTTGAAAAAGAAGAAGGAAAAGAAACCATTAGTCATAAAGAAAGTGGTGCGAAATTAACGTCCTTTTTTGCTGAAATTTTACCAAATTTTGATCAAGAACGTGTATACACCTCAAACATCAAAAAAATTGTACAATGGTACAACATGTTAATTGCTGCAAAATTTGATTTCTCTAAAGCAGAATTATCTAAAGAAGCAACTGAAGAAGCATAAATGAATTCTAGAGCTCAGCAATTAGAAGCGTTTAATAGGTTGTTAGACATCATGGATGAACTTCGAGAAAAGTGTCCGTGGGATCAAAAACAAACCTTAGAATCGTTACGACATTTAACGATTGAAGAAACCTACGAATTGGCTGATGCTATTTTAGACAACGATTTACAAGAAATAAAAAAAGAGTTGGGCGATGTGTTGTTACACATCATTTTTTATGCAAAAATAGGAAGTGAGAAAAAGGCTTTTGACATTGCCGATGTTGCCAATGCAATTTCTGATAAATTGGTAGATAGACACCCACATATTTATGGTGATGTTGTTGTAAAAAACGAAGATGATGTCAAACAAAATTGGGAGAAACTAAAACTTAAAGAAGGTAAAACTTCTGTGTTAGAAGGTGTTCCTAAAAGCTTACCTGCGGTAGTAAAAGCAAACCGCATTCAAGATAAAGTTGCGGGTGTTGGTTTTGATTGGGAAGAACCTCAACAAGTTTGGGAAAAGGTTCAAGAAGAATTGTCTGAACTCAATGAAGAAATTAAAAAAGGGAATAAAAACAACATCGAATCTGAATTTGGTGATGTCTTGTTTTCTATGATTAATTACGCGCGTTTTATTGGTGTAAATCCAGAAAATGCCTTAGAAAAAACAAATAAAAAATTCATAAAACGATTTCAGTTTTTAGAAGCAGCCGCAAAAAAAGAAGGCAAAGAACTTTCTGATATGTCTTTGGCTGAAATGGATGTACATTGGGAGAATTCAAAAGAATTCTTCAAATAATCTAATTGGAAAAAATCTAAAAATTTTTTCAAATAATTAAACATTGGGAGAATTCGAAAGAATTCTTCAAATAATCTAATTGGGGAAAATCTAAAAAGCACTATAAATAATTGTCATTGCGAGGAACGAAGCAATCTCATAAATCTTAAGTATAACCTCATAAGATTACTTCGTCATACCTCCTCGTAATGACGATTTCTGATTATAAACTTTCTGTCATT
This sequence comes from uncultured Polaribacter sp., assembly GCA_943788865.1. Lineage (GTDB taxonomy): Bacteria > Bacteroidota > Bacteroidia > Flavobacteriales > Flavobacteriaceae > Polaribacter. The sequence continues at coordinate 45,706 of CALSRX010000005.1, read as the reverse complement.
CCCGAGAAGTCGGGAATCTAGTTAAAAATGGATTCCGCATCAAGTGCGGAATGACAATCCTTTTCTGTCATTTCGAAAAGAGTTTAAAAAACGATTGAGAAATCTGCTTTAATTTTTAGCTTTGCTTCCTAGTGACATAACATTTCATATATTTACTTCTATGAATATACTTATCATTACCGGTGGCTCTAACGGCATCGGCAAAGCAATTGCTCAAAAATACTCTTCAGAAAAGTATACGGTTTTTTCGATTTCAAGAAGTAAAACAAAAAACGTTTCTTATCATCAACTAATTGCAGATTTATCTAATTCAACTGAAGCTATCAAGGCAATCAATTCTGTCTTTTTAAATCTAAATTCACAAGTAATATCTTCGATTACTTTAATCAATAATGCTGGTAGCTTAGGTGAAATGAATACAGTTGGGAATTTAGAATCCGAAAAAATTCAGCAGACAATTCAATTGAATACGACTACTCCATTAGTCTTGGCTAATGAGTTTATAAAACTGACCAAAGAATTACATTGTAAAAAACAAATCATTAATATTTCTTCTGGTGCAGCAACAAACCCATATTCGGGTTGGTCAATTTATTGTACATCAAAAGCTGCTTTAGACATGACAACCAAAGCCATTGCAACCGAGCAAAGTGAAATTGAAAACGGCGTGAAATGTGTAGCAATATACCCAGGTGTTGTTGACACCAATATGCAAACCGCAATTAGAGAAACTTCTGAGAGGGAGTTTAAAAACGTACAACGTTTTAAAGATTTAAAAAATAATAACGAATTATATACTCCTAAATTTGTTGCAGATAAAATTTATCAACTAGATAGTTCTAATGGGTTAGAAAATGGAGATATCATTGATATTAGGAAGTTTTAAAATGAATGGGACCTAGACAAGAAAAAGACCATTAAAAAATGATTATCTAATTGAAGTTAGATTAAATGTAGTTAATGTAGTTTCTGGAAAATGCGTAAAAAACCTCTTTGTTTACATAAAGACTTATTTATTTTCTAACCCATACTCCCCTGAAAGTGATTTTATACATCTTTTATCAGGAATAAACTTAGAAATAAATAAAATGTAGTCCATTAAAAAATCAGCTTTTGAATATTTCATAAAACGACCTTGCGTTCTTTTTGACCTTTGATAATTTAATAAAAAACGTTTTTTCCAATTCATTTCATATTCAGAAAGAAATTGAAGACTATCGTTTTGCAAAGCTTTATCTATTGCTTTAGCTGCCATGAGCGCGGCTTCAAAAATAAATTTATACCCTTCTCCAACAATAGGATTTACTTGAGAAACACTATCACCAACACAAACTAAATTGTTTATGATAAACTTTGATAAAACAGGAGTTATAGGAATACTAGCTCCTTCTACTTTATCATTATCTTTTACAACTAATTTTTTTATTAAAGGAGTTTCTAAAATTTCATGCAATCTGTTTTTTAAATCTTTCACAATGTTTTTATCAAAAGTGCCAAAACCAATAATGGCTCTTTCATTTTTTAGGGGAAAAATCCAACCATAACCACCTTCATATACTTTACCAACCAAAAGATGCATTTCACCTGGGTCTCCTAAATATTTTACATTGTATTCTAAACCAGTAGCCAAGTCTGGATTTTTAGAAGTAAGTCCCACTGTTTTGCTGATAACTCCTTTTGTACCCGAGGCATCTACAAATATTTTACCGATATATTTATTTTTATTTTGATCTGTTACGGCTGTATAATTACCATCAATGTCAGTTTCAATATTTTTTATATTTACATCTGTTTTTATAGTAACAAACTCATTATTAATAGATTCTAATATTTCTATATGAAGTTGTTTTTTATCTAAGATGTATAATTTAGATTTAATTTTTCTTTTCATTCTTTTTGAATGAAAGGAAATGGTATTTATATCTTGAGCGACAACATTATGAGTTAAACCAAATTCATCGAGGTTTATAAAACTACCTAAGGTATTAAAAGAAAATTCTAAAAGATCTTTTTTTCTTTCTAATAGTAATACTTTTCTGTTGCTTTTACCTAATTCTCTTGCTAAAATCAAGCCTGCAGTTCCTGCACCAACAATAACAACATCATAACTATTCATAATTAACTTTTTAATCAAACGTAAATGTATTAAAATCTTAAAAAATAATCAGAATTAATATCATAATTATTCTATTTAATTCAATAAAAAAAGCCTCCAAATTGGAGGCTTTTTTATTACACTAATTTCTTAGCATTTTTTACTTTTTGCTTTGTGAGTGCGAGTTCTATCACTTCACTCATATCAGAAACATAATGAAAGGTCAGTCCTTTTAAATAAGACTCTTTTATCTCTAAAATGTCTTTTTCATTTTCATCACACAAAATAATTTCTTTGATATTTGCTCTTTTAGCGGCCAATATTTTTTCTTTGATTCCGCCCACTGGTAACACTTTTCCACGTAAGGTGATTTCGCCAGTCATGGCTAACTTGTTCTTTACTTTGCGTTGTGTAAATACAGAAACCAATGACGTTAACATGGTTACTCCTGCACTTGGTCCATCTTTTGGAGTAGCACCTTCTGGCACGTGAATGTGTACATTGTACTTTTCTAATACTTCTGGATTGATTCCGAAATCTTCTGCATTTGCTTTGATATATTCCATAGCAATTGTTGCAGACTCTTTCATTACTTTTCCTAAGTTACCAGTAATAGTTAAAGCGCCTTTACCTTTAGATAAAATAGATTCGATAAATAAAATATCTCCACCAACACTTGTCCACGCTAAACCAGTTACAACTCCAGCAACATCATTGCTTTCATATTTATCGCGTTCTAATCTTGCAGGTCCTAATATTTTTTCTATATCTTCATTGGTCAATGCTATTTCATATACTTCTTCCATAGCAATCGACTTTGCTGCAAAACGCACCACTTTTGCAATTTGTTTCTCTAAACCTCTTACACCAGATTCTCGCGTATACCCTTCAACAATTTTTTCGATTTGCGTTTTCCCTAACTTTAAATGTTCTTTGGTTAAACCATGCTCTTTCAATTGCTTTGGCAATAAATGTCTTTTAGCAATTTCTATCTTCTCTTCAATGGTATATCCAGAAACATTGATGATTTCCATTCGGTCTCTCAAAGCCCAAGGAATTTCTCCCAAGTTATTTGCTGTGGCGATAAATAACACTTTAGAAAGATCGAAACCAACTTCTAAATAATTATCGTAAAACTCAGTGTTTTGCTCAGGATCTAACACTTCTAACATGGCAGAAGATGGATCTCCTTGATGACTATTGCTTAGTTTATCAATTTCATCCAACACAAAAACAGGGTTTGCTGTTCCAGCTTTTTTCAAATTCTGAATCAACCTTCCTGGCATAGCACCGATGTATGTTTTTCTATGTCCACGTATCTCTGCTTCATCACGCAAACCTCCTAAAGACATTCTTACATATTTTCTTCCCAAGGATTCTGCAACTGATTTTCCTAACGAAGTTTTTCCAACTCCCGGAGGCCCATACAAACAGATAATTGGAGATTTCATATCATTTCGTAGCTTTAAAACTGCCAAATGCTCTATGATACGTTCCTTAACTTTTTCCAATCCAAAATGGTCTCTATCTAAAATCTTTTGTGCTCTTTTTAAATCGAATTTATCTTCAGAATATTCACCCCAAGGCAATTCTAATAGCAATTCTAAATAACTTCTTTGAACGCCATATTCTGCCATTTGTGGATTCATTCTGCGCAAACGACCTAATTCCTTGTCAAATGTTTCTCCAACTTCTTTCGTCCATTTTTTAGATTGCGATTTTAGACGCATGTCTTCCAATTCTTCATCATTAGAAACTCCACCCAATTCTTCTTGAATGGTTTTTAACTGCTGATGCAAGTAATATTCACGCTGTTGTTGATCCATATCCGTTCTTGTCTTCGACTGGATATCGTTCTTCAACTCTAAGCGTTGTAATTCTTTATTCAGCCTTTTTAAGGTTAATAAAGCGCGTTCTTTTAGGTTATGCTGTTCTAACAATTCTTGTTTTTCTTTTACAGACAGATCCATATTTGATGAAATAAAATTCACCAAGAACGAATTACTTTGAATGTTTTTAATGGCAAAAGACGCTTCCGAAGGCAACATTGGGTTTACCTTGATAATCTGTAAAGCTTGCTCTTTAATAGAATCGATAATAGCGTCAAATTCTTTGTTATTTTCATCCGTTTTATCTTCTACAGCTTCTTTGGTAGTAGCTTTTAAATACGGTTCGGTCTGAATTACTTGATCAATTTCAAAACGTTTTTTCCCTTGGATAATTACTGTTGTATTTCCGTCAGGCATTTTTAATACCCGTAAAATTTGTGCAACGACTCCTATTTTATGAATGTCTTTTTCTGTAGGGTTTTCTACGTCAGCATTTTTTTGTGCAACAACACCTAAAATTTTATCTCCTGCATTGGCATCTTTTATCAATTGAATAGAGGCATCTCTTCCTGCTGTAATCGGAATTACAACACCTGGGAATAATACCGTGTTCCGTAAAGGTAAAATAGGTAAAACTGCAGGAATATCTTCTTTATTAATAATCTCTTCATCTTCTGGTGTCATTAACGGAATTAACTCCGAATCTTCATCTAACATGCTGTGAAGCGACAAACTGTCTAAACCTAATATTTTAGCGTTACTCATAGTATATATATCTGTCAAGTTGACATTTAAACGTTTATTTTAAAATCTTAGAAGCTGCAAATTTAATTTTATTTTTCTAATTATCAGTATCTTAACTAAACATACATATTTACTTCTACACTACTAAAACAATTGTTGTGCCAATGCTTTTAAGCTGTAGATTTAGTTTGTTTCTAGAGATTTTATTGTAGCTTAGCTATATGTTAAACTTTAGTAACTACGACTTAAAAACATTTGTACTGAACTTGATTTAGCATCAAAACGTTGCGTAACTCTGTTACCATTGGCAATAATAAAAATAAGCTAATGTTAAAACCAAAAATACACAAGAAAGAAAGAAAGAAAGAAAGAAAGAAAGAAAGAAAGAAAGAGAAAGATTAAAGGAATTAGATTCTTATTCTATACTTGATACTTTACCCGAACCTAATTATGACGACCTAACTGCTATTGCAGCAGAAATATGTGACTCTAATATTTCTTTAATAAGTTTAATTGATGACAAACGACAATGGTTTAAGTCACATCACGGTTTAGCCGTTTCAGAAACACCAAAAGATTATGCCTTTTGTGCTCATGCAATAAATGATGAAGAAAATGTTTTTATAATTGAAGATTCCAGAAAAGATGAACGCTTTCACGACAATCCATTGGTTACCGACGAACCTCGAGTTATATTCTACGCAGGTGTTCCTTTAATAAGCGAAAATGGTCTTCCATTAGGAACTTTATGTGTAATTGACGACAAACCTAAATTATTAAAACAAAGTCAGCTAAAATCTTTGCGAGCCCTAGGAAATCAAGTAATGAATATATTAAATCTTAGAAAAGCTCAATTAACCCTAGAAAAAGCTGCTGTAGACTTAAGAGAAAAAAATAAAGAATTAGAAAAGCAGATGATTTTAAAGTGGCTTTAGCGGGTTCTGGAGACATTAAACTCAATATTGATGTAAACACAGTAAAAACTAGCATTGCTGGTTCTGGAAACATTGATTTGAGCGGAAAATCTAGCGAATTAAATTGTTCTATTGCAGGTTCTGGAGACATCAATGCTTATGAGTTAAAATCTGAATCTACTAGTGTAAACGTTGCGGGTTCTGGAAATGTGAAAACGACGGTTAGTAAAAGTATCAAAGCAAGAGTTGCAGGTTCTGGTTCTATCTATTACAAAGGAAAACCAGATAAAATTGACAGTAAGTCTTTTGGATCTGGAAGTATCATAAGTAGAAATTAATTACGGATAATATAGCATTAAAAAAAGCCTCGAAAAATTTCGAGGCTTTTTTTAATTTTAATCTTTTCTGTATTGTGAGGTTAACTCAAATACTTTTTCGAGTATTTTTTTGTCTTGTTCTTCAAAATCTAAACCTCTACGCTGCAAAACAACTTCTGCAACTTCAAAAACTTTTGGCAATTGATAGGTTGTAAATCCTGAAGCTCCTCCCCAACTAAAAGACGGAATGAAGTTTCTTGGAAATCCGCTTCCAAAAATATTAGCAGAGACACCCACAACGGTTCCTGTATTGAACATGGTGTTAATTCCACATTTAGAATGGTCTCCCATAATTAAGCCACAAAACTGCAAACCAGTTTTTGCAAATCGTTGGGTTTCATAACTCCATATTTTCACCTCAGCATAATTATTTTTTAAATTAGAATTGTTAGAATCGGCTCCAATATTACACCACTCTCCTAGCACTGAGTTTCCTAAAAACCCTTCATGCCCTTTATTAGAATATCCAAACAACATCGAATTATTAAGTTCTCCAGCCACTTTACAATAAGGCCCTAGAGTAGTTGCTCCGTATATTTTAGCACCCATTTTAACAACAGAGTGTTCGCACATTGCAAAGGGTCCACGAATCAAACTTCCTTCTAAAACTTGGGCATCTTTACCTATGTAAATTGGTCCTTCAGAAGCATTTAAAGACGAGTATAAAACGGTTGCTCCTTCTTCAATGAAAATGTTTTTTTTGTTAATTACATGAACATCTTTTGGGATTTCTTGTGATGTTCTATCTTCTGTTAAGAAATCAAAATCTAACTGAATTGCTTTATGGTTTAAAGAAAAAATATCCCAGGTATTTTTAATTTGTAATAACTCTTCTTCAAACTCAATTTGCTTGTACGATGAAAAATCTACTTCTTCTTGTGTATCTGTTGTATAAAAAGCAATGACAGTGTCTCCGTTAAAAATAGCTTCGTTTTCCGAAAGCTCTTTTACTTTTGCTACCAAATTTTTAGTTGGAATGTATGAAGCATTGATTAAAATATTCTGCTCCATTTCTACCATCGGATATTTTTCCTCTAAATACTCTTCAGTAACGGTTGTAGTTGTTAAACCCAAATATTTTTCCCATTTTTCACGAATAGTTAAAATTCCAACTCTTATATCAGCAACGGGTCTTGTATATGTAAACGGAAGCAATGCATTACGCACATCACTATCAAATAAAATATAATTCATTTTTTGTAAAAGCTTTTTACAAATATAAAGCAAAAAAGCCGAAGCAATACTGAAATTAATTCAGCAAAAATGCTTCGGCTATTTACATTTAAAATTCGTTTTATTTACTCAAATACATTTTACGTCTTGCGTATAAATCGTAAAACTCATCATCTTTTAAACTATCTATAAACAAAATGCTTTCTCCGGTTGATTTCATTTCTGGACCTAAGTTCTTGTTTACATTCGGAAACTTATTAAAAGAAAAAACAGGTTGCTTAATGGCATATCCTTCTAATTGCGGATTGAATTTAAAGTCTGTTACTTTTTTCTCTCCTAGCATTACTTTTGTTGCATAATTTACATACGGTTCTTTGTATGCTTTTGCTATAAACGGAACTGTTCTAGATGCCCTTGGATTTGCTTCAATGATATACACAACATCATCTTTAATCGCAAACTGAACATTGATTAAACCTACCGTTTTCAATTCTCTAGCAATTGTATGAGTGTGGTCTTTAATTTGTTGCAATACCAAATCTCCTAAGTTAAATACAGGCAAGGTGGCATTGGAGTCACCAGAATGCACTCCACAGGGCTCAATGTGCTCCATAATTCCGATGATATAGACATTACCATCCGCATCACAAATAGCATCTGCTTCTGCTTCAATCGCGCCATCTAAATAATGATCTAACAACAATTTGTTTCCAGGCATTCCTTTCAGCAAATCAACAACATGTTCTACCAGTTCTTCTTTATTGATAACAATTTTCATTCCTTGTCCACCTAATACATAAGATGGTCTTACCAAAATTGGAAAGTCTAATTGACTTGCTAAAGCCAAGGCTTCATCAGCAGATTCTGCAATTCCAAATTCTGGATACGGAATGTTATTTCTTTTTAATAATTCTGAAAAACTCCCTCTATCTTCTGCTAAATCTAACGCTTCAAAAGAAGTACCGATAATTTTGATTCCGTATTTCGTTAGTTTTTCTGCTAATTTTAATGCGGTTTGCCCACCTAATTGAACAATAACACCTTCTGGTTTTTCATGTTTGATGATGTCATAGATATGTTCCCAAAAAACAGGTTCAAAATATAATTTATCTGCAGTATCAAAATCGGTAGAAACCGTTTCTGGATTACAGTTAATCATAATGGTTTCATAACCACATTCTGCAGCAGCTAAAACTCCATGCACACAACAATAATCAAACTCAATTCCTTGTCCAATTCTATTTGGTCCAGAACCTAAGAACTATAATTTTTTTCTTATCAGAAACAACACTTTCATTATCTGCATAATGTTTCCGTCTGCAGTATCTATATCATTCTCAAAAGTAGAATAGTAATAGGGTGTTTTCGCTGTAAATTCTGCAGCACAGGTATCTACTAGTTTAAAACTCTATTGATGTTTAACTCTTCTCTTTTATTATATACTTGACTTTCTAAACAGCTTAACATATGAGCAATTTGTCTATCTCCATATCCTTTTTGTTTTGCCTCAAGTAATAAATCTCGTTGAATGGTATCAATTGTAAATGTTGAAATTTCTTTTCTAAGTAAAAACAACTCTTCATATTGCTTTAAGATACCACATGTCAATTTTTGTGATATCATAAATCTGACTTAATGGAATTCCCATTGCAATGGCATCATAGATTGCAAAAACACGGTCCCAACTTGCATTGGTTAATTTATCGATAATTTGATTGTAATTTGTATAGCCTTTTCCGTCTGCCCCTAAGCCATTGCGTTTAATTTCTAAAGATTGCGTTGCTTTGTGCAATGCTTCTTGGAACGAGCGTCCAATTCCCATTACTTCTCCAACTGCTTTCATTTGCAAACCTAAAGTTCTATCAGAACCTTCAAATTTATCAAAATTCCAACGTGGTATTTTTACAATTACATAATCTAACGTCGGCTCAAATAATGCAGAAGTAGATTTTGTAATTTGATTGTCTAATTCATCTAATGTATATCCGATTGCTAATTTGGTTGCAATTTTTGCAATTGGATACCCTGTTGCTTTACTTGCCAATGCAGATGAACGAGAAACACGTGGGTTTATTTCTATAGCAATAATATCTTCTTTTTCATCTGGAGAAACCGCAAATTGCACATTACATCCTCCTTCAAAATCTCCAATAGAACGCATCATATGTATTGCCATATCTCGCATTTTTTGATAGGTTTTATCAGAAAGTGTCATTGCTGGAGCAACGGTAATTGAATCTCCAGTATGAATCCCCATTGGGTCCATATTTTCGATAGAACAGATAATTACCACGTTATCATTTCTATCACGCAATAGTTCCAATTCATATTCTTTCCATCCCATCATCGCTTTGTCAATCATCACTTCATGAATTGGCGATGCTTCTAAACCTCTACTTAATAATTCATCAAAATCTTTTGGGTCATATACTATTGAAGCTCCTGCTCCACCTAAAGTATATGAAGATCTAATTACTAAAGGAAAACCAAATTCTTGTGCAATTTCTTTCCCTTTTAAGAATGATGTTGCTGTAGCTTGAGGCGCCATTGGTCACTCCAATTTTCAACATCAACTCTCTAAACTGTTCTCTATCTTCAGTAACGTTAATGGCATCTATATCAACTCCAATTAATTTTACGCCAAAGTCTTCCCAAATTCCTTTATCATCTGCTTCAATACATAAATTCAAAGCAGTTTGTCCACCCATTGTTGGTAAAACAGCATCAATTTGCGGATGCTCTTTTAAGATTTGAATGATGGATTTGGTAGTTAAAGGCAACAAGTAAATATGATCAGCCATGGAAGGATCTGTCATAATTGTTGCTGGATTTGAATTAATTAAAATAGTTTCAATTCCATCTTCTCGCTAAAGATCTTAATGATTGTGAGCCTGAATAATCAAATTCACAGGCTTGACCAATAACGATGGGTCCAGAACCGATAATTAAAATGGATTTTAAGTCTTTTGTTTTGGGCATTTTATTAGATTGTGTTGAATTTTGTAAAAATAATAATTGATTGGGTATAAAAAAAGGTGTTACTAAAAATAGTAACACCTTAATTATTAACAATTGTTAATCATTATTTCTTATGTCTTGTTTCAGATGAAACAGATAATTTCTTTCTTCCTTTTGCTCTTCTTCTAGCTAAAACTTTACGACCGTTAGCAGAAGCCATTCTATCTCTGAAACCGTGTTTGTTTCTTCTCTTTCTATTTGATGGTTGGTACGTTCTTTTTGGCATTACTTATATTTTTTAAAGTCGTCTTTAATATGTTTTGCTTCTTGTGAAATTCCGTCTGCTAAAAGCGTGGGCAAATATACAACTAGTTTTGTTTTTGACAAATACTATTTTAAAAAAAAATAAATTATTTTTTTGCGCCAAAACTAAAAAAATTATTGCAGATTTTTTGCTTTTTTATTTGTCAAAACTTCCAGAGTTAGTACTTTTGTCCAAACCTAATCACCATGAAAAATACCAAATACGTTTTTGTAACTGGAGGCGTAACATCATCACTAGGAAAAGGAATTATTGCTGCATCTTTAGCGAAACTCTTACAAGAAAGAGGTTATTCTGTAACTATTCAAAAATTAGACCCTTACATTAATATAGACCCCGGAACCTTAAATCCGTATGAACATGGTGAATGTTATGTTACTGATGATGGCGCAGAAACCGATTTAGATTTAGGGCATTACGAGCGTTTTTTAAACATTCCTACCTCACAAGCAAACAATGTTACAACGGGTAGAATTTATCAATCGGTTATAAATAAAGAACGAAAAGGGGAGTTTTTAGGTAAAACAGTTCAAGTAATTCCGCATATTACGGATGAAATTAAACACAGAGTTCAGATCTTAGGTGAAACAGGTGATTTTGATATTGTAATTACAGAAATTGGTGGAACCGTTGGTGATATAGAGTCATTACCCTATGTAGAATCCGTGCGTCAGTTGTTATGGGAAAAAGGCGAAGAAAACGCAATTGTTATTCATTTAACTTTAGTTCCTTATTTAGCAGCAGCAGGAGAATTAAAAACAAAACCTACACAGCATTCCGTAAAAATGTTGATGCAAAGTGGCGTAAGCCCAGATATATTAGTTTGTAGAACAGAACACGAAATTTCAGATGACATCAAACGAAAACTAGCCTTGTTTTGCAATGTGAAGCAAGAAGATGTTATCCAATCTATAGATGCAGAAACCATTTATGATGTTCCTAATTTAATGTTTGAAGAAGGTTTAGATAAAGTCGTTTTAAACAAACTTAAATTACCCATTGACAATAAACCTCATTTAATTGAATGGAATAATTTTGTGCAAAAACACAAAAACCCAACTTCTGAAGTTGAAATAGGTTTGATTGGTAAATATGTAGAATTGCATGATTCTTATAAATCGATCACTGAAGCATTTATACACGCAGGTTCTACAAACGAAACTAAAGTAAATGTTCGTTGGATTCATTCTGAAAACTTAACTCCAAAAAATGTTGAGAAAAAACTAAAAGGCTTAAACGGAATTTTAGTGGCACCTGGTTTTGGTGATCGAGGAATTGAAGGAAAAATTAAAGCCGTAAAATATGCTAGAGAAAACAACATTCCTTTTTTCGGAATTTGTTTAGGAATGCAAATGGCGGTTATAGAATTTGCTAGAAATGTTCTTCATTTAGAAAATGCAAACTCTACAGAAATGAGCAAAAGCACCAAACACCCTGTAATCAACTTGATGGAAAGTCAAGAAAATGTAACAGAAAAAGGAGGCACAATGCGTTTGGGAGCATGGGATTGTGAAATCAAAAAAGATTCAAAAGTTTTTGACGCATACAAATCAGAATTGATTAGCGAACGTCACAGACATCGTTATGAATTTAATAACGACTATTTAAAACAAATAGAAGCTGCTGGAATGAAGGCAACTGGAATCAATCCAAAAACTGGATTGGTAGAAATTATTGAATTACCAAACCACCCTTGGTTTGTTGGTGTACAATATCATCCAGAATACAAAAGTACCGTGTTAAATCCACATCCTTTATTTGTGAGCTTTGTAAAAGCTACGTTAAAACATTCAAAAAAATAATACTGTAACAAATAGCAAAAAGAGGTGTCTAATTAATCTGAAAGCCATTCAGCTTTAATTTGGAATAGCATTTGAACTATAAGAATTATCAAAAATAAACGTAATAAAATCAACTAAAAACAGTACAGTTTTGCTACATTTGTCGCGCTTATCTTCAAATTTGAAGACTGAATGACAAGTTGACACTTAAGAACAATCAATGGAACAAAAAAAATTTGACACAAATTCGTTTATCGGATTACTATTATTAGGAGCCATTATGCTTTGGTTTATGTACACAAACCAAGATGAAGCGCTACCTACCGAAAACACTACAGAAACAATTGTAGATTCTACCAAAACCACCACAACTCCTACTCTCACAAATACTGCAACTCCTGTTGTAACAAATGACTCTTTAAAAAATGCTGCATTGCAAAACAAATTGGGCGCATTTTCTTACGGAGCACAAGTAGCAAAAGAAGGAACAACGGTTTTAGAAAATAAAAAACTAAAATTAACAATCGATAACAAAGGAGGTCAAATTATTGAAGCTCTGGTTAAGACCTATAAAAGATACGATTCTTTACCATTGTATTTAATTAAAGACAAGAACGCTTCTTTCAATATCAATTTTGGAACCACAGACAATCGTATTTTAAATACACAAGACTTGTTATTTATTCCTTCGCTTTCTAAAAATGGGGAGAATCAAGTGCTTTCTATGAGATTGAAAGTTTCTGAAACTCAATATTTAGAATATCGTTATGAAATGAAACCAAACGATTATATGGTAGATTTTGCTGTGCGTTCTCAAGGACTAGGAAACGTTATCAATGCTTCTAACACCATTAATTTAGATTGGAATTTAAAAACATACCGTAACGAGAAAAGTATTTCTACAGAAAATATGTATTCTGAGTTGAAATTCTATACAGATGAAGCTGATTATTTGTCTGCTGGGGCTAGTGATAACGAAATCGTAGACAATGTACAATGGGTTGGTTTTAAACAACACTTTTTTACATCAATTTTATTAACTGACAAGTCATTTAATAAAGCATCTTTAATATCTACGAACTTAGTTAATGATGATAAAATTGATACAGTTTTTACAAAAAAATACGAACTAAACACTCCGTTAGCGTTAAATAATGGTGAGTTAAATTACAATATGAACTGGTATTATGGTCCGGCAGATTATAAAACATTAATAGCCTACAAAGGAAAAAACCTTGGAGAAATTGTTGATTTAGGTTGGGGTATTTTTGGAGCCATTAACAGAGCCATTTTCATTCCAATATTTGGATGGTTAAGTGGTTTAATGTCTAACTACGGATTGATTATTATTTTAATGACCATTGTTGTTAGAATTATCATGTCTCCGTTGGTTTACAAATCGTATGTTTCAAGTGCGAAAATGAAAGTAATTCGCCCAGAGTTAACTGCTATTAGCGAGAAATATCCTGGAAAAGAAAATGCAATGAAACGCCAACAAGAAACCATGGCAGTTCAGCGAAAAGCTGGAGTGAGTATGATGTCTGGTTGTATACCTGCATTGTTACAAATGCCTATTTTCTTTGCGTTATTTAGGTTCTTTCCATCGAACATAGAGTTAAGACAGAAAGGTTTTTTATGGGCAGACGATTTATCATCGTATGATGCTGTTTTTCAATTGCCTTTTAGCATTCCGTTTTACGGAGATCACGTAAGTTTATTTCCAATTTTAGCGTCTGTTGCTATTTTCTTTTATATGAAAATGAATCAAAGTCAACAAGCAAACATGCAAGCACCTGCACAAGAAGGAATGCCAGACATGCAAAAGATGATGAAGATGATGATATACTTCTCTCCTATTATGATGTTGTTTTTCTTTAACAATTATGCAAGTAGTTTAAGTTTATATTACTTTGTTTCTAACCTACTTACGATTGTAATTATGTTAGTAATTAAAAACTATGTAATTGATGAAGACAAGATTCATGCAAAAATTGAAGAAAACAAAAAACGTCCTGAGAAGAAAAAAGGAAAGTTTAGACAACGTTTAGACAATGCGATGAAACAAGCGCAAGAACAACAAGCACAGCAAAAGAAAAGAAAATAGACATTTTAAATGTCATTCTTGTGAAAGCAGGAATCTAAAATAGAAAACCCCGAAGTGAATACTTCGGGGTTTTTATTTTTATAAAAATGTCATTCCGACTAAAACGAAGGAAGCTCAAATGAACTGTCATTCCGACCAAAGTGGAGGAATCTCACCAATTGTAGTTCTTTTCTTGAGATTTCTCGTTACTCTTACATCGTTCTGTCGAAATGACAACAACGAATATTATTAACATGATCAGAGTTTTGTCTTTTATATAGATGTCACCTTGAGCGCAGTCGAAAGGTCTTTATAAAAAGAACTTGAAGTCGCAAAATGAGACCTTAAAACATATTGTCATTCCTGCGAAAGCAGGAATCTAAAAAAGCACTGTCATTCCGATGATGAATGAAGAAGGAATCTCATAAACGAATGTCATATCGAGCCTTGCCGGAGGCATGCAGGCGGAGTCGAGATATCTCATAAATTGTACTTCTATCTCATGAGATTTCTCGTCACTCATGCTTCGCTCTGTCGAAATGACAACAACGAATATTATTAACATGATCAGAGTTTTGTCTTTTATATAGATGTCACCTTGAGCGCAGTCGAAAGGTCTTTATAAAAAGAACTTGAAGTCGCAAAATGAGACCTTAAAACATATTGTCATTCCTGCGAAAGCAGGAATCTAAAAAAGCACTGTCATTCCGATGAAGAATGAAGAAGGAATCTCATAAACGAATGTCATATCGAGCCTTGCATGCGGCAGGCAGGCGGAGTCGAGATATCTCATAAATTGTAGTTCTATCGCATGAGATTTCTCGTCACTCTTACATCGTTCTGTCGAAATGACAAATTAGTGTCACCTTGAGCCCAGACGAAAGGTTTCAGCAATGGAAAAATGAACTGCTATAAATTAAAAACTTGAAATTCTTTAAAATTAAACAGTTTTATTCGTTTTAAATCGCCCATAAAACAGAATATAGCCATAACACACAATCGTTAAAATAAAGGCTGTTTTAAAGCCAAAACCATCAATTAAATTTCCAAAGAAAAACGGAATAATCGCTCCACCCACAATTGCCATACACAACAAACCAGAAGCTTGCGCTTTTAAATCGCCCAAACCCTCTAAGCTTAAGGTGAAAATAGTTGGAAACATAATAGAGTTGAACAAGCCAACCGCTAAAATAGACCACATAGACACTAACCCTGAAGTGTTTATAGAAATTACAATCATGCTAATTGCCAATAGCGCAAAAATACTCAACACTTTTCCTGCAGGCATAATTTTAGTTAAATACGCGCCTACAAAACGACCAATCATGGCACCACCCCAATAAAAGATGACAAAAATCCCTAACAACGATTTTGGATCTTTTCCAGAAAATGATTGATTAAATGTGTTGGCAATGGTGTTAGCAATATTCATCATGGTTTCGTTTTCTGCAACAATAGGTGCTAAGCCTGTATCGTAAAAATAATTTACTAAAAAGCTACCAATAGCAACCTCGGATCCTACGTAGACAAAGATTCCCAATGCCCCCATCAACATGATTTTATTTTTTAGTAATTTAAAATAACCTCCTTTTGGGCTTTCTTCTATCAATGTTGGTAATTTGGTAAACATAAAAACGAGTGCTAACAACAAAATAAATGCAGAGATTACTATAAACGGCGTTTGAACCGTAGCTGCTTCGGCAATATAATACTCGCTTTTTTGAACTTCATTTAACAAACCAATTTCTTCGGATGATTTTACAGAATCGCTCAGTAAAAACAAGGCGCCAACAACGGGTGCAATGGTAGTCCCCAAAGAATTAAATGCTTGAGATAAATTCAATCTACTACTTGCTCCTTCTTCACTTCCTAATAAGGCCACAAAAGGATTTGCGGCAACCTGTAAAATGGTAATTCCGCCTGCTAACGTAAAATATCCCACTAAAAAAACAGAAAACAATCTGTGTTCTGCCGCAGGATAAAACAACAAACAACCAATTGCCATAGTTACCAATCCCCAGATAATTCCTTTCTTATACCCAATTTTTGATAAAATAAATCCTGCAGGTAAAGAGAATACAAAAAAGGCTACAAAAAAGGCAAATTGTACTAAGACTGTTTTTGCGTATGACATTTCAAAAACATCTTTCAATCTCGGTATTAATGAATCTACCAACACGGTGATAAACCCCCATAAAAAGAATAAAGACGTTAAAAATATAAAAGCGGATCTATATGATTTGTTCGTTGAAGTGTTCATAGTTTTTATGCTTTTTTGGTATATGCATTTGATTTTATATAGGTTTGTTTTCCTTCTTGGTATTTGCTAATTCCAAATCCGCCATGCACACAATAACAACCATATTCACCTTGTTTATTAAGCGCGACATAACCCACTTGAAAATTTTGATAATTTGGATTGGATTCTACGATTCTTTTTACACCTTCTTCACAAGCTTCTTGTGGTGTTCTTCCTTGACGCATCAATTCTACAATCAAATAACTTCCAACAGTTTTCAAAACCTCTTCACCCATTCCTGTAGCAGTGGCGCCTCCAATAGTATTATCAATAAATAATCCTGAACCAATAATTGCAGAATCCCCTACTCGTCCAGCCATCTTATATGCCATTCCGCTTGTTGTACAGCCGCCAGAAATATCACCATTTTTATCAATAGCTAACATCCCAATAGTATCATGATTTTCGATATTGATAATCGGTTTGTATTCTGATTTTTCTTTCCATTTTAACCAGGCTTTTTTAGAAGCTTCAGTTAATAAATTTTCTCTTTTAAAACCTTGCTCTACTGCAAATTGCTCTGCTCCTTTTCCGGCTAACAATACATGTGGCGTTTCTTCCATTACTTTACGAGCTACAGAAATTGGATGTGCTATATTTTCCATACAAACTACCGCACCATAACCACCATCTTTGTTCATGATACAGGCATCTAGTGTTACATTTCCATCTCTATCTGGTGATCCACCATTTCCAACCGTTGTGTTTTTTAAGTCAGCTTCTTCAACTCTACAACCCGCTTCAATAGCATCAATAGATGCTCCACCTTTTTCTAAGACTTTCCAAGCTGCTTTTGTTGCGTTTTTAAAATTCCAAGTAGCCACTACGATTGGTAAAACAGGTGTTGCTATTGCAATTGCTTTTTTATCTGTTTTAGCTTCAGTTTCACAAGAAATAATTGATGGTGCAACTGCCAATCCTAATCCTGTTAAGGAGGCTCTTTTTATAAAATTTCTTCTTTTCATTTTATGCTGAATTTAGTTCAGTATTTTTAATTATATAGATTCCTGCCTACGTAGGAATGACAATTATTATTTTATTTTGTCATTACGAGGAATGAAGTAATCTCTTTTTTAATGATGAGATTGCCTTAGAAAGAAAAAACTTTCTTCGCAATGACCTTCATTTATTTAATTTGAATTTCATCTACAAACAACCAGCTTCTACCATCGTGTTTATAGCCTAAATGCCATGTTGGTAAAACCCCAAGTTTTTTTGCGATTACTTTTATATATCTTGCTTTTTTATTTTTAAAACTAAATTCTACTTTTTTAACGGATACATTTTCTTCTGGTTTGGTAGCATCAATAACTTTAGTCGCTACTTTTGTAAATCTTTTATTATCAGAACTGATAAACATTTCTACTTTAGTTGGTAAGAAAATCCAGCTTCGTTGATCTTCTAAAAATCCAAGACCAATAGAAGAAATGTCTTTTTGTTTTCCTAAATCTACAGTTGCATGTAAATCAACATCAGAATATCCTTGCCAAGTTCCGGTTCTAAAATCTTGTGCTCCAATAATTCCGTCTATTAAGGCATTATCTCCACCTGCATTGTATTGATTTGCGTACTTAGTTTTTAATTCGATTCTAATATTCGGATCAATTTTAAAAAATTCAGTTGTGATGGTTGCACTTTTTGCATCCCCTTTTTGTGCATACATTTTTAGTGAAACTTTGTCTACAATAACAATTGGGTCTTCGTATTTCTTAAATTCTTCTCCGATTGAATAATAAATGGTCGCGTCTTTATTTACAGAGTTTAAAGCAATAGTTGTTTTCCCTTTAAAAGCGATTTCACCACTTTCAATAAATGGAGCAGCTACAATTAAATGTTCTTTGATTTCTGTAACCGGAATATGATTATCGCTTGTTCCCCAGCTTGATGGTTTGTCTGTCATTACAAATCGCAAACTACCTCCTGCAACAATGTCTTTGTGTTTTAAAAATGTAAATGGATATTCTCTTCCATTTAACTCAACCGATTTTATATATGCATTCGTTTTAGAAATAGAATCAGCTACAATTGTAAATGTTTTACCATTTTCTAAATTGATGGTTGCTTTTGGAAACAATGGTGCTCCAATGATGTATTGATTTGATGCAGGCGTAACAGAATAAAAGCCCATAGAACTCAATACATACCATGCACTCATTTGTCCACAATCTTCGTTACCTGAAATTCCCGCTGGATCATTGGTGTACAACTCCTTTAAAATTTGCCGCACTTTTTCTTGTGTTTTGTAAGGTTTATTGACAAAATTATACAAGTATGCCATATGGTGACTTGGTTCGTTTCCGTGTGCATACTGACCGATCAACCCTGTGATATCTGCTTGATCTCTCCCAGAAGTTTCATTTTTAGCCGTAAACAATTTATCCAATTGCTTTTCTAATTGATCTTTTCCACCAAGTAAATCAATAAATCCAGAGATATCTTGCGGAACATAAAAACTGTATTGCCAAGAATTGGCTTCTGTATAATTAAAGTTTACTTCAAAAGGATCAAAAGGTGAAAACCACGTATTTCTAAATCGTCCACGCATAAATTTTGACGAAGGGTCAAAAACATTTTTATAATATTGACCTCTTTCCGTGTATGTTTTATAATCATCCTCTTTTCCTAACGATTTTGCCATTTGAGCAATACTCCAATCATCATAAGCGTACTCTAAGGTTTTAGAAACTGATTCTGATTCTTTTTGCACAGGGATAAATCCATATTTTTTGTATGAATCCAATCCTAATTTATCTCTTGTTGCAGAATGTTTCATAGCCTCAAAAGCTTTTTCTACATCGTAATTTTTAATTCCTTTTAAAAAGGCATCCGCTATTACAGGAACTGCATGATACCCTATCATACAACCGGTATAACTTGCCGATAAATCCCAAATTGGCATGATTCCGCCTTCATCATATTTTGCTAAAAAGGTGTTTATAAAATCATTGGTTCTGTCTTGTTCTATAATTGTATATAATGGATGTGCCGCTCTGTAGGTATCCCAAAGTGAGAAAACTGTGTAATAATCAAACTCGTTTGTTTTATGAATTTTCATATCCATTCCGCGATAACGACCGTCAATATCTTGGTACAGATTAGGTGCAATCATGGTATGATATAAGGCGGTATAAAAATTGGTTTTATAATCAAAATCTTCTGACTCTATAACAATTTTTTCTAATTGTTTTTCCCAAACACTTTGTGTTTCTTTTTTAATTTCTTTGAAGGTTTTGCTGCCAATTTCTAATTGCCAATTATGAATTGCACCTTCTTCATCTACTGGTGAAATTCCGATAGTAACATTGATTTCGTTCCCCGTTGTATTGTCAAATTCAAAAGCAGCTTTTACTTTTTTTCCTGATGTTTTATCATCTAAAAAAGTAACCTTTGTAAATGGTTTTGAGAATAGCATGTCAAAAAACAATCGTTGATCTGTAGCCCAAGCTTTAGAAAAACGATATCCTGAAATTTCTGTTTTAGAATTAATAGTTAATTTAGAATCTAACACTTCATCTCTGTGTTCTAAATCTAAAATAATAATTTGCTTAGAACCTTCTGCAAATTGGTATTTATGAATTCCACTTCGTTCTGTAACGGTTAATTCAACATCAATATTGGTGTCGTCTAGATGCACTTTATAATACCCTGGTTCTGCAACTTCTTTGTCATGAGAAAATGTTGATTTATAACCTTCCTTACCATCAGCACCATTATTAAACACCACTTTATTTGTTGGCATTAATAAAATATCTCCATAATCTGAAACTCCAGTTCCACTTAAATGGGTATGCGAAAAGCCAAAAATTTCAGTATCAGAATAATGGTATCCTGAACAACCATCCCAACCATCTAGGCGTGTATCTGGACTTAATTGCATCATTCCAAATGGTCTAGTTGCTCCTGGATAGGTGTGTCCGTGACCACCGGTTCCTATAAAGGGATTTACATAAGAAATTAATTGTCTGTCTTTTTGTGCTAAAGAAATTGGTGTCTTGGGTTTACAAGAATTTAAGAAGAATGATAGTAGAACTAACAGTAGAAAATATTTTTTCATTCCGTGTTTGAATTTATTTATTTGACTAAATTAGCAAGATATCAATAATCAACCTATTAATTTATGTGGAATTTTAAACACAACCGAATTTTTTTAATCTGTTCGTTGTTTCTTTTACTTTTTAATTCGTGTACCGAAGAAAAACAAATGGCTGTCAATCCAGCAATTATTCCTGTTCCGTCTTTTCAACAAATCAACGATGGTGTTTTTGAATTGAGCAGTTCAACAGGTGTTTTTTCTGAGAATGAATTTACACAAGTAGCCGAGTTTTTAACATCATACATCAAATATGGAAGCAACATCCAATTAAAATCGGACGAATATAAGAATGTCATCAACTTTAAAAAAGACACCTCTATTACAAATCCAGAAGGTTATTTATTGGAAGTAACTTCAAACGAAATTACAGTTGCTGCCAGTTCTGCAAAAGGTGCCTTTTACGCCGTACAATCTTTACGTCAATTATTACCAGCCTCATTTGAAAATAGCACATTTAAAGGTTCTACTGTTTCTATTCAAAACATAAAAATTACCGACGCTCCTCAATTTAAATATCGCGGGATGCATTTAGATGTTGGACGTCATTTTTTTTCGGTTGATTTTATTAAAAAATACATCGATTTAATGAGCATGCTAAAAATGAATACATTTCACTGGCATTTAACAGAAGATCAAGGTTGGAGAATCGAAATTAAAAAATATCCTAAATTACAAGAAGTTGCTGCATACAGAAATGAAACACTTATTGGTCATTATTCTGATCAGCCACATCAATTTGACGGAAAAAAATATGGTGGATTCTACACACAAGAGCAAATAAAAGATGTGGTAAAATACGCTTCAGAAAGACAAGTAACCATCATTCCAGAAATAGAAATGCCTGGTCATGCACAAGCTGCTATTAGTGCCTATCCAGAATTAGGTTGTACCGGAAAATCAATTGATGTAGCTACAAAATGGGGTGTTTTTGAAGACATTTATTGTCCGAAAGAGGCAACCTTTAAATTTTTAGAAGATGTACTAGATGAAGTTGTTGCATTATTTCCTGGAAAATACATTCATATTGGTGGAGATGAAGCACCAAAAACAAGATGGAAAAACTGTGCTCACTGCCAAGCTTTGATTAAAAAAGAAGGGTTAAAAGACGAACATGGTTTGCAAAGTTATTTCATTACAAGAATGGAGAAATACATCAATTCTAAAGGCAAACAAATTATTGGTTGGGATGAAATCTTAGAGGGCGGATTGGCTCCTAATGCAACAGTTATGTCTTGGCGTGGTACTGCAGGAGCTGTAACAGCTGCCAAACAACATCACGATGTAATCTTAACACCAGGTTCTCATTGTTATTTTGATCATTATCAATCTACAAAAGAAGACGAACCTCTGGCGATTGGCGGATTTTTACCTTTAGAAAAGGTATATAGTTTTAATCCAATTCCGAAAGAATTAACCAAAGAAGAAGCTAGATATGTATTGGGAGCTCAAGGAAATGTTTGGACAGAATACATGAATAATTCTAAGCAAGTTGAATACATGGCTTTTCCAAGAATGATTGCATTGAGCGAAGTTGTTTGGTCTGAAAATCAAAATAAAAATTACGAAAATTTCAAAACTCGTTTAGAGTTTTATCAGCAAAGATTAGATGCCAGAAATGTAAATTATGCAAATCACTTGTATGAAGTTTTAGGAAAATCGGAAATAAAAGAAGGCGTTTTGTCTCTAAATTTAAAAACTTCTTCAAATAGTAAAACCATTCGCTATACTACAGACGGAACAATGCCAAATATCAATTCTACTATTTATAAAGCACCATTAGCTATAGAGAAGAGTGTAACGGTAAATGCAGCTTCTTTTGATTCAGAAAAACAAGTGAGCAGTGTTTTTACAGAAACCATAAAAATGCACAAAGCAGTTGGTAAAAAAATAACTTTTGATGTTCCTCCTAGCGAAAAATACAATGCTGGTGGAAACTCAGCTTTGATCAATGGGATTAGTGGTAGCGACAAGCGTTATGGAGACGATCAATGGTTAGGTTTTGATGGAAAAGATGTTGAAATCACCATTGATTTAGGAAAAGAAATGAATATCAATTCTATATCTACACGCTTTAACAATCAAGTTGGAAGTTGGATTTATGCACCTTCTCAAGTGGTTGTTAGCTTTCCTGGAAATGAAGAATTTTTACCAATTGAATTGGAAGAAAGTGAAGAAAAAATTGTGGATTTAAAATTAGAGACCAAAATATTTACACGTTTTATCAAATTAAAATTGACTAACTATGGAGTAATTCCGGATGGTAGACAAGGAGCCGGACATAAACCTTGGTTGTTTATTGATGAAATTATTATTGAGTGAAAACCATGTCTCCTCGAGCGCAGTCGAGAGGTTATCAACAACAATAGGTCTCGACTGCGCTCGACCTGACAAGAAGGTAAAATGATCACTGTATAATATGAAACTAGAAATCTGTGCAAACTCATATCAATCTGCTAGCAATGCCGAAAAAGCGGGAGCTCATAGAATTGAATTATGTGCTGAACTAGCTGTTGGTGGTATTACACCATCGTATGGTTTGCTTAAAAAAGTAATGCATGATTTGACAATTCCTGTTCATGTATTGATAAGACCAAGAAGTGGTGATTTTACTTATTCAGATGCTGAGTTTCAAATTATGAAAGAGAATATTTTAATCTGTAAAGAATTGGGAGTAACTGGAATTGTTTCTGGAGTTTTAAAATTAGATAATACCATCGATATTGAAAGAACAAAAGAGCTAGTAGCTGTTGCTAAACCGATGAACTTTACCTTTCATAGAGCTTTTGACTGGGTTACAAATCCACTAAAAGAAATCAAAGAATTAGAGAAGATTGGAGTAAATAGAATTTTAACTTCTGGTCAAGAAAATTCAGCTGAAATTGGACTGCATAATTTAATTGAATTTAAAAACGCTACTTCAAAAATCACGATTATGCCTGGTGGCGGCATCAATCAAAAGAATATTACATTGTTTCAAAAAAACGGATTCAACGAAGTGCATTTATCAGCATCTACACAAACTAAAACCATTGAAAACCCTTTTGTTTCCTTGAACAGTAGCAAACATTTTGATGAAACAAATTTGGCATTTTCTGATGTTCAAAAAATTAAAAACTGTTTAGCAATTATTTCGAATGAAACATAAATACTTTCTTTTTCTTTTAGTAATTTCTAGTCTTTATAGTTGTAAAAAAACAACTTCAGATGTACCTATTACTTATACTATTCATGAAAACTGGCAATTTAAATCGGTAGAAAGTACTGATTGGAAATCGGCTTCTGTCCCTGGAAACATCTTTACAGATTTATTGAATCATAAAATGATTCCTGATCCCTTTATAAAAACCAACGAAGAGAAAGTGCAATGGGTTTCTCAGAAAGACTGGGAATACCAAACTACATTTACAGTTGCTAAAGAAACATTACAAAAAGAAAACATCAACATTACTTTTGATGGATTAGATACCTATGCTCAAATCTTTCTTAACGATCAATTAATTTTAACAACAGCAAATGCGTTTAGAACTTTTACTCTCGATGTAAAAAAGTACTTAAAACTTAGTAATTCGCTAAAAATAGTATTTTCTAATACTGACAGTATTGAAAAGATAAAAGAGAAAAATAATCCTTATCAATTACCCGAAGGAAAAAGAATTTATACTCGCAAAGCACAGTTTCAATATGGCTGGGATTGGGGGCCAAAAATCAATACTTCTGGAATTTGGAAAAACGTATCTATAAAAGCTTGGAACGACATCAAATTTGATGACATTTTTATCAAACAAAAAAACATTACAACAAACAATGCTAGTTTAGAAATTGAAATTGCACTTGAAAGCAATGAAGATAAGGACATTATGATTGTCACATCAGCTGACAAACAAACTTATTCTAATCACTTAAAAGTTTCTAAAGGAAAACACCGTTATAAAATTCCTTTTGATATTAAAAATCCACAGTTATGGTGGACTCATAATTTAGGAAAACCACACTTATATGATTTTAATTTTAAGCTGATTGAAAACAATAAAATAAAAGATGAAAAATCTATAAAAAAAGGAATTAGAACTATCAAATTGATTACTGAAAAAGATTCTATTGGTGAATCGTTTTATTTTGAACTGAACGGGAAACCTGTTTATATGAAAGGTGCCAATTACATTCCGCAAAATAGTTTTCAAAATAAAGTAACGGACAATCATTATCAAAAACTGCTCTCTGATGTGGTAGATTCTAATATGAATATGCTAAGAGTTTGGGGTGGCGGAATTTATGAGAACGATATTTTCTACGAGCTTTGTGATGAAAAAGGAATTTTAGTTTGGCAAGATTTTATGTTTGCCTGTGCCATGTATCCGGGTGATACAGCGTTCTTAGCAAACCTAACGCAAGAAGCTGAAGAGCAGGTAAAACGTTTGCGAAATCATGCTTCTATTGCTCTATGGGCAGGGAATAACGAAAACTCAGAAGGCTGGAAACGATGGGGTTGGCAAGATGGTAGAACAGAAAAAGAAAAACAAGAAATTTGGAATGATTATTTAGCTGTTTTTGATTCAATTTTACCAAATACTGTGGCAAAATTTAGCGAAACAAGTTATTGGGAAAGTTCACCAAAATTTGGACGTGGAAATCCGAAATACGAATTTGAAGGCGATGCACACGATTGGTGGGTTTGGCATGATGCTAGACCTTTTGAGCATTTTCAAAAACAAGTTCCGAGGTTTATGAGCGAGTTTGGTTTTCAATCTTTTCCGAGTTCTGAAACCATTAATTATATCAATCAAAGTGAAACAATTGATTTAAAAACGGATGCTATCAAATCGCATCAAAAACATATTCGTGGATTTCAGTTGATTGATGAATATATGAAACGCGATTATAAAATTCCTACAAACGATGAAGATTACGTCTATGCAAGTCAGTTGTTACAAGCCAAAGGGATTGTCATGGGGATAGAAGCTCATAGAAGAGCAAAACCAACCAATATGGGAACATTGTACTGGCAATTAAACGATTGTTGGCCTGCAATTTCTTGGTCTAGTATTGATTATTTTGGCAACTGGAAAGCCTTGCAATACAAAGCAAAAAAAGCTTTTGAAAATGTGTTGATTTCGTATGAAGAAAATAAATTCAATATTAAAACATTTGCCATCAACGACACTTTTGATGAAGTGCTTGGCGATTTAAAAATGAAAATGATTGATTTTAAGGGAAATGAAATCTGGTCAAATTCAAGAGAAATACTAGTACAACCAAACTCGAGTCAAGAAGTATTTAGCATCCCAAATGTTGATATTTACAGAACAAACTATGTTTACATTACCAAATTCAACAATAAAAAATCGCTCTATTATTTTGAGAGTCCGAAGAATTTAAACTTACCTAAAGGAGAAATTACAAAAGAAATTACAAAAACAACCACTGGTTTTTCAATCACATTAAAAAGTGCTGTTTTGCAAAAAGATGTGTTTTTATCTACTAAACAAAAAGGGTATTTTTCTGACAATTTCTTTGATATGCTACCTGACGAATCTGTTACCCTTGAGTTTAAAACAGATGCTATGACTTTGGATGATTTAACCTTTAAAACATTGAATCAATTAAGATAATTGTCAGTTTGATTGGAATTCATAAATTAATGTCATTCCTGCGTAGGCAGGAATCCAAGCAAACTACTTATAGATTCCTGCTTTTTCAGGAATGACAATCACTAATCTTTCTTTAAAAACTTCGACTCTAAAAAACCCAATCCATATCCTAAATGTTGCGTAAATGTTGTAACAACGCTTAAAAAAGCAACAACTAAATTTTTGTTTTGAAATAAAGAGTCTAAAAATAGCAATCCAAAGTAAAATCCATAAAATGCCGCTAATTGCCAATAACCAAAAATGGCAGCAATACAACTGATGTCAAATCCAATGATAAATAATGAAGGAAACCAATAGGTGATTTTAGCGGTTTCTGGATATCGTTTATTTAATTGTGGTCTTGCGGTTCCAAAAGCAAAGGTTTGTATAAAAAATTGCTGGATGGTACTTCTACGTTTATGATACACAAAAGCATTCTCTATCAATTGGGTTTCAAAACCCTTTTCCCATAAACGAAATGTCAAATCAATGTCTTCACCTATTTTTAAATCAGCAAAACCCTTGGTTTTTTCAAAAGCAACTTTAGACAGCCCAAGATTAAAACTTCTTGGCTGAAATTTTCCCACTGCATTTTTCTTCCCTCTGATACCTCCAGTAGTTAAAAAAGAAGTCATCGAATAATTAATTGCCTTTTGTAACGATGTAAAGCTTTGATGTGCCGCATCTGGTCCGCCAAAAGCATCCGTATAGTTTGTATTCAATCCCCTAGAAACTTCAGTAAGATAGTGTGCTGGTAAAATTACATCAGAATCTAAAATGAGATAATAGTTTCCACTTGCATGGCTCATTCCATAATTACGGCTAGCTCCTGCTCCACTATTTTCTTTGAAGAAGTATTTTAAATCTAACTGATTTTTATATCTCTCTACTATGTGTTCGCTTTTATCAGTAGAACCATCTTCTACAATCAACACTTCAAAATCATCAGAAAAATCTTGCTTGGTAAGACTTTCCAATAATTCGTCTATTTCATTCGGACGATTATAAACGGGAATTATGATTGAGAAGTTGAATTTCAAATTATTCTGGGAGTTTAAAATACGGATTGTAAATCAATCCAATTACATTGTTCCAAGGATCTCTAACCGAAGCAACCATTAATTCACCACCCACATTGTTGGGTTTTTCGTGTTCTGTCGCTCCTAATTCAATCAATTTAGTATAGGTTTCATCAATCTTTTCAACACCCCAATAACTTAGCACATTGTCTGATTTATTAGCATTTCCTTCTTCTGGCAACAAGCCTAATTCATATCCTTGAATCGAAAATCCAACATAAAATACTTCATCAAAATAGGCCTTTGTTTCAAATGCTTTAGAGTACCATTCTTTTGCTTCTTGTAAATCTGAAACTTTGTAAATAGTAGTTCTGAGTCCTAACATGAGTTGATTTTTTTTGATGTAACTTTTAGTTCAATAATTCTTTTGCATGTGTAATTGCAGATTCTGATATTTTTTTACCGCTTAGCATTTCTGCAATTTCAACAATACGTTCGTCTTCAGACAACTGCTTTAAATTAGTTGTAGTTACTCCAGCAACATCTTCTTTATACACTTTGTAATGTTGATTTCCTTTTGCAGCGATTTGAGGCAAATGGGTAATGGTAATTACTTGCATTTGCTTAGACATTTCTTGCATAATTTTAGCGATCTTATTTGAAATCTCTCCTGAAACTCCGGTGTCAATTTCATCAAAAATAATCGTTGGCAATTGTATGTTTTCAGATAAAATCTTTTTGATTGCCAACATAATTCGAGATAGCTCTCCTCCAGACGCTACTTTTTTAAGTTCACCAAAACTTCCACCTTTATTGGCAGAAAACAAAAAGCTTAATTTGTCTTTTCCATTTGAAAGAAACGTATCTGAAGTTGATAGTTCTATCGAAAAACGTGCTTCTGGCATGCCTAAATCTGACAATAGCTGTTCTAATTCTTTTTTTAGGTTTGGAAGTATTTTCTTTCTTGAAGTAGAAATTTGATTTGCTATTTCATCTAGTTTCCTTGAAGCTTCATCTATCTGTTTTAACTTTTGATTGATGACTTCTTCTGCATTTTCTACCTGATCAACTTTTTCAGATAATGCTTTTTGAATTTCTAACAATTCTGCAACAGAATTTACATAATGTTTCTTTTGTAAATTGTATAGCAATTGCAATCTATCATTAAGTTTCTCTAACTCAACTGGATTGGAATCTATCGAGTCGGTTGCATCTTCAAGTTCTGAAACAATGTCATCTAACTCAATTTTTATACTGGTAATTCTGTTGGAGATTTCTTCATATTCTTTGGAGTAAGGCGCAATCTTTTGCAGTCTATTTTCTAAGGTATATAACAACGTCTGAATTCCAATTTCATCAGTAGTAGCTAAATGAACTGCTTCAGATAAATTCAACTGAATTTCTTCAACATTATTTAACTTCTCTAATTTTTCTTCAAGTTCTTCTTGTTCATCAACAATTAATTTAGCTTCATTCAACTCATTGTACAAATGTAAATTATAATCGTATTGTTGATTGGCTTCTCGTTGACTTGTCTCTAATTCTTGCAATTCTCTTTGATACACATGTAATTGCTTCAATCCTTGTTGATATGAAGCTAGCTTTTCACTGTTCTTCGCCAAAGCATCTATGATGTGAAACTGAAAATTAGTATCCGACAACTCTAATGTTTGATGCTGAGAATGCACATCAATCAATTTTGATTTTAATTCGTTTAGCACAGATAATTTAACAGGAGTATCATTAACAAAGGCGCGTGATTTTCCTGAAGGTAAAATTTCTCGTCTCAGAATTGTTTGCGGTTCGTAATCTAAATCAACAGAAGTAAAAAAATCTTGTAAATGATAATTAGAAATTGCCAAGTGTGCTTCTACCACACATTTTTTAGAGGTATCTTTTAAGGTAGAAACATCTGCTCTATTTCCTAACACCAACCCTAAGGCACCTAACAAAATAGATTTCCCTGCGCCAGTTTCTCCAGTAATAATAGACAAACCATCAGTGAAGTCAATTGACAACTGATTGATTAACGCGTAATTTTGTATGGAGATTGATACTAACAACTAAATAATTTTAAAAGTTAAAATTACTTAATTTTTCGCCACTTATCATTATTTGTTGGAGAAATTCTTTGCAAAAGATTTTGCATTTTAGAAGCATTATTTGTTCTTGGCCCATCAGAAAACATGGTGGCGATTTCATCTGCTTTGGCATCTAAGAAAAACCGAATAATAGGATTTCCAATTACTTTATTGTACAACGGTTCTAATTGCAATACAGCATTTTCTATGGTTGCTTTTGCTTTGTTTTTATCTTTAGAAAAAACATCCATACCTAGTCTATGATAGGTATATAAAATATTTTTAAACCCTGTTAATTCAGTTGAAGTCAAGTTCTCTATCAAGCTAAAACGGTTTTGCTTACCCACTTCATTTGTCCAACCAGAACCTCCACTTTGTTGCGCTAATAAGAGCACATCTTTTGCTTTTTGATAGTGCGTGTTACCTCCATTTAATTTAAACGTATCAGCATCTACTGCAAGTATTATATGAACATAATACACAAGAGTTGAAATCAAATTAGATTCGAAAATAGTTTCATTATAGTTTAAAGGCTGAAACTCATCGTATTTAAAATTAAAGTCTGAATCGTTAATATTTAAGATGGGTGTCATATAAGAAGTTTCGTAAACTGGTCTGGCAGCTTGAACTTGAATACTTGCTTCAAAACGATTAGAACTTGGCTGTTTGTTAACGATAATGGTAAACGCACAATTAATTCTTTCTTGTGGTTTGTAACTATTTGTAGTCCATTTTTTTTGATTGATAAACTCAGTAAGTGAAGTTTGTAAAGTTGTGAAAACTTGTTTGTTTGATCCAGAAATTTTATCAGCATTTACGGTAACCAATGCATTTAATTCTTGTGCATTAACTGAGTTAAATGCTAAAAAAAGAGTAAAGAAAAGTACAAGTTTACGCATTGATTTTTTTTAAAATATGATTGATAATATCATTAGCAACATCAGATTTCGACTTTAATTCAAATGGTGTTTCATTTAAATCCGCATCAATAATAGTTACTTTATTTGTGTTTTTTGCAAATCCAGCACCTTTATCTTGTAATGAGTTTAAAACGATCATGTCTAAATTTTTTCGCTGTAACTTGTCTTTTGCGTTTTCAATTTCATTATTTGTCTCTAGTGCAAATCCAACTAAAAACTGTTTCTTTTTTGCCGTTCCTAAAGAAGCTAAAATATCTTTTGTAGGCTCTAACTGAATCTCTAACGAATTGGCTGCCTTTTTTATTTTCTGAGTGGCAACATTTTTAGGTTTATAGTCTGCAACAGCAGCAGATAATATAGCAATATCTACATGTGCGTATTCTTTATGAACTGCTTCATGCATCTCTAATGCTGTAGTAACATTTATTCTATTGATGAATGAATGTTGTATTTGTTGACTTGTAGGTCCAGTTATTAAAATCACTTCAGCACCTAAATTTGCAGCTGATTTTGCAATTTCAAATCCCATTTTTCCAGTAGAATGATTTCCAATAAACCGAACTGGATCTATCGCTTCATATGTTGGACCAGCAGTAATCAATACTTTTTTTCCTTTTAAAGGCAATTTAGAAAGGATGTCTTTTTCTATAAAAGAAACAATATCTTCTGGTTCTGCCATTCTTCCTTCACCAACTAAACCACTAGCTAATTCACCGCTTGTAGCAGGAATTAAAACGTTGCCAAAACTTTGTAACTTTTCTAATGAGTTTTTTGTTGATGGATGTTGATACATATCTAAATCCATTGCTGGCGTAAAATACACGGGACATTTAGCTGACAAATAGGTTGCCAATACAAGATTATCACAAGTGCCATTTGCCATTTTAGACAATGTATTTGCTGTTGCTGGTGCAACCAACATCATATCTGCCCAAAGTCCTAACTCTACATGATTATTCCATAATTCATTTTCATCTTCCTTGTCGTAAAAAGTAGATGAAACTGGATTTTTTGAAAGTGTAGAAAGTGTAAGTGGAGTGATAAAATCTTTAGACGCAGGTGTCATTATAACTTTTACCTCTGCGCCAGATTTTATAAATAAACGAACCAAATTGGCCGTTTTATAAGCGGCAATACCAGCACTAATGGCTAGTAAAACTTTTTTACCGCTTAAAATAGACATTACTCTGCTTCTGGAGTTCTATGGTAAACCTTATTGTTTAACCATTCTTCTATTGCAATAGCAGTAGCTTTAGGTAATTTTTCGTAGAATTTTGAAACTTCGATTTGCTCTTTGTTTTCAAAAACTTCTTCTAAGCTATCGTTATAAGTAGCAAATTCATCTAACTTATCTAACAATTCTTTCTTTAAATCACTATTAATTTGAGTAGCTCTTTTTGCAATAATATTTATAGCTTCATAAATATTATGAGTTGGAGCTTCAATAGCATCTTTATTGTACGTAATTGTTGTTACAGGTGCATTCGTTTCTTTATAGTCCATTATTAACTTTTTATTAATTGTTTTTGTTCTTTCTCTAAATTGGCTAACATATTATTAGAATCTTCTAAATATTTAGTTTTAGGAAAGTTTCTTTTTAATTTTTCGTATGCTTTTATAGCATCTTTTATTCGTGTTTCTTTTCTTCTTGGAGTACTTTTTAAGGCTAAATCATGCGACGCTTTAAGTCTGTAATACAATGCTTCTTCTTTAAAAACTGACCCTAAATAGTCTTCCAATAAATTATCAAAAGCTACAATAGCAGCTTCGTAATTTCTTGCAGGATCATAATCTGCAGTCGTATAATATACTTTTGCTATTTCAAAAGCTTTCTTTTGCAACTTATAGCTTATCTCTTGATAATATTTATTTGCTTCCGTAATTCTTTCTGAATCTGGATAATCTTCTATAAATTTTTGAAAAGCATCTAAAGCTTTTTTGGTGTCTATTGGGTCTAAGCTAAAAGCTGGCGATGCAAGTTTATAACTGTATGCAGATAAAAATGCTGCTTCTTCTTTCTTAGAACTCTTTGGGTAATTTTGAGTAAATCTATTATAATAATAACCCGCTAAATCGTAGTTTTTTGTATTAAAATTAGATTGAGCTACCATAAATTGAATTCGCTCCATCTGTGGCTTACCTCTGTAAGTTGGTGTAACCTTCTCAAATAAATCTAAAGCTTTGTTGTATTTTTTTGCTTCATACATCTTTGTAGCCATAGCATACTGTTGTTCTACAGTACCTTTATTCAATACTTTTTGATACTCACTACACGATGTAAAGAGCAATCCTACAAAAGCAAAATATAATAAATTCTTCATTCTAAACATTTGGCAAAATTAGTGATTAATTATGGATTATTAAAACGATTTTAACACTGTAAAATTGTAATGTGCAATTAACCATAAAAACCTTTAAATGATTCATATAGTTTTACTAAAAGTTTGTTAATGTTAAACCTGCTGATTTTGGGTAT
This sequence comes from uncultured Polaribacter sp., assembly GCA_943788865.1. GTDB lineage: Bacteria > Bacteroidota > Bacteroidia > Flavobacteriales > Flavobacteriaceae > Polaribacter. The sequence goes on along the minus strand of CALSRX010000005.1, from coordinate 12,915 downwards.
TTGTAATGAGTTGTTTGATGTCATTATCAAACAAATAAAAACCACTTTTATCATCGCCAATTAGGTTAATCTTGTCTAAAATATTTCTTGCCAATGCCTCTTCTTCTATTTGTTCAGAAACATACCATTGTAAAAAGTTATGAGTAGCATAATCTTTTTCTTGTAAAGAAACATCTACTAAATCATTAATGGTCTTAGAAACCATTACTTCGTGGTCAAATAGTGTTTGAAACATGTCCTTGAATGAACCAAATTCTGTTGGAGGTGCAGAAAGTTGAGATACTTTAGCGTGACCACCACGTTCATTGATAAATTTTATCAACTTTAGCATATGCTGTCTTTCTTCATCTGAGTGTGCATACATAAATTGAGAAACCCCTTCGAACCCAAGATTTTCTGCCCAAGACGCCATTGCTAAATAGACTTGCGACGATTCTGCTTCTACGGTTACTTGATTATTTAATGCTGCTTCTATCTTACTTGTTAACATGTTTGTTGTATTAAAAATTCGCTACAAAATTAGCGATTTCTTTTTGGATCTCACTCGTAGTTTTCACTAAAGGTAAACGAACTTCATCCGAAGTGATATTTAGCTCTTGTAAAACTGTTTTAATTCCTGCTGGATTATTTTCTGTAAAGATTAAATTTATTATCTCTGTCAGCTTAAACTGAAGAGCATACGCCTCTTTATTTTTACCTTCTAAGCCTAAGTTTATTAGAGAAGAAAATTCTTTTGGAAATGCTTGACCAATCACAGAAATAACTCCAGAAGCACCTGCCAAAACTACTGGCAATGCCAAATCATCATCTCCAGAAATAATTAAAAAATCGTTGGGTTTATTTTTAATCAACTCTAAATATTGCTGCATATTTCCTGCTGCCTCTTTAACTGCGATTACATTTTCAAAATCATTTGCCAAACGAATAATTGTTGAAGGCTCCATATTTTTTGATGTTCTACCTGGAACATTATACAAAATAATAGGTTTTGGACTTGCTAAAGAAATGGCTTTAAAATGCTGATAAAAACCTTCTTGTGTTGGTTTACTGTAATAGGGTGCTACAGATAAAATCGCATCAATTTTTGATAGGTCTGCTGTTTGCAACTCATTAATAACATTTGCAGTATTATTTCCACCAACACCTAAAACCAACGGAACTCTCTTGTTATTTACTTGAGCAATTACATTAATAATTTCTTTCTTTTCTACACTAGTTATTGTAGCACTTTCTCCTGTTGTTCCATTAATAACAAGATAATCAATTCCGTTATCAATAGTATAAGAAACCAGTTTTTTAAGCGCATCAAAATCTACTGTTTTATCAGATTTAAAGGGTGTAACTAACGCAACTCCAGTACCAACAAACTTTTGCATTTTTCTAAATTTTATAAATTTTAAACAAATTTAAGGCATTGCTAAGAAAACTCAGTTATTTATTAGTTATAAAATACCTGTTAACAAGAAATATAACTAATTTCTATTGAGTTGTTAATTTTATAACTTACTATTCTATTTTATGAAGTAATTCTAAGTACTTTTTTATAACTTCTATAAAGCTATCTATGTTTTTTGGATCTTCTGAAACCACCAAATCATACAACTTATCATTTACGTTTGCAAAGCCAATTTTAAAAGTAGCCCTAGATTTTAAAGCACAATATTCTAAGTATAAATTATGCACATCAAAATAACCAATTAACAAATCAAATGGGTTATCAATGAAACTTTCTAAACTTACATCTTTTACTTTTCCTGACCAATCAATATCTTTTTCTGTAAAATGTTTAAAATCTTTTGTATCAGACTTTCTAAATGCTTTAAAATAATAAACTTGCACGCTTCTAACAGATTTTATATTGTAATGTATCAACTCAGCGATGTCTATTTCTTCAAATAGTTCTTGTGTTGTTAAAATTGCTACGGAATGAATTTGTTTAGAATTTGGCGTTCTAGTTTCTGGAATTAAACTTAATTCTTTTTGAAACTTTTTTAGTAAAAATTGTTTTCTTAATTTTTCTAAAGCCATAAAAATCTTAGGTTCTGAAATTGTAATTCTATTACTTACAAATCTAACTAAAAAAACATTAACTACTTAAGGGAAAAAACTTAGTATAAAGCGTTTTTTATTGAAGATTCTCTTCTATGTTTAAATTTTTGATACTGATGACTTTGAAGTAAAGTCGTTTTTTACTCAGTATAATTTGATTTTACAATCATTGCTTTACAAATTAAAAACTGTGCTAAAATATAGGTAATCATAATAGTTGCCCCATAAATTTCATTTGGTTGATAAAACTTATCCAACGCAATTAAACTATCTGATAAGATAAAGATGATTGCTCCAATAAATAACCATAGATTCTCTGTAGATTTTTCGCTTCTATAATTTAACAATGTTACAGATCCAAATGTAGAAATTGTAATTCCGTATAAAGCAACCGGAATTAACATCCCTCCTAAATTTGGATAGATTAGAAACATTAAAACTCCGAAGAAAATCACAAATGGAAATGCAGACGATATCATCTTAACCGTTAAATCTCTTTGCAAAAAATTGGAGGTTACTTTTATAAACACTACATGTGCCAATAAAAATGCTGAAAGCCCAAACATAAAAAAATTAGCTCCATCAAACATTAACAATACATCACCAACAAAGCATAAAAACATTCCGAAAACATACCAAAAAATTGGTTTTTTAGCAGATACTAAATAAACCAACGCCAACAATGTCAGTAGCATTGGTTTTGCAACTGTTTGCAATGTTTCATTTGCTGTGATAATTCCCCATACATCCGCTATTGCAGCAATAAAAAATAAGGTAGTAGCGATGACAATTCTAGTTTGTTTGGTCATTTTAAAAATTTTTAATTTATCATATCTATAAAATCTTGCTCAGAAATAATGGTTATTCCTAAATCTTGTGCTTTTGCTAATTTACTTGGCCCCATATTATCTCCTGCAACAATATATGTAGTTTTCTTAGAAATAGATGAACTTACTTTTCCGCCATTATCTTCAATGGCTTTTTTAAGCTCATTTCTACTTAGCCGATGAAAAACACCAGAAACCACAAAAATATTTCCGTTTAATTTATCTGTTTGGTTTTCTAAACTTTCCGCAGAAACTTGTAATTGAACTCCACAAGATTTCAATCGATTGATTAATTGAATATTTCCTAAATCATTTGAAAAATCAATAATACTCTGTGCTATACGGTCTCCAATTTCATCCACTGCAATTAAGGTTTCAAAATCAGCTGCCATCAAATTATCTATAGATTTAAAATGCTTCGCTAATTTTTTGGCAACAGTTTCTCCGACAAATCGAATTCCCAATGCAAATAGCACTTTTTCAAAGGGAATTTCTTTTGATTTTTCGATTCCTTCAATCATATTCTGTGCTGACTTTTCTGCCATTCTTTCTAACGGAATGATTTGCTCGACCTTCAAATCATACAAATCTGAATAATTTTCAATCAAGCCTTCTTTTCGTAACAAATCAACGGTTTCTCCACCTAATCCATCTATATCCATCGCTTTTCTACTGATAAAATGCTGTATCCTACCTGTAATTTGTGGAGCACAACCAAACTCATTCGGACAATAATGTTTAGCATCACCTGCTGTTCTAACTAATGCTGTATTACATTCTGGACAGTTAGTTGCGTATTTTGTTGGTATAGAATTTTGTGGGCGTTTAGTAAAATCTACCGCTATAATTTTCGGAATAATCTCTCCTCCTTTTTCAACAAAAACAGTATCACCAACTCTAATATCTAATTTTTCAATTTGATCAGCGTTATGCAAAGAAGCACGTTTTACAATGGTTCCTGCTAATTGCACAGGTTCTAGGTTTGCTACTGGTGTAATGGCTCCTGTTCTTCCAACCTGATAGGTAATTTCATTTAAAACAGTAGACACTTGCTCTGCTTTAAACTTATAGGCTATTGCCCAACGTGGTGCTTTTGCGGTATATCCTAATTCTTCTTGTTGTTGTAAATTATTTACTTTAATAACAACACCATCTGTTTCATAGGGTAAATAATGACGTTTTGAGTCCCAATAATTTACAAACTCAAAAACTTCGTCTATAGATGTTGCTAATGAAATTGTTTCAGGAACTTTAAAACCAGCTTTTCTGGCATTCTCTAAGCTTTCAAAATGTGTTTTATATTTTCGTTCTGAAGTAACCATTTGATACAATAAACAATCTAAAGGACGTTTGGCAACCTCTGCACTGTCTTGTAATTTTAAACTCCCACTAGCTGTATTTCTTGGATTTTTGTATTCTTCTTCACCATTCTGCAGACGTTCTTCGTTCATTTTTCGAAAACCATCTAACGGCAAAACTATTTCTCCCCGCATTTCAAAGTCAGAAACGAAATCTCCATTTGGCAGTAAAGGAATCGATTTTATAGTTCTAATATTTGTAGTTACATCATCTCCCTGAAAACCATCTCCACGAGTAACGGCTTTTACAAATTTTCCGTTCTCAAAGGTTAGGTTGATGGAAGCTCCATCATATTTTAGTTCGCAGGTAAACGCAACTTCGTCGGTTCCTAAAACTTTATGAATGCGCTTTTCCCAATCTAATAAATCATCTTTAGAATACGAATTATCTAAGGAATACATTCTGTTTTTATGGGTAACGGTTTCGAAGTTTTTAGTGATTTCTCCTCCCACTCTTTGCGTTGGAGAATTGGCATCAAATAACTGTGGATTTTCTTTCTCTAATTTTTCTAATTCTTTCAATTTAACATCAAACTCAAAATCAGAAATTGTTGCATTGTCTAGAACGTAATAGTTGTAGGTATGCAGGTTTAATTCTTCTCGAAGTTGATAAATTCTTTCTTCAGCATTCATATTTAATTGTAAAAAACTAGTTTTTAATTTTAAAAAATTGTATATTATAAATTCATTCAAAAATGATTTAAATAAATGAAATACGCTATAAAAATACATAAAATTTCTACAGTGAATACACTTCCTGATGCATGGAATATTAGTGACTACAAGGAGCTTTTAGAAAAGTTTGGTTTTGCTGATGCACAAGGCAATGATAGTGAAGAACTGCAAGAGCTTTTATTTATGGCAATTACAGATTACGAACCAAATGAAGCTGCTGCTATTGTTTTAACCCATAAACTTTCTGAGCATTTAACAGAAGGACAAATAGAGCAATTGTCGCATGAAATGTTATTGGATAAAATTTCTGAAGAATATCCTGAAATAGGATTGCATAAAGATTTATTTTCTGTCAATCAATTACTTTACAAAGCATATAATGGTAAGTTTTTTAATACCGAAGCAACTATTGTAGATTTTGAAATTTTACCTCTAGCAAATGCTGAAACAGAAATTACAAAAGAAATTGTATTGAAATGTTTTGCACAAAATTTAGATAGCCATAATGTAATTATTAGATTGTTCGGAAATCAATTAAATGCTACTGAAGCATTTGATGAAGCTAATGATGTGATTTGGCAACTGAAAAAGAACGCTGATAATTATAGAATTACCACTTCTGAATACTGGATGAGCAAAGAGGAGTTTTTAACAGATGAATTTGAAGTTACTGTTGATTTCTTTGAAGAAGATTAATTATGTATTAGCGCTGTTTTTCAGAATTAATTGTAATTTCTAATCATTTTTAGTTCCTGTTAACACATTCACTCCTTTCGGCAATGGATTTCCAGATGAACGTCTAAAAGTAACTACCTGTCCTACGTGCCAAAGAGCATCAGAAATTGGGCCGTTTATTTGATTCCAAAAAGGTAGCTGACTTGTGTTTTCTCCTCTCTTAAAAACAATGTTGTATTTAGAAACATCTTTAGAGTTCCTTAAAATGTTACTCGCTTTTTCGATATTTAATAAGGTGGCTTTTCTCAATTCAGTAAAAGTCATTTCTGGCCATTTTTGCCCAGTATTTGGTTTACCTATTACAGAATTTAAAATTACAGTTGTTAAATCATAAATATGCTTTAGTGTTTCTAAACTAGTTCTTGCTTCGGAACTTGGTTTAAAAGTTAAATCTTTTTCTGTTAACCCATAAGAAGCCCAATAATAACGAAAGCCTAATCCATCTAACATTCTACTAGAAACTGTTGCTGCAGTGTACTCTTTTGGTGCTTCTGGTATGTTATAATAGGAGCCTTTCTTTTGAGCCATTATTGATGTGGTAATTGTTAATGCAAAAAATAAAATAAAACGAGATTTCATAGATAAATCTATTTATAAAAAATAATAATTGGTTCTAAAACAATAAAAATAAAACTTTAAAGGCAATTCTCTATGTTTTATAGAGATTTAAAAATATTGTCTTTTCGCTATGTAACAAATGTTACACAGGGCTTTATATATGATATTTATCATGCTTACCCTTTAAAAGCTTTGGTAATTTTGACCTATAAACAATTCATAACATGAAAAAATCTAGTAATATTAGGAGCAGGAACATCTGGAACAATGATGGCAAACCACTTAGTTTCTAAACTCCCTAAAGAAAAATGGACAATTACCATTATAGATCAGTATAAAACACACTATTATCAGCCAGGATTTTTATTTCTTCCTTTTGATATTTATACAACAAAACAAGTAAAAAAGAATGGAAAAAAATTCATTCCAAAAGGAGTGAATTATATTCAAGATAAAGTTGAAATCATAAAACCAGAAGAAAAAGTTATTATTTTAAATGATGTAGGAAATATATCATATGATATCTTAATTATAGCTACAGGTACTAAAATAGCACCAGACGAAACTGAAGGTACGGATGGACCAATGTGGCACAAAAATATTTTTGATTTTTATACTTATGAAGGTGCTAAAGCATTGCGTAATAAATTAAGAGAATGGGAAGGCGGAAAATTAGTAATTCACATTACAGAAATGCCTATTAAATGTCCGGTTGCTCCTTTAGAGTTTGCTTTTTTAGCAGATTCATTCTTTAAAAACAAAGGCATGAGAGATAAAGTAGACATTACCTTTGTAACTCCTTTAGATGGTGCTTTTACAAAACCAAAAGCAACTGAAGCTTTGCATTATTTATTAGAGGAAAAAGGAATTAAAGAAGTTACAGACTTTAATATTGAGCGCGTAGATTACGAAAACAATAAAATAATTGATTACGCAGATACAGAAGTTGAATACGATTTACTGGTAACCGTACCAACAAACATGGGCGATGCTTTAATAGAACGTTCTGGTTTAGGTGATGATTTAAATTACATACCAACCAATAAAACTACACTACAAACAGAAGCTAATGAGAATATTTTTGCAATTGGTGATTGTACAAACTTACCAGCTTCTAAAGCTGGATCAGTAGCACATTTTGAAGCAGAAATATTGACTGAAAATATCTTACGTTATATAGATGGTAGAGAACTAAAAGAAGAATTTGATGGACATGCAAACTGTTTTATAGAAACAAGTAATGGAAAAGCACTTTTAATTGATTTTAATTACACAACAGAACCGGTAGAAGGAACATTTCCGTTCCCTGGAGTTGGACCTTTAAGTTTATTAAAAGAAAGCAGAACAAATCATATGGGAAAAATGGCTTTTAGATGGATTTACTGGAACATGCTTATTAAAGGAGTTCACATCCCTTTTGTTTCTGCAACTATGAGTAAAAAAGGAAAAAAATTAGTGAATTAATAAAAAATCAACCAAAAAATAATATCATGAAAAAACATATTTACAATCGATTATACAAATTAATGAAGAAGGTTATTTAACAGATTTTACACAATGGACAAAAGAAATTGGTGCCGAGATTGCTAAAGAGCAAGGTATTGAAATGACAGATAAACATTGGGAAGTTATAGATTACATTCACGATAAATACAAAAGTGAAGAACCTTTATCTATTAGAGGAATTAAAAAAAGTGGAGTCATAAACATTAAAGAGTTTTATGAATTATTTCCTGGAGGGCCTTTAAAGAAAGCAACCTTAATAGCAGGAATTCCGAAACCAAAAAGTTGTATCTAATAAAAAACTAAACATCATGGGAAATACAAAAGTTAGAAAAATGCTTTTCATCTTATCAAAAGCTACAATAGAAAATGTGTATGCAGCTTTTATAATGGCAAATGGAGCAAGAATGGAAGGAATTGAATCAGAAATATTTTTTACCTTTTTTGGATTAGAAGCAATTCAAAAGAAAAAACTAGAACATTTACATGTGGCAACTGTGGGAAATCCTGCAATGCATATACCAACAATGCTTGGTGGACTTCCAGGAATGGAAGCTTTAGCTACAAAAATGATGAAGAAAGAAATGGAAAAATTAGACATGCCACCAGTTAGCGAGTTTTTAGAAATTCTTTCAGATTCTGGATGTAAACTTTGGGCTTGTAAATTAGCCGTTGAAATGTTCCATTTAGAAGAAAAAGATTTAATAGATGATTTAGATGGTATTTTAACTATCGGCGATTTTTACAACAGAGCCGATCAAGAAAACACACATTTATTGTTTATCTAAATTAAAATTCATAAAAAGAAAAAGCCGAAACAAAATTGTTTCGGCTTTTTTATGATCTATCTATTACTACTAATAGTATGTAAAACGTCTCACTTTTGCAATGTGTTTTGCCAAACGAATTACTTGATGAGAATATCCGTATTCGTTATCATACCACACATAAATTACAATACTATTTCCGTCTGTAATTGTTGCTTTACTATCAAAAATTGATGGAGCAGAACATCCTACAATATCAGAAGACACCAATTCATTATCAACAGAATATTTAATTTGCTCAACTAAATCTCCTTCTAAAGCGTATTGTTTCATAATCGCGTTTAGAGATTCAATTGTTACTTCAGTATGCAATTGTAAGGCTCAAAATTGCCAATGATCCATTAGGAACAGGAACACGAATGGCATTTGAGGTTAATTTACCTGCTAATGCAGGTAATGCTTTTGCTACTGCTGCTCCAGCTCCAGTTTCTGTAATTACCATGTTTAAAGCTGCTGCTCTACCTCTACGATATTTACTGATGCATATTGTCAACCAAATTTTGATCGTTTGTATACGCATGAATGGTTTCTAAATGTCCTTTATTTATTCCGAAATTGTCTTCTAAAACTTTTAAAACAGGTGTAATGGCATTGGTTGTACAAGAAGCTGCAGAAAAAATATCTACTTGATCTGGATTGATGTCTTAATGATTTACACCATGAACAATATTTGGAACTCCTTTTCCTGGCGCAGTTAATAAAACTTTACTATGCTCCTTTGGCAACTAAATGTCTACTTAGAGCTTCTTTGTCTCTAAAAGCTCCTGTATTATCAATAATTAAGGCATTGTTAATTCCGTATTCGGTATAATCTAATATCTTCAGGCTGATTTGGCAGAAATCATATAAACCGTAGTTCCGTTAATGATTAAAGCATTGTTTTCAACATCAATGTTACGGTTCCTAAAAAATCGCCATGAACAGAATCAATACTTAATAGAGATGCTCTTTTTTCTAATACAGTTTTGTTGATTTCACCACGCGTTACACATGGCTCTCAATCTTAATTGAGATCCTTTGCCCATTTTGTCATCAATTCGCGAGCCAACAAACGACCAATTCTACCAAAACCATATAAAACAACGTCTTTGGGTGCTGCATTTTCGATCGCTTTTACAGCCTTCAATTGATGTTTTACAAAAGCAACTTTGTCTTCACATCTTTTTGGATTTAAATAACATTCATAAGCCAATTTCCAATATCTAATTTTGATGCTGGTAAGGTCTAATTGCTGAATTGCTTTTGCAATATCTAAAGCATCTAAAATTGTAATTGGTTTGCTAACAAACTCTTTTGCATAGTTGATTAGATGTAAAACCTCTCACTAGCTCTTTTGTCTATTAATGGATTTCTAAACAATACCAGTTCAATCGTTTTATCATACCACAAACTATTTACGATATTGATAAATTCTACAGTTGCTTTTCTGTTTTGTGCTTGCGCCAAAACTTCTGTTTCATAATTAATTATTGTTGCCATTGGATACTAAAATTATTATTTTTTCGGCAAAAGTATTTCTTTTTATTGAAATACGAAATCGATTTCGTTAAAATTGTTAAAACAATAAAAATCCTGATTTAAAGTCAGGATTTTTAAACGTCAATTTGTTCTACAATTTATCTATAAATATACTTTTCAGTTTCCCCATTTAAGGTGATCATTTCTACAATAATTCGATACCTATTACTTGCCAAGTTATCTAGTAAGCGAACGGTTTCTTTTGCATTGTTTACATCTTGGTTATTAATTTTTGTAATAATAAACCTTTTAAATTATTTTCGACGCCATCTTTATCTGTTCTAATAATTTGATACACCCTGTTGAATCCCTCTTTTTGCTTCTCCTTTTTTGTAAGATCTTTTAACTCCCATTGAAATCACTGAAGAGATATGCCTTTCTATAGATTTTGATAATTTGACTTTTTTAACATAGACTTCTCCATTTCTATCAATAGTAACATCAACAAAATCCCCGGGTCTTTTGGCTGTTAATTGCCCTTTTAAATCTGAGAATTTTGAAATTTTCAACATTGTTGATTTTGTAATAACGTCTCCTTTTTTAAGTCCAAAATTTTGACCTCGCTCTGTCAATTCCTAAAACACCAGAAACTTTTACGCCCTCCTCATCATAGCTAGTGTCAACATTGATTCCTAAAATGGCTTGTTGTACAGCTCCAAATTCTAAGATATCATCTATAATTTTTTTTGCAATATTAGAAGGCACCGCAAAAGAATATCCTATAAAAGAACCCGTTCTCGACGAAATTGCTGTATTTACACCAATCAACTCTCCTTGGGTATTTACCAATGCACCGCCACTATTCCCGGGATTCACTGCAGCGTCGGTTTGAATGAATGATTCAATATTTCGATTGCCTTCTAAATCTCTACCCTTTGCACTTACAATTCCAGCCGTTACAGTTGATGTTAAATTGTATGGATTTCCAACAGCCAATACCCACTCCCCTATTTGTACAGCATCTGAGTTCGCAAAAGGAATGTATGGCAACTCTACATCGCGTATCAATTTTTAACAATGCAATGTCATTACTTGGGTCTGTACCAATTAAAGTTGCTTTGTGTTTTTTCCTATTATTTAAGGTGATTTCTATATCCGTAGCACTCTCTATCACATGATTGTTGGTAACGATATAACCGTCTTGAGAAATAATAACACCACTTCCTGTTCCAACTTGTTCATATTTTCTAGTTCCGTTTCCATTTCCGTAAAATAATTCCGCCCAAGGATTCTTTTGCGTCCTAACAGCGGTATTTTTAACATGCACAACAGCATGCATGGTGTTTCTGCCGCATACGTAAAATCTGTCGAATTTTCAATGGTAGAAGTTGATCGAATTGTGGATTCAAATTTGAATTATTTAACCATTGGAGATCTCAGAGATTTGTTGGTAAACCATTTCTTTTTCGACAAATAGCTTTATAACCAGCTAGCGTGAGAATCCCCCCCAAAAGCGCCATTCCTAAAAAACTAAAAAAATGCTTCATTGTATTTGTTTTTATTTTTTATAAATCAAATATATAATTTTTGACAACTTAGATAAATTTGTTTAACATCATTTTAACGGACTTTAACCCATTTTTAACATACTATAAAATCGCTATTGAAATTGCTATCTTTGTCTTCATGAAGATCCCTTTTTACAAATACCAAGGAACAGGAAATGATTTTGTCATGATTGATAATCAGATCAAAACATTTCCTAAAGAGAACATACCGCAATATTACAAAATTTGTGATCGAATTTTGGGATAGGAGCTGATGGGATTATTTTGATTGAAAATGATGCTGAATTTGATTTTAAAATGATTTATTTTAATGCAGATGGTAGCCAAACCTTCTGTGGAAATGGTGGAAGATGTGCTGTGGCTTTTGCAAAATACTTAGAAGTAATTTCAGAACAAAACGACATTCAACTGCAGTTGATGGTATGCATCATGCAAGTATAGAAAACGAGTTGGTTTCTACTACAAATGATTGACGTAAATAACCGTAGAAGTTCACGATACATACTATGTTTTGTACAAACACGGGATCCACCGCATCATGTTCAATTGGTTGAGAATTTAGACAGATTATGATGTAGTTACAAATGGCAAGAAAATTACGAAATGAGTATGGAAAAGAAGGAAGCAATATTAATTTTGTGCAACAACTAAATGATGAACCTACTTTTAAAGTTAGAACGTACGAACGTGGCGTAGAAGACGAAACGTTGGCTTGCGGAACAGGTGTTACAGCAGTAGCAATAGCGATGCACAAAATCAAATAAAACCAAAGCAACCAGGATTAAATTGCCTGTTTTGGGCGGGGAATTAGAAGTTTCTTTCAACGTATTGAGAACGAACAATACTATAAGAATGTGTTTTCTAAAAGGAGCAGCAACTTTTGTGTTTAAAGGAACAATTGAAATTTAATGGATACTTTAAAGGGAAAAAACGATACGCTTAAGGGGCCTTAGAGCCAGAAGATCTACAGTTTTTGTTTGACACAGAAAACGATGAGTCTTTCTGGGAAGTAAGCCACACACAAAACACCGTTTTCTAAATTTTTATTGAAACAATACATAGAAAACGCGCATTTAGACATCTTTGAAGCGAAACAGCTACGTTTAATCATTGAAGAGCAAACACAAGCCATCAACCAATTGGAATGATTGATTCTATTCGATTTTAACGCCACAACACAAAAGAGCCGGAATTGGAATTTTAGTTCACAAAAGAGCATCAACAAAAAGGTTTTGCTTCAGAAGCCTTATGAGTTGTTGATTCAAATATTGTTTTACGCATTTAGGTTTGCATCAATTGTATGCAAATATCACATCAGACAACACAGAAAAGTAGTGCGCTTTTCGACAAAACATTC
>CALSRX010000004.1:737500-852257 GCA_943788865.1 uncultured Polaribacter sp. | reverse complement strand
CGATTTATCAATTGGTAAATATCCATTAAAAGCAAAACTTTGTCCGTTCATTCCAGAACTCATCATGGCCATTAAAATGGATGATGGCCCAACCAACGGAACAACTTGAATTCCTTTGTCGTGAGCTAATTTTACAATAGTTGCTCCAGGATCTGCAACTGCTGGAACACCCGCTTCTGATAATAATCCTACCGAAATTCCATCATTACAAACATCTAAATAACCTCTAGTTTCCAGTTCATCAGCATACTTATCTAACATCATAATTGTTAGTGATGGCTGCGATTTTTTTGGTGTAATTTTTTTTATAAAACGTCTCGCTGTTTTTTCATTTTCTACAATAAAATAATCTACTTGCTCAATAACTTTTTTCACAGAAATTGGCATGACTTCTAGCGGTTCATTATCTCCTAAAGTAGTTGGAATTAAATATAACTTTCCTTTCATTACTCTTCTATTTTATTGGCAATAATTTGACAGGCTTCATCTAATAGTTGGTAAACATTTTCAAAACCGTTGTTTCCTCCATAATAAGGATCTGGAACACTTTGATTTGAATTTAGGTCAACTTCATTTAAAATAAGTTTAACCTTTAGCTTCTCTTCAGTATTTCTTGCTAATGTTAAAATATCCTGATAATTACTTTCATCCATAGCATAAATCAAATCGAAAGTATCAAAATCATTTACTGTAAATTTTCTTGCACGTTGATTTGTTAAATCGATTCCATATTTTTTAGCCACAGCAATAGAGCGACTATCTGGCAACTCTCCTACATGATAAGCTGCTGTACCTGCTGAATCTACTTTTACATCTGCTGATACTTTTGATTGCAAAATACCTTCTGCCAATGGAGAACGGCAAATATTCCCCAAGCAAACCATTAAAATTCTCATAATTTGAAGTTTAGAAAGTTAACTTCTTGGTTAAATCATCAACGTATTTTCTGAATTGCTTATCAGTTTCCGTTAAGTTATCTACTGTTTTACAAGCATGTAAAACGGTTGCATGATCTCTATGACCAATTTGTGAACCAATACTAGCTAAAGATGACTTGGTCATTCTTTTCGCGAAAAACATCGCTAATTGACGTGCTTGAACAATATGACGTTTTCTTGTTTTAGATTGCAGTGTTGCCACATCCATATCAAAGTATTTAGAAACTACTTTTTGAATGTAATCTATAGAAACTTCTTTTTTGGTGTTCTTTACAAACTTATCTACAATTTGTCTTGCTAATTCTAACGTATATTCTCTTCTATTAAATGATGCTTGAGCAATCATAGAAATTATAACACCTTCTAATTCACGAACATTAGATTTGATATTCTTTGCAATATATTCTACAATATCTTCTGGCATTTCTACTCCGTCTCTAAACAATTTATTTTGAAGAATAGAAATTCTAGTTTCATAATCTGGCGCCTGTAATTCAGCAGACAATCCCCATTTAAAACGAGATAATAAACGCTGTTCGATATCTTGCATATCTACAGGAGCTTTATCTGAAGTTAGAATTACTTGCTTTCCATTTTGATGTAAATGATTAAATATATGGAAGAATACATCTTGAGTTCCAGTTTTACCCGATAAAAATTGTACATCATCAATAATCAGCACATCAATCATTTGATAAAAATGAATAAAATCGTTTCTCGTGTTTGACTTTACAGAGTCTATAAACTGTTGTGTAAATTTTTCTGACGATATATACAACACAGTTTTGTCTGGGTATTTATCTTTGATATCTACTCCAATTGCATGTGCAATATGTGTTTTTCCTAATCCTACTCCACCATAAATCAACAACGGATTGAAAGAAGTTCCACCAGGTTTGTTGGCAACAGCCATTCCTGCAGAACGCGCTAAACGATTTGAATCTCCTTCAACAAAATTATTAAAATTGTAATTTGGATTTAGTTGAGATTCTATTTTTACTTTTTGCAAATCCTGGGATTACAAATGGGTTTCTCAACTCTCTATCTTTAGTTTCTAAAGGAACCGTAACTCTTTGTGGTTTTAATGGGTCTCTATTAGAACTTGGTATTTTTACAGTCTGTGGGCTATTACTGCTATACGTATTTTCCATACGTACATCGTAAATTAACTTTGCTTCTTTTCCTAACTCTCTCTGCAAAGAAACTCTAAGTAATTTAATGTAATGCTCTTCTAACCACTCATAAAAGAATTTACTAGGTACCTGAATTGTTAAAGCTTCGCCAGAAATTTTAATTGGTTTGATAGGTTCAAACCAAGTTTTATATGCTTGCGGTTTTATATTGTCTTTAATAAAAGAGAGGCACTCATTCCAAACTGAGTCAGCAGTTTTAGTCATTCTTATTTATGCAGATAATTGGGTTAATTAATTTGCTCTATATTTTGGTTTTTTTACCTTTTCAAAAGAGCCTTACAAAAGTGTGAATAAAATTCAGTATAAAAAAATGAAATTGCTATTGATTATTAATTTTTTTTTTCGTAAAGTAAGAACCACAAAAAAATAAAATTCTTGTTTACACAATCTATCTCATTTAGAATACGTTACGGAGAAACAGACCAAATGGGTGTTGTTTATCATGGTAACTACGCGCAGTTTTTTGAAATCGGAAGAATAGACTGGCTAAGGTCTTTCGGTATTTCTTATAAAAACATGGAAGAAAATAATGTAATGCTTCCAGTTGTATCTTTACAATGCAATTTTAAAAAATCGGCTGAGTTCGACGATGAAATTACGGTAAAAACTACATTAAAAAAAATTCCTACTGTTAAGATTGAGTTTGAGTACGAAATTTTCAATCAAAAAAAAGAACTTTTAACAACCGGATATACAATGTTAGCTTTTATCAATATGAAAACAAATAAACCAATGCGTTGTCCGGATTATATTTTAGAAAAATTAATCTAATCTTTTAACTTCTACTTTATACAGGCTGGTAAAGATTTCTAAAATTGCTTCAGCTTCTTTTTTACGAACTGAAATAATGTATTGACAATCTAATTCTAAAGTTTGAGAAACTAACGTTAATTGTTTTTCCTTGACAATACGCATTACCTTATTCATTACATCGTAACCAAAAGATAATTGAAATTGAATATTTATTGTTTTGGTAATAATTTTCGAAGCTTCCAATGCTAATTGTGCAGAATTTTTATAGGCATTGATCAGTCCACCAACACATAGTTTAGTGCCTCCAAAATAACGGACAGAAACAATTAAAATATTGGTCACCTCAAAAGCCTGAATTTGTCCATAAATTGGCATGCCTGCTGAATTATTAGGTTCTCCATCATCATTTGCACGATAAGAAATGGCTTCAACTCCCAATTGCCAAGCATAGCAAAAATGTCTTGCAGAATGATGTTTCTTTTTCAATTCTTCTAGCGCATTTTTAATATCCTCTTCATTTAAAACCGGAAAAGCATATCCAAAAAACTTACTATTTCGATCTTTAAACAGTGTTTCTTCTGATTGTTTTTCTATAGTTTTATAGGTATCTTCCATCAAGCAATTGCAACTAAAATGATTCCGGTTATTGCCAATGCAATTCCGATTTTATTTTTCAAACTAAACGACTCTTTAAAAAGCAACAAACCAATTAATGTAGAAACTACTACAATTCCGACATTATTAATGGTAAACAAGGTTGAACTTTCTAAGTTTTTATTTTGCAATGCTTTTATCAAAAATACAATTGAGTAGTAATTTGGAACTCCTAATACAATTCCTGCAATGACATTTTTAATTCCAAATGCCTCTCTTTTTCGAATGGTTTTAAATCCTAAAATGAGCAATCCAAAAAGTGCAGCAAATCCAAATAAGCTTCCTGAAAAAAGTGAAACTTCATTTTCTTTTACATAATTAATTTCGACAAATTTCAGGATAGTATCAATAGCACCTGAGCCTAAAAAAAGGATAGCTGGCAAAACCAATCCAGCTTTCTCATGTTTTTTTAAATCTTCTTTTACCGATGCCAAATACACGGCAATTATTGCTAAAACAATTCCAATTATTTTTATAGCTGACAAAGACTCATTGTATAAAACAACTCCAAAAATTATTGGAATCACCACCGACATTTTTCCTGCTACCGAAACCACAGAAACGCCGTTTCGCTGCGCTGTTAATGCCATCACAAAAAAGATAGAAACAAATAGCAAACCCAACGTAATTGCCCCAAAAAACCAAGGTAGATTTGGTAGCTCTTTTACAGAAAAATCAATTTCAGCAAGTACAAACCCTAAGATAAAAGCAACAACATAGTTTACAATTATGGCTTTTAAAGTATCTATTTTAAAAACATCAAAGTATTTAAAAATAACAAATATCAATGTTGAAAAAACAATACTTAACAGTAAATAAATCACGCTTTAAATTCCTTTTTAGTTAATAAATCTACAACATCTTCTTTAGCTGGAATTAAATTCCAAGTTTGTATTCCTAATCTCTCTGCAGCATCCGTATTTTCTTTGGTGTCATCAATAAAAAAAGTTTCTACAGCATTTAACTTATTTTCTTGCAACACATATTTATAAATATCTGAATTGGGTTTTCTAAAATGTATTTCGTGTGACAAATAAAACTGTTCAAAACAATTTTTAAATTCAGTATACAGCTCTTCTCCCCACTGATGTTGCACCCAAGAAATATGCAACTCATTGGTGTTACTCAATAAAAATAATCGATACTTTTTACTTGCAGCCAATTGTTTTAAAAATTGCAATCGATGGTTTGGAAAATCTAATAAAATTGCATTCCATGCAAAAACCAATTCTTCTTTAGAAATATCAAATGTATCATTAAAATAATTCACAAAATTATCTGTAGTAATTTCTCCTTTTTCATACTGATGTGCAATTAACATCATTTCATTAGTAATTTCATTTACTCCTAATTTCTCTAACGCGACAAAAGTTGCATTTTTATCTAAGTTTAGAAAAATATCTCCAAAATCAAAAATGATGTTTTTAATCATTCTTTACTATTTTTAAAACATCACCTTTTATTGTGTTTTCTGAAACTAATTTACCAGAAACAAGTGGAGCGTTAATTCCGTCTACAAACTCCTTTTTAACTATAAAAATTCTAGCTTCATCCCACAAACCTGCATCTATAAAAGTTTGTACTGTTTGCGTTCCTCCTTCAATAATTAAAGACTGAATTTGATGTTTACACAACATATCACAAATTTGTTGAGCAAGTTGTTTCGAAAAATCAATTATTTCAAAAATTAAAGATTCTCTTGAATCTTGATGCACCATTCTTGTTTCTGTAAAAACAATTGTTTTTACAGACTCATCAAAAATAGATGCTGTTTTCGGAATTCTTAAATTTCTATCCAACACAATTCTAATCGGATTATTTCCGCTCCAACTTCTCACAGTCAATCTCGGATTGTCTTCAATAACCGTATTTGTTCCAACTAAAATAGCGTGCTCTTCACTTCTCCATTTGTGCACCAATTGTTGAGAATATTGATTTGAAATCCAAACCGGATTTTTATCATCTCTTTTTAAAGGAGCAATAAATCCATTTTTAGTTTCTGCCCACTTTAAAATAATATAGGGACGCTTTTTATTCTGAACTGTAAAAAAACGTTTATGATGCTCCAAACATTCAGTTTCTAAAACACCAACCACCACATTAATTCCTGCACCTTTTAAGCGTTCTATTCCTTTACCTGCAACTAAACTATTAGTGTCTACACAGCCAACAATTACATTCTTAAATTGATGTTTTACAATTAAATCTGCACAGGGCGGTGTTTTTCCAACATGAGAACAAGGCTCTAAAGTGACATAGATAGTAGCCTCATTTAACAATGTTTTATCCTTTACTGCATTGATAGCATTTACCTCTGCATGACTTTCTCCGTATGCACTTGTATACCCTTCTCCAATAATTTCATCATTCAACACAACAACAGCGCCAACAGACGGATTTGGACGTGTAGATCCAATACCGTTTTTAGCGATTTGCAAACAACGTTGCATGTATTTTTCGTGTTTAGAAATGTGCATTATTTTAATTAAAAATGATAACTTGCTCCTGCAAAAATAGTGTATTAAAGTGAAAACAAAACAACCGATACTTAGAGAGATTCAATCAAAAGACAATCAGCAGATTAAAAAAGTAATCAGAGATGTTTTAATTGAATTTGGAGTTCCAAAAGTTGGTACAGCATATGAAGATAAAGCCCTAGATGACATGTTTGAAACCTACAACAAACCTACTTCTGCCTATTATGTAATTGACCTTGATGGAAAAATTATTGGCGGAGCTGGTGTTGCTCAACTTGACAATTATGAAGGGAGCATTTGCGAATTTCAAAAAATGTACTTTTTACCAGAAGCAAGAGGTTTAGGTTTAGGAAGTAAAATGATAACCGCTTGTTTACAAAAAGCCAAAGAATTTGGGTTCGAAAAATGCTATTTAGAAACCATGCCGTACATGCATGCTGCAACAGCTTTGTATAAAAAAAACGGCTTTATCTCTCTAGATAAACCTGTAGGAAACACCGGACATTATTCTTGTAATGTTTGGATGTTAAAAGATTTATAACATGTTTATAAAAGAATTCAGAAATCATTTTAATAAAGAATTATTAGCGGTTTTTCCTCAAACAGAAATTGACTCTTTCTTTTTTTTATTGATAGAAAAAGAGCTTGGATTGCAACGAATCGATGTTGCTTTAAACAATCAAGTAAGCATTTCCGAAGATACATTCAAACACTTATACAATTCATTATCACGTTTAAAAAATCAAGAACCAATTCAGTATATTTTAGGAGAAACTGAATTTTATGGCTTACCTTTTAAAGTTACAAAAGATACCTTAATTCCAAGGCCAGAAACCGAAGAATTAGTACAATGGATTATAAATGATTCTAAAAAAAACGCTTCTTTATCTATTTTAGAAATTGGTACAGGTACTGGATGCATCCCTATTGCTTTAGCTAAAAATTTACCAAACTCAGACATTACAACAATTGACATTTCATCAAAAGCAATCAAAATTGCAAAAGAAAATGCTGAATTAAATGATGTTCAAATTAATTTTATTGAGCAAGATATTTTAAGAGCAACCTCGCTAAACGTCATTGCGAATGAAATGAAGCAATCTCAAAATAGCAATGAGATTGCCACGTCGAAAACTCCTCGCAACGACAAACAGTTTGACATTATCGTTTCCAATCCGCCTTACGTTCGTGAATTGGAAAAAAAAGAAATACAGCCAAACGTTATAGAAAATGAACCACATTTGGCATTATTTGTTGATGACGAAAACCCTTTAGTATTTTATAAAAAAATAGCAGAATTAGCTAAAAACCACTTAACAGTAAATGGTGTTTTGTATTTTGAAATCAATCAATATTTAGGGAATGAAACTGTAAGTCTATTAACTAAAAAAGGATTTCAAACAGAATTAAGAAAAGATATTTTCGGAAACGATAGAATGACAAAATCTACAGTATTATGATAAAAAAAAATCTACTCCTATTTATACTATTTTCAGTTTCATTTGTTGGGTTTACACAAACCAAAAACACTTCTTTCTCAAAAGAAGTATTGATAAAAGCGGCAAAAGAAATCATGAATTCAACCGGAATTTGTGCATTGATTACTCAAGATAAAAACGGAATTTCTAGAGTTAGAATGATGGATCCCTTTCCGCCAGAAGAAAATTTAGCGGTATGGTTTGGCACAAATCCAACAAGCAGAAAAGTGGCACAAATCAAACAAAATAAGTTGGTCACCATTTATTATAGAGACAAAGATGATTCTGGTTACGTAACTATTCACGGCAAAGCAACTTTAGTTGACAATCAACAAGAAAAAAACAAGCATTGGAAAGAAACTTGGAAATCATTTTATCCCAATAAAAAAGAGAGTTATATATTGATAAAAGTTATTCCTATTTGGATGGAAATTGTTAGTCCGCCAAGAAATATTGTTGGAAGCGACAAAACTTGGGAACCGCCAACAGCATACTTTTAAGTCAAAAAAAAATCAATTTTTATTTCTTTTAAATAATTTCTATCTTTCCAATTAATTTATCAAAAATTACTTGCATGGAAAGTTCTAAAAGTAGAAGAGATTTTATCAAAAAAAGTATCGCAGCCGGAATTGCAATTCCGTTTTTAGGAACAAGTTTGTTAGCTTGTGATACTGAAGAAAGTAAAAAAATGAAAATCCTAATCTTAGGTGGAACCAGTTTTTTAGGACCGCATCAAATTAAATATGCTTTAGAAAGAGGACATTCAGTTTCAATTTTTACAAGAGGAAAAACAAAATCTACTGTGCATCCAGAAGTATTTGATAAAGTTGAACATTTAATTGGAGATAGAAATAACAATTTAAAAGCATTAGAAACTGGTGAATGGGATTTGGTAATCGACAACTCTGGACAAAATGTTAAATGGACTACAGATACAGCTGAACTATTAAAAGATAGAGTTAAATATTATTTATATATTTCATCAACTGGAGTTTATTATCCGTATTTAGGAGACCATATTACCGAAGAAACTGTAACCTTAACAAAAGAACCTGAAACCTTAGATCATCCAGACGAAAAATTAGAATATTGGTATGGCGTAATGAAAACCAATTCAGAAAATGCAGCCATCAAAGCATTTGGAGTAGATAGAACGATTATTGCTAGACCCACCTATATGTTTGGTCCTGGAGATAAAACCAACCGATTTATTCATTGGCCAATTCGTTTAGCAAAAGGTGGTGATGTTTTAGTTCCTGGCAAAAAAGAAGATTTGGTACAATATGCAGATGTTAGAGATGTTGCTGAATTTATGATTAGACTAGCTGAAAATAAACTTACTGGTAAATTTAATATAGTAGGGCCTACAAATCAACAAACCATGTTAGAGTTTGTTAATGAAGCCAAAGGAGCTTTTAATGTTAATACAAATATTGTTGCCATTGATGATTATGATTTTTTAGAAAAAAATGGTATACAATATTTAGTCCCTTGGATTCCTCCTATCGGAAAAAATTATGGTTCATCTAGAGCTTCAAATAAAAAAGCAATAACAGCAGGGCTAACTTTTAGGGATTTAAAAACTTCGGTTAAAGAAATGCACGACTGGTGGTATTCTGATGCAATTACCCAAGAAAAAAGAGATGTAGTTGAAAAGAACCCAAAAGGAGTTTTAATGAATGAAGAAGAGATTTTGAAGAAATGGAAAGCTTTAAAAAGTTAATTTTACTCCATTTTTTTCAATTATACTTTAGCGATATTCTTACCAATATATTTTCCAAAAAATGAAAAGGAAAAGGTAGCCAACACAATAGCGCCCATAAACAACCAATTTGATTGAAATTTATAGATCGAGTCAAAAATCTCTTCTTTACTGAGCGATTGTAATACTGCGAATGGAAAATAAAAATACTCCTTTAAACCATCATTAAAGTTTTCAAAACCAAAAAAAACATAAATAAAAGAGAAAATATTCCAAGTTACAAGTGCGCTTAAATTTTTAAAAAACTTAGAAGAAGCCTTATTGTATTCAATACAAATAGCTTTTAGGTACTTAGAACTTGCTTCTTCACTTTTTGTTCTTTCTTTTATATCTTTTTTGTAGCCATTCATTCTAATAAAATTATCTAGCATCGAATAGCATAAAATAATTGGAATTAACATCATTAAAATCGAAGCTGCCATAAAACAAATTAGAAGTATTAAATACTCAATATAATCAAACACCATTTGAGATTGACTATTTTCAAAAATTTGAATCGTAAAAATAAAAGCTGCGTTTTTCATTTTTGTTATTAATTGAGTTAAAAAGGGGATTTAAGTTTTAGCTCTCTCTAATATAGTTAAAAAAATGTTAAAATAAAGATAACTATTTTTAAATCAGTAGTTTTTAATTGTAAAATTCTCAAAAAAGCAACCAAGTTTTACAAACTTAATTTCCTTATTTTTGCCAAATGGTAAAAGAATTACAGCTTCGAATCCAATTAAAAGAAGAAAATGTTACAGGTATCCTGCTTAAAAAAGCGGCACACCATTTAAGCATTAAACCTTCTACTATTTCTAGCGTAAAAGTATTGCGAAAATCTATTGATGCTCGTAAACCTCAAATTTACTTTAATTACAAAGTTGCTGTGTATATTAATGAACCAATACCAGAAACTTCTGCATATCAATTTGAATATAAAGATGTTTCTAATGCGAAAGAGATTCATATCGTTGGTTTTGGGCCAGCCGGAATGTATGCTGCACTGCGTTGTTTAGAATTAGGATTTAAACCAATTGTGCTAGAACGCGGTAAAAATGTTCAAGACAGACGTAGAGATTTAAGAGCCATCAACCAAGAACATTTTGTAAACGAAGATTCTAACTATTGCTTTGGTGAAGGTGGTGCAGGAACCTATTCTGATGGAAAATTATATACTAGAAGTTTAAAGCGTGGCGATGTTCGTAGAATTTTTGAAAACTTAGTGTTTCATGGAGCTTCTGAACAAATCTTAATCGATGCACATCCGCATATTGGAACTAATAAATTGCCAAAAATAATCCAGAACATTCGTGAAACAATTTTAAATCACGGTGGCGAAATTCATTTTGAAACTCGAGTAACCGATTTCATAATTCAACACAATAAAGTTAAAGCTATTCAATTGCAAAACGGAACAGAAATGACTGCAAATGCTGTTATTTTAGCCACTGGGCATTCTGCTAGAGATATTTATGAATTGCTCCATAAAAAAGAAATTTCTCTAAAAGCAAAATCTTTTGCCATGGGAGTTCGTGTAGAACATCCGCAACATATCATAGACTCTATACAATATCATTGTGAAGGAAAACGTGATGAATTATTGCCTGCTGCGGCATATAGCTTAGTGCAGCAAGTAAATGATCGAGGTGTATATTCTTTCTGTATGTGTCCAGGTGGATTCATCGTTCCCGCTGCAACAGCAAATGGCGAAGTGGTAGTAAACGGAATGTCGCCAAGCAGACGAAATAATTTGTATGCAAATTCTGGAATTGTTGTTGAGTTAAATATCGACAAAGATTTTGCTAAATATGAGAAATTCGGTCCTTTAAAAGGATTGGAATTTCAAAAAGATTTAGAACGATTGGCATTTACCTCTGGCGGTAGAAGTCAAACAGCGCCAGCTCAACGTTTAACAGACTTTGTAGAAGGAAATTTATCTATAGATTTAAATGCTACATCTTATCAACCCGGATTAAAATCAGCTCCACTACACTCTTTATTACCTAAAATAATTGGTGGAAGGTTACGAAAAGGTTTTGAAGCATTCGGGCAAAAAATGCATGGTTACTATACGGCTGAAGCTAATGTTGTTGGTGTAGAATCTAGAACCTCATCTCCAGTTAACATCCCAAGAAAAGAGAATCTAGAACACCCAGAAATTGAAGGATTATTTCCTTGTGGCGAAGGTGGCGGTTATGCTGGCGGAATTGTTTCTGCAGCTATGGATGGAGAACGATGTGCAGAAGCTGCCATTGCTAAATTCTAAGCTATTAATTTTTCGTTAAAACTGAAGGTAATATTCGTGTAAAATTGAATTATACTGTATATTTGCTGCTGCTAAAAAAGAAACTATCAAGCAACTAAATGAGTAAAAGAAAAAGAGTTAGAAAAAAACCAAAATACCAATTATTACACCAGTATTATTCATATACTGGGTTTTATAAATTTATTGGAGTTAGCTTACGCAAGTCGATTATTCCGATTGCGTTGGTAGTGGTTGGCTTATTGCTTTTTAATAAATATGTCTACAACATTAATGATGGTTTGCAACACATGACCGAAACTTTTTCTACCATTGGTGTGCTGTCAGTTTTCTTTGTTTCAGAATCTGTTTTAGGGTTAATTCCGCCTGAAATATTTATTGCTTGGTCTAAAAAAACAAGTAATCCAGTAATTACCCTTGCAATTCTTGCTACTTTATCGTATTTAGGTGGAATTATTTCTTTTTTTATCGGAAAAACAGCATTAAAAATTGAAAAGGTTAAAAATTTCTTAGAAGTAAAAATGGCAAAACAATTAAAAAACACTAGTAAATGGGGTGGTTTTTTAATTGTAGTTGGCGCTTTATTACCAATACCATTTTCTATTACTTGTATGGCTGGCGGACTGATAAAATACCCTTTAAAAGGCGTGATGCTTTTTGGCTTATTTCGTTTTGCTCGTTTTGCCGTATATGCTTTGGCTATTTTTCAAATGGTAGATTAGTACTTCATTAAAAAATAATCTACATTTCACTTAAACTGATATTTATTTTATTTTTAAATAACATACATTTGCTATATGGGATTAACAAACAACGATATTTTTAAAAAATTACGTGTAGCTCACAAGTTGAGAGATACAGATATAATTGAAATCTGCGCTTTGGTAGATTTTAAAGTTTCTAAAGGAGAGCTTGGTGCTTTTTTTAGAAACGAAGAGCATCCAAAGTACATGGAATGTGGAGATCAAATTTTACGTAATTTTTTAAACGGGTTAATTATTCATTTACGAGGACCAATGCCTTCTAAAGGAGAAAAACCTCAACAAAAAACCAAATCAAATGACAACAAAAAACAATCTAAAAAATAGTTTTTTACTAATAGCGATAGCATTACTAGTTTCCTGCAATCAAGAATCAAAAACACCCGCAGATTCCTTTACTGTTAGTGGAGATATCAAAGGTTTAGAAACTAACTACATGTCTAGAAGCGTGTATGATAGTTCTGGGAAAAGGGTTACAGATTCTATTTTCGTAAAAGATGGTAAATTTACCTATACTGCAAAAATCAACAAAGCTGAACATATTATTTTTTGGCCAAATGTAGAACGTACTATCAAAAGATCTGGCAGAGGCTATTATCCTGCAAAATCATCACAATTTGCTTTTATTGCAAAACCTGGTGACCAAATCGTGTTTAAAGGAGAGGTGACTGATTTTATCAATGCATATCCAACAGGAACAAAAACAAATGATGATTTAGCAAAAATTAACAGCAAGATATTTCCGTTGATGAATGCTTCTGTAAACTATTTATTAAAGAAAAATAAATTAGAAGAAGAAGCCCCTCGGTTCAAAATCATTACAGATTCTATTGTGCAATTAGACGAAGAAGTAATTCGATTGAAGAGTGATTTTATAAAAAAGAATCCAACTTCAGAAGCTGCTGTTTGGTATTTATCTGACATGATGGTTAGAAGACAAATTTCTAATGAAGAAGCTGTTGCCACATTTAATAAATTTGATAAAAGCTTAGAGAATTTTACGTATTACAAAGAGCTAGCATCAAGAGTTAAAGGCATAGAATCTACCTTAATTGGCAAAACTGTACCCGATTTTACAAGTAACAAAACCATAGATGGTTCAGATTTCACATTTAGCTCATTACGAGGAAAATATGTATTGATTGATTTCTGGGGAGTTTGGTGTAGTCCCTGTGTTGCAGAAATGCCTAAAGTAAAAGAATATGCAGATAAATATGCCAACAAGATGACTGTTTTAGG
Source organism: uncultured Polaribacter sp. (assembly GCA_943788865.1). GTDB lineage: Bacteria > Bacteroidota > Bacteroidia > Flavobacteriales > Flavobacteriaceae > Polaribacter. The sequence goes on along the minus strand of CALSRX010000004.1, from coordinate 838,757 downwards.
AATTAATAGTGGTGACTCTAAAGAAAAAATGGTCAATTTCCTAAAAGAAAAAGGATATGATTGGCAACAAGTACAATCTGGAAAAGACACTGATAACTTGGTGTTAAAATTTAATGTAGCTGGTTTTCCTACAAAGTTTATTATTGACCCTGAAGGCAAAATTATACAACGCTACTTAGGGAGTGGAGAAAAGGCATTCGAAAAACTTGACGAACTATTAAAATAATAGTAATATAAAAAACAAGCTATCAAAATCTACTTTGATAGCTTATTTTTTTATCCCAAAAGGAGAATAAATTCGAACAGCATTTTTTAATACTTCCTTTTTATTTAATGTCATTTTTTTCAGTTGTTGATTCGCAAACAATTTCATTTCTGAGGTATAATACTTGCTAGTTGGTTTTTCTGAAGCTCCGAAGGTATTTACACTTTCTATCTCTACTCCATTTTTTCCAAAACGAACTAATTCTATATACGACTCTCCAGCAAAAGCTTTATATGTGCCATCTGTATGTTCTTTGCTGTACATTGCTGCCAAAACATCTGGCATTCCAGCCATGGGTAAATTTACATCTCCTCTAATTAGCCGTTGCACTTTTTTTAGTGGAACTTCTAAGCTCCCATATTTTTCTAGCAGTTCTTTTTTTGCCTTTCTAATTCCCGCCACACAATCTTCTTCGGTCACTGTTCCGTAAAGAATATTTCTTCCAGATTCAGTTCTAATGCGATCAATTTCTAACCAAGAAATAATAAATAATGCCGCAGTAGTATTTTCTAAATTAGACTTCCGATTCCAATTCGTTAACTGTGTAATTGCATCAGAAATATCTGGATATTTAGAAGCGTCTAAATGCATTAAATCTTCTAAATTGATGGCTTTTGGTGTTGTCATTTTAGAAGGATATTGATTGTCGTACTTAATGCGTTTAAAATCAGAATACGACAAAGAATCGTATTGAGAAATCAATTCTAAAAACCGAGAACTCCTATTGTTTTCCAAACCTTTAGATTGATAGCCCATAATTTTATTCAACGAAGTTTCTTTAAAATTAGATAAAGAATCTGTTGCAGAATACGGGGTATTGTTCGTGTTAAAAACCCATCCGCCTTTCGGATTTAAAACTTGAGGCAAACTATCTAAAGGAATTGTCTTTTCGCCCCATAATGTCTCAGAGGTATTTCCTGGTAAAATTCCACTCCAATTGTATTTAGGATTTCGATACGGAAAACCACCATTACTTACATAATAAATATTGTCTTCTCTATCTGCATACACAAAGTTTAGCGTAGAAATTCCAAGTATTTCAAGTGCATTTTTGAACTCTTTAAAGTTGGTCGCTTTATTCATTTCGTACCACTGCTCTGCCATTTTTATTGAGCGACCTACCACAAAATTCCAAGCAAAAACTCCTTGTTCTGTTTTAAAGGTGGGTCCATATTTACTTTCATAAATAGTTCTACTTATTGGAAACTTTATGGGGCCAGCTAACTTAAACCAAGAAGTATATTTCTTTTTTTTCAACTCTAACCATTCTCCGTCAAATTTATATTGATTGTCGTTTTTTGGATTCATTTCTAATTGATACACATCCGAAAAATCTGCATGATTTACGGTGTGTGCCCAAGCTAAATTTTCGTTTGCTCCATGAAAAATACAAATTCCACCAGCAAAGGTACCACCCAAAATATTCATACCTTCATCACTAACTAAATGTGCTTCATACCATGAATACCAACCTTCTAATGGTTGATGTGAATTGATTGCTAAATAGGTTTTATCATCAGTAGTTTTTCTTTTCGAAATAGCAATTGCATTAGAACCTTTTGGAACATCAGTATTCAACTCTTTTAAAATAGTTCCGTTTAAAATTTTTGCCAAATCTTTTCCTGCGTGTGATACTTCTAAATTCCCTAGTAAATAACCAACAATTACATCTTGACCCGTAATTGGAAACAAATCGTCTAACACCACTTCTTCAGGATGTAAAGTTGCATATGCGTTAACACCTGCAACAAAACTTTCTAAATAGGTTTTAAATTTACCTGTGACATCTCTTTTATAATTGGCTTTTGCAATTTCTTGCAAGCCCATAAATTTAATGCCGAAATCCGCAACCAATCCTTCTTTTCCTTTTATTTCACCCAACATGCCTTTACAGGCTGCCATTAATTCTTGCAAGGTTATAAATTGATCTTCGCATTGTGCCCAAGCCAAGCCGTAAGCAACTTCTGCATCTGTTTTTGCGATGATGTGTGGAACACCATAAGTATCTCTAGCAATTTTAATGGCAGAAAATTCTATTGCTTCTGGTTTAGTGGTGCAACTTACAGACAGTAAGACTAGAAAAAAGAATACAACTCTCATAAAAAATTATTTGTGTAAATATAAGGAGTTTGAAATAGTTAGTAATATTTCAATAGCATTTGATTTTAAAATTAAAATTAATAACTTAGCAACTAAACATATATCATTTTGTATGGCTGACTTCTCCCAAACAAGAGTAAAATTAGTTTTTTCGCTTTCTATTTTAACAACAGTAATTACACTTATTTGGTTTTTTATAGCGAGAGCTATTGATATGCCAAAGTTAAGTAACTATTTAGGAATTACAGCGGTTCTATTTGTTATTTCTTGTTTACTTTCTAGGTATGGTAATTTAACGGTTGCTAGAGTGATTTACCTGATTGCTTTAAACTTTAGTGTTTCTTTAACGGCCTCTTTTATAGGCAAAGGTGGGAGTGTAGAATTTGTATTAATGTTTGCAATTGGATTACCCTTTTTACTATTTTCTTTTAGAAAAGAGAAGATCTATGTAGGTCTGTTTTCTATTTTACCGGGAATATTTTGGATTCTTTTACACTTTACAAATTTTAAGCTTTTTACGGATACTCAAATGGATCGTGAACTAGCAATACATACTGTTTATCCAGTTTCAGTAATTAGTACAATCGTTTTGGTAACCTTTCAATTGGTTTATTTTTCTTATTTAAATGCACGCTATTTTTCTAAAATTCATACTAAAAAAGAGGAAGCTATTGAAGCATAGAATGCTAAGTCTCAGTTTTTAAGTACGATGAGTCACGAAATTAGAACGCCTTTAAATGCTATTATAGGATTGTCGTATATTTTAAATGAATCGAATCCACGTCCAGATCAAAAAGAAAATATCGAAGCATTAAATTATTCAGGTAAAATTTTATTAAACTTACTAAACAACGTTTTGGATTTTAGTAAAATGGAGTCTAAAAGTATAGAATTAGATCTAATCCCCGCTGATATATCAGGCGTTGTAAAGCAAATCAAAAAAATACACGAATCATCTTGTTTAAAGAAAGGGATTGAATTAGAATTAGAAATTGATGAAGACATTCCTGTAGTTTTATTAGATGTTGTTCGTTTTAACCAAGTAATTAACAACCTTGTTTCTAATGCTATAAAGTTTACTGATAAAGGGAGTGTAACCTTATTAATTAAGAAAAAATCAGCCACAGATAAAAGTATCATTTTACACACCGAAGTTAGAGATACTGGTATTGGCTTAACGCAAAAACAACAAGAGAAAATTTGGGAAGCATTTACCCAAGCATCTAGTAGCACAAATCGATTATATGGTGGAACTGGGCTAGGACTTTCTATTGTGAAAGGAATTGTAACAGCTATGAATTCTAAAGTAATTATTGATAGTACTCTGAATGAAGGAAGTCGATTTTATTTTGATTTAGAATTAAACACAGTTTCAGATCATGAAATAGAAAAACAAATCGAAAAGAAAGAATATGGTTTCAAAGGTGAAAAAGTTTTACTGGTAGAAGACAACCTTATCAACGTTATGGTTGGTAAACAAATATTGGAAAAAGCTGGTTTAGAAATATCTGTAGCTAATGATGGTCAGCAAGCAGTAGATATGGTAAAAGAAAATCATTACGACACTGTTCTTATGGACATTCAAATGCCTGTTATGGATGGGTATACCGCCTCTACTGAAATAAGAAAATTTAACACTAAAATTCCGATTTTAGCACTTTCAGCTTCTGTTTTTGTTGAAGTAAAAAATAAAATTCGTGATAGTGGTATGGATGGTTTTGTTTATAAACCATTTGACCCTAAAGACCTTCTTAATAAAATAGAAGAAATGATCAATGCAAATTCTTAAAAACTCTTATTCTCATCATTTAAATGCCTAAAAAAGGAAAGGCAAAAAATACCGTTAACAAAGCCAAACATACCAAATTAATGAATCGAAAAATTAATAAGGTAAAGCAAGAAAAAATTGCGCAACAAGAAAAATTAAAAGCAATTATTAGAAAAGCTAATGAAGAACAAAACAAATTAACATAAAAAATCCCGAGTTATTAAACTCGGGATTTTTGTTATAATTTATATACTAAAATTAAGTATCAATAGAACCTAGTACACGTTTCATAAAAGCATTCAGTGCTTCTTTTTTCGGCATACCTTCTTTGATCATTTTATCTACTTCTATAGCCCCATACATATTCGAAATAAGTTCTCCAATAACATCTAATTCTTCATCTTTTAAAGATGATACTTCTGTTAAAGCTTCTAAAGTTTCTATAGTTTCAATGACATAATCTTGATCGTTCTCTTCGATAAAATTAGTAAGGTGTTTTATAATTGGTAATTTCATAACTATGCTATTTCGTTTACCAGTTCTTTTAAAACTTCGAACTTGTTTGTTTGGGTTTGATTTACAAAAGCACCCTCTACAAAAGTTGCAAAAGTTGGCAAATTACTTACATCTGCTAATTTTCTACTTTCTGGAAATTTTTCTGCATCTGCAATTACAAAAACCATGTTTTCATTTTCTGAAGCTAGCTTCTTAAATTTTGGTTTCATAATTCTACAGTTTCCACACCAAGTAGCTGCATATTGAACGACAACTGTTTTGTTATCTGCTATAATTTGCCCTAAGTTATCTTGATTTAATTCTTGTACCATAATGATTATAAATTTTAAGTTATAAATTGAGAGTTTAAAACTCGTAATTCATAATTCGTAATTAACTTTTTAGTGAAAAGCTAAATATTCTGCAGTTCCTTTAGCATTTGCTTTCATTGCATCTTTACCTTCTTCCCAGTTAGCTGGACAAACCTCTCCATGAGATTGCACATGAGCATAGGCATCAATTAAACGTAAATATTCATTTACATTTCTACCTACTGGCATATGATTAATTCCTTCATGAAAAACAGTTCCTTCTTCATCAATTAAATAAGTTGCTCTATAGGTTACATTATCTCCTTCAACTTGAATCGTTTGTGAAGCCTCATCAAAAGTTTCGTTAGTAATGTCTAAAATACCTAAAATTGATGACAAATTTCTATTGCTATCTGCTAAAATTGGATAAGTTACACCTTCAATTCCACCATTATCTTTTGCTGTACTCAACCAAGCAAAATGTACTTCTGGAGTATCACAAGAAGCTCCTATTACTATAGTGTTTCTTTTTTCGAACTCACCTAATTGCTGCTTGAAAAGCATGCAACTCTGTTGGACAAACGAATGTAAAATCTTTTGGGTACCAAAACAATACAACTTTCTTTTTGTTGCTAACTGCCTCTTCTAATACATTTACTTTAAATGTATCTCCCATTTCATTCATTGCATCTACAAATAAATTTGGAAATTTTTTACCTACTGTTGTTGCCATTTTTTGTTTTTAATTTAGTGATTTTTTTATCCTGCAAAAATACCATACATAGCAGGATTAAAAAAGCATAGCGAGCCTTTTTACTTATAGAACTATAAGGTTTTTTTATATGTTCTTTTAAGGATTTTTTTTTGATTTTATTCCTCTGAAAAAGAGCCAACAAGGTTGAGGTAATAGAAAAAAACGAATTCGCATGAGCAACGGAAACTTTCTTATAAGTTTAACTATATTTAAATAAATAATATAGATAAAAATTATTTTTAATTTTATTGTAACTTTGAAAATATAGAATTTTTAAAACTCATAAATATGGAAAACAACAACATACAAGGCGACCAAGGTAAATGTCCTTTTCTTAGTGGATCTCAAAAGAAACCTGCTGGTGGAGGAACGAACAACCGCGATTGGTGGCCAAATGAACTTAAACTAAATATTCTGCGTCAAAATGCATCAAAATCTAACCCTATGGGTGAAGATTTTGAGTATGCTAAAGCTTTTAGCAGCGTCAATTATAAAGAACTGAAACAAGATGTTATTGATTTAATGACTGAATCTCAAGATTGGTGGCCAGCAGATTATGGACATTATGGCCCGTTTATGATTCGAATGGCATGGCATAGTGCAGGGACCTATCGTGTTGGTGATGGTAGAGGTGGTGCCGGTACTGGAACACATCGTTTTGCGCCCTTAAATAGCTGGCCAGACAATGGAAATTTAGACAAGGCAAGGTTGTTATTATGGCCTGTCAAAAAGAAATATGGAACTAAAATTTCTTGGGCAGATTTAATGATTTTGGCAGGAAATTGCGCCTTAGAATCTATGGGGTTTAAAACCTTTGGTTTTGCAGGAGGACGTGAAGATGTTTGGGAGCCAGAACAAGATATATATTGGGGTTCAGAAACAGGCTGGTTAGACAATGACGAGCGTTATGACACCAGTGATGGCGATCTTGAAGGGCATTTAGGAGCAGTGCATATGGGACTGATCTATGTGAATCCAGAAGGACCTAATGGAGAACCAAATCCATTAAAATCTGCACATGATATAAAAATAACCTTTGGCCGTATGGCTATGAATGATGAAGAAACGGTAGCTTTAGTTGCTGGAGGTCATACCTTTGGAAAAGCACATGGTGCTGCCGATCCATCAAAATATGTAGGAGTAGAACCACATGGTGCTTCTATCGAAGAAATGAGTACCGGTTGGAAAAACTCTTTTGGTACTGGGGTTTTAGACGATACCATTACGAGTGGTTTAGAAGGGGCATGGACTCCGAATCCAACACAGTGGGATCATGATTATTTTGAGGTACTTCTTAACTACGATTGGGAATTAACAAAGAGTCCAGCAGGAGCACATCAATGGAAACCGACTGCAGCTTCTCATGCTAAAATGGCTCCTAAGGCTGGTGATGCAAACGGAAGACAAGATTTAATGATGTCTACAGCTGATATGGCACTTAAAATGGACCCAACATACTTAGAAATATCTAAACGATTTCATAAGGACCACAAAGCTTTTGAAGATGCTTTTGCAAGAGCATGGTTCAAACTAACCCATAGAGATATGGGCCCTAAAGATCGTTATTTAGGCCCTGAAGTTCCTACAGAAGAATTGGTATGGCAAGATCCTATTCCAAAAGTAAACTATACCCTATCTGATGCTGATATAGCTGCACTAAAAAAGATGATTTTAGCTTCAGGTCTTAGCATTTCACAATTGGTAACAACAGCTTGGGCTTCTGCTTCGACCTTTAGAGGATCAGACAAACGCGGAGGAGCTAACGGGGGTCGTCTTCGATTAGAACCACAAAGAAGTTGGGAAGTCAACAACCCAACTGCCTTAAACCAAGTTTTAAATAGTCTTGAATCCATTCAAAAAGAATTCTCAGGAACGATTTCAATGGCAGACCTTATTGTATTAGGAGGTGTTGCTGCAATAGAGCAAGCTGCTAAAAACGCAGGTCATTCAATCACTGCTCCATTTACAGCTGGAAGAGGTGATGCTTCACAGGAGCAAACAGATCTTGAATCTTTTGGGTACTTAGAGCCGTTAGCTGATGGTTTTAGAAACTACATAAAATCTGATTTAAAGGTAGCTGCTGAGGATTTATTGGTAGACAGAGCAAATTTATTGACGCTTTCAATTCCAGAAATGACTGTTCTAATTGGAGGAATGCGTGTTTTAGGCACCAATTATGATGGATCGAAGCTTGGTGTTTTCACAGAAAACGTAGGTAATTTAACCAATGATTTCTTTAAAAATGTTTTGGACTTCTCAATTACCTGGACAGCAACAAATTCAGAAGATAAAGAATTTATTGGAAGAGATCGCAAAACTGGAGCAATGAAATACGCTGCCACCAGAGCAGATTTAATTTTTGGTTCGAATACAGAATTAAGAGCTATTGCCGAAGTATATGGCGCTAATGATGGTCAAGAAAAATTTGTTAAAGATTTTATTTGTGCTTGGACAAAAGTCATGAATTTAGATCGATTTGACCTGAAATAAATTCCATTCAAACAAAAAAGGGAGGTATTTACCTCCCTTTTTTATTTACGAATAGTATCCTATTTGCTTGCAAAAAGGGTAATGTCTTTTTTAGACACTTCATTCTCTCCAAGAATAATTAAGCGCTCTACAACATTCCTTAATTCTCTAATGTTACCTGTCCAATCGTATTCTTGCAATAGTTGAATAGCTTCATTCGAAAAAGCCTTTTTAGCACCGCCTTGTTCTTCTGTAATTTTTTGAGAAAAGAAATCTACCAATAACGGAATGTCTTCTCTTCTATCGTTTAAAGCAGGAACTTGTATTAAAATTACAGCCAATCTATGATATAAATCTTCTCTAAATCGTCCTTCAGAAATCTCTTCTTTTAAGTTTTTATTGGTTGCTGCAACTACTCTAACATTTACACTAATATCTTTATCTGAACCAACTCTAGTAATTTTATTTTCTTGTAAAGCTCTCAATACTTTTGCTTGTGCAGACAAACTCATGTCTCCAATTTCATCCAAAAAAATAGTTCCTCCATTTGCAGCTTCAAACTTACCTGCCCTGTCTTTATTGGCACCTGTAAAAGAACCTTTTACATGACCAAATAACTCACTCTCAATCAACTCTGAAGGAATAGCCGCACAATTAACTTCTACCATTGGTGCATTAGAACGATCAGATTTTTCGTGGAGCCAATGTGCAACCAATTCTTTTCCTGTTCCGTTTGGCCCAGTAATTAAGACACGCGCATCGGTTGCTGCTACTTTTTCAATGATGTCTTTAATATGAGAAATGGCTTTGCTTTCTCCTACCATTTCATAGCTTTTACTAACTTTTTTCTTTAATCGTTTGTTCTCAACAACCAATTCTTTTCTGTCCAAAGCATTTCGAACAGTGTTTAGCAAACGATTTAAATCTGGTGGCTTAGAGATATAATCAAAAGCTCCCAAACGCATTGTATTTACAGCAGTTTCTAGATCTCCATGACCAGAAATCATTACAATCGGAATTTCAGGTTTTATTTTTTTTGCTTTTTCAAGTACTTCCACTCCATCCATTTTTGGCATTTTAATATCACAAAAAACCAAATCATAATCGGTGTTCATAATCATTTCTATGCCTTGCAGGCCATCTTCTGCTTCTTCTACATTATGTGCCTCATTTTCTTCAGAAATAATTTTTTTTAATACTCTTCTAATTGCTGCTTCGTCTTCTATGATTAAAATCTTTGGCATCTGTATTTTTATTTTTCTATAATATGAATATCTCTTTGTGGAAAAGGAATTTTAATATCGTTTTCTCTAAACAATCTATCTATTTCAAAACGAATATCACTTTGAACAAAACGCACTTCGAAACTATTTTTGATGGTAAATGCAATTCTAAACTCTAAAGAACTATCTCCAAAATTCATAAACAATACTTTTGGTTCTGGATACTTTAACACAGACGTATTTCCTTTAGCCGCATCTAACAACAACTTTTCTACGAGTTTAACATCACTCCCATAAGCGACTCCAACATTTATTCCCTCTCTTGTTTCAACCCCATTCTCTGTCCAGTTATATAAACTATTTGTTAAATACAAATGATTGGGTATAACCAACACTTTATTATCTACTGTAACTGCTCTGGTTGTTCTTAAATTTATTTCTTCTACTCTACCAACTTTTCCTTCTAACTCGATGATATCGCCAACGTGTACAGATTGATCTATTAAAATAAAAATTCCGGAAATAATGTCTTGAAACAAAGTTTGCAATGCCAAACCAACACCAATCAATAATGCTGCTGATGCAGCAAATATTGCAGTAACATTTACTCCTGCGGTATGCATTGTTATTAAAAAAATAATAATATACACCAGCCACTTTAAGTAACTAAAAACCGAAACAAATTTTACTTTATCATTCTCTGGAAGTTTTCTAGTGATAAATTTCCGCAGTACCTTTAATAGAAAAGCAGTAATTATAAAAGCTAGAATTAATATTATAATTGCCAAAACACTGATGTGTACTTTTTCACCAAAGGAAAACGTATAATTAAAAAGTTCTTTTATTTTTTCCATGTTTTAAAGATACATTTTATCCTTTATATTTTATCCATTTATACAAATCTTTATAGGTTGGTTTTTTGCCATACATTAAAATACCTACTCTATATATTTTAGCTGCCATCCAAACCATAAACACAAAAGTGAACAATAATAATGCCATAGAAATAGCAATTTCATACCACGGAACACCAAACGGAACACGCATTAACATTACAATTGGAGATGTAAATGGAATCATAGAAAAGATGGTAGAAATAGGTCCGTGAGGATCATTAATAACCGTTGCAAAACCAACATAAACGCCTAAAATTAAGGGCAACATTATTGGCAACATAAACTGTTGAGTATCTGTTTCGCTATCTACTGCTGCACCAACTGCCGCAAATAAAGAACTGTACAAAAAGAAACCTCCTAAAAAGTAAAAAATAAATAATATAAAATTGGTTACTAAAGGCAATCTAAAAAATTCTTGTATAACCTTTTGCATTTCTCCATTTCCTGCGGCTGCTTTCATTGTTGCAATTTGTTCTGGTGATAATTTAGATGCTTGTACTTCTGTCATATCTATTCCGAAAACATAAGATGAAACAAGACTAATTAATAACAAGATAATACCCCAAATAAAGAATTGCAATAATCCGGCAGAAGCATTTCCAATAATTTTACCCAACATCAATTGAAAAGGTTTTACAGACGAAACAATGATTTCTATAATTCTACTTGTTTTTTCTTCGATAACACTTCGCATTACAGAAGTACCATAAATCATTACAAACATCATTAATAAATAACCTGCAATTACTCCTACTCCAATCTTTAACCCATTAATTAATTTTGAAGACTGCTCTCCTGAGAAATTATACATTTTAATCCCTGTAGAAATCCTTGAGGCTTTAATTTTTTCTGAATCAATTCCTAATTGATCTAGCTTCAAATGACGTAATTTTGCTGATACTTTACTTTCTAAATTTCCAATAACAGACATGCTTGGTGAATCTTTTGAGTAAAACTCAATAGAATTTGCCAAGACCTCTAAACTATCTTTTTTTGGAATGTATAAAACTCCATAATAATCACCAGCTTCAACTTTCTTTTTAGTCTCTTCAATCCCTAATACTGTATAATCTGAATAATGAACCGATTTAGAATCTTCGAAATCGTCTTTAGAGAACAATTGATACTCATCTACGTAAACTATGTTCTTAACATTTTCATCATTCTTTTTACTTAAAAAGAACACTAAAAATCCAATTCCAACCATCAATAACGGACTTAAAAAAGTCATCATTATAAAGGATCTATTTTTTATTTTCGCTAAGAATTCTCTTCTAATAATTAATTTTAACTTCTTCATAGCTTAGCTGTTTTTATGTACTGCTTGAATAAAAATATCATTTGCACTCGGTACTAATTCTAAAAAATGTTGCAGCTCTCCATATTTCATTAGAAGCGAAATTAATCCATTGGGAGATTCATTTTCAGGAATTTTAACATTGGCTGTAAAACCTTCATTTAACATTCTATAATCTGTGGGTGTTACTTCAAATTGTTGTTTTAAAATAGTTTCTATTTCTTTAGAATTAGAAGTTTTCAATCCAATCTGAAAAGTATTACTTCTATATTGTCTTTTAATGTCATCTAATTTTCCGTCTACAATTTTATTCGATTTATTTATCAAAGCGATATAATCACACATTTCTTCTACAGATTCCATCCGATGAGTAGAAAAAATAATGGTGGCTCCTTCATCTCTCAATTGTAAAATTTCCTTGGCAATTAATTGCGCATTAATTGGGTCAAATCCAGAGAATGGCTCGTCAAAAATCAATAATTTTGGTTGATGTAACACCGTTACAATAAATTGCACTTTTTGTGCCATTCCTTTTGAAAGTTCTTCAATTTTCTTATCCCACCAAGCTCCAATTTCAAATTTATCGAACCAATATTTTAAACGTTTTTTAGCTTCTATTTTAGACAATCCTTTTAATTGGGCTAGATACAAAGCTTGTTCACCAACCTTCATGCTTTTATACAAACCACGTTCTTCTGGTAAATATCCTATTTGTTCAATATGGCTTTGTTCTAATGGTTCTCCATCTAACAAAATGGTTCCGCTATCTGGCAAAGTAATTTGGTTGATAATTCGAATTAAGGATGTTTTCCCTGCTCCATTTGGACCTAACAACCCAAAAACACTTCCTTTTGGAATATTTAAAGTTACATTATTCAAAGCCGTAAATTCTCCGTATTTTTTAGTTACATTATTTATTTCTAATAAGTTACTCATTGATTTATTTTAATAATTAAACTAATAATCGTGGTTTTTGACATCAAACAAAATTAAGTAATATTCTTTTACTCCTAGGCAATACTCTCTAATTGTTTGTCAATTATTTCACGTCTTAAAAATAAAAAATACTATGCGTGCATAATTTTTTACAATTTACTATGCGTGCATAATATTTTTTCATATATTTGTATTTATGGATAAAACGTTTTCTATAGATCATCAATTAAGAGCAACCTGGCAAGCCGTTGCTAAATTGTATAATGAGCAGGCAGCAAAGCATGATAGCACAATGGCAACCGCTTTTGTGTTATTAAATATTGATTATGAAAACGGAACACCATCAACAGCTTTGGGGCCTTTAATGGGAATGGAACCAACAAGTCTTTCAAGGATATTAAAAAGCATGGAAGACAAAGGAGCTATTAGTAGAGAGAAGAATCCGGAAGATGGTCGTGGGGTTTTAATCAAATTGACAGCTTACGGAAAAGAAATGAGAGAAATCTCTAAAAACTCTGTTTATCAATTTAACAATGTAGTTAGAGATCATGTTACAGAAAAAGAATTAGAAAGCTTTTTTAAAGTAACGGAAACAATAAATAAATTAATAGCAGATAAAATGATTTACGAAAAATCAAAAAAATCTGCTCAATAAACTATACAAATGACTAGAAGAATTAAAAAAGTTGCCATCATTGGTTCTGGGATTATGGGAAGCGGTATTGCTTGTCATTTTGCCAATATTGGTGTAGAAGTGCTTTTATTAGACATCGTTCCAAGAGAATTAAACGACAAAGAAAAAGCAAAAGGATTGACTTTAGAAGATAAAATTGTTCGTAATCGTTTAGTAAACGATGCGTTAATGACTTCATTAAAGTCGAAGCCTTCACCTATATATTCTCAAAAATTTGCAGATAAAATTACCACTGGAAATATAGAGGATGATTTGCATTTGATAAAAGAGGTAGATTGGGTAATGGAAGTTGTTGTTGAGCGTTTAGACATCAAACAACAAGTCTTTGAAAAAATTGAAAAATTTAGAACTCCAGGAACAATTATTTCTTCTAATACTTCTGGTATTCCTATTCATTTTATGAATGAAGGAAGAAGTGATGATTTTCAACAGCATTTTGCTGTCACTCACTTTTTCAATCCACCTAGATATTTAAAGCTTTTTGAAGTAGTTCCAGGTCCAAATTGTAAACCAGAAATTACCGATTTCTTAATGAATTACGGGTCTAAATTTTTAGGTAAAACTTCGGTTTTAGCAAAAGATACTCCGGCTTTTATTGGGAATAGAATTGGAATTTTCGGAATCCAATCGTTGTTTCATCAAGTAAAAGAATTAGGATTAACTGTTGAAGAAGTTGACAAATTAACGGGTCCGGTTATTGGTCGTCCAAAATCGGCAACCTTCAGAACTGTAGATGTTGTTGGTTTAGACACCTTAGTTCATGTTGCAAATGGAATTTATGAAAACTGTCCTGAAGATGAAGCGCATGAATTATTCAAACTTCCAAGTTTCATTAAAACCATGATGGAAAACAAATGGTTAGGAAGTAAAACAGGGCAAGGTTTTTATAAGAAATCTGTAGACGCCAATGGTCAAAAAGAAATCTTAACATTAGATTTAGAGACCTTAGAATACAGATCAAATAAAAGAGCAAAATTTGCAACCTTAGAGTTGACAAAAACAATCGATAAACCGATTGATAGATTTAAAGTATTGGTTATTGGTAAGGACAAAGCTGGGGAATTTTATAGAAAAAATTTCTCAGCAATGTTTGAATATGTTTCGAATCGAATTCCAGAAATTTCTGATGAAGTATACAGAATTGATGATGCCATGAAAGCTGGTTTTGGTTGGGAAAATGGACCTTTCGAAATTTGGGATGCCATTGGTGTAGAAAAAGGAATTGAAATTATGAAAGCAGAAGGTAAAACTCCTGCATCTTGGGTAACAGATATGTTAGCAAATGGCTCAACATCTTTCTATTCTGTTAAAGAGGGAGCAACCTATTATTATGATATCCCTGCTAAAACTCAAACAAAAAAACCTGGGCAAGATGCCTTTATCATTTTAGATAATATTCGTAAATCAAACGAAGTGTTTAAAAACTCTGGAGTCGTAATTGAAGATTTAGGAGACGGAATCTTAAACTGTGAATTCCAATCGAAAATGAACACCATAGGTGGTGATGTGTTGGCAGGAATCAATAAAGCAATAGATTTAGCTGAAAAAGATTTTCAAGGGTTAGTGATTGGAAATCAAGCAGCCAACTTCTCTGTTGGAGCAAATATTGGAATGATTTTTATGATGGCTGTTGAGCAAGAATATGATGAACTCAATATGGCTATCAAATATTTTCAAGATACCATGATGCGTATGCGTTATTCTTCTATTCCTACTATATCTGCTCCTCATGGAATGGCTTTAGGTGGTGGATGTGAATTATCTATGCACGCAGACAAAGTAGTTGCAGCAGCAGAAACTTATATCGGATTGGTAGAATTTGGAGTTGGTGTAATCCCTGGTGGTGGTGGATCTAAGGAAATGGCTTTAAGAGCTCAAGATTTATTTCACAAAGGAGATGTACAACTAAACGTTTTACAAGAACATTTCTTAACAATTGGAATGGCTAAAGTAGCCACTTCTGCTTATGAAGCTTTTGATTTGGGAATTTTGCAAAAAGGAAAAGATATTGTGGTAGTAAACAAAGACAGACAAATTGCCGAAGCTAAAAAGCACGCAGTATTAATGGCTGAAGCTGGTTATACACAACCTGTAAAACGTAAAGATATATTGGTTCTAGGAAAACAAGCATTGGGAATGTTCTTAGTAGGTACTGACTCTATGGAGGCTAGTAACTATATCTCAGAACACGATCAGAAAATAGCCAACAAGTTGGCGTATGTAATGGCTGGTGGAGATTTATCTGAACCAACTAGAGTTTCTGAACAATACTTATTAGATATTGAGCGCGAAGCTTTCTTAAGTCTTTGTACAGAAAGAAAAACATTAGAACGAATTCAACACATGTTAAAAACTGGTAAACCATTGCGCAACTAAAGTTACTCAAGCTATTAGCCTTTAGCAATTAGCTAATGGAAAATTATTTAATAAAAAAGCGCTAACAGCTAAAAGCAATTAGCCAAAAGCATAAAAATTATGAAAACAGCATATATAGTAAAAGCATACAGAACCGCAGTTGGAAAAGCTCCTAAAGGTGTTTTCCGTTTTAAAAGAACCGACGAATTGGCTGCTGAGACCATTAAATACATGATGGATGAATTGCCAAACTTTGACAAAACTCGTATTGATGATGTAATTGTTGGTAATGCAATGCCAGAAGGCTCTCAAGGATTAAACATGGGACGATTAATCTCTTTAATGGGGTTAGACATCGTAGATGTTCCTGGTGTAACCGTAAATCGTTTTTGTTCATCAGGATTAGAAACCATCGGAATGGCAACAGCTAAAATTCAAGCTGGTATGGCAGACTGCATCATTGCAGGTGGAGCAGAAAGTATGAGTGCAGTTCCAATGACTGGATTTAAACCAGAACTGAATTATGATCTCGTAAATGCAGGCCATGAAGAATATTACTGGGGAATGGGAAATACAGCTGAAGCAGTTGCAAACCAATTTAAGGTTTCTAGAGAAGACCAAGATGAATTTGCATACAATTCACATATGAAAGCGTTAAAAGCGCAGGCAGAAAATCGTTTCCAAGATCAAATTGTTCCTATCAATGTAGCACAAACCTATATTGATGGCAATGGTAAAAAAGCTACAAAATCGTATACTGTTACTAAAGATGAAGGACCTAGAGAAGGAACAAGCAAAGAAGCGTTGGCTAAACTAAGATCTGTGTTTGCTCAAGGAGGAAGCGTAACCGCTGGTAACTCTTCTCAAATGAGTGATGGAGCCGCTTTTGTTTTAATCATGAGTGAAGACATGGTGAAAGAGTTAAATCTAGAACCGATTGCTCGTATGGTAAATTATGCTGCAGCCGGTGTAGAACCTAGAATTATGGGAATCGGACCTGTTGCTGCAATTCCGAAAGTATTAAAACAAGCAGGATTGAAACAAAACGATATTGAGTTGATTGAATTGAACGAAGCATTTGCTTCTCAATCGTTAGCTGTAATGCGTGAATTAAATTTGAATCAAGACATCGTTAATGTAAACGGTGGTGCAATAGCGTTAGGTCATCCTTTAGGTTGTACTGGCGCAAAATTATCAGTGCAATTATTTGATGAAATGCGCAAAAGAAATATGACAGGAAAATACGGTATGGTTACCATGTGTGTTGGAACTGGGCAAGGTGCTGCAGGGGTTTATGAATTTTTAAAGTAGTTAAAGAGTAACAAAGTATCAGAGTCACAAAGTGGCAAATTCAAAAAATAAAAATAAAAAATGATTTCAAGAATTCGGTCAAGACAAAAAAGTACGCGTCTTGGTTCTCGTTTCTTGTTTCTTAAATCAAAAAGATTATGAGCACAGAAAAAAAAGAATTACTAAGAGGAGGACAATTCCTCGTAAAAGAAACAAGTTGTGACGATGTGTTTACTCCAGAAGATTTTTCTGAAGAACAAACCATGATGAAAGAAGCTGTGATGGAATTTAATGATCGTGAGATCATTCCATACAAAGCAAGATTCGAAGCAAAAGAATATGCCTTAACTGAAGAAGTGATGCGTAAAGCTGGTGAGTTAGGGTTTTTAGGTGTTGCTGTTCCAGAAGCTTATGGTGGATTGGGAATGGGCTTTGTTTCTACCTTATTAACTTGTGACTATATTTCTAGTGGAACTGGGTCGTTTAGTACAGCTTTTGGTGCCCATACCGGAATTGGAACCTTACCAATTACGTTGTACGGAACAGAAGAACAAAAACAAAAATATGTTCCAAAATTAGCCTCTGGTGAATGGTTTGGATCTTATTGTTTAACTGAGCCTGGAGCAGGTTCTGATGCTAATTCTGGTAAAACAACTGCAACCTTATCCGAAGAGGGGAAAAGTTACAAAATCAACGGTCAAAAAATGTGGATTTCTAATGCAGGTTTTTGTCGTTTGATGATTGTTTTTGCTCGTATTGAAGATGATAAAAATATTACTGGATTCATTATCGAATTTGATAAAGAAAATCCAAACGGAATTACATTGGGTGAAGAAGAGCATAAATTAGGAATTCGTGCAAGTTCTACTCGTCAAGTGTTTTTTAATGATACTGTAGTTCCAATTGAAAATATGTTAGCCGGTCGTGGTGAAGGTTTTAAAATTGCCATGAATGCATTAAATGTTGGTCGTATTAAATTGGCTGGTGCTTGTTTAGATTCGCAACGTCGAATATTAACAACAGCTGTAAATTATGCCAATGAGCGTAAACAATTTAAAACTCCTATTTCAAATTTTGGTGCTATCAAAGTAAAACTAGCTGAAATGGCAACAAATGCATATGTTGGAGAATCTGCAACCTATAGAGCTGCTAAAGATATAGAAGACAGAATTGCTTTAAGAGTTGAAGCTGGAAACACGCACCAAGAAGCAGAGTTAAAAGGTGTTGAAGAATATGCAATAGAATGTTCTATTCTAAAAGTTGCTGTTTCTGAAGATGTACAAAATTCTGCAGATGAAGGAATTCAGATTTTTGGAGGAATGGGATTCTCAGAGGAAACTCCGATGGAAGCTGCCTGGAGAGATGCTAGAATTGCTCGTATATATGAAGGAACCAATGAGATTAACAGAATGCTTTCTGTAGGAATGCTAGTTAAAAAAGCGATGAAAGGTCATGTAGATTTATTAGGTCCTGCAATGAAAGTTCAAGAAGACTTAATGGGAATACCTTCTTTTGATACGCCAGATTATTCTGAACTATTTTCTGAAGAAAAAGAAATGATAGCGAAGATGAAAAAAACATTTTTGATGGTTGCAGGAGCTGCTGTTCAAAAATATGGGCCAGATTTAGAACAACATCAACAATTATTAATTGCTGCTGCAGACATCTTAATTGAAATTTACATGGCAGAATCTGCAATCTTAAGAACTGAAAAGAATGCCAAGCGTTTTGGAGAAAAAGAACAATCTGTACAAATTGCCATGTCTAAATTGTACTTGTATCACGCAGTAGATATTATTGAAGAAAAAGGAAAAGAAAGTATTATTTCTTTTGCCGAAGGAGATGAACAACGCATGATGCTAATGGGATTAAAGCGTTTCACTAAATACGCTAATTACCCAGATATTGTTGATTTACGTAAAGAAATTTCTGAAAAAATAAAATCAGAAAACAAATATTGTTTTTAAAATAATAAGGTGAATAATCTTTTCTAAGAAATACTCTAAGATAAAAATTATAAACCTTTAATAAGCTTCTTAAACTTTATAAGTTTTAGAATTTAGTTGTTTGTTAAAGACCGTTAGAAAATTTCTAACGGTCTTTTTATATGAAAAAACAAAGATCACAACAATGTCAAATCTCTATTTACATTCTTTACTACTATCTTGCTATTTTAAAGCACCTAAATAACGCTCTGCATCTAAAGCTGCCATACAACCTGTACCAGCTGCAGTAACTGCTTGCCTGTATTCTTTATCTTGGATATCTCCAGCTGCAAAAACACCTGGTAAATTTGTCTTTGTAGATTTTCCTTTTGTAATTAAATAACCTACTTCATCCATGTCTAAAACACCTTTAAACAAATCTGAATTTGGTTTGTGACCAATTGCTATAAATACTCCTGTTACAGGAATTTCAATTTTTTCTTTAGTTTGATTGTTTACAGCTCTAACTCCTTCAACAACGTTATCTCCTAGAACTTCGTCAATTTCGGTATTATATAAAACCTCAATATTTTTTGTTTTATGAACTCTATGCTGCATTGCTTTTGAAGCTCTCATAAAATCTTTACGAACTAGTATCGTAACTTTTTTACAAATATTTGCTAAATAAGTTGCTTCTTCTGCTGCTGTATCTCCAGCGCCAACAACCACAACATCTTGTCCTTTGTAAAAGAATCCATCACATGTTGCACATGCAGAAACTCCTCCGCCAATTAAGCGTTGTTCGCTTTCTATTCCTAAATATTTTGCTGTAGCTCCTGTAGAAATAATTACTGTTTGTGCTTCAATTTCAATAGATTCATCAACAATAACTTTATGAATTCCGCCTATTTTGTCGTTCAACTCAACTTTAGTTACCATTCCAAAACGTACTTCAGTTCCAAAACGTTCTGCTTGTTTTTGTAAATCGTTCATCATTGCAGTTCCGTCCGTACCATTTGGATATCCTGGAAAATTATCTACTTCTGTAGTTGTAGTTAGCTGACCCCCCATTTGCATTCCTGTATACATAACTGGCTTCATATCTGCTCTAGCTGCATAAATTGCCGCGCTATATCCAGCAGGTCCAGAACCAATTATCAAACATTTTATTTTTTCTGCCATTATTCTAAATTTTGTAAGTGCAAATGTATTTTTTTTAAACCGTTTTTTGAAAGATATAAGACGATAAATTAAAATAGTTTTATAACAAAAATCGATAGTGATTAAATTTATTTCTTGGGAAGTATTCTTACAATTCCCAATCTTTCAATTCCTGCATATAAATAACCATCATTTCCTTGTTCTATTGAACGAACTCTTCCTAAGCCTTCTAAAATTTTTTCCTCTTTAATTACTTTTCCATTTTTTAAAGTGCAAAATGAGATGTATTGAAACTTTAAAGAACCTACTAACAAATTTCCTTTCCAGCCAGGGTATTTATCAGAATTTACAAAAGCCATTCCGCTTGGAGCTATAGAAGGAGTCCATTGATGCAAAGGTTGCTCCATTCCTGGTAAAGCAGTTTTATCTGTAAACTTTGTTCCACTATAATTGATTCCGTAACTTATTGTTGGCCAACCATAGTTTTTTCCTTTTTTAATGATGTTTATTTCATCTCCGCCTCTTGGTCCGTGTTCATGAGTCCAAATATCTCCTGTAAAAGGATTGATTTCCATTCCTTGTGGATTTCTATGTCCGAAACTATAAATTGCAGTTTTCGCATTATCTATAGTAACAAACGGATTGTCTTTTGGAATTTTACCATCGTCGTGTAATCTATAAATTTTACCTCCATCTTTAGTAATATCTTGCGGATTTACATCTCTATTTCCTCTATCTCCTAAACTAAAATAGAGATACCCTTCTTTATCAAAAGCAATTCGAGAACCAAAGTGTTGCCCTCTTTTAGTATTAGGGCTTGCCTTATACAATACTTCTTGATTGATTAACCTAGTGTTATTAAGCCTTGCTCTCATTAAAGTTGTATTTGCTCCTTCTCCTTCTCCCGTATCTGAAGCATATGTAAAGTAAATCCATCCATTTTTTTTGTAATCTGGATGCAATTCTATATCCAACAATCCTCCTTGACCTTGTACCTTTATTTTTGGCAGTCCTGTAATATTAATTTTCTTGCCATTTTTAAAATGAATTAACTTCCCTTCTTTCTCAGTAATTAGCATTGAATTATCTGGTAAAAAAGTAAATCCCCATGGGATAGTTAAGTCCGGTACAACCAAATCATATTCTTTATTTATTTTGGCTTCTTCTTTGTTAAAATTGATAAAACTCAGTAACAATACACTCATTAATACTACTCCGAAAATTACTTTTAAATTCTTCATTTTGCTGTTTGTTTTTTAAAATAGAAATGCTTTACAATATAGAAATAATATAGTATGTTTGCAATCCAAATATTTAAAGGTGTAACCTCTCGATTTCAATCGAGATAAACGACACTACCAGAAAAATATTTCGGGGTGTAGCGTAGCCCGGTCATCGCGCCTCGTTTGGGACGAGGAGGTCGCAGGTTCGAATCCTGCCACCCCGACAAATAAAAAACTTCTATAATTAAAATTATAGAGGTTTTTTTGTTTTTAATACATTCTTGAACTTGTTTAGGAATGATTATAAAAAACAAAAAGCATTAAATGAGTGACAACGAATAAGGTTTTTATTTGCAGCTTCGCTAATCAGGATCACCGACTGAAAGAAGGTAATCCTGCCACCCCAACAAATACAAAGTCTTGCTTTTTTAAACTAGGTTTTTTATTATTAAAAAAAATAAAAAATAGTTTGTCAATATCATAAATCATAATATATTTGCCTCGCTTAAAAATAAAGCAAAAGCCGATGTAGCTCAGCTGGCTAGAGCAGCTGATTTGTAATCAGCAGGTCGGGGGTTCGAGTCCCTTCATCGGCTCTTCAAAGTCCTTTCAAAAGAAAGGACTTTTTTTATGCTTTAACTTGAACGAATTTTCATTAAATTTGTTCACAATTACTATACAAATACAACCTTATTATCATGCTTATAATTGGAATTGCTGGAGGAACAGGAAGTGGAAAAACTACTGTGGTTACAAAAATAATAAAAGAACTTCCATCTGATGAGGTATGTGTCATCTCTCAAGATTCTTATTATAAAGCGACCGATAATTTAAGTTACGAAGAGCGAACAAAAATAAATTTTGATCACCCACGAGCTATTGATTTCGAATTAATTATCAAGCATTTAAAAAAGTTAAAAGCAGGCAAAACAATTGATCAACCAGTGTACTCTTTTGTAACCCATAACAGAACAAAAGATGTTGTAAAAACGCATCCAAGAAAAGTAGTAATTGTAGAGGGAATTTTAATTTTTAACAATGAAGAACTAAGAGATCTTTTTGACATCAAAATATTTGTACATGCCGATACAGATGAAAGGCTCATTAGAAGAATCCGCAGAGATATTAATGAAAGAGGAAGAGACATTAATGAAGTATTGAGTAGATATCAAGACACTTTAAAACCAATGCATCAACAATTTATTGAACCAACAAAAAACTTTGCAGATATTATAATTCCAAATGACAGACATAATACTGTTGCAATTGATATACTTAGAACGGTAATTAGCAATAAATTATAATGACTTTAAAACAGTTAAAAAAAAATAAGTTTGTCAAGTTTTTTACAAACAGATATGTCATAATACTAATAGTATTTACTGTTTGGATGCTCTTTTTTGATGAAAACTCTTATCTTGTACATAAAGAGTTTGATAAAGAAATTGAAGAATTAGAAATTGCTATCGATTTTTATAAGAAAAAAATAGAAGAAGACAAGTTAACTATTAAAACTTTAGAGGATTCTTTGCAAATAGAAAAATTTGCGCGTGAAAAATATTTGATGAAGCGTGAGAATGAAGACATTTATATTATAGAATTTGATACGATAAAAAAATAATGAATACACCATTATTTAAAGATTTTAAGACTACTTCGGCTGCAGCTTGGAAACAGAAAATTCAAGTTGACTTAAAAGGTGCTGATTATAACGAAACCCTGTTGTGGAAAACAGATGAAGATATTGTTGTAAAACCTTTTTACACTAAAGAAGATCGAAAAAATAACATAGATACAGAAGCTAAATTTAGGTTTGATATTTCTCAATCAATTTTTATAAATGATGAGAAAATAACAAACTACATTGCATTAAATGCTTTGAAAAAAGGGGCAACTGCTATAGAATTTACTGCGAATAAACAATTCGACTATAAAATATTGCTTCAAAATATAGATATTGAAAATACAATAATCTATTTTAGGTTTCTGTTTTTAGATTCAGAGTTTATTAAAGAGGTTGTTAGTTTCATCAATTCAAAAAACTGCTACATTCAAGTTGACATTATCAATAATTTAGTACAATCAGGAAATTGGTTTCACAATTTAAAATCAGATCACCTACAATTAGAAAGTATTGTTAATCATTGTGATAATTCTGTTGGTGTTGATGCTACTTTATATCAAAATGCTGGAGCAACAATAACGCAGCAATTAGCCTATACCCTAGCTCATGCAAATGAATATTTAAATCATTTTGGTAAAGACATTGCTTCTAAGTTTCATTTTAACTTTGCTGTTGGAAGCAATTATTTTTTCGAAATTGCAAAATTAAAGGCATTTAGAATTCTCTGGAAATCACTTTTAGAAGCATATGATGCAAAAGAGACTACTGCTCATATTTTTGCACAACCTACATTAAGAAACAAAACAATTTATGACTACAACGTAAATATGTTGAGAACAACATCTGAATGTATGAGTGCTATTTTGGGTGGAGCAAATACCGTTAACAATGTATCTTATGATAGTGTTTTTCATAAGAAAAATGAATTTGGAGAACGAATTGCTCGAAATCAATTACTTATTTTACAGCAAGAAAGTTATTTAGAATATGCAAACACCTTTGCAAATGGATCTTATTATATAGATAGCATTACAGAACAATTAGCTGAAAAGGCTATACAAATATTTAAAGACATCGAAAAATCTGGTGGTTTTTTAACACAATTAAAAAAAGGGGTTATCCAACGAAAAATTACTGAAAACGCTAATAGAGAGCAAGAAAAATTTGACAAAGAAGAAATTGTTTTATTGGGAACAAACAAACAAATGAATAAAAATGATTTCATGAAAAATGAAATTGAAATTTATCCTTTTGCAAAATCAAATCCTATAAAAACATTGCTACCCCCCATTATAAAAAAACGTTTGGCAGAAGCCAACGAAATTAAAAAATTAGAATCTGAGTAAAATTGCGTTAAATGAAAAAAGATAAATCCGTCATTAAAGATGAGATTAAGCAAACCAAACTTAAAAAAGAATTAAGAAGATTTAAAAAGAAAATACCTTATTCTATTCTTCTTTTAGTTTGCTTTAGTTTTGTGCTTGTTTATTTAATAGAAGGAAAAATATACAAGTATTTAGGAGATAGCTATAACCTAATCTTGGTTATTAGTGTATTTTTAGTGTCAATAGTTATCATTTATATGATTACAATTATTATTAAAATGAACTCCATTAAAAAAGAGATTAAATTATTAGGTGAAAAAATGTATCAAAGAATGAAGCTTCAATAAAAATGAGCAGAAAAAATCTTCAAAATATTGCAATTAAAAATCAAGAAGTTGATGGTGAAAATACTTTTTTTCATGAAGATTTTGTTGCTGGAATTCCGCCATTTTTACGTGGACCTTATTCTACTATGTACGTTCGTAGACCTTGGACAATTAGACAATATGCTGGTTTTTCTACCGCAGAAGAAAGCAATGCTTTTTATAGAAGAAACCTAGAAGCTGGTCAAAAAGGGCTCTCTGTTGCATTTGACTTGGCTACTCACAGAGGGTACGATTCAGATCATGAACGTGTGCAAGGGGATGTTGGTAAAGCTGGTGTTGCTATCGATTCTGTTGAGGATATGAAAATTTTATTTGACCAAATTCCGTTAGATAAAATGTCGGTTTCTATGACCATGAATGGTGCTGTTTTACCCATTTTAGCTTTTTATATTGTTGCCGCAGAAGAACAAGGTGTATCTCCAGAAAATCTTTCTGGAACCATTCAGAATGATATTTTAAAAGAGTTTATGGTGCGTAATACTTATATTTATCCACCAACTCCGTCCATGAAAATTATTGCTGATATTTTTAAATATACTAGCAATAAAATGCCAAAATTTAATTCTATTTCTATTTCTGGTTATCATATGCAAGAAGCTGGTGCTACAGCAGAAATTGAATTGGCATATACCTTAGCAGACGGACTAGAATACATTAAAAAAGGAATTGAAGCAGGTATGGATATTGACACCTTTGCGCCTCGCCTTTCTTTTTTCTGGGCAATCGGAATGGATCATTTCAGAGAAATTGCAAAAATGAGAGCAGCACGAATGTTATGGGCGAAAATTGTGCAAGAATTCAATCCAAAAAATCAAAAATCATTAGCTTTAAGAACGCATTCCCAAACAAGTGGTTGGAGTTTAACAGAACAAGATCCGTTTAACAATGTTGCCAGAACTACCATTGAAGCGATGGCAGCAGCTTTTGGAGGAACTCAAAGTTTACATACAAATGCGCTGGATGAAGCCATTGCATTACCTACAGATTTTTCTGCAAGAATTGCTAGAAATACACAAATCTATTTACAAGAAGAAACACATATTACCAAAACGGTTGATCCTTGGGCAGGAAGTTATCATGTTGAAAAATTGACTGAAGACATTGCAAACAAAGCTTGGGAACTAATTAAAGAAGTAGAAAATTTGGGCGGAATGACCAAAGCAATTGAAAAGGGAATTCCGAAAATGCGCATTGAAGAAGCAGCAGCTATTAAACAAGCAAAAATTGACAGTGGACAAGACATCATTGTTGGCGTTAATAAATATCAACTAAAAGAAGAAGATCCATTACATATTTTAGAAGTAGATAATGAAGCCGTTCGTCTATCTCAAATTGAAAGACTAAATGCATTAAAATCTAAAAGAAATACTTCTGAAGTAAAAAAATCTTTAGTAGCTTTGACTGAAGCTGCAAAGTCTGGAAAAGAAAACTTGTTAGAATTGGCTATTATTGCAGCAAGAAACAGAGCTACATTAGGCGAAATTTCTGATGCTTTAGAGTTAGTTTTTGGAAGACATAAAGCAGTTCATAAAACCATATCTGGCGTGTATAGCAAAGAAATAAAAGAAGACAAAACCTTTAAAGAAGCAACTAAATTGGCAGATCAATTTGCTGAATTAGAAGGAAGACGTCCGCGCATTATGATTGCCAAACTTGGGCAAGATGGTCATGACAGAGGAGCGAAAGTGGTAGCAACAGGTTATGCAGATTTAGGATTTGATGTAGATATTGGTCCGTTATTTCAAACACCAAAAGAAGCCGTTAAACAAGCTGTAGAAAATGATGTGCATATATTAGGGATTTCATCCTTAGCTGCCGGACATAAAACCTTGGTTCCACAAGTAATTGATGAATTAAAAAAATACGGACGTGAAGATATTATGGTGATTGTTGGTGGCGTAATACCTGCGCAAGATTATCAATTTTTATTTGATGCTGGTGCTGTGGGCGTATTTGGTCCAGGAACCAAAATTGCACAAGCCGCTATTGATATGCTGACTATTTTAATTGATTCTGTAGCTGAATAATATGAATACAAAAGCATTTATGATTAAATGAAAAATTTAATACTACTACTCATTATATTTCAGGTTTTTCAAACATTTGCACAGCAGCAAAAACATCCGATAGATGTAAAAAATCAGAAATGTTTAGAAGAAGCTGTTCCAACAACCATTGGATCTATTATTTGTGAAAAAGAAGCTTTAAAAGCTTGGGAATCTGAAATGGAAACGACACTCAAATTATTAAAAGAAAATGAAAAGCTTCTCGACATAAAATTACTTGAGGAAACTCAAACAAAATAGCTTGCCTTTCATAAAAAACAAGTTCAATTTTACTATTCTTATTACCAAATTCAATATCAAGGTGGAACAATGGCTCGCGCTGCTGCCCTTAGCCATGACAAGAGATATTTAAGAGAACGTGTTATCTATTTAAAAGAACTTTATGAAGAAATAAGTGGGCAATAAAAAAGACATAATCATTTTCGGCGAAGTATTTAAAGCAAAAAGAATTCATTTTTCTTTTGAAACAAGATTTAAGCAAATTGGGAATATGAAGGAGCTTAAAAAGCTCCAGGAATTTCCAAATTTAGAATCCGTCTCACTTAATGGAACAAATATCAACGATATTGGTTTACAATACATAGGGCAATGCTCTACGATTACAAATTTAAACTTAACTTTTACGAATATTACCGATAAAGGTATCTCACATTTAGTAAATCTAAATAGTATAAAACACCTTCGATAAAAAAAACTAATATTAGTAAAAAAAGTATTCAATATTTTAACCAAATGACTCATTTAATTTCATTGCAAGTGCATGAAACTAATATTTCTGGAAAAGATATGGCTAATCTAAACTTAGCTCATTTAGAAGAACTTTTTGTTGACAGTAATGATGTTGAAGATTATAATACCTTATTAGCTCTTTCAAATCGGTTACCATCTTGTAAGATTGTTGCTAAAGGAAAAGGAACTTTTTTCGAAGGTGTATTTGAATCTTAATTTATTATAGCTTCTTTAATTTGTTAAACACTAAGAAATTAGTTTTAAATTGATTACTTCTTAATCATAAACATTTTCAGGAAAAGCCTATAAAAAGCATTTAAAAAACTGTTTTTTTTAACATTTCTACAACTTAAAAAACAGTCAATTCCAAAAGGTTATTCAAGCTTTTATCCTTAAATTTGTGAACTTTTACAATCAAATTTAGAGATGAAAAAAATCTTCAATATTCTTTACTCAACACGTTTAATGGCTGTTTTATTTTTCCTGTTTGCAACAGCAATGGGTGTAGCCACTTTTATAGAAAATGATTTTGGTACACAAACTTCTAAAGCCTTAGTTTATAATACTTGGTGGTTTGAAGCCATTATGATCTTTTTTGTCATTAATTTTTTTGGAAATATCTTTAGATACAGATTGTATAAAAAAGAGAAATGGCCAGTATTACTATTTCATACTGCCTTTTTATTCATTTTAATTGGGGCTGGTATTACGCGTTATATTGGATATGAAGGTTTAATGATCATCAAAGAAGGTGAAGTTACCAATAAATTTATTTCAGAAACCACCTATCTAAATGTTGTTATTGATGATAACAATCAGCAAAAACCAACCATACATCAACCCATATTATTATCTGCTTGGGGCAGTAATAACTGGGGGTTTTCAACTAAATTTAAACAGCAAGATGTAGCTTTTAAATTGGTAGAATACATCCCGTGGGCAGAAAAAAAATTAATCGAAGATGAAAATGGCGATGAGTATTTATTCTTTGTAGAATCTAGTGAAGGTACAAGACACGAGCATTATATTAAAAAGGGAACTACTCAAAACATTCATAATGTTCTAGTGGGGTTTGATACAGGAAACAATGCGACCATTAATTTTACAACTGTAGATGGTGAGCTGAAAATAAACTCTAAAGAAGATGGATCTTGGTTACGTATGGCTGATCAAAAAAGAGGAACAGTGACTAAGGATTCTCTAGCTACGTTTAACTATTTATCGCTACACAACATTTCTGGATTGCAATTTGTAATTCCGAAACCTGCAGAAAAAGGGATTTTAAAAATGGTAAGTGGTCCTAAAAACGATCAAAAGCATGATGTAATTGTGTTGGAAATTACCACAAACAACAAAACAGAAAGGGTAGAATTATTAGGAGGTAAATACAATACACAAAACTCTGAACAAGTATCTGTTGCTAATTTAAACTTTAGACTCTTATACGGTTCTAACACCCTAGAAACTCCTTTTCACATCAAATTAAGGGATTTTCAGCTAGAAAAATACCCGGGTTCAGAAAGCGCTGCATCCTATGCCAGTGAGGTAACCGTTATTACAAAAGAAGAGACCTTTGATTATCGAATATTTATGAATCATATTTTAGATTTTAAAGGATATAAATTCTTCCAATCAAGTTATGACAATACTAAAGAGGTTGAAGAAACCCACCTATCTGTAAATCACGATTTCTGGGGAACCCTTTTTACATATATTGGCTATTCAATGTTGTACTTTGGGTTGATTTCTATTTTATTCGCAAAAAATACACGTTTTGATTATTTAAAAAATACGTTGAAAAAAATTAGAAGTAAAAAAGCAGCTTTATCTCTTTTAGGGTTGTTGTTTTTCTCTGTTACTGTTTCTGCACAACACCAAGAACATGCCATTTCAGAACAACAAATAGATTCTATTTTAAATGCCAATATTGTAGATGCTAAACATGCAGATTTGTTTAATAGTTTGGTGATTCAAGATGCTGGTGGAAGAATGAAACCTGCACATACTTTTGCTTCTCAGCTGGTTAGAAAAGTAACCCACCAAGAGGTTTTTAAAGGAATGAATCCAAGTCAAGTGTTGTTGTCAATCATAGAAAACCCAAGATTTTGGATTGAAGTTCCGATGGTGTATTTAGAAAAAGGAAACACGCAAGTAAGAGAGATAATTGGAGTTCCTAAAGACGCTACACATGCGAGGCTATCCGATTTTTTGACAAAGGACGGTGTTTATAAAATACGTACAAGAGTTGATGAATCTCAAAAGAAAAATGTAAAAAATAAGTTCGAAAAAGATTTAATCAACATCGACAAAAGAGTTGGTTTACTTTACAGTGCTATTGGGGGACAAATATTTAAGATTTTCCCAATTCCGAATGACCCAAATAACAAATGGGTTTCTCAACCGGAAACATTAAATGCTGGCTTTAAAGGAACTGATTCTGTTTTCGTGCGTCAGGTGATGCCTGTTTACATACAAATGTTGCAAAAATCTAAAGAGACAAACGATTATACACAAGCAAATAAAGTGTTAACCGGAATTAAAAATTTCCAAAAGAAATTTGGTGCACAAGTTATTCCTGCTGATGATAAAATTGAGTTAGAAATCGCTTACAATAAGTTCAGTATTTTTAGTCGATTGGCAAAATATCTAGGTTTCGCAGGAGCCTTATTAATTTTTGTAGTTGTCGCACAAATTTTTTCTGACAGAAAAGTGTTTAATTACATCGTAAAAGGACTGATTGCAATTATCATTGGATTGTTTGTTTTTCATACCTTAGGATTAGGAGCGCGTTGGTATATTAGCGGAAATGCACCTTGGAGTAATGCCTACGAATCCATTATTTATGTAGCTTGGGCAACCATGTTATTTGGTTTGTATTTTGGAAGAAAATCTGCTTTAACCATTGCGGCAACAACATTTTTAACAGCAGTTATTTTAGCATTCGCACACCAAAATTGGCTAGATCCAGAAATTGCAAACTTACAGCCTGTGTTAAATTCGTATTGGTTGTTAATTCACGTTTCTATCATTGTAGCTAGTTACGGTCCGTTTTCTTTAGCGATGATTTTAGGAATTTTCTCGTTATTCTTAATAGCTTTTACAACCAAAAAGAATAAAAAGAAATTAGATTTAGCTATCAAAGAGTTAACAATTATTAACGAAATGTCTATTACCGTTGGTTTAATCATGTTGACCATTGGTAACTTTTTAGGTGGAATGTGGGCGAATGAAAGTTGGGGACGCTATTGGGGTTGGGATCCAAAAGAAACATGGGCATTAATTAGTATTATGCTGTATGCTTTTGTCTTACACATGCGTTTAATTCCGGGTTTAAGAAGCAGGTTTACATTTAACTTGTGGTCTATTATTACCTATGCTTCTATTATGATGACGTACTTTGGGGTAAACTTTTATTTATCTGGACTGCATTCGTATGCTAGTGGAGATAAAGTAATAACTCCGACTTCTGTATATTACTCAGTTGGTTTTGTAGCTATCTTAGGAACTTTTGCCTGGTTTAAGTATAAAAAATATTATAAAAAATAACTTCTCGATAGTTCTACTGAGCTAAGTCGAAGTATTAAATTTCTTTACAGGAATTTCACTCGAAGAGACAAACAAAAATCAAATGAAAGCTGTATTTTTGCTTTCTTAAAATTAAAATAACAAATTATGTTTCATAAAAATTTTAAATTAATTATTGCCGTATTAATTACAGCTTGGTCTGTATATGAATTTGCTCAAGGTCATATCATGAATGGTATTTCCATTTTATTATTAGCCGGAATGTTTATTCTGTTGTATTTTAAAAACGAATTTATCTTATTGGCATTTTTACAATTGCGTAAACAAAATTTTCCTGGAGCTCAAAAATGGCTGAACTATATTAAAAATCCGAGTGCAGCTTTAACAAGAAAGCAAGAAGGATACTATAATTTTTTACACGGAATTATGTTATCACAAACCAATATTACCCAAGCCGAAAAATATTTAAAGAAAGCGGTAAAACTAGGTTTGTCTATGGGGCATGATTTAGCCATGGCAAAACTACAATTGGCCGGAATTGCAATGACAAAAAGAAGAAAACGTGAAGCAACCATGTTAATGAATGAAGCTAAAAAACTTGACAAACAAGGTATGTTGAACGAACAAATAAAAATGATGAAACAACAGAT
Organism: uncultured Polaribacter sp.; assembly: GCA_943788865.1. Taxonomy (GTDB): domain Bacteria; phylum Bacteroidota; class Bacteroidia; order Flavobacteriales; family Flavobacteriaceae; genus Polaribacter. Next base: position 807,290 of record CALSRX010000004.1, on the reverse strand, counting down.
GAAAAAAATCTAGTTGCTACTAAATAATATATTAAAAAAAGCTTCTGATAATTCAGAAGCTTTTTTTATTTACTCAATTCTTTTTAGGCTTAAATCTGTTTGAAACTCTAACAGATACAATCCCCGGTTTTGAGAAATACCGAAAAGTCTTTTATCAAAATCGAATTTACTCTCAACTCGATAAGAAACACCATCTTTAAAAGTATCATACAGCTCTTTTCCCGAAGCCAATCTCATAAGTACATCATAAGTGACATCAAAACCACGAGTAGCATAAAAAGAAGGTAAGGCTTTGTTTTTTTGTAAATATTGTTTGTTAAAAACTCTCGCTGCCAAAGAAGATTCATCTACATAGGTATCTGTAACGTAGACAAACTGTAATTGTGCTAACTTATTATAAGCCACATAATCATACTTGTCAAATCCAAACAATTTCACCTTATAATTGATTTTTTCTTCCGGTTCTTCCCCTTCTTCTGGTTCTGGAGGATCCGGAAAACTAATCAAACTATTAATTGCATCAGAAGCTATCACATCATTATTGGTTGCAATAATTACCCAATTATTTACTAAAGTAGAATCAGGTTTCATCATCTTTAAAAAACGTTCTTGAGCAATATAACCGTAATGTGGTATTATTTGATGCACTTCTTTAATAGAGTCGTGTTGCTTTAAAATATTTGCAATCTGATTTATTTCTGTAATAGAAGCAGCGGTAGAATCGCCAACGATAATAATATTTTCATTTTTGTATTGTTTAGAAACATAAGACAACAATTTCTCTTTATACAAATGTTTATCTGGAGATGTTTTAACAATTCTAGGAGATGAAAAAGAAGTTTGTGCTTTAGAAAAAATAGGGAAAACTAAGGGCGCTTTTACACTGTTTGCTAACTTTATGGTTTCATCAGAATAGATTGAACCAATAATAACATCTTTATCTTCTAGCGAATTATCTGTAATGATTTCGTCAATTTTGGTGTTTCTATCTTCAGTATCGAAAACAGAAAAATCGATTTGCACTCCTTGATTTCTTAATGAATCTATTGCTAAAGCTGCACCTAAATAGAAATCTGTAACAATATTTGGCAGGGCTCTTGTTTTAAAGATATCTTGTGATGGAACCGTATCAAAAACCTTGGCTCTAAATGGCAATAACAATGCTACTTTAATTGCATCAATATCAGAAATAGTGTCCTTATAGATTACATCCAATTTCTCTCCTTCAACTCTTTCTTTAATTTTTATAATAGCTCCTAACTTTAATCCTTCTGATAAGGTTGGGTTTAAGGCTAATAAATCTGATTTTAAAACATTATAATATCTAGTTAAACTATAAAAAGTATCTCCTTTACTTACGGTGTGTAAAAGATATTTTTCATCTAAACCTTCTATATCATCTAATTTTTTGATACTATCAATTTGAATAGTATCTTTTACGATACGATCTTTAGGGGTGTCATTTATATCTATAAGATTACGTGAGTTTTTACTTGGAATAAAGATTTCTGTATCTGGTTTTGGTCTTCTACCAACATCTGGGTTTAAGCGTAATAAATCTTTCGTATCGATGTCCAATTTTTTAGCGATCATTCGCATGGTTTCACCTTTCTTTACTTTATACGTAATGTACTTTTTTTGCTGTCCACAAGAAATAGCAATGGTAAAAACGAAAAAAAGAACTACTAATTTAAAATGCTTCATCTAATATATATTTCTACTTTTTGAAAAAATTCTAACGTTGGCTATTATGTATAGTATAACATAAAATATGCCAGCTTAGTATGTTATTCCCATTCAATTGTTGCAGGTGGTTTAGAGCTAATGTCGTACACTACTCTATTAACACCTTTTACTTTATTGATAATATCGTTTGATGTTTTTTGCAAGAATTCATAAGGTAAATTTACCCAATCTGCGGTCATACCATCGGTACTTTCAACAGCTCGTAAAGCGACCACTTTTTCGTAAGTTCTCTCATCGCCCATAACTCCTACAGAATTTACTGGCAATAACATTGCTCCTGCTTGCCATACACTATCATACAAACCGCTCTTTTTCAATCCGTTTATAAAGATAGCATCAACTTCTTGTAAAATTCTTACTTTTTCTTTTGTGATATCTCCTAAAATTCGAATCCCTAAACCTGGACCCGGAAATGGATGTCTACCTAACAATTCTTTATCAATTCCCATAGATGCCCCAACTCTTCTTACCTCATCTTTAAAAATCATTCGTAATGGTTCTACAATTTTTAACTTCATAAAATCTGGTAATCCCCCAACATTATGGTGACTTTTAATAGTTGCTGATGGTCCTCCATTTACAGAAACAGACTCTATTACATCAGGATAAATAGTTCCTTGTGCCAACCATTTTGCATCTTCAATTTTATGTGATTCATCATCAAAAACTTCTATAAAAGCTTTTCCTATGGCTTTTCTTTTGGCTTCTGGATCAGTTAATCCTTTTAAAGCATCTAAAAAACGATCTGATGCATCTACACCTTTTACGTTTAAGCCCATTCCTTCATATTGCTTTAACACATCGGTGAATTCATTTTTACGAAGTAAGCCATTGTTTACAAAAATACAATGTAGATTTTTTCCAATTGCTTTGTGTAATAATACTGCTGCCACGGTAGAATCTACTCCCCCAGAAAGCCCTAAGACTACTTTTTCTGTGCCTACTTTTTCTCTGATTGCTTCAACTGTACTTTCAACAAATGAATCTGGCGTCCAAGTTTGTGCAACACCCGCAATTTTTACTAAAAAGTTTTCTAATAGTTTTTTTCCGTCTGTAGAATGATATACTTCTGGATGAAACTGAATAGCAAATGTTTGTTCTCCTTCAATTTTATAGGCTGCATTTTCAACATCATTTGTACTTGCTAAACGCAAACCGTTGGTAGGTAATTCTTTAATCGTATCCGAATGACTCATCCAAACTTGACTTCCTGTTGTAATATTTTCAAAGAAAACTTCATTCTCTTTTACATAAGATAAGTTTGCCCTTCCGTATTCTCGGGTGTTCGATTGGCCAACCAAACCGCCTGAAAAATGAGCTAAATATTGAGCTCCATAACAAACAGCTAACAAAGGTTTTTTACCTCTAATTTCTGATAAATCTGGATGCGGTGGATCTTCTGAACGAACAGAAGAGGGGCTCCCAGAAAGGATGACTGCTTTATAATTTGTTAAATCTTTAGGTGGATTGTTGTAGGGATGAATTTCACAATAAATGTTTAACTCTCTAACTCTACGCGCAATAAGCTGTGTGTATTGCGAACCGAAATCTAATATAAGTACATTGTGTTGTTGCATGTGCAAAAATACTACAAGAATTTAGATTTTTTTACAACTATTTTCATTTTTTTTCGTGTCTTAAAAAAACGAAAATCTAGGTATTTAATTTCTGTTAAAAACGATATACAATGGCATTGATGTTCATTCCAGAACCTACTGAAGCAAAAATAACTACATCTCCTTTTTGAACTTCTTGATTTTTTATCTGTCCTTTTAAAACCAAGTCTAACAAAGTAGGCACCGTTGCCACAGAACTATTTCCATATTCATGGATATTCATTGGCATCACTCCTTCTGGGACTTGCTGTTTGAACAATCTGTAAAATCGTTTTATAATTGCCTCATCCATCTTTTCATTTGCTTGATGAATAAATACTTTTTTCACATCATTAATAGCTATACCACTTTTATCTAAAGCAGATTTCATTGCATTCGGAACATGATTTAAAGCAAACTCGTAAATTTTACGACCATCCATTTTAATATACTTTTCATCTTCTGAAGAATCTGTAGCGTTTGATTTTCCAAAATACAAGTAATAGGCTTCTTCTTTCGAAAAGGTTTGAGTAGCGTGACTTAAAATTCCGATGGTATCATCTTCATGCGCTTCTACAATACAAGCTCCTGCCCCATCACTAAAAATCATAGAATCTCTATCTGTTTTATCTACAACTCTAGACAAGGTTTCTGCTCCAATAACCAATACTTTTTTTGCCATCCCTGACTTTATAAAGGCATGTGCTTGGATAATACCTTCAATCCAACCTGGACATCCAAATAAGATATCGTACGCAACACAATTTGGATTTTCAATTTTTAAACTGTGTTTAACTCTGGTAGCTAAACTTGGTAAAATATCACTCTGTCCTGCAGGCTTATTTACATCTCCAAAATTATGTGCTAAAATAATGTAATCCAATTCTTCTGGATTTACACCCGAGGTCTCAATTGCTTTTTGAGCAGCAAAAAAAGCCAAATCTGAAGTTGAATAGTTGCTAGAAGCATATCTTCTTTCTTCTATTCCTGTAATAGATTTAAACTTTTCAATAATTATTTTATTACTCGTTTCAAATTTAGATCCATCTTCATTTAAAAACTCATGCTCTAAGAAAGCATCATTCCCTTGAATAATTGTTGGAATATAACAACCAGTCCCTGTAATTTTTGAATTAATCATCCTAATAAGTTAATTGCTATTTTGTTTAACCTAAACAAAGAAACACATTTTAATTTGTATAAATATAAATAGCACATACTTTTATTAATTTTTATGCATTTTATAAAATTTCTAGATATTTTTACTAAAAACGAATTATAAAAGAGATAATTTAAACTAATCGTAAAGTTTCAATTTTACTTGCATTACCATAGCTATTGAATTGGCTCTATCTTTCATATTTTGAGCAACTTGACCCTCAAAAAAAGCATCAATTGTAGTTTGTAAATAAAACAACCACTTCTTAAAATGTTCTTTTTTAAAACGCTTTTTTTTATTAAAATCTAAGTGTTTTTGCAAAACATTGTTCTGATACGAATTTGTATGAAGCAAAATATCTTGCCAGAAATCTGTGATGATCTCTATATGCTTTTCTAAGTGATTTTGTTGCACTATTTCTTCAAAAAAAGGAAGCATTTCTGAATCAGAAATTAACTTTTTATAAAATTCTGTAATGATAAAATGTATATCTTCTCTAGAAGAAATGTCTTGTTGCATTATAAATAAGTGCTATCAAATGAAAAAGGCAATAAAGACAACAACGATGCTGTTTTTACAACTTTACCAACTTCTCCCATAAAATAAATTTCTATCGGTTCTTTTTGGTTTATTTCGTATTCCGATAATGTTTGTCTACAAGCACCACAGGGTCCAACAGGTCTATCAACTTTAGTATTGGTAGAACTTGCAGTAATAACCAGTTGTTTTACTTTAACTCCTGGATAATCCGAACCCGCTTTCCAGATAGCAACTCTTTCTGCACACATTCCCGATGGATAGGCTGCATTTTCTTGATTATTCCCTAAAATAACTTGATTGTTTTCTAATAACAAGGCTGCTCCAACTTTAAATTTAGAATAGGGCGCATAGGCTTGATTTCGAGCTTCAACCGCTTTATTCATTAGTATTTGAACATCTGAAGGTAATTCTGAAACATCTTCATAAATAGTTGCAGTAGCTACTACATCAATTTTTTTCATAGTTGTTGTAAACTGGTGTGCTAACGAAGATACTAATAATCTTCATAAATCTCCCCTAAATCAAATGATAATGAAAAACGTAAAGTATTTTCTAAAGGATGATTTACATTAGAGGCGTTCATCAAGTAAGACAAATCTAACGAAAAAGCTCTTGCTTTAAATCCGCCACCCATTGTAAAGTATTGTCTATTCCCTTTAATTTCACTTTCGTGATAATATCCAGTTCTTAACGCAAAGGCTTTGTTATATAAGTATTCTGCTCCTAGAGCATAGGTAAATTCTTTTATTTCTTCGCTAAAGCCTCCTGGTGCATCACCAAAAGATGAAAACATCCCAGACAACCAACCTTTATCTTTATCAGAATTATCTGGTTGTGGAGATGGCACTAATAACTTGGTGGTTTCTATGTTAATTCCGATAATATTATAATCATCTAAAATAAAATCAAAACCTCCACCCAATCTTAAGTTTGTCGGAATAAAATCTTCATTTCCTGGGACATAAGATACTTTTGGCCCAATATTAGAAATGTTAAACCCTAGTCGATATCTACCATTAAAGGTTCCATAATTTTCTTCTGGAGATCTGTAATACCCAGAAACATCTACAGCAAACGAGTTGATTGCTTTGATATTCGGATTTTGAACACTCAGTTTATAATTTGAATGAATATAACGCAACCCAACTCCCATAGAAAAAGTTTCACTTAATTTTAAGGCATAAGCTCCAGAAACCGATAGTTCATTTGGATTTTCAGTTCCAATTGGATTTCCACTAGAATCTGTTAATTCTATTTTACCCAAAGAAAAATATTTAAAATCTACAGCCCAAGCTGCATTTTCACTAAACCTGTTCACATAAGACAATCCTCCCACAAAAATATCATCAACCAAGTTGCGCAACCATGGTGTATAATTGGCTCCAATACTTATTTGATTTGTATTGAATGCGATTTTAGATGGATTGTGAAATAAAGAAAAAGCATCGGATGATGTTGCTACTCCCATATCTCCCATTCCTCCTGCTCTAGCATCTGGTGTAATTAATAAAAATGGGGCTGCTGTTGTTATTGAATTAGACTGACTTTGAATGGTATTAACCACCATAAAAAACAAGACTACTATAGGTAATACGTAACTTTTTTTCATTTGATCTTTTAGGTTTGGTTGAATCAAGATTGAGACTAAAGTATGACTAATTTTTCATATTTCTCTGAATATTGATTACTAATCGTTGATTTTACTTTTAACTTATATATATAAACTCCTTTTCCTATTCTATTCCCAAAATCATCTAAACCATTCCAATGTATACTCCGAGAAAGGTTTCCAGAAGTTTGTACTGTCTGATTAATTGTTTTGATAATTTTACCAGAAATGGTAAAGAGTTGAACTTGCACTTCTAATGGTTCATTTGGTTTGTTATGATTGAACCAAAACTCTGTATAATTTACAAACGGATTTGGATAGTTTAATACATTATCTAACACAAGTCCGCTATCACTAACAACCATGAAATTTAACGTTGCTTCTGACGAATTATTATATGTGTCCCAAGCTTTTATTTTTATGGTATGATTTCCAACCGATAAATCTCTTAATTGATAGACTACTTTTCCTTTGGTAAAATCATTTAATTCGGTTTCATAATAATCGTTTAAAACAATAGGGTTTGCCTGATCACCATCTAAAATAGCGACGATGTCATGACCAATAGACGTAACCGAAGTATTGATACCACTTAAATCTGACAAGGAAACGATTAAATTTGGAGAGGTATTGGTGTTTCCTCCTTCAATAAAAGATTCGTCATTCATATAAATTGACAAGTCTGGCCCAACCGTATCACTAGTTGCATTCGGATTTATACCTCCAACAACAACATCAAAATTTGCTCCAGATTTATCTTCATTTGCAGTGGAAGCATAGAAACTTAATTTTCCTTTTCCATATTCAACTTTGATATCTTTTGGAACAATAAAATCGAATTTAAAGGCTCCATTTGTAACACTAGATTTTCCTCTAAACAATTTACTTTCTCTAGAATCAAAATTCATTTTAATACCAAAATTATCATTGTCTAAGGTGGTCTTATTTATGGGCTTATCAAAAACCGTAGTCGATAATGTACCATTAAAGTTGCTTAACACTTGATTTGAATTATCGGTTACAATTCCTTCAAAACTTACTTTAGATAACGCTTTTAAGGTATCTAACGATTGCGTAATGCCTATACCATTCATTTTAGTTATTTGAATGTTTGGCTTTGGAATTGCTAATTTCATTGCTGGGTCACCCAAATAATAAATAAAGAATTTCTGAAAGCTTGAGAAACCATTTTTCGCTGCCATTAACGATTCTGAAATTGATAAATCTTCATTATTAAATTGCAGTAAAATTTTCAACAAACGTTCATTAAAATTTTGCCCTGTAGATATAAAAACTTCTCTTGTGGTAGTAATTAAACTGGTTGCTCCACCATTCTTATTCCATAAAACCAACTCACCTGCCGTTGTTCTCAAAGGGTTGTCAAATCTAGAAAACTCACAGGTTACCGTTATAAATAAGGGTAATGCTTTTTTGTTATTTAAAGATTGTATTTGGGGTACTTCTAGAATTCGCTCACTTGCAAAACCATCTTCACCTCCATGACCAAAATAATCTAGCACTAAAGTTCCTTTTTCTATCGCATTTGTCAACGCTAAATTTACTTGCGGATATCGTTCGCCGCCAGAGGAGTTTTCTTGTTTAAAAGCATCTGCATAAATTTTATTGACATTAAAAACTGGTTTGTTTTTTTTGATAGAATCTGCAATTCTCTCTAAACCTAACTGTAATGTTTCCTCTCCAGTTTCATCAATATCATCTGCAATCAAGGTGATGGTGTTTCTCCAATCTCCAAAAGTTGACGTATTGTAATAACTTAAAATTTTATCTACAACTTCTGTTGCTTGTTGCACAGTTGAAACCGGAATTCTACCAGAAGCAACGTCAATAGTATCTGTTGTTAGCATACTTCCTTCGTTGGAATCTAACATCACAAAATAATCGTCTGTAACATACGAAGTTGCCAAATTAAAACTTTGAAAAGACTCAAAAACAGGAACAATATTTGTATTGCCTGTTATTCTGTCTTTATAATCATAAGAACCATCACCAAAAAAACAAACGTAATTTAATTTGCTTGAAGCATTGGTGTTTGTAGTATACACCTGTTTGATAAAATCTCTTATCGCGGTAATGTCTGGAGAACCTGAACCAAACTCATTATATATTTCTGAAAGTTGTACTACTCTTGTTGTAAGCCCAGAATTAGTTTGATGATAGTCTGCCAAACGTTGTGCTTGAGAAAACAATTCTTCGTTGGTAATTACGATATAGTTAATGTCTTTTACCGCATGCAAATTTTGGTTTTTCACCAAGGAATTACTTTCTACTTCTGGCGTAAAATAATCTGCCTGATGTAAAACAATGTATTCATTTAAAGTCCCACCATTTGCTTTAAATGTAAAATTGCTTCCGTTTGACACATTCGAAATCCTTTTCGGATTGATATGATCTGTAACATCCCACAATTGAGAAATATTTGTGGCATTTTGCAGTTGATATTCTACAATTCCGATTGATTTAAAAGCTTCAAAACTCCGAAAAGAAAACTGCTGATTGGTAGCTGTTAATTGTTTTTTTCCAACCACTTCTATATAATCTAAGTAGGCTTTTGCACCAGGATTTCCATTGTTGTTATAGGTAATAGAGATGTCTAAATTAGAAGAACTTACTTGTAGCTGAGAAGAATTAAAATTAGGCCAACCCAAGGTTAATGACCCGCTAGTAACAGCAGGGTAACTAATTGAAAAGGCATTTTGATTGTTTACCTTTACCTCCATGGTTGATGAAAGTGCCGAAATTGCTGCTCCGCCTACAGTTACTTTTATAGGAGAATTTACAACAACAGAACTAAAGTCTACTGTAAAATTTTGAACATTTTCTACACTAAAATCTTCCCCAAACCATTGAGTTCCGACGGCGAATAAGTTTCTAGTTTCTTTTTCGTAGAAGACAAAGTCATCAAAAGTAGTGATGGTTTTTGTAGCTGTGCCGGGAACATCTGGGATCGCTGAAATTCTTTTTCCGGTTGTTTGAGCGATGGTTAAAAAATAATAGGCTTTATCTGAAAAAATATTTTGTCGATGCGTTGCCGCTTCAAGGTTTGGATTTACATCCCAATCGTGAGGGCCTTTTGCATAAAACAGAATAAAATCATCCGCATTAAAAACAGCATCGTCTTCTCCTTCTATATAAATAGCGTTTTCTTGTAAATCAGCATACCTAAAATCGCTATTTTTTTGCGGCAACATTGCGCCTCCATTTCCATAAACTCGAATGTTTTTAGGGTTGATTTGTGAAGTATTGATTCCCATTTTTTGAAGCAATGCAGCATCAATTTTAAAAACACCTGTTGTATCTACAGAAAACTTATACCATTCTCCAGCAGAAAGTACTGAATTTGTAGTTTGTGAAAAGGTTATGGTACTTAAACCCATAAACAATACAAAAAGGAATGTTGTTTTTCTCATTTCTTAATCAAAATAACGCTCTAATTAGCACGATATTTTAAGCCAATACAAGAATACTTATAATAAAGCGAAAAAACAATCGTTTATAATTTGAATAAATAAAGCAGGCTTTAAAAAAAGTAAATTATCTTGGTAGAAAACATAATTATTGTAAATTGCAATGCTTAATAAAAACCCTTAAATAAATTTAAATAAGATACATGAAAAACTTATTAAAATTTTCTTTTTTAGTAATTGTTAGTTTAACGCTTACACAATGTAAATCTAAATCTCGTGGCGGAAATACGTCCACATTAACCGGATGGAAATTTAACAATCCAGATTACGGAAACTATATTAAAGGAAAATCTTCTAAAGACGATAAACCACCTAGTGGTATGGTTGCTATAGAAGGCGGTACTTTTACTATGGGCCGCGTTCAAGATGATGTCATGTATGATTGGAATACTACTCCTAATAACATGCACATTCGTTCTTTTTATATGGATGAAACAGAAGTAACAAACTCAGAGTATTTGTTGTTTGTGCAATACACTAAAGATGTGTTTCCTCCAGAAGATCCAAAATTTAAACATATTTATACTTCTGTTTTACCAGACACCTTGGTTTGGAGAAAAGGATTAGGGAATACAGCTTTACTTTCAGAAAATTATTTACGTCACCCTGCCTATGCAGATTATCCTGTTGTTGGTGTTAGTTGGTTACAAGCAAACCAATATTGTAAATGGAGAACAAATGCCGTGAATTTAAAGATTTTAATGGATAAAGGTGTAATTAACAACATCTGGAAAATGGATTCAATTGCTTTTAATGGAAAAGATGTTTTTGACACAGAAGTGTATTTAGAAAAACCCTATGCATTATTTGATGGTGATTCTACGATCTACAAAAAAGGATTGCCTGTTCCTAGAAAAAAGGGTGAGTCTAGACCTACTAAAGGAAGTTTTACAGGTAGACATATTACTTCTTCTGATGGTATTTTAGCACAGAAATTTCGTTTACCTACTGAAGCTGAATGGGAATATGCAGCTAAAGCTAACATAGAAAATAGAGAATACAATAATATTAGAGGGAGAAAAAAATATACTTGGGCAGGAAAATACACCAGAGCTAAATCTAAAAGATACAAAGGGGATCAATTAGCCAACTTTAAACAAGCTAAAGGAAACTATAGTGGAATTGCTGGTTGGAGTAGCGATGGATCTGACATTCCTATTAAGGTAAAATCATATCCACCAAATGCTTTTGGTTTATATGACATGTCTGGTAACGTAGCAGAATGGGTTGCTGATGTTTACAGACCCAATATTGATACAGAAGCAAATGATTTGAACTATTTTAGAGGGAATATCTTTTCTAAAAAAGTGATTGGTAAGGATGGTAAGGTTGTTGTTGTTGATGAAAATTCTATTGTGTATGATACATTACCTAACGGAAAAGTAATTCCGTTGTATTTACCAGGAACTATAAAATCAACTCCTGTTACAAAGAACGATACCTACTTAAGAAGAAATTACACAAAAGGTGACAACTCTAATTTAGGAGATGGAGATAAAAACTCGTCAAGATATTTTCAATCTGATTCTAATAACAATCCATCAATGTATAACTCTCCAAAAGCGATTAAAATTGAAAGAGATAGCTTAGGAAACATTGTCACTAAATACGATTCTAAATTTAGATCTACATTAATTAGTGATAACACAAGAGTTTACAAAGGGGCTTCTTGGAGCGATAGAGAATATTGGCTAGATCCTGCTCAAAGAAGGTATTTACCAGAATACATGTCAACTAATTTTATTGGTTTTAGATGTGTAACAGATAGAATTGGTCCGATGACATACAAGAAAAAAACAGCTAGAAACCCTAGTAGATAGTTTTTTCTTTTAAAAAATAATACTGCCTCATTGTATCAATATTACAATGAGGTTTTTTATATTTAAAAAATGAATATCGAAACATTATATAAGATTTATTCTCAACATTATCGTGTTGATACAGATTCTAGAAAAATTAGGAAAAACACCCTTTATTTTGCTTTGAAAGGAGAAAACTTTAATGGGAATGTTTTTGCAGAAGAAGCCATTTCAAAAGGCGCCTTATTCAGCATTGTTGATGAAAAAGAATATGCAACAAAAGATACTATTATTTTAGTAGATAATGTTTTAGAAACATTGCAACAATTAGCTAGTTATCATAGAAAAACATTAAACATTCCAATTATCGGATTAACGGGTAGTAATGGTAAAACTACCACTAAAGAATTGATCAATGCCATCTTAGAAACCCAATATAGAACCACGGCTACAACCGGAAACTTAAACAATCATATTGGAGTTCCTTTAACCCTTCTTTCAATGACACCACAAACGGAATTTGGCATTGTAGAAATGGGCGCAAATCATCATAAAGAAATTGAATTCTTATGTTCTATTGCGAACCCTGATTTTGGATATATCACCAATTTTGGAAAAGCGCATTTAGAAGGTTTCGGCAGTGTTGAAGGCGTTATTGAAGCAAAATCTGAATTGTATACCTATCTTAAAAAGAATCATAAAACTGTTTTTGTAAACACAAATGACAAAATTCAAGTAGAAAAAACAACAGCAATGAATGTCGTTCCACTCAGTAATTCAGTAGAGTTTGTAGATGCAAATCCGTTTGTAAAAATTCAATTTAAAAATGAACGTATACAAACACATTTAATTGGAAATTACAACTTTAGTAATATTGCTGTAGCAATAACCATTGGAGAACATTTTAACATCTCTTTAGAAAACACAAAAAATGCCTTAGAGAATTACGAACCCACCAATAATAGATCTCAAATACTAAAGACAAAAAACAACAATATCATTATTTTAGATGCCTATAATGCAAATCCAACAAGCATGAAAGCTGCTTTAGATAATTTTAGCGCACTAAAATCGGATGCCAAAATTGCAATTCTTGGCGACATGTTTGAGCTAGGAAAAGATAGCGAAAAAGAACATCAATTTATTTGTGATTACTGTAAAAAACTAGGTTTAAAAAATGTGCTTTTTGTGGGTGAATTGTTTAATCAAACAACCACCGAATTTAAAAAATTTCAATCATTTGAGTTGCTAAAAAACTATTTAGAGCATTCGCCTTTCAAAAACCAACACCTATTGATCAAAGGCTCAAGAGGAATGGCTTTAGAGAGAATCTTAGATTTTATAAATTGATTTTTATCGAATCGAAAACTGTCATTTCGAGTGAAATGGAGTGGAACGAAATGAAGTCGAGAAATCTACAAGAATTAATATAGATCTCTCCACAGGGTCGAGATGACATTGTACCATCATTTCGAGCCTGTCTTTCGACAGACAGTTAGAGCGAAGCGGAATAGAGAAATCTCTAGGGTGATGTTTATAATGATAAGATTCCTGCCGAAGTTTATCTTGAGCGGAGTCGAAAGGCAGGAATGACAATACATATTAAGCAACGTCATTACGAGGAGGTTTCGACGAAGTAATCTTATAGATAAAAGTTAAGAGAGAGATTAAATTATTATGATTGAAAGATTCTCAATGGTTATGTTCTTTTTTCCATTGCCGAAAATACCGAATCAAGTTCGGTACAGGTTTTAAGCAAAAAAGTATAGGTGCCGTGTTTGATACTGATGTTTTGTTCTTCATATAGATTGTAAGCATCCTGTCAAAGAAATACAGAGCGAAAACACGGAAGTGCAAAGCGGAGCTTTATGCATGAAGTGTTGATAGTGAAGGATCCGCAGGAATTTCCTATGACAGGGTTTGATTCCTGCCTGCCGGCAGGCAGGTTTGTAACTTTTTATCAAGAAAAAGTTAAAAGACATAAAGAGATGTTTTTTCTATTTCGTTCATTTTAAGCTATTATTTAATAAATGAATATTATATAAAGAGAAAAAAATTTTTATTCTGTTCTTTTCCATCGCTGAAAAGAACCAAAAATCTAGGCTTTCATTCTTTTACGTTAAAACTACCAACTCCTTTTATCCTCCGCGCCCAGACCGTTTCACTCTTTGGACACTGCTTCATCCCTTGCTAAAGGACTTGTTGTTTTATAGCGAAAAAGTATAGATGCCGAGTTAGATGCTGATATAAATTTCTGTATTTTATTAAAGGCATCCTGTCAAAGAAATACAGAGCGAAAACACGGAAGTGCAAAGCGCAGCTTTATGCATGAAGTGTTGATAGTGAAGGATCCGCAGGAATTTCCTGTGGCAGGGTTTGATTCCTGCCTGCCGGCAGGCAGGTTTGTAACGCCTGTGCTGAGCATGTCGAAGTATTCATCAAGAAAAAGTTAAAGAATAAAAATCGTCTCTGTCATGCTTCGTTATGTCGAAATTATAAGGAGAATACCTACGAAGTAATCTCTTATTCTTTTTTCCATTGCCGAAAAAAGAACCAAAAAAGTCTAGTCCTTTACGTTTCGACGTTCAATTAACGAGAAAAAAGCTGCTCCAAAAGAACTCGGCTAAAGCCTCAAACAGCTTTTGCTGCTTCGCATTTATCTCTTATTGAAGCTCGTCTGCAACGATTATGGACATTTGGATTTAGTGAATCTTATCATCTTTTTATTTAGCAATACATTTTTAAGCAGTCAGTCGGTCAAAGAAATAAAGAGCGAAAACACGGAAGTGCAAAGCGGAGCTTTATGCATGAAGTGTTGATAGTGAAGGATCCGCAAGAATTTCCTGTGGCAGGGTTTGATTCCTGCCTGCCGGCAGGCAGGTTTGTAACTTTTTATCAAGAAAAAGTTAAGAAATAAAGAGTTGCAGGCTGTGTATTTGTAATAGGAATACTGAAGTGAGATCTCTCCACAGGGTCGAGATGACATTGTAACAACTCTCAAACAAATAGTATTGATTATTGAACAACCAAAACTCAAACTACGTAAAACTGTCATTTCGAGTGAAATGGAGTGGAACGAAATGAAGTCGAGAAATCTACAAGAATTAATATAGATCTCTCCACAAGGTCGAGATGACACCTTACTGTCATTTCGAGCGAAATGGAGAGAAAAGAAATGAAGTCGAGAAATCTCTATGTATATAGCATTATTAATGACAAAATTCCTACCGAAGTTTATCTTGAGCGGAGTCGAAAGGCAGGAATGACAGTTGGTTTGTTGCTGCAATCTTACTTATCTACACATAAATTAATATAAGCCTTTTCGATAAATCTCATAATTTATTCTTATGATATGCAACAAGGTTATCAATAGGCCTATGAATAACGTCCGTAATTTTAAGGTTGTGTTTTGAAGCTACAACATCTAATATATCTTTAAAATAAAAAGCGATAGATCCTATAAAATAGATCGGAATATCTACACTTTTTTGAAAAGGTAAAATTCGATATTCAAAAAAAGCTTCAAATCCTTTTTTGATCATTTTTTGAATGTACTTTTCATTTTTAAAATCGAACATAAACTTTGCAAAGGTTGCTAAATACATATTCGGATTCTGCTGTCTATACAAATTAAACTTAACCTCGTCAACCTCTAAATCAAATTGCTTTACAAACGCTTTCGCAATTGTTTTAGGCATTTTGTGATAGTAAAAATCTCTCAATAAAATTTTTCCAAAATAGTTGCCAGAGGCTTCATCCATAACTGTATATCCTAAAGATGGTGAGGTTACGTGTACGTTTTTACCATCGTAAAAGCAACTGTTAGATCCAGTCCCTAAAATACATACAATTGCTTCAGAATCTCCAGAAGATGCATACACTGCAGCTAACAAGTCTTCTGAGACAAATATCTTGGCATTTACAAAAATAGATTCCAACAACGTTTTTAAAATTGCAACGGGTTTTGGTGTTCCACAACCAGCCCCATAGAAATGAATTTCTTTCACTGTTTCTTTCACTTGCATTAACTGAAACATGTTAATGATTCTATTCCGCAATTCGGTCTCAGCAACAACAGCAGGATTTAACCCTAAGGTTCTGGTTCTAAAAACTTCTTCTTTATTTGTATTTAAGGCTATCCAATCTGCTTTTGTAGAACCTCCGTCTGCAATTAATATCATATTTATATCTATAAGCTTTCAAATATATTACATCAAAACAGAATAAGCAATGAATACTTAAACTACATTGTTTTAGTTAGTCAATGTATTTATTCATGATTCTTGAAAATAATTTCATGGTAACATCTTCTTTACCTGGAGAATTACAAAAAACTAAGTTTCTTATACTTTCCATATAGCTTTTACTAACGATAATACCTGAATCTATTTCGTACAACAAGTTTTCTTTTAATTTAATTTTCTTTTCAAAAGAGTATTTTAAATCTTGATTTAATTTCCTTCTTGCCAATTAAAATCTCAGATGAATTAACTTAAATGTTACTGAGCTCGCTGTAATTTTCTTGTGCGGATAATATTTTGTAATGGATCACCATCACGATGGTGATTAGTATTATTGTTATCGGCACATTAATATAGTATGAGGGGACCCCCGGCCGGACTCCCGTATCCCAACTTGCTTAAACGTTTTTAGGTGTTATAAAAGGGGATTCAGATATTTTCTTCAATCCCGAACTGTTTTCTCCACAAAACCTAATCAATTAAAAAAACTTGGAAAATCAGTTTTGAAAATTTTGGTAATTTTTTTCAAAAAATCGACTTTTTATACATTTCTAAGGACATCAAGTATTTTGATAAAATATCAAATAATTCCTGATTACTATAGTAATTCGTAACGCCTAATTTTTTTATGATCTGTTTATTGAACGTAATAATTACATCTATTAGCAGTATAAAGGTAAATTTTTAGTATATTTACCCTCGTTAAGATTACGTGAGTAATATGTACCCTTATTTAAAATGACAAAATTTAATAGAAATATACCTTATAATAGTTTACCAATATTACCTCCTACAACAAATTTAGAAACTACTAAAGTGTTACGAAAGACTATTGATGCTAGTAGAGCGCTAGCAAAACTTAATGGTATGCTTACCAATTTACCAAATCCAACGTTGTTTTTGGATACGATTCATTTACAAGAGGCTAAAGCAAGTTCAGAAATAGAGAATATCATCACAACAAATGATGATTTATATAGATCTTTAGTAGCAGACAAAAAGTTTGATAATCCAGCTACAAAAGAAGTCATAAGCTACAAAGAAGCACTTTGGAATGGTTTACAACAAATAGAAACGAGACCTTTTATAAGTACAAACTTATGTGTTGAAATTGTACAAAGCATTAAAAAAAATACTGCAGGTATTAGAACAACGCCAGGAACTGCTTTGAAAAATACGAATGGTAAAACCATTTACACACCACCTTCAGGGGAAGCTATTATAAGAGAAAAGTTACATAATCTCGAAACTTTTATAAATGATGACGATGCTATTGATCCATTAATTAAAATGGCTTTAATGCATTATCAATTTGAAGCGATACACCCTTTTAGTGATGGTAATGGTAGAACAGGACGCATATTGTTGTTATTATATCTAAAACTCGAAAAACTGTTGGATACACCTGCTATTTATTTAAGTGAATATATCATTAAAAATAAGATAGATTATTATACGAAACTGAGAAAGGTAACTGAAAATAATGATTGGGAAGGGTGGATACTTTACATGCTTGAAATGGTTGAATATACAGCTAATAAAGGACTAGAACGCTTAAAAAATGTTACTTTATTAATGGATCAAATGGCAACAGAGATTAAGGAAACAAACCCTAAAGTATATACTAAAGAATTGGTTGAAATACTATTTAGGTTGCCTTATACGAAACGACAGTTTTTAATTGATGCTAAATTAGGGACACCAAAAACCGTAGGTAATTATTTGATGGAATTAGAAAAATTTGGTTTTTTAATTTCTGAAAAAGTGGGTAAAGAAAAATTATATCTTAACCATAAATTAATGGCTATATTGGAAATCCCTTAATTTTCTTAGGTTGTAAGTTTTTCAAAAAAAAGGGTTGAAAGAATATTTAATTATTTCTTGTATTGGTCTACTATTAACAAACCCTGTAAAGATTTTTTTGAACCTTTAGTAAATATGTGAAATTTATCGGAATTATCATTATGTATAAAAAAATCAATTTTCTAGACAAAAGGAAGGTGATATGATAAGGTAACTCAGAAAGTTTAACAAAGAGAGTAAAATCTGTTGAAGATTGTGGTTATGATTCATAAAATCAAAAACTATAAGAGAACCTTTTAAGTTACTCAGTAAGTTTATGAATTTGAAAAACTAATGGCCGTTTCATGGCCGTTTAAGGGTTTTTAAAAATTTAATAACTGAATATCAGTTAATTATAAACTAATTGAGACTACAGTCCGTAGTCTTTTCAAAAATAAATCGATTTTAACCTTTATTTATCAGTATTTTAACTTTTTTATTTTAAAAAAATAACGTATATTGATATAGAAATAACTGTTAAATAATTTTAGTTTATTTGTTAAAATATAAATTTAATAACGTTATTTTCATGTTAAATAATTAAAATAACATACGTTATATGCACGTTAATTTCTATCAAAAACCACAAATAAAGACACATAAGACACCTCTAAAAGTAGAAAAATCGTCTTATTTTTAGACTATTTAGCACATTTTATTTCCAATTCTGCTACAAAAAGAGTGCAAGGATATGGAACGGTGGGTTTGGCACATAATACCATTCGGACTTACAAATCTTTACTCAGAATTATAAAGTCTATGAGTTTGAAAAATCAGAGAAATTGTATATCAACAGTATCGATAAATATACTGCTGAATCATTTACACGTTTCTAAAAATTGAGCAGCAGTATAGTGATAATTACTGCGGTCAGCTCTTAAAATTATTGAAGATTATTCTGCGTGATGCTGAGAAAAGTGGATTGGAAGTGCACCCCTATTCCAATTATATAGAATCATTTAAACAAAAAAGTTCCGATCGAATTTTGCATATTTTAAATCCCTCAGAGATAAAAGCTTTAAAGGAGATTAAAACATATACCAGAATCATAAAGATAGTTATAAGTGGTTATTAATAGGACTGTCTATTGGACAGCGAGTCTCAGATGTATTAAAGTTAACCCGAATAATCTTAGAAAAGCTCCTACTGGTTTGTATATAGATATTTTGCAACAGAAAACAAAGAAGGCAGTAACGGTTGGTGTTGCAGATCCATAGTCATTGAACTATTAGAGACATGAATTCCCAAGAAGAGTCTCACAAGTAGCATTTAATAAAGAAATTAAAGCACTTTGTAAGATGGCAGGGAATTGATGATGGGTAAATGGATTTAAAAACAACCCGAAAACGCGAAGAAAGGAAATTGTAAAAGCACCAAAATATGAATTTGTAACCTCACATATTATGCGACGTTCTTTTGCGTCTAATTATTATGGTAAAATTGAAACACCGCTACTTAATGAACATTACCGGGCATTCTAAAGAGAGTACTTTTCTAACCTATATTGGGACGCATCAAAATAAAGATGCACTTGCAGATTTATTTATGCAACAGGCGGGTGTTATTTGGTGATTTTACTATTTTAATCCGAACTGAATTCCTTTTTCTTTGTACCAGTTTTTATCAGTTAAACATTTAAACACAAAAACGCGGTACTCTTTGTATATTATGATATTATAAAATATGTTTAATCTAGATTTAATAAATAGATACCTCTTAATTTGTTTGTGCCGTCTTTTTGTTTTTTTCCTGTTGATAAACTGACTGTTAAAAACACTTAAATAGGCAGTGGCTTTTTTAATCCTATTATATTCTAAACTATCTACGGTATTAAAAACTTCATAACATGCAGCTAAAAAACAATTTAAAGGATTGGTTAGTTTGTCTAACGCATTCACCGCATCTTTTGCATTTGTTTTTTTAGACAATAAAAAAACATCATAGGCATTTCTTAAGGCCATCGTCTTATAATAAGAACCACGGTCGTTTATTTGATTCGCAATAATAGATAAATTTAGTTTATTCGCATAACTCAAAACACTAATGCCATTTATAAACTGACTGTCTTTTTCTACAAAACTATAATTAAATTCATTGGTATATTTTTCTAGTAAAAGCTCTTTATGAATTTCTACAGCTGCAATAGTATTTTCTTTTTGAAGTCTTCTATAATGTTTTTTCACAGGAGGATAATATTTACGCTTTTCTACTTCAGAATACCCAAACTCTATTAAAATAGTAATTGCTTTTGGATAGTCTTCTTTTGAGAAAATAAAATCAATATCACCAACCATACGTTCGCCAATATCCTCATAGATTCCGGCTAATAGATTACCCGTTCCTTTTAAAAAAATAGGGATAATGTTATTCGTTAATAATAGGCTATTTAGTTCTTGTGCTTGTTGAAGGATTTGTGTATTCCTGTCTCTATTTAAATTGGTTATGTGTTTCATATAATCAACCAAATCAGCGGGAAGGTATTTTAAAAAATCAGCTCTTTTAAAATTACAGTAAAACGCTGGAAAGACATAATGACTGGTGCTTACTTTTACCACTGTATCCCAATCTACATCCGTAGTTTTAAGAATGATCTCTATTTCATCTCTATTTTTTTCCTCTAAAGAGATGGTCAAACATTTTGCAATAAAATAAAGGGTTTCTTTATAATTCAATTGATTATTTTTTTACTTGAGAAATATTACTTGGTAGGATCTGGATCTTGATTAAAGAGATCTTCATTTTTCTCTTTTAATTTTTCCAGAGTAAATTTGTCTCGTACAGACTTTGTTTTTGGGAAGATATAATTAGACAGGGTTACAAAGACTTTTACCCGTTCTGTTTTTGTAAGCTTTTCTTGGTTTATAAGCAGATCATCCAACACTTTTTCATAAAGCATTTCCATCTTTTCTTTAATGGAAGGTCCATCTTTTTTAGCAGGACCTCTTTTAGATTTTTTTCCTGCTTTCTTTGCGGATTTTGGATCGAATGGCATAACTTATTGATTAAAAATTTCGTTTTGGTAAATCTTTAAACCATTTTTCATAAAGCTTTGAAGTTGGCGATAAAATCACCCAAGCGTTAAAAATATAAGTTTCATATCTAAAATAAATGATTTATGATTTTGATACCACATCTCTAACTCACCTTTAAAAGGATAAATTTTTCCTTTATAAAACTCCCAAAGATCACCACCATTATTTTTTACTTCTGATATTAACTCTTCTTCATCTCTAAATATAATAGAACCAATCCTGTTAACCCAGGTTTTACATTATAAATTACTTTTTGACATTTCATTTGGATAAGCTTCAAAACTAACTTTCATAACGGGTCTTGGACCTACAACACTCATACGTACCAAAAAAAATATTAAATAACTGTGGAAGCTCGTTAATTTTAGATTTCCTCAAAAATCCACCCATAGGAGTAATTCTAGGATCTTTTTTTGTAGTCATTATACCTCCAGGCATATTTGCACTGTCTTTCAGCATGGTTGCAAATTTCCAAATTAAAAATGTTTTATTTTTATACCCTAAACGTTCTTGCTTATAAAAGACATAACCTTCACCTGTCAATTTCAATCCGATAATTACTGGTATAAGTAAAGGACTTAAAATTAAAATAGCAATTCCAGAGGATAAGACATCAAAAGTTCTTTTTAATATATAATACATCATTTACATTTTTTGGTCTAAACGTTTTACCTGTTTCAATATGATTAAAATTAGGTAAGAATTTTATTCATTATTTTTATGATATCTTCTTTGTTATAGGATTCTCTTTTGAAAAGAGTTTCAATTTCTTTAATGGTTACTTCCATTTCAGAAAAGGAAGGTTTTAAGGAATTAGTAACAACTCCAATCGATTCGTAAAGATTAAAATTTACTTCATCCTCAGAAGTATAAAACTCTTCATATAATTTTTCTCCACTGGTATCTGTTTTGAAAAAATAAACTGGATATGAGGAATTATCTGATAGATTTAAAGCTATTTCTTTGGCTTCTTTTTCACTTTTACAAATCTTAATATCTTTTTTAAATATTTAAAGAAATCCTCTGTTATTGATTTAAAATTAACCAATTGTTTTTCATTTAACTTTGGAAAATAAATATCTCCACTATTCCCCAATATACTTGTTAATAAACAAATCTCTCCACTTTCTTCTGGAGATACAAAAAAACGTTTACATCAGATGGACAAGAAATTGGTTGTCTTTGAAGTAGTCTTTCTATATACCCATAAAGTAATGATCCATTTGAAAAAGCTACATTAGCAAATCTAGCTGTTGTAATTTTTAGATCTTTAGAATAAGACATAATTACATTCTCCATCAATTTTTTTGATCCACCCATTACATTCACAGGATTTGCAGCCTTATCAGTAGAAACGCAGAAAAAATGAGATGGCTTGTTTAATTTTAAATAATCTAAGAATTTCTTAGCATCTAAAACATTATTTTTAATCATAGCTTCAATAGAGAAAGAATCTTTTTCACTTCTAACATGTTTATGCGCTGCAAAATTAGCTACAATATCAAAAGCTCCATGACTTTTAAGCATTTTATAAAAAACTTCAGAATTAAAAGACATTGGATACGTCAAATAACTCTCTGGAACAATTATATTAGAATCACTCCTTAATGTTCTTGTTAATTCTGTTAAACCATTTTCATTAGTATCTACAACAATTAATTCAGAGGGATGATATCTAAGTGCTGCTTTAATATAAGAAGATCCTATTGTCCCAGCACCTCCAATTACTAAAATGGATTTTCCTTTAATTTCTTTAGTTAATTTTTCTTTATTATTTATTAAATCATTTTCGAAAAAGCTATTTTCTCTTTTCGTTACATAATTCTTAATAAACTCGGAAATATTTGGTAACATCATTACTTATAAAAATTTTTAATTTCTGAAATAACTTTATGTTGATCTTCTATTGTTAAATTAGATGAAGATGGAATACTTATGCACTCTTTAAAAATTTTATTTGATATATCATTTTGACTAATATATCTTAAATCTTTATACATTGGAAGATTATTCATTGGTGTCCAAAATGGTCTACTTTGAATTTTATTACTATTCAAATGATTTAGTAAGTCTCTCATTTTTTTTGTTCGAAAGGTGAATAACCAACAATTTGGATCTGAATCAGTGTCATTCTCCTGAAATTTAATATCTCCAACTCCGTATAATTCACTTCTGTAAAGCGCATCAATTTCTTTTTTTCTTTTCAAAATGCTTTCAAAGTTTTCCATTTGTGCAACCCCAATAGCAGCTAGAACATTTACTAAGCGGTAATTATAGCCTACTTCATCATGAAAATAATCTAAAGGATCTGTTTTAGCAGTTGTTGTAATGTGCTTTGCCCTGTTGGCAATTTCTTTATCATTTGTCAAAATCATTCCACCACCACCAGTAGAAATTATTTTATTGCCATTAAAACTTAAAACACCAGTTAAACCAAACGTTCCTGCATGCTTTCCATTCTTAAAACTTCCTAGTGCTTCTGTACTGTCTTCTATTAAAGGAATACCATAAGTAGAACTGATTTCTACTAATTTATCAACATCGATAAATCCCCCTAAAACGTAAACTGGCATGATTGCACCAATTTTTTTTCCTGAAGCTATTTCTGTGGTTATTGGTTTACCATTAACAACTTTGGTTGATCGTATTATTTTCTAACCAATTTTGAAGTAAATCAACATCCATTTGCCAAGAATCTTCACAAACATCTATTAAGAGCTATTTGCTGCACCTGAATATGAAATAGCATTTAATGTAGCTACAAAGGTTAAGTTTGGTGCTATAACAATATCATCTGAAGAAACTCCTGCAAGGTTTAAAGAAACTTGAAGCCAGCTGTTCCATTCATACAAGCTATTGCATATTTTACTCCAGTATAATTTTGAATAGCCTCTTCAAATTTATTAACATATGCTCCAGCTGAAGAAATCCAACCTGTATCGAGACAATCTTTCACATATTGCCATTCGTTTCCGTTTATATTTGGTATTGATAATGGTATCATACTTATATTTGTAATTTTTGTTAATCCTATTAGTCTTATAAAAGAATTTCGTGTTCTTATAATCAAAGAATCGTCATGTAATTTAGCAACTAATTCTCCTGGCGGTAATTCTTTTCCAAAAGGTAAATTATTTATAATTTCACTTTTTTCAACATTAAAATACTCATTGTTTATTTTTGCAATTGCAAGGGGATATGGTTTGGATATAGCTCTAATTTTATTATAAATATTATCGCTATTTTCATTCCAATTTATTAATGAATCTTACTAGTTCTGAGTCTTCTAAAATTACCTTCATTTATATTTTGTTTTTTTCTTGGAGCAATACCTTTTCTTAATAATGGAAAGTATGATCTGATTAGCGAATAAATGCAGTAATCTAATTTATTGAGAACATCATTAATATAATCATTGTGTTCAATTTTTAAAATATTCCTGTCCTATAATATCACCACCATCTGGAAAGTCATTATAATAGAACATCGATACAGCACTTTGAGAATAATTATCTTCAATTTGCCATGCTAGAACAGAACGACCTCTATCATTTGGTAATTCAGATGGATGAAACCCAATAATACCAAGTTTTGGACATTCCAATATTTCGCTAGAAAATAATTCTGACCAACCTTCTACAAAAATATAATCTGGGTTTAAACTTAAAATTAAATCCGAAAAATCATTGACTTTTTCAGTTTTGATAATATTTTTTAAATCTGGAAAAACGACATGCCTTGGAACATTTTTGGCATCTGGTAAAGTGAAAACTTGTAAAACATCTACAAACTTATTTTTAATAAAATAATCATAAATAATCTTACCACTAGTAGTTGCAACAATAAGTACTATTTTTAATTTATTTTCCATATCAAATAATTTCTTTTAAAAGCATGAACACTCAGCATATTCTCGATTTATTTGACTCCCTCTATATCTATTATACGCTCTCATAGAATCTAAACTTCTGGTAAAGGGAAATTCTAATAATTCAGTTTCAAATAAGCTTAATATTTCCATTTTTTTTTTAAAAAAATCAGACACATCTACAAAAACATTAGCCATGAAAATGTTTTCTGGTAAACAAGGAGCAAATCAGTTTCAGATATAACTTCCATCATCATAACTTTTTTTACAAATGGATATCTAAAAGTTTTTATACATGTTTGAATAGCTTGAAAGTTTTTCTATGATCCGAGTGTGTATCAAATCTATTTGGTACGTAAACTACATTAGGTTTCCATTTCTTAAAGAGTTTACTAAATTCTGAAATAATTATACTCAATGATAAATCTTCTAAAGTAATTTCTGGAAAATCGCAATTATAAAATATCATTAAACTCATAAGCTGAATTTAATTTTTTAATTATTGATTTTTGTTTGAATTCCCTGAAGTCACAAATAAGCAAAAAACTTCATCGCCTTGTTCTTTGTGTTTAAGTATTGTTCCTCCACAAACCAATAGTTTCATCATCTGGATGAACAGAAACTACTAGAATTTTATTTTTTTTCATTTGAATAATTTTAATTCCTTTTTCTGTTAGCATTTCAGGAATTGTTGGTATAGTTTTAAATATTTTAAATATAAATGTGTTTTTTTTAAACAAAATCGAGTAAAAAGTTAAAAACAGAATTATGAAATCAACGAAAAAAGTTTTGTTGTGATAATACCAATTTTCTACCTTAGCCTTAAATGGAAAAATATAATTACGATAATAATAAAGTGTTTCTCCTCCTAAATCATCATAAATTGACACTAATTTTTCTTCATCTCTAAAAATTAATGATCCTAAACCTGTAATACCTGGTTTGTTTAAATAAATTATATTTTTTAACTCATCTGGATATTTATTAAAACTTGATTCTATAAGAGGCCGCGGACCAACTAATGACATTGTTCCATTTAAACATTAAATAATTGAGGTAGTTCATTAATTTTTGTTATCCTTAAAATTTTACCTACTTTAGTTATCCTTGGATCATTCCTAACTGTGTGTGATTTATGACCTATAAGAATACTGTTTTTCTGCATAGTAGCAAATTTAAATATTTTAAATTTATTTTTATTTAAACCTATTCTTGACTGATTATAAAAAACTTCACCTTCCGAAGTAAATCTTAATATTAATATTATTATCACAAAAAAAAGGGAATAATATCAATATCCCTAAACTAACGAAAAAGATATCAAAAAATCTTTTAATAATATTATACATTAATTTAATATTTGACCGTTATCGTTTATTAAAATATTTTTTTATGATGATTCTACCTGGATTGCCGGCAAATATGGAGTTGTTTTCTATATTTTTTGTCACAACACATCCAGCACCAACAAAAACATGATTTCCAATTGTTATGCCTGGTAAAATAATTGAGTTCATTCCAATGACACAATTGCTCCCAATAATTGTATTTAATTTAATACCCCTAGAATGATCATGAGCTAAGATTATAGCACCTGCAAGAACCCAAGTATTGTTCCCTATAGTTATACCTTCAGGATTAATACTTTTATCAAGAGTTGCTTTGTGTGATATTCTAACGTTTTTTAGGCAATTTTCATCTTATATATTTTTTTTAAATAAAAAAGGATAAAGTTTAGTTATAATATTCCATATATATTTTCTCATAAGGATATTCTTTAGTTTAATTTATTTAGAGAATTTTCATTTAAACCCTTTAATTTATTTCGTCAAGGTCGTTTATAGCTTTAATATCCTAACATTCTCTATTTTACTTCCATCAATCATTGAAGAATTTGAAACAAAAGTTTCATTTGAAAAAACAAACCTACCATTACTTTCAATTAATTCCTTCACTTTATTACAGTAATCCTTTAAACATAAATTAATACCACTAATATTTAAGACTTTATTATATTGAATTTTTGATTTATTATCTAACACAAATTGAATTGAATTAATTACATCATCAATATGAATTAAATTCATGTTATTTTGTGGATTAGATATTTCAATTGTTTCTCCTAATCTGTATTGTTTTATTAATCTCCCAAAAAAACCACTCTGTTCAAAAATTTCGTGGTGAGATAACTCTTGGTAATCTTAATGATATAACCGTTGAGTTGGGGTAAATCTCAGAAACTGAATTAAAATAATCCTCAATTATAATTTTCTGAAATGCGTATGAGCTTACATTTTCGAGCTCATGATCCTTCTGCCTTTTTTGTATTTATATTTTGGGGATATACTGATTGAGAATGAAATATTGATAATGAATGGTATATTACCTTACATTATTTTTTTCACAACTGAATAAACATTTCTAATTGCATCAAATTTAAATTCATCCCTTTTCATAAGCTAGCGCACTTGCGAAATTAATAAAAACATCAGTATTACATAAAGTTTGTTGAAGACTATTAGAATTTAAACCTATTAATTTAATATTTGCATCAGAAAATATATTTTTATATTTTTTCAATTGATTGATCTCTTACAATTAAATTGATTCTTTTATAGTCACTTAATTTTTTAGAAATAAAATTTTGACCGATTAAACTTCCACCCTCCCAAAATTGTAATGGTCGAATTTATATTTAACATTTCTGATCTTGAAATAGTGGAACATGCTACCTGTCTAACTCCTAACTTATTAATTGAATAATTTTCAATTTTATCATTTGTTGAATGTAAAAAATTATTTATTAAAAAATCTACTTCATTAAATCCTAGCAACGCACGAGTTCCTGTAATTCCTGTAAATCTCATATTCATTTCAAAAAAAAACAACCCTTTTTCAGTAATTCTCTCCCTGAATATTAACTGGTCCTTTAACTTTTTTACTTTCCAAAATCGGAACAAAACTTCATAACCCTCACCAATATAACTGAAGTTATCTAAATCAATTGGATCAACAAATATTGGGATACCGTTTTTTAAAGTATTTTTTGATATAAAAATTCCTGAAAGTTTTGAGCTATCACTAAATAAGAGTTGAATAGAAATCTCTGATTTTTGAATAAACTTACCATTTTTGACAGCTTTTACAATAGAAGTGAAATTAATATCTGATTCTTCAGGAAATAAATAAGGCTGAATAATGTCATTATCATTCGCCCCATCTAAATCTTGAATATTATTTATAATACTAATTCCCTGAGAGGCAGATCCTGCTGCAGGTTTTACTATAGATGGGTAAAAATCTTCAATGGGATTAAGTTTAAATTCTTTAACGGACAAAGTTGGGACTATATTACAACCTAAATTAAAAAAATAATCATACCAATGTTGTTTATTTCTACTAACTTCAATTAAATCAGGTTCAGAAAACTATAACCTTAATACCCTTTTTATGAAATTTATCAATATTTTTAGAATACAAAAGAAGCTCAAAATCGTGACCAGGTATTAAAATATCTACATTATAATCAATACATAAATTTAAAACATGATTAGCGTATTTAGATTGTTCAACATATGGCATAAAAACGAATTCATCACATAGAGATGTAGCGTATAAATTTCTAGAAGCATCACATCCGATTGTATAGTATTTTTCATTAAGGTATAAAGAATCTACTACAGATTGTCCGACTCCAGAACCCAACACAAGTTATTAATGTTCTTATCATAATTTTAGTAATTGATTAACTATTGTTTTATTAAAAGGTGAATAATATATTTGATTATTAATCTTTGGAGATGTTTTATTTCTAAATAAATTTAATTGAATTGCTGATTCTATAATCTCAAAACCTAATTCCAGAATCTTCTTTAACACTCAGGGAGGGTAACTCAGAAGTATTTATAACACCAACAATTTTACCATAGGATAAACTTTCAAATAAAACAGAAGAATTGACCCCGATTATATATTTATGTTTCATTATTGATATTGAAGAATCGAGAGTATTGTCATCTAATTCAATGTTATTCAATTTAGTTATAAGTTTAGATTGTTTAAATGATAAAGATTCTTGAGGATGTAATCTTAATTTAAATTTGAAAGAAAAATCAGATTTAGAGAAATTTACTAAACAAGAAATTATTTCATTAGTTATTTCCGGTGATGACACTACTAAAATAGAATCTTCAGATATAATGTTATTTTTGTTAATGTATGTATCGATGTAATTTTTATAAGCCCATCCAATATTTATAATTTTATTTATTGGAACTCCAAATTTATCGTTAATCCAAAAAGATCCAAATACAAGAAAAAAATCAGGATCTATTTTATCGTCATAAGGTCCGGTATAGTTTGGAGTTGGTGTCC
This sequence comes from uncultured Polaribacter sp., assembly GCA_943788865.1. Lineage (GTDB taxonomy): Bacteria > Bacteroidota > Bacteroidia > Flavobacteriales > Flavobacteriaceae > Polaribacter. Next base: position 778,000 of record CALSRX010000004.1, on the reverse strand, counting down.
TAGTTATACCGTGTTGCAATTCAAAAACCTTGATTTTACAACTTTTTGCAGAAATAATTTGATTCAAATAAACCTCTCTATTCACTACAATAATATTTTTAACTTTTAATTTACGAAATATGAACGTATAAATATATTTCTGAATCAAATGATTAGAAATTGAGTGAATAATAAAGTACTTGTTTGCAGGTAAAATATTATTAATATTCTTAGTAAAAATTAATATCGCTTTTTTATGCTTTAAAAAAATAAATGGAGCATAAAAAAACGATAAAACAAAAGAAAATATGAAAATAAAATCAATATTTATTTTGTTAATATCTTTTCTTTCTTTATAATTTTTACCACCAAAATGTCTTTTAAAAATCGTAGAATTTATGTCAGCAAATTTAATAACTGGCTCAGTAAACTTATCTATATATGAGTCATTAAAATTAACTAATCTTGGAAAGGAAAAAAAAATATTTTCATTTTTTTCTCTCTTTAATAGAAGAATAGTTAATTGGAATAAAGATTTTAATGCAGAAATAAATAAAGGGTATATCGTTGTACTTTTAGTTGAATTCGAAAAATTTGCACCTTTTAAATATTGTATTCTGTACTTAAAACGAATTATTCTCCAAAAAGATATATTATTTATTTTAAATGAATATAAATTCTGTTCAGTTTCTGATTTGATAAAATCATCTAAATAATCTAAATGTTTTTTCATTTTTTAATTTGAATTTATTTTAAGAATATCTGGATTATTTAAAAAAACAACTATTAATCTAAACATTTTAAAGATTTCTTTAAGATTTAAAATCACAAAAAGAAGAAAAGGTAAAAATAAAAGTAAATTAAAATTATGATAATTATTATTGAAGACAAAAAAAGCAGAAAATACAGGTAAAATCATTTTATAGTTAGTAGAGTGTTTAATTGCTTCTATTAAAGAATAATTATTTTTGAGTATCTTAAATGTTGAGTAAGAATAACATATTGAAAGAAAGAAATAGGTAAATATTAAACTTAAATAAATCCAATTAAAACTCAATTTAAGTATAAGAACAATAATTAATCCTATGATAATATTTAGTATTAAAGCTAAAAAAGTATATGTAAATATTAATTTCTCTTTGTTTTTTGAAATTAAGAAAGCATTAAAACCCATTAATTTAGATTGAAATAAAATAGCGATACTTGCAATATTCAAACCCAACAAAGCATCATTATACTTTGGATAAATAGAAATTGCAAATGGAAAAAATATTAATGATAAATAAACGGTAAGACTTATAGCAACTGAATAACAAATTGAAATATCATTAATTAATTTTATAGAGGGTAAATTAGATCCAGTAATGAACTTATCAATTATTTTAGGGAAGATTAAAAAAATAAAACCTTCGAATAATAATAAAATTGAATTAGAAACTTGAAATGAAAAAGAAAAAACTCCGAACTCATTCACACTAAAAAATAAACCAACAATGGATCTTATAGATATTAATAATAATTGAAATGTAAAATTGAATAGAAAAAGGAATATTCCTTTCTTAATTATATTTAAAAGTATGTTTTTGTCAATAATTTTCTTGAGTGTAATCTTTATAAGATTTGATTTTGTAAAAATGAAAAAAGAAATTAAATGCCCTAATAAATAAATTGATATAAGAGTATACAATAGTGTTTTTCCTTCAAGAAATAATGCCGAAAGTAAGGTTAAAAAAGGAATTATAAATTGAAAAAAAGTTATTTGTCCTAGAAAATTTTTAATTCTAAAAATAGTCATAAAAAAACTATTTAAATGAAATAAAATTGAAATCGTAACAATAAAAATAAGTTGATTTTTTATATCATATTTTTCTAAATAAGTAGAACCTAAGAAATAGAATAGTATCCCTAAAAACATCAATGTAGCATTCAACAACAATATCAAAAAAAATCCATTCGAAATATATTTATTTGACATTTCTTCTGATTTTTTATGTTTTACAAGTAAAACAGCTATAGAGTTTGAGATGCCCAAATTAAATATTTGGAAATATGAAAGTATTAATAAAATAAAACTCCATACACCGAAGTAATATAAATCTAACTTGATGGCCAAATAAAATACTAATATAAACTGGATGAAATAAGTTATATATTTGAAAATTAGGAAAAGGAAAGTTTGATTAATCAAGAAATTGTTTTTTTAAAAAAAATTTTATTTTTTATGATAATTGAAATTAAAAAAATCATAAATAATGTGAAAGAAAGAGAATAACTATACATATTTATTTTCATTGAATGTAGAAAAAAATAAATGAATGATAAACCAATATAAAAACTTTTCTCATAATCTATTTTAAGATTAATGATGTATATTTTTCTTATTATAAAAAATAAGAAAAATATATTTAAAATAAATATAATATAACCAACATCCATAGATTTATTGCCAAAGTTCCAGTAGGTATCTAAATATTCTAAATTATAGAATGATGTGCCAATTAATGATTTTGGAGAAAAAGCATATGAAATAGTATTATTAGAATAGTAAAAAGATCCTGAAGATAATTTTTCTAAAATGAAATTAAATATGATTGAATCTTTTAAGATGCCATAAGCAATAAAAACTGAAGAAAAAATCAAACATGAAACAATGAGAAATAAAAAATCTTTTTTTCTAAAAATGAAAAAATAAATGAAAAACAGGAACATTAATGCCATTAAATTTGTGGCTGAAGTTGAAATTAATAAAGCCAAAATATAAAATAAAGTAGTTAATATTTTTTTCCAATTTGCCTTAATGTAACCAAGAAGAATAAAATAACTTGGAGTAATTAAAAATGTCATTATGTGTGGTTCATGGTACAAACCTGTTAAAATTCCATATTCCTGAAAGAAAGGAAGTCTAATTTCATTATATTCCATTAATACTGATAAATTATATGGAAAATAGTATTTAAAATTAGGGTCTCTTAAATTTGATTCAAATAAATTCATGGTCTCCCCAATATCATTTATATTTGGAATGAAACCGAACATTTTAATTAATAAAAAAACAATTACAACACCTACAACAGAAATTAATGATAAATATACATATCCCCTCAAAATTAACCATAAACTAGTTTTAATATCAAAATTTATCTTATAATTGGTAAATAAATTATGTAAGATGAAGTAGAATGTTAAATTAGAAAAAATAAATGGTGCCATACCATAACCATAAGTTCCTGTAAAAGTACCAAAAACTAAATTCAAGATATTTATTGAAATAAATAATGAAAAAAGTATATTTTTAAATCTAAAATTGAAAGACCTTTTAAATCTAAAAAAAATAAATAAGCAATTAACAACAAAAACGATTAAAGTACTATATGCTCTTGAATACTGAAAAAAAACAATATGAGGAATAATTGAATATGAATATGATAAATTCAATAAAATCATAAAAGTGTCTAACCACAAATATTTTTTTTTAACAGATATAACCATATTTTGTTAAATTATTTATCTTTTAATTTAGATATAATCAAACTATCCCAATATCTACCATCTTCAAAACAATTATCTCTTAATAAACCGTCTTGTTTAAATTTAAATTTAGTAGTAAAGAAATTTATTTTTTCTGAATCGAATTCATAAAGTTCCATCCAGATCTTATTTAAATTTAAATTATTAAATCCGTAATCAATCAATAATTCAGCTGCTTCTTTCGCTATTCCATCACTCCCAATATATTTATTTTCATCTCCAATATAAAATGAAAAATCTGCAGATCGAATAATCCAATTGATATACAGTAAACCTCCAGCTCCTATAGGTTTTTGAGAATCTAAATCTACAATAGTAAACATATAATTAATATGTTTGGAGTTTTGTAGACTATTAAACCAAGCTTCTTGATCTGTTAAAGATAATTCCCTAACTTCTCGAAAATTTTTTCTAAAATCCGGTATATTTCTCCAATCTCTTAGAAATGGTAAATCTTCTTTTTCAACAGCTCTTAAGCCTACTTTTTTTCCCTTAATCATAACTTGACTATTTTTTTTGTTAAATGTTCACCTGCATCTATATCTATCAATAATTCTTTGCCGATAAGATTTACTTTATCATAAGGTTCAAAACCTCCTTCAGAGATTGGTCTTAATGCAATAAAATCACTATCAGCCAGCACATGGCCTTTTTTTAAGATTAGTAGACGCTCTTAAACACCTTCTTTGAACTAACTTTGATTGCTCTTCATTTTTTTCTACAATCTTAACTCCATCTCCTAAAGAAACTAATAATTCATATGATCTATCAACCATATCCCTCCATGTTTGGGGGTTCATTGCAAAACCATGATCAGGCCCTTCTTGGTTATTGTCATCTGTAAAATGCTTCTCTATGACTCTTGCTCCTAAAGCTATAGCCCCTAGAGTTGTAGCATGACCAGCAGTATGATCCGATAAGCCTAAAACAGTATTTGGGTAATCTATAGAAAATTGTTTTAACACATTCAAGTTACAATAATTATAATTCTCTTTTGAACCAGTATAGTTTGTATTGCATTGCATTAAAACTAAATTATTAGTCTTTTTCATTGCCATAGCCATGACCCTGCTTACGTCATCATGTTGAAGACGCACCTGTTGCTATTAAAATAGGTTTGTTTTTATCTAATATGTAATCTATGATCTCTAACCACGTTATGTCTCCCGAACCTATTTTATATAAATCTACGATAAGGGTCAACTAAATCTACAGATTCAAAGTCGTAAGCGCTTGTGAAATAGTCGATTCCTACTTTGTCACATTCTTCCTTGAGAATCCTTGTCCAATCCTTAGAAATACTAGCATCCTCATACACTTCAAATACTGATTTTTTCCATTTAGATTGATGTGAAAGTTTTCCTTTCATATTATCAAAACCAGTTTTGCTTACAATTTTGTCTGCTTGGAAATTTTGGAACTTTGCCGCATCAGCACCCGACTCGTTTAGCTAGAGTGAATTAATTCGATAGCTTTTTCAAGCGAACCATTGTGATTAGCTCCAATATCAGCTATAAAATATAACGAATTATCATCTATTATTTTATTACCTAATTTAATTGTATTCATAATGTTCTTTTAATTTTAAAATAGTTTGATCTAAGCTTACTAATTCCCTTTGATACTTTTCACTGTAGTAACTAGAATCAAGAGACTGATCATTTGACCTTTTAGCCCTATCTTTAAAGGAGGATATTAAGGATTTAGAGAGTGTTTTAGTCGAAATATTAAGTTTATCTAATAACTTATACCCAAAATCAAACTTAGTACATAATTCACCTGCTATGTGAAGAGATTCTGAGTTAATATTATCAGTTTTTATTAAAAACTCAATCTCATTTGCTAAATCCCATATTGAGATTGGAGTAAATAGTACATCAGTAAATAATCCTAATTCTTTGCGTTCTTTTGCAGTATTAATTATCCACTCTGCAAACCCTGTTTTATTCGTGTTTAAATTTAACCCGAATATAGTAGTTCTTATAATTGTATAGTTTCGGTCAATTGATGTTTTTAGAAAAAACTCACCTAATTCTTTTGACTTTCCATAAACGTTTTCAGGAGAAACACAATCTAATTCTTTTGCTAAATGCAGAGATGAGGGAAAAACAGCATCTGTTGAAATATAAATTATCTTAACATCGTTATTTGTTGCTCTTAGAAACTTCTGAACAGAAATACCATTAATATTAAATGCATCATTAGGGATTTTCTTCACAAAAATTACCATTAGTTAAAGCACCACTATGAATAATAATATCAGGATTAGCCCATTCTATTAATTCTTGATAACAATCAGATTTAAGATCAAATTTCATATACTGAGTATGTTGTTCCTTGAAAAAGGAATTACCAGTGGCATAAACATTAAATTGACCTTTAAATCATTAACTAATGAGGCCCCAACATCCCTGATGCTCCTGTAATTAATATGTTTTTCATCAGTTTAACCTTTTAAATCCTGAATGACAAACTGGTCCCTCTAAAAGACTGTTTATATCTAATATCTCAGATTCACACTTTCCAATAGTTTTATAAATTTTATCGAGTTCATCGAAGTAATTACTTAAATGTTCATCTGTATGTTCTGTACAGGCATAAAAAATTGTGCTTGCTAAAAAACCTTTTTTCAACATTTCTTGTGTAATTAGAGTCTTATATTCTAAAGCATTCCTACTATTAAAACTATAAGATGTCATAGCAGGGTATTCCTGATACTGTTATATCTAAATCATATTTGCTTGCTAAGTTAACCAACCTTTCTGCATCTTTTTACCAGTATGAGTAATTTTATTCCATGATTTTTCTCTCTCCATAACCTTTAAAGTTGCTAAAGCAGCTGTAGGACCAATACGTTCAGTCCAAAAAGTACTACTTATAAATGTAGACTGTGCAGCTTCCATTACTGATTTTCTTCCAACAACTGCTGTTAGTGCATAACCATTACCAATGGTTTTACCAAACATTACCATATCTGGTTCAACATTATATTTTTGAAAAATACCACCAAAAGTTTCTCTGAAACCAGATGAACACTCATCAAAAATCAAAACAATATTTTTCTTTGTAGCTAAATCTCGAACTCTTTTTAGAAAACCATCTTTGGGTTCAAAATTCCTAATGACTTCCATTTTTATAACCAATATTATTTTTTTCAACTATGTCAAGAAGTTCTCATAATTATTGTAATTAAAAGGAAAAACAGAATTTTTAAGATTTTTAGGAACACCTTTAGGACTTAGACCAGGAATTAAATGACCTAGATAAATCATCTCCTCCATTATGATTTGCTGATAAATACCAGTCGTGCCATCCATGATAGCCACAAATAGCAACATTATCTTTTCCTGAAGCAGCTCTTGCAATTCTAATCGCTATTGAATTAGCTTCCCCGCCAGTTCTTGCAAATCGAACCATGTCGGCCCAAGGATTGATCTCAATTAATTTTTCAGCTAAATAAACTTCTTCGGGACAATTTAATGAACTCATATTACCCTTTCTAACAGTTTTATAACAGCTGAATCAACTTCGTCATTACCATAACCTAAGACTATTTGTACCAATACCCATAATTGACATATCTATTAACTCAGTACCATCTAAATCCCAAACATTACATCCCTTTGCTTCAGAGAAATAAGATGGCCAATTTTCTGGCAAAAACATTTCTGGTCTTTTAGATAAAAGCATAGTGCCTCCAGGAATTATACTTTTTGCTTTTTTATATAAATTTTGACCTTTTCTCATAATTAATTATTAATCATTTTTAATAGATTTTATGTAACCTTCATTTCTTGTTATAGAATCATTAGTATTACTAATGGTTTTATCATTCAAATATAAATTTGTATAATTTTCCCATTTTTCATTTAATCCTAACTTGTCAACCAACCTTTTTATTACAACAAAATCGTTGGGTTCATCAACAGTCATTCTAACTTTATTGAATTTCATGTTATTTGAATGTATATTCAATACTTTAAAATTCTTTTTCATATATGGTGTAACATGCTCTCTATCGGATAATAAAACTGATTCCTCCCATGCTTTTTTTAGTGAATTAAAACTAAAAACTTCAACGTCTTGACCATCAGGGTAGGATTCAATTAACGTATTTGAACAGTAATCAACATTTGAGTTTACAGTAGCTTCAATAATCATATCAATTAGTGAAGAGATCAATTAGTGGACAATCAGATGTTAATCTCACTACAAAATCAGGATTATAAGGCTTAGCTGCCTGGTAGAACCTATCTAAAACATCTTCCTCATCACCACGATAACAGGATACATTTAGGTTATTAGATTCAAGCTCGATAATATCATCGTTTTTTTTGTTGGTGGTTGCAATAATTATTGAATTTATTTTTTTTGATTTTTTTATTCTGTTAATATGAATACTTAAAAGAGTTTCATCCTCAATTTTATTCATAATTTTGTTAGGAAATCGTGTAGATCCAGTTCTTGCCTGAGTTATAGCTATAATTTTCATTTTACCAATTAGCAGGGTTTAACAAATTTTCTTCTTTAACGTTAATAGAATCAATATTTTCTATAATATCCTTAAATTTATTATCGTTGATACAACTGAGATTGTTTTTCAATTGACTCACGGTGTCTACACCTAATAAAACACCATCGATATTTGCATTTGAGCAGACATAATTAAGTGCTAAACTATTAATTTCATTTTTATTTACTAATCTTTTTAATTCTAATAAGTATTTTTTTAAAACACCTAATTTCCCATCTATTGTGTCTAAATCTTTAAAAAACAAACCTTGTAAAAAAGTAGATCTTGTGTGTATTTCAACTCCTTTTTCTTTAGCTTTTAAAAAAACATTTTCTCTTTTAGATTTATTGTCCAATAGATTGTAAGGCAATTGAATTAAACCTATTTCTCTGTTTTCAAGAACATCATTAATATTATGATTACTATGAAGAGAAACTCCTATTTTTTTTATAATGCCTTTCCTTTTTAATTCTAGTAACTCTAATTTAAATAAATTAAAGTAATTCTTAAAATCATCATAGTTGTGAAACATATAACAATAAAGATTACTAATGTTCAATATTTTTAAATGATGATTGATTCTATCTGAAATATTTTTTGGTAAATCTAGCCTAGAACTAGAAAATTTAGTAATAACTTTAAATTTATTATTCGAATTGGCATGATATTCTCCTATTCTTTCGTGAGAATCCCCATAAGCTTCAGCAGTATCTAAAAAGTTGATTTTATTATCAAAAGCGTAATCTAAAATAGATTTAATTTCATTATGATCTGGCTTTCCAGATTTATTGTTTATGCCATAATCTAAACCAAATTGAACAGTGCCTAAAATAATTTTACTCATTTTAAGCTTTGAAGTTAGGATCTACATGAATTTAACTAATTCTCTTAATGACTCTATAGTTTCCCATTCTGAATTATTCCCTGAGTTATATGAAAAACCATTAGGAACATCTAATCCATTGAAAGCTTTTTTATAATCATCCTTAGAGTATTGTGAATAAGGTGATTTTTGTGGAAGTATTGCATAATATTTACCTAAATCAACAGTATTGTAAGAATCTGATGAAGTTATCATTTCCTCATGTAATTTTTCTCCAGGACGAATTCCTACTACTTTTTGCTCTAATTCTGGAGCAATAGCAGTTGCTACATCAGAAATTTTATACGATGGTATTTTTGGAACAAACACCTCTCCTCCCCAAGCTTTTTCAATCGCATAGAACACCATTTCACAACCATCTTGCAAAGAGATATTAAAACGTGTCATTTGATCATCTGTAATTGGAAGAAATTTTTCTCCTTTTTTCTTTTTATTTAAGAAAAATGGCATTACGGACCATTAGAGCCCATTACATTTCCATATCTAACAACAGAAAAACGAACATCTCTTTTCCCTTTATATTATTTGCTGCTATAAATAATTTATCAGAGGTTAATTTAGTTGCACCATATAAATTAATTGGAGCCGCTGCTTTATCTGTTGATAGAGCTACTACTTACTAACTCCAGAATCTAATGCTGCATCAATAACATTTTCTGCACCATTAATATTTGTTTTACACATTCCATAGGATTGTATTCTGCTAAATGAACATGCTTCATAGCTGCAGCATGAATAACAATATCAATACCTTCGAAAGCTCTTTTTAACCTTTCTTTATCTCTTACATCTCCAATAAAATATCTCATTGCAGGGATATTTATCTTCAGGAAACTCTTGAGCCATTTGAAAATGCTTTTGTTCATCCCTTGAAAAATTACAAGTTTTTTTATATCTGGATTTCTATCAATATTAGTTTTGTGAACATTTTGCCAAATGAACCCGTTCCGCCAGTTATTAATATTGATTTTCCGTTTAAATTTAACATGTTTAGGTTTTTTAAATGATAATTCAGTTTTATTTTTCCTCGACTACCACCGGTAGTCTGTTTTGTTTGTATGTATTGTTGTTCGTTGGTCGATGTTCGATGTTCGATGTTCGATTTTCGATGGTCGGTGATCGGTGATCGGTGGTCGTTGTTCTCTTTACAATATTTTATTAACTCATTTACACATTTTTTCCACGGCTTCGCCCCGCGAGTCACAAATAAGTGCTACGCCAAGCAAAATGGATCGCCCGTTAAGGCCTACCCGATATTTTCAAAAATCAGCAATCCCTGCCCCATAAATAATGGGGTGGCTGCAATGTCGATTTCTTTGTCTATCTCTTTGTGCAACCTATCGGCCAGCTGATTCAGAAAGTCTGTGTGCAATTCAGGGCCCTCAATCACAATTTGTATCTTGCCAGAATCAATCCCCTTTGCATAATCGCCCACAAGAAAAATACGTGTCACATGCCCCATCCGATCCAATACCTGTATAATGATGCGATCAATGCCCACGTACTTGCGCACCAATTGCTGTAAGGTGGCAAACAACGGATGGGTGGTGTCCGCCTGATAAACAACTTTGTTGTCAACATCCTGGCGAATGATATACCCAGCAGCACTCAAGTTATTGAGCTCTTTGCGGATGGCATTCGTGTTTTCGTCCAACTCAACCGCCAACCCTCGCAGGTAGCCGTCATTGGCTGCATTGATAAAAAACTTTACCAATAATCGAATGCGGGTTTTGGAGGAAATGAGGCTTTGGAGCATGGAACTTTTTAAATCGAGTAACAAAAGTACTCTACTATATTGAATTTTGCAACTTTTTTTTAGTGGGTCCGATTCGGTGGTTGAAAGCGGATTTACACATAGGGTATTGCAATTGAAAAGAGCGACGTCCCTATGTGAGCTGAAAACTGACGGTTGCCCCCAGCTGCTGCAAGCGAGCGATGCATTTTTTCCCTTGTACTGCAAGTACCTCTGCGGGTTGCAAAAGTTTAGGAACAGTAACAATATCACCAATCAAAGGTTGCACAACTGCTACTTGGGGTACCGTACTATGATACGCCTGCATGGCCTCAATTTCGTGCGCAGTCACGGTAGCGCGCTTACCATTAAAAAACAAATAGCGTACTACTCCCGGAATGTCAAATACACAAGACACCTCATGCTCGGTAAGGTGCACCAACACCATCGATGGCAACAAAGGTACCAATACCTTTTTCTTACGATCAGACCATTGACGTATCTCAATTCTTGTAGGCGTATAGACCTCTATGCCAATGGAGCTGAGACGCTTACATACCTTTAACTCATTTTTAGGTTTTGTGTACAACACAAACCAATTTTTAGAAACAGCATCTAGCATAATCAGAGCTTAATTTACAATAAAACAGAGCAGAAAACATACTTCCTATTATTTTAAAAAAATCTTTTATTAGTTATTCTTTTTTTAATTTTTAATTTCAAACGAAGAGCCATCTTGCTTTTATTTAAAATAAATAACAAAACAAAACTTAATAAAAAAATAAAAATCAATATAAACATTGACTGCATCGTATCAAATACTCTAATAGTTACAAACATAATCGATGCTACCACAAGGTTTACAAACCCAATTAAAAAGGCAGCTTTTGTGTGAGAAAAGCCTAAATCTATTAGAATATGATGAATATGATTCCTATCTGGCCTAAATATAGAAACTCCTCTAAATAATCTTAGCATCATCACCCTTATAATGTCTAAAACTGGCACAAACAAAACTCCAATTAAAAAAATCGGCAATTTCTGAGCCCTAAAAGACAAGGCAAGGTAACCCAAATCTCCAACAGACATTAACTTAAGAGTTAAGACACCTAATACTAGACCTATTACCAAACTACCGGTATCTCCCATAAAAAGCTTTTTATGTTTGGATAAATTATACCTTAAAAAAGCTAGTAATGTTGCAATTGTAGCAATGCATATGTATAAATAAAACCAATAGCTCAACTTATACAGCATAAAGCTATAAAAAGAGGCCACAATAATACCGGTAACTGCAGCTAAACCATCTATACCGTCTATTAAATTAAAGGCATTTATCAATCCAATTAAAAAAAATAGACTCCCTAAAATTGACAGATGTATTGGAATTTCATAGATTCCTAAAAAACCATACAAAGAATCAATTCTAATTTCTGAATTTGATAGCAATACAGAAACTGCTAGTAATTGTGCTAAAAATTTAATCTTTGCAGAAAGGTCTATAATATCATCCAGGAAACCAATAACAAACAAGATAGACATAGATATCATGAAGTAAACTAACATATTATCTTTGTCTAGCGGTGCTATAAAGAAGACCAATACTAAATAACATATATAAAAAGAAATTCCTCCTAAAGAGGGAATTGCAACTAAATGCGAACTTCTATTTACTGGAGTATCAAAAAGGCCAAACCTAATTGTTATTTTTCTTATTTGTGGAATTAAAATAAAAGTAAGAGAAAAAAGAAGAAAAAAAGCTACAATTATATTAACCATAGATTCAGCAACAAAAACAGAACTAATCTCAGCATTAATTGTTAATCCCAAGTGTATTAATGAATTCATGTGTATCTTTTTCAATAGTAAGACTAGCAACAGTCTTAATAAAATCTACTAACAAAGGTAATAATTTATAATTAAAAGAAGACTATTTTAATTTCCCTTATTTTTAATTTACTTAAACTAACAACGGCAAAGCTCAATAAGTTATTAAATCAGCATGTGGAATTTTTTCAACATGCTGTTTCGCTAAATAATAACTAAGAAGACACACTCATAAAATCTTTTTTTACATTTAAAAAAACAGGTTGTATTAAAACATATCCTATGCTTATTACGAGCCCTAAAAACAAATAAACAACTAAGATTAAAAATCGTTTAGGCGCTGACTTTTCTACTGGGATGTTTACCGGTTTTAAAACAGTGAATAATGGAGTGTCTTTTTTTACTTGTAAACGCTGTGTTTCTAATTGTTTTGCTAATTCAGTATAGACTGAAAAAACCAAATCATAGTCAGATTGCAACTGCAATAACCTCGTTTTTCCCAAAGCTGTATTGATCCCATTATTTTGGTCCTGAAAACGAGCAAATTCTAATTTTATTTTCGTAAACTCTTGCTGCTTTTCCAAATACCGATCTTCAATATATGTTAATTCTTCAATAGATTTTTGAGTTTTGAATTTTAGCACATAGTCTTGCAATAGTGTCTGAGCTTTTATAGTTAACTGAGCGCTTGCTCTAGCCTCTGGCAGCGTTACTGAAATAGTCACAAACCCTTCTTTATCATTTACAGTCAAACTGATTTGTTCTGCCAATTGCTCAATTAAATCATTGTCCTCTTGGGAGAGAGATAGTATTTGATTTCCTTGAGAAACTATTTCTTGTTCAGCATCCGCTCTAAATAAAGAAAGAACAACACCAGGCAACCCTAGTGTATATTTTTTTAGATAACCTAACACTCCTGGGCTATAAATAGTAGTATAATACTCTTCGTAGGATACTGGCTCCTCTTGTCCATCTATCGTTAGTTTGGTTTTTAAAAGCTCTAGTTGAAAAGGAATGCTATTTACTATTTGCGGATATAATTCTGGCGAAATTTCAGCGCCACCAGTAGCTCCCCCTAAATTAATACCCGCCAAAGACGCCAAACTTCCTAGATTTCCTTTTGTACCCTCCCCTTGATTGGCCGGAACAAAAGTGGTTGATGCAGTATATTCTTTTTTTGAAAAAACCGCTACAAAAAGTCCCAGGAATAAAAATATCACGGTAATCTTTAAGATCGTTTTACGGGCAACCCATAGTTGTTTTAATAGTGCAATAATATCTATAGAATCTTCTTCTTGGTGTTGTATTATATTCTCAGTTTCTTTAGTCATATCTTTCAATTATAAAACAGCAATACACTTATTTAATATTTTGTATTAATATTCCGAGCGTCGTGATAGAGGTTGTAATACCTAAAACCTCTGTAACATTCAATTTATTCTTACTTTCAATTTGTGAAGGCACAAATATAAGCGCACCAGGCTCTAACGTTGGGTAAGACCTAAAAAATAAAAAAGATTTCACTCCCTTAATATCTCCATTCCTGTAAATGACAAAAATTTTAGACTTTTTTGCGTTTTGAGAAAATCCTCCTGCATTATATATATATGATTTCAAGCTCTTTCCTGATTTGAAATGAACCAAAGCAGGTGATAAAACTTCTCCTTTTACTTCAATAGTTTGTATTTCTGACGGAATTAATAATTCATCACCTTCTTCAAGAAATAGGTCAATATCTGTACCTTCTCCTTTTTTACTTAGTATGGCCTTTAAATCAATTCCTATTTTAAATTCATTCGCGTCGCGTTCTATAATTTTACTTTTATTAGTCATAGAGTCTTTTTGATTTATGCTTTTTAAAAGTTCTTCTTGATTTTTAGCAGTTTCATCAATTTTTTTTCTGATTAGTGTTGCTCCTTTTAAATAGGCAAATGGAGTCAATCCTCCAGCCCTTTTAACCAAATCAGAAATTCGCTCGTTCTTATTAATAATAACATAAGAACCTTGATATTTAACCTCGCCTTTTACAGAAACTTTTTTTTGTGAAACATAGCCCTTCAAATATCTAACATTTATAATATCAAATGGCTCAATATAAAATGGTTTTCCTTCATTAAGTTCTAAATTTCTTTGGGAGGAAATTGTGAAATTTTTACTCAAAGTTCTAAAGCTACCGTCTTTCAATCTTCTTGAAACATTTACAACTTGAGTATCCGCGCCTTCCTTCAAACCTCCAGACATGGCAATTACATCTTCAATCTGAAGCTTCTCTAAAAAATCTATGGTCGCTGGATTATTAATAGCTCCATTAATGGTAATCGTTCTTTTTTCTCGCAAATCTTCCTTACTAAAAACTCGAATTTCATCTCTTGGTTTCAATTCAATCGAAGTTGTACCATTCAAAATATCAGTAATAGAAAAAGGAATGTTTTCTTTATTGGAATCATCAAAACCTCTCATCAATAAACCTCTAGACATGAAAGCTTCAGGTGTAACACCTTCGGCTTTTAGCAATAAATCTTTAAGAGTCATATTTTCAAACAACTCATAATTGCCAGGTCGATACACTTCACCTTCTACAAGTACTCTATTTTTATATTTATCAATAATTTTCTGAACAATTAGTTTATCACCAGCTTGAACCACGAATTTTTTAGCCTCTTCTAATTGAACTTCCTTAACTTCTCTTTCTCTTCCATTGACACGTTCTAAAACTAACAAATTAGTATAGGCTTCTGGAGTAAAGCCACCGAAATAAAGAATTAACTCCTCAAGGGTTTGCCCTTCTTTTAATTCATAAATACCAGGTCTTTTAACCGCACCTTCAACAGTTACCAAATTTTGATATGGGCCAACCAACAATACATCTTGATCTTGGAGTTTTAAATTTCCATCTTGAGACCCTTCTAATAAATAATTATAAATATCTAAAACTCCAATCGTTTTCTCTTTTCTTACCAATTTAACTTCCCTAAATGTACCTAATTTTGTAGGCCCCCCCGCAACATACAGCGCATTTAACACGGTTGATAAAGAGTTGAGAGAATACGTGCCTGGTACTTTTACTTCGCCAATAATATTTACTTGAACTGTTCTAATTTCAGAAACTGTGATGTTCGTATTTATTTTATTGTAACTATTTGATGGAGCTCCAATTCCTGCATGTTTTTGCTTTAATTTTGAAATAATTTTTTTACTGGCGTTTTCAATGGTAAACCCATTCACATAAATTTGTCCTACACCATCAATTTTAATATTTCCTTGATTATTAACTTTTGATTTGTATGTTAACTCTGTTGCTCCCCATAAATCGATTACCAATTCATCTCCAGGGCCTAATTGATAATTCTCTGGAACAGCAATATTTACATTAGGAGTAAACGTTATTTTTGGGTTATTAAAAAAATCAAATCCAAACAATAATTCCTTTGGTTTTTTAGTATCGAAATTTTCATTTCCTTTTAACCCGAATGGAATATTCTGATCGTCTTTATCTGAAATACCACTTTTTATATTTTTCGATTTTGAAGAGATTTTCAGGTCATTGACTCTTCTTTTAAACTCAGCCATTTTCATTGAAGAAACTCCTTGAGTTTGAGCCAAAACCTCAATTTGCTCCATAGTATACCCCTTTTTTTGAATTGAAGACCAATACGATTCAATTTGATCATCAGAAAGGTTACTAATATCTACATTTTTTAACTGACCAATATCTTGACCCACTGCAATAGCGGTAAAAAAATATAAAAATATAATTAATAAGGGCGTTGTTCTCTTTTTCATTTCTTAAAACATTTATTATAACAAGTAAAAGATCTTTATAAAAATCTGATCCTTTTTTTCGAGGTCAAATGTACAATATTTGATTTATAGCTAAAAAAAAACCATCTATTATTTTTTTTAAAACTCACTATTTTCAAGTAACTAAGCATCTGTTTATAAGCACAAGTTCTCTTTACTACTCATAAAATCTTGTTTTTTAATACTTTCAAGTCTTCCCTATTTGATAATATTCAAAATTACTTTTTTCTAAATTAAAGGTATTGTATTGATTTCTTCCATCAAAAATAATAGGGTCCTTCAATTGTTTTTTTATTTTTTCAAAATCAGGTGATCGAAACTCTTTCCATTCAGTTAACATAATCAACCCATTAGCACCCTTTAAAGCTGCATACTTTTCTTCACAATAAAAAACAGTATAGTCTTTCAAATAAAACTCTTTTGCTTCTTTCATTGCTTTTGGGTCGTAAGCATTAACCACTGCTCCTCTTTTGATCAACTCTTTAATTAAATATAGAGAAGGTGCTTCACGCATATCATCTGTTTCTGGCTTGAAGGAAAGCCCCCAGATTGCAAATGTAATCCCTGATAAATCTTCTCCAAATCGATTTAAAATTTTTTCTAAAAAAAGTTCCTTTTGTTTTTTATTCACTTGATCTACAGATGATAATAATTTAGGGTCATAGCCATTAATTTTACCCAACTGAATCAAAGCTGCAATGTCTTTTGGAAAGCAGGTACCTCCATAACCAATACCTGGATAAATAAAGTCGTACCCTATTCTTTTATCTGACCCGATTCCTTTTCGTACTTCATTTACATCAGCCCCAACTTTTTCACAAATATTGGCTATCTCATTGATAAAAGATATTTTAGTTGCTAACATGGCATTTGCAGCATATTTGGTCATTTCTGCAGAATGAATGTCCATGGTTATAAAACGATCTCTGGTTCTAAAAAATGGGGAATATAACTGTTTCATTGTGTCAAAAACTTCTTTCTTTTCTGCACCAATAACAACTCTGTCTGGTTTCATAAAGTCATTGATAGCAGCCCCTTCCTTTAAAAACTCAGGATTAGACACCACATCAAAATCAACTTCTATTCCTCGTTTTTCAATTTCCGATTGAATAATTGCCTTTACCTTATTCGTTGTTCCAACAGGAACCGTTGATTTTGAAACCACGATTTTATAAGATGATATAGTTTTACCGATATCTTTAGCCACCTGATACACAAATGATACATCCGCATTCCCATCATCACCCATGGGTGTTCCTACTGCAATAAAAATGATTTCACTCTTTTCAATCGCTGACTGTATCTTTGTTGTAAAAAATAGATTTTTTTTAGAATTATTGACAATTATTTCTTGCAAGCCAGGCTCATATATTGGCATTACTCCAGTATTTAATTTTTGTATTTTAGTCTCATCAACATCAACACAAATAACCTCGTTTCCCATTTCAGAAAAACAAGCAGCTGAAACTAAGCCAACATACCCCGATCCAATAACAGCTAATTTCATGCTTTTTTATTTTTTTATAAATGCTTATTTATATTAATTTTCATTTCTTAGCTAACAGCCATGAAGATGACTGAATTTTATCACCCAACCCATCAATCAACTCAATACCTAAACTCTTACATGTAGGTACCTCTGGAATAGAGTTGTTGTTTTGATCACCTCCATTTGCAAAACCTAAATCGTATTCTTCTCCGTATTTCTCATAAAGATAAGTTATTGAAGCGCAAACAGTTCTATCTGTATCTATAGAAATAATTGCTTTATCTACTGCTTTGATATTTTGCACAATAAATAAGCGTTCGTCTTCTTTTTGAAATTCTTTGGACCCTTTCAATTCTCATTGAAAATCGCTATTTACAATTACAAACAACTCATCAGCTAATGCTTTTGAATTAATGAAGTATTCTAAATGCCCTTTGTGGATTGGATTAAAATATCCAGAAACTATTATTGCTTTTTTTTTCATAATTTTTATACTTGCACAAATATAAATTACTTTTTTCAGGAAGTTGTTTTTATCTCCTCAATTTTACTGCTATCTTAATGTCTAGATGTCTAGATGTCTAGATGTCTAGATGTCTAGATGTCTATTATATAATTATTTTTTTCTTAGATATTGCATAAACTTACCAATACCATTCATAATTTTAGTAGCGTCTTCCCTTCTTCGAAGCGCTTTTTTACTAGAAACATAATCAATATCTTCTGATAAATAATACATACTCTTCAATTCTCCACAAGAAGCTTTTGCTATATTCAGAAACTGATGAAACTCTTTATCTCCTTTTCTGCAAAACCCTTCTGCAATATTATTCATAACTGATACCGCACATCTCTGAATTTGCCCTCTAAATCCATAGTCTTTATTCTCTTTAAAGTCGGTATATACTTCTTTTGCTAATGCTCTAGAAGATTTCCAAATCTCTAACTCTTCAAAATTTAATATCTTGCTCATCTTTTTCTTTTCTGTGCAATATATTCAATTTTGTAGAGAATGCATGACTCCGAGACAATTGGACCTTTTTATGTCTTTTGACTTAGTCTTAGTCTTAGTCTTAGTCTTTTAAATGACTGCACGACAATCCGACTGCATAACAGTAGGACTTTTTTCTTTATTTCAAAAAAGGATGTTGCTCTCCATGTTTTGAAATAGTAGAATTCCGAATATCATGCACAATTTCAATTGATTGTTTTGCTTCTACCAAACCAAAACCTTCTCCTTTTAGAATTCCTTTATAACTTTCTGTATGTAACTCTGTAAATCCGTGGCTAAACTCTAGTTCTTCTCCATTAATTTCTATAGAGCGGAATGTTCTTTGTTGTTTCTCTTTCACTGAAGCAGGCAAATCATTTTCATCAATAGACAAAAACCAACGCACACGAGCATTGTTGAATTCTAAATAGCCAGCTGCTTTATTTTTCTCTCTCAAATGAACTACATTTTCTTGTACTTCGCCAAAAATCCAAGATAACATATCGTAAAAATGAACACCAATGTTGGTTGCTATTCCGCCCGACTTACTTTCATCTCCTTTCCATGAAATATCATACCAATTTCCTCTTGAAGTGATATAGGTCAAATCAATATCATATTTTTCTTGTTGTTGTTCTGAATCTACTTTCTTTTTCAAAGCGATAATACTCTCGTGTAATCTTAGCTGCAAAATGGTATAAATCTGATTTCCAGATTCTTTTTCAATCTCTGCCAAAGCATCCACATTCCAAGGATTCAACACTAACGGCTTTTCACAAATAGCATGTGCTCCACTTCTCAAAGCCATTCTAATATGAGAATCGTGTAAATAATTAGGTGTGCAAATACTAACATAATCCAATAAAACATTTTTACGCTTTAACTTTTCTATATGGCGATCAAAACGTTCAAACTCCACAAAAAAATCTGCATTCGGAAAATAACTATCTAATATTCCAACACTATCAAACTTATCCAATGCTGCTATTAAATTATTATTGGTATCTTTTATGGCTTTTAAATGTCTTGGCGCAATATATCCTGCAGCTCCTATT
Source organism: uncultured Polaribacter sp. (assembly GCA_943788865.1). Classification (GTDB taxonomy): domain Bacteria; phylum Bacteroidota; class Bacteroidia; order Flavobacteriales; family Flavobacteriaceae; genus Polaribacter. The sequence goes on along the minus strand of CALSRX010000004.1, from coordinate 758,202 downwards.
AATGCAAAGTTTTTCATAATTATAGCGATTTATCTACATTACCTGGTGAAAGAAAATGTTTCACATCATACACAATAGATTTTTCTTTTTTTAGTGATATTAAATCTAACTCTTTAAATTCTTTATGTGCTACCGTTAATACAATAGCATCAAACTTTTTAGTTGGTATACTTGTTTCCGATACCAAATTATATTCTTTTTGAACCTCTTCTACATTTGCATTAGGATCAAAAATAGTAACTTCAGCACCATATTCTTTCAACTCGTTAATTACATCAACTGCTTTTGTGTTCCGTACATCGGGACAATTTTCTTTAAAGGTAATTCCTAGCACTAAAATTGAAGCTCCTTTTACTTTAATATCTTTTTGAATCATCAATTTTGCAACCTCAGAAGCCACATATTTACCCATGCTATCATTCACTCTCCTTCCGGCCAAAATAATCTCAGGATGGTAATCGAATTCCATTGCTTTTTGAGCCAAATAATAAGGATCTACACCAATACAATGCCCACCAACCAAACCAGGTATAAATGGCAAGAAATTCCATTTGGTTCCAGCAGCTTGCAAAACATCATGCGTATTGATATCCATTAAATTGAATATTTTAGACAACTCATTGACAAAAGCAATATTAATATCTCTTTGAGAGTTCTCAATCACTTTAGCTGCTTCGGCGACTTTAATGGTTGGTGCTAAATGAGTCCCTGCTGTAATGACAGACTTGTATAAATCATTTACTTTTTGTCCTGTCTCTTTGGTAGATCCAGACGTTACTTTTACTATTTTATCAATAGTATGTTTTTTATCTCCTGGATTAATGCGCTCGGGTGAATAGCCTACATAAAAGTCTTCATTAAAGATCAAATTTGAAAATTCCTCCAAAACTGGCACACAATCATCTTCTGTTGCTCCAGGATATACGGTTGATTCGTAAATCACGACATCATCTTTCTTCAACATCTTACCAACAGTTTCACTCGCCTTGAGTAAAGGAGTTAAATCTGGACGATTGTTTTTATCTACAGGAGTTGGAACTGAAACAATAAAGTAGGTACAGTCTTTTATATCCTCTTGAGAAGAAGTAAAAAAAAGTCCTTTCCCGTTTGAAAAATCATCCACAATAACAGATTTCAAAACCTCCTCTTCAACTTCTAAAGTACTATCATTACCCGATTTTAATTCGGAAATTCTTTGTTGATTGATATCAAAACCAACCACAGCGTATTTTGTTGCAAACAATCTTGCGAGAGGTAACCCTACGTATCCTAAGCCTATAATGGCTATTTGGGGTTGGGTGGTTTGTGATGGGTGATTAGTGGTGGTTTCGTTTTTATTTTTCATTTTTAGCTAAATGGTAATTGGATGATCTGTGCTTCTTCTTTCATAATTTATTTTTTAAGCTTTTAACCAAACCGTATAATTGTTTTCTTATTATTAAAGTTTGATTATTTAAACTCCCCTGGTTTGAAATATATTTTAGTCGGTTACTGATTTCAAGTTGTGTGTCTAATTCCCCTAAAGAACCAAGCGAAATATATAAAAACTGAATGTATTCCTTGGTGCTTTTTCTCATAAATCCCTCAGCAATATTCGACGGAACAGAAACAGCACATCTTCTTATTTGTGATGATAAGCCATACTTCTCTTCTACTGGAAAATCAGCAGTCGTTTTATATACAGCTTCAACCAAATTCATTGAATTCTGCCAAACATCAAGATCTCTATAACTAAACACCATCTTTTAACTTTTTATTTTTTTAACCACACATCACCCTTTTCCATCCACTCACTACCATCCACCAATCACAAATTGTCCCAATACCACTTTACAGCTTCTTTTAATCCTTTCTGCAAAGAGTGCTTTGGGTTATACTTTAAATTTTGTTTTGCTTTTTCGATACTTGCATGAGAATGTGGAATGTCTCCTGCTCTGTTTGGACCATAAATAACTTTAATATTAGAAATTTTCGGGTCAAATTCAGAAAGATACATTTTTAAATATGACATCAAATCATTCAGTGTATTTCTCTCTCCAAACGCAATATTATATACTGTATTAAAAGATTCTTCCTTTTCTGAAATTAAGCTTAATAAATTTGCCTGAATCACATTATCTATATATGTAAAATCTCTTGAATAAGTTCCATCTCCGTTAATCGTTGGTGATTCTCCTTTCATTAACTGACTTACAAATTTCGGAATCACAGCAGCATACCCACCATTTGGATCTTGTCTTCGCCCAAAAACATTAAAATAACGCAACCCTATAGTTTCGATTCCATATGTTTTAGAAAACACATCTGCATACAATTCATTTACATACTTAGTTACCGCATAAGGAGACAATGGCTTACCAATAACATCTTCAACTTTTGGCATAGATTCTGAGTCGCCATAAGTTGATGAACTTGCCGCATATACAAAACGCTTCACACCTACATCTCTAGAAGCAACCAACATATTTAAAAAACCTCCGATATTTACATCATTTGAAGTAATTGGGTCATGTACTGATCTTGGAACAGACCCTAAAGCGGCTTGATGTAAAACAAAATCAATCCCTTCAACTGCTTTTTTACAATCTTCAAGATTACGGATATCGCCTTCAATTAATTTAAAATTAGGATGAACTAAAAAAGGCTCAATGTTTTCTTTTTTTCCTGTTGAAAAATTATCTAAACAAACAACTATGTTTCCCATTTCTAATAATGTTTCACATAGGTTGGATCCAATAAATCCGGCTCCACCAGTCACTAAAACTTTTTTATCAGAAAGAGTAATTTTCATCTGTTATCGTTTGTTACTATTTTTCTTTTTCATGTACCGAAAATACAAAAAAGAAGATTAAATAAAGCTGCGTTATAAAATGAAAATAAATAAAATCTCTTAAAGCAAAAAGACCTTTAACAATTACTCATCAATCTAAAACCAAGCTATATCTTTTGTTTTTATCTCTAAAATATACGCCTTTTCAATAAACTAGGCTGCTTAGTATCTTTCTCAGAGAGCTTTAGATTCTCTTTTGGCAACTTCCAATCTATATTTAACTCACTATCATCAAAAGCAATCCCACTATCACTTTCTTGGTTGTAATAATTATCTACTTTATAAGCAAATACTGCTGTTTCACTTAAAACAACATAACCATGTGCAAATCCTCTTGGGATTAATAGTTGCTTTTTATTTTCACCTGTTAGCTCAACAGAAATATGTTTACCAAAAGTTGGTGATCCATCACGAATATCAACAGCTATATCTAGGACTCTACCTTCAATAACTCTTACCAATTTGGTTTGTGAATATGGAGCTAATTGATAATGCAAACCTCTCAAAACCCCATAAGAGGATTTTGATTCATTATCTTGACAAAAATCAATTTTATACCCTAAAAATGTTTCTAATTTATCCTCTCTAAAGGTTTCTACAAAATACCCTCTGTCATCTCCAAATAAAGAAGGTTCACAAATTATAATATCAGGTATTTCTGTTCTAATAAAATTCATTATAATTCTTTTACTCTACTTATTAAATATTGACCATATCTATTTTTTTTCAATGGCTCTGCCAATTCTAATAATTGTGTTTTGTTAATATAGCCCATTTCAAAAGCAATTTCTTCAATGCAGGCTACTTTTAATCCTTGTCTATTTTCAATTGCTTGAATATAGTTTGAAGCTTCTAATAATGATTCATGAGTTCCGGTATCTAACCATGCAAAACCCCTCCCCATTACTTCAACTTTTAAATTTCCTTTTTCTAAATAAAACTGATTAACTGAAGTTATTTCCAATTCCCCTCTATGACTTGGTTGTACATTTTTAGCAATATTAACAACGGAGTTTGGGTAAAAATAGAGTCCAACTACCGCATAATTACTTTTTGGTTTTTCTGGCTTTTCAACAATACTAAGCGCTTTTCCTTGCTTATCAAAATCTACCACACCATACCGTTCTGGGTCTTGTACATAATATCCAAAAACAGTCGCATTATTATCTTTTTTTACATTACCAATAGATTTTACTAATAATTCAGTAAAACCATGTCCATAAAATATATTATCACCCAACACTAAACACACATCATCATTCCCAATAAAATCTTCTCCTAGAATAAAAGCCTGAGCCAAACCATCTGGTGAAGGTTGTACTTTATATGAAAATTGCATTCCAATATCTTCTCCACTACCTAAAAGCTTTTTAAAACTAGGCAAATCACTTGGCGTAGAAATAATCAACACCTCGCGAATACCCGCTAACATCAAAACCGATAATGGATAATAAATCATGGGTTTATCATTAATAGGAAGCAATTGTTTTGAGGTAGCCTTTGTTAATGGATACAACCTGGTTCCTGAACCTCCTGCTAAAATAATTCCTTTCATAATACTATCTTATTGATATTGTTTATTATAATATTTTTCATACTCACCACTCACAATACGCTCCATCCATTCTTTGTTTTCTAAATACCAATCTATCGTTTTAGCTAAGCCTTGTTCAAAAGTAACAGAAGGTTTCCACCCAAGTTCTTTATGTATTTTTGACGCATCAATTGCGTAACGTAAATCATGTCCTGGTCGGTCTTTTACATAGGTAATCAATTGAGCAGAGGTTCCTTTTTTTCTTCCTAATTTTTCATCCATCTGTTTACATAACAACTGAATCAAATCTATATTTTGCCATTCATTAAAACCGCCAATGTTATAGGTTTCTTTGTCAATTCCTTTATGAAAAACCAAATCAATCGCATTCGCGTGATCTACAACATACAACCAATCACGGGTATATTTTCCGTCTCCATAAACCGGTAAGGCTTTATTATGTATAATATTATTGATAAACAAAGGGATCAACTTCTCTGGAAACTGATTTGCACCATAATTGTTTGAGCAATTACTTATTACAAAAGGCATTCCATAGGTTTCTCCATAGGCTCTTACAAAATGATCTGAACTTGCTTTAGAAGCAGAATAGGGTGAATTAGGATCGTAAGATGTGTTTTCAGTAAATAAACCCGTCTCACCTAAAGTACCATATACTTCATCTGTACTTACATGATAAAAACGTTTTCCTTCCCAATCATTTTTCCATAGATTTTTAAATGAGTTTAAAAGCACCATCGTTCCCAAAATATTCGTTTTCGCAAAAGCTAATGGATCTGTAATAGAACGATCTACATGTGATTCTGCTGCCAAATGAATTACAGAGTCAAATTTATATTTTAAAAATATACTATCAATATATTCTTCCTCTGTAATATCCCCCTTTAAAAAAGTATAATTAGAAGCGTTTTCAATATCAGTTAAATTCTCTAAATTTCCAGCATAGGTTAAATTATCCAAATTATAAATTTGATACTCAGGATACTTATTAACAAACATTCTTACAACATGTGAACCAATAAACCCTGCTCCACCTGTGATCAATATCTTCTTCATTCATTTATTTTTTAGCCAATAACCATGAAGATGATTGAATTTTATCGCCCAAACCATCAATCAATTGAATTCCTATTTGCTTACAAATACTCGCTTCAGGAATAGAATCATTATTCTGATCACCCCCATTTGCAAAACCTAAATCATATTCCAATCCATACTTCTTATATAGATGGTTTAAAGAGGCACAAACAGTTCGATCTGTATCTATAGAAATAATCGCTTTATCTACTGCTTTGATATTTTGCACAATAAATAAGCGTTCGTCTTCTTTCTGAAATTCTTTTGATCCTTTTAATTCTCTTTGCAAATCGCTATTTACAATAACAAATAGCTCATCCGCTAATGCTTTGGCATTGTTGAAATACTCTAAATGTCCTTTGTGTATTGGATTAAAATACCCAGAAACGATTATTGCTTTTTTCTTCATAATTTTTATACTTGCACAAATATAAACCTATTTTTTAGTACTAAAAAAAATTACATGTAACAAACTGTATACTTCATATTCTATTAAAACCTAGAAGTGAAATAGTATTCTTTGTCATTCCGACCTTAGCGGAGGAATCTCGCAACTCTGTCGCTTCGACCAGTATGGAGAGATCTTTATTCTTAGAAGTTCAAAAAAAGAGTTCTCGATTCCACTTCGCTTCACTTGTCTGCCTATAACCTGGCTCAAATTGACACACTGCTGTCATTCCTGCCTTTCGACTCCGCTCAAGATAAACTTCGGCAGGAATCTGATCAGGTCAATCCAAACTAAGAGATTCTTTTCTCACTAAATAAAATGTAAACAGTATATATCATAGCGTAAAACAAAAAAACTCCTTCGTTAATCAAAGGAGTTTTGGTGGGCAATGAGGGATTGCAGATCCCTGGTTGATACCACTACTGCAATCCTGCCTGCCGGTAGGCAGGTACAATCCTATGCGCTTTGCTCTCATATTCTTTTTTATTTCAAAAAAACCTGAATGAATTCAATTTTTTGTGAAATAAAAAATCCTGATGAAAAAAATTCATCAGGATTGTGATTGATGTGGGCAATGAGGGATTCGACCGCGTTCCGATTCTTCGGAAACCCCCGACCCTCCCGATAAAAATCGGGATGCTCTGAACCAACTGAACTAATTGCCAAAAATTAATTGTTCAACTTTCTTTCTACTTTTCCACTTCTTTATCTCCAACTCTCTAAGATAAGCTGTTTCTTTATTCACAAACTCCTCTTTGTACTTCAACTCCCAATCATTTACACTTCCTGTAAAACCATTGCTTTTCTGATTATGTCTAATGATACGTTCAGATACATTTGATGTACAACCAACATAATAGCGGTTTCTCCTCTCACTAAACAAAATGTAAACTGTATAAATCATAGTGGTAAAACAAAAAAACTCCATCGTTAATCGAAGGAGTTTTGGTGGGCAATGAGGGATTCGAACCCCCGACCCCCTCGGTGTAAACGAGGTGCTCTGAACCAACTGAGCTAATTGCCCTTATTATTTGAATTCCTAAGAGGAGGAATATATTTCTTAATTCTTTAAACCCGGCCCTCCCGATACAAATCGGGATACTCTGAACCAACTGAGCTAATTGCCCTTATTATTTGAATTCCTAAGAGGAGGAATGTATTTCTTTACTCTTTTAACCCGCCCTCCCGATACAAATCGGGATATTCTGAACCAACTGAGCTAATTGCCCTAAGCGGACGCAAATATAATACGGATTTTTATTCTACCAAATAAAAAATGGAATTTTCTTTAAATTATTTCAGCAACCACAAATGTGCTTCCTCCAACATAAATGATATCTTCTTGATTTGCATTATGTAATGCATTTTCTAGTGCTAATTTTACTGAGATATATTTTTCTCCAACTAAATTAAATTCTTGGGCTTTCTCTTTTAATTCAGTTGCTGAGAGTCCACGCGGAATGTTCGGTTTGCAAAAATAATAACTTGCATTTTTGGGAAATATAGGTAAAACATCATCAAGTTTTTTGTCTGAAACAACTCCTAACACAATATGCAAATTCTTGTATTTTTCTTTTTTGAGTTGATGCATTGTTATTTGCAATCCTTCTTTATTATGTGCTGTATCACAAATCACTTTGGGTGCTTCTTGTAATATTTGCCACCTCCCTTTTAAGTCGGTGTTCTTTACAACATTTAAAAGCCCTTTTTCAATTTGAGCTGCACTTACAGCAAAGCCTTTTAAGTTGTGTATTGCCGCAACCGCTGTTTGTATATTCTTTAGTTGATAATCTCCCAATAAATCTGATTTCAAATTTTGTGCGGAATCTGATGCGAAAATAAGTTCTGCATTTACAATTGCTGCCTTTTCTTTAAAAACATGTTCTACCTTTTGCTGTCTTTCTCCAATAACAACAGGAACATTTGGCTTGATAATTCCTGCTTTTTCAAAGGCGATTTCAGGTAGTGTTTCTCCTAAAAATTGTGTATGATCTAATCCAATATTGGTAATTACAGAAACTTCTGGTGTAATGATATTTGTAGAATCTAATCTTCCTCCCAAACCAACTTCAACTACTGCTATATCTACTTTTTCACTTACAAAATAATCAAATGCCATTCCTACCGTCATTTCAAAAAATGACAATTGTTGTTTTTCTAAAAACGACTTGTTTCTTTCTACAAAATCAATTACAAAATCTCGAGAAACTTCCTCTCCGTTGATTTTTATTCGTTCCGTAAAATTCTTTAAATGTGGTGATGTATATAAGCCCACTTTATAGCCTGCTTCTTGCAACACAGAAGCAATCATATGGCTTGTAGAGCCTTTTCCGTTGGTGCCTCCAACATGAATGGACTTAAATTTCTTCTCTGGAAATTCTAACTCTTTTGAAAATGCTAAAATATTGGTTAAGTCCTTTTTGAATGCTGTTTTACCTTGTCTTTGATACATCGGTAATTGAGAAAACATCCAGTTTAATGTTTCTTGATAGGTCATGGTTTATTGAGATATCTCGTAAGCTGCGCTTCTATCTTCAAAATAAATATATTCATTTTTCAATAATGCTCGATATAACATTTTAGAATATAAAAATAATTAATTATTCTGATAAAGAAAAGCGGTAAATGATAGTTCCTCTTTGTTTAGAGAGAGCATTTGGGTCTGCATTCCAAGTAGTCTTCATTGCGGCAGCTTTTGCTGGATCTAACAAACATTTTGCAGTATTGGTTGATCCTTTAACACCTGGTGTAGCTTTTATAACTTTACCCGCAGTATCTACTTCAATACTAACTACTACAACTCCTTCTTCATTACATTCTGGTTTTTCAATAGGTTTAGACAAAACATTCCTTCCTGCTAAATTGTAATTTTTATCACCACCACTTCCGTTATTCCCATAGTATTTTGTTGACTTTGGATCGCCATTTTTGTCACCTTTTAATCCTGTATTGTCATCATCTCCTTCGCCTTTGTTTTCTCCGTCTTTAGAATTCCCTTTTAACAAATTGTTTAAAGCATCCTGTGTTGCTTTTGATGGTTTTGGTTTTGGAATCTCTTTTGGTTTTTCAACTTTCTTGATCTCCTCTTTAGGCTTTTCTATCTTCTTTTTTAGTGTTTCTACAACTGGTGCATCTTTTGTGTCTTGGGTAATGACTTTCTCTTTTATGGTTTCTTTCGGAATCACTTCTTCTTTTTCCTCAACTTGTTTTTCAGCTTTTTTTACAGCAGGATTTGCTTTCGTTTTTTCAACTGGATCACCGCTGCCTATATTAGAGTCACCAAAATTTATGGCTAATCCATATTCTTCTGGAGGGTCTAAATAGCGCATTCCGAAATTAAAAATTCCGACTAAAACTAACGCCAAAATTAGTGCGGTAATGACTGCTGATTTTCTTTTATGTGTTGTTTCTAATAGTTGCATTATTTTTATTTACCTCTCAACTTCTATCGAAGTGATCTTTTTTTATTGATGACTTTATTTCTGTATTTTGCTTTTTTGCCTTTAACTCTTGGCTTTTAGCTAATGGCTAATGCTAACAGCTAAACATATTACTTCCCTTTAACAGCTAAAATCATTTTTAATTTATTTCTATTTGCAATATCAATAATCTTCATCACATTTTTATACGGAACATCTTTATCTCCTCGAATCACAACTGTTTTTGCTTTATCAACTCCCACAAGTTTTAAGATTTCATTTTCTAAGTTAGCTTCACTAACTTCTGTTTTATCAACAAAAAACAACGAATTATTAGTGATTGACACTGCGATTGAAGTTTTGTTTTCTGTTTTCCCTCCTGCTTTCGGCAATAAAACATCGATTGCACTAACAGTAACCAAGGTAGATGTGAGCATAAAAAATATCAACAACAAAAAAACAATGTCTGTCATAGACGACATGTTAAAATTTGGATTGACTTTATTTCTTCCTCTAATATTCATTATACAGGTTCGTTTAATAAATCTAAAAATTCAACCGAAGTCGCTTCCATTTTATAAATGACTTTGTCCGTTCTAACCACTATATGATTATACGCGATGTAAGCAATAATTCCAACAATAAGTCCAGCCACTGTTGTTGTCATTGCAGTATACAACCCATCAGATAATAACTTAATATCAATTTGTCCGCCAGAATTTGCTATTTCATGAATTGCAACAATCATTCCAATGACAGTTCCTAAGAAACCAATCATAGGTGCAGCTCCGGCAATAGTTGCCAAAACGCTCACGTTTTTTTCTAGTTGATAAATTTCTAATTTCCCTGAGTTTTCAATAGCTTTATTAATGTCATCCAAAGGCTTTCCTATTCTAGCAATTCCTTTTCCGACAAGTCTAGCTGTTGGCGAATCTGTGTTTTTACATAAATCGGTTGCAGCTTCTAACTTCCCTTCTAACACATAATCTTTTATTTGATTCATAAAATTTTGATCTACTTTAGAAGCAGCTTTGATGGCAAAAAAACGCTCAAAATAAATATACAGTGCAACAGCTAAAAGCACAAATAAGATTGCAATAATGATCAATCCTCCAGTACCACTTTCCATGATCAGTTTATAAATCGACAATGTTTTTTCTTCTGAAATTACTTCTGTAGCTGTATTAATTTTTTCTTGTAAAAACAATAACATATTTTATTTTAAATTAAAGATTTATGTAAACTAAACGTATGAACTTTTTAAAAATTGCTTAAAAAAACCCGAGAATTTCTCGGGTCTATATCTTAAAATAAAGTTCTTAAAAGCATAAATGCAAATGAGCCGACTAAAAAACCAATTAAGGCTAGCCATGATATTTTTTTCAAGTACCAAAAGAAATCTATCTTTTCCATTCCCATTGCAACTACTCCGGCAGCAGATCCAATAATCAACATACTACCTCCTGTTCCGGCAGAAAATGCAATAAAATGCCACAATTCATTATCTATAGGCTGAGAAAACATACCTAAACTTGCTGCTACTAAAGGCACATTATCAATCACAGCAGATCCAACTCCTAATAACATCACCACCAAATCAGAAACGCCTTCTCCGTGTAACTCTGTTCCCATCATTGGAACTGTTTCTTGTAATGTAGATGCAAAGTTGAATAAGACTCCTAATGATTCTAGAGCTGCAACAGACATTAAGATTCCTAAGAAAAATAATATACTTGGCATCTCAATTTTTGACAATGAACTGTGAACTGGACTATGATTTGCATGCGCCATTGATTCTTCTTCGTTAAAATTTGAAATAGAAAATTTTGTTCTACTATATATTTCAGCAAAAGTTGCAACAATTCCAAGTGAAAGCATCATTCCAACATAAGGTGGTAAATGAGTAACTGTTTTAAATATAGGTACAAAAACGATAGCCCCTAAACCTAAATACAACATTGTACCGCTATACTTACTTTTTGGTTTCGAATCTTCATCATTCGGATTATCTTCAATATCTCCTTTAAACGCAGGTAAGAAGCTTGCAATAAAAGAAGGAACCAACATACAAAGTAAAGAAGGCAACAACAAGTACTCTATGAGTTTTGCTGCAGAAACTTTTTTACCGATCCACAACATGGTTGTCGTTACATCTCCAATTGGAGACCAAGCTCCACCGGCATTTGCTGCGATAATAATAAGTCCCGCAAACCAAATTCTTTCTTCTCTTTTATGAATTATTTTCTGTAAAATAGAGATTAAAACAATCGTAGCCGTTAGGTTGTCAATAATTGCAGATAGTATAAATGCTAAAAAAGAAAAAATCCATAGAATTCTCTTTTTACTTTTTGTTTTTACATATCCTTTGATTGTTGAAAAGCCATCAAAATAATCGATAATTTCTACAATGGTCATTGCTCCCAGTAAGAATACCAAAATCTCTGCAGTTTTTCCTAAATGATGCAGTAGCGTCTCTTCTACTAAGTGCATTTTATCTTCATGAACTAAGGATGAAAAACCTTCAACTAGAGCGTGTTGTGCTGAATCAAACCAATTTGTAAACTGATCTACATTTAAAGACACCAAAGCCCAACAAACCGCCATCATCACAAGCGCTGGTATTAATTTATCTATTTTTAAATTGTGTTCTAATGTAATGGCTAAATAACCAACTACGAACACCAAAATAATAATCGTCTCCATAATCATAATGTATTAAATTAATTGTTTTAACGCTATTTCAAACGCTGTTTTACATATTTCTGTTTTACTGTTATTTTTTTCGAAGGTTTTTACCAACGCTTTTCTAATGGTTTCTGAAGTGTCGTTAAATATGGCTTTATCTTGCATAGGCAATTCCACTCTAGACTCCATTAAGTATGCAAATACCCTAGCAATTCCACAGTTTGAAATAAAATCTGGCAGTAAACTTACATGTCCGTCAGTATACTCCATAATAGGTCCGAAAAATATTTCTTTATCTGCAAAAGGAACATTTGCTCCAGGAGAAATTACTTCTAAACCAGAGTTAATCATTTGCGTTATTTGCTCTTTAGAGACTAATCTTGAGGCTGCAGCTGGAACAAATATTTCTGCTGGTAAAGACCAAACTTTTTGATTCATTTCATCAAACGGAATCATATTTTCTGAGACTAATTTATTTCCGTCTTTTCCTAGAAAAAGAGCCGTCATCTCATCCAAAGAAAATCCTTCTTCATTAATCAAACCACCATCTCTATCAATAATTCCAACTACCTTAGCACCTAGTTGTGTTAAATAATAGGCTGCTGCCGAACCTACGTTTCCAAATCCTTGAACAACGGCTTTTTTTTCTTTGATAGATCCGCCGTAAATAGTATAATAATGTTTTACTGCTTCGGCTACACCATAACCTGTAAGCATGTCTGCAATTGTATATTTTCTAGATAAATCTGGTGAAAATTCTTTGTCTTCAATAATTTTAATGACACCTAATCTTAATTGCCCAATTCTATTAATTTTATCGGCTTCAGTCGGTTTAAAATGTCCATTAAAAATTCCTTCTTGCGGATGCCAAACTCCACAGTCTTCTGTAATCGGAATCACATCTTTATCAGCATCAACATTTAAATCTCCTCCAGTTCCGTAATAGTGTTTTAATAAAGGGGTTACTGCTTTATACCAACGTTCTAAAACGCCTCTTTTTCTTGGGTCATTTGGATCAAAATTAATTCCAGATTTTGCCCCTCCAATTGCAGGCCCAGAAACGGTAAATTTAACTTCCATAGTTTTGGCTAAAGACAATACTTCATTCATGTCTAAACCTTTTCTCATTCTCGTTCCACCTCCTGCTGCTCCTCCACGAAGCGAGTTAATTACAGTCCATCCTTCTGCATCTGTTTCAGGATCTTTCCAATTAAAAACTATTTCTGGCTGTTTATTTTCGTATTTTTTTAATAAGTCTTTCATTCTCTTGTGCTAATAATTCAATTTTTGTTTTTATCTAAAGTTTCTAAAAATTGATAGCAGTTAAAGTTGATTCATTGTTCTATGATTTTATTTTGTGATAAAGAAGGTCTCTAAATCTCGCATACACAAACTTAATGCAAAAAAATGATTGTCCAAACAAAAATAATGTTCTTTTAAAAAAAACTAAGGTAAAAAAATAGCACCAGAACTATGGTCCATTGTTGCTCCTGTGACAGAAGAAAGGCAATTAACCTGATTATCAATACGCAACAATCCTAAAAAAGAAAAAATTAAGGCTTCTTTAAAATGAACTATTTGATTCTCGGGAATGCTAATTTCTGAATTAGAATACTGTTGAATTCTTTGTGTCAAAAACGAATTAAAAACGCCGCCTCCAGTTATAAAAAGGTCTTTACATTTTTTTGTAGAATTTCCAATTTGAATCGCAATGTGTTCTACAAAAGTTCGTAAAACATCTTTTATATCCATGTTCTTTTGATCAATCAATGGAAAAATAGTGGACTGAACCCATTCCAATCCTAAAGATTTTGGAGGATTCATTTTATAAAACTGTAGTGAATTTAACTCTTGTAATAATTCATTGTGAATAGTTCCTGACGCTGCAATCAATCCTTCATTATCAAATTCAAGTCCTAAACTATTTACATAATAATTCAATACAATATTTACAGGGCAAATATCAAAGGCAATTCTTTTATTATTTTCCTCAAAAGATACATTTGCAAAACCTCCTAAATTTAAACATGCATCATATTGATCAAATAATAACGCATCACCAATTGGCACTAAAGGAGCTCCTTGTCCGCCAAGTTTAACATCCTGAGTTCTAAAATCGCAAACAACTTTTTTTTGAGTTTGACTTGCTAAAACTTGACCGTTTCCTATTTGTAGTGTAATCCCTTTTTCTGGTTGATGTAATATTGTATGACCATGTGAAGCTATAAAATCAACATCAACAATGTTGTTTTCTTTACGAAAAGCATTCACCTTTTCCGCAAGTAATTCTCCATAGGCTATATCTAATTTTTGAATTTCATCATTGGATTTAAAAATAGCATTTGCTAATTTTTTTTTCCATGTTTTTGAATACGGTATCGTTTCTGAATGATGAATTTGAAAGTTCTTATACTTCTTTTTATCAAATGAAACATATACAATATCTAAACCATCTAAAGAAGTTCCAGACATTAAGCCAATAATGGTAATTTTTTTAGTACTCATATCTGTAAAAATAACAAAACTTTATTGATAATTTACTACTAAAAATGTATCTTTGAAGACAATTTTTACGAATATAATAATACTATAGTAAATGGATTTTAATCTTACCGAAGAGCACTTAATGATTAAAGATGCTGCTCGTGATTTTGCACAAACAGAATTGTTACCAGGCGTTATTGAAAGAGATAATAAACAAGAATTCCCAGATGAGTTGGTTAAGAAAATGGGTGACCTAGGTTTTTTAGGAATCATGGTAGATCCAAAATATGGTGGAAGCGGAATGGATTCAATTTCTTATGTGCTAATCATGGAAGAATTGTCTAAAATAGATGCATCTGCTTCTGTAATTGTTTCTGTAAACAATTCTTTGGTGTGTTATGGATTAGAAGCTTATGGAAACGAAGAACAAAAACAAAAATATTTAACAAAATTAGCAACGGGTGAGTTTGTTGGTGCCTTTTGTTTGTCTGAACCAGAAGCAGGTTCAGATGCAACATCTCAAAGCACTACTGCAATTGACAAAGGTGATCATTATGTAATAAATGGTACAAAAAACTGGATTACTAGTGGTGGTAGAGCTGATGTGTATTTAGTAATTGCTCAAACCGATAAAGAAAAAGGACACAAAGGAATCAATGCTTTTATTGTTGAAAAAGGTACGGAAGGATTTCATATAGGTCCAAAAGAAGATAAATTAGGAATTAGAGGAAGTGACACACATACATTGCAGTTTAACGATGTAAAAGTTCCCAAAGAAAACAGAATTGGTGAAGACGGTTTTGGGTTTAAATTTGCCATGAAAACCTTATCTGGAGGAAGAATTGGTATCGCTGCACAAGCCTTAGGTATTGCAGCTGGAGCTTATGAATTGGCTTTGAAATACTCTAAAGAACGTAAAGCTTTTGGTACTGAGATATGCAACCATCAAGCTATTGCCTTTAAATTAGCAGATATGCACACAGAAATTGAAGCCGCAAGAATGTTAGTAATGCGAGCTGCGTGGGATAAAGATCAAGGGAATAATTATGACATGTCTAGTGCAATGGCAAAATTATATGCATCAAAAGTTGCCATGGAGCATACTGTAGAAGCTGTGCAAATTCACGGAGGAAATGGTTTTGTAAAAGAATACCATGTAGAACGTTTGATGCGAGATGCAAAAATCACTCAAATTTACGAAGGCACTTCTGAAATTCAGAAAATTGTAATCTCGAGAAGTATTACGAGAGATTAAAATGTCTTTTAAGCTAATCTCGAGAAGTATTACGAGAGATTAAAATGTCTTTTGAGCTAATCTCGAGAAGTATTACGAGAGATTAAAATGTCTTTTAAGCTAATCTCGAGGGGTATTACGAGAGGTTAAATGGCCGTTTGATCTAATCTCGAAGGAGAGTATGATTTCATTTTTAATTGAAATTTTAAACCAATAAGCATGAAAAAAGTTTTTTTTATTCTTGGCTTTTGGATGTCAGCTCAAGCTGTTGCCCAAGATGTTAGTTACAGTGATGTTGTTAAACAAGAAATTCTTTCCAATCAACTAGAAAATTCGGAAGCAAGCATAAAAAAACCGTATGTTATTATGATTTCTATTGATGGTTTTCGCTCTGATTATGCAAAAAAACACCAAGCGAAAAACATCTTATCCTTAGCTAAAAACGGAAGTAGTACCACCCGATTGATTCCATCTTTCCCTTCTAAAACTTTTCCAAATCACTATAGTTTGGCAACTGGTTTATACCCTGCTCATCATGGTATCGTATCAAATACATTTTACGATAAAAAAACAAATAAAAAATACAGCATCGGTGATCGAGATGCGGTAGAAAATGGCAATTGGTATGGTGGAATTCCGTTGTGGAATCTCGCACAGACACAAGGCATGTCATCAGCTTCCTTTTATTGGGTAGGTTCAGAAGCCGATATCAATGGTATGTATCCAAAATACTATTACCGTTACAACAAAAAAACACCTTACGAATACAGAGTAAAACGTGTATTAGAGTGGCTACAACTACCGGAGAAAGTTCGCCCACATATGATTACCTTGTATTTTTCTCTGGTAGATTCTAACGGGCATCGTTTTGGCCCAAATGCTAAAGAAACAGCATCAGCTGTTCAGTACGTTGATGCTCAAATTGGAGCTCTTCGTGAAGGTTTAAAAAAACTAAACTTACCTGTTTATCTAATTGTAACAGGCGATCACGGAATGGATGATGTATCAAAATCAATTAATATCCATCAATATGTAAATGTTGACAATGAACAATTTTTTTCGGGTCCTGTTGCTATGATTTATACGCAAAGTAAAACCGAAACCGACGCTTTATACGATAAATTGAGTCAGCAAACCCTTTTTAAAACCTATAAAAAAGGGGCACTTCCAAATTATTTGAACTATAACAACAACGACAGAATTGGTGATTTGGTTCTAATAGCAGACGCACCTTATACCATTGTAAATTCAAAAAGCGACGCTGCTTCAACAATAAAACCAGGAGGTACTCATGGTTATGACCCCTATGAAAATAAAAAAATGGGAACCATTTTTTATATAGAAGGTCCTAGAATTAAAAAGAATTTTATGCTTTCAGCTTTAGAAAATGTAAACATCTATCCATTGGTGGCCCATCTATTAGGTCTAAAGGTAATTACTCCTATAGACGGTACACTTAACGCCACTAAAGCCATACTCAAAGATTAAGAATTTGCATATTGCTCAATAAGAACAATTTGGTAATACTTAATCTTCAAAATCAATAGTATACAATTGCAACCCAGAAGCGGGTGCAATTTCTCTCAAAAATTTACGATCATTCTCTTCTTTTAATGATTCTTCTATAAACTCTAAATCAACATTCCCTTTACCCAATTCAAATAAAACCCCCATCATTAATCGAATTTGGTAGCGTAAAAAACCTTTGCCTTTAACTTTTAAAACATAACTTCTTTTTGGAAAAAAATTGGCTTGTATAATAGTATTCTCTACAATTTCGCAAGAATCAATAACCCTTTTAAAAACTGTTTTCTCAGAAGGTTTCGTACAGTATTTATGAAAATAATGTTCCCCTTCAAATAGTTTTGCACCTGCTTTCATTAACGCTACATCCAAAACTTCAGCAATACCAACTAAAAAAGGTGCCGAAAAAGGATGTGGCTTTTCACCAAATGAAAAATAGTAGTGGTACTCCTTTATTTTAGTTGACTGTATAATATTAAAATCTGAAGCTACTTTTTGAATGGATAATGCTTTAATATCTGCAGTCGTATTTGAATTAAACTGAAGCAAGAAATCTTCTGCATCAACTTCAAAATCGCAAAATAGTTGTAAACCATATAAGGTAGCAGAAACTTTAGCATCGGTTCTACCAGCACCGAAAGTTTTATAACGTTGAGAACTATCAAAAACAAAACTCAACGTTTTGTCAATCATATCGTGTACCGTTTTAGTTTTCAATTGCTTTTGCCAGCCATGAAATCGAAATCCCAAAAATTGAATCTTAACTAGATATGTAAACGGATACTTCATTCAGTAAAAATAAACCTTTTAAAACAAAAAAAGTCCTCAATCTATTGATTGAGGACTTAAAGTATATTGATCTGTATCAATATATAAAGAAAGGCAGCGACCTACTCTCCCACCTATTGGCAGTACCATCGGCGCAAATGGGCTTAACTTCTCTGTTCGGTATGGGAAGAGGTGAGCCCCATCGCTATAACCACCTTAAATCTTTCAGTTGTTCTAATAACAACTGTATAAATTAACATACTGGTCTAATAATATCATTTAAATCATCTAGTCTTTTAAAAAAGAGTGTCGCCACGCCCGAAGGCGTGGACTTACATAAGCTTATGGGTTATTAGTACTACTCGGCTATGACATTACTGCCTTTACACCTGTAGCCTATCAACGTGGTAGTCTCCCACGACCCTTTAAAGAAATCTCATCTTGTGGTGGGTTTCGCGCTTATATGCTTTCAGCGCTTATCCCTTCCCGACGTAGCTACCCAGCAGTGCTCCTGGCGGAACAACTGGTACACTAGAGGTCAGTCCAACTCGGTCCTCTCGTACTAGAGTCAGATCCACGCAAATTTCTAACGCCCACAGCAGATAGAGACCGAACTGTCTCACGACGTTCTGAACCCAGCTCGCGTGCCACTTTAATGGGCGAACAGCCCAACCCTTGGGACCTTCTCCAGCCCCAGGATGTGACGAGCCGACATCGAGGTGCCAAACCCCCCCGTCGATATGAGCTCTTGGGGGAGATCAGCCTGTTATCCCCGGAGTACCTTTTATCCTTTGAGCGATGGCCCTTCCATGCGGAACCACCGGATCACTATGCTCTTGTTTCCAACCTGATCGACCTGTATGTCTCTCAGTCAAGCACCCTTATGCCATTGCACTCTACGTACGGTTACCAAGCGTACTGAGGGTACCTTTAGAAGCCTCCGTTACTCTTTTGGAGGCGACCACCCCAGTCAAACTACCCACCAAGCACTGTCCTCATTTCTGAGTTAGGCTCTAGACAAGCAAAGGGTGGTATTTCAAGGATGACTCCACAACGCCTAGCGACGCCGCTTCATAGTCTCCCACCTATCCTACACATTACTTATCCAAAGTCAATACTAAGCTATAGTAAAGGTTCACGGGGTCTTTTCGTCCCGCTGCGGGTAATCGGCATCTTCACCGATACTACAATTTCACCGAGCTCATGGCTGAGACAGTGTCCAGATCGTTGCACCATTCGTGCAGGTCGGAACTTACCCGACAAGGAATTTCGCTACCTTAGGACCGTTATAGTTACGGCCGCCGTTTACTGGGGCTTCATTTCAGATCTTCGCCGAAGCTAAACCCTCCACTTAACCTTCCAGCACCGGGCAGGTGTCAGGCCTTATACATCATCTTTCAATTTAGCAAAGCCCTGTGTTTTTGATAAACAGTCGCCTGGACCTTTTCACTGCGGCCCCGCCGTAAAGCGGGGCGACCCTTCTCCCGAAGTTACGGGTCTATTTTGCCTAGTTCCTTAGCCATGAATCTCTCGAGCACCTTAGAATTCTCATCCCAACTACCTGTGTCGGTTTACGGTACGGGTTCTTATAATCTGAAGCTTAGAGGTTTTTCTTGGAAGCCTTTAGGCACACTATCCACTCGTCCGAAGAGTTGTGGTACTATCGAACTTCGCCAAAACCTAACTCTTAATCTGGTCCTATAGCTACATTCTTCAACGTACTATTCCGTCAGTACGCGGTGCTTTCAATACTCCGTCACCCCATCGCAATTATAAGAAGTACAGGAATATTAACCTGTTATCCATCGACTACTCCCTTCGGATTCGCCTTAGGACCCGACTAACCCTCAGCTGATTAGCATCGCTGAGGAAACCTTAGTCTTTCGGTGTGCGGGTTTCTCGCCCGCATTATCGTTACTTATGCCTACATTTTCTTTTGTAACCACTCCAGCATACCTTACAGTACACCTTCTACGCAGGTTACAATGCTCCCCTACCACTTGTAATAAATTACAAATCCATAGCTTCGGTAATATGTTTATGCCCGATTATTATCCATGCAAAACCGCTCGACTAGTGAGCTGTTACGCACTCTTTAAATGAATGGCTGCTTCCAAGCCAACATCCTAGCTGTCTAAGCAGTTTCACCTCGTTAGTTCAACTTAACATATATTTGGGGACCTTAGCTGATGGTCTGGGTTCTTTCCCTCTCGGACATGGACCTTAGCACCCATGCCCTCACTGCTGTGTATATTTTATAGCATTCGGAGTTTGTCAGGAATTGGTAGGCGGTGAAGCCCCCGCATCCAATCAGTAGCTCTACCTCTATAAAACTTTACCACAACGCTGCACCTAAATGCATTTCGGGGAGTACGAGCTATTTCCGAGTTTGATTGGCCTTTCACCCCTACCCACAGGTCATCCAAAGACTTTTCAACGTCAACTGGTTCGGTCCTCCACTATGTGTTACCACAGCTTCAACCTGCCCATGGGTAGATCACTCGGTTTCGCGTCTACTACTACTAACTATGCGCCCTATTCAGACTCGCTTTCGCTCCGGCTCCATGTCTTAAACACTTAACCTTGCTAGAAACAGTAACTCGTAGGCTCATTATGCAAAAGGCACGCCGTCACACAGTAAATGTGCTCCGACCGCTTGTAGGCGTACGGTTTCAGGA
>CALSRX010000004.1:0-732500 GCA_943788865.1 uncultured Polaribacter sp. | reverse complement strand
ACGGAGAAGGCGACATCGGAACCTTTACAATTGAAGCGTTTATTTCATTAATTAAAGAAGAAATAAAAAGCACCATAGTAGAGTTTTAAAGAAAAAATAAAAAGGCAGTTATAAAAACTGTAATGTATAATTAAAATTTATTAGTCATAGCAATTAGAAGAAATAGGCCAAGAAGACCTTTAAGAGTAATTAAAGAAGATCAACATAGAATTAATCATAAGATTAAATTTGTTGACGAAGTACGTTTAGTTGGAGAAAACATCGAAGTTGGAGTTTATCCGATTGAAAAAGCAAGAGCGTTAGCTGAAGAGCAGGAATTAGATTTGGTAGAGATTTCACCGAAAGCGGTTCCTCCTGTTTGTAAAATTATCGATTATAAGAAATTCTTATATGAACAAAAGAAACGCGAAAAAGCTTTAAAATCTAAAGCAACTAAAGTTACTGTTAAAGAAATTCGTTTTGGACCTCAAACTGATGAGCATGATTATGAATTTAAAAAGAAACATGCCATTAAGTTCTTAAAGGACGGAGCAAAATTGAAAGCGTTTGTTTTCTTTAAAGGAAGATCTATCATCTTTAAAGAGCAAGGACAAATCTTATTATTAAAATTAGCTCAAGAAATAGAAGACTATGGTAAAGTAGAGCAATTACCAAAGTTGGAAGGTAAACGTATGATTATGTTTATTGCTCCAAAAAAAGTAGGAAAATAATAACAATCTTATAAGCAAGATAAAAAAGAAGGAGAAATGCCTAAAATGAAAACCAAATCTAGTGCCAAAAAACGTTTTAAGTTAACTGGTTCTGGAAAAATCAAAAGAAAGCACGCGTTTAAGAGTCATATCTTAACAAAGAAGTCTAAGAAACGTAAGCTAAAATTGACGCACGCAACATTGGTACACAAGTCTGATGAAGCGAACATCAAACAACAATTAACTTTAAAATAGTTAATTAAGGGAATTTAATTATTAACCATGGAGTTGGGCAAAAAACAAAAAGAGTTATAAGTTGTGAATGTTGAGTTTTAAGTTAACACTAAAAACTAATCACTAAAAACTAAATAACCGCCTACTACAAAAAACAATTTGAATTATGCCAAGATCAGTAAATTCAGTAGCCTCAAGAAATAGAAGAAAGAAAATCTTGAAGGCAGCAAAAGGTTACTTTGGAAGACGTAAAAACGTTTATACAGTAGCAAAAAACGCGGTGGAAAAAGCAATGACATATGCTTATAGAGACCGTAAAAACAATAAGAGAAACTTCCGTGCATTATGGATTCAACGTATCAACGCTGGAGCTAGAGCACATGGAATGTCTTACTCTCAGTTTATGGGAAAAGTAAAAGCTAACAACATCGAATTAAACCGTAAGGTTTTAGCCGATTTAGCAATGAACAACCCAGAAGCTTTTAAGGCAATTGTAGAAAAAGTAAAATAATATAATAATCCTTGCTTATATATAAAAACCCAAACGTTTGCGTTTGGGTTTTTTTTGTTAATTTTACAAATAACAATTCTTATAGATACCCCAAACTATGAAATTTACTTATTCCCTTATACTTACAATTCTTTTTTCTTTGAATTCATTTTCTCAAGAAAAAACAAACACTTTAGATGAACAATTTAAGTCTGTTTATAAAAAATCAAACAGTTACCAAGAATATAAAGTAATTCTTAAAGAAGATTTCCGAAATCTACAAAGTAATGTTCTAGATAGTATTGCAAATTTTAACAAGCAATTACTTAATAAAAATACTTTGATCAATTCTCAAAAAAAGACTATTGATGTTTTGGAAAAAGAAAAAAAAGAAACAGCTGCCAAACTTACAGAAGCATTAACTAAAGAAAACTCGATATCTCTTTTTGGAATGCCACTAAGTAAAAGTATGTATTCTATCATTTTATTTACAATCATTTTTGTGCTAGTTGTCTCTTTAGGATATTTTATTTACAAATTTAAAAATAGCAATGTGCTAACTACTGCGGCAAAAGAGAATTTAGAGGATGTAGAAAATGAGTTTAATGCCTTTAGGAAAAAATCTATAGCAAGAGAGCAAAAGCTACGTAGACAGCTACAAGACGAGATTATTAAAAACAGAAATAACTAGTTTTTTATTTCTATTTATCACGGTTTCCAGTGATACCAATATCCCATTTTCCGTGAATCAACTCACGGTTTTCCGTGAACTAAAAAAACCCCATAAATGGGTATTGTACAGCTTAAAAATCTACTTTACATTTGGAGTATAGAATTACAACGAATTGATTATTGTTATTCTTTGTTATAATATACCCCTTTAATTATTTGTTAGCCTAAAGCGATTAAAAGACTTCCCCCAATTTTAATCGCTTTTACTATAAACAAAGAATAAACAATAAAAAAGCACCCAATTGGGTGCTTTTTTTTATTTCAGTATAGAATCTTATTTTTAAATAGTTTCTCCTAATTCTTTTAGCTTTTCTGTATTCTCTGCTAATTTCAATTCTTCAATAATTTTATGAATATCTCCATTCATAATGTTAGGCAAATCATACAATGACAAACCAATTCTATGATCTGTAACACGTCCTTGAGCATAATTATACGTTCTAATCTTTGCAGATCTATCTCCACTAGAAACCATAGAACCACGTTTTAAAGCGTCTTCTGCCTGTTTCTTAGCTAATTCCATATCGTACAAACGAGAACGTAACACTTTAAACGCTTTTTCTTTATTTTTATGCTGCGATTTTTGATCTTGACACTGCGCAACCAAACCCGTTGGAATGTGGGTTAAACGAACCGCTGAATAGGTTGTGTTTACAGATTGCCCTCCAGGACCAGACGAACAGAAAAAATCAATACGCACATCTTTTGGATTAATTTCTACATCAAATTCTTCTGCTTCTGGAAAAACCATCACAGTTGCTGCTGATGTATGAACTCTACCTTGTGTTTCTGTTTGTGGAACTCTTTGTACACGATGCACACCCGCTTCAAACTTTAAGGTTCCGTAAACATCTTCTCCGTTTACTTCAAACTGAATTTCTTTAAATCCACCGTTTGTTCCTTCAGAAAAATCGACTGTAGAAACTTTCCAACCCCTACTCTCACAAAATTTAGAATACATCCTAAATAAATCTCCTGCAAAAATACTCGCTTCATCTCCACCTGTTCCGGCACGTAATTCAACCACCGCATTTTTAGAATCTTCTGGATCTTTCGGAATCAATAAAAACTTAATTTCCTCTTCTAATTCAGGAATTCTAGTATTGGCTTCACTCATTTCCATTTTTGCCATTTCTACCATTTCAGAATCAGAACCATCGGCAATAATTTCTTTTGCTTCTTCTATATTGTTTAATAAAGTTTGATATTCATCCCCTTTTTTTACAACATCGCCTAAATCTTTATATTCTTTACTTAATTGTACATAGCGTTTTTGGTCTGAAATTACATCTGGTTGGATGATTAAATCAGAAACCTCATCGAAACGTTGTTTAACAATTCTTAATTTATCTAACATCTTCTAGTCTTTACTTGGACTGCGAATTTACAATATTCTCTGAACTTCTCTAAATTAGATTTCATGTATATTTGATAAAATTATTTTACAATGCGAACCTTTGTCTTTTTAGTTTGTTTACTTTTTATCTCTTCTTGCAATACAGAAAGCAAACCTCAAAAACCTGACTTCTTATTAGGGGAATGGATTAGAACAAACGACAAACCAGGAAGTACAACTTATGAAATTTGGAACACCAACTTTACTGGATTAGGAATTACCTTAGAAGAAAAAGACACTACATTTAAAGAAATTTTGAGCATTGTTTCTATCAATAATACGTTGACTTTAAAAGTTGAAGGCGTAAATGAAACGCCAACCTTGTTTCAATTTACTTCTCAAACCGATACTTCTTTTGTTGCTGAAAATCCGACGCACGGTTTTCCTACAAAAATTAAATACTGGTTAGATAACAAGCAATTAAAAGCGCATGTTTCTAACAAGGAATTCGGAATTGAGTTTGTTTTTGAGAAAGTAAAAAAATAGACAAGTGTCATTTCGAAATGAGCGTTTTTTAGCGATTGAGAAATCTCATAAAATTTAGTCCTATTTTCATGAGATTCCTCCTCATACTTCGTTCGGAATGACATTCTGTTGTTAAATTAGAGCTGAAATTTCATTTCGAAACGAGCGTTTTAGCGATTGAGAAATCTCATAAAGTTCAATACTAATCATGTGAGATTCCTCCTCATACTTCGTTCGGAATGACACAGGTATTGCTATTTCTTTAAAAATTTACTAATTTTAAACATGTTTAAAAGCTACATTGTTTATATAATCACCAATAAAAACAAAAGCACGCTTTATATTGGTGTTACAAACAATATACAAAAAAGACTTTCTCAACATTATTTTGATAGTGAAAATGCAAAGAAATCATTCGCTGGCAAATACAACTGTTACTATTTATTATATTATGAAGTTTTTGAAGATGTTAATCTTGCAATTTTAAGAGAAAAAGAATTGAAAAGCTGGAGAAGAGAAAAGAAAAACAAATTGATTTCAGATTTTAATCCAGATTGGAAGTTTTTAAACAATGATGTTTTATAACTAAATGTCATTTCGAAATGAGCGTTTTAGCGATTGAGAAATCTCATAAAGATTAATAACTACATTCGTGAGATTCCTCTTCGCACTTCATTCGGAATGACACTCTGCATAAAATGTTAATTATGTTATCATCTGATAACAAAACAATACCTCAATAAAGTAAAAATCCCAAATTCAAAATGAATTTGGGATTTTTACTTTCTATAAAATAGGGCTTATCCGCATTTAGAAGAACCACAATCTTGACACGTTAAGCATCCTTCTTGATAAATTAAATTATCAGAATTACAGTTATCACAGGCTTGCCCTTTTGCTTTTGTACCATCTTCTACATAGCGTTTTAAAGCACGTACAACACCATTTTTCCAAGTGTTAATAGATTCACTATCTAATTGTAAACTCTGAATTAATTCTACAATTTTATCAATAGGCATTCCGTGACGTAAGGTTCCGGAAAACAATTTTGCATAATTCCAAAACTCAGGATTAAATTTATGCGACAACCCTTCAATTGTTGTTTTATACCCACGTTTGTTTTTGTACTGAAAATCATAACGAGATGTTTCATCTTCTTTTCTACTTTTTATAATTAATCCTTTTTCCACCCAACGTGGAATTAAAATTCCATCTTCATCATCAACCAAACCAGTAAAAACTTCGTACGGTTTATCATCAACCAAACCAATAAAAGCAATCCATTTCTCTTTTTGATTTTGGAAACGTACAACATCTGCTTCTAAAATTTCTGGTCTTTTAATAGGAAAGGAGGTTAGTATATTCTGTTGTCCGACCACTGTATCCTCATTGTTAGAAATCAAAACTCCAGTACGTGAACCATCTCTATAAACAGTTACACCCTTACAACCAACTTCCCAAGCTTTTAAGTACAATTCGCCAACTAAATCTTCACTAACATCATTTGGCAAATTAATAGTTACGCTTATAGAATGATCTACCCATTTTTGAACAGCACCTTGCATGGTTACTTTACTCATCCAATCTACATCGTTGGAAGTTGCTTTATAATAGGGAGATTTTTTTATCAGTATATTTAATTCTTCTTGCGAAAAATTTTTAGAAGAATCGATTCCGTTTACTTCCATCCATTGTTTAAATTGATGGTGAAAAACCACATATTCTTCCCATGAATCTCCAACTTCGTCAATAAAATCTAAACGAGAATCTTTATCATTCGGATTTACTTTTTTTCTACGTTTATAAACTGGCATAAAAACAGGTTCAATTCCTGATGATGTTTGCGTCATTAAACTTGTTGTACCTGTTGGAGCAATTGTTAACAAAGCAATATTTCTTCGTCCATATTCTAACATTTCGTAATACAATTTACTATCTGCTTCTTTTAAGCGCAAAATGAACGGATTATTTTTTTCTCTTTCTGAATCGAATATTGAAAAAGCACCACGTTCTTTGGTTAAATTCACAGATGCCCTGTACGTTTCTATTCCTAAAGTTTTATGCACTTTTACAGAAAAATCATTTCCTTCTTCACTTCCGTATCTAATTCCTTATGCAGCTAACATGTCTCCTTCTGCTGTAATTCCAATTCCGGTTCTTCTTCCTTCGTGTGCTTTTTCTCTTATATTTAACCACAAATTTTTCTCGGTTGCTTTTACATCTTCAGCTTCTGGATCTCCATCAATTTTTTCTAATATTTTATCAATTTTCTCTAATTCTAAATCAATAATATCATCCATCATTCTTTGTGCAATTACAATGTGCTTTTTAAACAACTCAAAGTTAAATGCAGCTTCTTTTGTAAAAGGATTTTCTACATACGAAAACAAATTAATAGCCAATAAACGACAAGAATCATATGGACATAATGGAATTTCTCCACACGGATTTGTAGAAACAGTTTTATACCCTAAATCTGCATAACAATCTGGCACCGATTCGTTAATTATCGTATCCCAAAATAAAATCCCTGGCTCTGCTGATTTCCATGCGTTATGTACAATTTTTTTCCATAATTTTTTAGCTTCTATCGATTTTGAAACTTTTGGATCAGCACTAAAAATTGGATATTTCTGGATGTAATTATCATTGTTTTTTACTGCTCTCATAAATGCATCATCAATTCTAACTGATACATTTGCGCCAGTAACTTTTCCTTGTTCTAATTTTGCATTGATAAAATCTTCAGAATCTGGATGATTGATTGAAACCGACAACATTAATGCTCCACGACGACCATCTTGTGCAACCTCTCTGGTAGAATTTGAATATCGCTCCATAAAAGGAACAATTCCTGTGGATGTTAATGCCGAGTTTTTTACAGGGGAACTTTTTGGTCTAATATTTGATAAATCGTGACCAACACCTCCACGACGTTTCATTAATTGCACTTGTTCTTGGTCTATTTTCATGATTCCTCCATACGAATCTGAATTTCCATCATTGCCAATTACAAAACAATTTGAAAGTGATGCTATTTGAAATGGGTTTCCAATTCCTGCCATTGGACTACCTTGTGGAACAATATATTTAAAGTCTTTAATGGCTTCAAATATTTCTGATTCCGTTAAAGGGTTTGCGTATTTCTGCTCTACTCTTGCAATTTCTTTTGCAATTCGAGTATGCATCTCATTTGGCGTACTTTCATAAATATTACCATCAGAATCTTTTAATGCATATTTATTTAACCATACACTTGCTGCTAAATCATCATTTTTAAAATAGTTTACAGCTGCTTCAAGTGCTTCTTGTCTAGTATATGTTTTTTTAGGAGTAGTTTGTGCTATTGATTTCATCGTTTTTGTTAGAGAATTTGAAAATTATTTGATATCTCTAATATAATCAAAAAGCAACAACTATAAACATGAATAAAATCATAAAGTGTACTGAAAAAAAATATAAAAGTTTGATTATCATATTTTTATGCATTTATCAACATAAAAATGTTTACAAATAATTTATTTCCCAAACAAGAACATCAAGCAACAAACCCCATAAAGAACTTGCTAATAGTAGCGTTTTGTCTTTACTTAAAATGAATATAAATTACACTAAAACAAATTAGCACTACCTTATAAAGAAGTAATAAAAAAAGCCTCAGTTAAACTGAAGCTTTTTTTATTACTATAATATTCTTTATTAATACTCAAAAACCCCAAACTCACTTGTAATAGTAAGTTTTTTTGTTGATGAATCTTCTACTCTACCAACAATCTGAGCATTTACATTATACGATTTAGAAATGGCAATAATGTCTTCTGCAATTTCTGGAGATACATAAATTTCCATTCTATGTCCGCAATTAAATACTTGATACATTTCTTTCCAATCTGTTTTTGATTGTTCTTGTATCAATTTAAATAAAGGCGGAATTGGAAACAGATTGTCTTTTACAATATGTAATTCATCCACAAAATGCAAGATTTTTGTTTGTGCACCACCAGAACAATGAATCATTCCGTGAACAGAATCTGAAGTATATTTTGATAAAATTTCTTTGATAATTGGTGCATAGGTTCTTGTTGGAGACAAGACTAACTTCCCTGCATCAATCGGAGAATTCTCCACTGTATCTGTCAATTTAGTATTCCCAGAATATACCAAATCCGCAGGAACAGCTGCATCAAAACTTTCTGGATATTTAGAAGCTAAATAATTATGAAAAACATCATGTCTGGCTGAAGTTAAACCGTTAGACCCCATTCCACCATTGTATTCAGTTTCATAAGTTGCTTGTCCAAAAGATTCTAAACCAACAATTACATCACCTGCTTTGATATTTGCATTGTCAATAACATCACTTCGTTTCATTCTTGCAGTTACTGTAGAATCAACAATTATGGTTCTTACCAAATCACCAACATCAGCAGTTTCTCCACCAGTTGAATGAATGGTCACTCCGAATTTTTTTAAATCCGCAATCAACTCTTCAGTACCATTAATAATTGCTGATAACACTTCACCCGGAATTTTACTTTTATTACGTCCTATAGTAGAAGACAACATGATATTATCTGTAGCTCCTACACATAACAAATCATCAATATTCATAATCAATGCATCTTGTGCAATGCCTTTCCAAACAGAAATATCACCCGTTTCTTTCCAATACATATATGCCAAAGACGATTTAGTTCCTGCTCCATCTGCATGCATAATCAAACAATAGGCATCATCATTTGTTAAATAATCTGGAACGATTTTACAAAATGCTTTTGGAAATAATCCCTTATCGATGTTCTTAATTGCGTTGTGCACATCTTCTTTAGATGCAGAAACACCTCGCTGCGCATATCGTTTAGAAACTTCTTGACTCATGTTGTGTTATTATTGATGTTGCAAATTTACTTTTTTGAAAATAAAAAATCCCGCTAAAACGGGATTTAATTTTTAATTTATCTAGTAAATAACAACTCTCTATATTTTGCCAATGGCCATAATTGATCATCTACCATCATTTCTAATTTATCGCAGTGATGTCTAATTTGTTCAAAGTATGGTTTTACCGCATAACAATAAGCATCTGCTGCTTCTTGACCATGGATTAA
Source organism: uncultured Polaribacter sp. (assembly GCA_943788865.1). GTDB lineage: Bacteria > Bacteroidota > Bacteroidia > Flavobacteriales > Flavobacteriaceae > Polaribacter. Next base: position 723,386 of record CALSRX010000004.1, on the reverse strand, counting down.
GTTTGCCTTTTTACGTTCTTCAGTCATTTCCTCTACTTTAGAATTGATTCCAGAAATATGCATCGATATTTTTTCAATCAAATCTATTTGCTCTTTTGCATGTTTTTCGAATCCACTTCCAAAAATATTTTTCAATCCACTCACATTTTCTATCAATGTATTTTGATATTTAATTGCAGTAGGAATGATGTGATTTCTAGCAATATCTCCCAATACTCTTCCTTCTATTTGAATACGTAAGATATATTCTTCTAGTTCAATTTCATGTCGAGCTTCAGTTTCTATTTTGCTCATCACGCCCATTTCTTCAAAAAGAGCTATTGTTTTCTTAGATTTTTTTTCTTTTAAAGCTTCAGGAGTTGTTTTATTGTTACTTAAACCTCTTTTTACAGCTTCAATTTCCCATTCTTCTCCATAACCATTTCCTTCAAAACGTATCTTTTTAGATGCTTTTATATATTCTCTTAAAACATTAAAGATTGCTTCATCTTTCTTTAATTTTTTGTTTTCAATCAAAGTATCAACTTCAATTTTAAAATCTTTCAATTGTTTTGCAACAATGGTATTTAAAATAGTCATTGGACCTGCACAGTTTGCCCAAGAACCAACTGCTCTTAATTCGAATTTATTGCCTGTAAACGCAAAAGGAGATGTCCTGTTTCTATCGGTATTATCTAATAATATCTCAGGAATTTTGCCAACGATATTTAATTTTAAATCTGTTTTTTCTTCAGGAGATAATTTCCCTTTTGTTACATTTTCTAACTCATCTAAAACAGCAGACAGTTGAGAACCTATAAAAACAGAGATAATTGCAGGTGGAGCTTCGTTGGCTCCTAATCGATGATCGTTACTTGCTGATGCTATTGAAGCTCTAATCAATTCTTCATAATCGTGTACCGCTTTAATTGTATTTACAAAAAACGTTAAGAATTGTAAATTTTTCATAGGTGTTTTTCCCGGACTTAACAGGTTAACTCCTGTGTTTGTTGCCAATGACCAGTTGTTATGTTTACCAGAACCGTTTATGCCTGCAAATGGCTTTTCATGAAACAACACTCTAAAGTTGTGCTTTTGAGCCACTTTTTCCATCACATCCATTAATAAGGAATTATGATCTACCGCTAAGTTTGCCTCTTCAAATATAGGCGCCAACTCATATTGATTCGGAGCAACTTCATTATGACGTGTTTTAACAGGAATCCCCAAAAACATACATTCTTGTTCTAAATCACGCATATAACTTAATACTCTACGAGGAATTGAACCAAAATAATGATCGTCTAATTGCTGACCTTTTGCTGGTGAATGTCCTAATAATGTTCTACCCGTTAAATTAATGTCTGGTCTAGAAACTGCTAAAGCAGAATCAATTAAAAAATATTCTTGTTCCCAACCTAGAGAAGCGTTTACCTTTGTTACATTTTTGTCAAAATATTTACATACAGCCGTTGCTGAGGTGTCCATCGCTTGAAGCGCTCTTAATAAAGGTGCTTTATTGTCTAAAGCTTCTCCTGTATACGCAACAAATATGGTTGGAATACATAATGTTGTACCATATATAAATGCTGGTGATGTTGGATCCCATGCTGTATAACCACGAGCCTCAAACGTATTTCTAATTCCTCCATTCGGAAAACTAGATGCATCTGGTTCTTGCTGCACCAACTCTCCTCCTCCAAATTTTTCCATGGCTCTACCATTACCAATAGTTTCAAAAAAAGCATCGTGTTTTTCTGCAGTTGCTCCCGTTAATGGCTGAAACCAGTGTGTATAATGTGTTGCATTTTTAGACAATGCCCAATCTTTCATTGCTGCAGCAACTTGATTTGCTACATTTCTATCAATTTTTTTCCCGAACTCAATAGCATCCATTACCCCCTGGTATGCTTCTTTTGTCATAAACTGACGCATTGAATGTTCGTTAAATACATTTTTTCCAAAAGCTTCAGACTTTCTTTCACTTTCTGTAATTTTTACAGGAGCTCTATTTAATGTTTCTTTTAAGGCGTTAAATCTAATTGTTGGCATACTATTGTTTTTTTTTACAAAACTAAGGATTAATTACGCTTTAGATACTAACAACCCCTTCTTTTATTAACAAATAAATAAAATAATTAACAATTTAAATTATTTACCCCTATTTTTTTAGGGGTACTTATTATTTTTTATATTTTTGCTTTGAATTTAATCCATAACTAAATTAAAAACCAACAAAATGAGTAAATCAAAATTAGAATACATTTGGTTAGATGGCCATGAGCCAACTCAAAATATGAGAAGCAAAACCAAAATTGAAAACGATTTTAGCGGAAAATTAGAAGATTGTGCTATTTGGTCTTTTGACGGAAGCTCTACAGAACAAGCATCTGGTGGTTCATCAGATTGTTTATTAAAACCTGTTGCTATTTACCCAGATCCAACTAGAAAAAATGGTTTTCTAGTAATGTCTGAAGTTTTAAGTGCAGATGGAACTCCACATCCGTCAAATGCTAGAGCAAAAATTGACGATGATGATAATGATTTTTGGTTTGGTTTTGAACAAGAATATTTTTTAATGGACACAAAAACTGATTTACCATTAGGATTCCCTCGTGGCGGATTCCCTGGACCACAAGGAAAGTATTACTGTTCAGTTGGAGGCAGATATACTTGGGGCAGAGATTTTGTTGAAGAACATGCTGACTTGTGTATTGAAGCTGGATTGAATTTTGAAGGAATCAATCAGGAGGTTGCTCCAGGTCAATGGGAATTTCAATTATTTGCAAAAGGCGCAAAGAAAGCTGGAGATGAAATTTGGGTTGCACGTTATTTACTAGACAGATTAACAGAAAAGTATGGATACTATATTGAGTACCATCCAAAACCTATTAAAGGAGACTGGAACGGATCAGGAATGCATGCTAATTTCTCTAACACTACATTAAGAACCTGTGGTTCTAAAGAAGTTTATGAGCAAATTTGTGAGGCATTTAGACCTGTAACTGATGAGCACATGAATGTATATGGAGCAAACAATGAAGAGCGTTTGACTGGATTACACGAAACAGCTCATGTTTCTGATTTCTCTTATGGAATTTCCGATAGAGGTGCTTCAATTCGTATTCCTATTATTACAGTTGAAAAAGGCTGGAAAGGTTGGCTAGAAGATAGAAGACCTGCTTCTAATGGAGATCCATACAAAATTGCAGGAAGAATCATCAGAACTGTTAAACCAGTTTGTGATAAATTATAAAAAAGAAAAAGCCTCGAAATTTCGAGGCTTTTTTTTATCAACTTATTATTGTAAAAATAAAGATTGCGTATAAGACTAGTAATATAAATCCGTCTTTCCAATCCAACACCAACTTCTTTGGAAAAAACACCAACGGAAGAATCAAAAAGGAAATACCCAACATCCAAAAAATATCATAATCTAACAACTCAACATCCTCTAATTGAATTGGCGTTATCATTGCTGTAATTCCTAGGACTGCAAGAATATTAAAAACATTAGAACCAATTAAATTCCCTAAAGAGATTGCTTTTTCTTTCTTAAGAACCGCAATTATAGAAGCCGCTAATTCTGGAATACTTGTTCCGACAGAAACTACTGTAATACCAATAATTCGCTCGCTAACACCAAACCCTTTTGCTAAATCTACTGCTCCTATTATTAACAATTCAGACCCTGCCCAAAGTCCAACTCCACCAATGGTAAAAAACAATGCTATTTTATATAGTGGAATCAACTCATCATCTTCTGGCATTTCATCTACAACTGCTTGTTTTTGAAAACGAAGTAAGAAAATTAAAAATATAATTAAAAAAGAAAACATAATGACTCCTTCTGTAAAATCGATAACTCCGTCATTGTGTAAAAAGTAATACACCAATCCAGATGCAAGCATCATTACTGGCCAATCTGTTTTATAAAAACTCTTTTGTACCTGAATTTTAGACAATGTAATTGTAATCCCTAAAACCAATGCCAAATTAGCGATATTAGAACCCACTACATTTCCTAAAGCCAAATCAGGAAAACCATCTAAAGCCGATTTTATACTAACAATTAGTTCTGGAGCCGAAGTTGCAAAAGAAACAACGGTCATACCAATTACAATCTTCGGGATGTTTAATTTTAAAGACAGTCCAACAGCTGCTTTCAACAACCAATTCCCACCAAAAATCAATAAAACCAATCCTAAGATTATATATAAAAAATCCATGTATCTATTTTTTTTTGCGAAGATAGTATAATTAGAATTTTTGAAAGGATTTCTCTTTATTTCATTTTAAAAAAATTACTTTTATATATTGTTATTGTGATTAATAAAATCAAAACAGACTTTATGAAAAAGCATTTTTACATCCTTTCTTGTCTTATAATTTTTACACTCCTTGCAACGAATAACATTATTGCGCAAGAAAAGAAAAATTTCCTACAGTCTAGGTTTAATGGTTATTCTGAAACCATCACCAAAGATTTTACTACAGAAAAATTAAATACTTTAAAACAAAAACTAGAAAGTCAAGGTTTATTTTTCTCGTTCAGTAATTTAAAATACAATAAACACAAAGAAATTATTAAAATTACTGTGAGAGTAAAAAACAAGCGAAGCAATTCTGAGGTCACTTTTGACAATAACAACAAGCCTATTCCAGATATTAACGTTGGAGAATCAGACGGTATTGCAATCGCTACTAAAAGCACCTTTTCAGGATTCCCCAAAGACTTAAAAACAAACTAGAAATCATTTTGATGTAAATACTAAAAGAAGTATCTTTAAAACAGATGAAAAAACATGTATTTAAAATATTAGCAAAAACAAACAAAATGTTATTGCCTTCATTCACAAAAAAACAACTAGACATTAGCAAAGCTTCCAAAATACAATTGGCCATTATTAGCTGGAGAGCTTATGTCACTATAAATTCATTAGACTAAATAATATTATGACAGAAAATTATACCAACGTTTTTACAGAATCTACTCTTATTGTTAAAAGACTACAAACAATATTAGATTCAGAAAATATACATTCACGAATAAAATCTGATAAAATCCCCGCCTATGAAATTACAAATTACATAGATGAGCTTTTTGTTTTAAATGAAGATGTTGACAAAGCAACACCTATCATTGAAGAATTTAAAAAAGAAATAGGAGAATAGATTTTTAAAATTAAAAAATAGCAACTATATTTGCACCCGCTTACGGCCACGTGGCGCAACTGAATAGCGCACTTGATTACGGCTCAAGAGGTTATAGGTTTGAATCCTATCGTGGTCACTAAAAAACACATCATTTTGATGTGTTTTTTTATTTCCACAAATACTAAATTCATTTTTCTATTTTAATTTATTTGTTTTTACATATATTTATCAAAAATACTTGATATTCAATATCAAAAATTAACAACAAATAACTAAATTTTAAAAACTATGATTCGCAAACTATTGATTTTACCTGCATTATTTTTTATCTCACTTTCCTTCGGTCAAGAGGTATTTGATGCAACGACTATTGAGAAAATAAAAAAAGAAGGACTCAACAATTCTCATGTAGAGAAAATTGCCTTCGAATTGATCGATAAAGCGGGTTCTCGTTTAACAAACTCTCAAGGATATGCAAGAGCTGCAAATTATGCTGTAGATCAATTATCTAAATGGGGTTTAAAAAATTCTAAAACTGAAGCCTGGGGCGAGTTTGGAAAAGGCTGGGAAATAGAAAAGAATTATGTTGCAATGACAAAACCATACTACATGTCTTTTGTTGCAGTTCCTAGAGCATGGACAGAAGGAACAAACGGACCAATTTCTGGAAAAGTAATGATGGTAGACATTAATACGGAAGCAGATTTTGCAAAATATAAAGGAAAGTTAAAAGGCGCAATTGTGTTGGTAAAAGCAACAGGAAGTCAAGCTCCAACTTTTGAAGCAGATGCAACGCGTTTTAGCAATGAGGCTTTAAATAAAATGGAAAAGCCAGCTGCACCTAGAGCTGGAAGAAATAACAATAATGATGACATGGAAGCTAGAAGAGCTGCCTGGATGAAAAGAAGAGCATTGACTCAAAAAATTGCTGCTTTTCTTATAGATGAAGGTGTTGCTTTGCAATTAACTGGAAAAAACGGAAGACACGGAACGCTATTTACAAGTGGTGGTAGAGGTTATTTAAAAGATGCTCCAAAATCTTTGAGTGAACTAGAAATGGTTCCTGAGCATGCAAATTTAATGGCTCGTTTAATTGAAAATGGTGTGGAAGTAGAAATTGAAGCAGAAGTAAAAACTTCATTCAACAATAAAAATCTAAATGGATATAATGTTGTGGCAGAAATTCCTGGTACAGATAAAAATTTAAAAGCAGAAGTTGTAATGTTAGGAGCACATTTAGATTCTTGGCATGGAGCAACTGGAGCAACAGACAATGCTGCTGGTTCTATTGTAATGATGGAAGCTATTCGTATTTTAAAAGCTGTAGGTGTTAGTCCAAAAAGAACTATTAGAATTGCTCTTTGGGGTGGTGAAGAACAAGGTTTACATGGCTCTAGAGGATATGTAAAAACTCATTTTGGTGACCCAGCAACAAAGAAATACACAAAAGACAATGAAAAAGTAGCAGGTTATTTTAATATTGATAATGGTACAGGAAGAGTTCGTGGAATTTACACCCAAGGAAACAAACAAGTTGTTCCTATTTTTAAAAGTTGGTTTACACCTTTTAGTGATATGATTGATAACACTACAGTTACAACAAACAACACAGGAGGAACAGATCATTTAGCTTTTGACGCAGTTGGAATTCCTGGATTTCAATTCATTCAAGACCCTGTAGAATACAGAACAAGAACACATCACACAAATGCTGATAATTATGAGCGTTTAGTGATTGATGACTTAAAACAAATTTCAGTTATTGTAGCTTCTTTTGTATATAACACAGCACAAAGAGATGCAAAATTGCCTCGTAAAGCAGCAACAGCAACAAGATAATAAATCTTAAGATAAATTAAAAACGCACCTTTTTAGGTGCGTTTTTTTATTATATATATTTTTAGAAACAAATCTGTTATTCAAAATACCTTCGTATTGCAATTCGATGTTCTGGAATGCTTTTGTCGTAGTTTTCAATAACGGTTTCTAAAATGACTGGCTGATTTTTACCAACTTCTTTTTTTGAATTGTATTTAGAAATATAAAGGTTGTAATTTTTATTGTTTTTTTCGAAAATTAAAAAATGCTCTGAATTTAACTCGCTATAACAAATTTCGTTTCCATTAAAAACACCTGATTCATCCTTAAAAAAAGGATTGAAATCGTAGTATAGAAATACATTTGTCATATTATACTAATTCCGCTGATAAGCCTAGTTGTAGTAATTTAGAGCATCTTGGTTTTAAATCTTTATACTCTCCTGTTTTTACAGTACATTTCCCTTTGTAATGCACTAAAATAGAACATTGTTCTGCTTGCTCTAAGGTGTGTTCACAAACATCAATCAAAGAATCAATTACATGATCGAATGTGTTTACATCATCATTAAACAATACTATTTCATGCTGATTGACTTCCTTTTCTAGAATGTCTGATTCTTCCTGTATCTTTTCTTTTGTACTCATATTAAAAAATAAATATACAATTAAGCTTTAATATATTTTAATGAAACCCAATTATTTCTTTCAATGGTTTTTTGCAATTGCAATCCATATTTAGAAACTTCTGCATCAATCGTTGGAATATCTTCTTTATAAAATCCGCTTAATAATAAAACCCCTTTTTCTAATAAACAATTTGTGTACGTTTTCATATCTGCCAACAAAATATTTCTATTAATGTTTGCAATGATAACATCATATTGTTGAGTGGTTAATAAAGAAGCGTCGCCTTCATAAAATGAAATCGAATTACAATTGTTTCGTTCCGCATTTTCTATTGAATTTACATAACACCAATTATCAATATCAATTCCGTCAATAGGTTTTGCTCCTTTCATTTCAGCAAAAATTGCTAAAATTCCAGTTCCGCAACCCATATCAAGTGTTTTCTTATTTTCTAAATCTAACGCTAATAAATGTTGAATCATCATATGTGTTGTTTCATGATGACCAGTACCGAAACTCATTTTTGGTTCAATTACAATATCGTATGTTAGTTTTTTATCTTCATGAAAAGGAGCTCTAATGCTTACCAAATCATCAACCTGAATCGGCTCGAAATTCTTCTCCCATTCACTATTCCAATTGGTTTGAGCTACTTCATTTTTATTAAACTCTATAGAAAACTCTTCATATTTTAAAATAGAAATGTCTTCTAAAATTTCTGCTCTCCAATCTTCTTTTTGAATATAAGCAGTAACGCCATTTTCGTTTTCTACAAAACTTTCAAAACCAGCAAAACCTAATTCTGCAATTAAGATTTCTGTTCCTGGCTCTTTAGGCTCAACAGTAAAATTATATTCGATATAAATATTGTCCATTAAATAGCTTTAATGATATCTGTAAAATCTTTAACATTTAAAGATGCTCCTCCTATCAAACCACCATCTACATCTTGTTTAGAAAAAATTTCTTCTGCATTTGAAGGCTTTACACTTCCACCGTATAATATTGAAGTGTTATCAGCTACACTTGTATGGTATTTTTCTTGTAATAAATTTCTTATAAAAGCATGCATTTCTTGTGCTTGCTCTGGTGATGCTGTTTCTCCTGTACCAATTGCCCAAACTGGCTCGTAGGCTAGCACAATTTGATTCCATGCATTAGCCTCTATATGAAACAACCCTTTTTCTAGTTGATTTTTCACAATTGTAAAATGAATGTTAGATTTTCTATCTTCCAATTGTTCTCCAAAACAAAAAATTACTTCTAGGCCTTCATTAATAGCTTTAGTAACTTTTAATGCAAGTACCTCATCTGTTTCACCAAATAAAGATCTTCTTTCTGAATGCCCAATAATTACCGATTTAACACCGATGCTTTTTAACATATCTGCTGAAACCTCTCCGGTAAACGCACCATTATTTTCTTGATGCATGTTTTGGGCCACCACTTCAACTTTTGATTTTTTAACTCTTTTTATTGCACTCATTAAATTCACAAATGTAGGTGCAACTAGTACTCTTGTGTTTTCTAACGGCAGTTTTTTTATTGATTTTCTAATCCCTTTTACCAAGGCTTTTGTTTCCTTGTTATTGTTATTCATTTTCCAATTACCTGCTACAATTTTACTTCTCATCAATCCTATATTAGTGTTAAACTAGGCAAAAATACGTTATTTTTTTAAGGCTTCTACTATCCTTTTGTCTGTAATCTTTTTGGCTTTGAACAATTCTATTTCTCCTTTTTCATTAACAACCATATATCTTGGAGTCCAATTAGAATTTAAAAAATCTCCAAAACCTCCATTCAATCCATTTTTCATAAAATAATGCTCCCCCTCAATATTGTATTTATCAATAGCCTTTTTCCAACGAAACACACTTCTATCAATTGATAGAAATACAGGTTTGACTTTTGGATTGTTTTTTTGAAACTCTTTTAAATCTGGGAATCCAGCTACACAATCACTACACCAAGAAGCCCAAACATTTACAAGAATTTTATGTCCTTTGTTTTTACTCAAAATATCTTTAAAAAGCACTGATGTATGATTAAGATTTAGAAAAGATTCATTCTGTGCTTTTTCAGAAAAGGTTGATGGATTACTCATACTACAACCTGTCAAAATTAAAATTAATCCAAAAAAGAATGTATTTTTTTTAATCATAAAACTAGTTTGCAAATTGGTCAACAACAATCATATTTTCTTACAAGAAACAAAAGAAAAAGTGTTTTTACTTTAAAAACAAATATAAATAAACTATCAAAATTAAGTACCTTTGCTCAACTTTATTACTGTTGAAATGACTACAAAGCAACTTATTGAACAAATACATCTTAAAAAATCGTTTTTATGTATCGGCTTGGATGTAGATTTAGCAAAAATCCCTGAACATTTATTACAAGAAGAAGATCCAATTTTTGCTTTCAATAAAGCTATCATTGATGCTACGCATCATTTATGTGTTGCTTACAAACCAAACACTGCTTTTTATGAAGCTTATGGATTGAAAGGTTGGAAATCTCTTGAAAAAACCATTCAATACATCAACAAAAATCATCCAGAAATTTTTACAATTGCAGATGCAAAACGAGGTGATATCGGAAACACATCTAGCATGTATGCAAAAGCATTTTTTGAAGACTTGGCTTTTGATTCTGTAACTGTTGCTCCTTATATGGGGAAAGATTCTGTAGAACCTTTTTTAGCTTTTGAAAACAAACACACTATATTATTAGCACTCACTTCTAATGAAGGTGCTTTTGATTTTCAAACAAAATCTATAAACGGAAAAGAACTCTACAAAGAAGTTCTAGAAACTTCTACTTCTTGGAAAAACTCAGAAAAATTAATGTATGTTGTTGGCGCTACAAAAGCAGCGTATTTTAAAGAAATCAGAAAAATAATTCCGAATAGCTTTTTATTAGTTCCTGGAATTGGTGCTCAAGGCGGAAACTTACAAGATGTTTGTAAATACGGAATGTCTGATTCGGTTGGGCTATTAATTAATTCATCACGAGGGATTATTTACGCATCAAAAGACAAAAATTTTGCTAAAGAAGCAGCTAAAAAGGCTAGTGAGTTACAGCAAGAAATGGAAGAAATTTTAAGAGGCTAAACTGAGAACTCTTGATTTAAATAGTTAATTCTATTTAATTTGTCTAAAATTTTCATGGCTTTGTATGCCGCTCTATCACTTTTTATTTCGTCAATATACCTATAATTGTTAGATTGCTCTACCAATTTACGATACCTTTCTTCTAGGTGTTTTCTATATTGTGATAATTGACTTAAACGCGACATTTATAATGCTTTAACTTTATAAATATACACAAAAAATTGAATTACATGGAAATAATTTATTACGACTTAAAACTATCTGTTTTTTTATCGTAACTATATGGACAATGTTTACAGCCACTTTTACAGCAATAGCCTCTTTTTAAGTGGTATTTTTCTGTAAATACGCGATACCCTTCTTCATTAAAATAAAAATCATCAGGCTCTAATTCAATATAGGGTTTAAACATGCAGCAAAATTAACAATTAAATTTTATTTTTCTTTACCTGGCGGATAATTAGCAATAATCTCTTTTACAAAAGTCTGTATTCTCTCAACTTTCTTAGCTCCTGTTCTTGCGCCTAAAGCTCCTGAGCCAATTCCTTGCCATACCAGTTTCTTGTTTTTTACATCTATAAAATCAACAAACAACGTCCCTTCTGTTTGTTTGGTAACACGAAGTCTTTCTCTTCCAAAATGGTAAGGTGGATACCAATACGACATCGGATAATCAAATCCAGAATCTACATAAACCTTTTTCCTTGATTTGGCAAAAATGCTTACCAGCATATCTGGATTCTCAGATTTTATAAATCCTTTTGCCAGCAACTCAGATTCTATTGCCTTCAAAATTCTACGTTTATCTAGATCAGAAATTTTAGCTTTATCAATACCTTTTTTGTAAAAAGCAAACGTCTTATACTTTGTGAAATCTGTTTTGGAATCATAGTCTGTAACTACTCTTACACTACTACATGAAACAAGAAAAAAAGTTGACAGAAATAATATTATGAGTTTTTTCATCAGAAAAGCTTTAAAGTTACCTTAACATAATTAGCAAAAAACATACCAAAAGAGGCTGCTGATTTTTAAAAACAATAATTATTTAACTTTTAAAAATAAGTAAAGAATCAAATTGTTTTTTAAGAATTCCGTAAATTGCGGACTCTAAAAATTAGATTTTTTTCGAATGGAACAAATAGCACCCTACAAACCAATACATAAAGTTAGAATTGTAACCGCAGCATCTTTGTTTGATGGCCATGACGCAGCTATTAATATTATGCGTAGAATCATTCAATCTACAGGTGTAGAAGTAATTCACTTAGGACATGACAGAAGTGTAGAGGAAGTTGTAAACTGTGCAATCCAGGAAGACGCTAATGCCATTGCTATGACTTCATATCAAGGTGGGCATAATGAATATTTTAAATACATGTTCGACTTGTTAAAAGAAAAAGGCGCTTCTCATATTAAGATATTTGGCGGCGGAGGCGGCGTAATTCTTCCAGAAGAAATTAAAGAATTAATGGAGTATGGAATTACACGTATTTACTCTCCAGATGACGGTCGCGAATTAGGTTTACAAGGAATGATCAATGATTTGGTACAACAATCAGATTTTGCAGTTGGAGATGTGTTAAATGTTAAGATTGAAGACCTATCTAAAAAAGAAGTTGGAAGCATTGCAAGAGTTATTTCTTCTGCAGAAAACTTCCCGAAAGTTGCCAAAGAAACCTTGGATAAAATCCATGAAAAAAACAAAAATTCTAAAACACCTGTACTAGGAATAACCGGAACTGGTGGTGCAGGAAAATCGAGTTTAGTAGACGAATTAGTGCGTCGTTTTTTAATCGATTTTCCAGAAAAAACTGTTGGATTAATTTCTGTTGATCCTTCAAAAAGGAAAACGGGTGGTGCATTATTGGGTGATCGTATTCGCATGAATGCCATTAATGATTCTAGAGTCTATATGCGTTCGCTAGCAACACGCCAATCTAATTTAGCCTTATCAAAATATGTAAATGAAGCAGTGCAAGTATTAAAAGCTGCTGAATTTGATTTGATTATTTTAGAAACTTCAGGAATTGGTCAATCGGACACAGAAATTATAGAACACTCAGACACTTCGTTGTATGTTATGACTCCTGAATTTGGAGCAGCAACTCAGTTAGAAAAAATCGACATGTTGGATTTTGCTGATTTAGTTGCCATCAATAAGTTTGACAAAAGAGGAGCTTTAGATGCTATTCGCGATGTAAAAAAACAATACATGCGTAACAACAATTTATGGGATGTTCATATGGATGACATGCCTGTTTTTGGAACTATCGCATCACAATTTAACGATCCGGGAATGAATTCGCTTTACAAAGCGATTATGGACATGTTAGTTGAAAAAACGGGTGTAGATTTAAAATCGAACATGGAAATCACCAAAGAAATGTCTGAAAAGATATTTGTGATTCCGCCTAGTAGAATTCGCTATTTATCAGAAATCTCTGAAAGTAATAGAGCTTATGATAAGAAAGTTGATGAACAGGTAGCAGTTGCTCAAAAGTTATATGGAATTTTTCAAACTATTAATTCATTAACAAATTCTCCTATTGAAATCATTAAAACAGGACTGAATGAAGATGAAATTCTTAATAAAGTTACCAAAGAAGATATTCCTTTTGCAAAATTATTACTTGCACAATTTGAAAAAGTAAAACTAAAATTTGATCCCTTAAATTGGGAAATCATTTTAAACTGGAATGATACAGTTCAGAAATATAAAAATCCTGTTTACACCTTTAAAGTTCGTGATAAAGAAATCAATATAGAAACACATAGCGAATCATTATCGCATTCAAAAATACCTAAAGTTAGTTTACCGAAATACGAAGCTTGGGGAGATTTATTACGTTGGAATTTACAAGAAAATGTACCAGGAGAATTTCCTTATGCATCAGGTTTGTATCCTTTTAAAAGAACAGGAGAAGACCCAACAAGAATGTTTGCTGGTGAAGGTGGACCAGAAAGAACCAACAGGCGTTTCCACTATGTGAGTTTAGGAATGGATGCAAAACGTTTATCAACCGCTTTTGATTCGGTTACTTTATACGGAAATGACCCTGGAGTGAGACCCGATATTTATGGTAAAATTGGAAATGCAGGAGTATCTATCTGTTGTTTAGATGACGCTAAGAAATTATATTCTGGTTTCGATTTAAGTCATCATATGACTTCCGTTTCTATGACTATCAACGGACCAGCGCCGATGCTATTAGGATTCTTTATGAATGCAGCCATTGATCAGAATTGTGAAAAATACATCAAAGCAAACAAGTTAGAAAAACAGGTTGAAGCGAAATTTAAAGAAATTTACGATTCTAAAGGATTAGACAGACCTGTGTATCAAGGTGAGTTGCCTGAAGGAAACAATGGTCTAGGTTTACTATTGCTCGGTTTAACAGGAGACTTAGTTTTACCTGCGGATGTATATCAACAAATTAAAACAGAAACGTTAAGTCAAGTTCGTGGTACAGTTCAAGCTGATATTTTAAAAGAAGATCAGGCACAAAACACCTGTATTTTTTCTACGGAGTTCGCCCTACGTTTAATGGGTGATGTGCAAGAATATTTCATCGAAAAACAAGTGCGTAATTTCTATTCTGTTTCTATTTCTGGATATCATATTGCAGAAGCTGGAGCCAATCCAATTACACAATTGGCATTGACTTTGTCAAACGGATTTACCTATGTAGAATATTACCTTTCTAGAGGAATGGACATTAATAAATTCGGACCGAATTTATCGTTCTTTTTCTCAAACGGAATCGATCCAGAATATTCGGTAATTGGTAGAGTTGCTCGTAAGATTTGGGCAAAAGCGATGAAATACAAATACGGAGCCAATCCAAGAGCACAGATGTTAAAGTACCACATTCAGACTTCTGGACGTTCTTTACATGCGCAAGAGATTGATTTTAATGATATCAGAACAACCTTACAAGCGTTATATGCAATTAATGACAACTGTAATTCATTACATACCAATGCATATGATGAAGCCATTACAACTCCGACTGAAGAATCTGTTACGAAGAGCAATGGCAATTCAGTTAATCATCAACAAGGAATTAGGATTGACCAAAAATGAAAATCCGATTCAAGGTGCATTTATCATCGAAGAATTGACCGATTTAGTAGAGGAAGCAGTCTTAACAGAATTTGATAGAATTACAGAACGTGGTGGTGTTTTAGGAGCTATGGAAACCATGTATCAACGTTCTAAAATACAAGAAGAAAGCCTGTACTACGAAACCTTAAAACACAACGGGAAATTCCCGATTATTGGCGTAAACACCTTCTTAAGTTCAAAAGGTTCTCCAACGGTACAACCGGCAGAAGTTATTAGAGCAACAGAAGAAGAAAAACAATTCCAAATTCAAACCAAAGAATTGTTAAACAAAGCAAATCCGAATAAAGTTATTGAACAAATTAGCTGTTTTACAAGAAGCTGCTATTCAGAATGAAAATTTATTTGACAAACTCATGGAGGCAACCAAATATTGTTCTTTAGGTCAGATTACAGAAGCCTTATTTAAAGTTGGTGGTCAGTACAGAAGGAATATGTAAGTAGAAAACAAGTTTTTCAATAAAAACTTTGTGAATTGCTTATACTGAGCGTAGTCAAAATATCTCACTAAAAACTAAAGTCCTTGCAGATTGTGCGGATTTTTGTTTTTCAAGAGATGGATTTAGTTTTCTATCATGATAATGAATTAAGATTCCTTTGTTTGTTCTTTTCTTTTCCATTGATGAAAAGAAACAAAAATCTAGACTTATTATAATTTTATTGAATTCTAAAAGGTATTCCACTATCGCGTCCAGACCGTTTCACTCTTTGGACACTTAGCCGTTTCTTATCTTTTGAATTCTTACTAAAATTATAAATATGTCGGGTTGGATATTAAATTTTCATCTATTTCTCTTCAAAAGGTATCCAATAGGAAATACTTGAGGAATAAATATCTCACCAATCAAGTCAATTCCGGTTCGAAAAGAATAAATAACTATTTTTCAAAATAATTGCATCTTTTTTGTATCTTTTTTGTCTACTAGATGAACATAAAAATCAAAGATCATGAAAAATAAAAACGAATGTACTTGTAATTGTGAAGGTTGTAAAACAGGAAATTGCTCTAATTGTACTTGCGAGAATTGTTCTTGCAACAATTGTAATTGTTAACTAAAAAATGTCACCTTAAGCGCAGTCGAAAGGTTTTAATAGTTCTCGACTGCGCTCGAACTGACATAATATTATAAAAATGACAACACAACAAGTTTGGACAAGCTATTCTGATGACCTCAAAAGGTTTATCTTAAGTAAAGTTAAAGATGATGCGATTACAGATGACATCTTGCAGAATACTTTTATTAAAATACACACCAAACTACATACCCTTAAAGATATTACAAAATTGAAAGCTTGGTGTTTTACTGTGTCAAGGAACTCTATATTGGATTATTGGAAAGCCACCAATCAAACTTTTGAAATAGCAAACTTTGAAGCAGAAACAACGCTAGAAGAAGATGTACATACAGAAAAAGATTGCTTACGCGGAATCTTACAAGGTTTACCCAAAAAATATCGTGACCCAATTTTTCTATCAGACATCAAAGGATTGAAACAACAAGAAGTTGCCAACAACAAAATCTCAAATTCAACGTGCCCGCAAACTCATTGCGCAAGGTTTTATGGATTGCTGTGGTTATGTACTAAATGACGATGGAAAACTCGTTGGAGAACTCCAAGAAAAAGAGGATTGTAAGGTTTGTGGAAAAACAACATGATTCTTAACTAAATATAATTTTGATATTTAAAAGTCAATAAAACATGAAAAGCGAAAACAAATTAATTGGTGCAGGAATACTAACAGCAATTACAGCTTCATTATGTTGTATTACACCAGTTCTAGCTCTAATCGCAGGTACAAGTGGAATTGCTTCAACATTTTCTTGGATAAAACCATTTATACCTTATCTAATCGGTCTGACAGTTTTAGTTCTTGTTTTTGCTTGGTGTCAAAAATTAAAACCACTAAAAGAAATTGATTGTGAATGTGAAAAAGATGAAAAGCCAAAATTTATGCAGTCAAAAAAATTCTTAGGAATTGTAACTGTATTTTCTGTAGTAATGTTGGCTTTCCCATACTATTCAGGAATCTTTTACTCAAACATAGAAAAACAAATAATTATAGTTGATAAATCGGACATTAAAACAACCGAATTTAAAATCAGTGGAATGACTTGTGCGAGTTGTGAAGTACATGTTAATCACGAAGTAAATAAACTCAACGGAGTTGTAAACTCAAAAGTATCCTACGAAAATGGAAATGCTATCATTGCATTTGACAAAACAAAAACCAATGAAGTAGAAATAGAGAAAGCAATAAACTTAACAGGATATAAAGTAATCAATAAAAAATAAAAGGAATGGAAATTCAATTAAAATCAGAGATTACTTGCCCAAACTGCGGACATAAAAAAGTAGAAGGAATGCCAACAAATGCTTGTCAATTTTTTTACCAGTGCGAAAATTGCAAAACAGTTCTAAAGCCAAAAGAAGGAGATTGTTGTGTTTATTGCTCTTACGGAACTATTCCTTGCCCTCCAATACAAGAGAACAAAAGTTGCTGCTAATAAAAAAAATACCTAATTGAATCTTCAGTTAGCTTTTTATCTCTTCTTAAAATCCAACGTTTTTAACACCCACAAATTAGGATCTACCACAATATTTTTTGGTTCAGCAGCTACTTTTAGCTGAAAACTATTTGATTTCCCTTTGATTTGAATTACCGCTATTTGTTTTTTATTGTTTCCAAAATCGATTTCTATTTCTAGTGGCATTTCAAATACGCTTCCATCAGTCTGAACTTGATTCATATCAATTGTAACTTCTCCTTTTCTTTTATCATACTTCCAGTTTCCTTTTAAACTTAAAGTTCCAGGTTTGTACAACCATTGTTCAAAAAAGGTGGTTAAGTCTCTACCTGAAACCTCTTCCATCACGCGTTTAAAATCGTCTGTGGTCGCATTTAAATCTTGGAATTCTTTATAATATGTTTTTATCCCTTTCCAAAACGTATCTGTTCCGATCATACCACGCAACATGTGTAAAATCCAACTTCCTTTTTGATAGGTTTGAGAACTCGTCACATCTTTCATGTCTTTTAAATTATCATGAATGATGGTGTATTTTGGGTTTTTTTCGTAAAAATCATCTACTCTTTTCTGACTCGATTGAAGTCCTTCAACAAAAGCATCACGTCCGTATTCATGCTCAATAAAAAGCAATGTAAAATAGGTTGCAAAACCTTCACTCAACCAAATATCATCCCAGTCATATTCTGTTACTGCGTTTCCAAACCATTGATGTGCAATTTCATGAATCACCACATTTCGCCAACGCGTATTTCGGTCTCCTTTTACAGAACTTGCACTGTACAAAATTGCCGAAGCAGCTTCCATACCTCCACTTACACTATTCGATTGGATGTTTGCTAATTTCTCGTAAGAAAACGGCCCAACATATTCGCTATAAAATTCTAAGGCTTTTTTAGTTGGAATGGCGAAATCATAAAAGCCAGCATCTCTATCTTGTTTAAACACCCAAGTCTGAATTGATTTTCCATCAAACTCATCAACATATTGCACCGCAAAATCTGCTGCTCCCAATACGTACAACCAAGAAGCGATTGGCACAGATTGTTTCCAATGTGTAAGCCGTTTATGATTGTCTAAATTGGTTTCTTCAATTTTCAATCCATTTGAAACGATTTGATAATGATCTGGTGCCGTCACAATAAATTCACACATGGCTTTGTCTGATGGATGATCTACAGTTGCCAACCAATGACGCCCTCTATTTGGCCAGTTGTCACTAAAAAAGGTTCGATCTCCATGCATATTATTAGCAATCTTTAAACCATTTGCAGGAATTCCCTTGTATTGAATTTGAATTTTTGTGCGTTGATTTTTCTGAGAAGGCTCTGGCAAATGAATAAATAATTCATCATTTTTATGTGAAAATTTTAATGGGTTTCCATTCGACGAAACACCACTTACCACCATTCCTTTATTTTGCAGTTTACTAGAAGCATTGACTAAATCCAATCTCATTTTTTCTACTCCTTTCGCCAAAAAACGAACATCTACAGTTAGGTCAACTACAATCTCATCGGTTGTATCAGATAGTTCGATGTTAAAAATATAATTGATGACATCAATATTTGGGTTTTTTGGATATCCGTCATTTACCGGGATTGTATTTGTAAAAAATACAATGCACAATAACAGTAAACTGTTTTTTGCTATTATTTTCATTTGTTTGGTTTTAGGTGTTTCTTATTTAATTCCCGGTTGTTTTAATTTCCAGTTGGTTTTGGCTTTTTCTTTATCTACCATTTTCTTTACATCGGCTAACAAACGTTTTGCGTCGAAAACAATTCCATCTTTAATCGTGAATTTTACGCCGCCTACACGAACCACTTTATTGTCTTTGGTCAATTTAATTGCTCCTGTACCGTACAATACTTTTAAGTTTACCAACGGATTTTCTTCAACAATTACAAAATCTGCTAACTTCCCAATTTGCACAGAGCCAATTTTATCTTCCCAGCCCAATGCTTCTGCTCCATTTAAGGTAGCCGCTCTAATAACTTCTAAAGGATGAAACCCTGCTTCACGCAACAATTCGAGTTCTCTAGCGTACGCAAAACCATACAACTGATAAATAAATCCAGAGTCTGTACCAACGGTTACACGTCCGCCTCTATTTTTATATTCATTCACAAAAGTCATCCATAGTTTAAAGTTTTCTTTCCATTGTACCTCTTGTTCAGTTCCCCAATAATGCCAATAACTCCCGTGAGATATTTTGCTAGGCTCATAAAATTTCCACAAAGAAGGCAAAGTATAATCCTCATGCCATTCTGCTCTACGAGCACGTTGTAAATCTCTACTCGCCTCGTAAATATTAAACGTTGGATCTAGAGTAAAATCTAGACTTAACAATTCATCCATCACTTTATTCCAATGTTCTGAATAAGGTTTTGCAGCTTGTTTCCACAATTTACCCGCTTGCTCAAAACGATGTTGTTCATTTTGATAATTATAATCTGCTGGATAATTTTGAACAGTTTTGTCATTAAATAATGCTTCAGGCAATCCGTACCAATGTTCCATGGATGTCATTCCTGCTCTTGCAGAATGCAAGACATTCCAACGTGCAACACTTAGTTGTGCATGATGGGCTGTAGAACGTAAACCTAATTTTTTATTCTCTTTGATAGCAGCATCCATAATTTCTGGTTCTGCACCAAAAAATTTAATTCCGTCTGCACCATTCTTTGCGTTCATTTGCACCCAAGCTCTTGCTTCGTCTGGAGTTGTAATCGGTTTTTTACTTCCAGACCCAAAACCTGTATATTCAAAAATTCTTGGCGCTACAATTTTATTGGCAGCACTTTGTTTTTTTAATTCAATGGCATTTCGTCCACTGGGTTGTCTAACAGAAGTAATACCATGAGCCATCCATAATTTAAAAACATATTCTGGATTTGCTCCTTGAGCGCCTCCTCCAATATGTCCGTGCATATCAATAAAACCTGGCAACAAATACATACCATTGGCATCTAACTCTTTTCCTCCACTTTTTAATTTGGGCCTGCCTTTTTCATTAATTTTTACACCAGGATACCCCACAATTTGCATGTTGACAATCTTGTTGTTTTCTACAACAATATCCATTGGACCCCGAGGTGGAGAACCATCTCCGTTAATCAACATCACTCCTCTGATAATTAATTGCGAATAGGGTCCGTCTCCCAAATATTCTTTTTGTGAAAATCCTTGAAAACTTAATAATAGCGCGAATATTAAAACGATTTTTTTCATCTTTTTAATGATATTTTGGTTAGTTTTTTTTAAAAAATTTTAGTCTTTATTTTGATTAAATTCTGTCAATTCGAGTGAATTTCACAATTGAAATGGGTGAAATTTGTATCGAGAATAAGAATTTTACTTTATTAATTAGTTCTCGATACAATTTTTTTTCAAAAAATCACTCGAACTGACATTATTCAAACTTTTTTGCTTAAAAATACATAAAAGGTTGATATTAAAATTTATTCCCGAAAAAGAGTGCATTTAAAAACAATTTATTGGTTCCGTACCAAGCGCCTCTAAAATTTGGATTGTCTGCAAATAGCACTGCTCTCCCTCTACCAATCGTACTCACAATTAACGACGCAGAAGGTTTTATATAGGTGTCTAAATTCTTTTTTGTGATGTATCCATCGATATGTGGACTTTCAGAATATTTTGCAACAGTTACATACGGGTTTTTACTCGGTGCTAAAAACACCATATTATTTTTATAAACAGGCATTTTAGCAGAACGATATCCAAACCCTAAAGGATGTGTTACATCTAAATCTACTTCTAAAATGATGCCTCCTACTCGATCTCTTCCTGCATATTCACCAGCATCTACATAGGGCAATCTTTTGGTTGCTTCTTTTTCTTTTGACTTCGGTTTTTTTGTTAAGCTTTCTTTCACCATTTTTTTATCAATCATCCATTTAGAACCTCTAGCGATGGTAACAATCGTGTTTCCTTTAGAAATCCAGTTTTTTAGTTTTTCTCTTTTAACAGAATCTAAATCGGCATAACCCCCAGAAACTAAAACCAGTGTATTGTACTTATCAAGGTTTGCTCTTCCAAAACTATTCATTCTAATTTTAGTAATTGGCATATCTACTCTTGTATCTAACAAATGCCATACTTCTCCTGCCTCTGAAGAACTAACACCTTCGCCAATTAACATGGCTACTTTAGGTTTGCTCAATGCTCTAAAATTATTAGATCCTAAATCGATTCCTTTGATGCTATACCCACTGTTTGTTCCGAAAATTGGCACATTGTATTTTGCCTGTGCATCTGAAACAATTTGATATACTTCTGCACTCGATTTTTTCTGTTTGCTAATCGGAATTAACAAACTACCGTAGTTGAAACTTTTCTTTCCTCCTGAGGTATTGATTGTAAAAGGCTTGAATGCAGATGACACTGTTAATCCTTTAGCTTGCATATAATATAAGGCTGCTGGCGTATTGTAATCATCCCAATCTATAATGTAGGCGTAACTAGCTCTTTGAATTTTTGCGTTGTTTACAAGGTTTTCTGCGGATGTAATTTCCGTTCCTAATTTAACAGATTTCAATCCTTTGTAGTTCATGTTGTAAAAATTAGCAACACTCCAAGCCGATGCATCGTAATACACACTGTCTCTATATTTAGAATAGGTTTCAAACATGGTTTGCACCATTCTATGCTGTGGCTGTTTTAGAGGAACCACAAACTTATCTCCGTTTTTATATACCTTAATTTTATGTGATAACAATTGCTCAACAAAGGCTTTATTACGATTCATATCATACGCGTCTCCAAATTCATATCCAGCAAAACCTGTTGCTGCTTTTTGAGTCATGGCTGATTTGAAAAATGTTTGCTGGTATTTTCTTAAGTAGGCTTTATTTTCTACTGCTGCTTTTAGGGTTGCAAAACCAGAGGTGAATTGGTTTCTAATGGTAAATGCAAAAGTAATCTTCCCGAAATCTGTATCTTGTACATGTCCGCGAGAACTTGCCTGCTCAAATAA
Source organism: uncultured Polaribacter sp. (assembly GCA_943788865.1). Taxonomy (GTDB): domain Bacteria; phylum Bacteroidota; class Bacteroidia; order Flavobacteriales; family Flavobacteriaceae; genus Polaribacter. The sequence continues at coordinate 701,034 of CALSRX010000004.1, read as the reverse complement.
CAATGCCAAACCACCTTGTAAATCTGGATACGAAGAACCATACCCAGGATAGGTTCCGTCAAACGATTCTTTGGTGTAATAAAAAGACCCTATTTTGTCTAGAGCACTTGAAAAATACTTTGCAAATAAATTATTTAAATCCTCGTAATTTTCTTTTGGCATGATTGGATCTAAAGAACCAATAGGTTTCATTGGCTCAAAAAAGTGATTGCTATTGGTGCCCATTTCATGGAAGTCTGTAACCACATTTGGATACCAATTGTGCATCCATTTTAATTTACCTTGACTCTCTGGATGCACACCCAACAACCAATCTCTATTTAAATCGAACCAATAATGATTTGTTCTACCTCCTGGCCAAGCTTCGTTGTGTTCTGCATCTGTATTGTCTGAAACCAATGCTTTCGCTTTGTATTGATTTGCCCATTGTGTGTGTCTATCTCTTCCGTCTGGATTTATGGTTGGGTCGATAAAAATGACCGACTTATTCAAATAATTGGTTACCTCTGCATTGTTTGAAGCCACTAATGTATACGCAGTTAATAAAGCTGCTTCTGAACTTGATGGTTCGTTTCCGTGTACATTGTATCCTAATTGAATAAAAATTGGGACTTCATCATAGTTTTTTGGACTCAAACTCGGGTTTACAAATTGTAAATGTTTTTCTTTTAAAGAGGCTAAATTTGATAGATTTTCTTTGGTAGAAATGGTGAGCATCACCAATTTTCTGTTTTCATGTGTTTTTCCGTATACTTCTATCGTAGCTCTATCAGAAACCTCCGCAAGTTTATAAAAATAGGCTACTATTTGATCGTGACGTGTGTGTTGCTCTCCAATAGGATACCCCAAAAATTCTTCTGGAGTTGGTATGGTTTTATTAAAAGGCGCTTTGTCTTTAAAAAAATAATCTTGTGCTTGTGTTGCGCTAGTAATTAATAAAATAAAAAACAGTAAAAAAATAGGTTTGGTAAGTTTCATTAGATTGGTTATTTAAATAATCAATCCTAAAAGTAAGAATAATTCACAAATAAGAATCTTTTACCTTCTTAATATTTCTGAGAACTATATTTATTTTGTTTCTAAACTCAAAAAAATATAACTTCGCTAACTGCTGATATAAATCATTAAAACGGATTCATATCAAAATGCAGTTAGCTACAAGCAAAAAAAAGCAACAAATGAGGTTTTTTACTAAATAACTAAACAAACAGGTAGGAATTTTATGTTGTTAAATGTTTTATAAAAAATAATCTAATATTTTACTTATGAAAAAAATTTTATTGCTCAGTGCACTCATATTAAGTTTTGTGAGCTGCGAAGAAGATGATTCGGCCGAAACACCTATAGTATATGATATTGAAGGTAAATGGTTATTCCCGTCCGACACACCTGGAATAAGTGATCAAGGTATCTCAAATACAATGTACATTTTTGAAAATGGAATTAGATATACTTATTATTGTATTGGTGATGATTGCGCATCACAATATGAATCATTTGCAGCAGGAGATTCTAACGCCATCCCAGGAACAAATGAATATACATTTGAAAACGATGTGCTAACTGTTGATTTGAATTTTGGACATGAATTAGTTACTCCAATTGTATTCAAATGTAATGGTGGGGAAGCATATTTTGAAACACCAGGATATAGTTTAGTTCGATTAAGCTCTGGTTGTGATTAACAAAAGCGTAAATAATAATAATAATAGCCAGTAGCTAACAATGTATATAAAAAATAGCTTGTTAAGCGCAAGTCATTAAAGCTTGCGCTTTTTTAATATGTTTACGCTAGCTGAAAAGATAGTGCCGTATAATGGCGCTACTTTTCATATACAAACACGTTAGCGAAACTTAAAAAACTACCTCCTCGTTTTCTTCTTTTGGGGAGCTCTAGAAACTTTCTTTTTACGTCTGTTAAAAGGGATGGCATCATCAAACGTATTTTTGGCCTCTTGCGCTTTTTTGTTTTTCTTCCAAGAGTTGTTGTCAGGTAACAACACTTTTAACAAATCTTGTCTACCAACTTTGTTTAAAGTATTTCGAATCCAATCTTTGTTTTCTTTTTTATACCAAAAGAAAAAACGATGTTGGTCTTCTCGTTCTTTTTTTGTTTTCGGAGTTTTGGTTGGTTTTAAAGTATACGGATGATATCCTGAATAATAAATTACCGTAGCAACCGTCATTGGAGTTGGTGTAAAACCTTGTACTTGCTCTAACTGAAAACCCATGTCTTTGGTTTCTGCTGCCAAGTTTGCCATGTCTTCTACTTCACTTGCTGGGTGACTAGAAATGAAATACGGAATCAATTGTAGGTTTAATTTCTTCTTGATATTAATTCTATCGAAACGCTCTTTAAACTTATGAAAATAGGTAAATGATGGTTTACGCATCAATTTTAACACCGGATCAGAAGTATGCTCTGGCGCCACTTTTAATCGACCAGAAACATGATTGGTCATTACTTCTTCTGTGTACGCATCCAATTCTTTAGGGTCTGCATTTTTATTGAATTCAGGCACCAACATGTCATGTCTGATTCCACTTCCAATAAATGATTTTTTCACCTTTGGATGTTTATCAACAGCCTGATACAATTCCGTTAATGGCTTGTGTGAAGTATCTAAATTACTACAAATCACCGGCGAAATACAAGAGGGAGCTACACATTTGTCACAGATAGATTGAATCTTTCCTTTCATCTGATACATGTTAGCCGAAGGTCCGCCAATATCAGATAAATACCCTTTAAAATCTGGCATGTTTGCCACCGTGTCTACTTCTTTTAAAATAGACTCTTGACTTCTACTTGCTATAAATTTTCCTTGATGGGCAGAAATGGTACAGAAACTGCATCCACCAAAACAACCACGGTGAATATTAATCGAAAATTTGATCATTTCAAACGCCGGAATTGGCCCACGCTTATTGTATTTTGGATGGGGTAAACGCGTATAAGGCAAGTCAAAAGAGCTGTCAATTTCTGCTTCTGTCATTGTTGGAAAAGGAGGATTAATTACCAACGTATTTTTTCCAACTTCTTGAAAAATTCTTCTTGCTTTTAATTTGTTTGATTCTTGCTCTATGACTTTAAAGTTAGATGCAAATGTTTTTTTATCTGCCAAACAGGCTTCATGAGAATTGATGGTGACATCTTCCCAATCGTTTACAACCGGAATTTTTTCTTCTTTTTGATTGATTAAAACGGCGGTTTGTTTGATGTTTTTTAAACTAGAAAACGGAACGCCTTTTTGCAATAATTCAACGATTTCTCGTAAAGGTTGTTCTCCCATTCCATACACCAACATATCAGCTTTAGAAGTTTCTAAAATAGTTGGCAATAGTTTATCTGACCAATAATCGTAATGTGTTACTCGTCTTAATGAAGCTTCAATCCCGCCAATTAAAACAGGAACCTCAGGGAATTTTTCTTTTAAAATTTTAGAATACACAGAGGTTGCATAATCGGGTCTAAAACCTTTATCTCCATTTGGTGTGTATGCATCTTTATCTCGTCTTCTTTTACTTGCGGTATAATTAGAAACCATTGGATCCATACAACCGCCAGTTGCTGCAAAAAACAAACGAGGTTTTCCTAATTTTTCAAAATCTTGTAAATTATCGTTTACATTTGGTTGTGGTACAATGGCAACACGTAATCCGTAACTTTCTAAAATTCGTCCAATCACAGCTGGCCCAAAAGATGGATGATCTACATAGGCATCACCACTAAACAAAATGACGTCTAATTCATCCCATCCTTTTAATTTTACCTCCTTGTTTGTAGTTGGTAACCAATCTGTTAATTTCAATTCACTCATGCGCTGCAAAAATACGAGTTTTTAACTGATTCTGCTATTTTTATACTTGTTTCCGATTTTAAAACTAAAATTTTGTTAAACCAAGGTAACAACTTTTATATATGAGAGTCTTGTTTGTATATTTGATCAAAATTAAAAAACATGAAAAAATTAGTATTAGCGATAATAACCATCGCTTTTTTAGGTAGTTGTGCTACCTCAAACATTGCTAGAAGCAAAAAGAATGTAATTGAAGTAGGCATCAACTTAAACAATGTTGTAGATGACAAAGTTCAAGTAGGTGTAAATCCACAAAAAATCAAAGAAGAAGTAGTTGTATATCAAATTCCGGCTATTGTTCCTGGAACCTATGCAATGAGTAATTATGGAAGATTTGTTTCAGATTTTAAAGCTTATGATTATGACGGAAAAGAAATGCCAGTTCAAAAATTAGACGACAATTCTTGGCAAGTAAACAATGCCAAAAAAATGGATAAAGTTTCTTATTGGGTTGATGACACTTTTGATTCTGAATTGAAACACGGCATCTATGTAATGGCCGGAACCAATATTGAAGAAGGTAAAAACTTCTTATTAAACCTTCCTGGTTTTGTTGGGTATTTTAAAAATAAGAAAGAAACCCCATATACCATTACCGTTTCTCATCCAATCTATTTATATGAAACAACTTCATTAATTAACAAAAACACAACAAAAACAGACAATTCTAAAGATGTATTTGTTGCTTCTCGATACGATGAAATTTCTGACAACCCGATTATGTATGCTCCATTAAATAATGTGAGTTTTAATGTAGACGGAATTGAAGTAACGTTAGCCATATATTCTCCTAACAGCAAGCATTCTGCAAAAGACATGGAAGCTGATTTAAAGAAAATGGTACAGGCACAATCTAACTTCTTAAAAGGATTTAAAACCACAAACGAATACAATATTTTATTGTACTTGTTTGACCCTAAGGTATACAAGTGGAGTAGTTTTGGAGCCTTAGAACATTTGTCTTCTACAACTGTTGTATATCCTGAAACCTATACTAAAAAACAATTGTCAGACGGAATGATTAATGGAACGGTTTCTCATGAGTTTTTCCATATTGTTTCTCCGCTTTCTGTACATTCAGAAGAGATTCATTCCTTTGATTTCAACACTCCAAAAATGTCAAAACATTTATGGATGTATGAAGGAACAACAGAGTATTTTGCAAACTTATTTCAAGTAAATCAAGGGTTGATTACAGAGCAAGCGTTTATTAATGAAATGCAAAGCAAAATATCTGCGGCTTCTCGTTTTGATGACACCATGCCTTTTACAGAAATGAGTAAAAATATTTTAGAACCAAAATATGCAAGAAACTACGGAAATGTATATCAAAAAGGCGCTTTAATCGGAATGTCTTTAGATATTATTTTAAGGGAAGAAAGCAAAGGAGCCTATGGTATTAGAAACTTAATGTTGGATTTATCTAAAAAATATGGTTCACACAAACCATTTAAAGATGATGAAATTATTGCTGAGATTGTAAGTATGACCTATCCTGCTGTTGGAGAATTCTTTAAAAATCATGTTGAAGGAAAAACACCTATAGATTATGATGCTTTATTTAACAAAACAGGAATTGTAAAGAAAAAACAAACTGTTGATACAAGATATTTTATTGACAACAGCAATCAACCTTTTGTTGGTGTAAATAAAAACCGTGAAATATACTTTTTAAAGAAAACGAATAGTGGATTAGCAGCATTATGTGTTCAAGAAAATGATGTATTAAAAAAGGTAAATGGAGAAGAGTTTACATTGCAATCTGCCAACACAATTATTGTAAAAACATTTGCTTGGAAACCGGGAGATACAATTACCTTAGAAGTTGTTAGAGACGGAAAAACAATAACTTTAGAAGGCACTGCCATTGTTCCTCAAGCTGAACAAGAAGGTTATGTAATTGAAGATTTACCTGCAGATAATCCTAAAGTAAAACTAAGAGAAGCTTGGTTAAAAGGATAATCAATAGAATTTTAAAAGACAAAAAAGGCTGCAAAATTTGCAGCCTTTTTTATTGCTTATTGTTTTACAATTAAGTGTGGTATTTTTTCTAGATTCCAATCTATTACCAAACCATCAGCCAATGTTTTAGTGATTTCTTTTCCGTATAAATATTCGCATAAATACAATGCTGCTTCAAACGATTTTGCTCCGCCTGCAGAGGTAATATATTTACCATCGTGCACAAAAAGCACATTCTTTCTAATATCTAATTCTGGAAAAGTTTCTCTCATTTGATCGATATCACTCGGAAAAGTGGTTGCTGTTTTATCTTTTAACAATCCAGCTTTTGCCAATACAAAAGCACCATCGCAATGTGACGTCATAAATTGTGCTTCTTTATCTACACGTTGCACAAATTGAATCATTTCAACATCATCCAAATCAGAATCTAAATGATGCTCTGCACTTGGTATAACAAGGATGTCAATTTTTGGCAAGCTATCTTTTAGGTAGTTAAAATCTGGCATAATTCGCATCCCCTCAAAAGTGGTAATTATTTCATCTGTATTTGCCACAGTAAACACATTCATTGGTTTAATTCCTTCTCTAAAAATAGTGTGTTGAAAAATATCATATGGGGCTGTTAATTCTGTATTGAAGGTTCCATCCATAATCAGAAAAGCCACATTATATCTTCCTTTTTTTAGTTCAGGAAATATTTTCTGAGAGGCTTCAATTTCGTCATGATTCATCTTAGTTGCTGAGTTGTTTTTACAACCAATTGTTGTCAATGATAAGAATAAAATAAAGGTGAATTTCATTTGATGTTGTGTTTTTAAGAATCATAAAAGTATTAAAACTGAATTTAACATCTCAAATCTTTATAAAATGTTTTTTCTTTTGTAGATTTACTTCATTAATAACCAAACTTATATCATGAAAAAACAAGTTTTCTACACCCTTTTATCGCTATTTTTAATCACCTTTGTCAGTAGTTGTGAAACTACCTCAAAAGATGACACAAAAGCAGCAAACACCTATGTTCAAGACAACTACACTAAAAAAGAAGTCACGATTGAAATGCGTGATGGAACAAAATTACATACTGTAATTTATGCTCCAAAAGACCAAAGCAAAACCTATCCTATTTTATTACAACGTACTCCGTATAGTTGTGCTCCTTATGGTGAAGGAAAGTTTAAAACGAAGATTGCTCCGAATACACAATTGATGAAAGAAGGAAATATTGTAGTATATCAAGATGTACGTGGACGTTGGATGAGTGAAGGAGTTTATGATAATATGCGTGCATACATTCCAAATAAAACAGGAACGCAAACAGATGAAACATCTGACACTTATGATACCATTGATTGGTTGGTTAAAAATATAGAAAACAACAATGGTAGAGTTGGTACTTGGGGTATTTCATATCCAGGGCATTATGCAACTGTTTCTACCGTTAATGCGCATCCAGCATTAAAAGCCGCTTCACCACAAGCTTCGATAGCAGATTTCTTCTTCGATGATTTTCATCATAACGGAGCCTTTTTATTGAGTTATTTTAGAGCAGTTTCTCTTTTCGGAACTTATAAAGATTCTCCAACAGATACAGCTTGGTACGCTTTGCCAACGATGGATTCTCAAGATCAATATCAATTCTTCTTAGATGCTGGCCCGCTAAAAAACTTAAACAAATATTTTAGAAAAGAAACGGTAGACAATTTAAGTCCGCAAAACAATAACAGAATAGATGATTTCTTTTGGAAAGAAATTGTAGAACATCCAAATTATGATGAAGTTTGGAAAAGTAAAGGAATTGTTCAGCATTTAGACAAGGTGCCTTCTACAGTTGCCACCATGGTTGTTGGCGGAGAATTTGATGCTGAAGATTTATACGGACCATTAGCAACCTATAAAGCAATTGAAAAACACCAACCAAACAATTACAATACGTTGGTTTTTGGACCTTGGGATCACGGAGGGTGGTCTAGAAGTTCTGTAAAAAATATTGTTGGAAACTATTATTTTGGAGATTCAATTTCGTTGAAATTTCAAAAAGAAATAGAATCTAAATTCTTCAATCATTTCTTAAAAGGAAGTGGTGATAAAAATTCTGGCTTACCTGAAGCTTATGTATATGATTCTGGAAAAAAAGAATGGAATTCTTTTGATGTTTGGCCTCCAAAACAAGCCGTTAAAGAAAATTGGTATTTATCTGAGAATCAAAAATTAACCGCATCAAAAAAAGGAAACAAAGGAATTCAATTTATTAGCGACATCAAACGTCCTGTTCCTTATTCAGAAGATATCAAAACCGTTTTCACACCAAGAAAATACATGACCGATGATCAACGTTTTGCAGCAAGAAGACCAGATGTTTTGGTTTATGAGACTGATGTATTGACAGAAGATTTTACCTTGGCTGGAGATATTTTAGCAAAATTAAAAGTAGCTACTACAGGTACTGCAGCAGATTGGATTGTTAAAGTAATTGATGTACATCCAAAAGACACAAAAAACAACAATAAAAATATGCAATCGCATTTAAAAATGAGCAACTACCATTTAATGGTTCGTAGTGAAGTAATGCGTGGTCGTTTTAGAAATAGTTTTTCTACACCAGAACCATTTGTCGCTAAAAGAAAAACTGATGTAAATTTAACATTACAAGATGTTTTTCATACGTTTAAAAAAGGACACAAATTGCAAATTCAAGTGCAAAGCACTTGGTTTCCTTTGATCGATTTAAATCCACAAACCTACGTCGACAATATTTATAAAGCAGATGCAAAAGATTTTAAAACCCAAACTCATACCGTATTTACAGATTCTGCAATCGAATTTACAGTACTTAAAAACTAAGAAATGAAAAAACTATTGGTACTATTTTTACTTGTCCTTGCTAGTTGCAACAACAAAACCGAATTAACTGAACAAGAACGTTGGGAACAACATGCCAAAAACACAGAAATTATTAGAGATGATTTTGGAGTACCCCATGTGTATGGTAAAACAGACGCAGATGCTGTATTTGGATTATTATATGCACAAGCAGAGGATGATTTTAATCGTGTAGAACGAAATTATATTTGGGCAATTGGAAGATTGGCAGAAGTAGAAGGAGAAGAATCGTTGTATAGCGATTTACGTGCTCGTTTGTATATGACCGAAAAAGAAGCCAAAGAAAATTTTGAAAATAGTCCGGCGTGGTTACAAAAACTATGTGTTGCTTTTGCTGATGGATTGAATTATTATTTAGCTAAAAACCCAGATGTAAAGCCAAAATTAATTACGCATTTTGAACCTTGGATGCCCATGTATTTCAGTGAAGGCTCAATTGGCGGAGACATTGAAAGAGTTTCTACTAGAAAAATTAAAGATTTTTATGATCGAGACAACAAAATGGCTATTGTAAATAATGGTTTGATTCGTTTAAAAGATGATGAACCTAGAGGTTCAAACGGATTTGCAATTGCAGGTTCTAAAACAAAATCTGGAAAAGCAATGTTACTAATCAATCCACATACGTCTTTCTTTTTTAGAGGAGAAGTTCATGTGGTTAGTGAAGAAGGATTGAATGCCTACGGAGCTGTAACTTGGGGGCAATTTTTTGTATATCAAGGATTCAATAGCAAAACAGGTTGGATGCATACCTCAACAGGAACAGATATTATGGATGAATTTAAAGAAACTGTTGTAAAAAATGGTGCTAAAACTTCGTATCAATACGGAGATGAAATCAAACCAATGGATTCTATCAAAGTCAATTTAAAATACAAATCTTCAGATGGATTTAAAGAGAAATCTTTTATGACCTACAGAACACATCACGGACCAATTACACATGCAGATGGCGATAAATGGGTTTCAACTGCAATGATGTGGAGTCCAGTAAAAGCACTAGAACAGTCGTTTACAAGAACAAAAAAATCAAATCATAAAGAGTTTTATGAAATGATGGACATCAGAACAAACTCTTCAAACAATACGGTTTATGCTGATGCTGATGGAACCATTGCGTATTATCACGGAAACTTCATCCCAAAAAGAGATGTAAGTTTTGATTACACCAAACCTGTAGACGGGAGCAATCCTAAAACAGACTGGCAAGGATTACATCCTTTAGAAGATAATATTTTAGTGTTGAATCCACCAAATGGTTGGATTCAGAACTGTAATTCTACTCCGTTTACAAGCGCTTTAGAATACAGTCCGAAAAAAGAAGATTATCCAGCTTATATGTATTCGTTTCCAGAAAACTTTAGAGGAATTCATGCCATTCCTTTACTTACAAAAGCGGAAGATTTAACCTTAGATTCTTTAATTGATTTGGCGTATGACCCATATTTACCAGGCGCAGACCTATTAATTACAGGACTATTGGAAGCAGCAAAAAAATCTAGAGTTCAAAGCAGAGAAGCTCGAGAAGCAATTGCACTATTAAAAAATTGGGATTTCAAAGTTTCGGTAAATTCTATTGAAATGACCTTAACGCAATTTTACTTGAATGCCTATTTCAGTTCTGGAAAAATACCAAGAATGGAAGGAAACAAAAGAATAACTAGATTAGGTCGATTCAATTACATGAGTAAAACGGCAAGTTATAAAGAACGATTAGCCATTTTTCAACAAAGTTTAGAGAAGTTAAAAGCAGATTTTGGCTCTTGGAAAACTCCTTGGGGAGAATTTAATCGTTACCAACGAAATGATGGGAAAATTCAACAAGATTTCAATGATGCAAAACCTAGTTTACCAGTAGGTATGGCTTCTAGCTCTTGGGGCGCGTTGGCTTCATTCGGAACGCGTTTTGGAAAAGACACAAAACGTCAATACGGAACATCAGGAAACAGCTTTGTAGCTGTAGTTGAATTTGGAGATAAAGTTACTGCAAAAACAATGTTAGCAGGTGGTCAAAGTGGAGATCCAAAATCTCCTCATTTTTCTGATCAAGCACAACGTTATGCAGATAAAGAGTTTAAAGATGTTGCCTATTATAGAGAAGATGTTTTAAAAAGAGCTAAATCAACTTATCACCCTGGAGATAAAAAATAAAAATGTTGCATACAGATATTATAATTGTTGGTGGCGGATTATCTGGAATAGGTGCAGCTTGTCATTTAGAACAAAAGAATAAAAACAAAAGCTATAGAATATTAGAAGCTCGAGAAGAAATTGGTGGAACCTGGAGTTTGTTTAAATACCCAGGAATCCGATCAGATTCTGACATGTATACTTTTGGTTATTCTTTTAAAACTTGGGACAATCCTAAATCTTTTGCAGATGCTCCTAACATTTTAAAGTATTTAAATGAGGCTGTTGATGAATATCAAATAAGAGATAAAATTCAATATCAAACAAAAGTTACCTCTGTAAATTTTGATTCAACAAAAAATAGTTGGACGGTAAACACAACAAACTCTAAAACAAATACAGTAAACACGTACACCTGTAATTTTCTATTTATTTGTACGGGATATTACAACTACAAAAATGGGTATACACCCGATTATCCTGGTGTTGAAAATTTTAAAGGTCAACTAATTCATCCGCAACTTTGGCCAGAGGACCTCAACTACAAAGGAAAAAAAGTTGTGGTCATTGGTAGTGGTGCTACTGCTGTTACTATTGTACCAAAAATGGCGAATGAGACTGCTCATATTACCATGTTACAAAGATCTCCAACCTATGTTGGTGCATTTCCTAACAAAGACAAAATTGCGGCTTTTTTTAAAAAAATATTTCCAAAAAAAGTAGCTCATAAATGCATCCGATTTAAAAACATTGTAACTCAAATTATTTTCTTTAATGTCTGCAGGTGGTGGCCAAACACCATGAAAAAAATGATTATTAAAGGTGCTCAAAAAGAATTGGGTAGTATTGCTGCTGACCCACATTTTGCTCCAAATTATAAACCATGGGATCAGCGTTTTTGTATTGCTCCTGATGGCGATTTATTTGCTGCTATAAAAAGTGGGAAAGCTTCTATAGTTACAGATCACATTGATACTTTTACAGAAAACGGCATAAAAATAAAGTCAGGAAAAGAGATTGAAGCTGATATCATCATTAGTGCAACTGGGTTAAAACTACTTGCTTTTGGTGGTGCTAAAATTACAATAGACAATAAAGATTTTCATATTTCTAAATCATTAACCTACCGAGGATTGATGTTAAGTGGACTACCAAATTGTGTGTTTTTTGCAGGCTATACAAATGCATCTTGGACATTGAAAAGTGATTTAACTAGCGAGTATAGTAGTCGTCTTTTAAAGTTCATGGAGAAAAAAAACCACACCTATGTTGTTCCACAGGTCATAGACAGTAATATGGAAACTCAACCTTTATTAAATCTTAACTCTGGCTACATTCATCGGTCAGAAAAAGAATTTCCAAGACAAGGTTCAAAAACGCCATGGAAATTATACCAAAATTATTTTAGAGATTATAAAACACTGCGAATAAATAAAATAGCAGACAAACAATTACAATTTAAATAAACGTTACTTATGAAAATAAAAATTCTAATTTTTACATTCTTATTTGTAGGATTTAAAATACAAGCGCAAGAAAAAGCCGTTCCTGTTTTTAAAGATGGAGAAGCACAAATCGTAGAAGCATTTAAAAACCCGAAAGATTGGATTCGACATGATTTATGGGTAGAAACCACTTTTGATACAGATGGAGACGGAAAACTGGATAGAATGCATGTATCCGTTACCAGACCAAAACAAACGGACACAGAAGGTTTGAAATTACCTGTTGTCTATGAGTCTAGTCCATATTATTCAGGAACTGCAGGAAATGCACCAATCTTTTGGGATGTAAAACACGAGCTTGGAACAGCCCCAAAACCAAGAAATCACACAGAAGTAGTTCGAAGAGGAAAACGCCCTATTATTTCAAATTCACAAATTAATACTTGGGTTCCAAGAGGATACATTGTAGTACATTCTTCATCACCAGGAACAGGTTTATCAGATGGTTCTCCAACTGTTGGAGGCGACAACGAGTCATTGGCTCCGAAAGCGGTCATCGATTGGTTGAGTGGCAGAGCTAAGGGATTTACTTCTAGAGAAGGAAATGAAACAGTAACCGCCTTTTGGTCTACTAGCAAAGTCGGAATGACAGGAACTTCTTACAATGGAACCATTCCTTTAGCAGCAGCAACAACTGGTGTAAAAGGGCTAGAAGCAATCATTCCTATTGCACCAAATACTTCGTATTATCATTATTATCGTTCAAATGGATTGGTTCGTTCTCCAGGTGGATATTTAGGAGAAGATATTGATGTTTTGTACGATTATATTCACAGTGGAAAGGAGGCAAATAGAGCTCATAACAATAAAGTAGTTCGTGATACAGAAATGGCAAATAATTTAGATCGAATTACAGGAGATTATAATGATTTTTGGGCTGGACGTGATTATTTAAATGACATGAAACCTATGAAAGCTGCATTATTAATGTCGCATGGATTTAATGATTGGAATGTGATGCCAGAGCATAGTTATCGTATCTATAAAAGAGCTTCAGAAATGGGCTTGCCAACACAAATATATTATCATCAAAACGGACATGGTGGCCCACCACCGATGACGATGATGAATCGTTGGTTTACGCGTTATTTACACGGAATACAAAATGGTGTTGAAAACGATGCAAAAGCTTGGATTGTTAGAGAAAATGACAAAAGAGACCAACCTACTTCCTATAAAGATTATCCAAATCCGGATGCGAATCCTGTTACACTTTATTTACATCCTGGAGCACCAGAAGCTGGAAGTTTATCTACATTAAAATCTTCTAAAAAAATTACTGAAACCTTAGTTGATAATTACTCTTTCTCAGGAGAAGCATTGGCACAAGCAGATTACACAAATCATAGATTGTTATATGTGAGTCCAACCTTAAAAGAAGACATACATATTTCTGGACTAGCTTCTATCACAGTAAAAATTGCAAGTAGCAAGCCTGCTGCAAATTTATCGATTTGGTTAGTTTCTTTGCCTTGGAGTACAGATAGAAGAACTGTTATTACTGACAACATCATAACTCGTGGTTGGGCAGATTTACAGAACTACAAATCGTTAAGAAAAAGTAGTCCTTTAAAGCCTGGGAAGTTTTATGAAATGACATTTGATTTACAACCAGATGATCAAATCATTAAAAAAGGACAACAAATTGGTTTGATGATTTTTTCTAGTGATAATAACTTCACATTATTACCAAAACCTGGAACTGAGTTAACGGTTGATTTAAACGGAACTTCTATTACGCTTCCAGTAGTTGGAGGAAAAGCGATGTTCGATAAAGCAATAAAATAACTATTTTATAATAGTACAACTTAACAACTTTTAAAGGCAAAACCAGAATGAACTTCTCCTAGTTTTGCTTCAATTTCTTTAGCTGTTTTAGTAATTGATAATCCGCCTAACGCAGTACAGCGTAAATCTGAATCAATAGCTTTTCCTACTTTATCCATAGTATCTATAACTTCATCTAATGGAATCAAATGATCATAATTTGCCAACGCCATATTTGCACAAGAAAGCGCATTGGTTGCAGCCAATACATTCTTTCCTAAACAAGGAGCTTCTACCCTATTTGCAATGGGATCACAAATCATTCCTAAAGAGTTTTGCAATGCCAAAGATGCGGCAGACAATGATTGTTGTAAACTACCATTTGCCATAAATACCAACGCAGCAGCTGCCATTCCTGCGCCAGAGCCACATTCGGCTTGGCATCCTCCAACTTCTGCGGCAAAAGTTGCATGTGCAGCGATAAACACACCTATAATTGAAGCGGCAAGCATGGCTTTTATTGTTTCTTCTCTTGATAAATTTAAACTCGAAGCGGCTCCAATAATTGCTCCAGGTAATGCGCCACATGAACCTGCTGTTGGTGCTGCAACAATAACACCCATTGAGCTTTTTACTTCCATCATTGAAGAAACAAACATGATAATGGTGTTCATCATATCTCCTTCTAACAAACTTTTTGATTCTAATTTTTCTTTAAACACTAAAGATTGTGCACCCAAAATTCGGTCTTTAAATTCGGTTCCTTTTAGTCCACTTTTGATAGAAGCATCCATAATATCTATAATCTCTCCCATTTTCTCAAAAACTTCTTTATGAGAAATGTTTCCTCTGGCACTTTCATAATGTACTGCCAATTCCCATAGTTCTAGATTTTTATCAGCATTATAAGCTAACATTTCATCACAAGTGTTAAATGGGACTTGAATTCCTTTTCTTGATAACACAGGTAATACAGGTGAAATAGACTTTATATTAATTACTTCTTTCAATTCAGAAAGCATTTGCAACACATCTTCATTTATTGGAGTGTTTGTTTTTACTTGATAAAACTTTGTTTTTCCATCTAAAAACTGTAGCGATTCATTCGGAATAAATTTTTCTATAAACTCAGAAATAGTTCCTTTGTCAGAACAATAAATTAAGGTTTCAAAATAATCACCTTCCATAGTAACTGCATTACCATCAATTTCAATGACATCAATCATTCCGCCTCCAATGGAAATTGCAATGACTTTATGTGTTTCTTTTGTATTGTGTAAGGTTAACTTATAGGTGTTTGGATGTGTAGCATTGATATCAAGTATTTCAATATTTACGTTTATTCTTGCTGCTTTTATCTCATTTGCAGAATTCACTAATCTTTCATCATAGGCTTCCCAACCTAAAAAACCACCAAAAAGACCCATGTCTGAGCCTTGACTTTCATGTGTTGTTGCTAACGAACCATTTGGATCAAACTCTATTAAAACAGCTGTCAATTCAGCATCCATTAAATCTCTACAAATTCTACCAATTCGCAATGAAGCAGCACAATGAGAACTTGATGGACCTCGCATAACAGGGCCAATAACATCATTAAAAACACTTGGATAATTTGCCATACCTAAAAGATTTTAAAATACGTATTTAACAAATATAGGGATTTTTAAGAGGATTAAATACCATCAAACATTGAACAATTAGTATCAGTAAAAATTGTTAAATTGCATACTTAACAAATCAACCTACTTATGAAAAAAATAATTTTATTCACTTTTGCTTGTTTAATTTCATTTATTTCTTCTTCTCAAGAAAAACTTACTTTAGAAGATGCTTTTAAAAACGGAACTTATAATGCTAAAGGTTATGGTCCTGTTAGATGGATGAAAGACAACAAAGGATACTCTACATTACAAAGAAATAATGATGTTGGCGGAAGGGATATTATTAGGTATGAAGCAACATCTGGAAAACGCTCTGTTCTTGTTTCTGCAAAACAATTAATCCCAAAAGGAGAAACAAAACCACTATCAATTTCTAATTATGAATGGTCAATAGACAATTCAAAATTGTTGATTTTCACAAACACTCGTAAAGTTTGGCGTTATAATACAAGAGGTGATTATTGGGTTCTAGACATGAAAAGTGGTAAATTAACTCAATTAGGAAAATCTGTTGAGAGAACCACAATGATGTTTGCTAAATTTTCTCCAGATGCAACTCGCGTTGGGTTTGTGAGTAAAAATAATATTTATGTAGAAAACATTGCAACAAATAAAATTACACAACTTACTTTTGACGGTAGTACTTCTATCGTTAACGGCACATTTGACTGGGTATACGAAGAAGAATTGGGATGTAGAGATGGTTTTAGATGGAGTCCAGACGGAACACAAATAGCTTATTGGCAATCGGATACCAAAGGGATTGGAACATTTTACATGATTAACAATGTAGATTCTATTTATCCAAAATTAATTCCGTTACCATATCCGAAAGTTGGAACAACAAATTCTGCTGTAAAGGTTGGTGTTGTTAATGCTGCTGGCGGAAAAACAAAATGGTTTGATGTTCCTGGAGATTCAAGAAATAACTATTTAGCTAGAATGGATTTTATTCCAAATTCTAACGAAGTAATGATTCAACAATTAAACAGAAAACAAAACACCAATACTGTTAGAGTTGGAAACACCAAAACCATGTCTTTAAAAACAATTTTAACAGATAAAGATGATGCTTGGTTAGATATTCATGATAATATTATGTGGTTAGAAAATGAAAAATATTTTACTTGGACTAGTGAAAAAGATGGATACTTACACTTGTATAAAGTATCTAGAGATGGTAAAACGTCGACAACAATAACTACAGGAAACATAGATGTAGTTCGTATCAATTGTATCGATCCAAAAAGTGGATATGTATATTACACTGCCTCTCCAGAAAATTACACACAACGTTATTTATACAGAAGTAAAATTAACGGAAAATCAAAACCAGAAAGAGTAACTCCTGCGAATCAAGCTGGACAACATTCGTATCAAATTTCTGCTGATGCAAAATTTGCCATCCATGGTTTTCAAAATGCAAGCACACCAAATAAAATTTCATTAATCAATCTTCAGAAGCATAAAACCATTCGTGTTTTAGAAGATAATAACGAATTAAAAACCAAAGTTGCGGCCTTAAATTTATCTCCAAAGGAGTTTATAAAAGTTGATATTGGAGAGGTGGTTTTTGATGCTTGGATGATTAAACCAAAAAACTTTGACACAACTAAAAAATATCCAATTATATTTTATGTGTATGGAGAGCCTGCCGGTTCTACGGTACAAGATAATTGGGGCGGTGGAGATTTATGGCATCAATATTTAGCACAACAAGGATATGTTGTAGCTAGTATTGATAACCGAGGAACAAGAACGCCACGAGGAAGAGATTGGAGAAAATCGATTTATGGACAAATCGGAATTTTAGCAGCACATGATCAAGCTGCAGCTGCAAAGAAAATGTTTGCAACCTACCCTTTTATTGACACCAATAAAGTTGGAATGTGGGGCTGGAGTGGCGGTGGTCAAATGACTATGAATTGCTTGTTTAGATACCCTGATGTGTATACTTCTGGATTAGCAGTTGCTTTTGTAGCTGACCAGCGCTTGTATGATAATATTTATCAAGAACGATACATGGGATTGTTAGAAGAAAATGAAGCAAACTATATTGCTGGCTCTCCAATAACACATGCTAAAAACTTAAAAGGTGACTTGATGATTATGCATGGAACTGGCGATGATAATGTGCATTATCAAAGTTTTGAAAGACTTACAAACGAGCTAATCAAACATAATAAAATGTTCGACATGATGTCGTATCCGATGCGAGATCATGGAATTAGAGGCGGAAATACTTCTTTTCATCTTAGACAGACAATGGTGAGATATTGGAAAAAGGTGTTTGCTTATAAAGATTTGATTAAAGTAAAGCAATAGTTTTTTTATTAAAATAAAAAAAGCATCCTTTTAGGATGCTTTTTTGTTAGTAACATTTCAGTTTAATAATCCTGTTATAATTTTATTTATCTTTAAAGATGTCAATCAACTACTTATGATCAAATTTTTTCGTAAAATCCGTCAAAACTTACTTAACAAAAATAAAGTAGGCAAATATTTACTTTATGCAATTGGTGAAACAATACTTGTTGTGGTAGGAATATTAATTGCTCTTAATATTAATAATAAAAATGAAGAACGGAAAGCTGCTGAAAACACAATGTTATTATTTAAGAAGCTACATAAAGAATTAGAATTAAATATAAAAACAACGAATAATATTATAAATATTTACAGAAATAAAGATTCTATAGCATATAAAATAATTAACAAAAAAGTAAGCAAGGAAGAATTCAGATTAAATCCACAAAAATATCTTAATCTATTAATAACTGGAAGAGCCACAAATATTTCTGATGAAGCATTTCAAAACTTAATCAACGAGAAAGGAAACACATCTCAGACTCAAGATTCACTCATTTTAAAATTAAAGTCTCTTTATGGTGTTAATAAGCATGAAATTGATATGATGGACGCCAAAATTGGTGAGTACATATTTTGGGTTATTGAAAAACAGAAAAATGAGCAAGATTGGTATTACCAATACTATAATTTTAGAACAGTAACTAACGAAATGCTTGACTATTTTTTATTAGACCCAACTTATATAAATGAGGTTACTTATTATAAAACGGCTTGGCTTGGTGAACATTCTAAGGATAATATAGAGTTCCGAAATAAAGCCATAGAGAGATATAGTGAACTTAGTGATTATTTAAATATTCCTATAGACAGTTCTATTACAAAGAATGTGAAAAATTTTGAACACTATATTGGCACCTACAAATCTAACCAAAGTGAGATTATATATCAAATAATTAAGAGAAATAATCAATTGATTTGGACTTGGAAGAATGGGGCTAGTGATAATCCTTTTGGTGAAATTAATTTTTATCCTGATTCAAAAACATATTTCACAATCGGTAATAGTTTTGGTAAACTATTGTATAATGACAATAGTGAGGTCACTGGTTTTATTAGATCAAACGTAATTTCGCGGCAAGAATTTAAAAAAATTAAATATTAATAATTTTATAATAAAATCAAAGTTCCCTTTTAGGATTTTTTTATACCAACTCTTTTTTTAGCATTCTAACCAATACAAACATAAAAAATGCAGAAAGAGCTGCAACTCCTGTGACGATCATCCAAGTAGAATCAAAACCAATGGCACTTACTAATTGCATACCAGAATTATGACTAAAAATATGAGCAAAAGAAAATGCAATGGTGTACAAAGCCATGTACTCTCCCTGATTTCCTTTTTTAGCTCTTTCCATTGCAAAAGCATTTGAAAACGGAAATGCGATCATCTCTCCTATAGTCATTAAAAATATACCGACAATTAAAATACCTGTCCAACTGGTAACCAAAAGCACAACAAAACTTAATGCTGTTAAAACACCTCCAAAAAACATGAGTCCAACTTTTGTGAATTTTGAATGTTCTAACCATTTTATAAGAGGCATTTCAAATAAGAAAATTACAAAACCATTCATTCCTAACAACAAACCAATATTTTGTTCTGATAAAGAATGAACATCTTTATAATACAACGGCATGGTAGAGAAGTATTGTAAAAACACGGCTCCAAACAACATCATGGCTATTAGAAAAATCCAAAATGCTTTATCAGAATATGCAGAAATGGGATTTGCCACTTTAACTTCATCCAATACTTTTGATTTCTTAGGATGTAAAACTTGTAATAATAAAACCCCTGCTAAAAAACAAGTAATTCCATCTACCCAAAACAAACTCGCATATCCTAAAGAAGCAATAATCAAACCACCAACGGCAGGACCCGCAGAAAAACCAAGATTGATTGCTAAACGAATTAGTGTTACCGAACGTGTTTTGTTTTCAGGTTTACTATACGAGCTTAATGCCACAAACATGGCAGGTCTAAATGCATCTGCTATTAGCATTAATCCGAAAATTCCTAAACAAAAACCGGTAAAAGAGGTTACAAATTGCATCGCCACAAATGCAAATCCGGTACCAATCAAACTAAAAAGCATTACTTTATAGTATCCTAATACATCGGTCAATTTTCCTCCAATCCATGAACCCAAAACTGAGCCTACCCCAAAGCAAGACATAATCCAACCCACATCAGATAAGGTAAAGTCTAAGCTTTTTGTTAAGTATAATGATAAGAACGGAATTACCATAGTTCCAGCTCTATTGATTAGAGTGATCAATGCTAACCACCATACTTCTCTAGAAAGCCCTCTGAAAGTGTTGAGATAATCAACGTATAATTTTTTCATTTTTTGGTTGTTGTATAAAAATAAAAAGTCCGACTGTGAAGTCGGACTCAATTTAATCGTATTATTTTATGTTGCTATAATTACAATACAAATGATGCTCGACTTTTTCGATTGTTAATCGACTTCTGACAGGTATACGTATTGACAATTCTCATTTTTAATTTTTTAATGACTCAAAACTACATAAATAATTGTAAAATCAGTATTTTTATTTTTTAAAACTTCTTACTTGATGAAAAACCTTTTCGCCTTTTTCTTTTTATTTCTTTTTATTTCTTGCAACAACGAATCAAAGGATGATTATCTTAAAAAAATTGAAGACTATCAGTATGAAGAAAATTTAAAGTTTCATGACGAAAGTAAATCGCCTTTAACCAAAGAAGATTTGAAAACATTTAAAAAGTTAGAGTTTTATCCTATTGATAAAAAATATAAAGTACTTGCTAAATTAGAAAAAACAGTTGATGCTCCAATTTTTGAAATGACAACTACCACAGAAAGAAAACCCTTATACATTAAATATGGAATGGTAACTTTTACTATTGATGGGGTTGAGCAACAAATTCCTATCTATCAAAATAAAGATCTAGATAGAGATCCACAATACATTGATTATTTGTTTATGCCTTTTACTGATAAAACAAGCGGAGAAGGTTCTTATGGTGGGGGTCGTTATTTAGATGTGCTTACAACTGATGAAAAACAAGACGGAACGATTGTCTTAGATTTCAACAAAGCTTACAACCCATATTGTGCATATAGCAATAGATATTCTTGTCCGTTAACACCTAAAGAAAACACGCTTTCTGTTGCGATACAAGCTGGAGTTAAAGCGTATAAAAAGCATTAAGGATTGATAGCTATTTCTTCTTGTAAATCTAGCTCAATTGCTTTTTCAATTGCTTCTAAATGCGGTTTTCTTACTTTTAATTTTGTAGCTGCGTGTGCTTTTTCATTCAATTGACTAAATAATTTAGCAGCTTTTATTGCAGTTGGCAATAATTGATCTTCAGGAACAATTACATCTAAAAATCCAGCTTTTACAGCTTCTTTCGGATTGTAAATCTCTGAATTGTTTACGCTTCTATCTAAATAGGTATGTGATAATTTTGCTCTAGCAATGGCTATTCCTGCGTGATGCATGGTCATGCCTATTTGCACTTCATTCATTCCTATTTTATAGTCGCCTTCTACTCCAATTCTATAATCTGAAGACAGCAATAAAAAAGCTCCTTTAGCAATCGCATGTCCATTACAAGCAATAATTATTGGTTTTGGAAAAGACAACATTCTTAGTGACAGTTTAGATCCTTTTGTAACCAATTCTTTTGCTGATTCTGGTGATTTGGTCATTACTTTTAAATCAAATCCAGCAGAAAAAATTCCTGGCTGCCCAGTTAAAATAACAACTTTGTTTTCTTCTAATGCTTTATCTAAACTAGTGTTTAGCCCTTCAATAACTTCATGAGAAATAGCATTTGCTTTTCCGTTTGCAATGGTAATTATTGCATAATATTCGTCGCTTTTGTAATGTACTACTTCGTTCATTTGATATTTATTATTTGACGGAGCTCAACTAATGAGATTTCTCGTCGTTCATTCTTCTCTCTGTCGAAATGACATTTAATTTTCTGTTTCTTTTGAAATAAATTTCTCGACTCCGCTCGAAAGGACAATTGTTTTATCTTACTTAACAATATAAATTCCTGCAAAAACAGCCAAGAACCCAACCACAAAACTTGCAATCGTATAAAATGCAAAACTTGTAAAATCTCCTGATTTTAAAAACACATGATTTTCATAGGCAAATGTTGAAAAAGTTGTAAAACCTCCACAAAATCCTGTTGCCAATAATAACGTGTGATTTTCTGTTAAGGCTTCATTTTTTGCAGCATACCCTAGAATAAGTCCAATAAATAAACTACCTAAAATATTGGCTAAGAATGTTCCGTATGGAATTCCGTTTTCAGAATTATTTAAGAATTTCCCGAATAAAAAACGCAATGCACTTCCAAATCCGCCACCAATAAAAACAAGCAGTAATTGTTTCATCTTATTTTAATTCAATTTTATCCGCATCAGACCAATTCCATTTTCCTAGTATTGTTCCTTTCTCAAGCATCATAATTCCTGGATTTGCTCTTACCATGGTTTTCAAAGTTGTTCCATCACAAAACAGAAAATCAAATGGTAGTTCGTATTTTTCTTTTGCCAACAATAATTCGTCTGTAAAAGAAGCTGAAGCGCCATAAACAGCGTAACCTTTAGCAATTGCTTTGTTTGCAATTTCTTTGATGGTTTTAAATCCGTTTGTATCTGCTTTGTCTAACGAATGTACAATAATCAACAATACTTTTTCTTTCTCTAGAATTTCTGGAGCTAAATCTTCTTGTGCATCTTCTAAATAGAAATCATGAATTTTAGGAAGCTCTCCATCATCTTTGTACTTCATTCCTTCTTGAATGTTATTTCCAACCGCATACGCTCTAAAATCAATAATTGGCAAATGTACCAACACATGGTAAGTGATGTATAAAAACGAAACCAATGATAAGATAGTTATCGCTTGCGAAACCTTTACAGAAAAAATAGATTTGATGTCTTTTACTCTAATCAGCATCAATAAAATTAATCCGATTAAGATTACATTTTTATAGAACGTTTCCCAAGGTGTTAATTTAATAGCATCCCCAAAACATCCACAATCTGTTACTTTGTTGTAATAGGCAGAATACCAAGTTAAGAACAAGAATATGGTAGACAATAACAATAAACTCCATAATGTTGCTTTTGCTCTATATCCTAACAATAAGATGATTCCCAACATTATTTCTGCTAAAATTAATACAATAGAAAATGCCAATGCAAATGGAATTAAATATTCCATATCTAACACACTCTCGTTAAAATATTCTTCAAATTTGTATTGAGAGCCAATTGGGTCTACCAATTTTACAAAGCCAGAAAAGATAAACATCGCTCCGACAAAAATTCTTGAAAGGTGTACTAGTAGTTTCATAGTTGTATTTTATTTGTTCTATTATTTCATATAAAGATTAATTCGTTCCCTGCCTTCCGGCAGGCAAGACTTGCAAAGACAAAACTTTTTTTACTCTGAACTTTGCTTCTCTGATTCTTTGTGTCTTTGCAACTAACTACCCATGTGAATCATTGCAAAAATTGCATAATTAATCATGTCTTGATAATTGGCATCAATTCCTTCAGAAACCAATGTTTTTCCTTTATTGTTCTCAATAGTTTTAACACGCAACAACTTTTGCAATATCAAATCCGTTAAGGAAGAAATTCGCATATCACGCCAAGCTTCACCATAATCGTGGTTTTTGTTTTCCATCAACTCTTTGGTAATTGCAATGTGTTTGTCGTACAATTCTGTTGCTTCTTCTGTAGAAACATCTGGATTTTCAACAACACCTAATTCGATCTGAATTAAAGCCATTACACAATAATTAATAATACCAATAAACTCACCTCTTTCACCTTCATCAACTTTACGAACCGCATTTTCTTGCAATTGTCTAATACGTTGTGCTTTTATAAAAATTTGATCGGTTAAAGAGGGTAAGCGTAAAATTCGCCATGCGCTACCATAATCACTCATTTTTTTAATAAACAAACTTCTACATTCTTCTACTACTGCATTGTATTGTTTCGACGTATTCTGCATAAATCTTAAAATAAAGTATTTCCGTAAAAATAGTAAATCTTCAAAGCTTTTCATTTATTTTTACTGAAGAAATTTAGAAATCATTATTTATGAAAAAAGTAGTTGTTTTTTGCGGTTCTAGCAGTGGTTTTAATTCGGTTTATAAAGAAGCAGCCATTGAATTAGGAAAAACCTTTGTAAAAAACAATATTACCATGGTGTATGGTGGTGGAAAAATTGGATTGATGGGTGTTCTTGCCAATACAATTCTTGCTAAAAAAGGAAACGTTATTGGTGTTATTCCGAAGTTATTAGAACACGAAGAAGTTGTAAATAGAGACGTTACAGAGCTAATTATCACCAAAAAAATGAGCGAACGTAAAGTAATTATGAGTAAATTAATTGACGGTTATATTACGCTTCCTGGTGGATTTGGCACTTTAGATGAATTATTTGAAGCATTGACTTTGGGGCAATTACATATTGAACAAAAGCCAATTGGTATTTTAAATGTGAATGGTTTTTTTGATCATATGTTGCAACAATTAGAAGTGATGGTTCAGGAAGGGTTTTTAAAACCGCAAAATAGAGAATTAGTTTTGGTAGATACTACTGTTGAAGGATTAATAAAACAAATGCAAAATTATAAGGCCCCAGAAAAAATGCACGTTATTGATAAAGTTGTACGTTAATGATGACTATAAATTGTAATAAAAAATTAATTGATATTTCTTCTCCAAAGGTAATGGGGATTTTAAATGTTACCCCAGATTCTTTTTTTGATGGTGGCAAATACAAAAAAGAAACGGACATTTTACTACAATTAGAAAAAATGCTTTCTGAAGGTGCCACTTTTATAGATGTTGGCGCCTATTCTTCTAGACCTGGAGCAATGCATATTTCTGAAGAAGTAGAATTACAGCGTATTCTGCCAATCGTAGAATTATTAGTGCAAAATTTTCCTGAAATTATTATTTCGGTAGACACCTTTAGGAGCAACGTTGCTCAAAAAACCATTGAAGCTGGCGCAGCGATGATTAATGATATTTCTGGAGGAAAAATAGACGCATACATGTTTGAAACTGTTGCTAAATTACAAGTTCCGTATATACTAATGCACATGTTAGGAACGCCACAAAACATGCAAGAAAGCCCAAATTATGAGGACATCACAAAGGAAGTGATTTCCTTTTTTGCTGAGCAACTTTTTAAGCTACATCAATTAAAAGTAAACGATGTACTAATTGATGTTGGTTTTGGTTTTGGAAAAACCATCGAACACAATTACGAATTATTAAAGAATTTATCGCTTTTTAAAAACTTAGATGCTCCAATTTTAGTTGGTATTTCTAGAAAATCGATGTTATACAAACCTTTAGAAATAACACCGCATTTAGCATTAAACGCAACCACTTCCGCAAACACCATTGCGTTGTTAAATGGAGCAAATATTCTTAGAGTACATGATGTAAAGGAAGCCATGGAAGCAATTAAAATTGTTGAGCAACTCTCTTAATTTTTCTGTACATTTACATCATCAGCAAATAAAACATGTTAGACTTTATTGATTTTTCTATTTTAGACATTCTAGATATTCTTCTAGTTGCTGCACTGTTATATTACATTTACAAGCTTTTAAAAGGCACTGTTGCTATTAATATTTTTTTAGGAATTGCATTTATTTTCTTGATTTGGAAAGTGACACAAGCGCTAAAAATGGAAATGTTAAGTGGTATCTTAGGTTATTTATTAAGTGGTGGAGTTATTGCCCTGATAATTGTTTTTCAGCAGGAAATTAGGAAATTTTTATTAATGATTGGAACTACAAATTTCTCATCAAAAAGAAGTTTTTTAAAGCAATTAAAATTTTTAAAATCTGAAATTGAATCTGAAACAGATGTTGATACTATTGTTAATTCTTGTATCAAATTGTCTAAAACTAAAACAGGTGCATTAATTGTTATTGAGCGCACAAATAATTTAGATTTTTTAGCGAATGGTGATCAAATGAACGCTGTTGTTAACGAAGCAATTTTAGAAAGTATATTTTACAAAAACAGTCCGTTACACGATGGAGCAACCGTCATTAGAGATAACTTTATTGTTGCAACTCGTGTTGTTTTACCATTATCTAGCGAAAAAATTCCTGCTCGTTTTGGCTTACGTCATAAAGCAGCGATTGGTGTAACAGAAAAAACAGATGCTTTGTGTTTATTGGTTTCTGAAGAAACTGGAGAAATCTCTTATATCAAAGATGGGGCTTTTGATTTGTATACAGATTACAACGAATTAATTGAAAAAATTAAAGAAGATTTAAACTAAACAACTTCTACACTACTAAATTGCTTATCGTATAGATTTTTATAAAATCCTTCCGACTTCTCTAACAATTCTTGATGTGTTCCTTCTTCAACAATCAATCCTTTATCCATCACAACAATTTTATCGGCTTTTTTTATTGTTGTTAATCTATGAGCAATTACAATAGACGTTCTTCCTTTTGTAATGGTATCTGTAGCAAATTGTATCATATGTTCCGCATGAGAATCTACAGAAGATGTAGCTTCGTCTAAAATTAAAATACTTGGTTTACTAACATACGCTCTTAAAAATGCAATTAATTGACGCTGACCAGAAGAAAGCATTGCTCCTCTTTCTTTTACATTATAATCATAGCCACCTGGTAAGCTCATGATAAAATCGTGAATCCCAATCTGTTTTGCTGCTTCCTGAACTTCTTCAAATGTTATTTTATCATTTTTTAAAGTGATGTTGTTTAAAATTGAATCCGAAAACAAAAAAACATCCTGTAATACAATTGCAATTTGATTTCGTAAAGAATTAATTTCATAGTCTTTTACAGAAACTCCATCTACACAAATCTCACCAGCATTTATTTCATAAAAACGATTGATTAAATTGATAATGGTAGATTTTCCTGCTCCCGTTGCTCCAACAATGGCAACGGTTTGCCCTTTTTCTACCTGTAAAGAAATTCCTTTTAAAACTTCTTCATCTTTTATATAGCTAAAACGAACATTTTTAAACTCAATTTTACCTTGTAAATGTTCAGCGAAAACAGTTCCGTTTTTATCAATACTACTTTGTGTATCTAGCACTCCGAAAACACGTTCTCCAGAGACAATTCCCATTTGTAAGGTGTTAAATTTATCCGCAATTTGTCGTAAAGGTCTAAACAACATTTGAGTCATCATAATAAAACTCATAATCTCACCTGGTTCTACTGCAACATTATTTACAGATTGTAAACCACCATACCAAACCAATAATCCGATTGCAATTGAAGACAAAATTTCTGCTACCGGAAAGAAAATAGAATAATACCAAACTGCCTTTATATGAGCTTTTTTATGCTTATCGTTTATATCCATAAACTTTTCATATTCAATTTTCTCTCTACTAAATAACTGAACGATGTTCATTCCTGTTACTCTTTCTTGAACAAATCCGTTAAGATTTGCCACTTGAGTTCTTACTTCTTGAAAGGTAGATTTTATAGCAATTTGAAATAATTTTGTTGCGTAAATTAATATAGGTAAAACCGCTAAAGCAATTAAGGCTAACTGCCAATTTATAAAAAGCATTGCAACTATTACGACTAACATTTGTAATACATCACTAATAATCATGAACAACCCTTGACTAAAAGAACTTGCAATGGTTTCGATATCTGAAACCACTCTAGTTACCAACCTTCCAACAGAAGTAGTATCGAAGTAAGACATTTTAAACTGTAAAATATGTCTAAATATTTTAGCCCGCATATCTCTAATAATATGTTGCCCAATCCAATTAGCAAAATAGATAAACAGTACTTGCAACACTACTTCTGCTATCAGAACACCAAGCATTACTAATGTATAATACAACAATGTTTCTTCATTTTTATTTGTTGTAAAATCTTTTACGGCTTCTTTAAGTAAAATTGGTCTAGCAACTGCTAATAATGAAGTGGTAATAACAGCTATAGTTGCAATAATAAAATGAGTTCTATAGTTTTTTGCAAAACTTAAAATTCTCATAAATATTTTTGCATCAAATGCTTTTCCTGACTCTTTTTTACTCATGTTTAATAAGTGATTTCTGTTAAAAACAACCCTTTTGCAGGAACTGATAGTCCTGCGTTCGCTCTATCTTTACTTAAAATTATATTTCTAAAATCTTGATTGGTAATTTTATGTTTACCAACATCAACCAAAGTACCAACAATGGCTCTAACCATATTTCGTAAAAAACGATTTGCTGTTATATGAAATGTTAATTGATTTCCTTCATAAGTCCAAACAGCTTTTGCTACCTTACAATTAAATGTTTTTACTTCTGTTTTTACTTTAGAAAATGCTTGAAAGTCTTCAAATTCCAATAAAATTTTAGCAGCTTCATTCATTGCATCAACATCTAACTTTTGATGAAACAATTGCCAAGTTGTTTCTAACAAAAAAGGGTTTCTTCCTAACCAAATTCTGTATTCATAACTTCTTGTAAGAGCATCAAATCTTGCATGTTTATCATCAGCGACTTTTTTTACATGATGCACAACAATATCTTCTGGCAATAGTGAATTAAATTTAAAAACAATGTTTTTATCTAATCTTTTAGTTGTATCAAAATGAGCAAACATTTGCGAAGCATGAACTCCTGTATCTGTTCTTCCTGCTCCAACAACACTAATTTCCTCTTGTAAAACAGTACTTACCGCTTTGTTAAGTTCTTCTTGAATAGAGTTAGCGTCTGGTTGTATTTGCCAACCATGATAGTTTTTACCTTGGTATGAAAGTTCTATAAAATATCTCAAAAAAACTGTACTTTTATAAGAACCAAAACTACATAAATTTATTTGGTTATTAGCATATTTAAAACGTGAAAAAGATTCTTCTTTTATCGGATACCCACAGTTATATTGATCCTCAAATTTTAAAATTTGTAAAACAAGCTGATGAAGTTTGGCATGCAGGTGATATTGGTGATTTAAGTGTTACAGATACAATAAAATCATTAAAACCTTTACGAGCTGTTTATGGAAATATTGATGATGCTGATGCTCGATTAGAATTTCCTTTAGACAATAAGTTTACAGTTGAAAATGTAACAGTTTGGATGACTCATATTGGTGGTTATCCAGGCAAATACAACCAACGTATTAGAGAAGAGTTACAACATATTTCACCTAAGTTGTTTATTTGTGGTCACTCGCATATTTTAAAAATACAATTTGATAAAAAGTTAAATGTTTTGCATTTAAATCCAGGTGCTGCTGGAAATCATGGCTTTCATAAAGTAAGAACTATGATTCGTTTTACCGTAGATAAAGATCAAATAAAAGATATGGAAATAATTGAATTGGCTACACGTGGGTAGCTTTTATTTTTTCTAAAATTGGAAGTTCAATTTTAATTCTAGTTCCAGATTTCGTATCAGAATATATACTGAATTTACCCTTCATTATTTGTATTCTAGCATCTATTTGGTTAATTCCCAAGCCATCTTTTTTAGGGATTTCTTTTTTATCAAATCCATCACCATTATCTTGAATCTTAACAAATAAAATTCCGTCTTTTTCTTCCACTTCTACAGTTGCCTCAGTGGCATTACTGTGTTTTAAGATATTGTTTACCAGTTCTTGAATGATATTATTTACTTTAATTTCAAAACTCTGATGATAACGCCTTATGTTTTTTATATTGGTGTTGATTTCAATTTTAGAATTTGAATATTTTTCTGCCATATCTTTTATAGCGTATTTCAATCCAAATTTTAATAATACAGAGGAAACTAAGGTGTGAGATAAATCTTAATTGACTTAAAAGAGATTAAATATAGGGGGATAATTCTATATAATTTTGTTTTTTACTGCAAACATTGCTAAACCCACTGCATTTTTTACATTTAATTTTTTTAATAAATTTTATCTATAAGTCTCAACAGTATTAACACTTAATAATAATATATCTGCCATTTCTTGTGTGCTATATTCTTTTACTACAAGCTTTAAAACTTCTACTTCTCTTTCTGTTAAACTATCAACTACCTTAGAATCTGGTCTAGAACCATCAGTAACATGATAACCTAAAGATAAGTTAAACAATCCCTCTTTAATGTCATCACTAAAATAAGGATCTCCATTATGAACAGATTTTATTGCTTTTAAAATATGTTCTCCTGCACTTGTCTTTGATATAAAACCATCAGCTCCATAAGTTGTTAGTTCTTTAACTAATTTAGCGTCATCATAACTAGACAACATTATAATTTTTTGATGCTTCTTTTTTTTATTAAACTTTTTCAATACTTCTATACCGTCTAATTCAGGCATATTAATATCTAACACCAAAATATCTGCTTCGTTAGTTTTAAACCATTCTATAACTTCTTTACCTGTTAATGAATGTCCAACAACTTCAATATCTTTATCAGTATTTAACATCGCAATAATCCCTTCAATTAGAATCATGTGGTCATCAGCGACATGAACTTTAATTTTTCTTTTCATAATTAATTACTTTACAAATTTAAACTACAACAACAGCATACACAATACCCATTTATGGGGTTTCTTTTGCTCACGGAAAACCGTGAATTAACTCACGGAAAACCGTGAATTAGACTTCTCACGGAAAACAGTGGGTTTTTATTTCAATTGATTGATTTTCAATTTATTAAAACGATTTATTTTATATTAAATAAAACACTAATTTACAAAAATAAAAACTCAATTGCTATTTTCTGAAATTTTAAATAAAAATAAAAAGCATGCAAGACCTCCAAATTTTTCATTTTTCTTAGTTTATGAAGTAAAGCTAAAAAACCGAAGTTAATACTTCGGTTTTTTTCGCACTAAATATACTAAGATGTTAGGTTTACCTTAATCTATCAACAGATTTTACGAGATCTTCATCCTTTTTTATTGCTTTATTAGCAATTGCTAACAACACAATAACAATAACAGGAATAAACATCCCAATACCCTTCTCCGAAACCGCAGTCTCTCCAGATAAAGTTAGTGACATATATATAAGTACACCTAATAAATAGAAGTTAATTAACATATTTAAACGCCCTATTACAAACTGTAATTGTCTGTTTTTATATAAAAAAACAGCTACCACAGATGCCAACGCTGACAATAAATATGAAAAAAATATTGTTTTTAAAAGCATGCTTGGTTCATTTATTAGATCTATTGCAGAAACTACTTTTGTAGATTTTTCTGTCCATAAATTAAATACAAAAATCAATCCGCCAGAAAACATAGCGGCTCCTAATAAATATAATGTTTGAATTCTTTGTATCATTCCTAATAATTGGAAAGCAAAAGTAAAACTTTCTTTTTTTAAAAAGAAACATTGTAGTTAAAAATAATTACATATATTTGCTTACAATTCAACTACACACTAGTATTAGCATAACGCTTAACAATACTAAGCCAAAAAATTTCAATATAAATTCTTAACTATCTTAAGAGAAACCCCACTATATTAATTTAACAATGTAAAAATGTTCGAAATCACAGAACTGAAAGCTAAAACTCTTACTGAATTACAAGAGATTGCAAAAACTATTGGACTATCTAAAACTAGTCAACTTAAAAAATTAGACCTTGTTTATCAAATCTTAGATACTCAAGCTGCAAACCTTGCAAATCAAGAGAACCCAAAGACTGATAAACCAAGAAGAAAAAGAGTTGTGAAAAAAGTATCACATCCTAAGGCTGAAGAAAAAACAACTCCAGTTGCTAAAGAGGAAGCAAATCACAATCCTAAACCTGTTTTAAAAGAAACGAAAGCTGAAGCTAAACCTGAAGTTAAAAAAACTGAAGAAAAAATAGCTGCATCTTCTACTGAAGAAAAAACTGAAGTTAAAAAACCAGCTCATTCTAATCAGAATAATCCAAGGCAAAAAAACAACAACCCAAATCAAAATAAAAATAGAAACAACAATCAACAAAGAGAAAAAGTTTCTAAAGGAAATAAAAGCAATACGCGCTATAAAGATCCTGATTTTGAATTTGATGGTATTATTGAAAGTGAAGGAGTTTTAGAAATGATGCCTGATGGCTATGGTTTTCTGCGCTCTTCTGATTACAATTATTTATCATCACCAGATGATATTTATGTATCACAATCTCAAATAAAATTATTTGGGCTAAAAACTGGAGATACTGTAAAAGGAAATGTTCGCCCTCCTAAAGAAGGTGAAAAATATTTCCCTTTAATTAGAGTTTCAAAAATTAATGGATTAAATCCAAATGTAGTTAGAGACCGAGTGTCTTTCGAGCATTTAACTCCATTATTTCCTCAAGAAAAATTCAATTTAGCTGAAAAAGGAAGTTCTTTATCAACACGGATAATTGATTTGTTTTCTCCAATCGGAAAAGGACAACGTGGTATGATTGTAGCACAACCTAAAACAGGAAAAACAATGCTTTTAAAGGATGTTGCAAATGCTATTGCAGCAAATCATCCAGAAGTCTATCAAATTGTCTTATTAATTGATGAAAGACCTGAAGAGGTAACAGATATGCAACGAAGTGTTCGTGGAGAAGTTGTTGCTTCTACTTTTGATGAACCAGCTGACAAACACGTTCGTGTTGCAAATATTGTTTTAGAAAAAGCAAAACGTTTGGTAGAATGTGGACACGATGTTGTGATCCTTTTAGATTCGATTACTCGTTTGGCAAGAGCTTACAATACAGTTGCTCCTGCTTCTGGTAAAATTTTATCTGGTGGTATTGATGCAAATGCATTACACAAACCTAAAAGATTCTTCGGTGCTGCTAGAAAAATTGAGGGCGGTGGTTCTTTAACTATTATAGCAACTGCTTTAACAGAGACAGGTTCTAAAATGGATGAAGTAATTTTCGAAGAGTTTAAAGGAACCGGAAATATGGAATTACAACTAGATAGAAACATTTCTAATAGAAGAATTTATCCTGCTATAGATTTAATTAAATCTAGTACAAGAAGAGATGATTTATTGTTAGATGAAAAAACAGTGCAACGCATGTGGGTATTAAGAAAGTATCTTGCAGATATGAACCCAGTTGAAGCAATGGAATTTATCAACGAACGAATTAAATTCTCTAAGAACAACCAAGAGTTTTTAATATCTATGAATGGTTAACTAATTTATCAAAATAGATTATATAAAAAAACCGAATCAATTAATTGATTCGGTTTTTTTATATTTTTAAATTGCTGATTACTCAATACCGTAAAAAGAACCTCTATTGTCAACTACTTCAGTAGCTTCTTTAATAGCATCGTACATTAAACCTGTTTGACCTTTTCTAGTACTAGCCAATCTATTTCTATAAGAATCATAATTTGGCAAAGCAATCGGTGCTTCTCTTTTTGTAACTACAAAAGCAAAAACTCCTTTCCCTCCTTCTACATTATTAAACAATGTATTTTCTTTTGCAGAATACATAGCTCCTACAATTTTAGGCTCAAAACCAACTGCTGTAATAATTGGAGACTGCATAGAAATTGCAGACGCTGTATTAACAGTTTGTTTTGTAGATTTTGCAATATCTGCCAATGTTGCACCAGTCATTGTTTTATTAATGATTGCTGCTTTTTTATGATTTAATAATATTGGTCTAACAGTATTAGTAGCTCTAGCTGCAGACATTAAACCTTTAAATGTTTTATTCGTAATAACAGCTACAACATGGCCATTGTTTGTATCAAATCTTTGATATGCCCCTACTTCATTCTCTTTTTTATGAGACCATGTAACAATTTCTCTTTGATTTCCAATTCCTGGCACCGTTTCGTCTAACATTTTTAAATTAAATGCTGATTGTGGAGACAATGCTTTTTCTTTTACAACATCGTCAAATTTTGCTCCATTTGATAAAGCTAAGGCAAAAGTTTCTGCATTTTGAAATATGGTGTTTTCAGTTGCTTGTGAAGCTTCAATCTTTCTACCAAAAGTCGCTAACTTAACAGCTTGTTGTTTATTTCTGCTTTCATCAACTCTAATAATATGGTATCCAAATTTAGTTTTAACAACATTAATATCTCCTTTTTTACTAAAGAATAAAGCATCACCAAATTCTTTGTCTAAAGAATAAGCAGCTTTTACGGAAATCCAATCAATATCTCCTCCTTTTCCTTTTGTTCCATCAACATTTACTATATCAGCAATTTCTGCAAACTTCTTTTTATCTTTTCTTACTAATTTAAAAATACTGTCTATAGATTTTTTTACTTGAACATCAGTTTTCTTAGTGTCTAGACTTGCAGAAGCTGAACCAACAAAAGGAATTAATATATGAGCTCCTTTTACAGAATCTGGAATTTGAACAACTTCATTAATTTTAGAAATTTTAAAAAACCCATTGTCTCTATAAGGACCAAAGACATCTCCTTCTTTTCCTTTAAAAATTTGCTCTGCAATTACAGCAGGAACAGTGCTTTTAAAATTATACCCATTATCTAGGGCTAAATCTGAACCATTATCAGCAAAAAAATCAGACAAGTATTCTGTGTTTTTAAACCCTTTTACTCCATCTTTGTCTTCTAATAAATCAGCAACTTCTTTTTTAATTGCATCTTCATCTTCTTTGGTAGGAACAATATCAAATTTTACATATTTAATATCTGTAGATGCATCAACTTTAAATGATGTTGGATTCGCCTTAATATAAGTTTCGATTTCTGATTTGGTTACAGTAACTAAACTATCTGCTACAGTTGTAAAAGGTACGTACACATATTGAGCTGTAATTTTTGTATTATCAGTTAAATACTGTAATTCTCCTTCTTTTAATGAAGCACCAACACCAGCAGTAATCAAATTATTATAGGTTGTAGTTTCTAAACCACTTTTTAGTTGCCCCATAAAATCTGACCAAGAGTTCCACAATGCTGGATCATCAGATTTTGTTAAAGCTAAAAACTCTTTTAGTTTACCTTCATCAAACAACCCTGCAGCATTTAAAAACTGTTGATTTGTTTTTACAGATTGATTCTCAATAAGAGCACTCCAAACATCATTCTCTCCAACAGTAATTCCTGCTGCAGATAGTTGTGATTGATAAATTTTTTCTCTTACTAAATTATCCCAAACTATTTTAGAAGCTTGCATATCTGTAAGTCCATTACCTACTTGTGCTTTATACGCTTCTAACGCTTCGCTAAAATCTTTTCTTGAAATTACTTCTCCACCTACTTCTCCAACTGTATTTACTTTTGAAGAATTAAAGAAATCTTGAATACTTGAAGGATCTAATACAAAAGCAAACAATGCTAATCCAATTACTAGGATTAATGCCATTGAACGCTCTCTAATTTTAGATAAAATTGCCATACGTCATTTATTTAATTAACAGGGAGCGAAAATACAATTTCGGTTTAAATAATGCAACTGCTTAGCAACAATTATTTACGAGTATTTTTTATTGACAAATCTAGTTGTCTACTTCGCCAATTTGAAAGTAAATTTCTTCT
The DNA here is from genome assembly GCA_943788865.1 of uncultured Polaribacter sp. GTDB lineage: Bacteria > Bacteroidota > Bacteroidia > Flavobacteriales > Flavobacteriaceae > Polaribacter. The sequence goes on along the minus strand of CALSRX010000004.1, from coordinate 665,401 downwards.
ATTTTTGATGAGCTAACTTTAAGAATTTTAATTACAAAATCTTCAATTCTTATTTCTTCATTTAACTCTGGGATATTTTCTGTATGCTCTATAATAAAACCTCCCAAGGTCTCGTAAGCTCCTTCTTTTGGAATGTTTAATCCGTATTCTTCATTTAAGTAATCAATCTCTAACCTTGCAGAAAAACGAAATTGAGTTTCGTTAATTTGCTCTTCTAATAATTCTTGAGAATCGTGCTCATCTTCTATTTCTCCAAAAAGTTCCTCTACAATATCTTCTACAGTTATCATTCCAGATGTCCCACCATACTCATCTAAAACAATGGCTATGCTTTTTCTTTTCTTAATTAAATTGTTTAAGACATCATGAATAATCATTGATTCTGGAACAATTTCAATGGGCAATATTACAGAACGAATTGTTTTTGGTTTTTTAAATAACTCGAATGCATTTACATAACCAATAATATCATCTAATGAATTTTTATACACTAAAATTTTAGAAAACCCAGTAGCAACAAATATCTTTCTTAAATTCGGAATTGTTTCATGAAACTCAACAGCAATCATTTCTGTTCTCGGCACCATAATTTCTCTTGCTTTAACCTTGTGGAAATCTAAAGCATTTTGAAATATTTGAATTTCAGAATCGAAAACATCATGAGAATTACTTGTTTCTATTTGTTCATTAATATAATTCCCAAGTTCTTCCCTACTAAACTCTGTTTGTTCCTCATCTTTATTTGTTCTAAAAAAAACTCGTAAAAAGAAATCAGAAATAAACGTTATGAATGATGAGAAAAAATGAAAAATAACAAAGAAAAAATAGGTGGGTATTGCAAAAAACTTTAATGCTTCGTTCGAATAAATTCTAAAAATAGCTTTAGGTAAAAACTCTGCAGTAATCAAAATTATGATGGTAGAAATAATTGTTTGTAATAACAAAATAGTAAAATCACTAAAGAATTCTATTGGTAAAAAACGAATTAAAAACTTACCCATAAAATAACTATAAATCACCAAAGCAATATTGTTACCAACCAACATTGTGGTAATGAACTTAGAGGGCTTATTTGTAATTTTTGCAAGGATATTAGAAATAAAGTTGCCTTTTTTCTTTTCTAATTCGATATGTAGTTTGTTGGCAGAAATGAAAGCAATTTCCATACCTGAAAAAAATGCAGAAAGTAAAATTGAAATAACAATTATTGCTATTTGTGTTTCCATGTATTGGTTTACTGGTTATTTCTTGATTGTACTTTTTTTCTAAAATATCTTTTAAAGAAAAACACTAAGGTAATAAAAACTGCAAAACCAATCATCAAATAAGATTTTTCTCTGTCTTCATTCCATCCTAATATAGCTTCTATTAAAAATATAAATGCAATAATTAAATACCCGTATTGTAAATATTTCCAAAGTGTGTTCATGAGTTATTCTTCTTTTGTAATTATTTCTCCCGATAGTTTTTTTGCTAAAAATTTAGATAAATCTTTTTTTGATTCGAAACCAACTCCTTTTATAGTATTGTCTGGTGAAATTAATGTGAATTTTTTTTCAGAAAAAAAGTAATCTGTATTTTGATCCCAAAACAACTGATCTGTATACAGTTTAGATTGATCTGTATGATTAATAATCACAACATTTCCTTTCAATTCTGTGATCAATGTTTTTGAATACGAAATGGCGTAATCTCCAAGTATTGTTGTTGAATCTTTTCCGTTATTTTCAAATGTTATCAATTTCAATCCTTCAGGAAATTCATTATAAGGATGATTAACTCTATTGCTAAAATCATTTAGAAGTGGAGAATACAACTTAGAGGTTGTTCTTCCAGAGTCTCTATAAACATGTGCAATATTTTTTGCAATTCCAATTGGTAAATTTTTTGCTGAAAAAAATTCTTTCATTTCATTTGAATTGTTAGTACAAGAAAAAAACATTGCTACTATACCAATAGTAGCAATGTTTTTATATATTTTCTTTGAACTAAAATTCATTCTTATTTCTGAGGAACCTTAACTGTTTCTCCTATCCAACATTTAATAGCATGAGGAGTTCCTGGCTTTATCGCCTTCAGTAAAAATTAATTCTTTAGAAGGCTCTTGAGATAAGTAATTTTTAATGTATTTAGAAGCTTTAGATGCAATACTTGGATCTACTATTGCAGCTCTTCTTGCTTTGTTTAAAGCAGCTGTGTACACCATTCTTTTATCAAACTCTTTTGTACCACAAGCATTTGCACTAGATGCATATAAACCAGCAATTAACAAATAAGCTTTACCCATGCTAGGTTTATTTTGTATAGCTTGATTTGCATATCTTCTAGCTTCACTTTTTTTACCTTTTTTAGCAAATAATTGCGCTATTTTATATAAGTTTTCAGCTCTCTTAAATGCATCTGTTTGCTGCTCTACAGCTTTCTTGTAGTATTCCATTGCTTCAGTTTCTTTTCCGTTTTTATATAAAATTCCAGCAAAAAATACTGACGCTTCTGGAGACGGATCTGCCGCAACATAAGCTTCAACTAAAGTTTCATATAAAGGCTCATCTCTACACTCTTTCGCATACATTCTAGATACTGATCTTTTTAACCATTTTGCATTGGTTTTATTGGCAGGAAAATCTCTTGTATATAAAGGTATTAATCTCTCACATGTAGACAACTCTACAATGATATTATCCAATCCGTCTTCAACCTGGCCTAATGCTTTTGAATTAATAGAATAAGCTCTTAACAAGCTTTTTTCTCTTCTCTCTAAGCTCTCTCCTTTTTCTTCTTTAGCAGTTAAAGGCTCAAGCTTTTTTGAATAATAATCTAATTTTTCACCAACAGATTCTAATACATCATCATAAGTATCAAATACTTTTTGTGGATTCGTATCTTTATTTCTATCTGTTACACCTTGAAAATACTTGTAAATATTTCTAACACCCATTTGTGTTGGATCTAACGAGTATGCTTTTTCTAACAATGCAAAAATTTCGTCATCTGAACCTACTTTCTCATTCGCTAAAAAAGTAGCAAAATCACTATGAACTTTTGCTAAATCTTGAGGAAAATACTGAAGTCTTTGCTCATAAATCTTTTTTGCTAGCGCAATAAATTCATCATTATTACCTCCAGACTTTAATTGATCCTTAACTAATCTATCTCCTAATTTATATATATTAACCGACAGCTTTGGGCAGTCATCCATTAATTTTTTTAGTCTAGGCAATGCAGAATCATATTTTTTTGTTTGAATTTCTCCTTTAAATAAATTGTAAGCAATGTTACAATCTTGAGGACTCTGTGCTACAACACTAGTGTTTAATAGCAATGCGACTGCTGCAAGTAAGAACGTAATTTTTTTCATCATCTATCTGTTTTTAATTAGTCAATTCGTTTCTTTATAAACCAAGCCTGTTGCCCAATAGCACTTAAAGATAAGCTTAGTTTAAAATTAAAATAGTTTTCTTGTATTAAGTTATTTATTGTTGATCCTTTTCTACCATATTCAACACCTAAGTTAAGGTTTGATAAACTTCTTAATGGTAAACCTAAACCAAAAGATATGCCAAAATCTTTAATTTCAGTAAAATTTCCTGGAGTCGTAGTTCCATTCACCAACAATCCTGTATTTTCAAATCGGATTCCAGCTCTATAAGTTACCCTATCCCAATAGCTAGAAATTGAATTGTCTTTCGGTAAATAAAACCCACCTATAGAAACTCTACTCGATTTATTATATTTATAAGATGAACTAGTTAAGATAGAACCTTGCAAATTTAACGCATCTTGAAATTCATACTCAATTCCAGCAAACCATTTATTCTCTTTTCCCAATCCAACTCCTAAACCTGTTTTCATTGGATTTACTATTTTACCATTAACTGAAGCGCTATATAAAGTGTCTTTTGGAATTTCTACAGTTGATGAAGCAATCTGTAATGAATATAAATTTTCTACACCAGACGTTTTTAAACTATTTTCTAGTTTAAAAGAAGCACCCAAATTAAACATTAATTTATTGTTTAATTCTTTTATATAATGCATACCTACTTTAACCCCTGTACCTGAAATTGTTGTAACCTCATTATTCTTTGTTCCCAATTGAGTATTTAATCTCTGAGATAAAATATTATTTTCTGTTTTTCCAAAAATATATTCTGCTTCTAAACCTACGGTAAAGCTTTTTGAAAGAGAAATTCCGTATGCACTATAAATTCTGTTTGTTCCTCCAGAACCATAAAATCTTGTAGCCTCAAAAGGATCTCCGTTTATGTCATTCACAACATTCAATAAAGAATATCCCACAGCTGTATTTGGCTTTAATCCAAAAGAAATACCTGCTTTTTTACCTAGAGGAAAACCAATATTAATATAAGACAAACTTGTTGATGTTGAGTTTTGAGAACCCGAAAAATCTTTTATTGTTAAATCATTTACATTAACTCCAATAGAATAAGTTGCAAATCTTAAATATGCATTGGCTGCTGGATTTAAGAAGTTTAAATGGTATATATTATTAAAAGCGATTCCGATACCACCCATACTTGCTTGTTCTACTGTTTGAGAGCTGTATTGCTGACCAATACCAAAAAAAGAATATGGAGAAGAGTTAGTTCTCTGAGCTGTTGCTTTTATTGAAATAAATAGTAAAAATATATAGAAAATTCTCTTTAACATTCCTTGTTGTTATATATCAAAATTGTGTTTAAACCCTCCAAAACAAAATTTGGATTGGCAAATATGCTACTTTTTAATTGTTTAGCCAAGAAATATGTATCTCCACCTGTTAAAACTATTGTTAAAAATGGATTTTCTCTTTCATATTGCTCAATTACCCCATTAATTTCATTTAAAACTCCATTGTTTACACCTGAATGAATATTTTCATCTGTAGTTTTTCCTATAAAATTTGATGGAATATTTTTTTCTAATAAAGGTAGTTTTGAGGTATACTTATGTAAGGCTTTATACCTCATCTCAATCCCTAGAGAAATTGCACCTCCTAAATATTCTTTATTTTTATTAACAAAATCATAGGTAATGCATGTTCCTGCATCTATAATCAATACATTTTTTTTAGGAAATTTCGTCAAAGCATTTGACACCAATGCAATCCTGTCTACTCCTAATGTTTGGGGTGTTTTGTATAAATTCTTAAACGGAACTTTAGTAGACGAATCTAGCACTAAAAAAGACACCTTTTTACTTAGTTGATCTCGTATTTCTTTTGAGATATTCTTTACTGAAGAAATGATACCGCTATTGATTGTGTATTTTTTAATTAAAAAATCAACCTTCTCAAGTAAATCTTCAGATTCTAAAACAAGTAACTCTATTAACTTATCATTCTCAAAAACAGCAGCTTTGATTCTTGTATTACCAATGTCAACAATTAAATTCATCTTATCATTTTAAACAGACTCCAAAAATACAACAGATTTTTTACAATTTTATTTGGTAGATATAAAAAAGGAGTACTATATTTGCATCCGCTAAGGCAATGGTACCTTAGCTCAGTTGGTAGAGCAAAGGACTGAAAATCCTTGTGTCCCTGGTTCGATTCCTGGAGGTACCACAAAATAATCCCGTAACTCATTTATAAACAATGATTTACGGGTTTTTTGGTTTTTAGAGTTGCTCCAAAGGTTGCTCGGGAGGTATAAAAAGATAATTATAAACTGATTATATTACACTCCAAAAGTTAAGTTATTAATGACTTAAGTGAATTATGAAACAACGAATTAAACATTGTGTCATTTGTAAAGTAGATTTCCCTGCGATGTACCGAGTGCAATATAAAAACCCAAAGAATGGGTGTTTGTCTGTAAAAAGTGTCTTATAGACGTTAAAAAAGACAATCCTAACTACACATATGGAGGTACTTGGAAACGATAACAATGTAATTATTTAAAATTTATATTTTAGAGAATACGTTGTGTATTTATGGGGAACTTAGAAACGGTGATCTAACTTCCTTCAATTTAAAAGGAAGTTAAATAAGTTTGATACTGTAACTCCAAAACTATTGACATTAGATAATTTAAGTTATTAATGCAGTGATCGTTTGTTTCCATTTTTCTTGATACCATTTTGGATCTGATAACCTGTAAAATACCCATATTCTCGTTTTTCTATCAAAAACCGCTTTCCATAAAATTTCTAAACGAATTTGTAGTAGTATTTTTATTTTAAGTGTTCGATGCTTTCTTTTTGTTTTGGCTGGGTTGGAAAACTGCGTCTGAAAACGTTTTAAAAATATTGTGGTTGCTTTGGTGGAAATGTATTGTAGACTTTTAGGCCTATTAAACACCTCAAAAGTAGTTGCTACAAAACACTCTAACGGTTCCTTTAAATCTTTTAAAGACCCCATTGCTTTACTGGCAACTGTTTGTTTAGAAAGTAAAAACACATCGTATGCATTTCTTAAACCGATGTTTTTATAATGGTATCCTCTGTCATTTATTTGATTGGCAATAATCGTTAAGTTTACCTTATTGGCATAACTCAATACTCGCACACCATTTATAGTTTGTGCACTTTGATGGGTGTTTTTATAATTGAATTCTCCAATGTATTTTTCCATTAGGTATTCTTTATGCACCTCCACTGCTGCAATATTGTTTTCTTTATGAAGCCTTGGATAATGTTTAACAAATACATGATCAACATAATCTATTTTTGCATTTGATTTTACCGTTCTTTCATATCCGTTTTTATAAAGTATCGCTATTGCTTTTGGATAGTCTTCTTTTGAAAAAATAAAGTCGATGTCTCCAACCATTCGCTCTGCAGTATCTTCATAGAGGTTGGATAATAAGTTCCCTGTACCTTTTAAGAAAATTGGAGTACAATTATGTGTAACTAATAACGCATTTAGTTCTTTTGCTTGTTGGATAATAGCGGTATTACGATCTCTATTTAAGTTTGTGATTTCTTCCATATAAGCTACTAAATCCTCTGGAATATACTTTAAAAAATCAGCACGTTTTAAATTGCAATACAATGCAGGAAACACATAATGAGCAGTACTTACTTTTACAACCGCATCCCAATCTATATTATTCGATTGTAACTGTTTTTCAATTTCTTCCCTATTCTTATGTTCTAAAGAAATTGTCAAACATTTTGCCACAAAGTAAAACGTTTCTTTATACGTCATCATTAAATATTTTAGTAACTGATGCTACCATTTCATTAGTTTGTGAATAGGTGATTTGATAGCAGTTTAATGTAGCAAACCACTCTAAAAAAGTAGCAGCGTTCTCTTTTTTTGGAGATAACCAAGAATCAGGTACCAACTGCTCGAAAGCCTTTTGTTTAGATATTTTAGAAAATGATAATGCAACATCTTTTTGGTATTTTATAAATACCAAATCCTTGCAAGCAAGGTGGGTTTGGGTATCTGTATAATTTGGCGGTAAATAACGAACTCTCTTATTTAATCTTTTTAAATGATATTCCTTTGTATCGTTTAATAAAGGATACAAGGGTGCTAATGTTTGTAAACTACTGTTTTTAACAGAAATGGCTGCAGGAAAGTGATATACTTCTTTATTTGTAGCTGCAACTGGCACAAAATCATCAGCCAAACACTGAAATCCGTGTTTCTGAAGAAGTGCCAAAGAAGTACTTTTACCATTTCCTGAGTCACCTAAAAAAAGTACTGCTTTTTGTTGGTTGCTTACTGCTGATGCGTGAAAAACACCCATCCATTCAGATTCCTCTTTATGATACATTGCTTGTATAAACTCCATAGAAAACTTCCCTTGAAAATAATGAATTTCTTCCTTAGACCATCCGTACTTTACTTTATTGTTAATTGCTAAATAAATTTTATCATTTGCTGTAAAAACCTTAAAATCGATTTCTTTGTCAGCTGTTTCAGTTTCTAAGTGTGCAAATTTAGGATGAATATAAGAAGCTTCTAAATCACCTTTATACGAAACTTTTATAAGCGTATTGTTTACTCGATAGGTAGTTATAATCTTAAAGTTATCTGGAATTGTAACCTTTGATAATTCGATGATACTTTTCTCTTGAACGGTTATGGATGAATTTAAAACCCGTTCTTTTAACTCTTTTACAAACTTTAGAGCCGCTTCAAATGGAACCGATAATGTTGTTTCAAGATGTATTGCAATCGTCTTTGGTAATACCCTATTAATAAGTTTCTCTACAACACTAAAGGCTTCGTGTTCCAATACCACATATTGGTTGGTTCCCTCCAACCAAAGATATCTTTTATCTTCGATAGTTTTAGTAAGTAATGGACTACTCATTTCTATCAAGTTATTGGAATCTGCAGGGTTCATTTTTTGCCAAATTGATTTTGGTACAACTCCAAACATTGCGCCACCCCTCTAATTTAAAATTACCAGTTTCTATAGGATATATCTTCATCTTAAAAATTTAAATCATTCATAATTTTCTATAAAAATAATCAATTAAGGATGTTTGAAAGCATCAAACTCAAATAGATTTGGATATGTACAAAGATGAAGAAAAAAAAGATGTTTTTTTGTTAAGAAAAATCTAAAGGTTTATCAGGTTTACAACGTACTCCTTTATTTCTATTTTCTGATGAATATCGTTTCCAAAAGGGTCTGTAACGGTTGTTATATAAGATCCTTTAACTGGTTTTAGATTAAAATTGCTGGTTTGTACAAATAGCTTTTTAAAGGGTATAATACAATCAATCACTTTTTAAATCTAAATTTTTATCGGTATTATAACTTTTCACTCCAAGTTAATAACTGTTCTATAGTCGCTATTTTTTTAAGTATGACGCCTTTACTATCTAAAACAAACATAGTAGGTGTGCCAGTTACTGCATAATTCTTAAAATTAACACCATTAAAACCCTCTAAATTACAATAAGTATCCTTCCATGGAAATGCTGCTGCGCTGTCTTTAAATACCTGCGGGTCTGTATCTGCAGAAAGAGCCACTATTTTTATGCCTTTGGCAACAAGATTAGAATAATGCTCCTTTAATGCCGCTATGGTTTGTTTACAAGGCCCACAACCAGATTGGTAAAACAATAGCAAACTGTATTTAGATGCTAAAGCATCTGTTTTTAAAAGTGTATTTACAAGATTTACTTCTTTTTCTGACCCTACATTTTCTTTAATAACGATATCTGGAGCTTGCTTACCCATTGTAGCCTTTATATACACTTGCATACTGCCTGCATACGCATTCACTTTACCAGAACCTACCACAGCGTCTGCAATGGCAGCTACATAATTATCTTTCCCATACGTGGTTAAGTAATAGGTAAGTTTCCCCACAAAATCGGTGTACTGCCTTGGGTTGGTTATTCTATCACTTATCAATTTAAAATCTTTTACAAATTGGGCTTTATCATTTACTACGTTGCTTTGGTAACCTACCCAATCTCGTATAATAGCAGTCCAATGGCCAGATACATATAAATCATTAAAACTTAAGTCTTTGGTTATAAATTGGTTATAAATAGCTGCTTTTTCGTCTTCATTAGTTGTTAAATGTGGCGGTATGCCTTTGATAAGATTTACGATGGGTAAAAAGCGGGCATTAAAACTAGGGTTTCTTTTTAGTTGTTTGTTAAAGTTTTCGAACGCTTCTTTTTGTTTTATTTTTTCTTTATTAAAAATTGTGTACAGCTTTTTATTTTCTGCATACAAAACAGAAGCCTTACTTACAACTGCAAATTTTTCTATGATTTGCTGTTGTTGAGTATTTAGGCTGTTCAATTCGTTTACGGCATCAAAACCAGTATAGACAATGTTGTTAGTATCTGGGGCATCGCTTAAACAAGTTACCGAAAAATTATACCCAGGTATTGCCATGTCTAAACCACCACCTTGGGCAGTGCCCGTAATTAACCAGCGGCTCATTCCTGTATAGGGTGCAAATTTTGCTGGTATGGTTAAGGTAAACTTACCATTAGCGGGTATGGTATCTTGTTGTACCGTTTCTTGCTTGCTCCCCTGAAAAATGATAAAATCATAGGTTTTACCTGCAAAGGCAGGAAAATCCATTGAAACGGATTGAGAAAAGCTGTTTATAGCAATAAACAAAGTAAGGGGTACTAGTATTTTTTTTATCATCTTAAGAGGTATCTATTGTGTTGCTGTTTAAGGTTTTTATAAAGTATTATTTTTTTGATGTTCGAATGAAAGTACCCCATTTTATATAACAAGCAAGGGGGCTTAGAAAAGAGCAATTTGTGCCTAAGGTTATAGGTGTTATAATGACTTAATAAACCAAGGTATGAATTGGTTACAGATACCATATGATGTGCTGTTTTTTGCAAGATCACATTTTTTTGCTAGGTTTATAGGCTTTACTAAGGCTTACTATATAAGCACTTTGCTCATAACACACCCAAAAAGCACCCTGCTTATAGCAATACATATGCGTGTCATCTTCTTTCGCTAGTTTTTCTTTAATACTCATTTTATATGACTTTTTTAAAAAAATGCGGCGGCTACGCCGCCACAATTTTCTACTACTTGCCTAAGAGACAAATAAATAATAAATTAATAGAATTTTTATTCTGCGATACAACGAACGGAAAAGCCGCGCGTACGACTGTTGCTATTGGCCGGGACTACGAAGCTACTACCGAAGACTAAGTAGTAAGCATTGCTGCCATCCTCTGTACTACTCCAGTAGTCGCCGAGGCTACCACGGCCGTCGAGCGCGCCACTGGTGACGTTGCTGCGGCCGCCAGCAGCAGGCAAGGTCAGTGACTTTGTGCTTGCATCTGGGCCGTAATGTAAGGCAGAACCATATTCAGAAGTACCTTCTGTAAACGCACCTGTTCTACTTACGGTATTATTGTTATGAACAGCTACCCATTCAGTACGCGTAGGCACTCTATAACCAGTTGGGCAAGGATCATTTGCGGTTACTTTAACAGGGTTTGCTTCTGTACCACTATTCCAAGAACTGTCTGCTGCAGCCGTTTGAGACCAGCCAAAAATAGCACCACTGTTTGGATTAACACTTGTTGGTGCTGCAACAAAGCCATTTACCCCATCGTTAGCTTCGCCTACCCAGTTTGTAGGCCCTGGTTTACCCCATTGCACATAACCACCTTGTAAACCAACAGCTGGATTATGTGGGGGTAGTGAAGTATCTGCCCCTAAGTTGTGATTCAAAAAAGTATAGGTACCAGTTCCATTTGAAACTATGGGAGAAGTTGGAGCTACTGTTACTGAACCTGAAGGAGTACTTGCCGTACTTGTTCCAATGGCATTGGTAGCCGTCACTGTAAAAGTATAAGCTGTATCATTCGTTAAACCTGTTACTGTAATACTTCCACTTCCTGACTGACTTAATGTTCCTGTTATACCTCCTGGGCTTGAGGTAGCTGTGTAGGAAGTAATTACTGAACCTCCATCACTTGATGGGGCTGTAAATGAAACTGTGGCTTGTGCGTCAGCAACAACGGTAGTTCCTATTGTGGGAGCGTCTGGACGTTTCTCTGTAAAAGAAAGTGTACCCCATTCTGTCCCGTCATAAAACATAAATCTACCTCCATCAAAATCTGTGACAAAGACCATTAACCCTGCAGCTGGGCTTGAAATAGCTTGACGTTGTGCATTAGTCATTCTTGGTATTAATAATCCTTTTGTGGTAGAAGTAATATCTAATGCTGCAGAAGTTGCAGGTGTTGTCGTTCCTATACCCACTTGGGCATACGTTGTTGCAGTTAATACTACTGCCGCTAAAAATGTAAAAATTTGTTTCATTGGTTTGTTTTTTAATAATGTGTTTTTTTAGTTTTTTATTCTTTGAAGAGTTGTTTTATTACCAAGCACCTGGGTCCGAAGGTCCAGATTGCGCTTGTGCCTTTTTAGGACTTAGAATCATAAATGTGCCCATCGCTGTGAGTGCAGCATACTTTCCCATTTTCTTTATGGCCTCTTTTCTACTGATATCATCGGTACCGTTAGGTGTGTTTTCTGTTTTTTTCATGTGGAGTTCTTATTCTATGAATAATTTTTTTGTGAAAACAATGTTTTCTGCCTGTACTTTTAGGATGTAGACTCCGGTCCTCAAACCTACTGTAGAAAGCATCTCTTTCTGTGAAGGGTTTTGGATCTTTCTTGAAAGTATTTTCATCCCTAATACATTGTAAAGGATAAGATTTGCTGGCTCTGAGAACTGCTGTAATCCTTCTACTGAGATATAGGTATTTCCTTTTCCTTTATAGGCGGTTAATAATGAGGTACTACTCACCGTATCTATGGAAAGGGTACTTGTAGTATAGTGAATGAAAAACCTTCCCATACCACTTAAGGTAGTTTGTGCTGTAAGCTCAAAACCCTCATTGGTAAGAAGTGTAAACGTGTTTTCTACGGTGTCTTCTAAATACACATTTATATTCTCTGGTATTGTACTGTTTGCTATTTGAATTTTAAGAGCAATCCCAGCTTCTTGATTTATTGTTAGAGGAACGATTACATTGCTCATAGCATCTGTAGGCATTGCATTGATGCCCATACCAATACCGTTGTCTTGTTCTAAAAGTCTCGAACTGAAACCTGAAGATTGGTTGAAGGCTCCAGCATCGTACCCTGGGTCTAATCCTAAAGTCAATCCTTCTTTAAAATAAAATTTAGTATCCGCAACTTTAACCGCATCACTATACATGTCTAAAACCAATTCGTAACTCGTTACAGAGGATTTTGCGGCAACAAAATCATCGACTCCTGTAACTGTTTGCATGGCTTGAGTAAAAGTGATTGTTTGATCCCCTCCACTTCCTGCAGCGGCAACAAAAAAACCTTGACCAGGGGCTATATACGTGGCTGTACTTGTGTTGTTATAAATTTCATATCCTGTTCCATCTGCTTTCCAGCCATAGAGTGCCTCAAATTCATCATCTATTGCTGCGGTATTAACCGTTAAAAAATTATTGGTTCCATCTGCATTACTATTTCCATTAAGATACGACGCAAATGGATTGGCAATTAAATTCCAACGTCTTCCTGCTCCTGAATTCTCTGCATCGCTGTTGGTTATGGTTACAGTTTGATCTCCATCGGCAATAGCACCTGTAAAAGAAAGTGTGCCTCCACTGGTGGTTGCCATTTGGTATCCTTGCCCTAATGATAAAGAACCTGTGGTTGCATCGGTAGCGTTTGTCCAAGTGTCCGTAGTATTGTCATAAGATCCTACTGCATAAAAACTTCCGTTTGTTGCAATATTGGTATCTTGTATCAATGTACTAAATGCCATCCCTGATACTGGCGCACCTATTAAATCCCATTCTCCATCACCTACTACATTTACATAGCGGTTATAGGTAATATCCCCAGATGCAGCACCACTTACCAATAACGATGAAAACTCATCGGAATCAGAGTGTAAAGTTACAGTGCCTGCAGCGTTGTTAAAATCTCCACCTACAAACACATAACTGTCTTTGGGTATTGTGATACTTCCACCACTTATTACCGTTAAATTTTGACCTACTGAAATGTAAGATATTAATAAGAAAATAACTAAATGTATCTTTTTCATAAATAGGAGTATTTTGAAAAATTGATTAAATTAAATCATAATAAATAATTATGTAAGGTATGGTAAATTAACTTAGATTTGGCCTTTAAATTATTTTAAATAAATTTAATTGAGTGATTATGAAATATTTGATAATAATAGTTTTGCGTTTTTTTCTCAAAAGAATTTTCTTTTTGGTCTTCACATCGGCCGGAAACCATTAACTTGCTCACTTAAATGAAAGTATAAAAATGATGCGATTAAAAGTTTGCCTAAAATTAGTGTTTACTCTTATAGTTGGCTTGGCTTATGGTGTGGGTTTCGGACAGCAAGACAACTCCCAAATACGGACTATACTTATTACATATGTTTCCAATTCCGGCAACACGGAAAAGTTGGCCAAATCGGTATACAAGGGCGCGACGGAAAACAACAGCGTTCATGTGGTCCTTAAGTCTGTATCGGAGACCACCAATGAGGATGTAATTTTAGCAGATGCCATTATCTTAGGATCACCAGTTTACAATGCCAATCCGGCTCCTGAGCTATTAACGTTTATTCAGGGCTGGCCTTTCGAAAAAACACCCCTACAGGATAAAATTGGAGCGGTTTTTGTAACCGCAGGAGGCATTTCTTCAGGAGAAGAACTGGTTCAAAACGCGCTGCAAAATGCCATGCTCATATTTGGCATGGTGGTGGTTGGTGGCGGGGAATGGACTACTCCTTTTGGAGCTTCCGCCATTAATGAAGAATTGAAGGGTTACCCGGAAAGGGATAATCTGTTTTCAAAAAAGGGCGAGCAGCTCGGCAGGCGAGTACGAGACGCGGTATTGCGGTGGAATGCGAAGTGATATTTGGTATTTAAGACAACAATGAAATCTTTAAGAATTGTACACCATAAAAACTACAATTCGGATTCTCTGATCAAGAATTTGCACTCCCCTTTAAGCAATTCGTAAAAAACGGAAAATCATCGGTTGCCAAATAGTAGTTTTACGTAGTCAAAGAACGTGCACCATATGATATTCTCTAAAAACGAAGTAAAGTATCGATTAAATTAAACCTTTTAATTCATTAAAAGAAGAAATTGTGTTGCAACTTTGAATAATAGGGGGAGGGGAAATCAAAATTCAAACATCTCAATCTCCTTTTTTTAATTTATTAATTTTGACTCATGTCAAGCACTAATTCAAAAGATAAAAACAACCCTCAGAAAAGAATAGAATATAGAGGGGAAACTGTCCGAGTTTCAAGAACGGGAGGTGTTTCTGCAACGAAAACATTTAAGGGTGATGGAGTTGGTGCTACTATAAACACCAAACATGGACTTCGTCTTCATAAACGATTGTTTAAGGGAGCAAGAATGGGTTTCCAAAATGGTAACTTTCAGTTTATTGGAAGATATAAAAGTGGTCCATTCAATTTCAATATTTCCAAAAATGGAGTTAGTACTTCCCTCAAAAACAAAAGAGGTTCCTATAATATCTTAAAACCAAATTACTCAAGTTTCAAATTAGGAGGTGTTCAAGTTAGAGGAAAAAACGCTGCTACGTTTCAAATGATCTATATGTTGATCATTCTCTTTGTTAATTTCATTAAAGTATTTTGGCACACTTTCATCTCTATTTTGTGGTTTGTGTTCTTAACTCTAAAATGGATTGTAGATTTTACAATTGGATTTTTCAAAGGGTATAGAGCAGTTGACTAACGTCACTTGTAACCAAAGCCTAAACATTAAAATACCCTTGATCAACAATATGTTTGGTTCTATCCTCTCCTCTATCTCTAATATATTTTAGAAACTCTCTTTCAGATTTATGACCGGAAAAGTGCATGATATATAATGATGACATTCCTTTTTTATAATTATTGGTACAGAAACTTCTTCTACCAGTGTGTGTCTCTATCATCTCCCATTTTAGTTTATTTCTTTTTACTAACCTCCCTCCTTTGGTAATTTCTGTTTTTATAACCTCATTAAATCCTAATATCCTTCCTACAATCTTAATATTTTCATTGATATCAGTATCATGAAGATACGGTGGGGGTTGATTGTTGTATCGGGACATAATCTCTCGTATTTCCAATGTAATTGGACAATCTACAATGTTCTTGGTCTTACATTGTTTGATTCTAAAACACTTCAATCCACTAATATCAACAATATTATCTGATGTAATTCCATTGTAATCACTAACTCGTTGACCGGTATAACATCCCATTAAAAATTTATCTCTTGCCAATTCCATTCTCTTATTAAACGATAAATCTAATTTCAATATTTGATTTATTTCATCTTCATTCAGATAAATTGCTGTGGTTTCTTCCGTGGATACTTTAAAATATTTTAGTGGAGGATTCGATATCAAACCTTGATTCTTGGCTTCGATTACATACATTTTAAGGTTTTTAAAGTGTTTTGATATCGTATTTAGAGCCAAGTTCTCTCTAATCTCAAGAAACTGTCTAAAATCATCTAAAAAGGTTTTGTTAAACGAACTAAAGTCAACTGTAACTTTTCTTATTCGTGTATATTTCTTCAATTTTGTTAATGTTCCTTTGTATAGAGTAAATGTAGGTTTCTCTATTCTATCTTTCTTTTGGTAAAGATAATTTTCAGAAAACTTAAAAAAATCAATCGGAACCTTTTCTTCTTTTTCAACTGGAACTAATTTCCCTGTTATGATATCTAATGTTTCTTTTATTAACTCCTTGGTAATTGGTCTTTCTTCATCTATAAATCGACTATTCGCATTCATTAGTTCTGTCTCCAACCTATTTAAGTAGTTATTGACTGTATGGGAATTGATAATTCTTGATTTGTTGGTTTTTACACGTTGTTTTTGATAATCCCAATCGGAATAGGAAACAGTATATCCTGTGGAATAACTAACTCGTTTGTCTGCTCCTCCGAAGGAGAACCACAATACAATTAAACTTTCTTGGCATCTATTTTCTAATAGATACTTTTTTGAATGTTTTAGACTAAACCGAATTGCTGCCTTTGAGGACTTTAAAACCTTAAACATATTTTTTAAATTTAATGACTAAGGCTAAGATATGGCGAGAATACCGGTTGCTCGAGAGGTTGCTCCGCAGGTTTAAATCCTTGTTATTTGGTTTGATTTCTCTTTACTATTTTATCATGATTTAGTCATTATACTGTTGATTTTCATTGACTTATAGAAAAACGAATAAAACGAGAGTAAAACCTAAAACTTCCTGGAGGTACCACAAAATTATCCCGTAACTCATTTATAAACAATGATTTACGGGTTTTTTGGTTTTTTAAGGTTGCTCGGGAGGTATAAAAAGATAACGGGAAAGGGGTTCTATTGTGTTCTAAAAGTTTAAGTTACATATAAGTTAAGTAATCTATAAAAGAACAAATTAAACATTGTGTTATTTGTAAAATGGATTTCTCTACTACGTATCGCATACAATATAAAAAATCCCAAAGCATGGGTGTTTGCTTGTAAAGAGTGTCTTGAAGCCCTTAAAGTAGATAATCCCAAATACATATATAGGCTTACTTGGAAACAGTAATGTAACTTCCTTCAACCTTAACAGGAAGTTAATTGATAAAAAAATAGGCTATTTTACAACAGCCTATTAGATTTGAATACATTCGTAATCCGTTACATTGAATTTATAATTCTCTTTGTTTTACTTTTATTTGATATTGAACTAATTACTACCTTTACCATGATACTATGACAATAGTTTAACGAATAAATGTGTTGCAAAATAATTTAAATAACCTCCTTTGAATAATAGCATCATCTACTTTTACTCCTCCAATTTACAGTAATACTTCCACTAAGACTAAATCTTAATTTAAGTAAACATAAAATTAATTTTACTTAAATTAAAAGTGACAAAAGCCTTTAATTACAACCAACAAGTTATTATTAATATGGTTCTGATTGATAGATCGTGTTACAATTCATATATTTTGCTATGAAAGATTCATTTCCATTAGTTATGTCTGATACATGTGTGTCATACCCATTAATTGTTTTTAAAATAAATTGTGGTGCTGGATAATTAGGATCAAAATCATTCGTGAAGGGATAACCACAACTATCATACAGTGTATGGATCATATCTCCAGAAAACCATAGAACTCTGGACGGTGATCCATTCGCTAAAATTTCATCAATGTATGCTAGGGCTGGAGTCATTATATTTGTACTAAACTGAATAGTGCTACTCCCATTTGTATTATTCCCATAATTACCGCCGCCATTATTATAAAAAACTAATTCAGCATCATTAGGGTCATCAAAGGTTATATTTACTTGGTTACCTCGAGCATTGCTATAATATTGCTCCAAATCTAAATATAAAGGCAGTGTCCTATCGGCAATGGTCATATTTACAGTATAATTAGTTCCAGAATTTGTATACGATATATATTTCTGATTGCTAGAAATAGTAACATTTTCAGTCTTAGCTGCTGATGACCCATTAGAAAAACTAACCTCATCAAAATTGCTATTAGCATTATAATTATATTCTGCCAGAAATACTTTTGTGCTGCTATTCCAATTATTATTTTCTGAAAACATTAAGTATGTTTTAGTTTCTCTTATGGCATAGTCGTCTGTCGAATATCCTTCTGCATAAAGCGATCCTCCATTATCGGTGAATCCAATTAGCTCGCTCCAGTCAGTTAAACCGATTGCTTTTAACGAATTTGTAGCATTAATTATATTTTTTTGATCTCCACTTAATAGTGCTGCAGGCGAATAGTCAGGGTAAATTGTTACTGAATTTGATACTGCACTGGCCGCACTTGTACCTAATGTATTGGTAGCCGTCACTGTAAAGGTATAAGCTGTACCATTGGTTAAACCTGATACTGTTATGCTGCCACTTCCTGACTGACTAATTGTTCCTGTAATACCTCCTGGGCTTGAGGTAGCTGTGTAGGAAGTAATCGCTGAACCTCCATCACTTGATGGGGCTGTAAATGAAACTGTGGCTTGTGCGTCAGCAGCAACGGCAGTTCCTATTGTGGGAGCGTCTGGAATAGTAGCTGGTACTACTGAATTTGATAGCTGCACTGGCCGCACTTGTTCCAATGGCATTGGTAGCCGTCACTGTAAAAGTATAAGCTGTACCATTGGTTAAACCTGATACTGTTATGCTGCCACTTCCTGACTGACTAATTGTTCCTGTAATACCGTCTGGGCTTGAGGTAGCTGTGTAGGAAGTAATCGCTGAACCTCCATCACTTGATGGGGCTGTAAATGAAACTGTAGCTTGTGCGTCAGCAGCAACAGCAGTTCCTATTGTAGGAGCGTCTGGAATAGTTTTTGTGAAAGATAGTGTACCCCATTTTGTTCCGTCATAAAACATAAAACTACCTCCATCAAAATCTGTGACAAAGACCTGTAACCCTGCGGCTGGATTAGAAATAGCTTTACGCTGTGCATTGGTCATTCTTGGTATTAATAACCCCTTTGTGGTAGAAGTAATATCTAATGCTGCAGAGCCATTTGGAGTCTGTCGTGCCAATACCCACTTGGGCATACGTTGTTGCAGTTAATAATACTGCCGCTAAAAGTGTGAAAAATTGTTTCATTGGTGTATTTTTTAATAGTGTGTTTTTTCTTTTTTTAGTTTTTTTAACCCCAAGCACCTGGGTCCGAAGGTCCAGATTGCGCTTGTGCCTTTTTAGGGTTAAGAATCATAAATGTTCCCATTGCAGTTAGTGCAGCATACTTTCCCATTTTCTTTATGGCCTCTTTTCTACTGATATCATCGGTACCGTTAGGTGTAGTTTTCTGTTTTTTTCATGTGGAGTGTTTATTCTATGACTAATTTTTTTGTGAAAACAATGTTTTCTGCCTGTACTTTTAGGATGTAGACTCCGGTCTTCATTCCTACTGTAGAAAGCATCTCTTTTTGTGAAGGGGTTTTGGATGTTTTTTGAAAGTATTTTCATTCCTAATACATTGTATAGCGTTAGCTGTGCTGGCTCTGAGAACTGCTGCAATCCTTCTACAGAGATATAGGTATTTCCTTTTCCTTTATAGGCGGTTAATAATGAGGTACTACTGCTGTATCTGTGGAAAGCGTACTTGAAGTAAAATGAATAAAAAACCTTCCCATACCACTTAAGGCTGTTTGTGCTGAAGAGCTCAAAACTCTCATTGGTAAGAAGTGTAAAGGTGTTTTCTATTGCATCTTCTAGATACACATTTATATCTTCTGGAATCGTACTATTCGCTATTTGAATTTTAAGAGCAATCCCAGCTTCTTGATTTATCGTTAGAGGAACTATTACGTTACTTAAAGCATCTACAGGCATCGCATTGATACCCATACCAACTCCGTTGTCTTGTTCTACAAGTCTTGAACTTAAACCTGAAGATTGATTGAATGCCCCTGCATCATATCCTGGGTCTAATCCTAAAGTCAATCCTTCTTTAAAATAAAATTTAGTGTCCGATACTTTTATATCATCATTATGCATGTCTAATACCAATTCAAAACTCGTAGAAGTTGTTCTTCCGGCAACAAAATCATCGACCTCCTGTAGTTGTTTGCATGGCTTGAGTAAAGTGATTGTTTGATCGCTCCACTTCCTGAGCGGCAACAAAAAAACCTTGACCAGGTGCTATGTACGTGGCTGTACTGGTGAATTGTTATAAATTTCATATCCTGTGCCATCTGCTTTCCAGCCATAGAGTGCCTCAAAATTATCATCAATTGCTGCGGTATTAACCGTTAAAAAATTATTGGTTCCATCTGCATTACTATTTCCATTAAGATACGACGCAAATGGATTGGCAATTAAATTCCAACGTCTTCCTGCTCCTGAATTCTCTGCATCGCTGTTGGTTATGGTTACAGTTTGATCTCCATCGGCAATAGCACCTGTAAAAGAAAGTGTGCCTCCACTGGTGGTTGCCATTTGGTATCCTTGCCCTAATGATAAAGAACCTGTGGTTGCATCGGTAGCGTTTGTCCAAGTGTCCGTAGTATTGTCATAAGATCCTACTGCATAAAAACTTCCGTTTGTTGCAATATTGGTATCTTGTATCAATGTACTAAATGCCATCCCTGATACTGGCGCACCTATTAAATCCCATTCTCCATCACCTACTACATTTACATAGCGGTTATAGGTAATATCCCCAGATGCAGCACCACTTACCAATAACGATGAAAACTCATCGGAATCGGAATGTAAAGTTACAGTACCTGCAGCGTTGTTAAAATCTCCACCTACAAAAACATAACTGTCTTTGGGTATTGTGATACTTCCACCACTTATTACCGTTAAATTTTGACCTACTGAAATGTAAGATATTAATAAGAAAATAACTAAATGTATCTTTTTCATAGATTTTATTTAAATTTAAAAAAAAAGTTATGCAATATAAAAAAAACATTGCAAATCTCACGCAACCAGTCGTGAGTTGTTATACACATCTTCTTTTCTATATAACACCCTACCACCTATTTTTAGAGGAACTAAGACCCCTTCTCTTCTCCAATTATTCAATGTTTGGACCGTTACATTTAATACCTTAGAAACTTCATTTCGGGTTAAATATTCGGTGTCCTCACCAGTAATAGACAACCTGTTTAATGGGTTCCCCATAGATCGTTGTCGGTTCAATTCCAATTTGACACCTTCCTTAACAATCTGCAAGCAGTTCTTGTCTTGTTACATTCAATATTTGTATTATTTCTTCTTTCATGATTTTGATTTTTTAGTTGTTCTTCAAAAATTCATTTGTGGTTTCGATGTGTTTGTCCAGTATTGACCAACTCATTTTTTTAAATCTACTCTTCGTTGATTTCTTATAGATATCATCTCTTATTTCCTTTATAAAATTATCATCAAGTGGATCTGAGGAATCTAACTTTTCAACCGATAAACCGGGTTTAATACCTGTTTTTTCGTGAAGTACTTCAAACATCACATTCGTTAGTTCTAACTTATGTTGTTCCGTTGTAATGATACAATCATGGATTGTGAAAATTGGAGCTGCAAGACATCGTCTATGGAATTCTGGAACCACACAATCCAATATTAGGTAACTCTCCACCCGCTGCAGTAATAAGGAGAAATTCCTCTTCCCTACTTTGTCCATAATCTTGAGAATAAATTGATTTACGAAAGGATAAAACTTCTCTAATAACCGAACTCCTTCCAACAATTCTCGATGTTTTCTATTGTTTTGAAACAATACATACATGATATCCTTTTTGATTGATTTACGTTGAGCACCCGTGGGAGAAACTCCATGTTCCAATTCAAATAAATGTGAATAGAAATCTTCTTGAAATGGTGCGTCTCTAAATTTTTGAAATTCGTGATGATCTCTAATTGTTATCTCATCTTTCCCCAAATACTTTCTTTGCTCAAAGTGCGCAAACATTAAGGGAGAAAAGAGGTGTGATTTAATATCTTTTATGAATTTATCATTTAATAAAGAGTTCATTATTTGATGAAATGATAATTGATCATTAGATTTAAAGAAATCATAGTTTAAGATACTTGATAATAGATATACCTGACTGCATTTAAGATCTACTTGAACCAATGATTCATTATTATATTTTAAATATTTTTTAAATATTTTAGGATTATTTGTTATGGTTGAATTATACCTCCAATTGGTTGTAGATTTATTATACCAATACTGATTGGGGATCTTCTGCGGTTTACAACGGCACCAACGTTAGTATGGTAATCGATATGGATAACGATCTCACGATTACTGCTATAAATACAGCTGCTAATTATGCCGGTAATGCGCTGAGAACAGGAGCCAATCCGCGAATTTATGCTGATGGCGATATTACGATTAATTCAAGTGGGAAGTTGAGTTATACATCAAATCAAGCATTTTTGAATATTAATCCAGGAAAAACCCTCTCGATAAATTTTGACGGGACTGCAAGTTTTACCACCTCTTTAGGAGACCCGAATGGATCGATTGATCAAGGAAATTTGGTGATTCAATCGTTCCAACAACCAAGTTTTACTTCTGCTTTTAGCTCTTCAAATTGGACATTTAATAATAATCTAAGTGGCTTAACCGTTGGTAAAGAAACAAATACGAGTAGTGTAACCTTAGCAGAATCAACTTCTATTGCTGGGCCAATTTCGATTTACGGTGGAAGTATAGCAGTAAACGCACCACTTACAGCTACAAATAGTACAATATCCATAACTTCATCCACTTCCATTATTGATGGAGCCTCAGGTTATTTAATCGCCGATGGGCTTGCGCTCAATGGAGCTGGAACAGTAACATTAGACCATACAAGCAATGATATCAATACCATTGCTGCTGGGTCAAGTAGTTCTCCTATCGGTGCGTTGAGTTATACAGATGCAGATGATTTAACTATTGGGTCGGTAAATCCAACCGGTATTTATTCTTCGGGAGAAATTGAACTTTCAACGTTATTAAGACCCGTCTATCAAAGTAGTTTCTTTATGATGGTACCCATAGATAAGATCAGCTACGAAAAAGTTTCGGTTTTGATTCCTCTATTCTTTTACTGATGTTCTGCTATGTCTGAAGACTTTTCAGAGCAGAAAGACAGGACTAAAGTCAAACTATTGATCTTTGGATTAGAAAATTTTTATAATTTCTTTACAATTCAAATAGTAACCAAATCATGTACAGTTTTGTTAGAGTTTCGATATTTTCTCTTCTCTAGGTTGAACTATCTTTTTGATGTAGTTGATTATAAATAGATTGTATGCGAAGATTAGGATCACAATTAATGACATACCAGATATTAGTATGTAGTTACTTTTGGATGTAAAATCAAGTAAATCAACGATTTTTTCTATATAATAATTTCTTGTAAAGTTGCTAATAAATATTGCTATGATTATCAGTAAAACTGTTGTTGAGCTAATAAAAATTTGATAAAACTTTGCAATTCTATTGTGATTATAGCCGATATTATACAAGTTCAAGATTAATTCTTTATTTTTTTGAATAATCAAATTAAGACTTATTATAATGAATGAAATAGAAAGTATTATAATTACAAGAGCAATAAAAAACACAAAAAGAAGAGCTAATTTAAAGAAAAAAACAAGTTTACTAAACTCTAATTTATCTTTACTGATCGAGTAATTATTTTCATTAAAATACTTCAAGATTGCTTTGTCTGAAGGGTTCTTAAATTCAATTAAAACTCGGCTTGTTTTGTTTTTATCTCCTCTTCCAAATTCTTTATTAGCCCATAACAAAAAATCTTCTGGGACCAGTATTGAATTCACTTTATTTGAAAACCCTACAATTTTACTTCTATATCTTTTTATTTGATTATTTCCAGAAACTTTAATATTAAATTCAATCAGTGAAATCGTATTTTTTGACAGAACAGGGAGTCCCTGACTTTGTGCAAAACCGAAATTGTAGAGTTTTAAATAGTTTTCAGGAATTATGATTGGAATAAAATCTAAAGAAGGGTCCCAATCCCATTCTTCAGTTTCCACATCTAGATACTTTTGAGGAATACTCTCAAAAAATAAATCAGTATAAAATCCTGGAACTTTTTCTGATTCTTTTGTGTAGGCCTTTATTTTAAAAGAGGCATTATTAAATTTTGAAATATTTTTTATGAACGGTTGATTTTCTAATTCTTTGATTTCTTCATCTGTAAAGTAAATTTTCTCTTTATTTATTGATTTAAACACTGTGATATTTTTACTTACGACAACTGCTTTCGTTTTAAATAAATCGGTTTCTTGAGACAACAATGGTTTGATATCAAAGTAAAACTGGGAAGTTACCAGTATGATTGTTGCGCCAATTAACAATGTGAAAGCATACCCTATTATTTGAGATATAATAAGTGTTTTTTTTTGTAGTTTAAAAAGCATAATTACAAGTTTAGTATTTTATCGTAATCAAAATAACTAGAATCACCAAGCGATGTCATGATTAAGCTTGCGTTCTGCTTTTCTAGTTCTTGAGAAACTATATTTGAAATTATACCACAATTTTTTTCGTCTAAATGACTAAAAGGTTCATCCATTAATAGGAACTCAAATGGCTGGCATAATGCTCTTATTATTGCGACTCTTTGTTTTTGACCTAGAGAAAGGTTTCTAACTAAATTATCCCTCTTATGACTTAATAATACTTGATCTATCAAATGATCAATTTCTTCAACGGATTTATTGTTTGTCAAGCCATTTTTAAGTTGAATGTTTTCAAATATTGTTAAGTCCGGGAACAATTTAAGGTCTTGAAAAACATAACTTATTTTTGACTCTCGAAAGCTAAATGTATTGTGATTTGAACTCCCATCGTAATTTATATTTCCATCAAAGTTGGCATTACTTCCATATATAATGTTTAACAGTGATGATTTTCCGTGACCTGAATTTGCTCTAATTAAATATTTCCTCCCCTTTTCAAACAGTACACTTTCTTGTAAATATATGTCAGATTCAGAAATTTCTGATTCTGACATATATGAAGGTTTAATATTGTTTAATCTAATTGTCATCAAATTATAAAGACAGTTTTTTATAATTATCATCTAAGAGTGTAATGATATTATTTAGAGTGTTAGTATCACTTTCTTTGGTATTAAAAGTCATTTCAAAAGAGTAATTGTCTTCTACCTTAAATTCAACACTTTTTGCAAGTTCATTCCAGATTTCAAATAATTTTTCATCAGATCTACTCATCCCATCTTTCATCTTTTTTTCAAATTCTTTGGAATAATCATCTAAGTCAAGATTCAAATAACTATAAAACATGTTGTCTGACATCTCTGAATTACTTAAACTGTCATCATACCCACCATCTTTGAATTTTTTTATACTTTTTTCATCGTTAGTAATAAAGCAAACTTCTTCATTGAAAGCAAAAAATAATGGATATCTATTTTCAAACTTGGTTTCATAATAATCACCACGTTTTTTTATTTCATTATTATTATTTTCTGACATTTTTTTAACCAGTTTTTTCATCATCTTATTACCATTAAGGTCCATTGACATTCCCATTAGCGGTAAGTATTCTTTTTTGGTTTTCTCGACATATCTACCATATTCCCTACCACCTTCGTACCAAATAACAGCCATATTTTGCTCTATAGCTTCTTCTACATTGCCACCTCTATCTAATACGTTTTTAATATTTATAGAATTTCTTGGATATTTGGGTGTTTGTATTGTTTTCCCTTGATTTAACAACCTTTTTTGTTCTGATGATAAAGTACCAGCATTATCAATCGTATGTTTCGTTTCTAGGAGTTTAGCTTTATTTTTATTAAAGCCATATCCATATCCCATATATGTATATTCAATATTTTCAAAGCCATATAAACTGAACACAGCATTTCCTTTAAAAGATTCGAATAATTCTTTTAACTCAAAACCTAATTCTTCTTCAAAATCAGATTTAAAACTTTCAAATTCTTTTCCATCTTGTTGTTCAATATTATTGTAAAATGCCATTGGATTTATTGAAATACTTCCAACTAAATTATTCTTATTTGGAAAATTTTTAAGCAAATCGTCATTAAATGAATTACTCCAGTCATTTTCATCCAACAATTCTTGGATTTCACTATTTGGAGTGAATTTAGCTTTAAAAGAAATATTGTCATCATCAAAATTTATGAAAAATGAAGCATAATTATCTTCAAGATCATAATCAATTTCTTTTGTTATTTCATCATACATTCCGGCGAATTCTGAACTTTTCATCAAATTTGATGAAACCCATAAGCTAATATCCTTTTTGTTTTTGTGAAAGTTAACAAATTCTTCATTTTCAGAAATTTGATCTTCTTCGTCCAATTCCATGATTGTTTCAATTGTATCTTCTAAATTTTTACGACTAGAATAGTTTGTTGCAATCAATAGCACCAATTTATCTTCATCCCAACCCCAAATAGCTTCTGAAGTGCTTAAAGCATAATTGTAATTTTCTTCATTTTCAATGTCACAATCAAGACCTAATTTTTCCATTGCATTTTCTAAAAATTCCGCAAATTTTTCATCATCATTGATTTCCATTGAAAAAGCAGTATATTTTTGATCATTTCCTTCATCTATTAAAAACATAAATATATCTGACGTAAATTTTAATCCAGTCAAGGTAGGGTCATCTGTAAGATTACTTACAAATTTTGATAATTTTTTATTTTCGTTTTTGATCTCTTTTTTGATCCCTTTAAAAATTTTTAATTCTGTAATTTCATCTAATTGACCTTTTTTGATTAAAGAATAAAAATCAACTACAGCAACAACATTTGTATCCTTTGGTATTACTTTTAAACTATCTGATGATGAACAGAAAGTAAATGAGATTGCAACTGATAAGACTAATAATAATTTCAATGATTTCATAATAATAAATATTTCTTGTTTGTAAATTTAATAGGTTGAATCCGTCAAGTTTTTACACAATGATTAATTGCTATTAAAAAGTTAAAAGTACAAAAATAAATTTATATACTTACAGTAGACAGGCAGGTAATTAAATAACTAAAAAGCTCGAACTGCACGCACGCTAAGGTTCGTGGCGAGCTTACCGTAGTTGCTCTGATTACCATTGTTGAAATTCTGTCTCCACGCGGACTCGCTATCGTCCTCCGTAGAACTCCAGTAGTAATTGGTTCTAAAATTGCTACCACTATTTGCTAATGCTGTAGTGTTGATTGTCGCTCTTTTTGTGTACATTGTATTTAACTCATCTTTTGAGGGTAAAAACCAATCGGTATATCCTCCTCCAGTATATGCCCTTGCCAGTCCTGCTGCATAAGATGTTTCTATTGCGCCTTGTACACTTATAATTGTAGTTGTATTGGTAGCTCCCGTGCCTACAGCTATCCCTGTTGCCCCTGTTGTAAGATAACTACCATTATACCATTGTATACCAGGACTCTGGTCTTCTACTGCAGCAATTAAACCGTGTGTACCCGTGCTATCTACCCAAAACACAACACCGCCTTGATAAAACTCACCTACCTGTACTAGTGGTGTAATTGAATTTGAAGCAGCACTCGCCAAACTTGTTCCAATGACATTAGTAGCAGTAACCGTAAAGGTATAAGCTGTACCATTCGTTAAACCTGTTACTGTAAAACTTCCACTTCCTGCTTGACTTAATGTTCCTGTTATACCTCCTGGGCTTGAGGTAGCTGTGTAGGAAGTAATTACTGAACCTCCATCACTTGATGGCGCTGTATATGAAACTGTAGCTTGTGCGTTACCGGCAAAAGCAGTTCCTATTATGGGAGCATCTGGAATAGTTTTTGTAAAAGATAGTGTACCCCATTTTGTTCCGTCATAAAACATAAAACTACCTCCATCAAAATCTGTGACAAAGACCATTAACCCTGCAGCTGGGCTTGAAATAGCTTGACGTTGTGCATTAGTCATTCTTGGTATTAATAATCCTTTTGTGGTAGAAGTAATATCTAATGCTGCAGAAGTTGCAGGTGTTGTCGTTCCTATACCCACTTGGGCATACGTTGTTGCAGTTAATACTACTGCCGCTAAAAATGTAAAAATTTGTTTCATTGGTTTGTTTTTTAATAATGTGTTTTTTTAGTTTTTTATTCTTTGAAGAGTTGTTTTATTACCATTTTTAAAAAATAAAAATCATCCGCTTACGCGGCACTAATTAAATTGATAAATAATTAAATAACTAAAAAGCCCGAACAGCACGAACCCTAATTGTGATGCTCTTACCGTGGAAGGTATGGTTGCCATTGAAGAAGAACTGAGTCCAAACGTAGTTGGTACCGTACTCGGTAGAACTCCAGTAGAGATCGGTTGTAAAATCACTACCATAATTTGCTGCAGCAGTAGTGTTTATCGTTGCTCTATTTGTGTACATTTCATATAACTCATCTTTTGAGGGTAAAAACCAATCTGTATGTCCTCCTCCAGTATATGCCCTTGCCAGGCCTGCTGCATAAGATGTTTCGGTTGGGCCTTGTACACTTATAATTGTCGTTGTATTGGTAGCTCCTGTGCCTATAGCTGTCCCTGTTGCCCCTGTAGTAACATAACTACCATTATACCATCGAATACTAAAACTCTGATCCGCTACTGCTGCAATTAAACCGTGTGTTTCTCCTGCAACATAACCTATATCTCCTTCTGCAAATAGGAGAAAAACAACACCGCCCCCGTGAAAATCACCTATTGCAGGTGGTGCTGGGTCATTTACAGCACCACCTATTGTGTTTTTCCAACTGGATGTAAGTCTAACCTGAAGTTCGCCTTCACCTAATGCACAGTCACTACAAAAAATAATTAAGCCTTGAGTTGGTGAAATAATAGCATCACGCTGGGCTGCTGTCATTCTTGGGATTAATAACCCCTTTGTGGTAGAGGTAATATCTAATGCTGCAGAAGTTGCAGGTGTTGTCGTTCCTATACCCACTTGGGCATACGTTGTTGCAGTTAATACTACTGCCGCTAAAAATGTAAAAATTTGTTTCATTGGTGTATTTTTTAATAGTGTGTTTTTTTATTTTTTAGTTTTTTATTCTTTGAAGGGTTGTTTTATTACCAACCAGGGTCCGAAGGTGCAGATGCAGCTTGTGCCTTTTTAGGGTTTAGAATCATAAATGTTCCCATCGCTGTGAGTGCAGCATACTTTCCCATTTTCTTTATGGCCTCTTTTCTACTGATATCATCGGTACCGTTAGGTGTGTTTTCTGTTTTTTTCATGTGGAATGCTTATTCTATGATAATTTTTTTGTGAAAACAATGTTTTCTGCCTGTACTTTTAGGATGTAGACTCCGGTCCTCAAACCTACTGTAGAAAGCATCTCTTTCTGTGAAGGGTTTTGGATGTTTCTTGAAAGTATTTTCATCCCTAATACATTGTAAAGGGTAAGCTGTGCTGGCTCTGAGAACTGCTGTAATCCTTCTACTGAGATATAGGTATTTCCTTTTCCTTTATAGGCGGTTAATAATGAGGTACTACTCACCGTATCTATGGAAAGGGTACTTGTAGTATAGTGAAGAAAAAACCTTCCCATACCACTTAAGGTAGTTTGTGCTGTAAGCTCAAAACCCTCATTGGTAAGAAGTGTAAACGTGTTTTCTACGGTGTCTTCTAAATACACATTTATATTCTCTGGTATTGTACTGTTTGCTATTTGAATTTTAAGAGCAATCCCAGCTTCTTGATTTATCGTTAGAGGAACGATTACATTGCTCATAGCATCTGCAGGCATCGCATTGATGCCCATACCAATACCATTGTCTTGTTCTACAAGTCTCGAACTAAAACCTGAAGATTGGTTGAAGTGCTCCAGCATCGTACCCTGGGTCTAATCCTAAAGTCAATCCTTCTTTAAAATAAAATTTAGTATCCGCAACTTTAACCGCATCACTATACATGTCTAAAACCAATTCGTAACTCGTTACAGAGGATTTTGCGGCAACAAAATCATCGACTCCTGTAACTGTTTGCATGGCTTTGAGTAAAACTGATTGTTTGATCCCCTCCACTTCCTGCAGCGGCAACAAAAAAACCTTGACCAGGGGCTATATACGTGGCTGTACTTGTGTTGTTATAAATTTCATATCCTGTTCCATCTGCTTTCCAGCCATAGAGTGCCTCAAAATTATCATCTATTGCTGCTGTATTAACCGTTAAAAAATTATTGGTTCCATCTGCATTACTATTTCCATTAAGATACGACGCAAATGGATTGGCAATTAAATTCCAACGTCTTCCTGCACCCGAATTGGCAGCGTCGTTGTTATTAATTGTAACACTTTGATTTCCGTTGGCAATGGTTCCTATAAAAGATAATGTGCCTCCACTGGTGGTTGCCATTTGGTATCCTTGCCCTAACATTAAATTACCTACGGTGGCATTGGTTGCGTTAGCCCAAGTATCTGTGGTATTGTCATAAGCACCAACTGCATAAGCACCACTTCCGTTATTTGCAATATTGGCATCTTGTATCAATGTACTAAATGCCATCCCTGATACTGGCGCACCTATTAAATCCCATTCTCCATCACCTACTACATTTACATAGCGGTTGTAGGTAATATCCCCAGAAGCAGCACCACTTACCAATAACGATGAAAACTCATCGGAATCGGAATGTAAAGTTACAGTACCTGCGGCGTTGGTGAAATCACCGCCAACAAAAACATAACTGTCTTTGGGTATTGTGATACTTCCACCACTTATTACCGTTAAATTTTGACCTACTGAAATGTAAGATATTAATAAGAAAATAACTAAATGTATCTTTTTCATAGATTTTATTTAAATTTAGAAAAAAAGTTATGCAATATAAAAAAAACATTGCAAATCTCACGCAACCAGTCGTGAGTTGTTATACACATCCTCTTTTCTATACAACACCCTACCACCTATTTTTAGAGGATTTAAGACCCCTTCTCTTCTCCAATTGTTCAATGTTTGGACCGTTACATTTAACACCTTAGAGACTTCATTTCGGGTTAAATATTCGGTGTCCTCACCAGTAATAGACAACCTGTTTAATGGGTTCCCAATAGCGAGAATACCGGTTGCTCGAGAGGTTGCTCCGCAGGTTTAAATCCTTGTTATTTCGTTTGATTTCTCTTTACTATTTTATCATGATTTTATCATTATACTGTTGATTTTCATTGACTTATGTAAAAACAAGTAAAATGAAGTAAAACCTAAAACTTCCTGGAGGTACCACAAAAACCACTCTTTTTAGAGTGGTTTTTTTGTTTTATTCTTATTCAAATAGTTTAAAACGTTTTATAATCTCTTCTAATATCGGATTTCTATTATTGCTATTCCAAACTACAGATAAAGTTGTTTTTTGCTTGGTGTTTTTTAATTCTATGAATTTTATTTTAGGATTATTATCTATTGACAACGATTTTGGCACTATAGAAATACCAAAGTTGTTTTCTACTAATTTATAGATGGATCCCGCATGAATTGTATTGTGAGAGACTATTGGAGAAAACCCACTATCATCAAACAACTGCATTACTTTTTCATAATAAGAAGAGCTATACTTTGGATCAAAAAGAATAAAAGACTCTTCTTTAAATTGCATTAAGTTTTTAAAATTATCTTCATTAATTTGATGGTTTTTTGGTAACACCAAACAAAATGATTCTTTTAAAACAGGTTTTAAGGTTAGTCCTCTCGGAACTCTATCTAGTCTAACAAACCCTAAATCTAAATCATACGAAAGCAATCCTTCAATTTGTTTATGATTGTCCATTTCTTTTAAACTAAACACAATATCTGGATACTCATTTTTGAATTCCATTAATAGATTGGGAATAATTTCTTGCATTGCAGAACCAACATAACCAAATTTTAAATCTCCGCTTTTTCCATCATTGAGTAATTTAGCGTGATTTAAAGTATGTTCAATATTTTTCAAATTGATAGTCAATTCTTTTTTCAAATATTCTCCAGCTCTGGTCAAAATTACTTTTCTATTGTGTCTTTCAAACAATACAACCCCTAAACCTTCTTCCATTTGTTTAATTTGTCTACTCAAACCTGGCTGTGAGATAAATAAGCGTTCCGCTGCTTTTCTAAAATGTAAATCTTCTGCAACTGCTAAGAAATAATGGATATGTCTAAATTCTATTTGATAACTCATGGTTATTAATTAGTGGCTTAAATAATATTATTAGTTATCAAAAATAAGAATAACTTTGTAATACACCAATTTATAGAGAATGACATTTAAATACGGAATAGATCACTTAACTGTTGAGAAAATAATTGCCATTGCAAATGGCAATTTAAAAGCGGAAATTACATCAGAAGCAAAAGAAAAAGTTACAGAATGTAGACGAAAAGTTGAAACCATGGCAAGTGGAAATAAAGCTGTTTATGGAATCAATACAGGTTTTGGCCCATTATGTGATGTCCAAATCACCCCAGAAGAAACAAACAAACTTCAAGAAAATTTATTAATTACACACGCTGTAGGAGTTGGAAATCCAATTGACAAAGAACTTTCTAAAATCATGATGATTTGTAAGGTTCACGCTTTATGTCAAGGTTTTTCAGGTGTACGTTTAGAATTGATAGAAAGAATCATCTATTTCATAGAAAATGATTTATTACCTGTTGTACCAGAACAAGGTTCTGTGGGTGCATCGGGTGATTTAGCTCCGCTTTCTCATTTGTTTTTGCCTTTATTGGGTGAAGGTGAATTTTGGATTGATAATGAAAATCAGCCTGCAAAAATTGGATTAGAAAAACACAATTTACAACCCATTACACTCCAGGCAAAAGAAGGCTTAGGCTTGATAAATGGCACACAATTTATTTTAGCACATACAATAGTTGGATTGAGAAAAATGAATTATTTACTTGATTTAGCAGATGTTTGTGGCGCCATGAGTATTGAAGGCTATCAAGGAAGTGCTTCTCCTTTCAAATCTCAATTACATCAAATTCGCCCGTTCAAAGGAAACATAAAAGTTGCAGAACGTATGAGAATGTTGTTTGACAATTCTCAAAACATCAATTCTCACGAAAGTTGTGAACGTGTTCAAGACCCCTATTCTATGCGTTGCATTCCTCAAGTTCATGGAGCATCTAGAAATGCCTATTACCACCTTAATGAGTTGGCAGAAATTGAAATGAATTCAGTTACTGACAACCCAATTGTGCTGAGTGAAACCGAAGCGATTTCTGGTGGTAATTTTCACGGACAACCGTTAGCCATGGCTTTAGATTATTGTTCAATTGCTGCATCAGAATTAGGAAACATTTCAGACAGACGCTGTTATTTATTGTTAGAAGGAAAATTTGGATTGCCAAGATTGTTAACTTCTGGAGGCGGATTAAACTCAGGATTTATGATTCCACAATACACAACAGCAGCGTTGGTTACAGAAAACAAATCGTTGTGCTTCCCTCCTTCTGCAGATAGCATTCCTACCTCATTAGGACAAGAAGACCATGTTTCTATGGGAAGTATCTCTGGAAGACAATTCAATCAAATATTAGGGAATCTCGAAAAAATATTAGCCATAGAATTGATGTATGCAGCTCAAGCAATGGATTTTAGAAGACCTAATACATTTTCTGAAATTATTGAAAGAAACCATCAAATCATTAGAGAAAAAGTTGACAAACTAGAAGAAGACAGAATCTTAAAAGACGACATCAATAAGTTGATTCAACTAGTAAAAAATCAATCATTCATTGTAAAGTAAAGCAATATGACATTTCAAGAAAACATCTTACAAGGAATACCATCTAACTTACCAACAAAAAGAGACTATCCGAAAAATGCCAATAGAGCACCAAAAAGAAAAGATATTTTATCTATTGAGGAAAAACAATTAGCAATTAGAAATGCTTTGCGTTATTTTCCGAAAGATTGGCATCAAGAATTGGCAACAGAATTTGCAGAAGAATTGAAAGAATACGGTAGAATTTATATGTATCGATTCAAGCCAGATTATAAAATATATGCAAGACCGGTTTCAGAATATCCTGCAAAATCATCTCAAGCTGCAGCAATCATGTTAATGATTCAAAACAATTTAGACCCTGCAGTTGCTCAACATCCAGAGGAATTAATTACTTATGGAGGCAACGGAGCCGTTTTTCAAAATTGGGCGCAATATATATTAGTCATGCAGTATTTGGCTACAATGACAGACGAACAAACATTGCACTTGTATTCTGGTCATCCAATGGGATTATTTCCTTCTTCAAAAAATGCACCAAGAGTAATTGTTACTAACGGAATGATGATTCCAAATTATTCTCAACCTGACGATTGGGAAAAATTTAATGCATTGGGTGTTACGCAATACGGACAAATGACAGCTGGATCATTTATGTATATTGGTCCACAAGGAATCGTTCATGGAACAACAATAACAGTGATGAATGCGTTTCGAAAAATATTACCAAAGGGTGAAAATCCGAGCGGAAAAATATTCTTAACTGCTGGATTAGGGGGCATGAGTGGCGCACAACCAAAAGCAGGAAATATTGCAGGATGTATTACCATTGCAGCAGAAGTAAATGAAAAAGCGGCTACAAAAAGACACGAACAAGGTTGGGTAGATGTGTTGATTGACAATATGGAAGATTTAATCATTCGTGTAAAAAAAGCACAAGCAACTAACGAGGTGGTTTCAATCGCCTATATAGGAAATATTGTTGAAATTTGGGAACGTTTTGATAGTGAAAATATTTTTATTCATGTTGGTTCTGATCAAACATCTTTACACATTCCGTGGACTGGAGGCTATTATCCTGTTGATATTTCTTACGAAGAATCTAACCGATTGATTCGAGAAGAACCAGAAATCTTCAAAGAAAAAGTACAAGAAACGTTAAGAAGACATGCAACTGCAATTAATAAACATACCGCAAAAGGAACTTATTTCTTTGATTACGGAAATGCTTTCTTGCTAGAATCTTCTAGAGCCGGCGCAGATGTGATGGCTGAAAACGGAATCGATTTTAAATATCCATCATATGTACAAGACATTTTAGGTCCGATGTGTTTTGATTATGGATTTGGCCCTTTCCGTTGGGTTTGTGCTTCTGGAAAATCAGAAGATTTGGATACAACCGATGAAATAGCAGCAAGTGTTTTACAAGAAATTATGGAAAACTCTCCCGAAGAAATTCAGTTGCAAATGCAAGACAATATTACGTGGATTACAAATGCAAAGAAGAATAAAATGGTGGTGGGCTCTCAAGCACGAATCTTATACGCTGATGCAGAAGGGCGTTCTAAAATTGCAGAGGCCTTTAACAATGCGATTGCAGCGGGTAAGATTGGTCCCGTGGTTTTAGGAAGGGATCATCATGATGTAAGTGGAACCGACTCTCCTTATAGAGAAACGTCGAATATTTATGACGGAAGTAAATTCACTGCTGACATGGCTATTCATAATGTAATTGGTGATAGTTTTAGAGGTGCAACTTGGGTTTCAATTCACAATGGCGGTGGCGTTGGCTGGGGCGAAGTAATGAATGGTGGTTTCGGAATGTTATTAGACGGAACAAAAGAGGCAGAAACCCGTTTAAAAAGCATGCTGTTTTATGATGTAAATAATGGAATCGCTAGAAGAAGTTGGGCAAGAAATGATGAAGCTATTTTTGCAATTAAAAGAGAAATGGAAAGATCTCCAAATTTAAAAGTAACTTTACCTAATCTAGTAGAAGACGAATTGTTAAACGATTTATTTTAAATAATATAATGTCATTACGAGGAGTTTACGACGAAGTAATCTGTTTATTTTATAGAAAGATTGCTTCATTTTATTTGCAATGACACAAAAATAACTTTAATGGTAACACTATTTAAAAATATCAAAGAGTTAATTCAGGTTAGAGAAAAATCTATTTCATTCCTTTCTGGTAAAGAAATGAATGTTTTACCTACTATTAAAAACGCTTTTCTAGTTGTTGAAGATGGTTTGATTGCTGATTTTGGCGAAATGAAAGATTGTCCAAATACTTCTTTTTCAGAAGTGATTGATGCAACTGGAAAAATGATTTTACCTTCTTGGTGCGATTCTCATACGCATATTGTGTATGCTGGAAATCGTGAAGGAGAGTTTGTGGATAGAATCAACGGATTGTCTTACGAAGAAATAGCTAACAATGGAGGCGGAATTTTAAACTCCGCTAAGAAACTTCAAGCAACTTCTGAAGAAGAATTGTACCAGCAAAGTAAAGCTCGTTTGGATGAAGTAATTCAATTAGGAACTGGTGCTGTAGAAATAAAGTCTGGTTACGGATTAACCAAAGAAGCAGAACTAAAAATGCTTCGCGTTATTAAGCGGTTAAAAGAAAATTATACAATTCCTATCAAAGCTACTTTTTTAGGAGCTCATGCAGTTCCTGCATCTTATAAAGGAAACAAAGAAGGGTATTTACAAATGCTAATTGATGAAGTTTTACCCATAATATCAAATGAAAACTTAGCTGATTTTATTGATGTTTTTTGTGAAACAGGATATTTCTCTGTTGCAGATACAGAACTCATTTTAAAAGCAGGAAAAAAACATGGATTGATTCCTAAAATTCACGTGAACCAATTTACGGCAATTGGTGGGGTTCAAGCAGGAGTTAAATACAATGCCCTTTCAGTAGATCATTTAGAAGAAATGCGAGACGAAGACATCGATGCACTTCAAAACACTGCAACTATGCCAGTTGCTTTGCCAAGTTGTTCTTACTTTTTAAGCATTCCATATACGCCAGCACGTAAAATGATTGATGCAGGTTTACCATTAGCATTGGCTACAGACTACAATCCTGGCTCTACACCATCCGGAAATATGAATTTTGTGATTTCAACTGCGTGTATTAAAATGAAAATGACTCCAGAAGAAGCTATCAATGCTGCAACAATTAATGGAGCATATGCGATGGGGTTAGAAAATGAGGTTGGATCAATTACAAAAGGAAAAAAAGCAAATTTAATTCTTACTAAACCAATTAATTCTTATGGATTTATTCCGTATTCTTTTGGAACAAATCAAATTGAAAAAGTGTTTTTAAAAGGAATTGAAATTTAAAAAAAGAGGCTAAAAGCCTCTTTTTTTAAATCATATGAAGTGTATTTACTTCCTGAGATGTTAATTCTCTATACCTTCCACGAGGCAAGTTCTTTTTTGTTAATCCTGCAAAAATTACACGATCTAACTTTACTACTTTATACCCAAAATGTTCAAAAATCTTACGAACAATTCTATTACGACCTGAGTGAATTTTAATTCCCACTTCTGTTTTAGATTCTCCCACAACATAATCAACCTCGTCAATAAACACTTTTCTACCTTCAATAATTACCTCTTCTCTAATTTTTTGAAGATGCTTCATTTCAAATTTTTTATCTAAAGAAGCATGGTATAATTTCTGTACATTATGCTTTGGATGAGTTAACTTTTTAGCCAAATCTCCATCATTCGTAAACAACAACAGCCCTGTTGTATTTCTATCTAAACGTCCAACAGGATATACACGCTCTTTGGTTGCATTCTCTATTAAATCCATCACCGTTTTTCTACCACGTTCATCATCCATAGTAGTGATGTAATTTTTTGGTTTGTTTAATAGGATGTATTTCTTTTCTTCAGGGGAAATCGAAGAACCATCAAAACGAACTTCATCGCCTGGTTTTACTTTAAATCCCATTTCGGTAATTACTGTTCCGTTTACGGTAACATTTCCAGAAGCAATATATTTATCTGCTTCTCTTCTTGAAGAAACTCCGGAATTAGAAATGTATTTGTTTAATCGAATTCCGTCTTCTGGGTTTGCTTGTGGAGTCGATTTTATTTTTTTATACTCTTTTTTCTTTTTTTGAAAACCTTTATTGTTTCCTGATTGTCGTCCTCGCGACGAGTTTTTATCTGAATTCATTTTTTATTAATTTTTTGCAAAGATACTGCTAAATATTTGATTTAATTCAGTTTATCAATTACTCTTTCTATAACCAAAGAAGTATCAATAAAGAGTAAACTTAAAATGCCTAGTAGTAACATTATCTTAAGTATGTTATGTAGTAAAACATAGTGTTTTTTAAGGTTAGATTTCCATAAAAAATAACCAATAAAAATCAATATGAATAGAGAAAATAAAAAGTAATACTTCATATAACCCATTCTCTGATAATTTAGTAATACACCAATCGGTAAGAAAGTAAAAAAGATCAATACAATTCCTAATTTTCTAGTATTACGTTCGCCATATTTTACAGGAAATGTTGTGTAATTATTTACAATAGCACCTCTTAAATTTTCTAAATCCTTAATCAATTGTCTTAGCAACAAGACCAAAAATAAAAAGGTAGCGTGTACAAATATTATTTTTGAAAAATTTTTATAATAAACAAAAATGGCAAAAAATGGCAAAATGGTTAAAATAGCTGCAGAAATCAACCCAATAAATAGGTGTTTTTTTAATTTATGGGAGTAGAACCAAATAGCGAAAATATATACGGCAAAAAACAATGCTGCTCTCCAAGAAATAAAAAACCCAAAAACAAAACCTAAAAAATTTAGTAAAAAATAAATCTGAAGTTTAATTTTCTGGCTAACAATATTATCTATACTTGTTTTAATTGGTCTATTAATACTATCCGCTTTTACATCGTAAAAATTATTGATAATATATCCTGAAGAAACCACACAAATTGATGCCAATACAATTAGTAGCAGTTTGTAATCTAACAAGACAAAGTGTAAAGATCTTTTTGGTGAAAATATAAATATTGCAGCTAAGTATTGTGCTAGCACCAGCACAAGTACGTTATAGCCTCTAATAACAGAAAGTAGACTTAATAATTTATAAAAAAAAGAAGGTGATTTAGAATTGCTCACTTTTGAGTTGTTGATTTTCTAAAATCTATATACCAATTCTAATCTATAGCCTTGAAGTTTTTCTTTTGCTTTTTCATAGTCTTCGGTAAAGCCTAAAATATACCCTCCACCACCAGAGCCACAAAGTTTTAAATAGTAATCGTTTGTAATAATTCCTTGTTCCCAAATTTTATGAAAAGCTTTTGGAATCATTGGTTTAAAATTGGTTAACACTACTTTAGATAATTTTTTTACATTTCCAAACAAAGATTTAACATTGCCATGTAAAAAATCATCAATACATGCATCTGTATGAATTGCAAATTCTTCGTCTAGCATTTTTCTAAAACCTTTATTTTTCATTTTATTCATGAAGATATTTACCATTGGCTCTGTTTCACCAACTATTTCAGAATCTAATAAAAACACAGCACCTTTTCCTTCTTTTTGAGACGGAATACCCGCTGGTTCAATATTGGTTTTAGAATTGATTAAAATCGGTAAACTCAAGTAACTATTTAAAGGATCTAAACCAGAACTTTTACCGTGAAAAAAAGACTCCATCACACTAAAGGTTTCTTTTAGTATTAACAGTTTGTCTCTAGTAAGGTTTTCAAGAACTGTTATTTTGTTATTGGCATATTTATCATAAATAGAAGCCACTAAAGCTCCAGAACTCCCCACTCCATATCCTTGCGGAATTGAAGAATCAAAATACATTCCATTGTCAAGGTCAGCCTTAAATTCGTCCAATCTAAAAGATAAATTATCTTGATTTAATTCTGATAAATAGTTGTAAAATCGAACTAAATTGCTGTTCGACTTTAAAGCTTTTTCAGAAAGATTCTTTGAAGATTTTAATGCTCCTCTATAGGTATTATACGGTATTGCAAGTCCTTTTGAATCTTTTATAATTCCGTATTCTCCAAAAAGCAAAATTTTAGCGTAAAATAAGGGTCCTTTCATTTCTTTCTTTTAACAATTGCAAAAATACTACTTATTATTTTAATTTACAGTAGTTTATATTATTTCTTCTTTAGATTTTTATAAAATATTTTCCATGTACCAGCTTTCTCATCTTTAACATAGTTTCCTCTCTCTTTAATTTTTCCACTTTTATAGAAGGTTCTCCAATTTCCTTCTTTTAAATTATTTTCAAAATTCCCTCTAGAAAAAAGCTCACCTGTTTCATAGTATTCAGAAAATTTTCCTTCTTTTTTATCATTTTTATAATCAGTAATTGTTTTTAATTTACCAGATTCAAAGTACACTTTTCTAATTCCATCAATTTTACCCTCTTTGTAATTTATTTCCTGAAACAAAACTCCATTTTCAAAATAATACTTAACTAAACCGTGAAATTTTTCATTATTTGGATTATCATTCAAACTAAAACCTTCCATCTGTTTAGTTCCATCAATGTAGTAATCTACTATCCAGAATCCATTTTTCTGAACTTTTGGTGTAGGCCTGTAATAGGTTGCTTTTTCTTTGGTTGTTGAATTCCAATTTGAATCAAACCACATTGATTCTTGGGCTGATATTGAAGTGGTAAAAAAACCAACAACAAACATAAATAGTATGGTTGAAGTTTTCATAAAAAGTGTTTTTAGTGTCTGTAATTTACAACTTTTTTGCACCAAAACCCGAATTATCAAAAATATATTGATTTTTTTGGCAATAATTTGACAATGTTTTTACAATAAAATTATTTACATTTTCTTTTTCTTGTTCTGGATACAACACATGTACATTAGCTCCAGCATCTAAAGTAAAGCAAATTTTACTTCCTGTTTCTTCTCTAAATTTCCAAATTTTATGAATTATTTCTAGAGTGTTTGGTTTCATTAAAATAAAATACGGATTGCTCGTTAACATCATCGCATGCAAAGTTAAGGCTTCACTTTCTACAATATTAATAAACGCATCAATATCTCCTCTTTGCAAAATTTCAGAAATCTTACTTAGGTTTTCATTCGCTTGAATAAATCTTTGATCTGCGTAGGGATGCTTGTGCATTAAATTATGTCCAACCGTACTTGAAACTTGCTTCTCTCCTTTATCTACGAGCAAAATTGCATCTTGATAGTTTTCAAAAATTGAATGAATAGCATACGGAAACTTTACCCCAAACACATCAGAACTTCCTTCTATTGCTGGATGCTCACCCCAAACCACTAACGGACCTTCTATACTTCTACTTGCACTTCCAGAACCTAAACGTGCTAAAAAAGATGCCTTTTGATGGATGAAATTTTCGCTTAAATTTGGATTTAATTCTTTCTCTAAACTCATTAAACACATTGCAATAGCCGACAGTCCGCTTGCTGAAGAAGCAATTCCGCTACTATGTGGAAATGAATTCATTGAATCAATAACCATGTCATATTCAAAAATATACGGGCAATATTCTTTTATTCTGTCGAAAAATTGAGCAATCTTTGGCTTAAAAGCTTCCTTTTTTTCGCCTTCAAAAAACAACTCAAATGTGATTTCCGATGTGTTGCTTTTTTTACTAAAATCTATTGAAGTAATGGTATGACAATTATTTAACGTAAAACTAATAGATGCGTTTTTCGGGATTTGCGGCTCACTTTTTCCCCAATATTTTATCAAGGCGATATTACTTGGAGTTTGCCATGTATACGTTGCTTTTTCTATCGAAAAATTAAGTGCTGAAGGAATGAATTGTGCTGTGTTCAAATCGAAAATAATTTGTGGTAAATATAAAACTATTACATTTGACAGACAATTAATTATACAGATATTGTGAATAGAAAGCTAAAACTTATTTGGGATTTTAAAGGCGAAGATGGATTGGAAACTGCCAAACATCATTGCGTTCATTTAAAAGAATTTGCCGTAGCAGAAAAGCTGCATTATTACGAAATAAATCATGTGCAACTCAACGAGTTTCATTCAATAGCCTATGTAACGGTTGATGAAGCGAACATGAAGATTTATAGAGACGCTTTAATTCCACATAGAGGAGAATTGGCTTAAAAATTATTTTAGTGATTTTAGTTTTTGTGCTTTTATTAAAATCATCTATTTTCGCTTTCTACCAACATACAATATTGTGAAAAATACATTCTACATACTACTAACTTTCTTTTTCTTATTTCAAACTAGTTTTGCTCAGAAAAAGAAATCATTCAGCCCAATTTTTATTGTAAATAATGAAATTGTTTCAAAAGAAAAAATTGAAGAGTACATGAAATTGGGTGCTATCAAATCCATGAAAAACGGAGTTACTGATGAAGAATATATTTTGCTAAAGAAAAAACTAGGCGACAAAATTGATGGGAAAGAATTTATAGCCTTGATTCAAGTATATTCTA
Organism: uncultured Polaribacter sp.; assembly: GCA_943788865.1. Classification (GTDB taxonomy): domain Bacteria; phylum Bacteroidota; class Bacteroidia; order Flavobacteriales; family Flavobacteriaceae; genus Polaribacter. The sequence continues at coordinate 623,254 of CALSRX010000004.1, read as the reverse complement.
AAGCAGAAATGCGAAAGAAAAAAAGAGAGAAAAAAGAGCAAGAATACTATAAAAGGGAATTCGAAAAAGAATACATTTTAAAAAGAAACGATAAAGCAGCAAATTTCACTGTAGATATGATAAATGGAGAAAAAATTCAATTATCAGATTTAAAAGGGAAAGTGGTGTTGCTTAATTTTTGGGCAACTTGGTGTGCACCTTGTATTAGAGAATTTTATGAAATGCCTTCTAAAATATTAGACGTTTATAAAAATCAAGATTTTGTTTTTATTCCGATTGCTATTGGAGAAGGCAATGCTTTAGTTTCAAAAAAGATGTTGTATTTAAAAGAAAAAGGAATCGATTTTAATGCAGGTTTTGATCCAGCTAAAAAAGTTTGGAAAAAGTATGCTAAAGGTGCCATTCCTAAAAATTTTATTATTGATAAAAAAGGGATAATCCGTTTTACTTCAACAGGAAACAGTGAAATAAATGTTACTATTTTAGCTGCTCAAATTCAAAAATTATTGAATGAATAAGTTTTAGAAAAATATTTAGGTTGAATCTAAACTTAAAAAAAGATAACTTCGCTAACTCAGAATAGTTTTCATTAAAACGGAACCATATTGTTTAAATTGTGCTTCATTACCAGAAACCACTAACCAATGATAAAATTCTTTAGAAAAATTAGACAAAATCTTCTTTCCGAAGGAAAAACTGGAAAGTATTTTAAATATGCAATTGGAGAAATTTTACTTGTGGTGATTGGGATTTTGATTGCACTTTCAATTAATAATTGGAATGAAAACAAAAAAGCAAGTTTAAAAGAAGCTGCTAATCTCAAAAGCATAAAATCTGAATTAGAATCTTCTCTTCAGGAAATAAGAACCGATTATGATAGAATAGTAAAATATAAACAATCCACTTTAAATATTTACAAGTATATTCAAGAAAAACCAGCACTTGTCAATTCAATGTATTTTGATTTTCACAACAGTATTCAGTTTAGCATGTTTTTTCCGAAAACATCTACATACGAGACTTTTAAATCAGGTAATTTAGACCTAATTAAATCAGATTCTTTGAGAATGTTGATAATAGACATTTATGAGGCAGGTTTTGTACGAATAAAAACCAAAGTAGGATCGAGACGAAATGCAGCTAATCTATTATTCCCTTATTATAAAGAACATTTTACAACAAAGTTAATTCCAAATAGTGATGAAAACCATGGTTACACTCATGTAGGAATACCCAAAGACTACGAGCATTTGCTTTATGACTCTGAATTCGAAACATTAATTGCTGAAGCAATGCTTGGAAGAAGTATGGAAGTGTCTGATTTTGAAAGAACTATTGAGTGGATTGAAAAGGGTATAGAAGAGATAGATAGATAGATACCTAAAGAATTATTAAATAAATAACGAAAGCACAACAATGGCTATAAGTAATTGCTTGATTTCGCCTACTTCTGAAAATCCTCGCGGATTTTCTGTTTGGTTTGTATTTGCTAAATTAGGTGCTTAAACACCTGCCTACTGGCAGGCAGGTGCAACTAACCATACACCAAACGTTAGCGAAACCCTTAATCTTCTGCAATTGCTTTTGCGGCAATAAAACCACCTGTCCAAGCATTCTGAAAATTAAAACCGCCAGTTACCGCGTCTATATTTAAGATTTCTCCAACAAAAAATAAATTCTCGTGTTTTCTACTTTCAAAACGTTTAAAATTAATCTCTTTTAAATCGATTCCGCCTGCAGTTACAAACTCTTCTTTAAACGTACTTTTTCCGTTTGCATTAAATACTCCTTTGGTCAATTGGTTGGCTAATTTTTCTAAATGAAGATTACTCAAGTCCGCCCATTTTTGCGTTTCTGTAATGTCAGAAGCCAAGACCAAACGCTCCCACAATCTTTTTGGAATTTCAGAAAACTGAGATTTTAAAATCACTGTTTTTTTGGGTTCTTTCTTTTTTAAGTTGAGTAGCACATTCAACACTTTATCTGTAGGTCTAGACACCCAATTTACTTGCACATTGTATTGATAATCTTTATCGGCTAAAATTCGTGCTCCAAAAGCAGATAGTTTTAATACTGCTGGACCGCTCATTCCCCAATGAGTAATTAATAAAGGTCCTGATGATTCTAATTTTGTCCCCACAATATTCACTGTTGCATTCGAAACAGAGATTCCGAGTAAATCAATAATCCGTTTGTCTTTGATATTAAAAGTAAACAAGGATGGAACTGGCTCTACAATAGTATGATCTAGCGTTTTTACCAATTCCCAAATCTTATTACTACTTCCAGCAGCAATCACTAATTTATCAGCAATAAAATTTTCATTTTTTGTAGCAACAATCCATTGATTGTCTTTTTTAGAAACCGAATTGACTCCGTGATTTTTCAACACTTTAATCCCGAGTTTGTCTACCCCATTTTGAAAACAATCTATGATTGCCTGCGATGTATTTGCTTCTGGAAAAACGCGGTTATCATCTTCAATTTTCAACGGAACACCACGATCATCAAACCACTCAAAGGTATCACCAGTCATAAAGGTATGAAAAGGACCAAGCAATTCTTTTTCTCCTCTCGGATAGAATTTGACCAATTCTTTGGGTTCAAAACACGCATGCGTAACATTACAACGTCCGCCACCCGAAATCTTCACTTTTTGTAAAACATCATTTCCTTTTTCAAGAATGGTAATGTCTAAATTGGGATTTTGTTCTTTGGCATTGATTGCTGTAAAAAAACCAGCTGCTCCTCCACCAATGATGATTATTTTGTTCATGTTTTTAATCTTTGTTAGATTCCCTCTCAAAAGCTAGGCTTTCTATCTTCGAAAAGAAATATATTCTTTTCTCAATAATGCTCGAGGAGACATTTTAAAAAGTGATTGTTTGGTCGAGCACAGTCGAGACCTTTTCAATATATTATAAAATCATTTCTTCATACGAAAGTACAGTTTCAAACCCTTTTTGCTTAAAATAACTGGGTGTATCTTCATTTCCTGTTACCAAGACAAAATCTCCGCCCCAAGCACCTAAGCTTTTTACGGCTCCAAAATAATCAGAAAATAATTCCTTTTTAACTGGTTGTAATTGAATTATTGAAGCAATGATTTTTTCATGTTCTAAAATAATTTTCTCCAATTCTTTTGATGAAGTTGCTTTTACAAATTCTTCTGAAAGGGTTGAAATTTCTTTAATATCATCTCTAGCGGAATCGTTGGTTTTTTTTGATTGATATTCTTTATACCTCTGAATGCCTTCTCTACTATTCTGCTTCTTATTCAAGTGCACAAAAAACAATTCATTTTTAAAATTAGGATTGAAATCCACTTGCTTTACAATAGGATGTTGATTTTCTAATTGATAAAAAATTGGCAAATTATGTTGTGCACAGGCAATGTCATAGCCACTTCCAGAAAAAGCATTCCATAATAATTTATAGGCATCAACTTTTGCCCAAGACGCAATATTATTAATAAGTGTAGATGAACTTCCCAATCCCCAGTTTTGAGGAAAAGTTAGGTTTGTTTTTATAATAAAACCTGATTCAGTTTGTAAAAAATCTGGATTTAATTTTCTTGCTGCATTTAAAATATTCTGTAAGGTTTCTGCAATAAATTCTGCATTTCCTTCTTTACTAGAGTTAAAGGTTGCGTTTTTTAAACGCAATTTTGGTAAATCAAAAATAGCCTCAAACCAACATTCTTCAGTGTTGGTAAAACTTCCCCAAACTAATTCTGGTTCTTGAATAGGTTCAATGGTTAAATCTTGTCCAAATTTTGTAGGAACAGCCAACGATGTAGCTCCGTCTAGAACAACATATTCTCCAGTTAGTAATAATTTTCCGTTTGAGTAAAACCTTTTCATTTTTTTGTCATTCCCAATTTATTTTCTTAGTTCATTAAATTTTTCTACAACAGCACTGTGAGAAACGGTTTTATCTTTAAAATAAGCTACCATCAATTCTTTTTCTTCTCTGTTTGCTTGCAACTGATTTAAAATATTCATCAAATGCATTTTCATATGTCCTTCTTGAATTCCGCTTGTTGTCAACGCTCTTAATGCAGCAAAATTTTGAGCCAAACCTGCAGTTGCTATAATTTGCATTAATTCTGGTGCAGACGGGTTTTGCAACATATCCAACGATAATTTTGCCATTGGATGCAATGCTGTCAATCCGCCAACAGTTCCTATAGCCAAGGGAATCTCTATCCAAAACCTAAACACCCCATTTTTAATTTCGCAATGTGTTAAACTGCTATAACTTCCATTTCTGCTGGCGTATGCGTGTGCTCCAGCTTCAATAGCTCTAAAATCATTTCCAGTTGCCAACACAACAGCATCAATTCCGTTCATAATTCCCTTATTATGCGTAACCGCTCTATAAGGTTCTATTTCTGCAATCTGAACCGCTTGCTGAAACTTTTCAGCAAAATGTTGTGGGTTTTCACCTCCTAGTTCTTCTATTTTACAAGATACTTCTGCTCTTACCAAACAATTAGGAACGTAATTAGACAAAATGCTCATCACAATTTCTATCCCCTCTTTTCTAAATGCTTTTGCAATGGCTTCTAAACAAGAATTGATAAAGTTTGCACCCATAGAATCTTTGGTTTCAAACGTTACAAGCAGTTGATAATAATTATCCAATTTATCAGTTTTATCAACTAATTTGATATCTAGAATTCCTCCACCTCGTTTTTCCATATTTTTAGTGATGGAAGCAGTTGCTTTAAATAAATTTTCTTTTTGTTGATTGAAATACCCTTTTAAATCATCGGCATTTCCTTGAAACATAAAATGTACTTGCCCTATTTTTGTAGTGGAAATTACTTCAGTCTTAAAACCTCCACGAGTAGACCAAAATTTAGCTACTAAAGAAGCGGCTGCAACCACAGAACTTTCTTCAACCACCATCGGAATCACATAATGATTTCCGTTAATTACAAAGTTGGGTGCTACACCATAGGGTAAGTAAAAATTTGATATGGTGTTTTCAATAAAATCATCGTGTAATTGCTGCAATTTTTCATCAGTATTCCAATACTGCTTTAGCGTTTGAATAATTTCTGGTTGAGAGCTAAAATAATTTTTAGACAACCAATCTATCTTTTCTTGCTTGGTGAGTTTAGAAAATCCTGAAATAATTTTCGACATTGAATCATTCTTTTTAAGAGCCACAAAGATAAATGAATGGAATGAAAATCAACTTAATATTCGATATTTCTGATTTTTTTGACTTGATTTTTGATGATTTTTCCGTAAACTTGGCAAGATTTTATTAAAAACTTTATTTCAAAATCTGAAATAACAACAATAAAAAACAACTAAAATTACACAAATAATTATGGCAGATTCAATTGTAAACCAAGAAGAACAACAACTGTTCGGGCACCCAAAAGGATTATTTTATTTATTCTTTGCAGAACTATGGGAACGTTTTAGTTTCTATGGAATGAGAGCGTTATTAACGCTTTATATGGTTCAAGAAATTTTTAAGGCACTTGTAGAACGAGATACAGCAACAGCTGTAGTGTATGCTTCTTATGGTTCAATGGTTTATGCTTCTACTGTAATCGGTGGGCAAATATCAGATAAAATATTAGGCCTTCGTAGCTCTATTTTCTTAGGTGGTGTTTTAATGGCTATCGGGCATTTTGTACTTGCTATTGAAAATGATATTGCATTCTTTTTAGCCTTGTCATTTATCATTGTAGGAAATGGGTTTTTTAAACCCAATATTTCAACATTTGTAGGTACTTTATATAAAGATGGAGATGTAAGAAAAGATTCTGGTTTTACCATTTTTTATATGGGAATTAATATTGGAGGATGGGTTGCACCATTATTGTGTGGATGGCTAGCTGTTACTTATGGTTATCATTATGGTTTTGGATTGGCAGGAGTTGGAATGTTAACTGGGTTGATTTTCTTCTGGAGCGGAATTAAGAAAAATGTTTTTGGAGATAGAGGATTACCTCCAAATAAAGAAATTTATGAGAAGAAAACATTTGGAATCCCTCAAAAGACATTTATTCCTATAGTTTCTATATTATGTGTTCCATTAATTGCCTATGTTTTATCTTCTTACAAAGCTATTGCTGGAGGAGAATCATTTTTGGGAGATGAAACAATTGTAGGATTGATTTTTAAATTAATTGGGGTTGGAGTTATATTGTACTTAGGAAACATTATGATGAAAGCTACATTAGAAGAGCGTAAAAAATTATTTATGGCTGTGTTAATTACATTTTTCATGACCATGTTCTGGGGATTCCATGAATTATCTGGAAGTGTAATTACCTTATTTGCATCTAGAAATGTTTCTTTAGAAGGCATTATGACAGCGGCTCAGACCAACTCTTTAAACTCAATGTTTATTATCATCTTAGCAATTCCTATTTCATTATTATGGGCATATCTATCTAAAAAGAATTTAAACCCAAGAACACCTTATAAATTTGGTTTAGGTTTAGTTTTAGCTGGTCTAAGTTTCTATATTTTATCTTTAAGTAAAGGAAGTGCAGATGAAAACGGAATGGTACCATTTGCATATTTACTAATCATGTATTTTATCATTTCTATTGGAGAATTATTTATGTCTCCTGTAGGGCTATCAAAAATTACTGATTTATCACCGAAAAAAATTGTAGCTTTTATGATGGGAATTTGGTTCTTATCTTCTGCTTATGCATTTCAAATAGTTGGATTTATTGGTAAACAACTTGCTATTGAAAGCACAGATGCAAATGTAGGTGGATTAGACACCTTAGAAGTTTATACAGATGGATTTGCCTTGATTGCAACTTATGCATTAGGAGCTGGGTTGGTAGTCTTAATATTTTCTCCATTAATGAAAAAATTAATGGGTAACGTACATTAAAAAACACTTTAAAAACCTCATAAACAACTTATGAGGTTTTTAAATTTGTAATTTTGTGAATTAGATTTCGACAGATAGCATATGAAAAAAATTATTGCTTTATTAATTATTGCTTTTGCATTAAACACAAACGCTCAAGAAAAAGTTAATTGGCTTTCTTTTGAAAAAGCAATTGAAGCTAATAAAACAAACCCTAAACCTTTACTTATTTCAATTTATACAGATTGGTGTGGCTGGTGTAAAAAAATGTATAACGAAACGTATACAAACCCAATAATTGCGAAGTATGTGAATGATAATTACCATGCTATAAAATTAAATGGAGAGGGGAAAAAACCAATTACTTATAAAGACTATACTTTTAAATTTTCGCAACAAGGTAGAACAAAATACCACGAATTGAGTGCCGCTCTTTTAAACGGAAAGTTAAGTTACCCAACTACCATCATTTTAAACAAAGAAGAACAATTATTAGATCGAATTCCTGGTTATTTACCTGCAAAAAAAATGGAAATGGTTTTAGCTTTTTTTATTGAAAAAAAGAAAAAAGAAGAAAAATGGGAAGATTTTGTGAGAAACTTCAAAAGCAATATCAAATTATAAATCACTTAAATAGAATTGCCCCTTTTTCACCTGTATAATAAAACGAAACACCCTTTTTATCACAAATAAATTTCCAATTCACAACCCTAATTTTATAGTTAGAAGCATCTGCAATAATTTGTTTTGGTTGCAAAACGTTAATCAATCGTTCTAAATTTATTTTTGGTGATTGCCTTAACACAACAATTGGTTTCAATTTATTTCCCAACTGATAAACACCTAAACTATCTACTAAAATAAATGTATTATTTTTAAATTGGTAGGTATTTAAAAGCTGCTTCTTAAACTGGACTTTTCTTACATTTTTACCAACTTTATACTCTTTAATCAGCCCTAAATTTTTAATGCTCAACGAATCTAAATCGTGGTGTATTTTTAAATTCCCGTGGTTGTTTTCACCTATGATGGTTTGCCTATTTCTATTGAAAATAATAAACTCTGATGTTGTTTGTACCTGTTGTTTTTCAAATAAAATAGTTGATTGAAAGACAATAAGCAGTATTAAAAAGGCTAGAATAGATTGAAAGGTTTTTCTTTTAAAAGAAAGAATTCCAAAAAAAAGACAAGCATAAGAAATTAAAAGCAGTGAAAAAGAAAACGATATCTCCTTTATTAAAAAGGATTCTTGAATAGAAATCCAACTAACAAACTGGTTCATTAAAGAAATTACAAACATATAGGTATCAGCTAGAAAAACTGGCAAAAGATGAAATAATGATAGAAGTATCACTAAAATTCCAAGCATTAATATAATTCCAATAAAAGGAATAATGACCAAGTTAGACAACATAAACAATCCTGGAAATTGATGGAAATAAAATAAACTTAAGGGTAAAATACCTAATTGAGCAGCAATAGAAACTGTAAACAACTGCCAAAGCTTATTTGTTAAAAACCAATTTGGACTCCATAATTTATAGAGTTTAGGTTGAATGGTTACAATACTAAAAACCGCTAAATAGCTCAATTGAAAACCAACATCAAACAAAAACATTGGTTTACAGAGTAGTAACACAAACATAGATGTGATTAATGTGTGCTGTACAAAAGTTTTTCTTTTAAATGTCATTCCGATTGCAACAGCAGTAAACATTGTTACAGCTCTAACAGCCGATGCTGATAAACCGGCAATGATTGCGAAAAGCCACAACAATAAAACAACTAAAATTGTTTTTATGATTTTACCATTTTTATACTGCTCTAATGGTTTTAAAATAAAAGATAAAATCAATAAGATAATTCCGACATGCAAGCCAGATACAGCCAAAATATGAATCGCACCAGCATTGGCATACTCTTCTAATAATTCTTTAGAAACCTCTTTTCTTTGTCCTAAAATCAATGCTTTTATAACTGCGAGTTCCTCTCCTTTAAATCCGTTTTGTATCAATGCATTTTCTACTTTGTTTCGGATACTTTCTGCAATTGTATAAATTGAATTCTCCTTGGGTTCTTTGACAAGGAAAGCCGTGTTTCTTAGAAAAACCTGATGGTAAACTCCTTGTTTTTCGAGATACTTTTTATAATTAAATTGATAGGGATTTAAAGGATTTTGAACTTCATTCAGTTCTGTTTTAAACAAAAAAACGGAACCAATAGTAGCCGTTGACTGCACACTATCTTTTTGAACATTTACTAAAATTCTCCCGCTTGTTGATTGATTTCCGACTTTAATAACAACTCCAAAATATGTATCATAATACATGTTGCTTTTAAGAATCTTATCTACTTTAAAAGTGATTAATGAGTCAGCAGAATACTGTTTCGTATAGTAATTTTGTTTGTTTGAGTCGTTTTGCAAAAACACCATAAACATTCCTATGAAAACGAATAAAAACCAAGATGTAATGGTAAAAAAAAGTTTTTTATGATAAAGCTTCAAAGCAAAAATCAATGAAAACAAAAAACTTAAAGCAACAATAGATTGCGCAAAAGAAATGCACCATAATGTGTAGTGAAATTGTAATACAATTCCTACAATTAGGCATACAGTAAAATGAGTTGGTAAATAATTTAGCAACTTCTTCATAGCATGATAAAGTTACTAAAAAAATAAATTATTCTGTTATTCCTTCTATAATTAATCTTGCTGATTCTGCCGAAGCTCCTTTTCCTCCCAAGATTTTCTCTAGTTCGTAATACTCTAAAAATACTTTTTCTCGATGAGATTCATCTAAAATTTTAGTCAATTCTTTGGTTAGTGTTTTTGTGTTAAAATCGCTCTGAATTAATTCAGTGACCACTTCTCTATCCATAATTAAATTAACCAACGAAATAAATTTTAAGGTAATAATTCGTTTGGCAATGGCATATGTAATGGCACTTCCTTTATAACACACAACTTGCGGCACTTTAAACAATGCTGTTTCTAAAGTTGCAGTTCCAGAAGTTACCAAAGCCGCAAATGAAACGCTTAATAAATCGTAGGTTTTATTGTTGATAAACTGCACATTATCCGTTTTTATGAACTGCTGATAAAAAGAAAAATCTTGACTCGGAGCACCGGCAATTACAAATTGATAGTCTTTAAAATCATCAACTACAGAAAGCATTACAGATAACATTTTTATAATTTCTTGCTTTCTACTTCCAGGTAATAAGGCAATAATTTTTTTATTTCCTAAATTGTTTTCTTTTCTAAAAGTAGTTACATCTACTTGTTGTCTATCTGCTATGGCATCAATTAAAGGATGACCAACAAAATTAACCTCGTAATTATGCTTAGCATAAAACTCTTTTTCAAAAGGCAGAATTACATTCATCATATCTACATCTCTCTTGATCTTTTCTACTCTACTAGATCTTGATGCCCAAACTTGTGGAGAAATATAGTAATTAGTTCTAAACCCTTGTTGTTTTGCCCATTTTGCAATTCGTAGATTAAAACCAGAATAATCAATAAACACAATTACATCTGGTTGAAAATCTTCAATATCTTTTTTACAAAAGGCGATATTTTTAAATATGGTAGGAATGTTTGCAAGCACTTCTACAAAACCCATAAAAGCCAATTCTTTATAATGTTTTACCAACGTTGCTCCAGCATTTTCCATTAAATCTCCACCCCAACATCTAATATTTGCATTTTCATCTTGAGTAAACAATGCTTTTATTAAGTTAGAACCGTGTAAATCTCCTGATGCTTCTCCGGCAATAATGTAGTATTTCATTCTATTTATTAAGAATTGTGTCTAAAACAACTTTATAACAAAGGTAGTAAATGCAATCAAAATTGTTGTAAATAAAACACCTCTTGCTCTATAATCTTGTTTCTTTTTTATGTAGATAAAGAATACGAATAAATTTGGAACAGCTGCCAAGGTTACTATTTTACCAATTAAGTCTTTTTCATTTATTGCATTTAGCGTTTCTTGAAAATTAAATATTGAGAAAAATTCGATATAGATAAAAAGAGCTGAGAGTGCTGCAAATACAGACACTAAAACTCCAATTAGAAATTCTTTTTTTATAAATCCCATGAATTTAATTTTTGTATCATGTGATGTGCAGTCATGTCAAACTGAACAGGCACCACAGAAACATATCCATTATTTAATGCCCAAATGTCTGTATCTTCTCCTTTATCTTTACAAACAAACTCACCCGATAACCAATAATATTCTTTTCCATTTGGACTCGTTCTTTTGTCAAAATTTTCTTGCCAGTTTCCGTTAGCCTGTCTGCAAATTTTAATTCCTTTAATTTCGTTTTCTGGTAATTTCGGAATATTCACATTTAAAACGGTGCCTTCAGAAAGTCCATTTTTTAAAACACTTAACGCAATCTCTTTTACATATTTTTTTGAAGCTTTAAAATCTGCATGCCAATTAAAATCTAACAATGAAAAACCTATTGCAGGAACACCTTCAATTCCTGCCTCTACAGCAGCACTCATAGTGCCTGAGTAAATAACATTAATCGATGAATTTGATCCGTGATTAATTCCAGAAACACATAAATCTGGCTTTCTATTTAGAATATTATTTACTGCCATTTTTACGCAATCTGCTGGTGTTCCAGAACAACTGTATTCAATTTGCGGTCCCTCATCTACTGTAATAGAATTACAATGCAAAACGCTATCTACTGTAATTGCATGCCCCATTCCGCTTTGCGGACTATCGGGTGCAACTACAAAAACATCTCCAATTTCATTCATCACTTCTATTAAAGTTCGAATTCCAGGAGCTGTTATTCCATCATCATTTGTAACTAAAATTAAAGGTCTTTTTTTCATATCTATATTTTTAATAGTAACAAATGTACCATAAATTTACTTTCTTTTACAGGATCCGTTTTTAACATTTTGTAAACAGAATAGCGTTGGTTTTTTAAGTAACATTGTACTCGTTAAATTACATCTAGAATGAATAAAATTGGCGCATTATTATTTACTGCAAGTATTCTTATTTCATCTTTAAATATACATTCACAAAACTCAAAACAGGCACCTTGTTCTTCTAAAGAATACAAACAATTTGATTTTTGGCTCGGAAATTGGGAAGTATTTGATGTGAAAAATAAATTAATTGGAACCAATAGAGTTGTAAAAATGCCAAATGCTTTCGCAATTCAAGAAAACTGGGCTAGCACCCCTGGACCAAGTCTTGGAACTAGTTATAATTACTACAATGCTCAAGATAAAAGCTGGAATCAACTTTGGATTGATAATACTGAAGGTTCCTTAGAACTAAAAGGGAAGAAAATAAATAATAAAATGATTTTAAAAAGTGCTTTGGTAACCGGTAAAAAGGGTGCTTTTTATAATCAAATTACCTGGACAGATCATTTAGATGGAACTGTTCAACAATTATGGGAGTTAAAAGACAAAAACAACAACGTTGTAAAAGAAGTTTTTAGAGGTACCTATAAGAAAAAAACGAATTAGGTTTATCAATAACTTTGGTATAATTTTAGTAGTTTGCAGATTAAGAAATTTAAAAGACAATAAAGAAAAACATGAAGAGAGTATATAAATTTATCATTCCGTTTGTAGCATTTTTTATAGTGCTAACAAGTTTTACTACTAATCCAGTAAAAAATGATCCCGACAAAGACAAAGTTTTAATTTCTGTAATTAATTACATGCTTACCAATGGTCATTATTTACCTAAAGATTTAGATGATGATTTTTCTGAACACGTTTTTAAGAGTTTTACCGAAGGCTTAGATCCTTCTAAAAGATATTTCACACAAGAAGATATCAATGATTTTTCTAGGTTTAAATATTTAATAGACAATCAACTTAAAAAATCAGATTTAACTTTTTATAATTTGGTTTATAGCCGATTTACAGAAAAAATAAAATCTGCAAAAAAATATTATGGAGAAATTTTAGCACAACCTTTTAATTTTAATAAAAGAGAATCGATTAATATTGATTACGAAAAAGCTCCTTTTCCAAAAAACGAAAACGAATTGATTGACAATTGGAGAAAACAATTGAAGCTAAATACACTCGGTAGAATTCAAGAAAAACAAGATTTAGAAACAGAAAAAGCAAAAGACAATAAGGATTTTAAAAAATCATCTTTTGAAACATTAGAAGCAGCCGCAAGAAAAGAAGTGTTGAAAAATATGGATGAATTGTACATCCGTATAGAAGAATTGGAAAATTCTGATTGGTTTTCTACCTTTTTAAATAGTGTTATTAGTGGATTTGATCCTCATTCTACATATATGGCTCCAAGTGTCAAAGAGCGTTTTGATGTTGACATGTCTGGTAAAATTGAAGGAATTGGTGCTCGATTACAAAAAAAAGGAATTTATACACACATTTTTGAAGTTGTTTCTGGCGGACCAGCATGGAAACAAGGTGAATTGGAAGAAGGTGACATCATTTTAAAGGTTGCTCAAGCAGATGAAGAACCTCTAGATATTGTTGGTATGCGTTTAGATGATGCCATTAAATTTATCAAAGGGAAAAAAGGCACAGAAGTTCGATTAACTGTTAAGAAAAAATTAGACAATTCTATTCGTGTAATTTCTATTATAAGAGATATTGTAAACCTAGATGAAACTTTTGTGAAATCTAGTGTGGTTCAAAAAAATGGTAAAAAATTTGGTGTTATCAACTTACCAAAATTTTACATAGATTTTAGTGATAAAAACTTTAGAGATTCTGCAAAAGACATGGAGAAAGAAATTGCAAATCTGAAAAAGGAAAATGTAGAAGGCTTACTAATCGATTTAAGAAACAATGGTGGTGGCTCATTAAAAACAGCGATTGAAATTGCTGGTTTATTTATTAGCGAAGGGCCTGTTGTTCAGGTAAAATATAGAGGGGAAAAAGCAAGAGTTCAGGATGACAAAGATCCTAAAATACAATGGAATGGTCCTTTAGTAGTTTTAGTAAATGAATTATCTGCTTCTGCTTCAGAAATTTTTGCTGCAGCCATGCAAGACTATAACAGAGCCGTTATTATCGGAGGAAATCAAACCTATGGTAAAGGAACTGTTCAGAATATTTTACCCATCAATCAATTTTATCCAGATTACAAAGAAGACTTAGGTTTCTTAAAAATGACCATTCAAAAATTCTATAGAGTTAATGGTGGTTCTACACAAATTGAAGGTGTATACTCTGATATTGCTATGCCAGATAGATATAGTTATATGAAATTTGGAGAGAGAGATTTAGATGGTGCATTAGCTTGGGATAAAGTTCCGAAAGCGAATTATACTCCTGTAAATTCGTATGAAAACTTTAGTGATGTTGTAAATAAAAGCAAAGAGAGAATTATGCAAAACCCTAATTTCTCTTTAATCAATGAGTATGCAAAATGGTTAAAGAAAGGGCAAGATGATACTACCTATTCTTTGAACTTTAAACAATTTACCAAAGAAGCTAAAAAACATCAAAAGGAAGGAGAACAATTTAAATCAGTATTTAAGTTTGATTCAGATTTAAAGTTTACATCGCCACAAAGTGAGCTTCCTTTAATAAAAAATGATGTTATAGATGGAGATAAAAGAACTGCTTGGCACCAAAATTTAGCGAAAGACATTTATATTAATGAAGCTTTAAATGTGTTGAGTGAATTGAAAATGAGAAATCTGAATCAAATAGTTAAAAATTAAGATTTCACTTTTATGAAATTCAACGTGACATTTAAAACAAAATGGGCAGATTTTGATGCAAATAGACATATGCGACATACTGCATATAACGATTATGCAGCAGAGGTTAGAGTTCGTTACTTTAAAGAACAAGGAATGTCTATTGAGGATTTTGCAAAAGAAAACTTAGGCCCCATTTTATTTAAAGAAGAAACTTCTTTTTACAAAGAAATTCATATGGGTGAAGACATTACTGTAAATCTTACTTTAAAAGCACTCTCAAATAAATTAGAACGATGGAAACTACAGCATCAACTCTTTAATGAAGCTGATAAATTAGCCGCACAAGTAAATGTGTATGGTGCATGGATAGATTTACACAAAAGAAAACTGGCTACACCTTCAGAAAAATTTAAAAACTTATTTTCCTCTCTAGACAAAACGGAAGATTTTGAAGAAATTGTTTTAAAAAAGTAAACGTTAAAAAAAGCTTAATATTTCTAACTTCATAGAACAACAAATAGGTTTGTATAGAGAATTCTATATCTTTAAAGCTAATTCATTTTAGTTAATTTAACCAAACGTTATTATGTTCTACAAAAAACAAGCAATTGCCCTTTTTTCTGGGCTGCTTTTTTGCTTTACTACAGTTCAGATTTCGGCACAAACCGATTACAGTAATTATAGCAAATTCTCTCAAAGACTTAAAACATTACAAAGTCAAAATGTATCCAATTCGAAATTAGAAACACTAACAACAACAGTTGGTGGACATAAAATTTGGACATTGACTTTATCTAAAGGAGATGCTAAAAACAAACCAGCAATTGCCATTGTAAGTGGTGTTGATGGCATGCATATTTTAGGCCCCGAAATGGCACTTCAAATTGCAGAAAATATTTTAAAAAATCATGCGGATGTTTTAGAGAAAACGACATTTTACATTTTCCCTAACATGAGTCCAAATGCCACAGAAAATCACTTCTCTGCATTAAAACATGGGAACAATGGAAATGCAAAAAGCACAGATGATGATAGAGATGGCGAATTTAACGAAGATCCTTTTGATGATTTAAACAATGATGGTTTAATTACATTTATGAAAATTGAAGATCCAACAGGAGATTATATATTACATAAAGATGACAACAGAATTCTCGTTAAAGCAAACAAAAATAAAGGCGAAGTTGGAAAATTTAAGTTCTTAACAGAAGGAATTGATAATGATAAAGACGGGAACTTTAATGAAGATGGTAAAGGCGGAATTTTATTCAACAAAAACTTTAGTTATAAGTATCCTTATTTCAAACCGGGCGCTGGAGAACATCCAGTTTCTGAAAAAGAAAACAGAGCTTTGTTAGATTATTTATACGAACAATGGAACATCTTTACAATTGTTACATTAGGCCCAGAAAACAATCTTTCTACTCCATTAAAATACAATGCTGCTGGAGCAAAAAAGAGAGTTGTATCTAGCATTTTAAAAGAGGACGCTGCTTTAAACAAATTTATTTCTGACAAGTACAACAAAATCACTGGTACTAAAGACGCACCTGTTTCTACTGGAAAAGGTGGTGATTTCTTTCAATGGTCTTATTTTCATTTTGGTAAGTTAGCCTTGTCAACTCCAGGTTGGTGGGTTCCAAAAGTAAAAGACGCTGATAAAAAATCAGCAAAAAACAGCTCTATAAATTATTTAAATTGGGCTAAACAAGAAAACATTAGCAATGCTTTTGTAGACTGGAAACCAATCAACCATCCCGATTTTCCAAATCAGAAAGTAGAAGTTGGCGGAATTCCACCTTACAAAATGATAAACCCTCCTTATAATATGGTTGCAGATATCAGTAAAAAACATACAGATTTTATTCTTGAATTGGCAAAAATACAGCCAAGCATTGCGCTTCAAAATCTTACTTCTGAAGCAGTAGGAAATGATATAACTAGAATTTCTGTAGATATACACAATCAAGGTTTATTACCAACTCATACAGAAATGGGAAAAAAATCTAGATGGCTTCGTAAAATTAAAGTTGCATTGAAGCTCACTAAAAATCAACAAATTATTAGTGGAAGAGAAATTACATTGGTGGATAGTATTGATGGTGATACCAGTCAAAAATTTTCTTGGTTAATTAAGGGAAAAGGAAACGTTACCATTGAAGCAGGTACTTCGCATACAGGTATTGATACAGCAACAGTTAAATTAAAATAAAAAATTAGAAAACATGAAAATCAACAAAAATATATTCAAATCATTGTTGCTAGTATTTTTATTTCCATTAGCAATTGGTGCACAAAATAGTACTGAAATTTTTAGAGCGGCAGGATCACCTCACAATCCTAAAGTTCAAATTTCTTTTAACAGATATTATACTTCAGAAGGACTGGCTGCTTTAGGTAAAAAAATAGCAGATGCACATCCAAATTTAGTAAAGAGACAATCTATTGGTAAATCTGCCTTGGGTAAAGACATTTGGATGCTTGCAATTACAAATTATAAGAAAGGAAATGCAGATAGAAAACCTGCCTTTTATGTGGATGGAAACATTCATTCCAATGAAATTCAAGGGGGAGAGATTTGTATGTATACCGCATGGTATCTTACAGAAAATTTTAACAATAACGAGTACATTACCAACATGTTAAACGATCGTGTGTTTTATATTGTACCTACCATCAATCCAGATGCGAGAAATGATTTTATGAAAGAGCCAAACACGGGAAGTAGTCCAAGATCTGGTATGATTGCTCTTGATGATGACAGAGATGGTAAGTTTGATGAAGATGGTTATGATGATATCAATGGTGATGGTTCGATTACAAGAATGCGAAGAAAAAGTGCACACGGAAACTATATCGTTGACCCGCAAGATCCTAGAAAAATGATTCTTATTGGTCCAGATGATATCGTTACTACACAGCGTTACGAATATTTAGGCAACGAGGGAATAGACAATGATGGAGATGGAAGAATAAATGAAGACACCCATGGTTATTATGATCCAAACAGAGATTGGGGTTGGAAATGGCAGCCAGATTATGTGCAACGTGGCGCATACAAACACCCGTTTTCTTTGCCAGAAACCAGAGCGGTTGCAGACTTTGTGTTAGCACATCCAAATATTGCAGGTGCTCAAAGTTTTCATAACTCTGGGGGAATGATTTTACGTGGACCTGGTGCTCAAGAAGACCTTGCAACTTATAACAGAGCCGATATTCGTATCTACGATGCCATCGGTAAGAAAGGAGAAAAAATGCTACCAGGTTATCGTTATTTAACGGTGTATAAAGATTTATATTCTGTGTTTGGCGGTGAGCTAGATTGGTTCTATGGAAGTAGAGGAATTTACACTTTTACTAATGAAATATTTACCTCTTTTGCCTACTATAAAAAGAATGGCGGAGGCAGAAACCAAACCTATGATTTTGACAAAGAATTATTAATGGGTGATGCTTTTACTCCTTGGAAAGAATTTGATCATCCAACATACGGAAAAATAGAAATTGGTGGTTTTAAAAAGAATTTTGGTAGAGCAACTCCAGGTTTTATGCTAGAGGAAGAAGCACACAGAAATATGGCTTTTACTTTTTATCATGCCTATCACATGCCTAATTTATCGATTGCAGACATTGCTGAAAAGAAATTAAGTGGTGGATTAAAAGAAGTTACTGTTACTATCAAGAATGATCGTTTAATGCCAACTCATGCAAGTCAAGATTTAAAATACAACATTACAAGACCAGACTATGTGAGTATTTCTGGGGCGAATGTTGTTGCAGGAATGTTGGTTACAGATGATGATTTTAATGTAACTGAAGAACAAAAGATAAATCCAGCTAAAATGAGAGTGAAAAATATTCCTGGTAATGATGTGGTTAAAGTGCGTTGGATTGTAAAAGGAAACGCTAAGTTTACAATTACTGTTGACAGTGAAAAAGGGGGCATTGTTTCTAAAAGAAGTAATTAAGTTCACCTAATTATATATAAAAAGCTCCTCAACTGAGGAGCTTTTTTTATGTCTTAATACCAGCGTTTCTTTTTCTTTTTAGAAGCTTCAGATTTTCTTCCTTTTCGATACTTACCGGCATCAGGAGATTTGTGTACCTCTGGTTTTGCTTTTGGATCTAATGGATATGGATGATCATCAATCACATCCAATTGCTTGTTGATTAATTTTTGAATGGCAATCACATAGTCTTTCTCATCTGCAGAACAAAATGAAAATGCAGCACCTTCTTTTCCTGCCCTACCCGTTCTACCAATTCTATGCACATAGGTTTCTGGCACATTCGAAATGTCAAAATTAATAACAGCATCAATATTTTCAACATCAATTCCACGTGCTGCAACATCGGTTGCAATTAGAATAGAAACTTCTCCGTTTTTAAATTTTTGCAATGCTAATTGACGTAAATCTTGAGATTTATCACCATGAATGCTATCAACTTTATAGCCAATTCTTAACAAGGTTTTCTCTAATTTATCAACACCATATTTCGTTCTTCTAAAAATAATGACACTCCCTTTTATAGAGTTTCTAAGTAAGTGTAAAAACAATTCTATTTTTTTAGGTTTTGGAACATAAAACAATAATTGATGTACCCCTTTTACGGTTGAAGATGTTGGAGCTACTTCAATTTTAACAGAATCTTTTAAGATCGTTTTTGCCAACTCCACCACTTTAAAAGGCATGGTAGCAGAGAACAATAAAGTTTGCTTTTGTTGATGACACAAGCGATTAATTTTATTTACATCATCAATAAAACCCATGTCTAACATTAAATCAGCCTCATCTAAAACTAAGGTTTCTATAAAATCTAAGTTTACTAAATCTTGTTTGTGTAAGTCTAATAACCTTCCAGGAGTAGCAATTAAAATATCAACTCCTTTTCGCAACATGTCTTTTTGAGGCTCAATAGAAATTCCTCCAAAAACAATACCCGTTCTTAAGTTGGTGTATTTGCTGTAAATTGTAAAATTTTCTTCTATTTGTAATGCTAACTCTCTTGTCGGACTAATAATCAATGCTCTAATTTTCTTCCCTTTTTTAGATGCATCTTGTTTGTCAAAAAGTTGTTGTAAAATAGGCAATGCAAACGCAGCAGTTTTACCAGTTCCGGTTTGCGCAGAAACAATGACATCTTTCTTGTCAATAACTAACGGAATTGCCTGTTCTTGCACCAAGGTTGGATGTTCATATCCGTGTTCAGTAATTGCTTTTACAATGGGCTTGTTAAGTCCTAAATCTTTAAACTGCATATCTCTTTAAATAATGCACAAAGATACTGTAAAAAGCAGTATAAAATAAGAAATGTCTCATCGAGCGCAGTCGAGATGTAATTAAAAAGTCAATAACTAAATAAGTTCTCGACTGCGCTCGAACAGACATATAAAAGAATTTCTTTTTATGCTGTGTAATAAAAAAGTGATTTATTTTCTATCACCTAATATTCTTAGCAATAATAAAAACAGGTTGATAAAGTCTAAGTACAACATTAAGGCACCAACAATAGTGCTTTTAGATTCTTCTTCAGAACCAACTTCAGAAGCAACACTCATTCTTTTAATTTTCTGAGTATCGTATGCTGTTAATCCAACAAAAATAAAAACACCTGCATAGGTAATCAACCAATACATCATTTCACTTTGCATAAAAAAGTTCACCACAGAAGCGATGATAATTCCGATTAACGCCATAAATAATAGATTACCCCAAGAGGTTAAATCTTTTTTAGTGTAATAGCCATAAATACTCATGATGGCAAAGGTACCAGCAGTTACAAAAAAGGTGCTTGCAATAGATGCACTTGTATAGGCTAAAAACACTACGGATAATGTCAATCCATTTAATGCGGCATAGCCAGTAAAAATAATTCCTGCTGTTTGGGCTGACATTCTTTTAATCATCGAGATTAAATAACCAACCAAAAATATTTCTCCGATAATCAATCCAAAAAATAATAATTGATTTGTTATAATTGCTTCAATTAAAGATGGTGTAGATGCAACCCACATGGCAATAACACCTGTAATTGCTAATCCTCCAGACATCCAAGTATATACTTTTGACATAAAAGCAGCTTGAATGGTTTGTACTTGTTCGTTTGTATAATTTCTAATTTCCATTTTAAATTTCTTTTTTGTAAAAATAAAAAAAAGAGCTATTAAAAAATAGCTCTTCTCGTTAAATCTTTAATAATTTATTTTTTAAATAAACCTGCTACAAATAATACCACTGCTGCTCCAATTACACCTGTAATTAAATCTCCAACAATACCATCCATTATTGAAATCCCAAGAACTCCAAATAACCATCCACCAACAGCACCACCAACAATACCTAAAATCATATTAATCAAAAAGCCGAAACCTCCGCCTTTCATTAATTTACCAGCAAGAAAACCTGCTAAAGCTCCAATTAAAATTGCCTACAACATACTATAAATTTTTTAGTTAGTAATTCCTAAATTTACGGTTCTGTCGCATCTGCTAAAATTAAGCATCAAGTTTTAAACTAATTTAATTTTTTAAGAAGCTAATGATATAAATGATTTGTAGGTTGAACTTTCAGGGTTCACCAGTTGATTTTTCTTTATCATTCTAACTACTTCTATTCCTGATATGGTTCTCTTTGCTGATTCAAATTCTTTAAAACCTAGACCTAGCATAATACGCCACTTTATCATTCGATGGTCTTGTTCTACAATATTATTGAGGTATTTGCATTGCCTTATTTTTATGTTTGAATAGTTTCTTCGATTGTATAGTTTTATCGCAGCTTTATTCGCCCCACTCTTATCGATGTTTATAAGTTCTGGATTAACATTATTCTCTATGGCTTTGATTAAAAATTTCTGTGCAGATATACGTTGTCTTCTTTTAGTTAACAAAAAGTCTACAGTATCCCCTTCTTTATCAACTGCTCTGTATAAATATCTCCACTCACCCTTTACCTTAATATAGGTTTCATCTAGTCTCCACCTTTTTCCAACTAATTTTTTTCTCTTTCTGAATTGTTGTTCTACAAGGGGTGTGAATTTGAATACCCAGCGTTGAATAGTAGCATGATCCACTTTGACTCCTCTGATAGATAAAAGTTCTTCTACATCTCTATAGCTAAGACTAAACCTTAATTTGAAGTAAACAGCTTGTAATATGATTGCTTTAGGAAAACAGTGACCTTTGAACATCTTTTTTGTTGTAAATATAAAAAATTTGATTTTTCCTTACATTAGATGCGACAGAACCAAACTACTTAGCAATACAAAAATCGTACATAATTAAAAACAAAAAAACCTCAACTAATTGAAAATCAAATAGATGAAGTTTTAATTTGTACAGGCGGAGAGACTCGAACTCTCACACCTTGCGGCACTAGATCCTAAGTCTAGCGTGTCTACCAATTCCACCACGCCTGCAAAAGGAGTGCAAATATAAACATTACTAATAAATTGCAAAGAAGTTCTTTACAATTTTTAGTATTTTTGGGTTTCATCAAAAAACAATCATGCAAAACATTAAAAATTATATCGATTCAAACAAGGCACGTTTCATCAACGAATTAATAGAAATTCTTAAAATGCCTTCTGTAAGTGCAGATCCTGCATTCAATCAAGATGTGCTAAACACTTCTGAAGCTGTAAAAGGATTCCTAGAAAAAGCAGGATGTGACAATGTAGAAATTTGTGAAACTCCAGGCTACCCAATTGTATATGGAGAAAAAATTATTGACCCAAGTTTACCAACTATTTTGGTTTATGGACATTACGATGTGCAACCAGCAGACCCAGTTGAATTATGGGATTCTCCTCCTTTTGAACCTGTTATTAAAACCACAGAAATTCACCCTGAAGGCGCCATTTTTGCGCGTGGAGCTTGTGATGACAAAGGGCAAATGTTTATGCATGTAAAAGCTTTAGAATACATGACATCTACAGGGAATTTACCTTGTAATGTAAAATTTATGATTGAAGGTGAAGAAGAAGTTGGCTCAGAAAGTTTAGGTTGGTTTGTAGAACGCAATCAAGAAAAATTAGCCAATGATGTTATTTTAATTTCTGATACGGGTATGATTGCCAATGACATTCCGTCTATTACAACCGGATTGCGAGGTTTGAGTTATGTGCAAGTTGAAGTAACCGGACCAAATAGAGATTTACATTCTGGGTTGTATGGAGGTGCGGTTGCTAATCCAATCAATGTGTTGACAAAAATGATTGCTTCATTGCATGATGAAAATAATCATATAACAATCCCTGGGTTTTATGATAACGTAGAAGAGTTATCAGCAGAAGAAAGAGCAGAAATGGCAAAAGCGCCATTTTCTTTAGACAATTATAAAAAAGCCTTAAACATTGATGCTGTTTATGGTGAAAAAGGCTATTCTACCAACGAACGCAATTCTATACGACCAACATTGGATGTAAACGGAATTTGGGGTGGCTATATTGGTGAAGGCGCAAAAACAGTGATTGCTTCTAAAGCGTTTGCAAAAATTTCGATGCGTTTGGTACCAAATCAAGATTGGAAAGAAATTACAGAATTGTTTAAAAAGCATTTTGAAAGTATTGCTCCAGCAGGAGTTACAGTTGAAGTAAAACCGCATCATGGCGGACAAGGATATGTAACTCCGATTGACAATATTGGCTATCAAGCGGCAAGCAAAGCCTATGAAGCTACTTTTGGTAAAACTCCAATTCCGCAACGAAGTGGTGGATCTATTCCGATTGTTGCCTTGTTTGAAAAAGAATTGAAAAGCAAAACTATTTTAATGGGCTTTGGATTAGATTCTGATGCCATTCATTCGCCAAATGAGCATTTCGGAATTTTCAATTACCTAAAAGGAATCGAAACCATTCCGTTATTTTATAAATACTTTACCGAGTTGAAAACTAAATAATTAACTGTTTTTTAACTCAACACAGCAGTAAAATCAAATACTTTTATACAAACTAATTAAAACTCAACCAATGAAAAATTTACTTCAAAAAGCAAGTCTGTTATCTCTAACAGTACTGCTTTTAATGGCTTGTGCCACTTCTACAGAAAAGAAGCAACGCACGGCAGATGAATATAAAAATGCAACCAAGTATATGCAACGTAGTTGGTACGGAATGGTTCATAATCAAATTAATTCTCAAAATTGGACTAGCGATGACGTGCTTGTATATTCTAAAACAACAAAAAACGGAACTGAATATGTTTCAGTAAACGCCAACACAAAAGAGAAAACGACCCTAACGGATTATAAAGCTCCAAAAGCAACATCGCCTTACGGAAAAGCAACTAGAAATGAGCATGTTTCTCCAAACGGAAAATTAGCTGCCTATATTGATGATTACAATTTATGGGTTAGAGATTTATCAACCAATAAGAAAACTCAGTTAACATTTGATGGAAAAGAAGATTACGGTTATGCAACCAACAATGCTGGTTGGACAAGAGGAGATAATGCTGTTTTAAAATGGTCTCCAAATTCAGATAAAATTGCAACGTTTCAACAAGATGCTCGTGGGGTTGGCGAAATGTATTTAACAACAACCAATGTAGGACACCCAAAATTAGAAGCATGGAAACATCCATTGCCTGGAGATAAAACTATTTTCACTATAGAACGTGTAATTATTCATTTAGGGGCAAGACCAAAAATGGTGCGTTTAAAAATGGGTAAAGACTTCCAAAGAGGATCAACTACAGACCACATTGCTGGTCGTGGTGGTGCTTTATTAGATGCTCAATGGAGCAATGATGGATCAAAATTTGCCTTTGTTTCTGGCTCTAGAGACCATAAAGAGGCCCATTTACAAATTGCAGATACAAGAACGGGTAAAGTGAGTTCAATTCATAAAGAAGTGACTGACACCTATTATGAATCTGGTGTAAGAGCAGAAAACTGGAGGGTTTTATTTGACTCAAACGAGTTTATTTGGTATTCAGAAAAAACAGATTGGGGTCATATTTATTTATATGATTTGAATACGAAACAACTAAAAAATCAAATTACTACTGGAAACTGGTTGGTAAAACAAATTAGACATGTAGATGAAAATTCTAGAGAAATTTTCTTTACTGCTGGAGGAAAAGAAGAAGGAAATCCATATCATGATTATTTGTACAAAGTAGGTTTTGATGGAAAAGGATTGACCAATTTAACTCCAGACAAAGGAACACATTCGGTGAGTTTTTCTCCAAATATGAACTATTTTGTAGACACCTATTCTATGAGTGATACTCCACCAATATCTGTTTTAAGAAACAGAAATGGTGATAAAATTGTAGATTTAGAAACTGCGGATATTTCTGAGTTAAAAGCACAAGGGTATAAAGACCCGATTGAATTTAATGTAAAAGCAAGAGATAATAAAACAGATTTATATGGCGTACTATTTACGCCTAGCAATTATAATGAAAGTGAAAAATATCCAGTTTTAAATTATATATATCCTGGACCACAATCTGGAAGTGTTGGCAATTATGGATTTAGACCCGTATGGAGAGATTTTCAAGCAGTAGCAGAATTAGGTTTTGTAGTGGTTGCTGTTGATGCTATGGGAACACCTAGTAGATCTAAATCTTTTCACGATTTCTATTATGGAAACATGGGAGATAACGGAATTCCAGATAATATTGCTGCTATCAAACAATTGGCACAACAATACAAAGGAATGGATATAGAACGCGTTGGAATTTGGGGCCATTCTGGTGGTGGATTTGCTTCTACAAGAGCCCTTTTTGCGTATCCAGATTTTTATGATGTTGCTGTTTCTGGAGCTGGAAATCACGATAATAGAAACTACGAAGCAGATTGGGGAGAAAAATGGCAAGGTTTGTTAGTTGAAGGAAATATGGAAGGAAAAGGAGATGGAACTACAAATTATGACAATCAAGCAAACCAATTGATTGCAGGGAACTTAAAGGGTAAATTATTAATTACTCATGGTTCTATTGATAATAATGTACCACCTTCTAACACCATGTTAGTGGTTGAAGCATTGATTAAAGCGAATAAAGATTTTGACATGATTTTATTTCCAAATCAAAGACATGGATATGGAGACATGACAAACTACATGACAAGAAAACGTTGGGACTATTTTATTACACATTTACGTAATGAAACTCCACCAAAAGAATTTGATTTAGCAAATTTTAAATAATAAAAAAGCCGCTCAAATGAGCGGCTTTTTTTATTTATTGTCACATTGAGGGGGTCGAAATGTCTCTTTATATTATTAGTTCTCGACTCCGCTCGAACAGACAATAACATGTTTTTATTTTATAAAATACGCTTTCTTTATATAATCTACTTTTGGATATTTTTCTCTTAAATATGTATTTCCAAACTTTGCAATTGAGTCTTGCTTTCTCCCTAGTTCTGCACCATAACCATCATAAAATTTTAATATATTTTCTTTCCCTGCAATTACTTTAGCAATTACTGGAAACCCTGTAACACCAGGTCCTTTATAGGTATCTAAACGATAGTTGTCTTTTAAATTGATATACAATTGATTGGACCTTGTATTTGCACCTCCTCTAGCAAATGAAATTGACATTGCTTCGTTTTTGGCAAGTACTGGTTCGTCATCAATCTTATTGTCTCTCCAACGTTTATTGATAATACTATCGTTATGAATTCCGAATTGAGCTACAAAATTTGGCACCACTCTAAAAATAGCAACATCATCATAATAACCATATTTAATCAATTGATACAATCGGTCAACCCCTTTAGGAGACCAAGCTCTTCTTGCAACAATATCAAAATTACCTTGGGTGGTTTCAAAACGCGCTTTAAACGTATTTGGTGCTTCAGCCTTTAACCATTTTTGATTGAATTTCTTTGGAGCACAAGACGCTATTAGAACGATACTTACTATGAATAGTATTTTCTTCATTTTATAAATTTTTGTTGGTTTGATTTTTGATTTGAACAAATGTATGAAAAAGATATTTTTAAAAACATACCTCCAACTCCGCCTCAAAAAAAACAATAATACTTAAAAGCCGCTCAAATGAATGGCTTTTTTGTGTAACATTTTATCATAACAAGCGTTCTAATAGCATACGAATGTCACTTCGAAGGTTCTCGATACAAATTTATTCGTTCCTCATAAATTCACTCGAACTGACAAAAAACAACTACTATGTTAAAACGATTTTTTCTTATATGCTCTGGTGTAGACACCACTATTATTTCTAATTGCTCTAATGGAGAACAAAACAAATATGTCGGCATTGGCGCCACTGTTTTCTTTACGGCTGTAATGGCATTTATTGCTTCTAGCTATGCTTTGTACACTGTTTTTGATAATTATATTATTGCGGTAATTTTTGGACTCATTTGGGGATTGTTGATTTTTAATTTAGACCGATTTATCGTTTCAACCATAAAAAAAAGAGACCAAAAATGGAAAGAAGTTGCACAAGCAACTCCAAGAATCATATTGGCAATTATCATAGCAATCGTGATTTCTAAACCATTAGAATTAAAATTATTTGAAAAAGAAATCAATCAGGTATTGCTAACAGAAAAAAACCAAATGACCTTAGATAATAAAGTCCAAATTGCACAGCAATACACTCCAGAAATTGAACAAACAAATCAAGAAATAGCCGCATTAAAAAACGAAATTACATCCAAAGAAAAAGAAACAGACGCCTTATATGAAACTTACATTTCAGAAGCTGAAGGCAGAAAAGGAACTTTGTTAGTTGGAAAAGGTCCTGTGTATGCTGAAAAAAGACAAAAACATGATGCTGCATTAGCAGAATTAAAACAATTAAAGATTGCTAACAATACTAAAATTTTAAGCAAAGAAGCACATTTAGCAAGCTTGGTAACTTCTCAAAAAAATCAAGAAGTTAAAACGCAGCCCATCATCACAAATTTTGATGGTTTAATGGCTCGAATTAATGCTTTAGGAAAACTACCTTTTATTCCTTCATTTTTTATTTTCTTGTTGTTTTTGGCGATAGAAACTTCTCCAATTTTTGCAAAATTAATTGCTCCGAAAGGAGAATTTGATTATAAACTAGAAGATGAAGAATCTGCTATTAAAAATTGGGTTGCTCAAAAAGTAGACCAACGCAATGAAATGTTACATACAGACATCATCAATAAGAAAGTATACGATGACATTTCTGACGAAGAAGAACTCTATAACTATAAAAGAAAAAAAGCAAGAGAATTAATGCAATTGCAAGCCGATGCTTTTTATAAGAAACAGCAAAAAATGTTGTAACGTCATTACGAGTGAAACGAAGTAATCTTTTTATTAATATGAGATTGCTTCAGTCATTCTTCCTTCGCAATGACAACAACTACTCTTTCTCAGAAATTTTTTTCACGTAATCCGTAATAATTACTATTTGAGTCGGGCCTACTTTACCTTCAATATATTTAGCGTTTTCTCTATCCAAAGAAATTCTACGAACAGCTGTACCTTGTTTGGCAACCATGCTAGAACCTTTTACTTTTAAGTCTTTTATTAAAACAACAGAATCTCCTGCCTCTAAAATGGCTCCGTTTGCATCTCTGTGAATAATTTTTTCGCTTTCATCTAAATGATCTCCAGTTTCTTTTGCAAAACGCAAATCATCATCTTCTAAATACATCATATCAAGTAAATCTTGTGGCCAACCTTCTTTTCTTAAACGAGATAATAGTCTCCAAGCAACTACTTTTACAGCTCTGTGTTCGCTCCACATAGAATCATTTAAACAACGCCAGTGATTTGCATCTGTGTTTTCTGGATTGTCAATTTGATCAATACACGTTTCACAAGCTAGTAAACTTCCATCTACTCCACCTCCACCAGTCAACGTAGGTTTGACTTCATAAATGGATAAATTTGTTGTTGAAGCACATAATTCACATTGGCTCCCGCTTCTATCTTGTAATTCCTGTAATAAACTCATGTTGTAATTTTAGTTGTACAAAAGTACATTATTAATTGAAAAACGCTAATTAATTTCTAACGATGTAAACTGAAAAGAATCACCATTAAAAAGTCCTTTATCACTTAATTTTAAAGACGGAATTACCAACAACGCCATAAATGACAAACTCATATAAGGCGCACGCAACTTGCTCCCCATTTCTTTAGCCATTTTATCTAATTCGGCGTATGCTTTGCCAATTTCTAATGCAGTCTTATCAGACATAATTCCAGCAACTGGCAATGGAACAATTTTTTCTTCGGATTCATTCACAGCACAAACTCCCCCTTTATTTTTGATAATTGCATTTACTGCTTTACAAATCATTTCATCAGAAACTCCAACTGCAATAATGTTATGAGAATCGTGCCCAACAGAACTTGCAATAGCACCTTCTTTAATTCCGAAATTTTTGATAAATGCAATTGAAGGAGTTTCATTTCTATATCGATTGACAACTGTCATTTTTAAAATATCATTGGATACATCAGAAACGATATTTCCATTTTCAATGAATGAATCTCTTATAATTTCATTGGTCACCAATTCGCCATCCAACACTTCAATAACTCGTATTTTTTTTGCAGCTGATTTAAATTCAAAATCAGAAATCTTTTTAAAATCAGTATTAAAATTATTCAACACTTCAAAATCTACAGATTGCACAAAACTCTCTCCATTTTTAGCAACCAATTCTCCATTAATATAGGTTTCTAAAACCTTAAATTTTTCTAGATTTTCGACGACAATAAAATCTGCAGCATCATCTTTTTGCAACAAACCAACATCTAATTTATAATGTTTTACAGGATTTACACACGCCACTTGCAACACTTTAAAAACATCGATTCCTTTCGCTACAGCACGTTCACATAGTTGATTGATATGCCCCAACAATAAATCATCTGGATGTTTATCATCTGAACAAAATAACATGTTTTCATAATATTCTGGTAACAAATCTATCAAGGCTTCAAAATTTTTGGCTGCACTTCCTTCACGAATAATCACTTTCATTCCTTTTTGTAGCTTTTCTAAGGCTTCTTCAAAGTTAAAACACTCATGATCTGTAGAAATTCCTGCTGCAATGTATTTGGTGATATCATCACCTCGTAAACCTGGAGCATGGCCATCAATGGGTTTGTTATTGTTTTTTGCATGCTGAATCTTTTTAAGCACTTCCTCATCATCAAACAACACACCTGGGTAATTCATCATTTCTGCTAAATAGTTGATGTCTGGATTTTCCAACATCAATTTTATATCATCAGAATTTATGATAGCTCCAGCACTTTCAAAAGAAGTAGCAGGCACACAAGAAGGGGCTCCAAAATTAAATTTTAACGGAACTTTCTTTCCGTTTTCAATCATAAATTCAACTCCTTTTACACCCATAACATTGGCGATTTCATGCGGATCTGAAACTGTTGCAACAGT
This sequence comes from uncultured Polaribacter sp., assembly GCA_943788865.1. GTDB lineage: Bacteria > Bacteroidota > Bacteroidia > Flavobacteriales > Flavobacteriaceae > Polaribacter. The sequence continues at coordinate 593,331 of CALSRX010000004.1, read as the reverse complement.
TCCGTGGACAACGGCAATCTTTGCAAATTCAGACGGAACCAGCATCGAACTTTCAATATGAATATGCGCATCTACAAAACCAGGGAGTATATAATTTTCTACTGCGTGATTGACTTCCCTAATTGAAGCTATTTTTCCATTTTCAAGTGCAATTTCACCTTTAAAAATTTTTCTTTTTTGTATGTCAACAATATTTCCTTGTACAATCATAAGTTTGTTTTACTACTTACAAAGCTACAAAGAAAACCTTTTATATAGCGTTGTCTATTGAGCTACAAACAATCACATAATACAATATTAACCAAGTATTCGCGTATGTTACGATAAAGCAAGTTAGTATGCTATAATATCTACAGATTTACTTATTTTTAACTTATGGATAAAATCGAGCAAATTAGTAATGAATTCATTGAGAATAACACCAATTTTATGGAGTTGATTTCTGAAATTAAAATACATTTTTCTGATAATGCTGTAATAGTACCCATGCGTCATCATCATGATTTCCCCAATCCTGTTGTAAATGCAGATTCAACTTTATTATTAATGCCTGCATGGAATCCAAGTAAAACAGCTGGTGTAAAAATTGTTACGATAAGTCCAGAAAATGGCCAATATAATTTACCTTCAATTCAAGGAACCTATATTTATTTTGATGCCATAAAAGGATCTATCAAAGCAATTTTAGAAGCAAAAAGTTTAACAGCAAAAAGAACGGCAGCTACTTCTGCATTAGCATCCTCTTTTTTATCCAAAAAAAATGCTACCTCTTTATTAATGATAGGCACAGGAGCTTTATCAAAAAATTTAATCAAAGCTCACGCTGCAGTTAGACCTATTACAAAAGTGTATGTCTGGGGTCGGAATTTAGAAAAAGCAAAAGCCATTTGTAATGCATTAAAACATGAGAAATTTTCAGTGACTGCGATACAAAGAATCGAAGAAAAAATTTCTGAAGTAGACATTATTTCTTGTGCAACACTATCAAAAGAGCCTTTAATTTTCGGTAAACATTTAAAACCAGGACAACACATCGATTTAGTTGGTGCTTATAAAAAAGACATGCGAGAAGCAGATGATGAAGCAATTATGAAAGCGACTGTTTTTATTGATACTTTTCAAGGCGGATTAAAAGAAAGTGGCGATATTGTAATTCCGTTGCAAAATGGCACACTGAAAGAAGAAGACATCAAAGCAGATTTATTTCAATTGTGTAATCATCAAAAAGATGGACGCATTTCAGATTCAGAAATTACACTTTTTAAATCAGTTGGACATGCAATAGAAGATTTAGCAGCTGCGAATTATTTTTACAACAAGTTTACACATGAGTAAAACCTATCAAAATATACTTTCTAAATCAACATTTACTCCCAACAAAGATTGGTTACAAATTAAAACGATTGACATGCATACGGGTGGCGAACCATTGCGTGTTATTGTTGATGGATTTCCAGAAGTAAAAGGAAATTCTGTTTTAGAGTACAGAAGATACTGCAAAGAAAATTTTGATTATTTAAGAACAGCATTACTTTTTGAACCTCGTGGTCATGCAGATATGTATGGTTGCATTTTAGTACCTCCAAATGATAATGATGCAGATTTTGGAATTATTTTTTTACACAATGAAGGATATTCTACCATGTGTGGACATGCAATCATTGCTATTTCTACTTTAGCAGTTGAAATGAACTGGATTGAGGTAAAAGAAGGAGAAAATGAACTAAAAATTGATGCTCCATGTGGAAGAATTACTTCTTTCGCAAATGTAAAAAACGGACAAGTTATGGGAGTTCGTTTTCATTGTGTACCAAGTTTTGTTGTTGGTTTAGACAGAACTGTAGATATTAAAGGAGTAGGAACTATATCTTATGATTTAGCGTATGGGGGAGCATTCTATGCCTATGTAGATATGGCTAAAAATAATTTTAATTTTGATTTGAGTAGGGATTCTTATCGTGCAATAATTACTAACGGAATGAAAATTAAAAATGCAGTTGTAAAAGCTGATAAAAAAATCTTACATCCTTTTGAAAATGATTTGAGTTTTTTATATGGAACTATTTTTATTGACAACACCAAACAAAATTCTGGGAATGATAGTAAAAATGTATGCGTTTTTGCAGAAGGAGAAGTAGATCGTTCTCCAACAGGATCTGGAGTTTCCGGCAGAATGGCCATTCATAAAGCAAAAAGAGAAATTGATTTTGGTGAAACAATGACAATTGAAAGCATCACAGGTTCTGTATTTAAAGGTTCTGTTATTGCTGAAGAAGATTACGGTCCATTTACCGCTGTAATTCCTCAAGTTGAAGGAACTGCGCACATTACAGGAATGCATACTTTTATCATTGATCCAAAAGACCCAATGAAAAAAGGATTTATTTTACGATGACATTGATTGAGTAATTTTAAAACAATTAAAGACCAAAAAATTGAAAAAAATATTTTATTTATTTACTACAATAGTGCTTTTTAGCTGTGCTAAAGAAGAGCAAAAAAACTATCTAAAATTCAGTGAGAATATTTTAGACTATACCGTTACTCCAAAAACTAAATTTGATAAATCAGGATTAATGTTTTCAGATCAAGGAGCTTGGTTTGCATATAGTTTTCCAGGTTCAACAAATATCACTGGTTTTTCTGGACCCTTTTTAATGACGCAACAAAATGGTGTTTGGGCTAGTCAATCTTTAGTCAATTTAGAATTTGATAATGTAAAATGGAAATCACATTCAAAAAATAGTTACAACAGTCATTTAGAACAAACTTTTACATCTGAGAGTTTTGAGTTAAAACAAGAATTGGTGTTTTCTTCTGGTCATACTACAATCATAAAATCAACAATAAAAAACATTAGCAAATCAAATCAACAAGTTCATTATCATTTTAAAAATGAAAAATTATTAGCTGATGGGTTAAAGTTCTCATCAACAAAAAACAGACTACGCATACGTTCTTCTAAATCTGATGCTGTTGGACATCTCATTTTCCCAGAAAACACTAAAATATCATCAAATGATAGTTTGTATAGCTCTAAAAAAAATAGAATTTATTTAAACCCAAATGAAACAAAAGAGTTTACAATTTCTCAAACTTTTATTTTTCCAGAATATTCATGGGAGAATGAACAAAAGTCGTTACAAAACACATCTTTTGATTTCGTTTTAGAATACAGAAAAAAAGAAAAAAACAGTCAATTACAATCATTAATTGAAAACAGAAAAACTCAATTTACGAAAAATCAATATGCAGAAGTGTTGTCGAAAGCGCATTTGACCCTTCAAAACAATTGGCGAATTCCGGCTGGGGAAATCAAACACGAAGGTTTATTTCCTAGTTATCATTATAAATGGTTCAATGGTTTTTGGTCTTGGGATTCTTGGAAACATGCAGTAGGTTTGTCTTATTATGATGCAGCTTTGGGAAAAAAGCAACTGAAGTTGATGTTTGAATTTCAAAATGAAGATGGTTTTGTAGCAGATTGTGTTTTTCGAGACACATCCATAGAGAAACACAATTACAGAGATACAAAACCACCTTTGTCAGTTTGGGCAGTTGCAAAAATTTACGAAAAAGATCAAGATCTTGAATTTGTGAAATATATGTATCCAAAATTAAAATTGTATCACGAATGGTGGTATAATAAAAGAGACAATGATCAAGATGGTTTGTGTGAATATGGCTCTACAGATGGAAGTTTAATTGCAGCTAAATGGGAAAGTGGCATGGACAACGCCATTCGTTTTGACGATTCGAAAATTGTAAAAAATGGCGAAGGCGCGTATTCTATCAATCAAGAATCTGTAGATTTAAACGCCTATTTATATGCTGAAAAATTATTTTTAGCGCAATTGGCTACTGTTTTACAAAAGGTCGAAGATGCCCAAGAATTAGCAAACGAAGCAGCAATATTGAAAACAAAAATTCAATCTCAATTTTATGACACAAAAGATGGTTGGTTTTATGACACTTCTTTAGACGGAAAAACGTTTATTAAAGGAGAGGGAAGCGAAGGTTGGACAGCACTTTGGGCAAATGCTGCTACGCAAAAACAAGCGGAAGCGGTTAAAGAAAAAATGATGAATCCAAAAAAATTCTACACTAAAGTTCCGTTTCAAACCATGAGTGCTGATCATGAAAAATTCAATCCTCTTAAAGGATATTGGCGCGGACCAAACTGGTTAGATCAAGCGTATTTTGGAGTTAAAAGCTTACGCAATTACGGATTTAATCTAGATGCAGACAAAGCAACCAAACAAATTTTAAAAGGAGCAGAAGGAATTTTAGGAAAAGGAAAATCTATCAGAGAAAATTATCATCCAATTACGGGTAAAGGTTTAAACGCACAAAGCTTTAGTTGGAGTGCTGCGCATATAATTATGCTTCTACAAAAAGATTAATATGAATTACAATCAAATAAAAATAGACACAAAACAAGCAGAAAAAATTCTCTCAGAACTTTACAATATCACGGGGAATGCTTTTGAACTGCCTGGTGAAATAGATTTTAATTTTAGAATTGAAACTTCGAATTCTGAAGGTTATATTTTAAAAATATCTCGCCCTAATGAGCAGGAAAGCTATTTAGATTTTCAGCAAAAATTATTGCAACATATTGTGTTAAACGATCAGAATTTAATTGCTCCTAAAGTAATTCAAGATAGAAATGGTGCTGTAATTTCTTCAATTACAGATGATTTTGGTAATAAAAGAAAGGTCCGTTTACTCACTTGGATTTCTGGTAGAGTTTTAAGTTCTGTAAATCCGCAATTAGATGATTTGCGTTTTAGTTTAGGAAAAAAATGTGGTTTACTAACCCGCTCTTTACAAGGTTTTGATCACAAAGAAGCACATCGAGAATTTGCTTGGGATGTTGCACAATCATTATGGACAAAAGAGCATATCAATTTATTTTCTGATAAAGAAAAAGAGATCATTATCTATTTTCAACAACAATTTGAAACTAAAAAATCTGAATACGACACATTAAGAAAATCGGTTGTTCATAACGATGCCAATGATAATAATATAATTGTTTCTGACGGCCTAATCAACCCTTTCGTAAAAGCAACAATTGATTATGGAGATGCAGTTTACACACAAATTATAAATGATGCTGCAATAGCATGTTATACAACCATTAATTATCCAGATCCATTAGATGCCGCTTTGTCAATTGTGAAGGGATATCATTCAACTTTTCCTCTAGAAGAAAAAGAATTATCGCACTTGTACAATGCAATTGCGATGCGTTTGGTCATTTCTGTAACTAAATCTGCAATCAATAAAATTGAAGAACCCAACAACGAATATTTACTAATTAGCGAAAAACCTGTTTGGGAAGTATTGAAAAAATGGAGAGTCATTCATCCTGATTTTGCTGAATTCAGTTTTAGGTCTGCTTGTGGATTTTCTGCACATCCGAATGAAGAAAAGTTTAAAGAATGGGCCACTAAAAACACTTTTTTACTTTCAGATGTATTTCCAACAGTCAATAAAAATGAAGCACATCATATAGATATGAGTGTTTCTAGCAAATGGATTGGACATCAACAAGAGTTTAATGATTTAGACTTGTTACAATTTAAGATAGATCAATTACAAAAAGAAGTTGCTACTAAAATTATTGCAGGTGGTTATCTAGAGCCAAGAGCGTTATATACTTCTACCGCATATGACAAAGTAGGAAACAAAGGAAGAGAAAGTAGAAGTATTCATTTAGGAATTGATTATTGGTTGCCAGAATACACACCCGTTCATGCATTATTTGAAGGTGAAGTTGTCATTGCCGTTAATGACGCTGGCGAAAAAGAATATGGAGGTTTGGTCGTTTTAAAACATCAAATAGAAGATTTTTCTTTTTACACATTGTATGGACATAACACTATTGAAAGTGCTACCAAGCATAAAATTGGAGATCTTATTTTGAAAGGCGAAAAAATAGCAGAATTGGCAAATCATCCTGAAAATGGAAATTGGGCTCCACATTTACACTTTCAAGTTATATTATCACTTTTCGATTATAAAATTGATTTCCCTGGTGTTGCCTTTTTAAGTCAGATTGACGTCTGGAAAAGTGTCTGTCCAGATCCTAATTTACTATTTAAGTCAGAAACATTAAAAGAACAACATACAATCTCAAATACAGATTTAATTAACTTTAGAAAACAACATTTAGGAAAAAGTCTAAGCTTACAATACAACACTCCGATTAAAATGGTTCGTGGAGCGGGTCAATATTTAATGGATCAATTCGGAAACAAGTATTTAGATACTGTAAACAATGTAGCCCATGTTGGTCATGAAAATTATTCTGTAGTAAAAGCGGGTCAACATCAAATGGCTTTGATCAATACCAATTCTAGATATTTACACGAAAACATTAACAATTTAGCTAAAGAACTATTAGAAACCTTGCCGCCAGAATTAAATGTATTACATTTTGTAAACTCTGGTAGTGAAGCAAACGAATTGGCAATTAGGATGGCAAAGGCAGTAACCAATCAAAAAGACATCATAGCAAGTGAAGTTGGTTATCATGGAAACACCAATATGTGTGTAGATATTTCATCTTATAAGTTTGATGGAAAAGGCGGAAAAGGAGCACCAGAACACACACACATTTTTCCTTTACCAGATTCTTTTAGAGGAAAACACAGAGGGAAAAATACTGCTTCTACATATGCTAAAGAAGTTCAAGAATGTATAAATCACATTCAACAAAAAGGAAGAAATGTAGGCGCTTTTATTATTGAACCTATTATTAGTTGTGGTGGACAAATTGAATTGCCAAAAGGGTTTTTATCTGCAGCGTATCAATTGGTTAGAAAAGCAGGTGGAGTTTGTATATCTGACGAAGTTCAAACGGGTTGCGGACGAATGGGAAAAACTTTTTGGGGGTTTCAACTACACAATGTAATACCTGATATTGTTACCATTGGAAAACCTTTAGGAAATGGTCATCCTATTGCGGCTGTTGCTTGCACGCAAGAAGTTGCTGAGGCTTTTGCAAACGGAATGGAATACTTTAATACGTTTGGTGGAAACCCAGTTTCATGTGCTATTGCAACAGAGGTATTGAAAACTGTGAAACGAGAGAAGCTACAAGAAAATGCATTAAAAGTTGGTGCGTTTTTAAAATCTGAATTGCAACAACTCTCAAAAGAATTTCCAATTATTGGTGATGTTCGTGGACAAGGCTTGTTCTTAGGGATTGAGTTGGTGGATGCAGATTTAAATCCGTTAGCAGAACAAACTGCCTATCTGGCAAATAGAATGAAGGATCACGGTATTTTAATGAGTACTGATGGCCCCGACAATAATGTGTTAAAAATAAAACCTCCAATTATTTTTAATACAGATAATGCAACAGAATTAATTTTTTATTTACGTAAAATATTTGCAGAAGATTTTATGTCTCTAAAAAATAAAATATAAACCTTACATTTATAATCTTTTAAAAATTAAACACTACTAGTATGCGTAAAATTTTAGCTTTAATTACAATCATTTCTTTTTCGTTGAATTCATTTTCACAAAAACAAGACACCAAATGGGATGTGAACAATCCTCATAAAGATTGGAAATACACCTCATTTAATTTAAATACCAATGAAGGAACTTGGATGAACTTAGATGTAAGTCCAGATGGTAAAACAATTGTTTTTGATTTACTAGGTGACATATACAAAATGCCTATTTCTGGGGGAAAAGCAACTATTTTACGTTCTGGTTTGGCCTATGAAGTGCAACCAAGGTTTAGTCCAAACGGAAAATACATTTCTTTTACAAGTGATGCTGAAGGCGGAAATAATATTTGGGTAATGACTGCTGATGGAGAAAATGCAAAATCTATCACCAAAGAAAAATACAGATTACTAAACAATGCGGTTTGGACACCAGACGGAGAATCGTTGGTTGCTCGTAAACACTATACTTCTACCAGATCTGTTGGTGCAGGAGAAATGTGGCAATATCCACTTTCTGGCTCTGCAGGCTTACAATTAACGAAAAGAAAAAATGACCAACAAGATGTCAACGACCCTTCAATTTCTTCAGATGGAAAGTATTTATATTATGCAGAAGACATGTATCCTGGAGGTTCTTTTCAATATAACAAAGATCCGAATAGTCAAATTTATGTCATCAAACAATACAATTTTAAAACTGGAAAAATAAAACAAGTAACTGGTGGACCAGGTGGAGCAGCAAGGCCTGTAATTTCTAAAAACGGAAAATTCTTAGCTTTTGTAAAACGCATAAGAACCAAATCTGTATTATACATTCATGAATTAGAAACTGGAAAAGAATGGCCAGTGTATGAAGACCTAAGCAAAGACCAACAAGAAGCTTGGGCTGTTTTTGGAGTGTACCCACATTTTTCTTGGACAAATAATGATTCAGAAATCGTTTTTTGGTCTGGAGGAAAAATTAATAAAATTAATATAGACACAAAGCAGCTTACAAACATACCTTTTCAAGTAAACGAAAAAATAAAATTAGCTAAAACACTTCGCGTAAAAAGAAAAGTTTTTGAAGAAAGTTTCACTTCAAAAATGATCAAAGACGCTAAAACTTCACCTGACGGAAAAACGCTTGTATTTACTTCATTAGGACATATTTACAAAAGAGAAATACCAAACGGAACACCACAAAGAATAACAAAATTAACTGATTTTGAAGGTGAACCTAATTTTTCTCCAGACGGTACATCAATTGTGTTTGTAACGTGGAATGATGAAAATCTAGGAGCCATATACACCAGTAACCTAAATGGTTCTAACTTGCAAAAACTCACTACAAAAAAAGGAATATATAGAACTCCTTCTTTTGACAATACAGGGTCTAAAATTACATATAGAAAAGAAAGTGGAAATGGAGATCAAGGATTTGATTATTCAATAGATACAGGGCTTTACATTGCAGATGCTGATGGAAAAAATCCAAAAAAGATTGCAGACGGAGGAGAATTCCCGATGTTTTCTCCAAACAATAAAAGAATCTACTTTCAAACAGGTGGTTCTTTTATGGGAGGTTTAACAAAACGTTTAAAGAGTGTTGATTTATCGGGAAAAAATGAAAGAAGTCATTTTGTTTCTAAACTTGCCAATAAATTAGTACCAAGTAAAGACTTTAAATGGGTTTCATTTATCCACCTACATAAATTATATGTGGCGCCATTTATTCATAATGGAAGTGAAATCAACCTAGATGGAAATACAAAATCTTTCCATGTAGAAAGTTTATCGGATAATGCAGGAATCAACCTACATTGGTCTTCTAATAATGATAAAGTTCATTGGACTTTAGGGGATGAATACTTCACAAAAAGTATCGTGAATAACACAACAGATCCGTTTGCTAAAAGCAACTTAACTGCAGATTCAACTAGTGGAATAAAAATCGGACTTACAGCAAAATCTGATGTTCCAGAAGGAAGAGTTGCATTTACAAATGCCCGCTTAATTACCATGAAAGGAAAACAAGTTATAGAAAACGGAACCATTGTTGTTTACAAAAATAAGATAGAGAAAATCGGAAATTCGAGCTCAGTGAGTGTTCCTTCAGATGCAAAAGTATATGACATGAAAGGCAAAACCATCATGCCAGGAATTGTAGATGTACATGCACATGTTGGAGCTTTTAGAAATGGATTAAGCACACAAAAACATTGGCAATTTTATGCAAATTTAGCCTATGGAGTTACAACTTCTCATGATCCTTCTGTAAATACAGCAGCTGCATTTACTTTAGAAGAATTACAAAAAAGCGGACAAACTGTTGGGCCAAGAATGTTTTCAACAGGATTTATTCTATATGGTGCTGAAGGAGATTTTAAAGCAGTAGTAAACAACCTAGAAGATGCGCGATTTGCTATTGCTAGAACAAAAGCATTTGGGGCAAAATCTGTAAAAAGTTACAATCAACCTAGAAGAGAACAACGTCAGCAAATTATGCAAGCTGCAAGAGAATTAGGGGTAAATGTGGTTCCAGAAGGAGGTTCAAACTTCTTTACAAATATGAGTATGATTTTTGATGGCCATACAGGAATTGAACATAACATTCCTGTTGCACCAGTTTATAAAGATGTGCTGTCTTTATGGAAAAACAGCAATACAGGATACACACCAACTCTGATCGTAAATTATGGTGGAATGAGCGGTGAATATCAATGGTATCAAAAAACAAATGTTTGGGAAAATAAAAAATTATTAAAATATACTCCTAGACATGTAATAGACCCACGATCAAGACATAGAACTATGGTGCCTGATGAAGAGTATTACAATGGTCACATGTTAACTTCTAGAACTGTAACCGATTTATCTAAATTAGGTGTAAAGGTAAATTTAGGGGCCCATGGTCAATTGCAAGGTTTAGGGGCACATTGGGAATTATGGATGTTGCAACAAGGCGGAATGTCTAATCATGAAGCGTTAATTGCTGCAACAATTAATGGGGCAGAATATATAGGAGTAGCAGATGAAATTGGTTCTTTAGAAAAAGGAAAACTGGCAGATTTAATTGTGATGGATAAAAACCCATTAGAAAATATTCAACATACAAATACCATCTCTTTTACGATGATTAATGGTCGTCTGTTTGATACAAGTACCATGAACGAAATTGGAAATTACAATAAAAAGAGAAGTCCATTTTATTGGGAAAGCGGAAACTACAACCAAGGTGTTCCTTTAAATTTAGAAACCAACAGTTTTACAATTCCAACGTGTAGTTGCCACTAATAAAAATCATTAATTATGAAAAAAATACTATTTATTTCCATTATTTGTTTAATCATTTCTTCTTGTTCAACTTCTTCAGAAGAGCAAGACAAAAAGGCTATTTTAGCAGTTATGGATGCTCAGCAAATAGCTTGGTCTAAACACGATTTAGAAGGCTTTATGCAAGGGTATTGGAAATCTGACTCGTTAAAATTTTATGGAAGCAACGGGGTAACTCTTGGATGGGAGAAAACCTTAGCCAATTATAAAAGAGGATATCCTACTCCAGATCATTCTGGAACGTTAAAATTTAAAATCAATGATATTTCTAAAATCAATGAAGGCGCTTATTTTTTGATGGGAGAATATCATTTAACTAGAAAAGTTGGGGATGCAAATGGTATTTTTATGATCATCTTTAAAAAGATCAATGGTGAGTGGAAAATTATTGCCGACACTTCTTCATAATATGAAACCGATTGTTAGAGTTGCAACAAAAGATGACTTGCCAACTTTAAATAAATTTATGGATGGTTTGGTTGATGCCGAACGACCTATGGATGTTACGATAAAAGATGGCAAAGTAATCTATTATGATTTAGAAAGTTTTATAACCAATGCTGATGCTGTTCTATATGTTGTAGAAATTAATGGTGAATTAGTTGCTTCTGGTTATGCTAAAATAAAGCCTGATAGAGTTTATTTAAAACACGATAATCATGTTTATTTAGGGTTTATGTATGTACCAGAAAAATACCGCGGCAACGGTTATAATAAATTAATCATAGATGCTTTATTAACTTGGAGTAAAGCAAAAAACATTCATGAAATTCGTTTGGATGTTTATGATTCTAATCCATCAGCAATTAGAGCTTACGAAAAAGCTGGTTTTAAAAAACACTTGCTTCACATGCGAATGGATACTAATGATTTGGATATCTAAATTCCGAATGGGTTGTCAATTGAATACATCGGCTCTGTAAACCATTTTGGTCCGTTTTCTGTCATGTAAATATGATCTTCATGTCGAATTCCGAATTTACCAGGAACACAAATCATTGGCTCATTACTAAACGTCATTCCAGGTTCTAAAACCGTTTTGTCATTTCTAACAATGTATGGCCATTCATGAATTCCCAATCCAATTCCATGTCCCGTTCTATGTGGCAAGCCAGGTAATTTATAATCAGGTCCTAAACCATGAGATTCTAAAACGACTCTAGAAGCATTGTCAACATCTGCACACGTATTTCCTAGTTGGGCAGCATCAAAAGCTGCTTGTTGTGTTTCTTTTTCAATATTCCAAATTCGTATTTGTTCTTCATTAGCATTGCCATAAACAAATGTTCTTGTAATATCAGAAATATAATCATGTAACAAACAACCTGTATCTAATAAAACAACTTCATTTTCTTCTAAATCTTTTGGCGTTTTTACACCGTGAGGAAAAGAAGAATCTACTCCAAATAATACAATACAAAAATAAGAGCCTGTTGGAATCCCATATTTGACGTGTGCATTATGAATAAAATCGGTTACTTCTTTAGCGGATATCCCTACTCGTAAAATTCTTGCAGCAGCTTTTTGAACTTCTAAGGTAATGTTCATTGCGTGTTGCATAATTGCTATTTCTGCATCAGATTTAATCATTCTACACCCAGCAGTAATTGGTTTTGCATTTACTAGTTGATAGTCATTCTGACAATTTCTAATTCCGTCAAACACAAAAAAAGGTGTAGCTTCATCCATAGAAACTGCTCCAACCTCTACTCCATTTTCTTTTAAAATAGCAACAAACAATTCATAAGGCGATTCGTGTTCTTCCCAACAACGCACCTTTCCTTCTATCAACATAAAATCGAAAATTGTTCCTTTTTCAAATTCGGGCGCTATGAAAATTAATTTTCCATTCGGAAATAAAACTGCTCCAACCATTCTTTCACTCGCATTCCATTTCATCCCTGTAAAATAATACAAGTTGGTTCCTGCGTGTAAATACATTGCTGGCACACTTTGTTCTTGCATTAACTTGCACGCTTTGTCTATTCGTTGTTGAAATTCTCCCTTCTGTATTGGCTGCACTAAATGTGCTATGGGTTGAATGGCATTTAATTCTGCTTCAATAGTTGATCCTCCAATTCCTTTCATGTTCTTGTATTGATTATTTATAAAACTAAAATTTTCTATCTGGGTGAAAAGGGCTCAAATCTAAACTTACTTTTTTATCAGAAATAATTTCAGATACTAATTTCCCTGTTGCTGGTCCTAAACTCCAACCCATCATTGCATGACCTGCTGCTACTGTTAAATTAGCACATTTAGATGATTTACCAATATACGGCAAGCCATCTGGAGAACAAGGTCTTAATCCAAATTGTGCTACATTCTTTTCTTCTTCTTTAATCTCTAAATTGTTGTAATACTTTTGGGCTGCATTTGCAATTGCGTTGACACGAACTGGATTTATATGATTGTTTATTCCTGCAATTTCCATAGTGCCTGCAAAACGTGTAAATCCGTTCATTGGAGTAACTGCAACTTTTGCTTCGCACAATACAGCTGGCATAGAAATTTTTGTTTCTCTTTCTACATTAATACGATAGCCCTTTCCAGCTTGAATTGGAATTTTTATTCCCAGTTTTTTTGTTAACAAGGGGCTCCAACTTCCAGCAGCCATAACCACCTCATCAGCATCATAAGATGATTTATTTGTGATTACTGTTGTAATTGTTTGATTGGAAACAGTAACATCTTTTACTTCTTCATTTGCATTAATCACAACGCCCTTAGATTTTAAATATGCAATCATTTCTGGCATAAAATCAGAGGGTGTCATATGTGCATCACAATCAAAATACACTGCTCCTTTTACATTTAAATCTGCTGTTGGTTCATACTTTCTAATTGCTTCCATTGAAGTTAAATGTTCTGCATTCAATCCAATTTCAATTGCTTTTTTTCCGAATTCCCATTCATGTTCTCCAACTTTGTCTGATTTATAATACATCATCAAACCTTTTCGCTCATAATGAAAATCAAATTCACTCATCGTTTTTAAATCTTCATATAAATCTCTACTCAACAAATTGATATCTCTAATAACAGTAGTTGAAGATTCTACTTTTGTTGCATTAGCAGATTTTTTAAATGCCCATGCCCATTTTAAAAACTCTACATCCAGTCTTGGTTTCACATAAAAAGGACTCGCAGGATTCAACATCCATTTAAGGCCCTTTGTTATAATTCCTGGAGCAGCTAGAGAGATAATATGACTTGGAGTAATATAACCTGCATTCACAAAAGATGCTCCACTTGAAAAATCAGATTTATCTATTACGGTAACTTGATGTCCTTCTTTTTGAAGGTAATAGGCAGAACTCAATCCTACAATTCCGCCACCAATAATTACTACTTTTTTACTCATTAATTAATTCCAGTTAAAATTCCAAATTGGCTTATTATTCCCTAGATGTTTTACAAAATAGTTCCATCTTTTCTTTAAAAAATATTTTTGATAATCTCCTTGATATCCATGTCGTTGACTTGGTAAAATTAACATATCAAACTGCTTATCTGCTTTAATTAATTCTTCAGCTAATTTAAAAGTTGCAGATGGATTTACATTGTCATCTAATCCACCATGAGTTAGTAATAGCTTTCCTTTTAAATTTGATGCATTTGTAATGTTAGAAACTTTTTGATAGGTTTCATCAACAGGCCAACCTTGATACATTTCTGGCCACCACGCTTTTTCCATTCTAAAATCATGATCTCCAGAACTCGCAACACCAACTTTATAAAAATCTGGAAAGGCTAATAAGGCTCTTCCTGTATCATATCCTCCTGCAGAATGCCCGTAAATTCCAACTTTATCAATGTCAATCCAAGAATACATATTTGCTAAATATTTAATGGCCAACACATGATCTTCTAAGTTATTTCCCATGTTCTTATAGGAATGATCATGAAATTCTTTTGATCGTCCAGAAGTTCCTAATCCATCAACTCGAACAACAATAAAACCTAGCTCTGCCAACGACTGATTGTTAAAAACGTTATCAAAAGATTTAGGAAAACGTTGTGTATGTGGTCCCGTATATGTTGCATCTATAATTGGATATTTTTTTGAAGCATCAAAATTTGTAGGCTTCCAAAAAGCACCATAGATAGTTGTTTTACCATCTTTTGCAATCATAGAAAATACTTCTGGTGTCGTATACCCTCTACTTTCTGCGTCAGAAATATCTGCTACGGTTAGATTTGCTAGTATTTCCCCTGTGGATGCTTCTCTTAAAACTGTATTTGTAGGCGAATTGATAGTAGAAATGTTGTCTGTAAAATAATCTCCATTTTTTGAAAAAGAAATTTGATGATGTTTGTTTTCTGGAGTTAATAATCGTTCTTCTCCTTTAAAACTTACTTTATAGACTTGTTGATGATAGGGATTGTTCTGAGTTTCTTTTCCTGAAGCTAAATAATAAATCGTTTCATTTTCTTCGTCGATATATTCAATATTATTTACAAAGTACTTATCACTTGTAAGTAGTTTGGTAGTATTGGTATTAAAATCATACAAATGCAATTGCCTCCAACCTGTTCTTTCTGACAAGAAAAGTATTTTCTGGCTCTTTTCTAAAAAACGATATTCGAAATTATCAATATTGGTATTGGACGTTTCTGTAATTGGGGTCGTTGATTTTCCAGTATTTAAATTTACTTGTACCAATTCGTTTTTTTGAAACCCTCTGTACGGAATATGTGCTAGCAAAACCCCGGAAGAATTGGTCCATTGACTACTTACAGAGTTAATATGTGTTTGTGTAGGCAATGTTGTTTTTACTTGCTTTTTAGTAGCAACATTAAAGAAAGTAGGTGTTAGTTTTACCATGGATGTATCTCCAGGAGAACCACGGTAATACGACAACAGTTCTGGCTTATACACATCATCTTTACTCCAGTCTAATAAATACATTTTCTCTGCATTTCTTGTATCTACGATGTTGGCTGAAATCCATTTAGAATCTGCAGACCAATTTACGCTAAAACGTTTTGGACGTTCTCCGTTTTCACCTTCCATTTTATCGTACCAACCATACCAAGAAGCATATTCATATCCTTTTTTACCATCAAAACTTAACTGGTATATTCTTTTATTTATGGTAGATTTGATATATAAGTTGTAGTTTTTTGTATAGGCAATCCATTTTCCATCTGGTGAAGTACTTTCAAATTCGTTTCTAGGTTTTCTTTCGCTTTTTTCAACTTCAATCAATTCATAAGAATCAATATTTAATGAATAATTTTTATTGCTAGTTGTAAATGAAAATCCGTCTTTAATTGTCTGAATGTTCGACAAGGATAAATTGTTTTCTTCTAATTTACTATCATTCAACTTGTTTAAAGATTCTGCTAACTTTTTTTGATCAAATAATTCTTTTACTTCTGTTGCATTGTTAAACGAAACAGTTTTATAGGTTTTCCTATTTTTAGTATACTCTACAAACCAAAAACCAGAATCATCATTAAACCAATTTACTCTTGTATTCAGGTTAAATGCTGTTTTATTATTGAAATTCTCGTACATAAAACTCACAGCACTTTGATAATTTTTTTCTGAAATTTCATTTTTTGAGTCTGAACATGATAAAAGGATCATCGTTCCTAAAACAAATACTGTTCGTTTAAAATGTTTCATAATTTTGTTTTTTAGATTACTTGAAAACCATGAGCATACGGATCGTCTTCATCATCAATTACAATGGTATTATATCCGTATACTTTTGCCCAGCCTTGAATACTTGGAACAATAGCAATTTTACCATCCAGAATCGTTTCTTCCTCTACACAACCAATAAATTTGCTTCCAATAAAACTCTCGTGGATAAATTTTTCTCCTAACTTCAGTTTTCCTTTGGCGTATAATTGTGCCAATCTTGCTGAAGTTCCAGTTCCGCAGGGACTTCTATCAATTGCTTTATCACCATAAAAAACAGCGTTTCTTCCAGATGATGTTGGATCAATTGGGTTTCCTGTCCATAATAAATGCGTGACATCTCTTATAGTTTCATTCTCTGGGTGAATAAATAGGTCTGGATATTTTTCATTGATTCTATCTCGAACAACCTGAGAATATTGAATAATTTTTGAAGCTGTAAAATCGTGAACACCAGAAAAGTTTTCTTGCGGATCTACAATGGCATAATAATTTCCTCCATAAGCAACGTCAAAAGTAATTGTTCCCAATTCAGGACAATCAATTGTTAAATTTTCTGCTGCTAAATAGCTCTTTACATTGGTTAGTTTTACCCAATCTACTTTTTTACCCGTTTGTCCGTATTCTATATTTACCAAGCCTGCTGGAGCTTCCATTTTAATTTTTCCAGGAACTTTTGGCGTTACCAAACCTTCTTCAATAGCTATGGTAATAGTACCAATGGTTCCGTGTCCACACATTGGCAAACAACCCGAAGTTTCAATAAATAAAATAGCAAAATCGTTTTCTGGATTGTGAGGTGGAAATAAAATACTTCCGCTCATCATATCATGTCCGCGTGGTTCAAACATCAATCCTTTTCGAATCCAATCGTATTCTTTTAAAAAATGCTGACGCTTTTCGCTCATGGTTGCACCAATTAAATTTGGTCCGCCACCAGCAACAACTCTAACTGGATTTCCACAGGTATGTGCATCCACACAGAAAAATGTTTTTCTACTCATTTTTATGCTTTGCTATATAACTATTTACTCTAGATTCTAAAATAGATAATGTTACTGTTCCTTCTGCTAAAATCACTTCGTGAAACTCTCTAATATTGAATGCGTCTCCTAATTCAGTTTCTGCTTTTTTTCGCATTTCACGAATTTTAATTTCACCCATTTTATAAGACAATGCTTGTCCTGGCCAAGAAATATAACGATCTGTTTCTGTAGTAACTTCGTGCATAGATAAGGCTGTGTTTGAAGCCATATAATCAATCATTTGTTGACGTGTCCATCCTTTTGCATGTACTCCTGTATCAACAACCAATCTACAAGCTCTCCACATTTCATAAGTTAGCTGTCCGAATTTTTCATATGGTGTTGTATAAATATCCATTTCTTCAACCAAGTATTCTGAGTACAAGCCCCAACCTTCTCCAAAAGCTGATAGGTATAAGTTCCTTCTAAATCTTGGGATGGTTTCTGGCAATTCGTTGTTCAAAGACATTTGTAAATGGTGTCCTGGAACAGCTTCATGAGCAGTTAAAGCCGGAATTGTATACAAAGTTCTACTTGGCAAATTATAAGTGTTTACCCAATAAAATCCAGCTGATGTTTCACTCCTAGATCCTGAATATCTTCCACCTGTATAATTGGGTGCAATTGCTGCTGGAACAGGAACTACACCATAAGGTTTTCTTGGTAAAGTAATAAAATACTTAGGCAATTCTGCATCAATTCGTTTGGCAATATCTCTCGCAAACATCAATAATTCTTTTGGTGTTTTTGCATAGAATTGCTCGTCGGTTCTTAAGAATTTTAAAAAGTCAGCAAAAGTTCCTTTAAATCCTAAATCTTTAATGATTTGCTGCATTTCGGCTTTGATTCTTGCCACTTCCTTCAACCCAATTTGATGGATATCATCTGCATTATATTTAGTACTCGTGGTATAAAAATTAATTCGGTTTTGATAAAACTCTTTTCCGTTTGGAATTGTACTTACTCCTAGGCTTTTTCGGGTATTTGGAAAATACTCCTCTTCAAAAAAGGTTTTAATTTTTTTGTATTGATCTATCGCATTTTTTTGAACACTAATTTTTGCAGCAGTAATGATTGAATCCTTTAAAGCAGCAGAAAAAGAGAAAGGCAATTTTAGAAATGGCGCATAAAACTCGCTTTTAGTAACATCTTCTATAATATGTTTTTCATAGGTGTTTTCATACTTATAAAAAACAGCTTTGGGCTGCGAAATTCCTTCTTTTACTCCGGCTCTCAATAAGTTTAAATTATAAGCTACTCTTTTAGGTAAATTTTCTAATTGCTTTAAATATTCAATGATTTGTTTTTTATTTTTAAAATTTCTGTTCGCTATTCTACTTAAATTCAAGTGAAATGCAGATTCATTGGTAATCGGATTTAAATACATTTTATAAGTATGCTCATCAATCTTGTCTTGTAAAACAAACAATAATAATTCTCGAGAAATTTTATCCGTTTCAGATAAATTTGTTGGAGAAACAGCGGTTAACTTTTCTTTTAATTTTACTGAAAAATCAGATTCTGCTTGATAATATTTAATGGTATTTTCTACCGATTCTGTTCTATTAAAATCATACTCTCTGGGTTTTTCATATTCTTGAATGATCGTTTTTAATTGATCGCTTGGCGTTTCTTGTTTACAAGCTATAAAGCTTAATAAAAGAGCAAGTGCAAAGAGTTTGGTAGCTTTCATATGTTTAAATTTTATCCGTAGTTTTATTTCCATTAATATTTCTTAAAATTTTCAGTGGATTTTCATTTTTCAATTCGTTTGGCAATAAGCTATTAGGCCAAGATTGAAAACTAAATGGTCTCACCCAGCGTTTGATAGAATCTACACCAACTGCTGTAAATCTCGAATCTGTTGAAGCTGGATATGGCCCACCATGTTGCATGGACGGGCAAACTTCTACTCCAGTAGGAACACCGTTAAAAATAATTCTTCCAACTCTATTTTGTAACGCAGAAACAATTTCTGAGTTTGCTCTTAATTCTGAATCAGTAGCTACAATTGTCCCTGTTAATTGTCCCTCTAGTTTGTTTAAAATTTGTTCTAATTGTGTTTTGTCTTCACATTCAACTAGCAAAGAAAATGGTCCAAATACTTCGTGATGTAACATTGGATTATTTAGAAATGTTTTTCCATCAACTTTAGAAACAATTTGTCGTCCATAATTGGTTTTAGAATCACCTTTGAAATCGGCTAACACTTCTAATCCTTCTTGAGAAACTGCTTTTGATTTATTACTATTATAAGCACCAACAATATTAGGATGCAACATACAAGAGGGCTCTACTTTTACAATTTCTTCAGCCAAAGTTTGAGCGAAATCATTCAATCTTTCTCCTTTAATCCCTAATAATAATCCTGGATTTGTACAAAACTGTCCAGACCCCAAGGTAATAGAACCTGCATAGGTTTTTGCCCAAGATTCTGCACCTTCATTTAAAGCTTCGGGTAAAAACACAACTGGATTTATACTTCCCATTTCTGCAAAAACCGGAATTGGCTCATCACGTTGAGCAGCCAAATCAAATAAGGCTCTACCTCCACGAATACTTCCTGTAAAACCAACTCCTTTTACTTGTGGATGCTTCACCAATTGTTGTCCAACTTCTATTCCGCTACTATTCAAATTAGAAAACACCCCGTTTGGCATTCCAGTTTTTTCAGCAGCTTTTACAACTGCAGATGCAACCAGTTCTCCAGTTCCAGCATGCATTGGATGCGATTTTACGAGTACTGAACAACCTGCTGCTAAAGCGGCAGCTGTATCTCCTCCTGCAGTAGAAAATGCTAACGGAAAATTAGAAGCTCCAAAAACCACAATAGGTCCTAATGGAACATTCATTTTTCGTAAATCAACTTTCGGAATAGGTTGTCTTTCTGGTTGAGCAGTATCTATTGTTGCTTCTACCCAAGATCCTTCTTCAATGTGAGCTGCAAAAGCTCTTAATTGCCCAAGTGTTCTTCCTCTTTCTCCCATCGCTCTTCCTGCTGGCAATCCAGATTCTGAAGTGTACATATGAATTAACTCATCTCCTAAGTTTTCAATTTCATCTGCAATTGTTCTTAAAAAAAGCGCTTTTTCTATACCCGATTTTTTAGAATAGATTTGAAATGCAGATGTTGCTAATTCAGTTGCTAGATTGATTTCTTCTGAAGTAGCTTCTGTAAAAACAGAAGAATTTTCTGAATTCGTTTGCGGGTTAAATGTTTTGTAAGTTTTGTTTCCTTTTGCGGAAAGTTGATTTCCAATATAATTTTTTCCTGTAATCATAATCAATGTTCTTGTTTATATTTTAAGGTTGTCTTTTTAAATTCGTTAGTTTCCTAACCATGATTTTAATATTTCTTTCTGTAAGGGAGACGTATTTTTTATTTTACTTAAAGTGTGTATTTTCTTATTATCTACAGCGTTAATTTTAAAATCTAATTGTAAGCCGCCCATGTTTAAATAAGTATTATAATCTAACTCTTTTGTTGTATACACATATTCAAAAAGCGGTTTTAAGGAAACTCCAGCAATGGTTTCACAAGCTTGTTGAAATTCTGCATCACTAAATCCTCTTTGCTTTTTTTTGTAATATTCCCAGTATAAAAAACGCATTACATCATCTAATGATTTTTTATTTTTAGTAGCATCTCTAATTGCAAAATCAAATAGCAATCCTACAATTGGTCCTTTCTCATAATAGGAAATAGTTTTTCCTTTTCGATAATTTCCAGTCGGTCCATCTTTCCATGTTTCGTAACTTGCTTGTGTTAAAGACTGAAATTTCCTACCTGGATTATTCTCAAAAGTATTGATGTTCTTTTCAAAGTTTTTAAACAACATTTGATCATCAAAAAGTTTTGCTCTTTTTACAATTAAATATTCATAATACACAGAAAGTCCCTCACTAACCCAAAGTAGATT
The DNA here is from genome assembly GCA_943788865.1 of uncultured Polaribacter sp. Taxonomy (GTDB): domain Bacteria; phylum Bacteroidota; class Bacteroidia; order Flavobacteriales; family Flavobacteriaceae; genus Polaribacter. Next base: position 571,946 of record CALSRX010000004.1, on the reverse strand, counting down.
TGTTTTACTTCCTTTGGCATAATCAAATGGTCCAACTTCAATAGGTCTAATTCGCTTTACATTATAATGATGAAAATATTCATGCGCCAAGAAATTCATCATTTTATTCATTCCAGCTGTAGTTTTAAGCGAACTTCCATCAAAACTAACCGTAGTATTATTTAAATGTTCTATTCCGCCTCTCCCTGGACCAATTGCTATAAAGGTGTATTTTTTAAAAGGAATTTCTCCAATGATATCTACTGCAGATTTTACGACCAATTGTAGATTTTTAATAAACTCTTTTTTGTCAAAATCTCCCATTTTATATCCAATAAAATGATGTTCAACTCCACCTACACTAAACCATGGCAAGGCTTCTAGTTTTCCTGTAAGAATTGGACTGTCATAGAGTATATCAAAATCAGCAGCAATGAATTCATTTGAAGTTCCTTTTACTAATTCTAAACCAGTGGTGATTTTATTCCATTTTGGGTTTTCTGAAATCTTTACTTTCACTGGATGATTTATATAACCATCAACATAAAAAAAAGAATTTCCACCAATTAGATAAGCATGATTTTGATCTACATAACTAATAGCCACAAATTTCCGATTGGTTTTAATATCATAATCGATTTTAAATGATTTATTCGCAACCCCGTTAACTTCCCAAGTGCTATCGTCTATGTTTTTTATTGGAATTTTATTCCCTTTAGAATCTGTTGCAGAAATATTATAAACTTGGTTGCCATAATTCATTATTTGATAATATCCTGGCATCCATCTTGGCATTTTAAATTGCACAGTATTTTGATTCCACCCCTCTGTTTTTAAAGCAACATGGTAGGATTTGGATTCTGGATTTGGAAAAGATACTGTGTACAAAAATTCTGGATTCCCTTGTTGTGCCAAACCATAAAAGATCGGCATACAAAAAAGGAGTAAAAAAAAATAGATATTCTTTTGCACAGAAACCGACTTATAATGCTTAAAAAGAAATTGTCTTTTACCTATAAACTTTATATGTGTTTTCATTTTTAATCATTTATTATTATTTATAAACTCTTATACTCTGGCAATACGGGTCTTGTTTTTAATCCGTTTTCAATAATTGCCAATCACGTTCTCTTTCTACTCCTGCTAACGGTTAACGAGGCTCTCTTACATTTTCAGTTCCGATTCCTGTTGCAACTTCTGCCAACTTAATATTCTGCACTAATTTAGTGTTTATATCTAACTCTAACAATGGTAAAAACCAACGATAAATTTCTATTGCTTCTTGTACTTTTCCTACTTTTGCCAAGTTACAAATAGCTACGGTTTCTGCTGGAAATGCACAAACCAAACCTGCAACCCAACCATCTGCTCCTATTAAAAATACTTTCTAACGCTAACGTATCAATACCACATAAAAGTGCAAATCTGTTTCCAAAACGATTTTTCATTCTTGTAATATTTGAAAGGCTTAACCTATTAAGTCCAGAACTTCAAGTCTTTCTTTTGCCAGAATATATCTTGCACGAACATCATCAATTTGCTGTTGAGTTAATTTCTTACCAAAGGTACGAAGCCCTCCAGCAACATCATTATGATGAATTCCCATAGCAAGCTTAAGATATTCCATAAGCAACGGCTGAGCATCCAGATACGATAATGAATTTAAAGCCTGAGAAATTTTGTTTGCCTCAGCCCATTCTCCATTTAAAACATACTCCTGCATAGTAACACTTGCTTTTGGGAAGATAGTACCAACACCTGTAATCCCTCCACTTGCTCCAGCGAGTCCTGCATATACAGTGACTGTGTCTACTCCTGCCAAAACTTTTAAATCTTTGTTTTCTAACATCAAGGTTTCTATAATTGAAACATCTATAGTCGATATTTTAAGAGCAGTTACCTTAGGAAGAATAGAAAGTCTTTTAAGAAGGTCTGTTGAGAGCGCATGATAACCGGCTGCATCAGGATTGTTATAAGGCATAATTGTTACGCCTACATCTTTTGCAGTTGCTTCAGAAAGTGCATAGTACTCATACATTTCTTTTTCAGAAGGAACCGCCTTAGTTTTTGGTGGCATGACCATGACTGTATCAACTCCAACTGTTGCAAGTCCTTCAACGATTTTGGCAAGTTCTTCCTTAGTTTCTGCTGCCGCTCCGCTAATCAAAGGGACATTGTATTCTTTAGCAACTTCAGAAAGAGATTTAAGTAAGGAAAGACGCTGCTTGGTGCTCAGGTAGCTATTTTCTCCCAGAGTTCCAGAACCGACAAGTCCGCTCATTCTGCTTCCGCCCTTTCCTTGAACTTTTAAAATATCTGCAGCCTGTTTTTGTGTTGCATCAAGGTCAATTTCAATAGAGCCTGATTTTGACTCTTTCAACCATGTAAAAACTGCTGGCATTACACCATTCCATTGTATACTCATTGTAATAGTTTTTTACAAATCTACGTTGGTTTTTGCTTTTTTGATTTCCTAATACTATCGATATCTAATACTTTTTTAACCTTATTTTTTATAAATCTTAAATTTTAAAGTGAATATTAGCATATATTTGTATTTCTTTTACAACTATTTTTAGAATGAAAGTTTTACCCTTTAAAATTCCGAAATCCAAAGATGTTTCTTTAATTTATCAAGAAGACAAAGGGAAAATACTATATGATAAATTACACCAACATGAAGAAATTCAACTGTGTGCAATTGTAAAAGGGGAAGGAAGTATCGTAGTAGGTGATTCTATCAAAGAATATAAATCTGGTGATGTTTTAATTATTGGCAGCAATGTGCCCCATGTTTTTAAAAGTGATATTTCTAATTGTTCAACGACATTTATGCAGACATTGTTTTTTACCAAAACGTCTTTCGGTGAACGCTTTTTTGAGCTAGGAGATTTTACCGAAATTCAACAAATTTTCACTATTAGCGAATCTGGCGGAATTTTAACTAGCAATAAAGAGGAAGTTTTAAAGCTCTTTTTATCATTAAAAAAAGCTTCAAATCTTGAACGTTTTATTCTTTTTTTAAAAATAGTCAATGAATTATTAAAAGCAGAAATAAAACCACTGTCAACTTTTATCTATCCAAGGAAATATTCTGATAATGAAGGGAAACGCATGAGTAATATCATGGAATATACCATGAATAATTTTCAAAAAGAAATTAGCTTATACACCATTGCTGAAATTTCTTATATGACACCGAATGCTTTCTGTAGGTATTTTAAACAACGAACCAACAAAACCTATTTTCAGTTTCTGATTGAAGTTCGAATAGAAAACGCTTGCAGGTTACTAAAAAATAAAGATTTACTAATTACTGAAGTTTCTGAAAAATCGGGGTTTAAAAACATTTCTAATTTTAATAGAAAGTTTAAAGACACTAAAGGCATTACGCCTTCAAAATACAGAAGTTTACATTAAATTTTAGAAGGTTCTTCAATATGTCATTACCGCGTAGGCGAGAATCCAAAACTATTATAATGGATTCCTGTTTTCACAGGAATGACAAATAGGTTGAAATTATAATACTGATTGACTTATTTGAAAATATATTTTTATTGTAAAATTCTTCAATTGTTCTAAGCTAAGGAATAACCTTTAAAGGTTTTCTAATTCTGTTTTTAACTTTTTTGTCAATCCTTTTACAACCAAATCATATGAATGATCTATCAATTCAAAAGCTAAAGCATCAGAAACATCATTGTTTAATGTAACGGTATTCCAATGTTTTTTACTCATGTGCCAACCCGTATTAACGCTATCATATTCGCCACGTAATTCTTCTGACCAATCTGGATCACATTTTAAATTGATGTTGGTTTCTCCTTCTTCCCAATGATTCAACCCAACTAATGCAAACATTTTTCCCATCACTTTAAACACCAAAGTGACATTGTCGAAAGGGAAATTCTCTGTGACACCTTTTTTGGCAATACAATATTCTCTTAATTGTTCTATGTGCATTGATTAGTAGTTAGTGGTTAGTGAATATAATTATAATAAACGCTCCATGACAATGTCTGGATTGTTTAATTCTGTGAATCCAAATTGTTTATATAAACCATGAGCATCAGATGTTTTTAACATCCATGTTTTACAGTCTTTAATTTCTTTAGCATTTACAATTGCTTCCATTAATTGTTTAGAATAGCCATTTCCTCTGTATTCTGGTAAGATAAAAACATCCATTAAATAGGCAAAAACTGCATAATCTGTTACTACTCTACCAAAACCTATTTGCTGTTTGTTTAAATAAACACCAAAACACAAGCAATTATCTATGGTTGTTTGTACTTGTGCTTTTGTTCTTCCTTTTCCCCAATAACTGTTTGTTATAAACTGGTGAATCACTTCAACTTGCAATTTTGATGGGTATGAAGAAATGGTAATCATAAAACTAAATTAGAGCTGTAAATATAAAATAGTTTTTGATTTTTAATTTAACTTGTTTCTAAATTTAAAAAAATATAACTTCGCTAACTCTGAATATAGTTCATTAAAACGGAACCATATTCTTTACATTAGCCACAAGCACGAAAAAACAGAATGAAAAAAGCAATTATAGTCGGAGCTTCTTCAGGAATTGGAAAGGAACTTGCAAAAATTCTTGTTGAGAATGGATATGAAGTTGGAATTACAGGAAGACGGAAACCTGAATTAGAAAAAATACGAGAAAGCAGACCAGAAAGTTACGTAATAAGCTCATTTGACTGTACAATAGAAAATAATACTGAAAAGCTAACTGATTTAACCAATAAATTAAGAGGTCTAGACCTTTTGATTTTGAGTTCAGGAATAGGAGATTTAAACGAAAAATTGAATTATGGAATTGAGAATAAGACTAATTTACTAAATGTTAATGCTTTTACAGAAATAGTTGATTGGACATTTAATTATTTTGAAAAGGAAGGAAAAGGTCATTTAGCGGCAATAAGTTCCATTGCAGGAATTCGAGGAAGCAGAATGGCACCAGCTTATAATGCTTCGAAAGCTTACCAGATAAACTATTTAGAAGGTCTAAGGCAAAAAGCGACTAAAACGAAGAAACCAATTTATGTGACTGACATTAGGCCTGGATTTGTAGATACAGATATGGCTAAAGGAGAAGGACAATTCTGGGTAGCCACAAAAGAAAAAGCAGCTCAACAGATTTTTGAAATTATAAAAAGGAAAAAGAGTATTGGATATGTAACGAAAAGATGGCGACTTATCGCAGGAATTTTAAAAAGACTTCCAAGTGGAATTTATAAAAGAATGTGAAATAAAGCCAGTGGCTAACACCGTATAAAATTAATGGCTAGTTTTCGCCTACTTACGAAAATCCTAGCGGATTTTCTATCTAGTGTTTATTTTCTAAATTAGGTGCTTAAACACGCCACTAATCTTATACAAACACGTTAGCGAAATATTTAAAAAATTACTTTAAAATTTGATACAAAACCGGTTTACTTGGGGTCGCATCATTTTCAAAAGGAGCAATCATTAAGTTTAATAAATATTCTCCGTCTTCAATTGAGTTTGGAACATAGATAAATTCTGTAATCGTGGCATTCATTCTTATTTTTCCTGCTGTATTCCAAAAAGCATTGTGAGATAATAATTTACCATCGTCTTTTTCTTTATCTACCGAAGGTAAATCTATTAATAAATGCTTAATGCCTTTTTCTCTTAGATAAATTGCCGCTTCTTCTAACAAATAAGGCGGATTTGTATTTGAATAACGCATCTCTTTTTTATCTGATAAGTTTGGCAAAGTTCTAATTACAATTGCATCTCTTTTTTTATTTTTTAGTGCTGTTTTTAGTTGTTTTTCAGAAATTACAAAATCTCCATTTCTACTCTCTGGAGCAACAGTAACTAACTCTGCGAGGTAAATAAAATACTTTAAATTCTTATTAACAGAATGCACTTCTTCTGTTATATGCCCAACACATTCTGTATGTGTAATATGTGAATGTGGGTTAAAATGAATGTTATTAAAGTTTACAACAGCACCTTCAGAAACCTTAATTTTTTTCGCCTTCAAATTCTTCTGGAAAAATAGTTGGGTCTTCAACATACCAAGCGTTCACATTTTTTTTTGACATATCAATAGGAATTGAAATATCTAAAGGATTAGATATGTCAACTTCTATCTTTCTTGAATTATATTCTATTATTGCCTTCATGTTTAGCTTATTTCAGTATTTAAATACGTTAGTTTCAAATATATGTTTTTAGTTGAAGTTATTAAAATTTTTGATGCTATTTAAAAAGACCTTTCGACTAAACTCAAGGTGATAAAAACTAGTTTAGAATAAATAAATCTGATGCAATTCCGTCAGCTAAAAATTTTCCTTTTTTAGTAGTCTTAAGTACATAATTATCAACCTCTAGCAATTCTTGAATTATAAAATTTTCTGCGGATGCTAGTAATTGGTTTTTATAATCAATTCCGAATTCAGCTTCTACCTCCGCTAAAGAAACTCCCCAAATAGTTCTTAAACCTGTCATTATATACTCATTAAATTGATCATTTTTTAACAACTCTTCAGCTTCATTTGGCAACTTGTTTTCTAAAATTGATTTGATGTATTTGCTGTTGTTAGAGACATTCCAACTTCTATGGGTTTTACTAAATGAATGTGCTGAGGGTCCAATTCCCAAATATTTTTTACCCAACCAATAACTAGTGTTGTGTTGTGAAAAATAGTTGGGTTTCCCAAAATTAGAAATCTCATAATGTACAAATCCGTTTTTTTGAGTTTCTTCTACTAAAACATCAAAATGCTGCTTTGCCAATGCCTCATCTAATGGCGGATATTTTCCGTTTTTAATATATGAATCCAATGTTGTATTTGTCTCAACTGTTAGTGCATAACTAGAAATATGATGGATGCCGAAGTCAAAAACAGTTTGTAAATTTTTTTTCCACTTTTCAACAGACATATTCGGAATTCCGTAAATCAAATCAACTGTAATATTATCAAAGCTGCCAATGGCAGCAGATAGACAGGCCTTTGCTTCCTTTGTATTATGTGCGCGATTCATCAATTTTAAATCGTCTTCAAAAAAAGATTGGATACCGATACTCAAACGATTAATTGGACTTTCCGCCAATTCAAAAATTTTAGCATCAGTTAAATCATCTGGATTTGCCTCTAAGGTAATTTCTGGATTATCAGAAACCATGTAATTCTCATGAATAGATTTCATTAACAATTCTATTTCTTCTACAGACAGTAAACTTGGAGTTCCGCCACCAAAATAAATAGTTTCAATCGTTTCATCCTTCAGTTCATCTTTTCTAATTTCTAGTTCTTTTGCCAAACAAGAAATCAGTTCATCTTTCTTTTTTAAGGAAGTAGAAAAATGAAAATCGCAATAAAAACATGCTTGTTTACAAAAAGGAATGTGCAAATAAATTCCGGCCATTATTTCTTAATTCTCTTTTCATTTTGCTTAACAAAAGCACTCCAACCTGTATAGTTTTTACCACCAACTACTTTTCCTGCATTGTAAAAATGACAAACTGCAGCTGCCAAACCATCAGTTGCATCAAGATTTTTTGGTAAGGTTTTTAAATCTAATAACGATTTTAACATCAATGCCACTTGCTCTTTACTAGCATTTCCGTTTCCAGTAATTGCCATTTTAATTTTCTTTGGCAAATATTCTGTAATCGGAATTTCTCTCGACAATCCTGCTGCCATAGCTACTCCTTGAGCTCTACCTAGCTTTAACATCGATTGCACATTTTTTCCAAAAAAAGGTGCTTCAATAGCAATTTCATCTGGATTATAGGTGTCTATCAATTCAATTGTTCTTTCAAAAATTAATTTTAGTTTTAAGTAATGATCTGTGTATTTGGTTAAAATCAATTCGTTCATTTGAACAAATTCCATTTTTTTTCCCACAATCTTTATCACACCAAATCCCATGATGGTTGTTCCTGGATCAATACCTAATATGATTTTTTCTGTACTCACAATCTTAGATTGTTTTTAATTTTAGCAACAGCATTAAATAACTATTATTTGTTACTTTGCAGTTCATGAATCATTCGAATTCTTACAAATCTAAGCAATTCTTAGCGCTAGTCGTAAAACTTTTTATTGTTATTGGCTGTGGATATTTTATGTATGCTAAAATCTTTAAAAATGAACAGCAATCTATTTCTGATTTTTTGTCTATTTTAGTCAAAAATGATACTTTTTTATTCAAAAATGTTCTTTTTTTGTTGATTTTTACCTTTTTTAATTGGTTTTTAGAGATTTTAAAATGGCAGAATCTAGTGTCTTTTTATCAGAAAATTACTTTTAAATCAGCCTTAATTCAAAGTTTATCCTCTTTAACCGCCTCTTTAATAACTCCAAATAGAATTGGAGAATATGGAGCAAAAGCCTTGTATTTTAAAAAATCAATCCGAAAACATATAGTAACAATGAATTTAGTAGGTAATTTATCACAATTAGCTGTTACAATTGTATTTGGAATTGTTGGTTGTTCTTATTTATTTTTTTAAGTTTAGTATTACAATAGCTTATACCAATATTTTTATAGTTCTATTTTTTAGCATTATTCTATTGCTATCATTATGGTATATTGACAAAAAAGAGTTTGCTTTTAAAGGATACTCAACACAATATTTTAAAAATTTAATAAATGTATATCCTAAAAAGCTCATAAAAAAAGTGTTGCTGTTTTCTGTTTTTCGCTACCTCGTTTTTTCTCATCAATTTTATTTTTTAGTACTCACTTTTAATTTTGAATTGAATTATCTGGATGCCATGACGAGTATTTTTGCAATGTATTTAATTGCATCAATTATTCCGATGCTTTCACTTTTTGATGTGGTCATAAAAGGCTCTGTTGCTATATTGATTTTTTCATTGTTTCAAGTGAACGAATCAGTCATTTTAGCAATTGTTTTACTCATGTGGATTTTTAATTTTGTGCTACCTAGCATTGTTGGAAGTTGTTTTGTGCTTACTTTTAAAACTGATACTCTAATTCAACAAAAAAAATGATTCTGATTAGTATTTTGTTTTATTCCTACATTATTTGCATTCTTGCTTTTATAATTGGGTATGACAAAATCAAAGAATTTAAAAAAACTTCTTCTTCAGAAAAAACAACGTTTTCAGTCGTCATTCCGTTTCGAAATGAAGCCAGAAACTTACCCCAAATCTTAAAATCGATTAGCCAATTAAACTACTCCAATGAATTGGTTGAATATATTTTTGTTGATGATGATTCAACTGATAATTCTGTAGAAATTATTAATTCTCACTTCGAGCGTAGTCGAGAAGTTCTAAGTCTCGACTCCGCTCGACCAGATATTTGTGTTTTAAAAAATACAAGAACTTCAAATTCGCCAAAAAAAGACGCCATTTCTACCGCATTAAAAAGATCAAAAAACAATTGGATTATTACGACTGATGCAGATTGTTTGCTTCCTGAAATGTGGCTAAAAACCATTGATACTTTTATTCAGCACAACAATTGTAATATGATTGTTGCTCCGGTTTCTTATGTTGTAGATTCTACATTTTTACATCAATTTCAGGAATTGGATTTTATGAGTTTGCAAGCCACAACCACTGCAAGTTTTGGATTGGGAGTTCCGTTTTTATCCAATGGAGCAAATTTTGCTTACAAAAAAGATGTTTTTGAAAAGGTTCAGGGTTTTGAAGGGAACAACTCAATTGCAAGTGGCGACGATGTTTTTTTGTTAGAGAAGTTTTTACAATTTGATAAAAAGAGCGTTCAGTATATAAAATCTAAAAATGTTATTGTAAAAACATTTCCAGTAAATTCCTTTTCTGATTTGATTGAACAACGAGTTCGTTGGGCATCAAAAACATCAAATTACAACTTAGCAACAGGAAAATTAATAGGAGTTATTGTTTTAGCAGGAAATCTAATTATGGTTATCTCTCCTTTCTTGACTTTATTAAAAATAATGGCTTTAAAAACCTTTATTTCAGTCTTTCTATTAAAACTATTTTTTGATTATTTACTAATTGAAAGAGGGGCTATATTTGAAAATAAAAAAATTAAATTCACTACCTATCTTATAAGTAGTATTGTATACCCTTATTTTACGCTATTTATTTTTTTAAAATCAATGTTTGGTCGTTATCAGTGGAAAGAACGGACTTTTAAAATGTAATTATGGTAATATTTTTGAAAGAATTGCTTCTGCATTCATCCACACATACACCATAATAATTAATAGAATAATAAAAATAATTCCTCTTTTAGGGTTTGATTTTTTTCGTTCTCGTATTCTTCTAAATTTAATTCTTTTTTCTTCCATACTACTTTTATTACTGTTTCGTTGCTCTCAGCATTTAGCTACGCTGAATGCTTCTCTTTGAAAACATTTAGCTACGCTGAATGCTTCGTTGCTCTCAGCATTTCTCTTTTTCCAGGTGGTCCGTCAAGACGCTCAACTTTAAAACCTACTTCTAACATTGCTCTTCGAACAGATCCTTTGGCGGAATAAGTTACTAAAATTCCGTTTACTTTTAAAGAAGTATACATTTTTTTAAAAATGTCAACAGTCCATAATTCTGGTTGATGTTCTGCACCAAAAGCATCAAAATACACTAAATCATATTGACTAATATCTGTAATATCGTTAAAAAACTGCTTTCGTTTTGTCAACCAAAAATTAGCAGATATTTGGTGTTTTTCTTCCCAAGTACTTGTATGAATTTGCTCAAAAACTGATTGCTGTTTTGCGGCTTTTAATTCTGAGACGTAATTCAGTTTAGAAACTTCTTCTTTGGTGACAGGAAATGCTTCAACACCAATATAATTGATTGATTTTTGTTTTTCTTGTGACTCTAGAAAAGTGATAAAACAATTTAAGCCTGTGCCAAAACCAATCTCTAAAATAGAAATTTCAGGGAGTGATATTGCTGCTAATCCCTTTGCTATAAACACATGTTTAGCTTCTTGAATGGCACCGTGCGTTGAATGGTAATTTTCATTCCAATCTGGTAAATGGATCGTTGAAGAACCATCTGAAGTTATCACGATTTCTCTTTTCAAATTAGGGAATCAATAGTTTTTCTCATTATTTCTTCATTAATACTCCATCTGCTTCAAATGCAAATTCTAATTTAGGCATTGTAATTTTAGCGATTTCTTCTTTAGTTTTCCCAGCATCTTCTGCGTAATGCTTTAAATCTGCAACAGAAGTTTCAGTAACGTAAGCTTTACCATTTACAATTACCTCTCTATCTTTAGAATCTAGTGGCATAAAGAATCCATAATCTTTAAAACGAACCATGGTTTGTGTTCCGTTAGTTAAATCTAATTTCATCCAACACCCTTTTTTAGAACATACTTCATCAATTTTTGAAGCAAACTTTATATTGATGGTATCACCTGCTTTCATCGATTTAAATTTCTCTAACATCACTTTAGAATCTAAAGCTCCTTCATTAGAAATCATGGCTCCAAAAGAGTCAAATTTTGTTGTTGTTTCTGTGTTTACATTGTCTTTTTTCTCGTTTGCGTTCTCTTTACAAGCTGTAAAAACCAATAAGAAAACAACACTCAATCTTAATGCATTTTTCATTGTTCTATTTTTAACATATTTATTACAAATGTAGCTATTTAAACAATAATATTCGGTATTTTCTGATTTAAGAATGTGATAAATTACCTACCTTTGCAGCATTAAATTTTTGAAGTAACATGAATTCAAATATAAAAATCAATCCTATTCAAAATTCTAGAATAGATTCAGTAGATTTTAACAATTTGCCCTTTGGAAAGGTTTTTTCTGATCACATGTTTGTTTGTGATTATAAAGATGGAAAGTGGCAAAATCCAACTATAGAAGCCTACGGACCCATTGAATTGAATCCTTCTGCTAAGATTTTCCATTACGGACAGTCTATTTTTGAAGGGATGAAAGCCTACAAAGATGCAAAAGGAAATACCTTATTATTTAGACCCTTAGATAATTGTAAACGGTTAAATAAGTCGGCAGAACGAATGGCTATACCTCAATTGCCTGAAGCTGTTTTTATGGATGGTTTGAAAAATTTATTAGAAATTGATAATGCCTGGATACCAACGAAAGAAGGAAGCTCATTATATATAAGACCTTTTATTTTTGCTACTGGGAATGGTTTTCATGCCTCACCATCAAACGAATATAAATTCATCATTGCAACGGCACCTTCTGGAGCTTATTTTGCTGGAAAAGTAAAAGTTTTAATTGAAGAAAAGTATGCTAGAGCTGCTAATGGCGGAGTTGGATTTGCAAAAGCTGGAGGTAATTATGCAGCACAGTTTTATCCAACGCAATTGGCAATTGAAAGAGGATACAATCAAGTAATTTGGACCGATGACACGAGTCACGAATACATTGAAGAAGCAGGAGCGATGAATATTTTTGTGAGAATAAATGACACCTTAATTACCAGTCCGACTTCTGACAGAATTTTAGACGGTATTACACGTAAAAGTATTTTACAAATTGCAAAAGATAGCGGATTACACGTTGAAGAACGTAAAATTACCGTAACTGAAGTTATTGAAGCTGCAACAAACGGCAACTTAAAAGAACTTTTCGGAGCTGGAACTGCAGCCGTTATTTCACCTATTTCTGGGTTTGGTTTTAAAGGAGTAGATTATGACTTGCCAGAATTAGAAAATTCTTATGCTTCTCAATTAAAAAAGAAAATTACAGACATACAAACAAATAAAACGGAAGATCCTTACGGATGGAGAGTTCATTTGTAGTATTTCCATTTTTAAAATAATAAAAAGCATCAATCTAAGATTGATGCTTTTTTTGTAGCTTTCAATTTTAAAACTCATCGATAATGAAACTAAAAATATCATTTCTGCTTTTTACGATATTATGTATTGGTTGTAACGGAAAGAAAAAATCAACAGAAATAATTGAAGCATCAAAACCCAATCAATACATCACTGTTTTAGGGATTTCCCAAGATGCGGGGTATCCACATATTGGTTGTCAAAAAGAATGTTGTGCTAATTATTTCAATGGCATTAATAAAAGGAAGAGTGTTGTTTCTTTAGGCTTAGTTGACCAAGAAAACAAACAAAAATGGTTGTTTGATGCAACTCCAGATATGGATACTCAATTGGCAGGTTTAGAGCAACATCATTTAAAAACAGCTACAATTATTGACGGTGTTTTCTTAACACATGCACATATTGGACACTATACAGGCTTGATGTATTTTGGTAGAGAGGCTTTAGGAAAACAAGGCACAAAAGTGTTTGCAATGCCAAAAATGAAAACGTATTTAGAACAAAACGGACCTTGGAGTCAATTGGTTTCTTTACAAAATATTGATTTGCAAAAACTGCAAAACGATTCAACAACAGTATTAAATAGTAATTTAAAAGTGACCCCGTTTTTAGTACCACATAGAGATGAATTTTCTGAAACTGTAGGTTATAAAATTGAAGGAACAAAAAAAACTGCCTTGTTTATTCCGGATATTGACAAATGGCAAAAATGGAAACGCAATATTGTTGAAGAAGTTAAAAAAGTTGATTATGCTTTTGTAGATGCTACATTTTTTGATCAAAGTGAAGTAGCAAGAGCTTTAACCGAAGTACCTCATCCATTTATTATAGAAACTGTAGACTTATTTAAAAACGAAACCTTAGCTACAAAAAACAAAGTAATATTTATTCACTTTAATCATACCAACCCAGCTTTACAAGAAAACGGCAACAAACGAAAAGAAATGGAAAAACTAGGTTTTAGGTTTGCTACAGAGGGTGATAATTACGAATTATAGCCAATTATTTAATTCCGAGGATTCTTTTAAAAGTTCTAACTTCACATTGATAGAATCTAATAAATTGATTTTTTAAAGTACTTTTTTTACTAGTGTTGTTATTTTTCATTTTTTCTGATTTAAACTCATAGTATAAGTAGTTAAAACCTTAGATATGTTACAAGAAAAAATTTTTATGTTAGAAAAATTATTTTCTTACGCTCCAAATCTCATGCATGGCAGCTCCTTTACTAGAGAATCCTTTATGATTCCATGTGCCATCTTTTAAAGAGTAGTCAAAAGTTAAACTGAGCCCTGCTTTAGAATTATCTCTAGAAAAGAACTCTATTTTTTCGGTGTATTTTCCGTTAATGGTTGTGTAGGTTCCGCCGCCGGTTCCCATAAATTGCTTGGTTGCTGTATTGTAAGCTATCCATTGAAAACGAGAACCAGATAATACTTTCATTGTTTTTCTTGATCCTGAGGTGTCTCTCATTTGTGTTTTTCCTTCTCTAACTCTACCAGACATTAACCAAGCACCTTGTAGCTTCCCTGGTTTGCCGCTATCAATTCTTCTAAACTTCTGGTTTTGCCCAACAATTCCCATTTCAGAACCCGTATTAAAGACTTTAAAACTTACTTCTGTTCCAACATTGTCTGGACTTGTACTGTCAAATTCTATTTTCTCTGTCATCATATCTCCTACTAAATTCCAAGAACCTCCATTAGTCGTTATAAATTTTCCTGTTTTAGCTTCAAAACTGGTCATAACCTGATATCCATCTGCAAAAGAAACTACCGTTTTTATTTCGTCACCTTTTTCGTTAGTAACTATTGACTCCCAAGCGCCAATAAAACTTTGTGAATTTGCACTCACAGAAAGTAGAAGGCAAATCAATAACGCATATGTTTTTTTCATAATGATCTATTTTACATGTTTTTAACCTCGATAAATATATTGTTTTATTTATCTAATATCTTAGCAATATTGGGTTTAAAATAGTTTGGCCCTTTTAATACCTTACCATCTTCACGATAAATTGGTTTTCCGTCTTCGCCCAATTTACTCATATTACTACGTTGTATCTCATTAAAAACCTCTTCTATTTTATCTTGCATCCCGTGTTCTATAATGGTACCACATAAGATGTACAACATGTCACCAAGCGCATCTGCGACTTCTATTAAATCATTATTCTGTGCAGCTTCTAAATACTCTTCGTTTTCTTCTTTCATTAAATTAAAACGCAACAGATTTCTATCTTCTCCAATATTTGCTGTTGGTTTGTTATTAATTCCTAGTTTAAATGCTGTATGAAAATCATGTACTGCGGCGATTCTTTTTTTCATTTTATGGGTCTTTTTTATGTTTTTAATTTATGTAAGTTTTTTTAATAACCAAGCTGGAACAATTTTTAAAACAAAAGCAATAATTGCCCAACGTTTTGTAATGTATGCAACTCTTTTTTTCTTTTTAATAGCAGAATATATTTGTTTGGTAGCCTTATCTAGCGGGGCCATCCAAAAAAGATTGTCACCTAAAGCCATAGCTGTATCAACAAATCCTGGTCGAATTTCTGAAATAAAGACTTTTTTTGATTTGATTGATTTTGTTTTGATATACAAACTCTCTAAAAATGCTTTTTGATAGGCTTTCGATGAAAAATAATCTGGTGCTGCCCTATTTCCTCTAATTGATGCAATAGAGGTAATACCAACTAAATGTCCAAATTGTTGTTTCTTAAATAAGATATATGCCAATGAGTATAGTTTTGTAACACCCAATACATTTGTAAGAACTGTTTGTTGTAAGAGTTTCCAATCTAATTTTGGATTTACATATCCAACTCCAGAAGATTGAATAATCAAATCTATAGTTTCAAATTCGGTTACAATTTCATTAAATACTTTTTCTACATCTTCAACTTGCTGAATATCGTTTTGTTTGACTAAAATTTGAGTTGGATACGCAGCTTTTAGTTCTTGAAGTTGCTCTAACCTTCTACCAGTAATTGCAACTTTATAACCATCTTTCACCAATAATTCGGTTAAAGATTTTCCAATACCAGAAGTTGCTCCAAAAACAATTGCTGTCTTCATTTAATTTGTATTTTTGCATAAAAATACAATTTTATGTTTACCAAAGGTCAATTAATTTTTGCTGGTTTTTTTGTTGTTGCTTTTATAGTTTTAATGATTTGGAGTTACAGAAAAGACATAATCAGTCATAAAAAGCATTATAAAAACACTGCGTTAAAAGTTGGTTTTTGGATGATTGTTGCAATTGTTATTTTTAGCGCTATTCGTATTTACAGCAAGAGTTAATTTTCTTAATTTTAATAACAAAAACAATCCGTTGTATGGTCATTTACCATACCTGTTGCTTGCATAAATGCATAGATAATGGTTGAACCAACAAATTTAAAACCGCGTTTTTTTAAGGCTTTAGAAATTGCATCAGAAACGGCTGTTGTAGCAGGTACTTCGGCTCTAGTTTTAAATGAATTTACAATCGGTTTACCGTCAACATAAGACCAAATAAACTTAGAAAACGAGCCATATTCTTTTTGAATCTCTAAAAACAACTGAGCATTAGTTGTGGCAGATTTTATTTTTAATTTATTTCTGATAATTCCAGCATTCTCAAGTAGTTCATCAAACTTTTTTTGATTGTAATTTGCAATTTTTTTGTAATCAAATTTATCAAATGCCTTTCTAAAATTTTCTCTTTTTTTAAGGATTGTTATCCAACTTAATCCCGCCTGAAAAGATTCTAGCAGCAAAAATTCAAACAAGGTTTCATCATCATACACAGGTTTCCCCCATTCTTTATCATGATACTCAATATATAATGGATCTTCACTTACCCAAAAACATCTTTTCTGCATTAATAATTGATTTTTATTGGCTTGATTGCTTCTTGTCTTTCATTAACATATTCGTGCTTCCCATCACCAAAAAAACCAGCTTCTTCTAACATAATTCTGATGTCTTTTTGCCATTCTTTTATAGCAACCGTAACATTTAATTCTATGGCGTACACCGTATTATTATGTAACGGATAATCTCCATTAACAGGAACACCTCCTTGTGAATCCCACATCCCTATTGTTGTTCCAGAACTGTGTCCAAAAAGCCCTAAAGGATGAGAGTATATTGATGGCTTCAACCCTTCTTTCTTTGCTTGTTCTAAAGAAGTCGCTAAAATTTCATTTCCGGTTTTACCCGTTTTCATATTGGTTGTTAAAATATCTTGCAAACGATTTCCTTTTGCAAAAGCATCCGCTAAAAAAGTTGGTACTTCAGTTTCGTCTTTTCCTAACACATAAGCGTGTTGCTGACAATCGGTATTCAATCCTATATAACTAATTCCGAAATCACAATGCAACAAATCTCCAGGTAAAATTACCTGATTGTCTTTTGCTTTAGAAAACGAATAAATGTGTGATTTTAAAGGCTCTTTACTTCTTTGAACATCAATTGTTGGGTGAAACCAAGTATCTAGTCCTAAATCTGTTACTTTTTGTCGCATCCACCAAACAACATCATCTGTTGTAGTTTCTCCAGGTTTAATCACATTATTTGTAAATGCTTCATCTACAATATCATGTGTAATTTTTACAAGTTTTCTAAAAAGCTCCATTTCTTTTGGAGTTCTAGTTTCTATCCAACCTATTGCCAATTTTTCGGCCGAAACAATTTTTTTCTGATTTGCAACCGAAAGATTTGCAACAAACTCATCATAATCTGTTTTTACCAATCCGTCTGCGATTGCAAAATGTTTGGAAATATTCACTCCTATTTTAGTTGGATTCCTTTCTTCAATAATCCTGCTCAATGCTTTCCATTGATTTGGTTCTTCTTCTTTGTTCCAAGACGATTTAATGCTTTTACCAACATCATATCTTGCAACTGCAAGTTTTTCAATGGTGTTTTTTTCTTTATCGCGATAAAAAACTAAGATGGTTCTTCTACGAGCATTTAACCAAACTGATGGTAACATTGTTTTAATTACTGGATCTTCATTGTATTCTCTAGAAATCACTACCCACATATCAATATCGGTATCATCCATTATTTTTGGTAGCAGATTGTTAAAACGATCTTCAAGGATTTCATCCCGCAATATTGCTCTCTCTTTTTCGTCTAAGATATTGTAGGTATTTTTTTTTGTTTCTTGTTGATTACAAGATATTAAAACAGTAACTATAAATAGTTGGAAAATAATTTTACGCATATTTGTTGAGTTTGATGCTGAAAATTAATGTTAAAACTCGAATAAATCAATGTTTATTAAATTATTTTTTCGACCTTCACTAAATAAATTACTGATTATGAAACAATTAAAATTTTGTCTATACGTATTTTCTTTTTCTTTTTTAGTTGTTAGTTGTGGTTCATATCAAACAAAAAAAATTACAACAGAAAAAGAAGAACCTGTTGTAATTGCTAATGAAAAATTAGAGTACCAGGTAATTATTATAGATCAAGGATTTACTACTTTTTTAAATACGGTTGCAAGACCAATAGAATATTATTCAGAATCGTATTTAAAAAATAAAAACAGAGTATATGTAGATGTTTGGAATAGCAGAGCTAGAAATCCTCAACGATTTGATTCTAGTATTTATGAGAATGTGATTGAGTACCAATCTAATGTAGATTATGGGCTAGATGTAAACTATAAACTGTTTTGGTATTTTAAATTTGCAGAACAGAAATACAAAATGAAGCTTACTTATTAATTAAAGTTTTCTTTTTTTATACCTGATAAAACTATACTTGTACTGGTTTTTTTTATCTGCAGAAAAATCTTCTCGTGAAATTTCTTCCCAAATTTCAGAATCAATTTCTGGAAAATACACATCAGCTTCAAAAGAATGATGCACTTGTGTTATATCTAACTGATCTACCCAATTAGACTCCATTGCTTGCTTATAAATTTGAGCGCCACCTATAATGAAAATTTGATCATCGTTTTTTGAAACTTCTAATGCCTTTTCAATACTATCAACCACAATACAACCTGCTGCTTTGTAATTATTATTTCTAGTAATAATAACGGTTGTTCTATTAGGTAAAGGTTTTCCAATAGATTCGAAGGTGTTTCTACCCATTAAAATATGATGACCAGAGGTAACTTGTTTAAAGCGTTTTAAGTCGGCTGGCAAATGCCAAATTAAATCGTTGTCTTTACCTAATGCATTGTTATTTGCTATTGCTGCAATGATTGTTATCCTACTCATAATTAAACTGCAACTTTCCCTTTAATGTGAGGATGCGGATTGTAATCTACCAACTCAAAATCATCAAAAGTAAAGTCGAAAATTGAAGTGATTTCTGGATTGATTTTCATTTTTGGCAACGGTCTTAAATCTCTAGACAATTGCAATTCTAATTGTTCTACATGATTGTTATAAATATGAGCATCTCCAAACGTATGGATAAATTCTCCTGCTTGATAGCCACAAACTTGTGCCATCATCATTGTAAATAAGGCGTAGCTTGCAATGTTAAACGGAACACCTAAAAAGATGTCTGCACTACGTTGATATAATTGACACGACAATTTATTATCTGCTACATAAAACTGAAAAAAAGCATGACACGGCGGTAAGGCTGCTTTTCCGTTAGCAACATTTTCTGAAAATGAAACAGAGGTATCTGGCAATACTGATGGATTCCAAGCAGAAACCAACATTCTTCTAGAATTCGGGTTGTTTTTTAAGGTTGTAATCACCTCTTGTAACTGATCAATATCATCACTATTCCAATTCCGCCATTGATGACCATACACCGGACCTAAATCTCCATTTTCATCAGCCCATTCGTTCCAAATTCTTACACCATTTTCTTGTAAATACTTAATATTTGTATCTCCGTTTATAAACCATAACAATTCATAAACTATAGATTTTAAGTGTAATTTTTTAGTAGTCACCATTGGAAACCCTTCACTTAAATCAAAACGCATTTGATGCCCAAAAACACTTTTAGTTCCTGTTCCTGTTCTATCTCCTTTTTCGTTTCCGTTTTCTAAAACGTGTTTTACTAAATCTAAATATTGTTTCATATTTCAGGCAAATGGTTTTGGGTAAATGGTTAATGTTTAGACTGATTATATTTTATTAATGATGAAATTCGTCTTTGCAAAATTTGAATTTTTTCAATGTGTAAATTTAATTCTTTCTCTTCAATAAAATTTAAATCTGAGCATAAAATTAAATGAGATTCAAGTTCATATGCAGACCCAAACTAATTTGTAAAAAACGAATAAAATCTTTTTGAGAATCTTTAGCACTTCCTTCTGCAATATTAGCAGGTATAGAAATTACACATCTATTTATTTGAGAGATTAATCCAAACTTCTCTGAAGAAGGTAATTTTGAAGTGACAATATAAACTTCTTTAACTAATAACCTAGCGTCATTCCAGACATCAAGTTTTCTAAAGTTTCTCATACATTCACCTTTCTCCTTTTACCTTTCTCCTATTCTTATCCAATAATCATCCCTGCAATCGTAGCAGACATTAATGATGCAATTGTACCCCCAATTAATGCTTTCATTCCGAATTCTGACAAGGTTTTTCTTTGACCTGGAGCTAAAGAACCTATACCTCCAATTTGAATTCCGATGGATGCAAAATTTGCAAAACCACACAACATATAAGTAGCCATAATTACTGATTTATTGTAATTTAAATGCACTGCACTTGCCACATTTTTTAATTCTGCTAATTGTATATACCCAACAAATTCACTTGCTGCTAATTTAATTCCTAATAATTGCCCCATCATTGTCATGTCTTGTGTTGCCACACCAATTAACCACATTAATGGTGCAAAAAGATACCCTAATACAAACTCTAAAGAAAAACTTTTATAAGAGGTGTTTACAGCAATCCAATCATTTAAGGAAGTGATATCTCCTACCCAACCTAAAATTCCGTTTACCATAGCAATAAAAGCAATAAATACCAACAACATTGCACCAACATTTACAGCCAAACGCAATCCTTCTGTTGTACCGTTTGCTATTGAATCTAAAATGTTTGAACCAATTTTTTCACTAGAAACTTCTAACATCAGTATTCACTTCTTCAACCTGAGGGTATAAGATTTTAGAAATCACGATTGCTCCTGGTGCCGCCATTACAGATGCAGCCAATAAATGCTTGGCAAATTGTAATCTTAAAACTGGATCATCTCCGCCTAAAAACCCAATATACGCTGCTAATACAGCTCCGGCTACGGTTGCCATTCCACCAATCATAACCAACAACATTTCTGACTTATTCATCTTTTCTAAATACGCTTTGATCAATAATGGAGCTTCTGTTTGTCCTAAAAAAATGTTACCAGCTACAGATAGACTTTCTGCTCCAGATATTTTTAGCACTTTTGCTAAAGACCAAGCCATTACTTTAACAATTTTTTGAATCCAACCTAAATAGAATAAAACGGATGTTAATGCTGAGAAAAATATAATAGTAGGCAATACTTGAAAAGCAAAAATATATCCAAATTTATCCATATCAATTACCAAACCTTCAAATAAAAACTTGCTTCCAGCTCTTGTAAAATCTAAAACACTTACAAACAAACCACCTACCCATTCAAATATTTTTTGCACAAAAGACACTTTTAAGACTCCAATTGCAATTAATAATTGTGCAGACAAACCTATTCCAACAGTTTTCCAATCAATTTTCTTCTTGTTACTAGAAAACAAAAATGCGATTACTAATAAGGAAATCATTCCTAATACACCTCGCCACAAGTTGTTAAATGAAAACCCTTGACTTGGTATTATTTCTGCAACTACTTCAGTTGATGCTTGAGAAAACATTGAAACTGAAAAAAAGCAAAAAAAGATAACGACTATTTTTTTCATAATATGGTTTTAATTTTTATGAGCGCTTACTTATTTCATCTCTAATTTTAGCAGCTAACTCATAATTTTCATTGGCCACCGCTGCATCTAATTCTTTATATAATTCTTTTAAAGATTTTTTTTCTTTTGCTTCTTCAGAAGTTTCAGAAATAATTTCTGAAATCAATTCATCCGTTTCCAACTCTGGAGCTTCTAATGAAAGTTCTTCTTCTACCTTTAAATAAATTCCAGCTTTATCTAGTATCGTTTCATACGTGTAAATTGGCGCATTAAATCGAACTGCAATGGCTATCGCATCTGAAGTTCTTGCATCAATAATTTCTTCAACTCCATTTTTTTCTGAAATTAAACTAGAAAAGAAAACACCATCTACTAATTTATGAATGATTACCTGCTTGACATTGATTAAAATCGATCTGAAAAAGTTTTAAACAAATCGTGTGTTAAGAGGTCTTGGAGGTCTAATTTCTTTCTCTAAAGCAATTGCAATAGATTGTGCTTCAAAAGCACCAATAATAATAGGTAAAGTTCTGTTCCATCCATTTCACTTAACACTAAAGCATAAGCACCACTTTGTGTTTGACTATAAGAAATTCCTTTTATTGTAAGTTTTATTAAACTCATAAATAATCTTCATAAAATAAAAGGGCTCTCTAAATTGGCAAAACCTAATATTAGACAGCCCTATTATGGGCACAATTTACTAAAAATAATGAGTTGATTTCTAATTTATCTTAAAAGAAAAATTAGCAACCCTATTTTTAATAAAAATAGTTTTAAATGTACTTAATTATGACTGCTTAAAAGCTTTTAACTTTTCAATCAATGCAGGTACAACTCAAAAGCATCTCCAACAATTCCGTAATCTGCAGCTTTAAAGAAAGGCGCTTCTGGATCTGTATTAATTACCACTTTTACTTTTGAAGCATTAATCCCTGCTAAATGCTGAATGGCTCCAGAAATTCCAATTGCAATATATAAATTAGAAGCTACTGGTTTTCCTGTTTGTCCAACGTGTTCTCCATGAGGACGCCAACCTAAATCAGAAACTGGTTTAGAACATGCAGTTGCAGCACCTAAAACCTCTGCCAACTCTTCAATCATTCCCCAGTTTTCTGGACCTTTTAAACCTCTACCTGCAGAAACAACAATATCTGCATCTGCAATGGTTACCTTTCCTGTAGCTCTTTCTACTTTTTCTGATGTTACACCGAATCTGATGATTGAGCATCAAAGACTTTCAGATGTTCCTGCTACTGGATTTTCATGAACTCCGTAAGAATTCTTTGCCAAACCAATGACTTTTATGTCTGTATGCAATACTGTAGTTGATAAAAGCTTTGTTAGAAAAAGCTTTTCTTTTTACTAGTAAAGGGATTTGCTTGACTAGGCAAAGCGACAACATTTGATGCATAACCAGCTTCTAAATTAACAGCAACATTGGGCTATATACAAACCATTAATACTCGAATCTATACTACAACAGTTGCATTTTCTGCTTTGGCAACTTGTTGTAATACAGAAGCTATATCCTTTTGCATTGAAAGTTTCTAACTGATCATTAGAAACAGAAACTACTTTTTCTGCTCCATAGTTATATAATTCTGAGAATCTGAAGCGTTTATTGTAACAGCAACAATGTTGACCTAATTGTTCTGCAACTTTTTTCCCGTAAGAAACGACTTCAAAAGCAGATTTTTTAAATTTTCCTTCCGATGAATCGGCAAATACTAAAACTGACATATGCTTATATTTTTTAGTTGGTAAATGTTTTATTTGTGAATTGTTTTTTTAAAGTTCCAAAACATGAACACGTTGAAACAATAATACCGTTTATATTACTTTTGCTTCGTTATGTAATAAGTCAATCAACGCATCAATATTATCTGCATCTACTAATTTAACAGCTCCTTTTGGTGCTGGTTTTTCATAAGATTGTGCAGCAGTTGCAGTTCTCATCTCTAATGGCTCAACAACCGTTAATGGTTTTTTTCTTGCCATCATAATTCCTCGCATGTTCGGAATCCTTAAATCATTTTCTTCTACAATTCCTTTCTGCCCAGCATACCACCAATGGTAAGGTAGATGCATGTGTTTCATTTCCTCCATCAATTTCTCTTATAAGAGAAACTGCAGTTCCTTCTACTTCAATACCATACACAGCCATTCACAAAATTAAAGTCGACTAATGAAGCTAACATTCCAGGAACCATACCCCCATTATAATCGATCAGATTCTCTTCCTGCCAATACTAAATCATAATCCTCCATTTTTAACAACTTCTGCCAATTGCTTTGCAACAAACAAACCATCTGTAGCTGCTGCATTCACACGAATTGCAGCATCTGCACCAATGGCTAATGCTTTTCGTAAGGTAGGTTCTGTTGATGCGTTTCCAACATTAACAACTGTTACAGATGCTCCTTGTTTTTCTTTAAACCACATGGCTCTTGTTAAACTAAACTCATCATACGGATTGATTACAAACTGAACTCCGTTTGTATCAAACTGTGTGTCATTTTCTGTAAAATTAATTTTAGAAGTGGTATCAGGCACATGGCTAATACATACTAATATTTTCATTTAATTATTTTTTTGATAATTACTTCATTATTTATGGCTACGAATTTATGACTTTTTTTTCAATTTATTATGCGTGCATAATAAATTTTTTATCAAAAACGCGTATAAAAGTTAAATTGATTAAAAAAACTGCTATTTAATCTAACAAAGACGTGTAATAATATTAATTTTTATATTTTTGCTTCACTTAATTTAAGAAGAAATTAAAGAATGAAAACAGTTCAATTCAGAGAAGCAATTTGCGAAGCAATGAGCGAAGAAATGCGCAGAGATGAAAGCATTTATTTAATGGGTGAAGAAGTTGCAGAATACAATGGTGCTTACAAAGCCAGTAAAGGAATGTTAGATGAGTTTGGAGCAAAAAGAGTTATTGATACTCCAATTGCTGAACTTGGTTTTGCAGGGATTGCGATTGGATCTGCAATGAATGGAAACAGACCTATTGTAGAATATATGACTTTTAACTTCTCTTTGGTTGGAATTGATCAAATTATAAACAATGCTGCGAAAATCAGACAAATGTCTGGTGGACAATTTAATTGTCCAATTGTTTTTAGAGGACCCACAGGATCTGCTGGTCAGTTAGGAGCAACACACTCTCAAGCATTTGAAAACTGGTTTGCAAACACACCAGGTTTAAAAGTAATTGTACCTTCTAATCCTTATGATGCAAAAGGCTTATTAAAAGCAGCTATTAGAGATGATGATCCTGTAATTTTTATGGAATCAGAACAAATGTATGGTGACAAAATGGAAATTCCAGAAGGAGAATATATGATTCCAATTGGAGTTGCAGAAATTAAAAGAGAAGGAACAGATGTAACCATTGTTTCTTTTGGAAAAATCATTAAAGAAGCATACAAAGCAGCTGAAGAATTAGCCAAAGAAAATATTTCTGTTGAAATTATTGATTTAAGAACTGTTCGTCCAATGGATCATGCTGCAATTATTAAATCTGTAAAGAAAACGAATAGATTGAGTTGTTTTAGAAGAAGCTTGGCCATTTGCTAGTGTTGCTTCAGAAATAACCTATAGAATTCAAGACGAAGCATTTGATTATTTAGATGCTCCAATTAAAAGAATTACAACTGCAGATACACCTGCACCTTATTCACCAGTTTTATTAGAAGCTTGGTTACCTAATTCTGATGATGTTATTAAAGCGGTAAAAGAAGTTTTGTATATTTAGAAAAATTTAAACTCATTTAAAATCCTTTTTATCAAATTATATTAAAAAGGGTTTTTTTTTGCTATGAAAATATTTGTCTCTCTTTTATTACTTTTTACTTGTTTCGTTAGCAATGCGCAGCTTGAAATTTCTGGACAAATAGTAGACATTAACAATGAGCCATTACCCTATGTAAATGTCTATTTTAAGAATACTACCAATGGGATGACCACAGATTTTGATGGAAAATTTCAATTAACTTCTCAAAAGAACCGTGGTAGTATAGAAATTTCTTTTGTTGGTTACGAAACACTATCTTTAAAATTCTCTCCTAAAAAGACCTATTTTAAAATTGTTTTAAAAGAAGCAAGTAATCTTCTTGATGAAATTGTTATTGTTTCAAAACCTAAGAAACGACTTAAAAAGAAAGAGAACCCTGCCTATAGAATTCTAAAAGAAATTTGGAGTCGAAAAAAGAAAAATGGTTTAAAACTTGTAAAAGCGTATCAATACAAAAAATTAATAACCACTGAAATTGGTTTAAATAATTTAGACTCACTTTTCTTAAAAAAAATTTTTAAAAAAGAATATAAAAAAGTACTCGAAGAATTACCTCCAAATGATGATGGAATCAACTATTATATTCCGCTTTTTTTAAGTGAAACTGTTAAAAACATCTATGGAAACAATACCTTAAACACTGTAAGAGAAGATGTTGAAGCAGAAAAAAATAATGGTGTAAATAAAGACGGATTTATTTTTGAAAGATTGTCTAATTCATTTAATGAAATTGACATTCATAAAAACAATATTGAAGTATTAAAAAAATCATTTGTTAGCCCTATCTCTACAACTGGGTTCGAAACTTACGATTACGTTCTTCATGATAGCATCACTGTTAACAACAAAAAAACCTATTCCATTTATTTTTTTCCTAGAAGAAATGGCGATTTAGCTTTTGAAGGTTTCTTTTGGGTTGCAGACAAAAATTTTTCAATCACTAAAATTAAGATGAAAATACATAAAGACATCAATCTTAATTTTGTTAGAAAATTATCTTTCGAAAAAGAATTTACGATTAAAGATGATAGCATTTACTTACCCAAAAAAGATATTTATTCTGGAGATTTCACACTTACAGATAAGGATGACAGCAATAAAGGGTTAACCATAAAAAAAACCAGCAGCTATTCTGATTATATTTTTGACAAAAAACTACCAAATAATTTTTATTCAGAAAAAATTATACGTTACAAGCCCAAACAGTTTAGCCAAAATGAAACTTATTGGGATAGCATTAGCAAATCATCAGAAAAAAAACTCACTTACGAACTTATCAATTCTGTTAAAAACAAAAAGAAAATTAAGCAAATAAGCGGTGTTTTAAACACACTTTCTACTGGGTATATTTCAATTGGTCCTTCATTACAATTTGGTCAATATTGGAATACAATTGTAAGAAACAGTGTAGAAGGAATAAAAATAAAATTAGGCTTTAGAACTTTTAAAAGCACTGAAGATCGTTTTAGGTTAAGCGGATTTGTTGGTTACGGAACAAAAGACAAAAGATATAAATTTGGGACAGAGGCCAAATACTTGTTAAACTACAAACCAAGAATTGCAATAGGAGTTTCTTATTTAAAAGATATAGAGCAATTAGGAGGAAAACTATTAAATACTAATGGTTTAAACGCAAATGTATTTGATCCAAATGCATTATTTTCTAGAGGAGATAATTACTTTCTTTCCGATGTAAATAGAACTGCCTTAAAGTTTGATATTGAAATCAAGAAAAATCTCCATTTCGGAATTTCAGGTGCTTATAATATTATAAAAAGCGCATCACCAACCTATTTTTCAATAGATTATTTAGACGACAACAATAGCGTTCAATCAGAGGTTACAGATGTGAGCACAGACATTTATATAGCCTATACTCCCGGAAGATTTGAATATGGTTTTGGAATCGAACAAAAAATGGGGAAAAACCTTTTTCCTTCCTTAGTGGTAAATTACCATAGAGGTTACAAAGGTTTTTTAAATGGTGATTTTAATTATGATAAAATTCAATTTAAATACAACCAACCCATACTATTAGGCAAATTAGGATTATTAATTGCTACGGTTGATGGTGGTAAAACTTTTGGAAAAGTTCCAATTACTTTATTAAGTCCAATTCCTGCAAATCAAACCTATTGGTTAACAAAAAATACTTTTTCATTAATGAATTATTATGATTTTGTTACTGACACCTACATATCTGGACATTTTGAACAGCATTTTAATGGGTTTGTTTTAAATAGAATTCCTCTTATAAAGCACTTAAAACTTAGAAGTCTAGTTACTTTTAAAACAGTATACGGAACCATCTCTGATGAAAATATTGCCATCAACAAATCGAATATTACCTATGTAGCTCCAACAGATAAAATGTATTACGAATACGGTTTTGGCTTCGAAAATATTGGTTACGGAGATATTCGCCCATTAAGAGTCGATTTTATTTGGCGAGGTAAACACACAAGTATAAACGGATTACCTTCTCCAAATTTTGCAGTTCGTTTTGGTGTAAAAACAGATTTCTAATCAAAAATAAGCCCTTTTTTATAGTTTAAAAACCTTAAAATATCACTACTTTTGTCGTCCAAAAAGCACAAGAAAAACTTTGTAATGAGCGCAAAAGAAAGAAAAACATTTGATGTATTGATAGAGATACCTAAAGGAAGTAGAAACAAATATGAATACGATTTTGAATTGAACAAAATTCGTTTTGATAGAATGTTATTTTCTTCTATGATGTATCCAGCAGATTATGGATTTATTCCAGAAACATTAGCTTTAGATGGTGACCCTTTGGATGTATTGGTTTTAGGTTCAGAACCAACATTCCCAATGTGTGTGATGGAAGTAAAACCTATTGGTGTTTTTCATATGGCAGATGAAAAAGGTCCAGATGAAAAAATTATTTGTGTTCCTGTTTCTGATCCAATCTGGAATGAATTGAGTGATTTGTCTGACATGAATCCACATCAAGTGAAAGAAATTACACATTTTTTTCAAGTATATAAAGATTTAGAAAAGAAAAAAGTAGATGTTGGTGGTTGGGGAGATGCCTCTGAAGCCTATGATATTGTTGATAAATGCATCAATCGATACGAAACAAGCGAACATAAAAAAATTGGAAATTTTACTATTTAAATCATCATTTTAAATTTAAAAAAGAAAAAGCCTTACAATCTATTTGTAAGGCTTTTTCATTCTGTTTGATTTTGTTACCTTTACGCCCGTTAAAAACTAATCAAAATAATAATAAATATGGGATCAATGATGATTTACATGCCAATAGCTTTGGCTGCATTAGGATTAATTTATATGTTAATCAAGAAATCTTGGGTAATGAAACAAGATGCAGGTGATGGAAAAATGAAAGAAATTTCTGACCACATCTACGAAGGAGCTCTTGCTTTTTTAAATGCTGAATATAAATTATTAGCAATATTTGTAGTAATCGTAAGTGTTTTATTAACCATTGTATCATTTGTTGTACCAACTACACACTGGTTAATTGTAGTTGCGTTTATTTTTGGAGCTATTTTTTCTGCTTTTGCAGGAAACATAGGAATGAAAATTGCAACAAAAACAAATGTTAGAACCACACAAGCTGCAAGAACTAGTTTGCCAAATGCCTTAAAAATATCTTTTGGAGGTGGTACTGTTATGGGACTAGGTGTAGCAGGTTTAGCCGTTTTAGGGTTAACTGCATTTTTTATCATTTTCTTTAACTTTTTTATGGATGGAGCTTGGACCTCAACTGCAGACATGACGATTGTTTTAGAAACCTTAGCAGGATTCTCATTAGGAGCTGAATCTATTGCATTGTTTGCAAGAGTTGGTGGTGGAATCTATACAAAAGCTGCCGATGTTGGTGCTGATTTAGTAGGTAAAGTAGAAGCTGGTATTCCAGAAGATGATCCAAGAAACCCTGCTACAATTGCAGATAATGTTGGAGACAATGTTGGTGATGTTGCTGGTATGGGAGCAGATTTATTTGGGTCATATGTAGCAACAGTATTAGCTGCAATGGTTTTAGGAAACTATGTGATAAAAGACATGGGCGGAAGTATCAATGATGCTTTTGGCGGAATTGGACCAATTTTATTACCAATGGCAATTGCTGGTGCTGGTATTATCATTTCTATCATCGGTACAATGCTAGTAAAAATTAAAAGTAATGATGCAAAAGAAGCTCAAGTTATGGGAGCTTTAAACATTGGAAATATTACTTCTATCATTTTGGTAGCTGTTTCTTGTTTCGGATTGGTTACTTGGATGTTACCAGAAACAATGACAATGGAATTCTTTGGTGAAGGACCACAAGAAATTTCTTCAATGAGAGTATTCTACGCAACATTAGTTGGTTTGATTGTTGGAGCTGTGATTTCATCAGTAACTGAATATTACACAGGATTAGGAAAATCTCCAATCTTAAAAATTGTACAACAATCTTCTACTGGAGCAGGAACAAATATCATTGCTGGTTTAGCTACCGGAATGATTTCAACATTCCCTTCTGTATTATTATTTGCTGGTGCAATTTGGGCATCTTATGCTTTTGCAGGATTTTATGGAGTTGCTTTAGCAGCTTCTGCAATGATGGCTACAACGGCTATGCAATTAGCTATTGATGCATTCGGACCTATTTCTGATAACGCTGGTGGAATTGCAGAAATGAGTGAGCAAGACCCAATCGTTAGAGAGCGTACAGATATTTTAGATTCAGTTGGTAACACAACTGCTGCTACAGGAAAAGGTTTTGCAATCGCTTCTGCAGCATTAACATCGTTAGCTTTATTTGCTGCTTATGTAACGTTTACTGGAATTGACGGAATTAATATTTTTAAAGCACCTGTTTTAGCTATGTTATTTGTGGGTGGAATGGTTCCTGTTGTATTCTCTGCTTTGGCAATGAATGCCGTTGGAAAAGCTGCTATGGAAATGGTACAAGAAGTACGTCGTCAGTTTAGAGATATCCCTGGAATTATGGAAGGAACTGGGAAACCAGAATACGATAAATGTGTGGCTATTTCTACTGAAGCGTCTTTAAAAGAAATGATGCTTCCAGGTTTATTAACAATCGGATTCCCATTAATTATCACTTTTGTTCCAATGTTATTTGGAATGGATAATTTAGCAATTGCTGAAATGTTGGGTGGTTATATGGCTGGAGTTACTGTTTCTGGTGTGCTTTGGGCAATCTTCCAAAACAATGCTGGTGGAGCTTGGGATAACGCAAAGAAATCTTTTGAGGCAGGAGTAGAAATTAATGGAGAAATGACTTACAAAGGTTCAGAAGCACATAAAGCTGCAGTTACTGGAGATACTGTTGGAGATCCTTTTAAAGATACATCTGGACCATCAATGAATATCTTAATCAAATTAACTTGTTTAATTGGATTGGTAGTTGCTCCTATTTTAGGAGGTCATTCTGCTGATAAAGATCATTCAGATGTAAACGTAAAAGTTTGGATTGACAAAGATGGTGCTAAACATGAAATTAAAGGAAATGCAAAATTTATTGCAGAGAAAACTGGAGAGCATACTTCTAAAGAAGTTAAAGTAGAAATGAAAAAAGGTGAAGGTGATTTAGTAACTGCAACTGTTACAGTTATTTCTAACATCAACGGAGAAAAGACTCAAACTGTACAAGAAATTAAAGGAACTGCGACGGAAGTTAAAACGAAGATTGATGAATTGTATGGAGAAAAATCTGATTCTCATGTTAAAATGAAAAAAATCATCAAGGAAGAAATTACTAAAGAAAAATAGAACAATTAATTCTTGAATTTAATTCATAAAAGAAGCATCTCAATTGAGGTGCTTTTTTAGTTTATTACAAACTGCAATTTATCATTTGTGGTTTTTTGTGCTAACCTATTTATTCCACTTTCATTAAGTTGTAATACTCTAGGATATCCTCCTGTAACTTGGCAATCTCTCATTAAAATAATTAGCTTTCCTGAAGGAGTTAATTGTACCGTGCCAGGCAAAACTCCAGATGTTAAAATGGGTTTTAATTGATTTTTAAACAACTCTTCTAATCGATAACCTACTCTATTATTATCGTTAGAAATTGTAAATAAATTCTTAGTCAATGCTTTTTGTTGTTCTTCTGATAACAAATCAAATTCTGGCCCTTTATAGCATTCTATTTGATTTGTTTTAAAATGGCTTTTATCAATTTTAATTTTTGAAAACGTTTGTACATGTATGCTATTATGAGTATCCATTCTTAATTGATCTCCCTTCATAAGAACATCATTAACCGTTATTCCTTTATAAAAACTTTTGCTGGTAAGTACAACTTCTGACAGAAATCCACCTTGAACACTTAAGTAAGTTCTAATTCCAACTACTTTCTTCCCAAATGATAAAACTGAGCCTTTTTTTACTTCTAAAACCGAATACATTTGCATTTCTTTATCATCAATTTTCATATTAAAGTTTGCACCTGTAACACAAATTTTCATATCCTTTTCAAACATAAACTTACATCCTCCAAAAGTAATTTCTACAACAGCATCTTCTTTATTATTGTTTAATAATTGATTTCCAATTTTAGCAGAATACGAATCCATCACTCCAGAAATCGGCACACCAATATTTGCAAAACCTGGCCTTCCAAAATCTTGTATGGTGCTGTAAATTCCTGGATTTAAAACTGTAATCATAAAATTGTTTTCAATTGATATACATTACTATTCACTTTTTCTTTTATCATTTTGTACTCGTCATAAGAAACACTTTTAAACGAAATTTTATCGCCTGTTTTCGCAAAACAAGGTGAGGCTTTTTGTGCATCAAAAAATGAAATAGGCGAATTTCCAATAATATTCCAACCACCTGAACTTTCATTTGGATAGATTCCGGTTTGACTACCACCAATTGCTAAGGCACCTTTAGGAACTCGCAATCTTGGAGTAGATTTTCTCGGCACTGCTATTTGCTCATCCAAACCTCCTAAATAGAGAAACCCTGGTAAAAACCCTATGAAGTATACTGTATAAGTTGGACTAGAATGAATGTGAATGATTTTATCTTTTGTAATTGATTTTTCTTGAGAAATCCCATCTAAATCAATTCCGAATTGTTGGTCATAACAAACAGGAATTTCCCAATGTGTGGTTTTATAAATTTTTGTTTTTGAGGGTTGGTTATACAATTCTTTTAAAGAGCGAATTTTATCATGTATATTTTTAATCTTAAAACTACTAACCAGTAATAATGAATTGTAGCCAACAATAATATCTTGCAAGTTTATTTCATCTTCAATCTTGTTTTTAAAAGCAACAATATCATACAAGATTGATTCATGTATTTCTGATGGCCATTCAATTAAAATAGCAGTATCTCCGTAAGTTTTATATGAAAGTGAGAAATTAGACAACTTGTTTGTTTTGAGTTTTTAACAAAGTTGTGATTTTTTGCAAAATCTCTAAAGCATTTTTAGTGTCACCATGAATACAAAATGTATCGGCTTTTATTTTGATAACTGAATTTGAAACTGTTATAACAGCATTATTTTGAACAATGTTTAGCACATGTTGATACACTTTTATAGGACTAGTAATCATAGCATTCGACTTAGATCTAGACACTAAAGATAAATCATCATTATAATTTCTATCAGCAAAAGCTTCATATTTAATTTTAATGTTATTTTTAACTGCTACCTCTTCAATTGC
The DNA here is from genome assembly GCA_943788865.1 of uncultured Polaribacter sp. Lineage (GTDB taxonomy): Bacteria > Bacteroidota > Bacteroidia > Flavobacteriales > Flavobacteriaceae > Polaribacter. Next base: position 538,815 of record CALSRX010000004.1, on the reverse strand, counting down.
TGACTGAAAAGGAACATATAAATAAGCGTTCTTAATATATTTTTTAATAGAATTGACAAAAACAGCTGCAGTTTTTTTATCCTTAGCAATTAAATTATACAAAGCTCCGTGTGCTTTAATATGATGCATTTTGGCATTCTTTTTATGCAAACACTGTTCAAACAAATTCATTTGAAAAACAATACTTTTTTCCAATTCGTCATCAGAAATATTCATAATTTTTCTTCCAAAATTTTCTTTGTCAGGAAAAGATGGATGTGCTCCGATTTTAACCTTATTTTCAATTGCTAATTGAATGGTCTTGTCAATTGTATTTTCATCTCCGTAATGTCCTCCACAAGCTATATTACAAGAAGATATAAAAGGCATTAATAAATACTCATTCTCAATTCCTTCTCCAACATCACAATTAAAATCAATATTCTTCATTTACACCAAATTAAATACTTTAAGAATTCCTTTTAAGCCAAGAAAAATAGTTCCTACAACGATAATCAATCCAAAAATATTTTGCGTTTTAGAATTTACATACGTTCCAAGCACTGCTTTTTTATTCATAATCCACAATAAAATTCCGGCAATAATAGGCAATAACATACCATTAGCAACCTGTGCAAATTTTATAATTTCTATTGGTTTAATTCCGAATGAAGAAAAGAAAATTCCGAGTACTAAAACAATAATCCATACTGCTCTAAATTTCTTCGATTTTAAACCAGATTTCCATCCTAAACATCCTCTTGCAACATATGCTGCTGCTAATGGAGCTGTGATTGCTGATGTGATTCCCGCAGCAAACAATCCGATAGAAAGAAAATATTTTGAAAACTCCCCATACAATGGTGCCAATCCTTTTGCCAAATCTGATGCATTTGAAATGGTGCTCGTTTGGATTCCGGCTGCTGAAATAATGATTGTCATAGAAACCAATCCTCCTAAAATAATCGAAATAATAGTGTCTTTTCTCGCAAAAGAAATATCTTCTTTTTTCTTCCATCTTTCTTTAACTAATGACGCATGTAAAAACAAATTATAAGGCACAACTGTTGTTCCAATTAAGCCAATTACCGTTAATAAACTATTCTCTGGAAAACTGGGGATAAATGTTCCTTTAAAAATTTCTGCAAGATTTGGTTTGGTAATAATTGCGGTAATTATAAATGAAACACTCATAATCAACACCAAGGAAACCAATACTTTTTCAAGTATTTTATAGTTCCCTAAGTATAATAAAGCAAAGGCAACAACACCTACAAGTAAACTAATGCTATTGATAGAAAATACACCAATTTCAAAATAGGTTTTTCCTAAGATGGTCTCAAGCCCTAAAACTCCACCGCTAATATTTCCAGCTTCATAGGATGCGTTTCCAACTACAATTGCTGCTAAAATTAAGAGTGTAATAAACTGTTTTAAAAATGGATTTTTAATTTCTTCTCTAAGAACTTCAGACAATCCTTTTTGAGAAATAATCCCTAATCTAGCTGCCATTTCTTGCAAAACAATAGTTGCAAAAATAGAAAGCACCATAGCCCATAATAGGTTAAACCCAAAATTAACTCCAGCTATTGTACAAAGCGTAACTGTTCCAGGTCCAATAAAAGCAGCAGCAATTAAAGTACCTGGACCTATATTTTTAAACCAATTTTTAATCATTATTTACAGAAAAGTTGCTATTCTATAAAAATAGGAAAAACAATCCATAAAAAAGCACCTCAAATGAGATGCTTTTTTTTACTTATAAAATAAAAATTAAACTAGTGGGCCACCAGCCATAATTTCTTCATTTGCATAGTCTTCAAAAGCTTTAAAGTTTGCTTTAAACGAGTCTGCTAATTTTTGAGCTGTTTTATAATATCCTTCATCATTGTTCCAAGATCTTCTCGGACTTAATACCTCTGTTGGAACATTTGGACAAGTTCTAGGTTGCGCTAATCCAAATACAGAATGGATGTGATAATTGTCTTTATTTGCTGCTTCTAAACTTCCATCCATAGCAGCAGTAATGATTGCTCTTGTATATTTTAATTTCATTCTGCTTCCTACTCCATAAGGTCCCCCTGTCCAACCAGTATTCACTAACCAAACTGTTACTCCTGATTCTTTCATTTTATCGCTTAACATTTCTGCATAACGCGTTGGGTGTAAAGGCATAAATGGAGCTCCAAAACAAGCTGAAAAACTTGGTAGTGGTTCTGTTACTCCTGCTTCTGTTCCAGCAACTTTTGCTGTATAACCAGAAATAAAATGGTAAGCAGCCTGACCTGGTGTTAATTTTGAGATTGGAGGCAATACTCCAAAAGCATCAGCAGTTAAAAAGAAAATATTTTTTGGATTTTTACCAATTGATCCTGGCTGAATATTATCTATGTGATAAATTGGATAACTAACTCTTGTATTTTGGGTAATTGATATGTCTTCAAAATCTACTTCTCCATTTTCTTTAATAATGACATTCTCTAAAATGGCTCCTTTTTTAATTGCATGATAAATATCTGGTTCTTTTTCTTCCGCAAGATCAATTACTTTTGCGTAACAACCTCCTTCAAAATTGAAAACAGTATTTTCGTTTGTCCACCCATGCTCATCATCACCAATTAATCTTCTTTCTGGATCTGCAGATAAGGTGGTTTTTCCTGTTCCTGATAATCCAAAGAAAATTGCAGTATCACCATCTTTACCAACATTTGCAGAACAGTGCATTGGTAATGTTTTTTTAAATACAGGTAAAATAAAATTCAACGCAGAAAAAATACCTTTTTTAATTTCACCGGTATAACCAGTTCCACCAATTAAAGCTATTTTTTTTGTGAAATTAAGAATTGCAAAATTATGCTGTCTTGTTCCGTCAACTTCTGGATCAGCCATAAAGCTTGGTGCATTAATAACAGTCCATTCTGGAGAAAATGTTTTTAACTCTTCTTTTGTAGGTCTCAAAAACATATTGTGAGCAAACATATTGCTCCATGGGTATTCATTTACAACTCTAATATTAAGTTTGTAATTTTCGTCAGCACACGCATAACTATCTCTAACAAAAATCTCTTTTCCCGATAAATAATCTGCTACTTTATCGTATAGTTTATCAAACTTATCAGCATCAAAAGGAATATTAATATTTCCCCACCAAACTTCATCCTTTGTTATATCGTCTTTTACTATAAAACGATCTTTTGGTGATCTTCCTGTGAACTCTCCAGTGTTAACTGCTAAAGCTCCAGAAGAAGTTTCAACTCCTTGCTCATTTTCAATAGTTGCTGCATGCAATTCATCAGATGTTAACTGATAATGTATTGTTGCATTTTTAATTCCTAAACTATCTAGTGAAATTGATTTTGAATCAAGATTTACCATGTTTAAATTTTAAGTTATTTATTTAGTTGTGTTAAATAATTAACAGCAAAAATACAGATTATTTTTACAAAGATTTGGCCTTTTTAAATTTTTATCAACTTTTTATTGTTCATTTCTTTTTGCAAAACTAATTGCCATATATAACCATCCCAATATAAAAAACAAGCCTCCAAGTGGAGTAATAAACCAAATGCTTTTTGCAGAAACTCCTATTAACTGAATTGCGTAAATTGATCCAGAAAAGAATAAAATCCCCATAAAAAACAAACTACTTATTCTGTTTTTTTGTTGTGCTGTAAAACCTTTATATGTATTTACAAAAAGCAGTACAATAATATGATACATTTGATAACGAATTGCTGTATCAAAACTATTCATCCCTTCAATAGTTAATGTTTTAGACAAAGCATGTGCTCCAAAAGCACCTAGTATAATTGTTAGGATTCCTAAAATTGAAGTTATTGTTAAATTTTTATTCATTTCTTTGATTTTTGTTTTATTTTAAACTTTTATCAATGAATTGTGTATTTTAGCTAAACATAATTTTTGCCAATTCATATTGGTAAATTTAGTTATAAAATTACAAAATGAGAAACATCTTAATTATTGGAGCTGGTAGATCTAGCTCTTCACTTATAAAATATTTACTTGATAAATCTTCTGAAGAGAATTTACAATTAACTGTTGGAGACATCTCAATAGAAGACATCAATCAACGATTTGGGAAGCATCAAAATTTAACAACCTTCCAATTAGATGTTTTTAACGAAACTGAAAGAGTTAAAGCAATACAGGAAGCAGATATTATTATTTCTATGTTGCCTGCGAGGTTTCACATTGAAGTTGCAAAAGATTGCATCAAGTTTCAAAAAAATATGGTTACTGCATCTTATATTTCTGATGAAATGAAAGGTTTAGATGCTGATGTTAAAAAGAATAACCTAATTTTTATGAATGAAATTGGTGTAGATCCAGGTATTGACCATATGAGCGCCATGCATGTAATTGATCGAATTCATCAAAAAGGGGGTAAAATGTTATTGTTTGAATCTTTTACGGGTGGGTTAGTTGCCCCAGAAAGTGACACAAATTTATGGAATTATAAATTTACTTGGAACCCAAGAAATGTTGTTACAGCTGGTCAAGGTGGAGCCGCAATGTTTATTCAAGAAGGGACTTACAAATACATTCCGTATCATAAACTATTTAGAAGAACAGAGTTTTTACACATCAATGGGAGTGGTAAATTTGAGGCCTACGCAAATAGAGATTCATTAAAATACAGATCTATTTATGGCCTAGACAATATTGCTACGATGTACCGAGGAACTATTAGAAGAGTTGGTTTTTCTAGAGCCTGGAATATTTTTATTCAATTAGGAATGACAGATGACACCTACACTATTGAAGATTCTGAAAACATGAGTTATCGTGATTTTACTAATTTGTTCTTAGCGTACAGTCCAACAGATTCTGTTGAATTGAAATTACGCTCGTATTTAAAAATTGACCAGGATGATATCATGTGGGAAAAATTAATTGAGTTAGACATTTTTAACCCTACTAAAAAAATTGGATTGAAAAATGCAACTCCTGCTCAAATTTTACAAAAAATCCTATCGGATAAATGGACTCTTTCTGAGGATGATAAAGACATGATTATAATGCATCATAAGTTTGGTTTCGAATTGGATGGTAAAAAACGCCAAATAGAAAGTAGCATGGTTGCTATTGGCGAAAATCAAACCTACACTGCCATGGCAAAAACTGTAGGACTACCTGTTGCCATTGCTGCGTTAAAAATATTAAATGGCGAAATTAAAACGCCTGGAGTTTTAAGACCCATTTCTAAAGAAGTATATGAACCAATTTTAAAAGAATTAGAAGGTTTTGGTATCAGCTTTAAAGAAAAAGAAGTTCCTTATTTAGGCTACAATCCAGAAATTGTAATAGGGTAAAGTATTGTCATTACATCTTCAAATAAAAATCTCTCGTTAGATTGATATATTCTTGGGTGTAAAGATGTCTTTCTTTTTCGATAACCAACGTTTCTTCTTGAAGTATTTTTTTCTGAAATGAAAAAGTCAATAAACTTCTTTTAAATTCTGAAGTCAATGTTCCTTTTACACGGCAAACTCTATTGAGGTATAATGAATTTAAGCTTGCAATATTGGCAAAATTATGTTCTTCTTTAAATGGAATAATAACTGAAAACTCACCTTCATTCGAAAGAATTTTTGATGTACCAGAAATTAAATTTTCAAAAGTAAGTGAAGATGTAAATCGAGCTCTATTTCTTGCTTCATTTTCTGTTTCAAAAGCATCAGCATAAAAAGGAGGATTCGATATAATTACATCATATTTTTCCTCTTCATCTTGCATTTCAACAACAAACTCTTCAAAGGACGCATTGTAACAAAATAATCGATCAGACCAATCGCTTATTTCAAAATTATTGACACATTGTTCATGTGCTTTTTCATCAATTTCTACTGCATCAATTGTCATTGCATCAGAACGTTGTGCCAACATTAATGCAACAACCCCTGTCCCAGCTCCAACATCTAAAATTGAATTAGGATAATTCTCTAGAGAACACCAAGCACCCAACAAAACAGCATCAGTACCAACTTTCATAGCTGTTTTATTTTGATGAATTGTAAATTCTTTAAATTGAAAGGGTTTCGATTTGATAGATCTAATTTTAAAAGTTATAGATTCTTATTTTCGCAGAGAAGAAGGGATTAGCTTCGCTTTTCCCTAAAAACTACGTTTTGAAAATAAAACACCTAAACTTATAAATTCAAGTAAACTTGATTTAAAGTTTAATAATTTTATTTATTCGCAGAGAAGAAGGGATTCGAACCCTCGATACGCTTTTGGCGTATACACACTTTCCAGGCGTGCGCCTTCGACCACTCGGCCACCTCTCTAATTTAATTGTTTAAATACAATTCGATCAATCCTTGTGGAGTTTCAACCTCAATCACTTTGTTTTCTCTATCCACTTTTTTGATAAAATCATCAATCATCGGAATAAAAATTTCTTTATCCCCATTGGTAATTTCAAATAAAGGTTGTGCTGTTTTATCGTTAACTCCTTCAATAGTTCCAACCAATCCATAATTTACGTCAACAGCTTTAAAACCGATAATTTCATGAAAATAAAATTTATTTCCAGATAATTTTGGTAGTAAATCTAAAGGCAAATATACATCCGCTTTTAGAATTGCATCAGCTTCTTCTTCTGTATAAAGATCTTCGAATTGAACACGCAATTGATTTCCTTTTTGAAGCAAACTTTTTTCAATAAAAAATGGAATCAGATTATTGCCTAAGTCGACAAAAATTGATTCCATTTCTTGATACAATTCAGGCTCATCGGTATCTAACTTGATAACCACTTCACCTTTAAAACTATGCTTTCTAACGATTTTGCCTAAATAAAAACAATCTTCTTTACGCATTTCGTTAAATTTTGAATTACTCTGCAGATTTCTCTTCAGTAGTTTCTTCTGTAGCAGTTTCTTCTGTTGTAGTTTCTTCAACAACTTCTTCAGTTGTAGCTTCTGCAGCAACTTTTTCTGCTTCTAAGGCAGCTTCAGCAGCTTCTTTCTCTGCAATAATTGCAGATTCAGCTTCTTTTACAGCATTAACACGAGCTTCGTTTACAGCTTTTTCTACAGCTAATGCAGCAGCTTTTGCTTCTTCTTGCTCTTTAGTTAAACCGTCTTTTTTAGCAGTAATTCTGTTTGCTTTTTCTTCTAACCAAGCAGTAAATTTTGCTTCTGCTTGTTCTTCAGTTAAAGCTCCTTTACGAACTCCACCAGCTAAATGATTTTTTAACATTGCCCCTTTGTAAGATAAAATTGCTCTCGCAGTATCTGTAGGTTGCGCTCCGTTTTGTAACCATTTTACAGCACCATCAACATCTAATTCAATAATTGCTGGATTTACATTAGGGTTATAAGTTCCTAATTTTTCTAAGAATTTACCATCTCTTTTTGCACGAGCATCAGCTGCTACGATTGAATAAAATGGCTTTCCTTTTTTTCCGTGTCTTTGTAATCTAATTTTTACTGACATACTTTGTTAATTTTTTAAGGTTCTCGACCTTGATTATTAATATTCTTATTATCTCGTAATAAGCGGCTGCAAATATACAAAAATCTTTTTCAAACCAAATTACAAAAACAATTAAAAATCAAGGAATTAAAATCAAATGACCTCCTCTATAAATTGTTGATAAAACAAGATAAACTCTTTCTATAAAATTGAGGAGTTTTTTATATTTTTAAACTCCCTAACTAAAGTAGAAATCACACCTATGTACTTAATTTTTGATACCGAAACAACGGGCTTGCCTAAAAGCTGGAATGCACCAATTACCGATACCGATAATTGGCCGAGATGTATTCAGATTGCCTGGCAGCTACATGATGCGTTCGGAAATTTACTAGAAAATAATGATTTTTTAATTCAACCTAACGGATTTAATATTCCATACGATGCAGAGCGGATTCACGGAATTTCCACAGAACTTGCTCAAGAACAAGGAATATCTTTAGAAGAAGGGTTAGAGTTATTTAACAATGCGTTGCAAAAAACCAAGTTTATTGTTGGTCAGAATGTTGGTTTTGATATCAATATAATGGGTTGTGAGTTTCATCGTTTAGGTATTGAAAACAAGTTAACAAAAATGCCCCTATTAGATACCTGTACCGAAAAAACAGCTTTGATGTGTCAACTTCCTGGAGGAAGATACGGCAAGTTTAAACTGCCAACCTTAACCGAATTACACAAACATTTATTCGGGGTAGATTTTGCAGAAGCACACAATGCAACTGCCGATGTTGAAGCAACCACACGTTGTTTTTTAGAGTTGATTCGCTTGCGAGAGTTTACCAAAGAAGAGTTAGATGTTGAAGAAACTTATTTTCAAAATTTCTCAGAAGCTAATCCTAAACCTATTCAAGTAATTGGTTTAAAACATATCAACTTAAAAAAAGAAAGTAAAAAAATAAGAAAACGTGTTGAGGCTAAACAAGAAGCAGAAACAACAGCTGTTTCTAATAAAAATATTGCTTCTTTAGAAGGCGTTCAGTTTGCTCATTTACACAATCATACTCAATTTTCAGTATTGCAATCTACCATGCAAATTGGCACAATTGTAAAAACGGCTGCAGAGGATAACATGTCTGCAATTGCATTAACAGATACAGGAAATATGATGGCGGCGTTTCATTTTGTGAGCGCTGTTTTAAATCACAATAAAGCTGCAGAAGCTAAAAACAACGAGCTAAAAGAGCAGGGAGCATTACCAACAGAAACCATTTTAAAACCTATTGTTGGGTGCGAATTTAACATCTGTGAAAATCATTCGGATAAAACAAAAAAAGACAATGGCTATCAGGTTGTTTTATTAGCAAAAAACAAAAAAGGGTATCATAATTTAGCGAAAATGTCTTCCATTGCCTTTGTAGATGGTTTTTATTATGTTCCTCGAATTGATAAAGCTATAGTAGAAAAATATAAAGAAGACATTATTGTACTTACTGGAAATTTATATGGTGAAGTTCCTAGTAAAATTTTAAATATTGGAGAAAAACAAGCTGAAGAAGCTTTGCTTTGGTGGAAATCTGTTTTTCAAGAAGATTTCTATATTGAATTGATGCGACATGGGCAGGAAGATGAAAAAATAGTCAATGAAACTTTATTAAAATTCTCTAAAAAACACAACATAAAAACGGTTGCAACAAACAATACTTTTTATTTAGAAAAAGGAGATGCCAATGCACATGATATTTTATTGTGTGTAAAAGATGGAGAAAAACAAGCAACTCCAAAAGGTCGTGGAAGAGGATATCGGTATGGGCTACCTAACGATGAATATTTTTTCAAATCTACCGATGAGATGAAACAGTTGTTTTCTGATTTACCAGAGGCTATTTCTAACATTCAGGAAGTTGTAGACAAAGTAGAACCCTACACATTAGCAAGAGAAGTATTATTACCAGCCTTCGTTATTCCTAAAGAGTTTCTAGATCCAGAAGATTTAGTTGATGGTGGCAAACGTGGTGAAAACAATTACTTACGTCATTTAACCTATCAAGGAGCTAAAAAAAGATATGGAGAAATTACAGAATCTATTGGAGAACGCCTAGATTTTGAAATAGAAGTTATTGAAAAAACAGGGTATCCAGGATATTTTTTAATTGTTGAAGATTTTATTAGAGAAGCCAGAAATATGGGTGTTGCTGTTGGACCTGGAAGAGGTTCTGCGGCAGGGTCTGTAGTAGCATATTGCTTGTGGATAACCAATTTAGACCCTATTAAATACGATTTACTTTTTGAGCGTTTCTTAAACCCAGAACGTGTTTCAATGCCCGATATTGATATTGATTTTGATGATGAAGGGCGTGGAAAAGTAATAGACTATGTAATCAAAAAATACGGTTCTAACCAGGTTGCACAGATTATTACTTACGGCACCATGGCTGCAAAATCTTCTATTAGAGATACCGCCAGAGTATTGGATTTACCTCTTTTTGAAGCCGATAGAATTGCGAAGTTAATTCCCGGTATGAAGTTGAGTAAAATCTTTTCTCTTGACGAAAAAGAGCTCAAAGAAAAACTGCGTTCAGAAGAAATAGAATTGGTAAATGAACTTAAAAAATTATCGGAAGGATCTGATTTAAGTGCAGAAACCATCAATAAAGCAAGAGTTTTAGAAGGTTCTGTTCGAAATACAGGAATTCATGCTTGTGGTGTAATTATTACACCTTCAGACATTACCAATTACGTTCCGGTTACAGTCGCCAAAGATTCCGACATGTATGTAACGCAATTCGACAACTCGGTTGTAGAGAGTGCTGGCTTGTTAAAAATGGATTTCTTAGGATTAAAAACATTAACCCTCATAAAGCATACTGTAAAAATTGTAAAAGCAAAACACGGAATTGAATTAGATCCTGAAAGTTTTCCGTTAGATGATGAAAAAACTTACGAATTGTTTCAACGAGGCGAAACTGTCGGGATTTTTCAGTACGAATCACCAGGAATGCAAAAACACATGCGTGCGTTAAAACCAACTGTTTTTGCGGATTTGATTGCAATGAATGCATTGTACAGACCTGGACCAATGGAGTATATTCCGTCTTTTATCAATAGAAAACACGGAACAGAAGATATTGAGTACGATTTGCCTGCCATGGAAGAATATTTGGCAGAAACCTACGGAATCACAGTGTATCAAGAGCAGGTAATGTTGCTATCGCAAAAGTTAGCAGATTTTACCAAAGGTGAAGCCGATGTCTTGCGTAAAGCAATGGGTAAAAAACAGGCAGCTGTACTTGCTAAAATGAAACCTCAATTTATAGAGCAAGCAAGCAAAAAAGGTCATGACCCAGAGAAATTAGAAAAGATATGGAAAGACTGGGAAGCGTTTGCAAGTTATGCTTTCAATAAATCCCACTCTACTTGTTATGCTTGGATAGCCTATCAAACTGCCTATTTAAAAGCTCATTACCCAGCTGAATATATGGCTTCTGTGTTGTCTAATAACATGAATGACATCAAATCTGTGTCGTTCTTTATGGAAGAATGCAAGCGTTCTGGAATTACCGTTTTAGGTCCAGATATAAACGAATCATATGCAAAGTTTTCTGTTAATAAAGATGGAAACATTCGTTTTGGTATGGCGGCAATTAAAGGAGTTGGAAGTTCGGCCGTAAAAGCAATTATTGATGAGCGAAAAAAGAACGGAAATTTTGTTTCCATTTTTGATGTTGCAAAACGAGTAGATCTTCGTGTTGCTAACAAAAAAGCTTTTGATGGATTGATTTTAGCTGGTGGATTTGATTCTTTTAAAGATACCCATAGAGCACAATATTTTGCTTTAGATGAAAAAGGACAAACCTTTATTGAAAAAGCGTTGCGTTACGGTAACAAGTTTCAAGATGGTGAAAATTCTTCTCAAGTTTCTTTGTTCGGAGATGCATCTGATATTCAATTACCAGAACCAATAATTCCTGAATGTGAAACTTGGGGAACTATGGAAACATTAGGAAAAGAGAAAGAAGTAGTAGGTATTTATATTTCTGCACATCCTTTAGATGATTTTAAAAATGAATTGTCTTTTTGCAATGCCAATTTATCTCATTTTAAAGAAGATCTTTCTAAATATGTTGGCATGAATTTATCTTTTGCTGGTATTATTACCGACGTACAACACAGAATTTCTAAAGCAGGAAAAGGGTGGGCAACCTTTTTTATTGAAGATTATTACAACAATAATGAGTTTCGAATTTTTGGGGAAGAATATTTAAAGTTCAGACATTTCTTAGTGCCAAATTCTTTCTTATTTATAAAAACAGTTATTAAAGCAGGCTGGATAAATAAAAATACGGGAGTAGCTGGTGAACCTAGATTGCAGTTTACCGATTTTAAATTATTGCATGATACGATGGATGAGTTGTGTAAGAAAATCACCATTCAAATTCCTGTTCAAGAAGTAACAGAAGACCATATAACTAATTTACAGCAATTACTGGAGACAAACCCTGGTAAACAAAATCTATATTTTACAATTTGGGATGAAAAAGAGAAAATTGAACTGAACTTACCAAGTAGAATTCCTAAAATAAAAATTACAAATGAGTTGTTATCAACTTTAGAAAAAGAGCAAATTAACTTTAAACTGAACTAATAATGATTTTTTTTACAACGGAAAAAAACCTTCTAAAGGGTATGATGTTGCAAGTGGTTGCCTCATGGTTATTGCTTTTTCTGCAATGGTCTTTTTTTTTACAAGGTTTGACAATTTAGAAGACCTTAAAGAATATACTTTTCAAATAATATTTATTTTATTAATAGCGGGTAGTTTTTTATTTCAGATTTTTAGAAAAAAAGGAAAGTTGCATCCTTATAAAATTGAAATTGCAAACAACTATTTACATGTAAATAATCTTAAAACCCCTATAGATAGTATTACTCTTGATAAGTACACGGTAAATAATCATTTTATTAGATACCATCTTTGGGACACTAAAGGAATTTTCTCTATTTTTTCTGTTGCAGAAGATGATTTATTAAAAAGTTTTGAAAGCGAATTTCCTAAAAACACAAATATATATGAAGAGTTGTCCGCTAAACAAGATGGAGCTTTAATTTCTGTAATTAGCGAAAATATTCATCTAAAATACGATTTAGATAGTGGAAAATTTACTAAAAAGAAAGATGGAGAAATTGTATTTCAAACAGTTCCTGAGTTTTTTATTTATGACCCAAAATACAAACAAGGAAAAGCTTTACTTAAGAAAAAATAAATCCTTCTTTTAAGTTTGTATTGGTTTTCCTTGTTACTGCTTTTGAATTAACTTAAACTAGCAAGTAAAGCCAAACCACCAAACATAAATAAGAATAACATTGCTATGACAAAGTAAATCACCAACAACAACAACATTCCTTTTGCCCAGTTCTTCTTATTGATAGAAGTGTTAGAATCAAAAGCCCAAATGAGTACTAAAATCAATCCAATTATGGGTAATGATGCTAAAAAGATGGTTACTGCCCAATCTTTATAAGACATTATGTTAGTAGCATTTTGTTGTTGAGATAAATTTTCCATGTGTTCGTTTTTTATTGGTTAAACCCAAATATACGTTTTTATAATCTCTTTATCAGAAGATTACAAACATGAAAATCAAAAATAATTGAAAAAATTAAGAAAAACTGCTGTTAAGAAAAACTATATAGATTCTTACCAATTCTTAGAAACAAAACCAACAAAAGAAGCTCCTTTTAACTTTATAATAATTACAACATATAAAAACAAAATTCAATTTGATGCACGTGAAGAGCACTTTCAGGAGTTGATAAAAGCAAAGGGAAAACTAGAATTATTAAACAATAAAAAGCCTGGAGAATTTAGAAAAACACTATTCAGTAAAGACGTTTATCATAAAGAAAATTAATTTGTGCTTTCTCTAAAAAGCGCTTCTAAATTTTGATTTTGCGTGTTTAATCCCAAAATTTTGAGTCCGATTTCTTGTGCAAAATCAAATACTACAGGACGCATATCTTCATTAGAGTTAAAGGTTAAAAACCAGGTAGTATCGTAGTTGTTTTTATATGAAATTAAATTTGGTAATTTCTTAATAAATTGTTCTTCGAGTTTAAAATCAAAGGTAACTTCTATAACTTGATGTTGATTTGAACGAACCTCTTTTAGCAATTTATCAACAACAATTTCTCCTTTTTTAACAATGATAACACGATCACAAACCGCCTCTACTTCTTGCATAATATGTGTAGAAAATAAGACTGTTTTGTCTTTTCCAACTTCTTTAATCAAAGCCCTAATACTTACCAATTGATTTGGGTCTAAACCGGTTGTTGGCTCGTCTAAAATCAACACTGTTGGATTGTGCAATAATGCAGCAGCTAAACCAACTCTTTGTTGATACCCTTTAGATAATTGCCCTATTTTTTTATGAACTTCTGGCGTTAATCCAACTTTGTCAATAATGGCTGTAATATTTTCTTTTGCTATTTTATATATGGATGCTTGAAATTGCAAGTATTCTTTTACATACATTTCTGCATATAAAGGATTGTTTTCCGGTAAATAACCAATACTTTTTTGTGCTTCAATCGGATTTTCTAATACATTTATCCCGTTAACCAAAACACTCCCTTCCGAAGGCTTAATATACCCTGTTAAAATTTTCATCATGGTAGATTTCCCTGCTCCGTTTGGACCTAAAAAACCTACGATAGAGCCTTTATCTACAGAAAAACTTATGTTATTTAATGCAGGTTGAGAATCATATAATTTGCTTACCGAAGAAACTTCTATAGACATAAATTAGGCTTCATATTATTTAAGACAACGAACAATTAGCTTTTTAGTTGTAGCACATAAAAAATTAATCAATTACAATTTTTTTAGAAATACGATTGTTACCATTTTTGATTTTTACAATATACAATCCTTTTGCAACCGATTGATAATTTAACGCTTTACTAAATGTATTTCCTGACACTTTAAATGCTGATGATTTAATTTTTCTTCCTCTGATATCAAACAATTCAATGTTTACATCATTCGAAGATTCTACATCAAAACTTACTGTAATCATTCCATTTGATGGGTTTGGAAAGAGCTTAAAGTTTGTAAATAATTCGTCTCCTACTGAAGCTGCATTATCAATAGAAAAATTAGCGCTATTTACTGCATAAAAAATATGATTTGCAGCCTCAACTTTTATTCTTGCTTGTGTTGTTGTAATATTAGAAAGTGTTACATCCTCAGTTCCATCATTTGGTGTGTTTGAAATTAACACATTCGGAAAAGTCATTCCACCATCCGTAGAAAGCAATATATTTACATTAGTTGCATTCACTGGAGCAGCAGCTGTATTCGCTACATCCCAGGTAATTGTTTGTGTTGAATTTACATTCAATGTGGTTGCTGTTGTTTGTGAAGTCACTAAAAAGGGTCCTGAATTTCCATCTACAGTAATTTTAACATCATCTCTAGCGGTTGCACCTCCATTTAACACATTGTCTCTAACGGTTAAAGAAAAATTCATTGTTCTTGCGACAGAAGGAACAACTTCCCATGTTGATGAAGTATTACCTGCTAATACGGTTTCTATTGCTGGCATATATCTATTTGGCGATGTTGAAGATGGTAAAGACCGAAACATTGGGCCAGTAGTATTTGTCAAAACTGGCGGCATTGTTGCTATTTGATTGTCTAATTGTTCCCAATTATATTTTAAAACATTCCCAGAATCAACATCTGTAGCTGATCCTTTTAATACAAACGGAGTTGATTTTGGAATTGTAAAATCGTTTCCTGCATTTGCAACTGGAGCAGTATTATTGGTACTAGTTTCTACTGCACATGTTGCTGTTGTTATTACATGGTTCCACATTTCTGAAATACTAACAGCATGAAAATAAGCATCACTAATATTTTGAACGTTTGGACCACAAAAACCTGCATAACCCATAATGGTTGATCCACTTCCAGGTTCAACTGCAGTTGCATTATATCGGTTACAATCTCCATTTTGAGTATGATTTGCGCCAAACTGATGACCAATTTCATGTGCTACTAAATCAATATCAAATCTATCTCCTAACGGTGTTTTTCTCATCGTAGCTCCTTGTGCTTTTTCTCCTGTAACACAGACAACTCCTCCTCCTGCTAAACCATTTCCACTTTCATCATTTACCCACGCAAAAACATGACCAACATCATAATTTGCATTACCAATTACTGCATCACATTTTGTCTGAGACTCATTAACTAAAGCTGATATATCATTATTTGTTAAACCATCTGTTGCTGCGTCTAAAAAAATTAAATCTGTATTATTAGAAACCAGCTTCATTGTTACACCTAAATCTCTTTCAAAAATCCCATTAACACGTGTCATTGAAACATTCATTGCTGATAAAACAGCTGTCTTTTTTGTTTCGTTAGTTTCTCCAGCTCCTACGCCTTGGTTGGTTAAATGGAATTGCGAATATTCTGCAGTGCCAATTAATGCCATTCTGTATGTTCTTAATTTTCCGTCATTTGCATTTACAGTTTTCTGAATCTTTCTGTTTTTAACTGCTAGATTTTGTCCATCAAACAAACATTCAAATTTATTTTTTTCGTTTTTATTTTTAAAATAAGCTATTGATGTTTTTTTATCTTTTGTATATGGGTCGATTAAATACATTGGATACTTTCCTGAGGTAATCATAACATGAATACCTACTTTAGATTTACTAAACCGAACTCTTGCTGTTTTATCATCTAACCCTACTCCAACGTACGATTTTATCTGTGGGTATTTCGCTGCCAATTCATCTGAAAAAACGGATGCCTCTTTCACTAAAAAACGCTGAATTCCGTTTGGAGTTGGTAACTCCATAATCCCCTCCTTGTTTTTAGAAAACGTTAATTTTTTATTTATTTCGTTGGTATTAATAGTAAACAACTCAAAAGATGTTGGTTGTGTTTCTCTATACTCTAATTCTTCTCCAATAATCCTAGATTTTGCATCTTGTTTGGTCCAGATGTTTTGTGAGAACATAGATATGGAAACAAAAAACAAAAATAAAAAATAGATCTTACCGTATTTCTTCATCATTAAAATGTATCTAAAATTAGTTAGGGTTAATTGTAAATATCACTAACAAATGTAATTAAATATTTATCTTTGTTCTCTACTATTATGAATAAAAACATCCAACTTAAAAACCTAGGCGTTAAAGATTACAAGGAAACTTGGGATTATCAAACAGAATTATTACAAGAAATTGTTGATGTGAAAATTAACAATAGAAAGAATAATACATCTAAAGAAACCAAAAATCATTTCCTATTTGTAGAACACCCTCATGTGTATACCTTGGGTAAAAGTGGTGATCTAGCGAATTTATTACTCAATGAAAAACAGTTGGAAGAAAAGGGAGCTACTTTTTACAAAATAAATCGTGGTGGAGACATTACCTATCATGGTCCAGGTCAAATTGTTGGCTACCCTATTTTAGATTTAGAAAATTTTTTTACAGATATTCATAAATACTTGCGTTTACTTGAAGAAGTGATTATCTTAACCTTAGCTGATTATGGTTTAAAAGCTGAGAGAAGCAAAGGAGAAACAGGAGTTTGGTTAGATGTTGGGACCCCTTTTGCCCGTAAAATTTGCGCTATGGGAATTCGTTCCTCTCGATGGGTTACTATGCATGGTTTTGCATTGAATGTAAATGTAAATTTAGGATATTTCGATAATATTATTCCTTGCGGAATTAGAGGAAAAGCTGTTGCTTCAATGGAAACTGAATTGGGTAGGAAAATTCCAATTGAAGAAGTACAAGAGAAAATTTTAAAACACTTTACAACTTTGTTTGAGGTTGATACTTTTATTTAAGGTTTTTATTTACTTAGTAATGGCAAACGATTTAAAAAAAGTTTCAGCAACTTCTTTTTTATATTTCTCTTTTTTTGCAAATACCATTACTTGATACAAATACAACTCTTTATAAAACACTTTGTATTCTACCATTACACCATTGCTTAGGTTTAGCAAAGCATAAATTCCATTCATATTATTCTCTTTTATTCTTTTTTGCTGAACAACGGTACCTTTAAGTGCTGTTTTAAAATTTAAAATAGATGCGTTTAATAAATCTGAAACTCTTTTGGGTTTATTTTGCTCTAAACTACTAGAAAGTACAAAAAGCATTTCTTTGTTTCTATATGCGGCTCTATATGAGGTACTCGTTTTATCATTTCTAACATCCTCTGTAACTTCTCCGAATGAAATCATAGAAAATTTACCTAGTTCTGAAGTATATGTTTGCCCTTTTTCTTGTGCAAACATATGAAGCCCAAAAAACAACAAAACACTTGTTATGAGTATTTTTTTCATATCTAAAGTAAAAAATTGGTGTACGTAAATATACTAATTTTAAACGAAAAAAGGAAGCTTAAAAAACAATCAAAAACTAACAACCTTTATTTCTCTTCATTAAAATACACTTTGTAGTAGTACATTTTCTTTTCTTCATCGTAACCTCTTTCTAAATATTCTGAAGCAGCATCTGGCGCATCCACATCTAATTTGATTTCGATATTGGTGTCTAATTTTATAATGCTTTTGATCTTTTGTTTTTCTTTCTTTAAAACAACATCAGATACTTCAAAATTATTTCTGATTAAAACATCATTCAGCGTTTCAAAATGTTTTTTGTAATCATCAAACATGTTTTTCTGTTTGTCTTCTTCAAACATTTCATCTTTAAAAGCATGATAATCTACTGATTCATTTTCTTTAAAGTAATCTACAGTATTTGCTAAAAACTGACTTTGTTCTTGTTTACTAAATTCGGGTTTTATAACTTCTTCAGAAAACTCTTTGCACAATTCTAAATAACTTTGTGTGTGTTGATTGCGATCATCAGCATACTTTACCGATAAGAAATTTTTAATCCAATATTGTGCATCGTATTGATTGTTATCTACACTTAACACAACTGTTCCTTCTGCATCTGTAGTATTTAAAATTAAACAACCTTTGTCAATTTTCTTGGTGCTAATTCCTTGTTGAACAGCAACATCAAAACTATGATCTTCTAGATAGGTTTGAAAAAAATCTGTTTTATTTTCAACCTTAAAAATACCTACAGCTTCGGTTAATACATCTTGGTATTCAATTCCTTCAATCAAAGCAATTATAACATCTCCTTTTTTGATTTGAGCAGAATTTGATTGTTCGTATAAATGATTGACAATATTTTTAGAGTTTTCTACAAAAGAACTTTCTTCTTTAAAGATGTTGGTCGCATAGTTATTGATTTCATTTAAACGGATATCAGCATGATGACTAAAACGAAAACTTTGCGATAGATTTACAAATGGTTTTAATAAAAAAGGAATCATTAATTGATAACTATCTTCATCAAATCGGATAACATTTTCTGAGAAAACATTTTGCCCACTATTGTATTTATTGGCTACTTTATGTATGATACATTTGGTAATTTCTGCTCGAGTTCTTTTAATCATCTTGTAAAATTAGTGTGGCTAAAATAGTTGAAGTTTTTAAAAGTAAGCAAGAATATTCTTGTTGATTATTAACAATTACAACTCTAATTTTAGTTGCTCTGGAAGTAATCGAAATGTTTTTCTGTGATAATTTGTAATTCCAAATTCTCGAATCGCATTTCTGTGCTGTTTTGTTGGATATCCTTTGTTTTGTTTCCAATTATACATCGGATATTCTTGATGAATTTTTTCCATAAACTCATCTCTGTACGTTTTTGCCAACACAGAAGCCGCGGCTATACTTAAGTATTTTGCGTCTCCTTTAACAATGGTTTGATGCGAGATTTCTTTATAAGCTTTAAATTTATTTCCATCTACAATAATAAATTTTGGTTGCGGATTTAATTGCGCAATAGAACGATGCATTCCAACTATAGATGCTTGCAAAACATTTATTGCATCAACTTCTTTTTCATCAACAAAAGAAACCCCAAAAGCTAGCGCATGTTTTTCTATAAAAAGCTTTAATTCTTTGCGTTGTTTTTCTGACAACTGTTTAGAATCATTTAAAAAAGGGTGTTCAAAATTTTCAGGCAAAATAACAGCAGCAGCTACAACTGGCCCAGACAAACAACCTCTTCCGGCTTCATCTGTTCCGGCTTCTAATATTTCTCCGCTGTAATTACTTTTTAACATCACTACAAATTAACAGTTTTAGAAGAAATTATTCATCTTTATTTCCGTTTAAAAATTTTACATTTGCTGTATCAATCATTTTAAATGAAAAATCATTTTTTTAGTTTCTTAATAGTCATGTTGTTTAGCGTGAATTTAATCCATTCTCAAATTAGCACTTCAGATGGGAGAAATCAACTAGATTCTACATTTATCAATAAAAAATCAATTATTGTTAAACTAGATGGTAAAACTAGCTACAAAGATTATAGAGTAATCTCTTTTAAAAAAGACACTACATATATTGATACCACGCTAACTATATTAAAAGAATATACCTATAATTTTTTGCGCAAAGATAATTTTGAGTTGTTAGCATTTCATAACCAAGGGCAAACTTTTAATAACCTAGGGTATGATTTTACACATCAAAACTCACTGCCTTTAATCGGAATGAATGCAAAGCATTTCAACTATTTATCAAAAGAAGACATTAATTATTATAAAGTCCCAACTCCAACTACAGAAATTTTATACAGAACAGGCTTACAACAAGGACAAGTTTTAGAAACCTTATTTACATTAAATTTTTCTGAACGTTTTAATGTGGGGATTTTCTATAAAGGTTTACGATCTCTAGGAAATTACAGAAGATCTTTGTCTTCTCAAGGAAATTTTAGAACTGTGTTTAGCTACCAAACAAAGAACAGTCGCTATGCAATTAGAGGACATATTGCAATGCAAGATTTAACAAATCAAGAAAATGGTGGATTAACCATAACCTCCTTAGATTTATTTACAAATGACAACCCAAATTTTTCTGATAGAGGAAGATTAGATGTTAATTTAGAAGGAACCGAAACCACTTTAGAAGGAAATCGATTTTATATGGAGCATGATTATAAATTGTTTTCGTCTAAAAATCCTTTAAACAACAATTTTACAAATTTAAAATTGGGACATGCTTTTACAAATGAAAGTAAAAGTTATGAGTTTACGGAAAGCACTTTAAACACTGGCTTTTTTGGAAATGCAAATGTTACTTCTGGATTTACAGAAAGGGTTGAAAGTAAATATATTGACAATCAATTGTTTTTAGAATTTAACTCGAAATATGTTTTAGGAACCTTTAGAGTACATACTGGTTTAACAAATTACAATTACGGTTATAGTGGGGTATTAAATTCTACAATAAATACCATTACTGATCCAAAAATTAAAGGTTCTGCGGTTTCTTTTGGAGGGAATTGGAATGCCGTAATTAAAAATTTTCAATTAAATACCGATGTATCTATTACACCAGGATCCGGGAGAATTTCTGGATCAAATTTTTATACTGAAGCCATTTATAAAAAAGACAGTTTAACTTCTTTTAAAGGAAGTATTTCTATCAATTCTAAATCGCCAAACTTTAATGCCATGTTATATCAAAGTGCATATAACGAATACAATTGGCAAAATGATGCCTTTAAAAACAGCAATACAAGAAATATTGCTTTTGGATTACAATCTAAATTGATAAACCTAAATACAAGCATTACAAACATTGAGAATTACACTTATTTTGATGACAACTCTAAACCTCAACAATCTGGAGAAAATGTTACCTATTTTAAAGTAAAAGCGAATAATGAATTTAAATTTGGCAAATTTGCATTGAACAATACTATTCTTTATCAAAAAGTAAGTAGCGGACAAGATGTGTTTAGGGTTCCAGATTTTGTAACTAGAAACACGTTGTATTATTCAGATTTTTTATTTGAAGGAAATCCACTTTTTTTACAAACCGGAATTACATTTAACTATTTTTCGAAATACAAAGCCAATGCATTTAATCCGTTGTTAAACGAATTTACAATTCAGAATACAACAGAAATTGGTTATCCAACTTTTGATGTATTTATCAATGCACAAATTAGAAGAACACGTATTTATTTAAAAGCAGATAACATAAGCTCAATGTTTTTAAAGAAGAATTATTTTTCTGCACCAAACTATCCATATAGAGATTTTGTTATCCGTTTTGGATTGGTTTGGAATTGGTTTATATAGATTCTCGTTTTCTCGGGAATGACGTTTATATCGAAGTTATAATTACGATTTAATTGAAATAAAAAAATGAAACAAAAATTACTAGACAGTTGGAAGCTCTTTTTACTAGCAAGTTTAACCTTAGGATTAGCGCCATTTAACCCGCCACACATTTGGGGTAAACTACAATGGATTGCCGGCGGAAATGCTTTTTCTGGTGAAAGCGCGATGCAATTTCAAGATTATTTTGATGTTGTTTTGCATGGATCTCCTTGGATTCTTTTAATTATTTCTGGATTTCTATACCTTACAAAAAAGAAATAATCTATATATTTTCGTGGAATTATAGTTCCATTTACTTTATAAACAAATGCACTTGTTTTGAAAGATACGCTGAAGTAATTGCTAATTCATTTATCCAACCGTCTAATTGCTCTTGATTGTATTTCCAAAATGCTTTAGACGCTAACGCAATTTTAGTAAGCAGTTCTGCATCAGAAGGAATTGCTTCAACAATCATAAGATTATTTTTTTACCAACTGTTTTATTTTGATATTAAAGGCTGCAAAAATTAATGTCGTAATTGGACTCAACCAGTTAAAAATAGCGAAGAAAAAATATTCTCCAACTCCAACGCCTAATACGCCTGATTGGTAAGCTCCACAAGTATTCCAAGGAATTAATACCGAAGTAACGGTACCCGAATCTTCTAAAGTTCTACTTAAATTTTCTGGAGCTAATCCTTTATCTTCATAGGCTTGTTTAAACATTTTACCAGGAACAACAATTGCTAAATATTGATCTGAAGCAGTAACATTTAATGCCAAACAACTTGCAACTGTACTAGCAAATAACCCAAAAACAGAAGAGGCTAAACTTAATAATGCTTTACTAATTCTTGCCAAAGCTCCTATTGCATCCATGACGCCACCAAAAACCATGGCGCAGATAATTAACCAAATAGTACCTAACATTCCACTCATTCCTTTTGCAGTAAATAAATCGTTTAATTCTGCACTAGAAGTTTCTACAGAAGAATTAACGGTCATTGCATTCATAATGCCTTTATAAGCAGAATCAAAAGTCAAAGATTCTGCACCTGCAACTTTAGCAACAATATCTGGTTGCGCAATTATGGCAACAACTCCACCTAATAAAGTACCTACTAATAAAGCCAATAAGGGTTGGGTTTTTCTTACAATCATAAAAATGACAACTGCGGGTACAATAAACAACCAAGGTGATACATTAAAGGCTACGTCAATAGCGGTCAATTGATTTGAAATATCGGGTGCACCGGTTGTATCTAGTGTAAACCCAATGATTATAAAAACTAATAAAGTTATTAGAATTGTAGGAATGGTTGTAATAGTCATGTATTTTATGTGATCAAACAATTCTCCACCAGCCATGGTTGGCGCTAAATTTGTAGTATCTGAAAGTGGCGACATTTTATCTCCAAAATAAGCACCAGATAATACAGCTCCTGCAGTCATTCCGGCAGAAATACCTAGTGTATTTCCAATTCCAACTAAAGCAATTCCAACAGTAGCAGAAGTTGTCCAAGAACTTCCCGTTGCTATAGAAATGATAGCACAAATAATTACACTTGCTGCTAAAAATATGGTGGGATTTAACATCTGTAATCCATAGTAAATCATAGATGGAATAATTCCGCTTATCAACCAAGTTCCTGCTAAAGCTCCTACCATTAACAAAATTAACAAAGCACCTGTAGTCGATTTTACATTCTCTGCCACCTCTTCCATCATCTGCTTGTAAGAAACCTTATTAAAGAAACCTACAATGGCTGCAACTGCTGCCCCCATTAACAATATAAACTGATTACTTCCACTCAAAGCATCATCACCATACACAAAAAACACATTATAAAACAACATACCTATTAAAGCAAAAACAGGAATTAAAGCTTCCCAAATGTTTAACTCTTTGTTTTCAATGATGTGTTCGTCTTGTGGTTCTCTAGGAGTGATGTTTTGGCTTTCCATTAGTTTAAGTTTTAATCTTGTAATGTTACGATTTTACACAATGTTATGCAAATCAAATTGTTTCTTACATTTGCGCCTATGGATTCGTTAACTCAAATCGTTTTAGGTGCAGCTTGTGGCGAAATAGCGCTAGGTAAAAAAATTGGGAACAAAGCATTGTTATTTGGTGCCATTGGAGGTACAATTCCTGATTTAGATGTGTTTATTGGAAAGTTATTTTACACAAACACCATAGACATCATGACTTTTCATAGAGGGTTTATGCATTCTCTTACCTTTGCTTTTTTAGGTGCATTTATTTTTGGATTTGTAGCTTTTAAACTTTACAACTCTGGTAAAAGAGCACATTTAACAACTCAAAAAGATTGGACATGGTTGTTCTTTTTATCCGTTTTTACACATCCACTTTTAGATAGTTTTACCCCTTACGGGACACAATTGTTTTTGCCTTTCTCAGATACTCGAATTGCATTTAACAATATTTCTGTAGCAGACCCAACCTATACATTGCCCTTTTTATTTTGTATGATTGTTGTATTGTTTTTTAAAAGAACAAACCCAAAACGTTTAAAATGGACAAGAGTTGGAATTTACGTGAGTTCTGCCTATATGATTTTTACAATCGGCAATAAAATTTATATGGACTCGGTTTTTAAAAAGTCTTTTGATGATGCGGCTATTTCTTATACTCGATACAGAACACAACCTACCATTTTAAATAATTTTCTGTGGTACGGAATCGCAGAAACAAAAACAGCCTATAAAATTGCCTATTATTCGGTTTTTGACAAAAAAAACAGGACTGATAATTTTATTACAATTGCCAAAGACACCACAATATTAGATCAAAATAATGCAGATTTAAAAAGACTAACTTGGTTTAGTGATCAGTATTACTTGATCGAAAAACAAGAAAATCCGTTTAGAGTTATTTATAATGACTTACGTTATGTAATGCTTACAAAACAAGATTCAGTTAGAGCTGTTATGAATTTTGAAATCAAAAAAAATGGATCTCGTTTAGAAATGAAACGCACTACTAATTTTAATCCTTCTGATGGTTTTTTTAGCACATTATGGAACCGAATTAAAGGTATCTAAACCTATAAAACTCCAACTTGCTTCATACAAGCATTCATCATTTTGTAAGTTCTTTCAATATCATCATCCAAGCCGATAGAAAAGCGAATTAAACCATCGGTTAATCCCATTTCTTTTTGTTCTTCTAGTGGAATTTCTGATGAAGTAGAAGTTCCTGGTGCAGAGAATAAGGTTTTATAAAAACCTAAACTTACAGCTAAATAGCCTAAGTTACTTTCTTGCATTAATTCCATCAACGCATTTGCTTTCTCTAACGAACCAGCATCAATTGTTAACATTCCACCAAAACCATATTCTTCATTCATCATTGATTTAAAAATTTCATGAGATGGATGTGATTCTAAACCAGGGTATACTGTTTTCAATCCGTCAGCTTCAAATTTACTTGCTAAAAAAGCAGCATTTTTGCTATGCTGTTTCATTCTGATGTGCAAGGTTCTCATGTTCTTTAAAATAGAGGCAGAACGTAAAGAATCCATTGAAGCTCCTAACAACATACTTGATCCGTCAATCACACTTTTTTGAGAATTTACAAACTCAGAAGTGCTACATACAACACCTCCCATTGTATCCGAAGAACCGTTGATGAATTTTGTTAAACTGTGTAACACAACATCTGCACCCAACTGTGCTGGAGAAATTGATAATGGAGAAAATGTATTGTCTACGACCAACTTTAAATGGTGCTTTTTTGCTAACGCAGCTAACGCTTTGATATCTGCAACCTCCAACAACGGATTACTTACTGATTCGCAATAAATCATTTTCGTTTTTTTAGTAATTGCCGCTTCAACAACATCTAACTTTGTAATATCTACAAATGTTGTTTCAATTCCCATTCTTGGTGTGAAATTCTTTAAAAAAGCATAGGTTCCGCCATAAATAGTTCTACTAGAAACAATATGATCTCCATTTCCACAAATTTGTAAAATAGTGGGTGTTATTGCTCCCATACCAGAACCTGCAACATTTGCTGTTTCTGTACCTTCCATAGCCGCCAAAGCCTCACCTAAATATAAGTTGCTTGGTGATGAATGACGAGAATATAAATAACATCCATCTGTATTTCCTTCAAAAGTATCGAACATGGTTTTTGCCGATAAAAATGTATAGGTAGATGAATCTGAGATTGATGGATTTACACCTCCAAATTCACCGAAGTATTGTAAATCTTGAATGTTGTTTGCTGGTTTAAATTTCATGACCTTTTATTTTGTTTCACAAATAAACAACATACTAGATTATTAATCAATACATATTGATATATATAGATTATTAATCTATATTTACACCATAAATTAAAAAATAAAACTTTAATTCATGTTGTTTTGAACAACAGTTAGAAAATTTTTCGGAATGCAATTAGATACTATTGACAAAAAACTAATTTATCTTTTACAAAAAGATAGCAAACAGACAACAAAACAGCTTTCATTACAACTAAACTTATCTCTAACAGCAGTTTACGAACGTGTTAAGAAACTAGAAAAAGAAGACGTAGTAAAAAAATATGTGGCAATTATCAACAAAAACAAAATAGAAAAATCGTTTTTAGTTTTTTGCCATATCAAATTGATTCAACATACTAGAGAATATGTTAGTAATTTCGAATCGGAGGTTTTAAAATTACCAGAAGTATCTGAGTGTTTTCATGTAAGTGGAGATTATGATTATATTTTAAAGATTTATGTAAAAGACATGGAATCGTACAGAGATTTTATGATTACCAAGCTAACCGCAATTAAACACATAGGAAGTACACATAGCATTTTTACCATTGGAGAGGTAAAAAACACAACGGCTATAAACTTATAAAGAAAAACCCAAAACTTTCGTTTTGGGTTTTTCTAAAATTCATTTATACTTGTTCTACTTTGTTGTTTTTACTTCAAAAGACATCTCTACTAAATCGTCTATGAATTTATCTTTTAAATCATCAAAGAAAGATTTTGAACCGTACTTTACATTAAAGTCTGCTCTATCAATATTAAAATTATCACTTTTAAAAACATAATTTCCATCAACTTCAGAAAGAGTTGCAGGAATTGTGATGCTTTTTGTTACGTCTTTGATGTTTAAATTTCCAGTCACAGATAATTTACCTTCATTTTCTTCTACTTTTGTTATCACAAATTTAGCTGTTGGGTATGTTGCAACATCAAAGAAATCAGCCGATTTTAAATGCCCTTCTAACTTTCCAGCTCCTTCTTTTCCTTTCATATCTAAATTTGTAATTGTGCTCATGTCAACCACAAACTCACCTGCACTAACTACTCCGTTCTCAATTAAGATCCCTCCACTTTTTAACGCAACAGTTCCATTGTGTTCTCCAGTTGGCTTTGCTCCTTTCCAATTTAAAACTGATGTAGCTAAGTCTACATTATTTAATGCTGATGCAGTTTTTACAACTTTAACCTCTTCTTTTACATCTACTTTTTTATTCTCTTTACAAGAAACGAATGCTGTAGAAAGTGCAATTGCTAATACTATTAATTTTTTCATTTTATTATTTTTTTATTTAGTTTTTATGAGCAGCAAATATATATCATTATAATTTATTTTCCATGGAAAATAAATTATTTTTTTCTTAAAGTTTCCTTAAAAAAAAAAGCACAAATCAATATTGATTTGTGCTTTTTTGCCTTACGCTTAAGTTATATTTATTAGCCTTAACAATATAAGGCATTTCTACTTCATCTTCAATAAATATGTGCTATAAGTATTTGATATGAAACTCTGCTCTTTTAATTTTAAAAACATGACTTTTTAACAAGTATACTTTTGCGTTTTGTAATATTTTTAAGGGTTAAATTAAATTTTGTTCTCAGTATCAATAATAATTGTAACAGGTCCATCATTTAGTAATTCAACCTTCATATCTGCTCCAAACTCACCTGTTTGCACTTTTTTATCAATTTCGATTTCAAACTGCTTTACAAATTCTTCATATAATGGAATAGCAATTTCTGGTTTTGCTGCCCTTAAATAACTCGGTCTATTTCCTTTTTTAGTACTTGCTTGCAACGTAAATTGACTTACAACAATAGCTTCACCTTTAACATCTATTAACGACCTATTCATCACGTCATTTTCATCATTAAAAATTCGAAGGTTTGCAATTTTTTTTGACAACCAACTAATGTCCTCAGAGGAATCATTTTCTGCCACACCTAAAAGAAGTAAAATTCCATGTTTAATTTCTGAAATTTTAATGCCGTTTACTGTAACACTTGCGTATTTAACTCTTTGAATTACAGCTTTCATTTAATCTTCTTCTTCATTTTCCCAAAAATCTGTTCTATAATGTTCTTCTTCTCCGGCTATAATTTGCAAATAACTTTTATATCTAGAATACGATATTTCTTCATTTTCTACAGCATCTTTTACAGCGCATTTTGGTTCTTCTACATGCAAACAATTGTTAAACTTACAATCGTTTTTAACCGCTAAAAACTCTGGAAAATAATCATCTACTTCTTCTTTTTCCATATCAACCACGCCAAAACCTTTTATCCCTGGGGTATCAATAATAGAAGCATTAAAACTTAGATCAAACATTTCTGCAAATGTTGTTGTATGTTGCCCTTGTTTATGTTGATTGGATATTTCTTTCGTTTTTAATTCTAGCATAGGCTCAATGGCATTTACTAAAGTAGATTTCCCAACACCAGAATGTCCAACAAACATACTTGTTTTTCCAACCATCATCTCTTTTACAATATCTACATTTTTATTTTCTGTGGCAGAAACCTCTATACATGTATACCCTATTTTTTCATAGATGTCTTTCAAATACAAAACCTCTGCTCGTTGTTCTATTTCGTATGAATCTATTTTATTAAAAACCAATACTGTTGGTACAGAATACGCTTCTGCAGTGACTAAAAAACGATCTATAAATGTTGTAAAAGTTGGTGGATTATCAATCGTAATTAACAAGAATACTTGATCTACATTAGCTGCAATTATATGTGTTTGCTTAGATAAATTAACAGACTTTCGGATGATATAATTTGTACGATCATG
Organism: uncultured Polaribacter sp.; assembly: GCA_943788865.1. Taxonomy (GTDB): domain Bacteria; phylum Bacteroidota; class Bacteroidia; order Flavobacteriales; family Flavobacteriaceae; genus Polaribacter. The sequence goes on along the minus strand of CALSRX010000004.1, from coordinate 510,066 downwards.
TATCGTTTTGATAACTCCTGTTTCCGTATCATTTTTAGTCTCAATTTCAAAATCTACAACATCTCCAACAGCAATCGGATTGGTACTTTTAATCCCTTGGATTCTAAATTTACCTTTCATTCTACATTCATAAAATGAACCGTTATTAGCCTTAACCAAATACCAACTTCCTGTAGATTTATATACAATTCCTGTCATTGATACAAAGATGCTAATAAATTAGATGTTATCATAAAAAAGATTACCCCCTTTCTGGAGAAAAACAAATTGTAAAATTATCCTTTGATAATTTTTTCTTGATGATTGATAGATTCTTGGTGAATGGCTTTAAACATTTTTAAGACAAATTCTTCACTTAAACCTTTGCTTTCTCCCTCTAAAATCATATTCCCTAAAATCTCATTCCATCTTTTAGACTGTAAAACGGCTACGTTTTTTTCTTTCTTTAGCTCACCGATTTTATCTGCGACTTTCATTCTTTTTCCCAACATCTCAATCAACTGATTATCTACCACATTAATTTGAGCTCTTAAATTCCCTAAAGAATTTTTATAATCTGATTCATGATCTGTTATTTTTCTGATTTTTAAATCTTCCATTATTTGGATTAAGGTTGATGGTGTTACTTGCTGAGCAGCATCACTCCAAGCATTTTCTGGATCTATGTGCGTTTCAATCATTAAGCCATCAAAATTTAAATCCAAAGCTGTTTGAGAAACATCAAAAATCATATCTCTTTTACCAGTAATATGTGATGGATCACAAATCAATGGCAAATCTGGAAATCTGTTTTGAAACTCAATGGCCAATTGCCATTCTGGTATGTTTCTATATTTTGATTTTTCATAGGTAGAAAAACCTCTATGAATGGCACCTAAATTTTTGATTCCTGCAGAATACAATCTTTCAATTCCACCTAACCACAAAGCTAAATCAGGGTTTACTGGGTTTTTAACCAATACAATTTTATCCGTTCCTTGTAAAGCATCTGCAATTTCTTGCATGATAAAAGGCGAAACGGTAGAACGAGCACCAATCCATAATAAATCAACATCGTGTTCTAATGCTAATTTTACATGTGCTGCATTGGCAACTTCTGTACAGGTTTTCATTCCTGTTTCTGCTTTTACTTTTTGCAACCATTTTAATCCAATTGCCCCTACACCTTCAAACATCCCTGGTCTTGTTCTTGGTTTCCAAATTCCGGCACGAAAATAATTTACATCAGAATCTTTTAACTCGTGTGCAATTTTTAACACTTGTTCTTCGGTTTCTGCACTACAAGGCCCTGCTATTACTAATGGATGCGCTAAGTTTCATATCATCCAACCATGTTCTTTAATTCTTTTGTGTTTTCCATTTCTCTACTTCTTTTCGGCTATTATTTTATGCCGTTTAATATTTGTTTGATATGATTTGTACTTTCCATTTCGTTATAAATTTCGGAAAAATCATCTTTGCTCCATCAACGTTTTAAATTGTTGAAGGTTGCTAATATATTCATCTAATGTTTCAATGACATTGGTCTTTGTTTTGTTCAAAAATGGGTGTCCACATTGCTGGCGAACTTTTTGCCAAACGAACTGTAGATGCAAATCCACTGAACCTGCCATGTCAAAAATATCTCGTTCGTTTTTTTCTTTTTCAATAACTGTTTTACCTAACATAAAAGAGCTAATGTGAGACAAATGTGACACATACGCAATCTGTTTGTCATGAGATTTTGGATCCATATACCGAATACGCATGCCTAATTTCTGCGAAAATTTCCAATGCTTTTTCTTGTAATTTAAAAGCAGTTTTTTCTACCTCACAAATAATGTTTGTCTTTTGACCAAGTACAACCCTGCTATGTGCTGCTGATGGACCAGAAAATTCTGTTCCTGCAATTGGATGTGTTGCCAAAAAATTTCTTCTTTTTGGATGCTTTTCTAACACGTTACAGATTTGTTCTTTTGTAGAACCAACGTCAATCAGCAAACAATCATCATCAATTGTATCTAATATGATAGGGATGACTTCTAACTGTACATCAACCGGAATTGAAACGATAACAATATCTGCGATGTCTAACGAATCTAATGTTGCTTTTTTATCAATTACACCTAATTTTAAAGCTTCTTCTAAATGAGCTTCATTAGTATCAATTCCATAAATTATTGCTTCTGGATAGTAAGATTTTATATCCAACACCATGCTTCCGCCAATTAACCCGATACCAACTACAAATACATTCATCTTAAATTCTATTAATTGCCTCGTTAATTATTTCTTTTGACACACATAACGAAAATCGAATATACCCTTCTCCATTGGATCCAAAAACAGTTCCAGGTGCAATAAAAATATCTTTGTTATATAAAATTGCATCTGTAAACTCTTCTGATGTTTTTTCGTTAGGAATTTTAGCCCAGACAAATAAACCCGTTGAATTTTTTTCATACGTACATTGCAACTTATCAGCCAATTTCCATACCAAATCTCTACGTTCTTTATATTCTATATTTTGATTTTTAAACCATTCATCAGATAAATGCAATGCTTCAATAGCACCTTTTTGAATTCCGTAAAACATACCAGAATCCATATTGCTTTTCACTTTTAAAATTTGATTGATAAAGTTGCTATTACCCAATACCATACCCACTCGCCAACCCGCCATGTTAAAGGTTTTACTCAATGAATTTAATTCTAATGCAATCTCTTTTGCGCCATCAACTTGTAAAATACTTAATGGTTTTTCGTTTAAAATAAAACTATACGGATTGTCATTGACTATTAATATCTGATGTTTTTTTCCGAAGGCTACTAACTTTTCAAAAGTTTCTTTCAATGCATTAATACCCGTTGGCATGTGTGGATAATTAACCCACATAATTTTTACTCTTATCAAATCTTGTTGTTCTAATTCTTCAAAATTTGGTTGCCAATCATGCTTTTCATCCAAATTATAAAAAACAGGATCTGCTCCTACCAATTTTGTAACCGAACTATATGTTGGATACCCAGGATTCGGAATCAATACTTTATCTCCTTCATTTAAAAAAGCCATAGAAATATGCATTACACCTTCTTTGCTTCCCATTAAAGGCAACACTTCATTTTCATGATCTAGAACCACTTTAAATTTATGCTTGTAAAATTCTGATATCGCATTTCGTAATTCTGGCAACCCTTGATAACTCTGATATTTGTGTGCAGAAGCATCGTTAAAACTTTTTTGAATTGCATCAATTACTGTTGAAGGAGGTTGTAAATCTGGGCTCCCAATTCCGATATTGATAATTGGTTTTCCAGAAGCAGTCAGCTCTCTTACTTCTCTCAATTTTGTTGAAAAATAATATTCTTCTATTGTATTTAACCTCTTGGCTGCTTCAATCATTTTCTTCCATTTTTATAAGCTCCCAACACTTTAAATGCTGATGCCATTATTTCTATAATTGCAATTGCTTTTTCGTAGTCTTTATATTCGTCAAAAGTGACATCAACAAAAAAGGAATATTTCCATGGTGTTTCTATCACTGGCAATGATTGAATCTTTGTTAAATTCATTTTACAATCACTCAACACATTTAAAATTGCGGCCAAACTTCCTCTTTTATGATCTAACTGAAATTTTAAAGATGCTTTATTGATGTGCTCAATTCCGTTGGTTGGTTGCTCTGTTTGCACAATTACAAAGCGTGTCGCATTGTCTTTCATGGTCTGAATTTCATCTTCCAACACTTCTAAACCAAAAATTTCTGCAGCTAATTTTGGTGCAATTGCAGCGACTCCTTTTAATTTTTCTTGTGAAATTCTTTTTGCTACTTCTGCCGTATCTACATCTTCTACCAATTTAATGTGTGGGTGTTTTTTAAAAAACACTTTGCATTGTAACAATGCCATTGGATGCGAACACACCTCTTTGATATCTTCAATCTTTTGTCCAGGTAACGCCATTAAATGATGGTGAATATTTAAATATTCCTCTCCAGTAATATGTAAATTATTGGCATCTATTAAAGCATAATTCGGAATGATAGAACCCGCGATTGTATTTTCTATAGCCATAATTCCTTTATCCGCTTTCTTTTCTATTAAGTTATCCACTAGCTCATCAAAAGAAAAACACTCTTTTAACTCAATGGTATCTCCATAAAAGTCTTTAGCTACTTTATGGTGATTAGAACCTTCTGCTCCTTGTATGGCGATTATTTTTTTCATTTACTCATAAAAAAAAGCCTCGAAATTCGAGACTTTATAATATATTATTTTGTGTTAACAATACGATACAAAGTCTCAACTCTTATTAAAAAAATAAAAGTAAAAATAGAAACCTTGCCAAACGTTTTGTAACATCTTGTTGTTTTTGTTATACCTGACAAATCTAAAAATTAAATTATAATAAACAAATAATATTATAATTATTATATTTACAGCGTTGAAAAAAATATTTTCCATATCGCTTTCGTTAATCATCCTACTTCAAAGTTTAGGGTTTAACTTTAATGACCTAGCTCAAATAGATGAATTTATTGAGCACGCAAAATTTCATAACGAGCAATATGGTGATTCTCTTTTTGTTTTTATTTCTAAACATTATGGTGAACTAAAAAAAGACCACGAAGAAAAACATCAAGATGAAAAGAAAGAACACAATAAATTACCTTTTCAGAATCAAGCACCTTCAACAATCATTGCATTTACCTTAGACATTCATTTATTAGAGTTTAAAACTTTAGACTTAATGGATTTTAATACCTCTAATTTTTATTACCTAGACACTTTTTCTACTACACATTCAGAGAAGATTCTCCAACCCCCTCGGCTTTCATAAAGATCATCAACAATTAAATTTTACTCCAAATCACATAGATGATATTGGAATTATTAACATTGATTAATTTATGAATAATGCTATCAAAAATTATACATTTTAGTATAAAGAACAAATTTATTGTTCTCTTATTTACAACCTTTATTATTGGTTTTGGGTTTTACTCTTTGTCACAAATTCCTATTGGAGCTGTGCCCGATGTAACCAACAATCAGGTACAAGTAATTACTACATCAAGAAATCTTTCTACACAAGACATGGAACAGTTTATTACCTATCCTGTTGAGTTAGAAATGGCAAATTTACCTGGTGTAAAAGAAATCCGTTCGGTTTCTAAATTTGGTCTTTCAGTAGTTACAATTGTTTTTGAAGATAACATGGGCACGTATTTACCAAGACAATTGATTGCTGAAAAAATTAAATCTGCTTCAGAAAAAATACCAGAAGGATTTGGAACTCCAGAAATGGGACCTATTACTACTGGTTTGGGAGAAATATATCAATATGTATTAGATGTAAAACCAGAATTTAAGCATAAGTATTCAACACAAGATTTGCGAACCATTCAAGACTGGGTCGTAAAAAGACAATTGTCAGGAATCCCTGGTGTGATTGAAGTAAATACTTGGGGAGGTTTTCTAAAACAATATGAAGTAGCCATTAATACCGAAAAGCTAAATGCTATGGGTATTACTGCTAATGAAGTATTTACTGCCATTGAGAAAAACAACAGTGTTTCTGGAGGTGGATATATCGAAAAAGTAAATCAAGCTTTTTTTATCAGAGGGGAGGGACTTGTATCATCTTTAGAAGACATCGGAAATATTGTTGTCAAAAATGTAAATGATATACCCATTCTCATAAAGAATGTAGCTAAGGTAGGATTTGGTAATGCCACTCGTTTTGGCGCAATAACAGGAAATGGCGAAGGAGAAAAAGTGCTTGGACAGGTAATGATGTTAAAAGATGCCAACTCTAAAAAAGTAATAGATGCTGTAAAAGAAAGAGTTGCCAACATTTCAAAATCATTACCAGAAGGTGTTTATATCAATGCTTTTTTAGACAGAAGTGAATTGATTGCAAAAACTACTTTTACCGTAACAGAAAATTTAGTTTTAGGTTGTTTAATTGTAATTTTTGTTGTGGTTTTACTATTAGGAAACTTACGATCAGGATTGGTCGTAGCATCTGTAATTCCGCTTTGTTTATTATTTGCACTTTCTTTGATGTACATTTTTGGTGTAGATGCCAATTTAATGAGTTTGGGTGCAATTGATTTTGGTATCATCATAGACGGAGCAGTAATTATTGTTGAATTTATTGCTTTTCAAATCACAAAAAAACAATTAGAAATTAATAGCCTAAACAAAGAAGACCAACAACTTTTAAAAGATGAAATTACATTTAGCGGAGCCTCAAAAATGATGAATTCTGCAATTTTCGGTCAGTTGATTATTCTGATCGTTTTTATTCCAATTTTATCGTTAAGTGGGGTTGAAGGGAAAATGTTTAAACCGATGGCATTAACTTTTAGTTTTGCTTTATTAGGCGCTATGTTGTTTTGTTTTACCTATGTACCTGTGGTTGCATCACTTTTTTTAAAACCTTCAAAATTATCAGACAAAAATATTTCTGTTCGGCTAATGAAATGGTTGAATAAAAAATACGAACCTGTTATTCATTGGGCATTAGAAAGTAAAAAAATTGTTTTAGCTATTGCAATTGCATTGTTAACTTCTTCTGTTTATTTATTTAGCACCATGGGAGGAGAATTTGTACCAACACTAGATGAAGGGGATTTTGTAATTCAGCCAGTATTAAAGACAGGAACCTCCCTTAGTAATACCGTAAAAATAACAACAGAAATAGAAAAAATCTTATTGGATAATTTCCCAGAAGTAAAACAAGTAGTTACTAGAATTGGTGCAGCAGAAGTTCCTACAGATCCAATGTCTATGGAAGAGAGTGATGTAATCATCGTTTTAAAACCAAAAAAAGAATGGACTTCAGCCAGTACTAAAGATGAGTTGGCGGATAAGTTTAAAGAAGCGTTAGCCATAATTCCTGGAATGGAAGTGGAATTTACTCAACCTATAGAAATGCGCTTTAATGAGTTAATTACGGGTGTAAGAGCAGATATTGCTATTAAGATTTTTGGAGAAAACTTAGACATCCTTGCTAAAAAAGGAAGTGAAATTAGCGAATTAATAAAAAAGGTTCCGGGTGCGGCAGATATTTCGTTAGAAAAAATTGCCGGATTGCCCGAAATGAGTGTGCAATACAACCGTGCAAAAATTGCTCGGTATGGTTTAAATATAAAAGATTTAAACGATATGATTTCTATGGGATTTGCAGGTAAAACTGCTGGAAATGTTTTTGAAGGAGAAAAGCGTTTTGATTTAGTTTTAAGGTTAGAAAAAGACAAACGTTTAGATATTGACAATCTTAAAAACCTATATATAGATACTCCTAAAGGAGGGAAAATTCCACTAAGCGAATTGGCTACGATAAGTTATAAAAAAGGTGCTGCAAAAATTTCGAGAGACAATACACGAAGAAGAATTGTAGTGGGAATTAATGTTAGAAATAGAGATTTACAATCTGTAGTTGATGATGTTGAGAAACTAATTAATGACAACATCAAGCTTCCAACAGGTTATTATATAACTTATGGAGGGCAATTTGAAAATTTACAAAGCGCAAAAGCTAGGTTATTAATTGCAGTACCTATTGCACTTATCTTAATTTTTATCTTATTGTACTTTGCTTTTAATTCTGTAAAAGATGCTTTAATGATTTATTCTGCAATTCCGCTTTCAGCAGTTGGAGGAATCTTATTGTTGTGGTTAAGAGATTTACCATTTAGTATTTCTGCCGGAGTTGGATTTATTGCTTTGTTTGGAATTGCTGTTTTAAACGGAATTGTATTGATAGAGCATTTTAAAGAATTAAAAAAGAAAGGTTTTAATAGTATGGAAGAATTGATAAAAAAAGGAACAAAAGACCGATTAAGAGCCGTGTTACTAACCGCAGCGGCAGCAGCTCTAGGGTTTTTACCAATGGCTATTTCTACCAATGCTGGGGCAGAAGTACAAAGACCGCTAGCTACAGTTGTTATTGGCGGATTGGTAACCGCAACATTGCTAACAATGATTGTTTTGCCTGTTCTGTATGCTATTTTTAATCGTCCTTATGAACGCAAGAGAAAAAGGTTGAAATTTTTTACTAAAAAAGCACTGACATTGTTTTTATTAATTTCTTCATTAAGTGCTTTTAGCCAAGAGAAAAGCGAAAAGAATTTAAATGATTTAATTCCGATTGCATTAAAAAACAATGCTAGTTTAAAAGCCTATCAATTAAAAGTTGCAGCATCAGATGCGCTAATAAATAGTGCTTTATTGTTTGACAAAACGCATGTGTATTATGAGTTTAATGAAAACAACTTAGCTCCGAACAACCTCCCTTTAAAAGTGTTTGGAATTCAACAAGATGTCCGCTTTCCAACGGCTTATATTTCAGAAAAGAAGGTTTATAAAGCACGTTTTAATATGGAAACGAGTGCTTATGAAATTCAGAAGAAAGGGTTAGAACGAAAATTAACTGAGAGCTATTATCAATATCAAATTAGCAGAAAAAAACAATTGCTGTTTAAAAAAATTGATAGTTTGTATCAAAATTTTACACAAACAGCAGCAAGGCGATTTGAGTTAGGCGAGACCAATTATTTAGAAAAAATTACAGCGGCTTCAAAGCAACAACAAATTCATCTAAAATATACACAAGCCAATCAAAACGTATCGTTAGCTTATAAAGATTTGATGCAAATTGTTCAGTCGGAAGATTCTATTCAGATTGCCAATGAATCAATCATGAAAATTTCACTCAACTCATTAAACATCAATAATAGTTCTGAAATTAAATACCATCAAAATAGAATTTCTTTATTTGAAGCGCAGCGAAATTTTGAGAGACAACAAGTGTTGCCAGATATTAGTCTCACTTATTTTCAAGGAACCAATTCGCTTTTAAATGGCAACTTAACTGGTTATCAAGTAGGATTAAAAATTCCTATTTTGTTTGGGGGTAAATCTTCAAAAATAAAATCTGCAAAAATTGCGAAAGAAGTTGCTGTGTCAGAGTCTCAAGAATATTCTATTCAATTAAACACAAAATACAATTCTTTAAAATTAAAGCTAAAACAACTCGAAGAGACTGTTTCCTACTATGAAAAAAACGGGAAACTACTTTCTGAAGAAATTTTAAAAACAGCAAACGGAAGTTTTAAAAATGGGGAGATCAATTTCTATCAATATATCCAGAGTCTAGAAAGTGTTTATGAAATTCAATTAGACTATCTAGACAAACTAAATAAATACAACCAAACTGTAATTGCCATCAATTATTTAACACTATAAACACATCGTTATGAAACGTATCCTATATAAAATTATCCTATTAAGTATTGTTATTTCTCTATTTAACTGTACATCCAAAGAAAAAATAACTATTGAAAAAACAACAAATAATACAAGTGCTACAAACTTAATTGAAGTTACGAAAGCGCAATTTAAAAACAGCAACATGACTTTAGGGAAATTAGAAGAAAAGTCATTTCCTACTATTGTAAATGTAAACGGAATGGTAGATGTTCCACCAGAAAACAAAGCTATAGTAAATGCAAAAATGGGTGGTTATATTAAAAAAACACCACTGCTTATTGGAGATAAAGTTACCAAAGGTCAAGTTTTAGTCACTATAGAAAATCCAGAATTTGTCACCTTACAACAAAATTACATGGAAATTCAAGGGCAGCTTTCATATCTAAAGGCAGATTTTAAAAGACAAAAAACAATGCTGGGGGAAAATATCACTTCACAGAAAAGTTTCTTAAAAGCAGAAAGCAACTATAAAACTGCATTGGCTAAATTTAATGGTTTGCATAAACAATTAACAATGTTACATATTTCTCCAGAAAATGTGCTCAACGGAAATTTTACTTCAGAAACAACCATTTATGCACCGATCTCTGGAAGCGTTACCAAGGTTTATGTGAATAGAGGTTCATACGTTTCTCCATCATCGATTATTATGGAGATTATTGATAATAGCCATATCCATTTAGAACTTTCTGTGTTTGAAAAAGACATTTTAAAAATTAAAAAAGAACAAGAAATTAATTTTAAAATTCCTGATGCTTCGAGCAATGTTTTTAAAGCTGAAGTTCACTTAATTGGAACTGCTCTTGAAGAAAATAGAACCATTAAAGTTCATGCTCATTTAGAGGATGAATCTCATAGTAATTTTTTAACAGGGATGTTTGTAAATGCTGAAATTATTACAGATGATTTTTTAGAAAAAGCCTTGCCTAATGAAGCTATTGTTGTAATTGATGATAAATCTTTTGTACTGGTCTTAAATAAAACAGACGAAAACAATTATTATTTTGAACAAAAAGAAGTTGAAATAAAAGAAAGTTATAACGGATACAAAGTCGTTAAAAATGCAAACACTTTTTCATCCAATACTCAATTTTTAACTAGAGGAACTTATGATCTATTAGGAGAATAATTTTTGATAGCTATTAAACTGATAAGATACAAAAGAGAACAATAGTTAAGTTTACATAAACAACATCTCTCATTTAGAAAGAGTCAATTACTACAACACCTTTGTTTTTAAATGTATCCATATTAGGCAACTCTATGGCTACATCTGCTAATGAAATTGTTTTTTCTATAAGTTTTTCTGGTTGCAGTTTTCCGTTTTTAATCATTTCTAACATTTCTGGATATTTGTATGCTTGCATACCATGACTTCCAATAATTTCTAGTTCATTTGCTAAGACTTTATCCATAGGTACTTTTGGATGTTGATGATTCCCGGTCATTAAACCAATCTGAATGTGTTTCCCTCTTTTTCTAAGGTTAGAAATAGAATTAAAACATGTTATTTGACTACCAAGAGCATCTAAAGAAACGTGTGCGCCTCCATTGGTAAGATTTATGATTTCTTTGACAACATCTGTATTATTTGTAGCATTCACTGTTGCCATTGCACCCATTTCTTTTGCAAAATGTAATGTTTCATCATTGATATCTACTCCAATTACTTGAGCACCTAATGCATTGGCAATCATAATAGCAGAAAGTCCAACTCCCCCACATCCATGTACAACAACATATTGACCACCAGTAACTTTAGCTTGAGAAACAACAGCTCTATAAGAGGTAATAAATCTACACCCTAATGTTGCAGCAGTTGTAAAGCTAATTTCTTCCGGAATCTTTACTAGATTTGTATCTGCATAATCTAAGCTCACATATTCTGCAAATGAACCCCAGTGGGTAAAACCAGGTTGAGATTGATGATCACAAACTTGATGATTTCCAGAATTACATTGATGACATGTACCGCATCCACAAACAAAAGGAACGGTAACTTTATCTCCTATTTTGAAGTTCTTGACATTTTTGCCAATTTCTTGAACGATACCTGCTAATTCGTGTCCAGGAACATGTGGTAATACAATATCTTGATCATGCCCCATCCAGCCATGCCAATCACTTCTACATAATCCTGTTGCTATCACTTTAATAATCACTCCGTGATTATTTGGGGATGGATCAGCTACATTTTGAATTGTTATAGGACCCTGAAATTTTTCAAAAATTGCCGCTTTCATATTTTTAAATGTATAAAATATTATAATAAGTCTTAATATAAAATGCTTTCACCGTATAAAGGTAATTACTTTAATTATGTGAATAGACTTGATTCAGAAATCTACATCACTTTTTTAATATCATTAATAAAAAAGATTTATCACCTAAAAAAGAAAAAGCCTTATAAACAAAATGTTTATAAGGCTTTGCGGTCTGGACGGGACTTGAACCACCCAATATTTTTCTTTTTAACTAACTGAACCACAACCATCTAACTCACCTTTAAGGTTTTACTAAATAACACGATGTGTTATAAAATTATAGGTTTCTGTGTTACTCTGTGTTATATAAAAACCCGTGTGTTATATGAGGTAATTGATAATAACGATACAAATATAATGTTCTAAAACTTAATAGGATAGATTTTAATAATAAAAAAGGGATACATAAAATTAAATTATGCATCCCCTTCATACAATCAAACTATTATGAGATTTGATAGGTTGGAAATTGGTGATAAAGTGTTGTGTGTCTATCAAATATAAATATGATAGGCTTAAAATTGTTTAACCTCTTAATCCCACATGCCATCAAACTCTGTTGAGGTAGTGAGGTTGAATTGTATTTTGATACAATCAAGTATTGAGGTGGTAGAATAATATTTTTTAGCCTTAAATCTTGTTCCTTGAATGAGGTTTTCTCTCTCAAACTTCCATAAAGTTTTAGGACTAATTCCTAATATTTCTAATGTTTGTTCTTGTTAATTTTCCGTTTATTAATTTAAATGAATTCCATCCTTGTTGACTACTATACCAATCGGCTGAAGCTTCAATAAGTAATTCTTTATTTCCATCATTATCAATATCCCATGCTTTTATAAGACCTGAATGATTTATAATTCCTTCATTTTGGTTTTGATAAAATAAATCTGTTGTTTTATTAACCAAACCATTATCTGTATTTTCAAAGTAGTTTATTAAAAAACTCATATTATCATTACCAACAATTGTATATCCACTTGTAAATAAATCATAATCACCATCATTATCCCAATCAGTAATAGATACATCAAATAAACAATCATATTGTGTTGGAGATTCTGGTCCATCTCTATCTGCTGTTAATTCTTTTTTGTTTTCTTTATCAAAATATGGATAGGTAGGGATTCCATATAATATATAACCAAATGTTCTACTTGATTTGTAATCACCGAATGTATTTGCATCACTAACAATTAAATCTACATATCCATCTTGGTTTATATCAAAAATAGTAGATGAACAAATAAAATTGGTTTCAAATATATTTAATTCTTGTTTTTCAAAAATCAAATCACCTTTGTTTATCCATACCGATATTTCAACTGTACCTGCGATGATATCTACTAAACCATCTCCATTTACATCACCAAGAGTTCCACCATGATAAAACCAGTGATTACCACCATTTTGATATGGTTCTATTTCAATTGGTGAATATGTTTTTGTAGGTTCATCATATATGAAAGCATATATTCCTCCACCAGGCCCATTACCAGAACCAGATTCCCAATAATAGCTATCATCATCTGCTATAAAGAATACAAAATCAGTATCTCCATCATTATCAATATCACTTTGAGTCATTTTTCTTCCACCACTTGGTATTCTGTTTCCATTTGGTAGTATTTCAGATATAACATCTTTTCTTTTTTTCCACGAGGTTCCTTTGTTTTCGATTATCCATGTGTTAAAGTATTGAGGAGCAGGTTCTTCTATTTGTACAAATACATCCATATCACCATCGTTACCATAATCAAAGTAAGTTAAAGAACCCATTGCTTGTAGACCGGTAGAGCTTACATCACTATGTGAATACCAACCATCATTCCATTCGTGGTTTTGATGTGATGTTTCGTATTGTGATATAGGAGAAAGCGTTGGTATAACCAAATCTCCATTATGTATTATGTTTTCACCCAATTCCTCTTTTACACACGAGGTTGATAATCCTATTATTAAAAATCCTATTAGGATACGATAAGTTCTCCAATGTTCCATGATGGTATATAATATTTAAAGTTATGTTTTATTAATATTTCTTTTATGATTTTATCTTGTAGATGGTTTAGAATTACCGGTAATGATTCTACATTGAACCTATCCAGTTTTTTTCTTTCAGAAATAAACCTTTGTAAGTTTGAACTTTTCTTGAAAAGGGAAGTTTTTTCAAATTCTAAATAAAATTCTTTTTTCCTCCATTTTCTAATTAGTTCTAACAAAGAAAAATATGAATTCAAATTTTTTTCTTTTCCGAATCTGTTAGTGAAGGTGAGAAACCCAATCAGGTTCTTTTTAATTCTATCTTTTTGGTTTTCCATAATCAAAAGTTTGAACCACTAAAATATAAAAAAAACAACCCTCTACTCCAAACATTAGTTAGTATGTTTTTTTTCCATGTGAGAATAATTTTTTTTCTGGTATTTTTTGGGGTGGGTAGGTTAGTGTATAAAAATCCATGTGAGGAAAATGAACATCTATATCAAAAAAGGTGAGAGCCATCTGATAGAGGTTGAAACCTTTCCATTTACACGAAACTATCGGTTCTTTTTCCCAATATAATATACGAATTTTACCTGTGAAAACCTAATGAAATCAGGGGTAAATAATAATTTCGTGGGAACTGGTTCTCACCAAATTTTCCTATAAAAAATGTATAGATGAGATTAGGATGATAAAATTAGGAATAACAGGGTATATATTAGGTTATTTGGGTATTTTTTCCTATATTAGATACTCTAATAGGGGTGTTATTAAAATTAGGAATTATGAAACAAAAATCTTTACTTTATTTACGTTGTTCTACGATTAACCAGAAAACCGATAGGCAGATGATTGATGAAGGAGAATCAATCAAATCTAACTTTCAATTCTTCAAAGAGGATAAAATATCTGGAACGATTCCAATATTTGAACGTCCATCTGGAAAACAAATTAAAATCCTCATAGATGAGAATTTAATTAACTATATCCACATTCACTCAATTGATAGATGTGCTAGGAATGTTAAATCATTATTAGAATTTATTGAGTATTGTAGTGAGAGGGGTGTGAATGTTTATTTCAAAAAAGAAGGTTTGAATACTTTGGGTGAAGATGGAAATACCTCATATATGGTTAAACTGATGATTACTATAATGGGTGCGTTTGGTGAGGTTGAGAATGAAATCCGAGCAGAACGCCAGAAAGAAGGTATCCAGATAGCAAAGGATAGGGGTAGATATGATAATAGAATCAAAAGAGGAAAGGAAACACCCCAACGATTTCTAATGAAACATTCCAAAGCAGTTGATTATTTGAAGATGGGTATGAAAGGAAGTGAAGTAATTAGATTATTGGAAGGAAAAATCAATAAGAATACAATCACTAAAATCAGAAAATATATCTCTAATGAAATCTATGATGGAGTAAAAGGAAAAGAGTTCGTGGAGGGTTTGAAACAACAACCTGTTGTGAGTTCAATGGAGTATGTTGAACTGATGGGGAATTAGTTTTACTAAATATTTAATACTTTTCTTTTCATTTCTTTATACTCAAACTCATCAATATCACCTTTTAAGAAC
This sequence comes from uncultured Polaribacter sp., assembly GCA_943788865.1. Taxonomy (GTDB): domain Bacteria; phylum Bacteroidota; class Bacteroidia; order Flavobacteriales; family Flavobacteriaceae; genus Polaribacter. The sequence continues at coordinate 494,984 of CALSRX010000004.1, read as the reverse complement.
CAATCCTTCAAGGTTGATAATTTATTTTCTACCTCATCATTGATTATATCTTTTGGTGTTTGTTTCACCTTCTTTTGTTTAACCTTCTTATCTTCTAAATCAAATCCAAAGTACATTTCATTTCCACTCTTCCATAAATCACTTGCCTTTATATCATAATATCCATTGAAAACCTTTATTGAGGTGTGACCCGTTTGATACATTATCTCCCTTTGATTTTTTCCTAATTCTATTTGTTCTCTAATAAAACTCCTCCTACCTATGTGTGAAGAAATTGTTTCGTATTTAGGTAATCTCGTATCAGTTCCATCAATTACTTTTCCATCAATTGTAAATCTCGGTTTTTCAACTAAATCATTTATTCCAATCACCTCACACACCTTTTTAATATGCTTGTTAAACTTTTGATTACTTATAGGATTTCCATACTTGGTTCTTGGAAACAAATAATTTTCTCTCTGTTTTCCACTACTATATTTTTTATAAATCTCAAAACTTATTCTATTAGATGGAACTTGAACTATTCCTTTTCCAGGCACCTTTTCCATTCTAAACTCCCACATTCCTTTTGTTCTATCTTCTTTTCCATTGTTAAGTTTGTAATACCTAAAATTATCAACTTTGATATTCAACATATCTCCATATCTCATACCGGTATTACACAGGAATAATAAAATATCCTTCATAATCTCAAAGTTTGTGTAAGTTGCAAACTTTTTAGTTTCCTCTTTAATTGATATTCTTTCATCTGTGATGTAATCCATCTCATATGATTTTCCCCTTAAATATTTTATATGATTATCATTTAAGTAATCAAACTCCTTCCATTCGTATATTTTCTTTACCTCTTCCCTTGTAAGATTTATTACTTTACTTTTTCCTTCCTTAACCAATCCTTTGGGAAGAGTAATATTATAATTTGTTTTGTGTAATCTATTACTCCAATTTCTAAAATTGGTAAAACCTCTCATTCTTTTATTCAACATTGAGGGTTGAAGGTTTTGATTGTTATAACACCATATCACAAACTTTCTTATGAAATCTTCATCAATATCAGTTACAAGTAAAATGAAATTATGTTTCTCTTGGTAATCCTCACAGAATTGTTTTACAAATCTAATTTGAGTAATCATTGTTGTTTTATAGGCTGGTGTGAGATTTTCCATACACCAATCCTCATATAATTTATACATATACAAGAAATGAACGTCTTTATATGTTTCTTTTCTCTTTTGTATTTTCTTTCCTCTAAACTTGGATTTCACCAATGATGGATACGGAATATCTCCTTCTTTAATTATATCTCTTTCAATTGTATCTATATTCTCCTTAAACTCACCAATTCTTATATTCTTTTGTAGATAATCTTTATCTCCTCTTTTAATTGGAGCTAATTTCTTTTTCCTATCCCAATCAGTATCCCAATGGTTTAATTGAACTTTTATGCCAGTTGAAAGGTTGAGGTATTGTGGTTTTCCATTCTCATTCTTATAATAATACCTAACACAAACTGAAACCTCATCTGTTGAGATTAAATCTTTCTTTGGTTTCCTATAATTAAGTGATAAAGTTGTTCCCATACAAAGTGTGTTATAAATGTGTTATAATCTGTGTCAAATCAAGGTATTACCTCGGTCAAATATAATGAAATATTATTAAATATTATAACACAAATTATAACACACCTCCATTTTTGGTGTGTTTAAGAGGATATAAAATAAATTGAATTGAAATGGTAATTTGTAGATAAAACGCTGGTATTGAACTACTTAACTCCTTATAATTAACTTTTTGGGTATAAAAAAACCCTCAATTATGAGGGTTAATTTGCGGTCTGGACGGGACTCGAACCCGCGACCCCCTGCGTGACAGGCAGGTATTCTAACCAGCTGAACTACCAGACCGTTGCTATTAGCGGATGCAAATATAAGTCGGATTTTAGTATTAGCAAAAGAAAAATAAAAAAAATTACAAAAACTTTCTTCTGCTTATTAAGTAGCTTGTTAAAACGGTTTCAAAACCATCATTGCTATTCACAGCAACATAATCAATTTGATATTGTAAGCATTTTAATTTCAATTCATTAAAATAACTGTTTACCGATTCTTGATAGGCATTTTTTATGTTAGATGTATAAATATTAAGCTCATCTCCAGTCTCAACATCCACAAATTTTTTGGGTGAATTCTCAAAATCAAAATCTAGTTCGTGTTGTTTATCATAGGTATGAAACAAAACCACTTCGTGTTTATTGAATTTTAAATGTCGTAAAGCTTCAAATAAGGATTCTTTATTTGTATTCGTCTGAAACATATCTGTGAACAGAAAAATTAATGATCTACGGTGGATTTTCTCTGCAATTTCATGTAGAAATCGATACGTTTCTGTGGTCGATTTTGGTTTGGAATGCAACAATTTTTCTAGTTGATGTAAAATCATTTTCCGATGTCTATCACTTCCTTTTTCTGGTGCATAGTATTCATAGGTGTCTGAATAAATGCTTAATCCAACAGCATCTCTTTGTTTCTTTAATATTTCTGATAGTGAAGCTGCAGCTACTGCTGCAAAACCTATTTTATTCAAGGTGCCGAACGTTTGTTTTTTTACCACAGGATAATGCATCGATGCAGAATTGTCTATGATAATATGACATCGAAGATTTGTCTCCTCTTCATATTTTTTAGTGTATAATTTATCAGTTTTGGCAAATAATTTCCAATCAATATGTCGTGTACTTTCTCCGTTATTGTACAATTTATGTTCAGAAAACTCAACAGAAAACCCATGAAATGGACTTTTGTGCATTCCGGTAATAAAACCCTCTACTACTTGTTTTGCCAATAGTTCAATATTACCAATTGCAGACTGTTGTATTTGATTTTCTATATTCATTATTTAATTTCTTGTGCTCTAAATAAATCATCTACGGTTTGCAGCAATTTCGTTTTTAAAATTGGATTATAGTTTGGATTTTCTTTTAAAAATATTTGAACAATTTCATAAGCTTCTTTTGAGTGATACCTTCCAATAGAACTACTCAACCATCCCTTAGGGAAGAAAATATCTCCAGTTAACTGAACTTCTTCTAGTATTTCTAAACAAGCTTTTAGATGTTTTTGTCCTGATTGTTGTCTCAACGGATGATGAATATTGCTTAATGCAGATTGCACCCAAGATTCTTTTTCTCTATTTTCTTTCTTCAAAAGAGAAAGCATAAAATTATCTCTAACTTTTTCATCTGCTGACAGAGATGGCAGCAACCACTTAAAACGCTCTAACCTATCTGGATTTCTAATTCTAGTTTGTTGTTCTTTAAGAATTTCTTTTGATTTTGGATGCCCATATATTGCCAATTGTGATGCAATACCTGCGTAATCATTTTCGTTTAAAAAGAGGTTTTTAATGTTTTTCTTTTTGAGCCAAATAGCATACAAAATTTCTTTTCCTTTTTTTGAAATAGCTATAGAACGATATAGACCAAATAAAGTTCTTTTCATGTTTGGCGGAATGTTAGATTCTAAAAGATTTAGCACTTTTTCTTCTAACAAATATTGGTTTTCTATTCGCTGGTTTTCTGTAAAAAAAGTCCAATAAACACCTGAAATTCTTCCCGAAAGATAGTTAGAAATCAATTCGTTTTTTTCCACTAACAATGCATCTAAAAACGTATGAAAAGTTTTATCTGTAGACACCTTTTTACTCAAAAAGTTTTCATATAAATTAATATACGCATACCCTCTTGCTAAATCATCATCTAGATTTTGATAGTTTTTAATTTCAGCAGAATTTAAAGGGAAAATTCCATATCCAAAACCATCATAATTATAAATAATTTGAATTGGTTTTTGCAATCCAACTACTTCTTTAAAATCAAATTCTTTATCAGAAATTGTAACATGTACTATTTTAATTTCTTTCGGATATATCAAGCCGATTTTAAAAGATTGTATCCATAATTTATCACTTCCATCTTCAGCTTCTTGATGAATTTTAAAAGAAGCAATTTTTCCGTTTTCATATTGTATATCATCCGAAATAATTGGTCTTCCAGAACTATTTACCCAAACTTCGCTCCATTGTTTAATGTCCTGAGGCGATTTTTTATCAAAAATAGACACTAGTTCATTCCAATCTGCATTTTCGTTTGCATAGGTTTTGATGTATTCTTGAATCCCTTCTTTAAAAGCTTCTTTTCCTAATACATTTTCTAACTGACGCATCATAATTGGTGCTTTGTTATAAATAATTCTTCCATATAAAGAACCTGCGTCTTTTAAATTCCCTAAATATTGTCTAATGGCATTAGTTCCTTGAGTTCTATCTTCAGAATAGGCGCTTGGATAATGTGCCATAGCAAATTGCAAACCATGATTTACTTCTGGAAAAACTGGATTCATAATTTTATCAGCCATAAAATTGGCAAATACTTCTTTCATCCAAACATCATTAAACCACTTCATAGTTACCAAGTCTCCAAACCACATATGCGACGTTTCGTGCGCAATTAACTTTGCTCTTCCTAACTTTCTGTTTTGTGTAGCTTTCTTATCTAAAAACAAGCTAGATTCTCTGTATTGGATTGCCCCAACATGTTCCATTCCGCCGTATTGAAAAGGTGGAATTGTAGCAAAATCCAATTTTTGAAATGGAAATTGATAAGCCGTATACTCTTCTAAATAGTCTAAAGCTTGTTGATGAATTTTAAATATTTCGTCTACACTTTCTTCAATTTTTTCTTTACTGTTCTCTCTATACAACAATCGCATATCAAAAGCACCCGGGTTCTGGATTGCTTCACTAAATTTTCCTGCAACGAACGAAAATAAATAAGTACTCATTTTATCGGTTTCATGAAATCGATGTTCAATAAACTCTCCTTTATCTATTTGCTCTTTTTCAAATGCTCCACATAGCACTTTCCAATCTTTTGGCGCTGTAATTGTTAATGTATAATTTGCTTTAATATCTGGTTGATCGAAACAAGGAAATAAAGTACTTGCTCTATCTGGAACCAATAATGTATATAAAAATTCATCATTTCTATTCAATGACATTTCACCAGCATCAAAAGATATTTCAATGGTGTTATTTCCATTTTTTAAATAACTTTTTGCAATAATAAGGTGTTCATTCTCATGTACAATTTCAATCTCTTTTCCGTTTGCGAAAACCGACTTTATTTTTGATTTATCTTCATTAAAATCTAAATATAAATCGTGCTTTAAATCAAGAATTGTTGCTGATATTTTTAATTGACTTGGTATTGGTTCTGCTTTGGTTTTAGGAATATTAAAATCGAGTTGATATTTAACATCTGCAACTTGTTGCTTTCTATACTTCGCTAATTCTAAAGTAATTCCTTTTGCTCCGATATTTTTAGTTGACACTTCTTTTTTACAAGAAATCAATATGGAAATAAAAAATAATAAAGTAACTATATGTTTCATATGAAGAAAATAAGATTCTAAAAATAAAAAAAGGTTTGACCTTAGCCAAACCTTTTCTTATATATAAATTGTTATTGTTACTATTTGCAATTACATTGCAGCATCAATTTTACCTGTATAAACATTTTTAGGAGCAACTCCAACTTGTTTATCTACCACTTCTCCGTTTTTAAATACTAAAACAGTAGGAATGTTTCTTACTCCATATTTTGCTGCAAATTCTTGATTTGCATCAACATCTACTTTACCCACAACAGCTTTCCCTTCATATTCAGTTGAGATTTCATCAACGATTGGTCCAACCATTCTACAAGGTCCACACCAAGCTGCCCAAAAATCTACTAAAACTGGTTTGTCAGATTTCAATACTACTTCTTCGAAGTTTGCATCTGTAATTTCTAATGCCATTTTATTTATTTTTATTTGTTAATTCAATTTGTACTTTACAAAAGTAATCAAATAATTTTCCTTTTAAGTCCTATGAAAATTACTTTTTACAATACATGTATCAAAAGTATTTATATTAAAAAACTGCCTCTGCAATTGCTTTGATATTAGTTGATTTTCCCATTGAATAATAATGTAATAAAGGCACTCCGGCTTCTAACAATTCTTTTGATTGCTGTATTGCCCATTCTACACCAACTTGTCTCACTTCTGTATTTGATTTGCATTTTTCAACTTCGGTTATTAACGGTTCTGGCAAATCAATTTTAAATACCTGTGGCAATAATTGCAAATGCCTTTGTACTGCTAATGGCTTAATTCCTGGAATAATTGGAACGTTAATCCCTATTTCTCTAGCAGATTTTACAAAATCGAAATATTTTTGATTGTCGAAAAACATTTGAGTTACAACATAATCTGCACCAGCATCTACTTTCTCTTTCAATCTTTTTAAATCTGATTTTAGAGATGGTGATTCTAAATGTTTTTCTGGATAACCTGCAACACCAATACAAAAATCTGCATTATGATTGGCTTCAATCACATCATGTAAGTATTTTCCTTTATTCAAATCTTTTATTTGCTGTACTAATTGTGTTGCATATTGATGACCGCCATTTGTCGCTTCAAAATATTTTTGATGACTCATTGCATCTCCACGCAAAGCCATTACATTTTCTATTCCTAAATAATGACAATCTACCAATAAGTATTCTGTTTCTTCTTTTGTAAAACCTCCACACAATACATGCGGAACAGTATCTACATCGTATTTATGTTTGATTGCTGCGCAAATACCGACAGTTCCAGGTCGCATTCTGGTTATTTTACGGTCTAACAATCCTTGTTTTTCAATATATACATATTCTTCTCTTGAAGTTGTAACGTCTATAAATGGTGGGTTGAACTCCATCAATAGATCTATATTATCATATAAATCTTGAATGTGATTTCCTTTTTTTGGAGGAATAATTTCAAACGAAAACAATGTTTTTCCTTTGCCTTTTTTTAAGTGTTCTGTTACTTTCATTTTATGCTGAATTTAGTTCAGTGTCTTAATTTTCTGCTATTGCTGGATGCAACCATTTTCTGGCTTTATCTAAAGTGATTCCTTTTCTTATAGCAAAGTCCCGTACTTGATCATCTGTGATTTTACCCAAACCAAAATACTTTGCTTCTTCGTTTCCAAAATAATAACCAGAAACTGCTGCTGCAGGCCACATTGCTAGACTTTCTGTCAATGTCACACCAATGCTTTTTTCTACTTCTAACAATTCCCAAATAGTTTCTTTTTCTAAATGATCTGGACAGGCAGGGTATCCTGGAGCAGGGCGAATTCCTTTATAATTTTCTTTAATTAAATCATCGTTTGTTAAGATTTCATCTGAAGCATACCCCCAATGTTTTGTTCTGATTTGTTTGTGTAAATATTCTGCTAAAGCTTCTGCAAACCTGTCTGCTATTGCTTGTACCATAATTGCACTGTAATCGTCTTCTAGTACCCGATAGCTCTCTGCTAATTCTTGAGCTCCAAAAATAGCTGTAGTAAAAAGCCCCCATATAATCCGTTTTCTCAGTTTCTTTCGGAGCTATAAAATCTGCTAAAGCAATATTTGGAATCCCTTCTCTCTTTTTTAATTGTTGACGTAAGGTTCTAAAAACTACGATTTCTTTTCCATGCTTTTGAATAGAAATATCATCTTCATTTATAGTATTCGCTTCAAACAATCCGAAAATAGCTTTTGGCTTTAACAATTGTTTTGTAATGATTTTTTGTAGCATTTCTTGAGCGTCATCAAACAATTGAGCCGCTTGCTCTCCTACAATTTTATCTTTTAAAATAGCTGGGTATTTCCCATGCAAATCCCAACTCCTAAAAAATGGACTCCAATCTATAAAAGGCACTAATTCTTTTAAACTCAATTGTTTTAAAACTTGAATACCTAATTCGTTTGGTTTTGTAATTGAAGTAGTTTCCCAATCAATTTTAAACTTACGTTTACGAGCCTCCTTTATTGAAATATATGCTTTCTCTTTTCCTCGTTTTAAAAACTTAGTTCTGAATTCATCATAATCTTTTTTCAATTTCGATACATATTCGTGAGAAGACTTTTTATTTAATAAATCTCCAACAACGGTAACCGCTCTAGAAGCATCATTTACATGTACCACAGCATTACTATATTGTGTATCTATCTTAACAGCCGTATGTGCTTTAGATGTTGTTGCGCCACCAATAAGTAACGGAACTTCAAAATTCTGACGTTGCATTTCTTTTGCCAAATACACCATTTCATCTAATGAAGGAGTAATTAATCCAGATAAACCAATTACATCAACATTTTTATTTTTAGCGGTTTCGATAATTTTTTCTGGTGGAACCATCACTCCTAAATCAACAATTTCATAATTGTTACACGCCAAAACTACACTCACAATGTTTTTACCAATATCATGCACATCTCCTTTTACCGTGGCCATCAAAATTTTACCGACAGGCTCCTGTTTATCTCCTTTTTCTGCTTCAATAAATGGATTTAAATATCCTACTGCCTTTTTCATCACTCGTGCCGATTTCACTACTTGTGGTAAAAACATTTTTCCCGCTCCAAACAAATCACCAACTACATTCATTCCAATCATTAAATGACCTTCAATAACTTCAATTGGTTTTGCAGACTCTTGTCTTGCTTGCTCTACATCTTCAATAATAAAAGCATCAATTCCTTTTACCAAAGCATGTGTAATTCTATCTTGAACTGGATTTTCTCTCCAAGATAAATCCAATCCTTTTTCAACTTTAGACCCTTTTACAGTTTCAGCAAAATCTAATAAACGTTCAGTCGCATCTTCTCTTCTATCTAAAATAACGTCTTCTACATGCTCTAATAAATCCTTTGGAATATCATCATAAACTTCTAAAAATGCGGGATTTACAATCCCCATATTCATACCAGCCTGAATGGCATGATACAAAAACACAGAATGCATTGCTTCACGAACACCATCATTACCTCTAAATGAAAAAGACACATTACTTACACCTCCACTTACACGAAACATTTGGTAAATTTTTACGAACCCAACGTGTTGCTTCTATAAAATCGATGGCATTTCTTTTATGCTCATCCATTCCTGTTGCCACAGGAAATATATTTAAATCGAAAATAATATCTTCTGAAGGAAAGTTGACAATGTTCACTAAGATGTCATAAGAGCGTTTTGCTATTTCTATTCTTCTTTCATAAGTATCTGCTTGCCCAACTTCATCAAAAGCCATGACAATTACTGCAGCTCCATAGCTTTTGATTTGTGTTGCTTCCCAAATAAATTTCTCTTCTCCTTCTTTAAGAGAAATAGAATTTACTACACATTTTCCTTGAACAACTTGCAAACCAGCTTCTATGATTTCCCATTTAGAGCTATCAATCATGATAGGCACTCTACAAATATCAGGTTCTGCTGCAATGAAATTTAAAAAACGAACCATCGCTTCTTTTCCATCAATCAAACCATCATCAAAATTAATATCGATAATTTGCGCCCCACCATCTACTTGATGTCTTGCAATATCTAGAGCTTCGATCAAATTTTTCTTCTTTTATTAAGCGTAAAAATTTACGAGAACCTGCAACATTTGTACGTTCTCCAACTATTATGAAATTGCTGTTTTCATTCAGAACTAACGGTTCTAAACCAGACAAATGCATGTATTTAGTTTGTTTACTTCATTTCTTTTAACTAAAATTCTGATATCAGCAGAAATACTTCTAGGTTGTATATTTGCAGCAATGTTGCAATTACTCGAATGTGCTCTGGAGATGTACCACAGCAACCACCAATAATATTTATCAAATCTTTCTTTAAATATTCTTCGATTTGTTCACCCATTTCTTCTGGAGTTTCGTCATATTCTCCAAAAGCATTTGGCAAACCTGCATTTGGATGTGCAGAAATTGCAAAATCAGTTTTATTCGCAATTGCCTCTAAATGTGGTTGTAATAAATTGGCTCCTAAAGCGCAATTAAATCCGACAGATAATAATGGAATATGAGAAACAGAAATTAAAAATGCTTCTGCTGTTTGACCAGACAATGTTCTACCAGAAGCATCTGTAATCGTTCCACTTAACATAATGGAATATCATATTTCTTTCGTCTTTTACTTCTTCAATAGCAAACAAAGCTGCTTTGGCATTTAAGGTATCAAAAACAGTTTCTACCAATAAGACATCTACACCACCATCAATCTAAAGCTTCTACTTGTTGTTTGTAAGCAATTCTTAAATCGTCAAAAGTAACGGCTCTATAACCAGGGTCATTTACATCTGGAGACATACTTGCCGTTCTATTTGTTGGCCCAATTGAACCGGCTACAAACCGTAGGTTTGTGGGGTTCTTTTGCTGTAAATTCAGTAGCAACTTCTTTGGCTATTTTTGCAGATTGATAATTCAGTTCATACACCAAATCTTCCATTTGATAATCTGCCATTGCAATGGTAGTTCCAGAAAATGTGTTGGTTTCAATAATATCTGCCCCAGCTTCAAAATATTTCCCATGTATGGTTTTGATTGCTTCAGGTTGTGTTATAGATAACAAATCATTATTTCCTTGTAAAGGTGTCGGATACTCTTTAAAACGCTCACCTCTAAAATCGGCTTCAGTAAATTTATACGCTTGCAACATTGTCCCCATTGCACCGTCTAATAATAAAATCCTTCGTTTTAATTCTTTATATATATTAGACATGTTCTAAAGCTTGTTTTAAATCGTTCATAATATCATTTTGATGTTCTAATCCAACAGAAATACGAACCAATCCATCAGTAATTCCAACTTCCAATCGATCTTCTTCTGCAAACTAGTATGTGTTGTAGATGCTGGATGTGTAACAATAGTTCTTGTATCTCCTAAATTAGCAGACAAAGAACACATTTTTAGCGCATTTAAAAAAAGATTTGCTGCATGTTCTGAATTGTTAAAAACATACGAGGTAGTTTGATAAATTGGAACTGCTCTTGTTCCTGCATGTTGCTGAACATCGTGTCCGGCGTGCAACACATTGGTTGCAAATTTTTGTGTACTCATTTTTCTTGTTTTTTGAGTTAATTAGATTCCCGCTTTCGTGAGAATGACATTTTCAAAAGAAACTAAATACTACGTATTTCGAATCGTTTTGAGATTAAACCAAAAGTCAAATGCGTCAATAATTTGACGTACTTACTAGAAAAATGTTATAAAGAATTATTACAATTACTCGTCAGTAATTATTTTTTGAGTTATCTATCCAATTTCTGATAAATGAATCTGAAATTAAGTAGAATTTAGCACCTTCTTTACTAAGTGTAAAGGGTTGCTAAGGCTTCATAGGGTCTAATCCCTCCGCCTTTCTTGATAACATTGTCAATAAGTGATGAACTTTCTGAGCACAAATATTCAGTTAGAAAAAGTTAATAACCAAATTTATTTGAACTTTTTTTCATTTTATTTTTTTGTAATGTTTTTAGCTGTACATTTGCAATCGATAATTCGAGGAAAAATTTGAACTGATTGCAACCTCTATAAAAAAAAGCTAAAGCAGTAATTTTCTACTTCTTTTTAGCTTCCAAGCAATTTTTTTTATTTTTCCATAACATTAAAAAATAAAAATATGTCATATTTATTTACTTCTGAGTCTGTTTCAGAAGGACATCCAGATAAAGTAGCTGATCAAATTTCAGACGCCCTAATAGATAATTTTTTAGCTTTCGATTCAGCATCTAAAGTTGCCTGCGAAACATTGGTAACAACTGGTCAGGTTGTATTAGCTGGAGAAGTAAAATCTAACACCTATTTAGATGTTCAAAAAATTGCACGTGATGTCATCAACAAAATTGGCTATACAAAAAGCGAATACATGTTTGACGGAAGTTCTTGTGGTGTTTTCTCTGCAATTCATGAGCAATCTCCAGATATTAATCAGGGAGTAGATAGAGCTAACAAAGAAGAACAAGGTGCAGGAGATCAAGGAATGATGTTTGGTTATGCGACTGATGAAACCGAAAATTATATGCCACTAGCATTAGAGTTATCGCATCGTTTACTAATTGAATTGGCTGAATTAAGACGAGAAAATAAAGAGATTACTTATTTACGTCCTGATGCTAAATCTCAAGTTACTATTGAGTATTCTGATGATAACATTCCGCAAAGAATTGATGCCATTGTTGTGTCTACACAACACGATGATTTTGATGAAAACGACGAGGTAATGTTAGAAAAAATCAAATCTGACATTGTACACATTTTAATCCCGAGGGTGATTGCAAAATTACCTGAAAATATTCAAGCTTTATTTAACGATAAAATCACCTATCATATCAATCCAACAGGAACCTTTGTTGTTGGTGGACCACATGGAGATACAGGTTTAACTGGACGTAAAATTATTGTTGATACGTATGGTGGAAAAGGCGCTCACGGAGGTGGAGCATTTTCTGGAAAAGATCCTTCTAAAGTAGATAGATCTGGAGCATATGCAACAAGACATATTGCTAAAAATTTGGTGGCTGCAGGAGTTTGTAAAGAAGTTTTAGTACAAGTTTCTTATGCTATTGGAGTTGCAAAACCTACAAGTATCAATGTAGAAACATACGGAACATCAACGTTAAATTTAACAGATGGAGAGATCAGTAAAATTGTAGAAACCATTTTTGATATGCGTCCTTATTTTATTGAGCAACGCTTAAAATTGAGAACACCGATTTACTCTGAAACTGCTGCATACGGACATATGGGAAGAACTCCAGAAGTGAAGACTGTAACATTTTCGAATCCAATGGGAGAAACTGTTTCACAAGAAGTAGAAACCTTCACTTGGGAAAAATTAGATTATGTAGATAAAGTAAGAGAAGCTTTTGGTTTCTAAGAAAGAAAATTAAATATACTTAAAACCTCAAACAACTCAGTTTGAGGTTTTTTTATGTCTATTTCTCATAAACTACCTTTCCATTTATCATAGTCTTCAAAATGACGCCATTTAATATTTCTGTTGGATCTGCATTTAAAACATCCACATCCATAAATGTTAAATCTGCCCATTTTCCAACTTCAATTGTACCCGTTAGGTTTTCCTGTTTTGCAGCATAAGCAGCCCAAATGGTATAAGCTCTTAATGATTCTTCTTTGGTAAAAGCTTGCTCTGGAAACCATTGTTTATCATCCGTTTTTTTCTTTTTAGTGATGGCACTGTGCATTCCGTAAAAGAAACTCGGGTCTGAACCTGTAAAATCTGAATTAAAAATTACAGTTAAATTATTGTTTCTTAATGTACGCCATGCGTAAGCTCCTTTTGCTCTTTTTTCTCCAACTCGGTCAATTGCCCAGGGCATATCTTCAACTGCATGAGCTGGCTCCATAGAAGCAATTATATTTAATTTGCTGAATCTAGAAAAATCATCTGGATGCACGATTTGCACATGTTCAATTCTATGTCGTAATTCTTTAGATTTAGGATGCGCTTTGAAATAGTTCTCATATAAATCTAAGACATCTCTATTTGCTTTATCTCCGATTGCATGAATTGCCAATTGAAACCCTGCATCCAAAGCTTTAATAATCATGTCTTCATGAAAGCCATAGGCCAATCCACTAACCCCTGTATGTCCTTTTTTATCAGTATAATCTTCTAAAAATTTCGCACCACGAGAACCTAAAGAACCATCATAATATGCTTTAAAATTTCTGACCTGTAAAAACGATGCATCATCTGTAGTTGGTCCTTTTTCTAGCCATTTGTTTACCAAGTTAATATTATACATACGCGCTGCAATAAAAGCATGAACTCGCATAGGTAGTTTATTTTTCTTAAGCAAAGCTTCATATACATCCATGTGCTCTTCTGCAACCCCTGCGTGATGCGTTGTTGTAAAACCTAATTTTAACAACTCATTAAATCCGTATTCTATGGCACGTGTTTGTTGCGCTAGTGTCTTCTTAGGAATTTTATCTAATAACAAATTTTTAGCACTATTTAATAAAATGTATTTTAGACTTCCTTTTGTATCTTTTAGTATTTCTCCACCATCAGTAGCTTTTGTTTTTTTTGTAATCCCTGCATTTTCAAAAGCCAATGCATTTCCCATAACTCCAAAACCACGCAGCCCTATTAAAACAATAGGATTATTTTGTGTTAGTTTACTTAATTGAACCATATCTGGGTAGTCATTTGCAAAAGCTGCTTCATCCCAACCAGAAGCAATAATCCACTCACCTTTTGGCGTCTCAGCAGCTCTTTTGATAATTAAATCTACTATTTGCTGTTTCGTTAAATTTTCGAGATTAATTGCTTCATTTTTCTCTCCTAATTCTTGCAAATGCCCATGAGATTCGATTAAACCAGGAACAATTACCGCGCTTTTTGCATCAATAATTTTTGTAGAATCTCCTATAAATTCTTTCACTTTCTTATTAGATCCAACAAACTGAATTGTATTGTTTTTAATCGCTATTGCTTGTGCATCAAACTGCCATTTACCATCTTTAAAAGGAGCGTTTGTTGCTGGAGTTCCATTTAACAAAGGATTGTTCCAACATAATGTATAAATATGAGCATTAATGATAACAGTATCTGCAAAATCTTTTTTAGTAGTATTCTTACACGATAAAATAAATAGTAGGCTAAATAAAAAAAAGATTGTTTTTTTCATTACGAAAAGGGTTATTAAAAATTAACCAGTAAAATACAAGTTTATTTATAATAAAAAAAAGCGAATAGTACTATTCGCTTTTTCAACTTAAAAAACCTTTTTTCTATAAGTTATATTTTATACTAAATACTGTAAATCTTGGCTGAATTATATAAGAAGACGTACTATTAAAAATTGCGTTGCTATTATCATTATTAATAGAAATCGTATCAAAAGCATTGGTCATTTTTAAAGAATATTCCCATTTGCTTTCTTTCTTTTGATACGTTAAATCCAAATCTAAGAAGCTATAATTATTTAATGTTTGAGTTTCATTTTTATAATTATTGTAGGTATATCTAGAAGTAAATGTAAAGTTTTTCAAAAACAACACATCTAAATTAAAATACGGACTGTGGGTGTAAAACTTGTTGATGTTACCACCTTGATTATAATCATTGATGGTCACATTATACCCGATATCGAAATTTGGAGCAGTTCTAAAATTAGTACTGATACCTGTATTAAATGATCTTGTAAACGATCTTGAATCTCTTTCTTCTTCAACTCTAACAGGAGGTGTATTAGGGTTGTTATCTGTATCTCTTAATGCCGCAATTGTGCTTGTAGATTTAGACAATGAAACTCTGGCTCCAAATGTTCCTTTAAATTTACCTACTGATTTTTGCAAATTCGCAGAACCCGATAAAGATTCGTTTGGAAAAATTGAATTTATAGAAGTAGAAATTTGATCTACGCCAACAGGTAAAATGCTTCCTGTTGTTGCATTGATTCGTTTGTTATAGTTAATAGAAGCAAAAACATTAGTATAATTAAACATATTAAAACTAAAATAATTTAATCTTGCACTGTGTGCATATGAGCTTTCTAAATTTCTATTACCAGAATACAAGCGGTTGTAATTATTAAAGACATACCCTTCAGCAACACTATTAATATCAGTAAAACTTACAACTTTGCTGTATGACAAACGTAATGTTTCAGATTTTTTAAGTTGTAATTTCACAGAAACACTTGGTAAAAACTCACTAAAATTATCGTCTCTAACAGTACCTAATTGTGTGTTCTTTGCAGAATATGAATGGATTGTTCCTCCTTGTGTAAACGTAAAAATACCCGTGATAAATTTATATTCAAAACCTGCATACAAATCATTGAAAGCATAGGTAACATCATTTAATGTTGATGGGGTAGTAATAGAGTTTTGCGTTCCATTTAGTCTTTCAAAAATATCTGAATTAAATTGCTGATCACTGATTGTAGCCCCTATGTTAAAGTTAATGTTACTCTTTGAATTTATCACATAATAATAATCTAATTTCGCATCAAGCTTGTTTGTTTTTACTCGTTTGTTTTGTGAAATATCATAAGGGTTTCCAGCAGCTGGTGATGTTAATGTTAACAAATTAGCAAATGACAGCTGTTGCAAATTAGCATTGTAAAAAGGGTCTTCATCTTGCCATAAATGTTGTGCACTTAGAGCAAAAATATTTCGTTCATTTAACGTATAATAGTAATTTAAATTCTGATTTAAAGAAAATGGATTTTGATTTTGTGCTTGCAGAATATTTCCTGGTACTTGAGATGATGTAAACAATTGATTTTCTTTTTGATCAGATACTTTAGCAAAAATATCATAATCTAATTGGTTGTTCACATTTGGTTTGTAACTAGAGCTTAACTTTAATAAGGCTAACTGAGAATCTTGTGAAGAATTACTTGTAGTATTTTCTGTAAATGCGTTGTTTATATAGTTTCTAGTACTACTTTGTTCTAGTTCTGTTTTGGTAGATGAATAGATTGCAAATCCACTCAGGTCTAATGTCTTTTTAGGCGAATAACTAAAGTTAGCTGCTCCAAATTTCGAATCAATTTCCTTCGCTCTATTATTTTGCATGGTTAAAAAACCTATATCTGAAGAAGCTACATTAAATCCGGTTCCAGAATTTCCTCCAGGTCTAAATCCACCTGTAAACCTAAAATAATCTCTTCTTGTAAAAGGAATTTTACCTATATTATTCATGTCGGTTATTAAATTGATGCTGTATTTTGGACTGTAATAAAATAATTTAGGATTTGCCACAAATCTATTATCACCTCCAGCTCCAGCATTAATTTCACCAAACCAAAAATTCTTTTTCCCTTCTTTTAATCTAATATTAATTGCTAAATTATCAGAATTATCTTGCACTCCTTTTAGTTGTCCTACTTCACTAAAATTCTTTAATACCTGTATTTTATCTATTGCATTTGCGGGGATATTTTGTACTGCAATTTTAGAATCACCGTCAAAAAAATCTTTGCCTTCTACCAATACTTTTCCAACTTTTTTCCCTTCTACTTCAATTTCTCCATCGGCATTTACTTCAACACCCGGCAAACGCTTTAAAACATCACCAAGTTTTTTTTCTGTTCCAACTTTAAAAGAATCGGCATCATACACCAAGGTATCTCCTTTAATAGTAACTGGAATTTTATAAGTAATATTAACTTCATCTAATTTATTATCAGGCATTAAAACAATATCCTTAACAATATCCTCAGATTTTGTAATTATAGTCAGGTCAGAAGTTTTATTACCAATATAACTTGCCTTAATACTATAGGTTGTATTTTCTTTTAAAGTCAACTTATAATTTCCATTAGAATCTGTAAATCCGTAAGAATCTAGTGTATTTGTGGTTTTATTTAAAGCAATTACATTTGCCATCTCTAAGGGTTCACCAATACTATCTTTAACAACACCTGTTAATTTAATTTGAGCATTTGTTCCCCATGCAACCATTACTATAATTGCTAATAAATATTTTTTCATAAAATGTTTGATTTATTTTTTACCCTCTTCTTCCGCCTCCTCGATTACCACCACGACCTCTAAATTGATCTCTCATTTCTTCAGTCTTTTTTAATACAATTTTATTGTATTCTTCTCGAGATACTTTTTTACCTTTTTTAGGTATTTTTATTGTCACTTTTTCATCTGGGTTCATTGTGATTTCCTTACACAATACCGTTGTTGTTCCTGAGCTTACCTCCAAAATTAACCCAGGCAACCCCCAATATTCTCCTGGACCTTGACTTACAGGAATCTGAGGCGTGTACCATGCTGTAACAAGCATTGTTTTTGGTTTTTCATCTTTCTTTTCTGCATCATTATTATTATTTCCCCTTCCAAAACCAGCAAAACTAAAAGGATCAACTTCTTTAATTAAAGTAGCTTTATAACACATATAATTTCCTATCTTTTTTGTTTCTGACCCTAACTTCCATTCTGGTTTAGAGCCACTTTCAGAAATTAAAAATTGTTTTCCAAAAAATTCTGTTTCTTCTAAAACAATTGGGTCTTTCGTGTTTTTATATTTTAATCCTCCTCCGAAACTCATCATTCCACCAAATCTACCTCCACCTTGTCCAGGAGCACCTAATTTTTCTTCTTCTTTATAGACAGACTCTATTTGATTAAAATTCAATACAAATGTTTTTTCTAACATTCCTTTCATTCTTTCTGCAATACGTTTCTTTTGGTCTTCAGACATTTGTCTTCCTCCAAAATTCATTTCCATTGTCGTTTTAGACATGTATACTGCCTTCCCTTGAAAGTTGGTTTGCGAATACAATGTTATAGTAAAAACCGAAAAAAGAGAAATTAAAATAGTTTTCATAATATTTTTTGTTTAATTATTTTCACTTTTTATCAAACAAATGTAATTTAATTAGATGAAAGTGAATAGTTATATTATTGTTAAAAAATAATAAGACACAAAAAAACAACAAAGGTTTAATTAACCACCAATTCTTATTTGCATACTATGACCTTTACTATCTCTTCTAGACTTGAAATTCTCCATCATTTCTTTTGTTTTTTTATCCATGATTTTTTCATATTGCTTTTGAGAAACAACTTTTCCTTTTTTAGTTTCCTCTATCTTAATTTTATCGGTGGGATTTAAAACAATTTCTGAGCAAATAATTGTTTGATTTCCTTCTTTAATTTCTAAAATTAATCCTGGCAATCCTGTAAAGTTACCTGGGCCAATACTTACTGCAATAGTTGGTGTATACCAAGCGGTTGTAACTACATCTACTTTTTCTTTTTTCTCTGTAACTTTTCCATCATCTACATTCATACTTGTTCTTTCTTCTTGTCTTGTGTAGGTTGCTTTATAACAAGTATACACTCCGATGTTTTTTGTTTCGTCAGTTAGCTTCCAATCGTATTTTGGTAGTTTATCTTTTATTAAAAAAAGTTTCCCCATGATTTCAGTTTTATTCACAAAACGATTTTCTTTTGTGTTTTTGTAAACAACATCATTTCCTCCTCCAGAACCCATAACCATTACATTAAATCCATTAGAAGGCATTGTTGCTGGAGCTTTTAGTTTTTTTTCTTCTTTATAAATAGAGGAAGATTTGTCAAAGGTTAGTGTAAATGTTTTTTGAAATTGTTTCATCATCATTGTATTCATCTGCGCTTTTCGCTCATCACTCATCGTAGATCCTTCTTGACCTCCAATTTTAAAATCCATTTTACGGCTTGTTTTGTAAATTGCCTTTCCTTGAAAGTTTTGTGCTAATAAAGATGTCGTTATTAGCAAACATAAAATTGTAATTGCTTTTTTCATTTTTAATATATTTTTTGTTGCTACAAATATTGATAAACAATTTACTTCTATTAGTTAACTAGTGTTAACGTTTGTTAAGTGGTTATTTTTATCAAACTAACTACCTATCTTTGAAGTATGAACACGAAAAAATATCGTTGGATTTTATATCTAATCACCATCACTATTATTGCCACAATAACTGTTCAGGTATATTGGAATTACAACAATTACATACAAAACAAGCAACGAGTTGCAAACGAAATTCAATTGAGTTTAGACAATGCTATTGAAGAATACTTTGCAGATATTACTAAAAAATCTAGAGTAGCGTTTTTAGATACTACTTCTAATCATACAAACACATCCATAAAATTTAAGACATTCTTTTCTAAAGTCAAAATAGACACCTTAGTTAAACCAAATGCAGTTACCAAAAGGTTTGAAAAACTGAAACCTGGCATTTTAGACACCGATGTAGATCATATTTCAGCTATAAAAGTTTTTAAAGATAAAAATATTGATACCGTCAAAGACTTCGAAGTATTTGCAAATAAATTATTTATTGCTATTTCCCATGATTCTATAGAATATACAAAAATAGATTCGTTATTAAAAAATCAACTAAGTGCAAAAAAAATAGTATTGGATTATCGTTTAAAACATTATGCCGGTGATTCTGTCATTTTTAAATCTAATACAAATAATGTTGTTTTAAATTGGAAAGGTGTAAACTCAAAGTCTACTTTTTTAAAGAATAACGAACAGTTTAGAGTTTTATTTAAAGATTCTTCTTTAGAAGCATTAAAACGAAGTTCTACCGGAATTTTATTGTCATTATTATTGTCATTGACAATAATTTCTTGTTTGTTTTATTTGTTGAAAATCATCAACAAACAAAAAGAACTGGCCGAGATTAAAAACGATTTAATCAGCAATATTACACACGAATTTAAAACTCCTATCACCACAGTTTCTACTGCTATTGAGGCTATCGGTGCTTTTAATGCTATTGATGACAAGGAGAAAACAAAGAAATACCTTTCTATCTCTTCATTACAATTAACAAAATTGCATCACATGGTAGAGAAATTGTAGAAACTGCAACTTTAGACAGTGGAAAACTACTACTTCAAAAAGAAGAAATAGACATTGTTGAACTGATTAAAAACATTGCTCTAAGAAATGAGTTTCATTCAGGAGAAAAAAACATTCATTTTGTAAGCAATAAAGAAAAATTAATTGTTTTATTGGATCCTTTTCATTTTGAAAATGCTATTTCGAATCTAATTGATAATGCCATAAAATATGGTGGAAATGAAATTGAAATTCATATAAACAGAGTGCTTGACAATTTAGAAATCACCATTGCAGATAACGGAAATCAAATAGAAAAAAACCAACGAGAGAAGATTTTTGATAAGTTTTATCGAATTCCGAAGGGAAACACACACAATGTAAAAGGCTTTGGAATTGGCTTATTTTACACCAAAAAAATTGCAGAAAAGCATGATGGAAAAATTCAATTACTTCCAAATTCTAAAAACACCATTTTTAAAATAACTTTACCAATATGAGTACTGCAATAAAAATTGTTTTAGCAGAAGACGAACCTAGTTTGGCTCAAATCATAAAAGAAAGTTTAGAAACTAGAAATTTTGAAGTTTTTTTAGCCAATAATGGCAATGAGGCTTACAAATTATACAAAGACAACAATCCAGAAATTTTAGTATTGGATGTGATGATGCCTTTTAAAGATGGATTTACCTTGGCTAAAGAAATAAGAGAAGAGAACAAACAGATTCCTATTATATTTTTAACAGCTAAATCTCAAACAAAAGATGTTTTAGAAGGATTTAACCATGGAGGAAATGATTATTTAAAAAAACCTTTTTCTATGGAAGAATTGATTGTTAGAATTCATTCTTTATTAGATAGAAACAAACAAAAACAAGAGCAAACTCAAATTAAAATCGGCAAGTATGTCTTTAATCATACCAAACAATTATTAGTAATTAAAGAGCAACAAACTTTACTTACAAATAGAGAATCTGAGTTATTGTTTATACTTAACCAACATAAGAATAGCATTTCTGAAAGAGCCTATATTTTAAATAAACTTTGGGGTAATGACGACTTTTTTAATGCTAGAAGTATGGATGTGTTTATAACCAAACTTAGAAAAAAATTACAGCAAGACAAAAACGTACAAATACTAAATGTTAGAGGCTACGGTTATAAATTGATTTGTTAATTCCATTGCTAATTCTAAAATTTGATTAACTTTATCAACCCTTTTCAAACGTATTAGAAAAAATAAATTATGCATGTAGCCATTGCAGGAAATATAGGAGCAGGTAAAACTACTTTAACCAAATTATTAGCCAAACATTATAACTGGAAACCTCATTTTGAATCTGTTGAAGAAAATCCTTACTTGGATGATTTTTATTCAGAGATGGAACGTTGGTCTTTTAACTTACAAGTTTTCTTCTTAAATAGTAGATTTAGACAAATCTTAGAATTAAGAGAAACTGGCAAAAAAATCATACAAGACAGAACAATTTATGAAGATGCTCATATTTTTGCACCAAATCTTCATGCGATGGGTTTAATGACTAATAGAGATTTTAAAAATTACAGCTCATTGTTTGAGTTGATGGAAAAATTAGTTACACCTCCAGATCTATTAATTTATTTACGTTCAAGTATACCTACCTTAGTAGGGCAAATTCATAAAAGAGGAAGAGAATACGAAAATTCAATTAGCATTGATTATTTAAGTAGACTTAACGAGCGCTATGAAGCTTGGATTTCTACTTATAAAAAAGGAAAGCTGTTAATTATAGATGTAGACAATCTAGACTTTGTTGATAATCAAGAAGATTTAGGCTACGTTATTGACAGAATTGATGCTCAAATAAACGGATTATTTTAAGTAAAAAAGAAAAAGCCATTTACAATTGCAAATGGCTTTTTGATTTTTTTGATAGAAATCCCCCAATACCTATCGAGGTGCAATTTATAAAAAATATTGAAACTATACAAAAAAATAATGTTTTTTTAAAAGTCACTACTTATAACACTCTAAAATTAAAGTCCTTACCTCTAAATCAACGCAACCTTACTTAAAAACTCTTTTGCATTAATATGCATTGAGTTGTTAAAAATTAATTCTTTTTGTAACATAAACTACTATTTATACGTATAAGTGTTTGTAGAGCATAATTAATCTTTAATAAAACCACTTACATAGATGAGACAACTTAAAATTACCAAGCAGGTTACTAATAGAGAAACTGCATCATTAGATAAATATTTACAAGAAATTGGAAAAGTTGATTTAATTACTGCCGATGAAGAAGTAGAATTAGCACAACGTATCAAAGCTGGAGACCAATTAGCTTTAGAGAAGTTAACAAAAGCTAATTTACGTTTCGTTGTTTCGGTTGCTAAACAATATCAAAATCAAGGATTAACTTTACCAGATTTAATTAATGAAGGTAATTTAGGATTGATCAAAGCTGCAAAACGTTTTGATGAAACTCGTGGATTTAAATTTATCTCTTACGCTGTTTGGTGGATTCGTCAGTCAATCTTACAAGCATTGGCAGAACAATCTAGAATTGTTCGTTTACCATTAAATAAAATTGGTTCTATCAACAAGATTAATAAAATGTACGCCTTCTTAGAGCAAGAAAACGAGCGTCCACCGAGTGCAGAAGAAATTGCTAAGAAATTAGACATGACTGTAAATGACGTAAAAGAATCTATGAAGAATTCTGGGCGTCACGTATCTATGGATGCTCCATTAATAGAAGGCGAAGATTCTAACTTATACGATGTCTTAAACTCTGGTGAGTCTCCAAATCCAGATAAAGCGTTATTACACGAATCTTTACGAGTAGAAATCTCTAGAGCTTTAGAAACATTAACTCCAAGAGAAGCAGATGTGGTAAAATTATACTTTGGCTTGGGTGAACATCAACCAATGACTCTAGAAGAAATTGGAGAAACGTTTGATTTAACTCGTGAACGTGTTCGTCAAATTAAAGAAAAAGCTATTCGCAGATTAAAGCATACATCAAGAAGTAAAATCTTAATGACGTATTTAGGATAGCAATCTCAGATTGCCTAAAAATCGAAAATGTAAATATCTTATTTAAAACTCTCGAAAATAATTCGAGAGTTTTCTTTTTTATATGATTATTTTTGCTGAAACAAAACACAACAACAAACAAATGAACAAGTTAATAGCTCCTTCAATCTTAGCGGCAGATTTTGCCAATTTACAACGCGATATAGAAATGGTAAATAATAGTGAGGCCGATTGGTTTCATATTGATATTATGGATGGTGTTTTTGTACCGAATATTTCTTTCGGAATGCCTGTTTTAAAAGCAATTTCTAAACACGCTACAAAAACGATCGATGTGCATTTAATGATTGTAGACCCAGACAGATACATCAAAACATTTGCAGAATTAGGAGCAAATATTTTAACCGTTCATTACGAAGCGTGTACACATTTACATAGAACAATTCAGGCAATTAAAGCAGCAGGAATGAAAGCTGGCGTTGCACTAAATCCGCATACACCTATTGCTGTTTTAGAAGATGTAATTGCAGATTTAGATTTGGTGTGTATTATGAGTGTAAACCCAGGTTTTGGTGGACAATCGTTTATTGAAAACACCTATAAAAAAGTAGCTCAATTAAAACATTTAATTGAATTCTCTGAATCTAATTGTCAAATAGAAATTGATGGTGGGGTAACAGATCAAAATGCAAATGCTTTGGTAGAAGCTGGTGCAGATGTTTTAGTTGCGGGTAGTTTTGTTTTTAAAAGCGAAAACCCAACTGCAACTATTGCTAATTTAAAAGCTCTTTAGTGCTAAAAAATAAATTTAAAAAAGCCGAAGTTTTCAACTTCGGCTTTTTTATTGTTTTAATATTGCTCTAATAAATAATTTAATATATCTGTAGTTGTAATAATACCAACTAATTTATGATTATCTATAACTGGCAAGGCATGAAATTCATTCACAGCTAAAATCTCTACGGCTTCTTTAATGGTTTGATGTGAAGAAAGTGAAGTAATATTTTTTGCCATTACTTGCTCAATGCGTAACATATTATAAACCGCTGTATCTATATTTGTGGCATTAGAATTAAATTCATCTACAAAAGTAACTCGAAGTAAATCGGTTAAACTCAACATTCCTATAATTCTTTCTCCATCTACAACAGGTATGTGACGTATTCCGTTTTTATTAAATAACTTTTCTGCTTCAAATAAATTATTTGTATGATTTACAGTAATTAAATGGTTGACATAATTTTAGATACTAATTCTCTTCTTTTCATCTTGATAATCGTTTAAAATTCTAGGACTAATTTCGCACTAAAAAAACAGTAGTATTATGACAAAAATCACTCTATTTCTTTTAAATTTTATTACATTTCGACTTAATTTAACAAAAACAACCACCAATCTTAAATGAATTATTGTATGAAGCGAATATTAGCAACAGGGTTTTTTCTTATTACTTTTATAAGTGTATCTTTTTCTCAAGACAAGCCAGCCTATCAACTATTCAATCAAAAAGGAAAAATTACGAAATACAACAAAATGATTAGAGACCTAGCAGATAGTGACATGGTCTTTTTTGGTGAATATCATACAAATCCGATTTCGCATTGGCTACAAATAGAAATGGCTAAAAGTTTTTACGAGAAAAAAGGAGAAAACTTGTTTTTTGGTGCAGAAATGTTTGAAAACGGAAACCAATTAGTACTTGATGAATATTTAGCAGGATTTTATGATGAGAAAAAAATGCTGCCAGAAATTACTCAATTATGGGGTAACTATCAAACAGACTACAAACCTTTGGTTGAATTTGCTAAAGAAAAGAAATTGCGTTTTATTGCCACAAATATTCCTAGAAGATATGCCGCAATGATTAATAAAAAAGGAATCGCAGCTTTGAAAGAGTTAAGTCCGCAAGCTCTAGCAATGATAGGTCCAGATTTAGAAAAGTTTTTTGACCCAACAGTAAAAGCCTATGCAGAAATGGCTAGTAAAATGGGTGGTCATGTTCCACCAAACATGCTAAATATTCAAACAGCTCAAGCGGCAAAAGATGCAACAATGGCATATTTTTCTTTAAAGAATTTTAATGAAGGAGATTTATTATTTCATTTTGAAGGCTCTTATCACTCAAATTACAATCAAGGAATTATCTGGTGGATTAACAAAATTAAACCAGGATTAAAAATAACATCAGTAACAACAGTGATGCAATCTGAATGGGATAAAATGACCGATGAAGAAAAAGCTACGATTTCTAATTATACTATTGTAGTTGCAGATAATATGACACAAACGAAGAGGTAGTCTCCTTTATGGTTAAATTAAAAAAGCAAGTAAAATTTTACTTGCTTTTTTTGTGACTCCGGCAGGATTCAAACCTGCAACCCTCAGAGCCGAAATCTGATATTCTATTCAGTTGAACTACGGAGCCTTTTAAAATTACACTTATATTAAATTCTTTTTCACTAAAGTAGAAATCGTTTTTCCGTCAGCTTGTCCAGCCAGTTCTTTAGAAACTATTCCCATTACTTTTCCCATATCTTTCATTCCACTTGCACCTGTTTTTTGAATTGCAGCGAGTACAACTTTTTCTACTTCCTCATCAGACAATGCTTCTGGCAAAAATTGCTCAATGATTGCTGCTTCTGCTAATTCTGGCTTAGCCAAATCTTCTCTTCCTTGTTCTAAAAAAATTGCAGCACTGTCTTTACGTTGTTTTACTTGTTTTTGTAAAATTTTCAATTCCATGTCTTCTGGCAATTCACTTGCCGCTCCATTTTCTGTTTTCGCTAATAATATAGCCGATTTTACTGCTCTTAAAGCTTGCAAAGCAACGGTATCTTTCGATTTCATCGCTGCTTTCATTTGCTCCATGACTAATTTTTCTAAACTCATCTTTTCTCTTTTATAATTGCAAATATAGGGATAAAAAAAATTCCTAATCTCTTAGGAATTTTATAATATCTGACTATTTTTTTAAAAATTGTTAATCTACATTATCATGTAAAAATGAATTGTTAGATCGCAATTGCACATCATCATTAGCATCAGTACTTAATGTTGTTTTCGATTTGCTTAAATCGGAATTTACTTCATCTAAATTTACTCCCAATCTTTTGTAGGCTGGTTGTTTTTCTATTTCATCAATATTTTTATTTACTTGATCTGTAAATTTATAATTGAATCCTTTCATTTTTTGACGACGTAATTCTGCCGTTTTTTCTAACTCAGAAATTGTTAAACTTAAAGGTGAAATTTCTTCAGAAATAGTTTCAATATCATCAACTTCTATTGCTGGTTTTGTTTTAACCACAAAAGCCAACTCTTCATCTTCTTCTACAACAGTTTGATTTTGCTGATTTGGATGAGAGCTCTTTGCAATTGTAGGTGTTGCGTTAAAGTCTTCTAATACATATCTTTTCTCAATAATTTCATTTGTATCAGCTACAATTTCTGTTGCGTCCTTTACTTCAATTTCGTTGACATCATCAATAGATAAATCAAAACGAACTTCGTTTGTTTCTGGCTTAATTTCTTCATAACTATTTAGTGGCAAATCAAACAAGGTTTCCATTTGAATCGGAGCAAATTCTTCCTCTTCTACTTCTTCTACAATTGGATTTGCATTTGTAATGATAAAATCATCATCAGAAACAGTTTCTATTTCTATTTCATCATAAACCACCTCAATATTATTGATAAACTCTGTTGTTGGAATTAATCCTGTTGGATCTTCTTCAACTTCATCTTCTAAAACATGTATAATTTTAGCTTCAGGCTTGCTACTTAACGGAGCATCTAACTCACTAGATTTTGTTATTGTTTTTTCAGAAAAATCATAGGTTGCTTTTTGCTCATCCTCTAGTGTATGTATAATTTTTTTAACTTCTGTATTTGTAATTGAACTTTGTTGATCTACAGCAAAACCGGTTGCTACAATAGTTACAGAAATTGCATCACCTAAAGATTCATCTTCACCAATACCCATAATAATATTAGCTTCATAACCTGCTTCTATCTGAATATAATCATTTATCTCACCAATTTCATCTAAAGTAACTTCATCAACACCAGAAACAATTAACAACAGTACATTCTTAGCACCCGTAATTTTATTGTCATTTAACAATGGTGAATCTAATGCTTTTATAATTGCATTTTTTCCTCTATTTACTCCTGATTCTTTTGCTGATCCCATAATAGCAGTTCCGCTATTAGACAGTACTGTTTTAGCATCATGCAAATCAATATTTTGTTTGTAATGGTGTGTAATTACCTCTGCAATTCCTCTTGCAGCTGTAGACAATACTTCATCTGCTTTAGAAAAGCCAGCTTTAAAACCTAAGTTACCATAAACCTCTCTTAGTTTATTGTTATTAATTACGATTAAAGAATCTACATTATCTCTTAAGGTATCTATTCCAATTTGAGCTTGATTTGAGCGCATTCTTCCTTCAAATTGAAAAGGCATGGTAACAATACCTACCGTTAAAATATCCATGTCTTTGGCTATTTTAGCAATAATAGGTGCAGCACCTGTTCCTGTTCCACCACCCATTCCGGCAGTTATAAAAACCATTTTGGTTTGAGAACTTAACATTTGCTGAATTTCTACCAAACTTTCTTGAGCAGCTTGTTCTCCAATTTCTGGATTTGCTCCAGCACCTAAACCAGATGTTAAATCGGCCCCCAATTGGATTTTGTTAGGGATGGCACTATTTTCTAAAGCTTGTGCATCTGTATTACAGATAACAAAATCTACGCCTTTAATATTTTGCTGAAACATATAGTTTACAGCATTGCTTCCTCCACCACCTACACCAATTACTTTAATAGCATTGGATTGTGATTTTGGCATTTCAAATAAAATGTTATTGAATTCTTCGCTCATAATAACTTTTCTATTTTTATAGGTTTATATATTCTTTTAATTCTTTATTCTGCGTTGTCTAAAAATTCTTTAAAACGCTCTGTAAACTTGTCGAAAAACGATTTTCTTTTTTCAACTGGTTTTTCTTCTTCTTTTTTCTCGTCTGTAACTTCTTCTTGAATAGAAACTGTTTCTTCTTCTTCAGGTTTTTCAGCTACAAACCCTTTTCCTTCTTTTTCTAACCCTTCCATTAACAAACCTACTGCGGTTGCAAAAGATGGACTTGATAATGAGTCATCAGAATCGCCCGCTAAATGTTCATTTGGATATCCAATTCTAGCATCCATACCAGTTATATATTCTACCAACTGTCTTAAATGTTTTAACTGTGCTCCTCCTCCTGTTAAGACAATTCCAGCAATTAGTTTTCCTTTTACTGTTTCATGTCCGTAATTTTTTATTTCTAAATACACATGCTCAATAATTTCTTGAACTCTAGCATGGATAATCTTCGATAAATTCTTTAACGTAATTTCTTTAGGTTCTCTGCCTCTTAAACCAGGAATAGAAACAATTTCTGTTTCCTTGTTTTCACCTGGCCAAGCAGATCCAAACTTAATTTTTAATAATTCAGCTTGTTTTTCTATGATAGAACACCCTTCTTTGATGTCTTCTGTAATTACATTTCCTCCGAAAGGGATTACAGCTGTGTGACGAATAATTCCGTCTTTAAAAATGGCCAAATCTGTTGTTCCTCCTCCTATATCAATCAAAGCAACTCCTGCTTCTTTTTCTTCTTGACTTAACACTGCCGAAGCAGATGCTAAAGGCTCTAAAGTAATATCTGCTAAATCTAGCCCTGCACTTTTTACGCAACGACCAATATTTCTTATGGATGAAACTTGACCAACAACTACATGAAAATTAGCCTCTAATCTACCTCCATACATTCCGATTGGTTCTTTGATTTCTCCTTGGCTATCAACTTTAAATTCTTGTGGCAACACATGAATTATTTCTTCACCAGGAAGCATCACTAATTTATGAACTTGGTTTACCAAATTATCAATATCGTCTTCATCAATTACCTCATCTGCATTGTTTCTTGTAATATAATCACTGTGATGTAAACTTCTAATATGCTGCCCTGCAATACCAACAACTACATCTTCTATCTTATGCCCAGATACACTTTCTGCTTCTTCTACAGCCTGTTGAATAGATTGAATTGTTTGCGTTATATTGCTAACAACACCTCTTTTTACACCCAAACTTTTAGCTTTACCAATACCTAAAATTTCTAATTTATTGTATTCGTTTTTTTTACCAATCATGGCAACAATTTTGGTTGTACCAATATCAAGACCTACTGCTATTTTACTGTTTTCCATCTTGTTTTATTTTGCGCACACAACTTGGTTGTGATATTTTAAATTTATTGTTTTGTACTGCTCAATTGTTTTATCAACAAATGCTTTATTATAAAAGGCCTTTAATTTTTTAAATTTCACATTGATTTCTTCTAAAGAACCAAATTCAATTTTATATTGACCACTTCTAACGCTTAAAACAAATTCGTTATTCTGCGTTTTATGTATGCCAATAATTTCTTTTTTCAAAAAATCATCAGCTAAAATTAAATTCACAAACCTTGTAAATTCCTGTAAATTTTCTTCATTTATGTTTCCTGTTATCAACATTACTCTTGCAGAATAATTCTCTGATAAAGGAACTTTAAATCCATGTTTATCAATATAGTAAGAAGAATTAGCAGTACTAATTCTAGCAATTGGTGTTCGCTGTTTTACTATTGTTTTTAAAACCCCATCTATTGTAAAAAAAACCGTTGCACTTTCTATATATGGATTTGAAAGGACATCATGCTCTAAACCTTGTAAATCTATAACAGATTTTGGTTGTTTTTTAATATCTCCGCTATTTTGTATTAACAATTTATTAACCATTTCTTGTGTTAAAAAATCATTGTCTCCCGCAACAAATTCTATGGCTACTTTTTTAATTTTCTTCTTATAATTTTTTATTGAAGAAAAACTATATAAAAAAGTCAAAGACGCTATTAATAGTATAAAAAATAGATATGTAGCTGCTTTTTTCACTTACCTTAATTCTTTGTGTTTTAATTCTTTTACAACATCATTTATCAACGCGCCAATATCTCCTGCACCAATCATAACTATGATTTTCGCTGATGATTTTTTAACCTCATTAATCACATTTTCTTTTGTGATTAATTTTTTGTTTTTCGAGTTGATTTTATTCAACAGCCAACTAGAATTTACACCTTCAATTGGCAACTCTCTAGCTGGATAAATATCTAACAATAACAATTCATCAAATTTTGAAAGTTCAGCTGCAAAATCATCTACAAAATCTCTAGTTCTACTAAATAAATGTGGTTGAAAAACTGCCAATACTTTTTCATCTGGATACATTTCTCTAACCGAATTTTCTACTGCTTTTATTTCTGTTGGATGATGTGCATAATCATCTATCAAGACCAATTCTGGTGTATTAATCTTATATGAAAATCTGCGTTGAACACCTTTAAAAGTTTTTAATTGTTCTTTAATTAACTCTAATGAAATTCCGTATTCATTTGCAATTGCCAAAGCAGCTAATGCATTCATTACATTGTGTTTTCCTGGTAAATAAAACTCAATATTTGTAATTATATCGTTCGGTGTTTTTACATCAAAAATGTATTTACCGCTTTCTATATGAAGGTTAAAAGCTTTGTAATCTGCTTCTTCATCAATTGCATACGTCAATCCATCTATTGGCAATCCTTTTGCAACAATTAATGTATCTGAAACTTTTTTAGAAAAATCATTGAATGATTTAATCAATTCTTTGTGCTCACCATAAATATCTAGATGATCAGCATCCATTGATGTAATACATGCAATATTTGGTGACAATTGTAAAAAAGAACGATCAAACTCATCTGCTTCTACCACAGAAATTTTATCCTCTCCTAGGATTAAATTTGAATTATAATTCTCTGCAATTCCCCCTAAAAAAGACGTGGCATTAATTGGTTTCATGATATGCCCTAAAATTGACGAAGTTGTTGTTTTACCATGAGTTCCAGCAACTGCAAGGCAAAAAGTATGTTCCGTTATTTTACCCAAAACTTCAGCTCTTTTTAAAAGAGTAAAATTGTTGTCTTTTAAATAATTGTATTCTATATGATTTTTTGGAATTGCCGGGGTATAAATTATCACTGTTTCTTTTTGAGACAGAAATTCTTTAGGAATACTATCTATAGCATCATCAAAATGCACTGCAACTCCTAATTTTTCTAAACCAATTGTAATGTTTGTTTCTGTTTTATCATAGCCGGCAACGTTTTTACCATTTGCTTTAAAATAACGAGCAAGTGCGCTCATACCGATGCCTCCGATACCAATAAAATAAACATTATGTATTGTTTTTAAATTCACAGTTTTAATATTTTTTCTATTTCATTAACAATGTGACTTGTTGCGTTTGGCAAAGCCAATTCGTTTATGTTTTCACTTAAACTTTGTTGTTTTCCTTTGTCTTTCATCAATGTTTCAAAAACAATAGAAAAAGTATCTAACTCGCTTTCTTTTAGCAAAATTGCTCCGTGTTTATCTGCAATCGCTTTTGCATTTTTTGTTTGGTGATCTTCTGCTACATTCGGCGACGGTATAAAAATGGTTGGCTTACCAACAATACACAATTCTGAAACAGAACTTGCTCCTGCTCTAGAAATAATAACATCTGCAGCTGCATAGGCTAAATCCATTCTGTTTAAAAATGCATGTACTTGTACATTTTCTTTTTGATTGTATTCTTGATATTGATCTATATAGATTTTACCACATTGCCAAATAATTTGCACTTCTTGATTTTTAAAAAACTCTAATTGTTCTTCAATCAATTGATTTATTCTTCTTGATCCTAGACTTCCACCTAAAATTAAGATTGTTTTTTTACTTGCGTTTAACTCGTAAAAATCGATTGCTTCTTCTGTTTTATTATAACTATTTAATAAATCTTGACGAACAGGATTCCCTGTTTTAATAATTTTCCCTTTTGGAAAAAATCGATCTAAATTATCATACGCAACACAAATTAATTTTGCTTTTTTACCCAATAATTTATTGGTGATTCCTGGATAAGAATTTTGTTCTTGAATTAATGTCGGAATCCCTTTTCTATTTGCAACCATTAATGTTGGTCCACTTGCAAAACCTCCTGTTCCAATTGCAATAGTTGGGTTAAACTTTCGGATAATTCTAGATGCTTTCCATAAGCTACTTATCAATTTAAAAGGAAACAAAAGATTTTTTAAAGTCAATTTTCTTTGAATTCCAGAAATCCACAACCCTTTTATGTCATAACCAGCTTGTGGAACTTTTTCCATCTCCATTTTATCTTTTGCACCCACAAACAAAAATTTAGCATCAGGATACCGCAGCTTTAATTCGTTCGCAATTGCAATCGCCGGATAAATATGTCCGCCAGTTCCTCCTCCACTTATGATGATGTTAATCGATTGCTTCATGTAAAATATCTAAAGGATTATCATCTAATATTGTTTCTTCAGTTTCATCTTTGGATGCACTTACGCTTAATATCATACCGAGTGCAAAACAAGTCATCCAAATAGAGGTTCCTCCGCTACTAATTAATGGCAGCGTTTGACCTGTAACTGGAAATAAATTACTTGCAACGGCCATGTTTATCATGGCTTGAAAAATAATTGGCAAACCGACCCCTATTACCAACAGAGAAGCAAAAATTGTATTGGCTTTTTTTGCTGCTATCATAATTCTAAACAATAGTAAAAAGTAAACGAATATTACAGATAGCCCACCAATTAACCCATATTCTTCTACAATAATTGCATAAATAAAATCTGATGAAGATTGTGGTAAAAAGTTTTTCTGAACACTTTTTCCAGGGCCATTTCCTGTTAATCCACCCGTAGCAATTGCAATCTTCGCTTTGTTTACTTGGTATCCTTCTACACCATCACTTTTTGAAAAACTTTCTATTCTACTTTCCCAAGTAGCCACACGATTTGGCATTGCATCAGGAAAAGCTTTTGCTGTTAAAATAAAGAGTGTAAGAAAAACGGCCCCAAATCCGAGTATAAAACCAATATATTTTATCGGATATCCACCAATAAAAGCCAACAAAATAACCATTGAAAAAATGATTGCTGTGGTAGAAAAATTTGCCGGTAAAATCAAAATTAAAATGCATGCAACTGGCAACCATAATTGCCATAGACTTTCTTTAAAATCAATTTTCTTTTCTTTATTTCTTGCTAAATACCTTGCTACATACACCATTAAAATTAACCCTGCTAATGTTGAAGTTTGAAAGCCTACGCCAAGAAACGGAATGCGGATCCATCTGCTTGCATTTGCACCTCCAATTGTGGTGCCCTGAGATAAGGTATAAATTAGCAATAAGACAACAATTGGCAACATCAATACAGAACCTCCACTAAAATATCTGTAAGGAATTTTATGAACTCCATAAATAATTACAAAGCCCATAATTAATAAAATCATGTGTTTTATCAAATAGCCAAATGTAGAACCAGAACCTACAACATATACCAAATTTGTGCTTGCACTATATACTGGCATAAACGAAAAAATTGCCAAAACTGCCACAATAGACCAAATGGTTTTATCTCCTTTAATATGTTTAAATAGGTGTATCACTAAAAATTTATAAAATTGTTCTTACTGCTTTTTTAAATTGTCTTCCTCTATCTTCATAATTGTCAAATAAATCAAAACTTGCACAAGCTGGAGACAATAAAACAGTATCTCCTTTTGATGCTAGTTTTGCCGAAACTTTTACTGCTTCTTCTGCCCCTGCTGTTTCTACAATAATATCAACAACGTTTCCAAAAGTTTCTATAATCTTTTTATTATCTACTCCTAAACAAACAATTGCTTTTACTTTTTCTCTTACTAATGGCAATAGATCATGATAATCATTTCCTTTATCTACACCACCAACAATCCAAATTGTTGGGTTATCCATACATTCTAATGCATAGAAGGTTGCGTTTACATTGGTTGCTTTAGAGTCGTTTATGTATTGTACATCTCTTATTTTTTGCACGTTTTCTAAACGATGCTCTGCTCCTTCAAAGTTTGAAAGGCTTTCTTTAATTGTTTGCTTTCTTACTTTCAATAATTGAGCTGCCATAGCCGAAGCCATCGCGTTTTTTACATTGTGTTTACCTTGTAATGTTAGGTTTGATAGTGGCATAGTAAATTCTTCTGTATTAATTTTCGTTATTATCTTATCTTCTTTTAAAAAAGCGCCAAACTCTAATTCTCTTTCTATAGAAAAAGGAATAAGCTGTGCTTGTATTTTATTATTTTCTAACCATTTATGTATTGCTTCATCATCTGCATCATAAATCAAATAGTCTTCTTTTGTTTGATTTTTTGTTATTCTAAATTTTGATTCGATATACTTATTAAAATCATACTCATATCTATCTAAATGATCTGGTGTTATGTTGGTAATTATTGCAATATGTGAATTGAATTTTTCAATTCCGTCTAACTGATAACTACTCAACTCTAACACATAAGAATCGTAATCTTGCTCAGCAACTTGTTGCGCAAAACTGTCTCCAATATTTCCTGCAATTCCAACATGTAAACCTGCATGCTTTAAAACATGGTGTGTTAACATTGTTGTTGTTGTTTTTCCATTTGAACCCGTAATACCAATAATAGTTGCGTCAGTAAATTGACATGCAAATTCTATTTCTGAAATCACTGGTACATTCTGCTTATTCAATTTTTGAATCAGCGCTACTTTATCAGGGATCCCTGGGCTTTTCATCACCAAATCAGCATTTAAAATTTTTGATTCTGTGTGTTGATTTTCTTCAAAATCTATCTCATTATGTAAAAGAACTTTTTTATATTTTTCTGTAATTGCTCCTTTATCAGAAACAAAAACTTCATACATTTTTTGTTTTGCCAA
This sequence comes from uncultured Polaribacter sp., assembly GCA_943788865.1. Taxonomy (GTDB): domain Bacteria; phylum Bacteroidota; class Bacteroidia; order Flavobacteriales; family Flavobacteriaceae; genus Polaribacter. The sequence continues at coordinate 459,819 of CALSRX010000004.1, read as the reverse complement.
AATGGCTGTACCTACACCACTTTCTCCTCCTCCAAGAATCGCTAACCTCTTTACCATTTTTGATATATGATTTATGAATTACGATTTTTTGTTGTCTTAATTGAGGCAACTACAATAGAAACCAATTCATTTGCTTCTTTATGTAATTTTTTCAATTCTTCTTGATTATTTTTACTTATTTCCATAAATATTTCTAAGAAATACATACTTTCATCTGCTTCTTCTTCAACAATTTTTAACTTATGAATAAAATCAGCAGAAGATTTAGCTCTACAAGCTGCTCTATAATTTGCTCCCACTGAACTTGAACATCTTATTAATTGCCTACAAAAAGCATCAAACTCTCTAGATTTTGAATATGTTTCACACAATCTCCAACAGTTAATTGCAAACTCTTTTGTTCTATTTTTTAATTGTTCTTTCATTCAATTCTTAAAACGTAATTCAAAATTCTAAAATCCACTTATCTCAATTTCAAGGTTACAATTGTAAATACCGCCAATAAGATTCCAACGATCCAAAAACGTGTTACAATTTTACTTTCGTGATATCCAGATTTTTGATAATGATGATGTAATGGCGACATTTTAAAAATGCGTCTTCCTTCTCCAAATTTCTTTCTTGTGTATTTGAAATAAGAAACTTGTAGTATTACCGACATGTTTTCAACCACAAAAATTCCTGCAAGAAATATTAACAACAATTCTTTACGAATTGAAATTGCAATTACTGCGATAATACCTCCAATGGTTAAACTTCCTGTATCTCCCATAAAAACTTGAGCAGGGAACGTATTGTACCAAAGAAACCCTATTAAAGAACCTGCAAAAGCCAAAATAAAAACGGTCATTTCACCTGAATTTGGAATGTACATGACATCTAAATAATCTGCAAAAATGATATTACCCGAGACCCATGCAAAAATGGCCAGCGTTATTACAATTATGGCGGATGAACCAGCCGCTAAACCATCAATTCCGTCTGTTAAATTTGCTCCGTTCGAAACCCCTGTAACAATAAAAACTACAACAAAAATGAAAATTATCCATGCGTACGTTTGATACCCATCACCCAGAAAACTCAATGCTTTTGAATAATCTAATTCATTGTCTTTTAGAAAAGGTATGGTAGTTTTGGTAGATTTATGAGCATCGCCAAAAACTTGTTTTCTACCGTTTTTCTGAACAATTTGTTGGTCGGCAGGCAATTGCTCTTTTATGGTTACATCTGGATGAAAATACAACATAGATCCAACGAATAAACCCAAACCTACTTGGCCCAACACTTTAAATTTTCCGCTTAAGCCTCCTTTGTCTTTTTTAAATACTTTTATATAATCATCTACAAAACCAATAAAACCCATCCAAAGAGTGGTAATTAATAATATGATGACATAGATATTGTCTAACTTTGCTAACAATAGTACCGGAACTAGAGTTGCAAGAATGATAATGATTCCACCCATTGTTGGCGTTCCAGACTTTTCCTTTTGCCCTTCTAAACCTAAATCTCTTACGGTTTCACCAACTTGTTGCTTTCTTAAGTAATTGATGATTCTTTTTCCATAAATTGTTGAAAACAACAATGAAAAGATAAAAGCCAATGCTGCGCGAAAGGTGATAAACTGAAATACACTTGCTCCAGGCAAATTGAACTGATTTTCTAAATATTCGAATAAATAATATAACATCCTTATTTATTTAATTGAATTAAACATTCGGCAACAACTTCTAAATCATCAAAATGAAATCGTTCTCCATTTATTTCTTGATACGTTTCATGACCTTTACCAGCCACTAAAACAATGTCTCCACTTTCAGATAATTTACAGGCTGTTTTTATTGCTTGTTTTCTATCAAGTATAGAAAGTGTTTTTGCACTGTTTTCTTCAGGAACTCCAACTTCCATTTCATCAATAATTGTTTGTGCGTTTTCTGTTCTTGGATTGTCTGAAGTAAAAATTGCTTGATTGCTTAACTGTGAAGCAATTCTTGCCATTTTAGGTCTTTTTGTTTTATCTCTATCACCACCACAACCAACTACGGTGATTACTTTTTCTTTACCCGTTTTAATATCTGCAATGGTTTCTAACACGTTCTTTAATGCATCAGGAGTGTGTGCATAATCTACTATAGCAGTAATGCCTGTCTTAGAAATTGTATATTGAAAACGCCCACTTACACTTTCTAACTCGCTGACCAATCTTAAAATTTCTAATTTTTCTAAACCACATATTTCTGCAGTGCCTATAATTGCTAATAAATTATAGGCATTAAAAGTTCCTATGAGTTTAGACCAAACTTCTGTTCCGTTTATAGTTAACAATAAACCTGACATTCTTTTTTCTAGCACTTTTCCCTTATAATCTGCAATGGTTTTTAACGCATAGGTTCTTTTTGTAGCTTTGGTATTTTGCAACATTATTGATCCGTTTTTATCATCAATATTTACCAAGGCAAAAGCTGACTTTGGCAAGGCATCAAAAAATGATTTTTTAACATCTCTATACGCTGCAAATGAATGGTGATAATCTAAATGATCATGAGAAAGGTTGGTGAAAATTCCACCTTCAAAATGCAAACCATGCGTTCTTTTTTGATGAATTCCATGTGAGCTTACTTCCATAAAACAATAGTCAACTCCTTCATTTATCATATCATTTAAATACGAGTTGATAGTAATAGAATCTGGCGTTGTATGTGTTGCATTGTACTCTTTTTCATCAACCAGAACTTTAACTGTTGATAGCAATCCAACTTTAAAACCTGCTTTTTTAAACAGTTGATATAATAGAGAAGCAATTGTTGTTTTACCATTTGTTCCAGTAACACCAATAAGTTTTAAGTTTGAAGAAGGGTTGTTATAGTAATTGGAAGCTAAAATTGCCAAAGCACTATTAGAGTCTTTTACTTTGATATAAGTAATGTTTTTTGAAATTTGGTTTGGAAATTCTTCACAAATAATGACTGTAGCTCCTAATAAAATTGCTTTTTCAATAAATAAATGACCATCTACTGTAAACCCTTTTTGAGCAATAAATACATCTTTTGATTCTATTTTACGAGAATCAAACTGAATTGAATTAATTTCAACATCCGTTGTTCCAAGAACCTCTTCGATTGAAATTTTATATAATATGTCTTTTAAATTTTTCAACATATTTTATGACAATTTTAATAGGATTGTATCTCCTTTTTTAAATTTTGACCCTTCATTTATTGATTGTTTCATTACGTTTCCAACGCCTTCAAACTTTACTTTTAAACCTAAATTTTCTAGTAACGAAACCGCATCCATTCCAGACATTCCCTTTACATCTGGAACCACATCGTGTTCTTTTTGTAAATTTTTATAATAGTCTTGATATTTAGAATCTAATCCAGTAATCTTAGGCTCACCTGAAACTTGTTGAACACTCATTGGGGTAGTAGTGTAAATTTTTTGAGCAATTTCTTTAAATACGGGCGCTGCTACTGTTGCTCCGTAATACCCTTTCTTTTTGTTTGGCTCATGAATTACAACAATGCAAGAATATTTTGGTTTATCCGCAGGAAAAAAACCTGCAAAAGAGGCTACATAATAGGTGTTTGAATAATGTCCAATGATGCGTTTGCCTTCATTATCTGTATGTGTGTCCACCCATTTTTTAGCGGTACCCGTTTTACCAGCCATAGAAAAATTGGGAGAGTAAATATTTTCTGCTGTTCCTTTTATAACAACATTTTCCATTACTTTTCTAACTTTATGTATGGTTTCCTGACTTGCAATTCTTTCTTTTAGAACTACTTTTTCAAAAACTTTTTCTGTTTTATTCTGAACACGAAGCTCTTTAATAAATCTTGGCTTCACCATTTGACCGTTATTTGCAACTGCGTTGTAAAAGGTTAATGTTTGAAGTGGTGTTAGAGAAACACCATAACCCCAAGCCATCCATTCTAAAGAAATTTTATTCCAAGGGTTTCTTTTGTTTCCAGGAAAAGGAATAAAAGGAGTTCCTTCTCCTTGAATTTGCAGTCCAAGTTTTTTATCCAACCCAAATGACCTCATTTTGTTTACAAACTTCATAGGGTCATCATCGTAATGCTTTTTAATCAGTTTTACGATACCAACATTTGAAGAAACTTCAAAAACTCTTGCTGCTGATATTTTTCCATATCCGCCTCGATGTGAATCTTCAACTTTACTTCCATGCAACATTAAAATTCCGTTACCCGTATCTACAACAGTCGATGTGTCAATCACTTTATCATCTAAAGCGGCCATTAAACTCGCCAACTTAAAGGTTGAACCTGGCTCATGAGACTCCCAAACCGCATAATTTCTTTTCTCGTAATAAGTTCCTTTAGAAGTTCTTCCAAGATTTGCAATTGCTTTTATTTCTCCAGTTGCAGTTTCCATAACAATTGCACTTCCGTGCTCTGCTTCAAAATATTCCATTTGTTTTAACAAAGCATGATGTGTGATGTCTTGAATATTAACATCTAATGTTGTAATAACATCTCTTCCGTCTAACGGTTCTTTTTCATTTACATCATTAATAGGTTTCCATTGTCCTTTGGCTATTTTTTGTTTTAATCGCCATCCATTTTCTCCTTCTAAATATTTTGTAAAAGCTCCTTCAATTCCTGCACCTCCTCTATAATCATCATACCCAATTGTTCTTTCAGCTATTTTACCAATAGGTCTAACTCTAATGGTTTTTTGTTCTGTAATAAATCCGCCTTTATACGGACCTAGCTTAAAAATCGGAAACTGTCTCATTTTCATATAATCATTGTACCCCAAGTTTCTTGCAATCAACAAATACCTGTTTTTCTGTTTACGAGCAGTTCTTAATTTTTGCTGATAAAAGGAAGATGGCTTGCCAAGCAATTCTGATAATGAGTTTGATAAATCTTTGATGTTTTTTTCGAAAATTGAGCTATTTATTGCAACCAAATCCATTCGGATTGTGTACTTATACATTGATGTTGCCAATAAGTTTCCGTCTGCTGCATATACATTTCCTCTGTTAGAAAAAATAGTATCGTTTTTAACGGTGCTTTCTACAGAAAGCTTTCTGTATTCGTCTCCTTGTAAATATTGAATGTCTATAATTCTTCCAATAATTACAATAAAAAAAAGGGTCATTAAAGCAGTGACTATATATAGTTTGTTTAATATGCTCTTTTTTATGGTTGCCAAGGTTAGTTCTTTTTTCTGATGATTTTTATTTTTTGTGGAGATGTTGTTGATGGAATAATTCCTCTAGATTTTACCTTCTGTCGAATGTTTGATTCCATTTTCATTCGCATTAAAATGGTTCCAGTATCAACATATTCTGCTCTTAACTCTCTTTTCTTTTTATTTAGCTCAGAAATTTCAATTACTTTTCTGTTTGCTCTATGCGAACTAGAAATCATAAAAAGAGCCAATGCAACTACAAAAATGATAATGCGCCAGTTTTTAAATGCTGATGCATCTGTAAGAAAGCTTCCACGTAATAAATCGTAAATATTTCTTTTTATTTTTGCCATTGTTCTATTTTAATGTTGCCGCTCTTAATTTTGCGCTACGTGCTCTGTTATTTATTTTTACTTCAGCTTGCGTAGGGACTATTAATTTTCCTACTTTTTTTAAGGGTTCATTTGTATTCCCATAAAAATCTTTATCAGGTTCACCGGTAAATAAACCTGTTCTTATAAACCTCTTGACCAATCTGTCTTCCAAAGAATGATAAGAGATTACACTTAACCTGCCATCTTCATTTAATAAATCAGGAATTTGATTTAAAAACTCTTTCAATACTTCTAACTCTTGATTTACTTCTATTCGAATAGCTTGATATATCTGAGCTAAAATTTTATGCTCCTTTGCTTTTGGCAAATGGCTTTTTAACACTTCTTTTAATTGAAAACTTGTTTCGATTTCTTGTTCTACTCTTGCTTCTACAATTGTTTTTGCCAATGCCCTTGCACTTCTCAATTCTCCATACAAAAACAAAACATCTGCTAGTTTTTCTTCTTCATATTTATTAATAATCTGTTTCGCAGAAATTTCACTTTTCTGATCCATCCTCATATCTAAATCTCCATCAAATCGAGTAGAAAAACCTCTTTCTGCCACATCAAATTGATGTGATGAAACTCCTAAATCAGCTAAAACTCCATCTACTTTTTTTATCCTATAAAATTTTAAAAACCTTGTGATATGTCTAAAGTTTTCTGCAATCAGAATAAAGCGTTCATCATCAATCTTATTTTCTTGTGCGTCTGGATCTTGATCAAAAGCAAACAGTTTTCCGTCTTTCCCTAAACAACTCAATATTTCTCTAGAATGTCCACCACCACCAAACGTAACATCAACATAAATTCCGTTTTCTTTAATATTTAAAGCATCAACGCTTTCTTTTAACAAAACCGGGTTATGATAACTCATCTGCTTGTGTATTTCCCATCACCTCTTCTGCTAATTCTGAAAAATCAACAGCTGCATTATCAATTGCTTTTTCATAATTATCTTTGTCCCAAATTTCAATAATGTTAACTGCAGAAGACAAAACAACTTGTTTTTCTATTCCTGCAAATTGACATAAATCTTTAGGAATCAATAATCTTCCAGAAGCATCTAATTCCACTACTTTAACTCCAGCCGTAAACCTTCTAATAAAATCATTGTTCTTTTTTACAAAACGATTTAACGTATTGATTTTATCCATCATCAAGTTCCATTCTTTCATTGGATACAATTCCAAACAAGACTGAAAAACAGCTCTTTTAACTACAAACCCTTCAGATACAACAGGCATCAACTGCTTCTTAAGAGCAGATGAAAACATCACCCTCCCTTTAGCATCAGCTTTACATTCGTATGTACCAATTAAATTCATTCAGTTATTTACTCATTGCTTCGATTTTCAAAAGTAAAAATTTTTTACCACTTTTTACCACTTTTTACCACATTATTATAAAAAACGATTTTTTCTCTAAAATATTGACCCTTCAGCACATACGTTTCGTTTTTTGCTCTTTGGATAAAAAATGTATATGTGCCAAAAAAAAACTACATTTGCCACAAAGTCAAATCAATTTAGACCATGACAGAAAACTTAATTAAAGAAGGTAAGTTTACGTATGCAGAAGCAGGTGAAGGACAAGCAATAGTTATATTGCATGGCCTAATGGGGGCGTTGAGCAATTTTGATGAAACCTTTAATTATTTCTCTAACAAAAGCTATAAAGTTTTAATTCCAGAATTACCTTTATATTCTTTACCGTTATTAAAAACAAACATTAAAAACTTAGCAAAATTTTTAAATGACTTTATTGTATTTAAAAAATTAGAGCGCGTAATTCTTGTTGGAAACTCGTTAGGCGGACACATAGGGCTGTATTTTTCTAAACATTATCCTGATAAAGTAAAAGCTCTAGTACTTACTGGAAGTTCTGGATTGTACGAAAACTCTATGGGAGATAGTTACCCAAGAAGAGGAGACAGAGGTTATGTAACTAAAAAAGCACGTGATGTTTTTTATGACCCAGCCATTGCTACTGAAGAATTGATTGATGATGTGTATGTTGTAATTAACGACCGAAGTTCTTTGATAAGAACTTTAGCAATTGCAAAAAGTGCCATCAGACATAATATGGCTAACGATTTACCAAAAATGAAGCAACCAACATGTTTAATTTGGGGTAAACAAGACAGGGTTACTCCGCCACAGGTTGCAGTAGATTTTGACAAACTTTTACCAGATTCTGATTTGTTTTGGATAGATAAATGTGGTCATGCAGCAATGATGGAAAGACCTGAAGAGTTTAATAATGTATTAGACACTTGGCTTACTACAAGAAATATTTAATTTCAAATGAAAATCAAATCGGCAGATTTTATCATTAGCAATACCGATGTTGCTAAATGTCCAACAGAATTTATTCCTGAATATGCTTTTATTGGCAGATCTAATGTTGGAAAATCTTCATTAATCAATATGTTAATGGAGCGTAAAGATTTGGCCAAAATTTCTGGAACCCCTGGAAAAACACAACTAATCAATCATTTTAAAATAAATGAATCTTGGTTCTTAGTAGATTTACCTGGTTACGGCTACGCTAAAGTTTCAAAAAAAATGCGTGCCGGATTTCAAAAATTTATAGAAGATTATTTTAAACAACGCCAGAACTTAGTCTGTACGTTTGTTTTAATTGACTGTAGACATGATCCGCAGAAAATTGATTTAGAATTTATGCAGTTTTTGGGTGAAAACCAACTCCCGTTTTGCATTATTTTTACCAAAGCTGATAAATTAGGAAGCTCAAAAATCAACAAACAAATTACCTCTTACAAAAAGAAATTATTGCAATACTGGGAAAGCCTTCCTCAATCATTTTTAACCTCTTCATCAACAAGTCTTGGAAGAAAAGAAGTTTTAGATTTTATTGAAAACATAAATGTAGACGTTGCAGATAATTTTAAATAACAGTCATGTTATCTACAAAAGAAAATTTACAGGTTTTATTTGAAGACAATCATATTGTTATTGTAAATAAACGTGCTGGAGATATTACGCAAGGCGATAAAACTGGCGACAAGCCTTTGAGTGATGTTGTGAAAGAATACATCAAAGAAAAATACAACAAACCAGGTGATGTTTTTTTAGGCGTTGTTCACAGGTTAGACAGACCCACTAGTGGTGTGATTATTTTTGCAAGAACTTCTAAAGCATTAGAACGTTTAAACAAAATGCTTCGAGAAAAAACCATTCAGAAAACATATTGGGCTGTTGTAAAAAATCAACCAAAAAAAGAATTTGACACTTTAATTAATTTCTTAAAAAAGAATCCAAAAAACAACAAATCTACAGCATATACCAACGAAGTTGAAGGTAGTAAAAAAGCTGTTCTACATTATAAAACCATTAAAAAACTAGATAATTATTCATTATTAGAAATCGATTTAGAAACGGGTCGTCATCATCAAATTAGATGTCAATTATCTACTATTGGGTCTCCTATTAAGGGCGATTTAAAATATGGATTTAACAGAAGTAATAAAGATGGAAGTATTCACTTACATGCTCGAAACATCAATTTTACGCATCCTGTAAGTAAAGAAACAATTTCAATTACAGCTCCTTTAACTAAAGATCCTATTTGGGATTCGTGTACTTAATTTTGTATATTTAGGCAGAAATCATTTATCAGATGAAAAGCCTAAAATTTTTAACTGTTTTTTCACTACCTATTAGTGTTTATTTTTCGTTTACCATGAATGGATGGTATACGTTTTTACCCTTGATTCTATTTTTCGGGTTGGTGCCTCTTTTAGAATTTTTCTTCAAGCCAACTGCAGAAAATTACAGCAAAGAACAAGAACAAATTGAAAAAGAAAATAAAATGTATACGTATATTTTATACTTAACAATTCCTGTACAATTGTATTTCTTGTATTTATTTTTTTATGCAATTCAAGAACCCAATTTAACTGCCTTGGAATTGATTGGAAGAGTCTTTGGAATGGGCCTAATGTGTGGAACAATTGGTATAAATGTTGGACACGAATTAGGTCACAGAAACAACAGATTTGATGAATTTTTAGGAGAAATATTATTGCTAAGCTCTTTAAATACGCATTTTTTACCATATCATAATGCTGGACATCATTTAAATGTTGCCACACCAAAAGATGCTGCAACAGCAAGAAAAAGCGAGCTTTTATATAGCTTTTGGATTCGCTCTCATTTTACCAGTTATAAACAAGCTTGGCAATTAGAAAATAAACGCTGTACAATTATCTGGAAGAAGTTGGTTTCATTATCAAAATAGAATGGTTATCTACACGTTGGCAAACTTCATTTTTACTGGGCGCTATTTATTATGTCTTCGGATTATTTGTGCTGAGTTGCTTTGTTGCAGCTTCGATCATCGGAATTTTATTATTAGAAAGTGTCAATTATATTGAACATTATGGACTTTTAAGAGAACAATCTGAAACAGGTAGGTATGAAAAAGTAAAAAGAACACATTCTTGGAACTCAGATCATGTGATTGGCAAACTGATGTTGTTTAATTTATCGCGACATTCAGACCATCATTACAACGGGAGCAAACATTATCAATTATTAAAATCGTTACCAGAAAGTCCACAAATGCCCACTGGTTATCCAGGAATGGTGATCTTAGCATTAATTCCGCCATTATGGTTTTCGGTGATGAACACAAAACTTAAAGAACAATAGGATTTATGAATATTCCAGCACTCGTTCAAGCGCAAAAAAATCATTTTGCAGATCAACAAACCAAAAATATTTCTGAAAGAAAACAACTTTTAAAAAGACTATTAACAGTTGTTTTAGAAAAAGAAAAACAGATTGTTGATGCTTTGTATTTGGATTTTAAAAAATCTGAATACGAAAGTGTAATGACAGAAACATCAATTGTCATTTCTGAATTGAAAAGAACAATCAAAAATATAAATTATTGGGCAAAACCTCAGCATGTTACTCCCGCTCTATTAAACTTTCCGTCTTCTAGTAAAATTTACAAAGAACCCTACGGAGCCGTTTTAATAATCGCTCCTTGGAACTACCCATATCAATTGGCCCTAGTTCCGTTAATTGGAGCCATCGCCGCAGGAAATACCGTGATTTTAAAGCCTTCTGAATTAACACCAAACACCAGTAAAATAACCAAAGAAATTATCGAATTGGTTTTCGATAAAAACTTGGTTGCTGTTGTTGAAGGTGGCGTGGAAGTTTCTACCGAATTGTTAGCAGAACGCTGGGATTATATTTTCTTTACAGGAAGTGTTCAGGTAGGTAAAATTGTTGCCAAAGCAGCAGCAGCGTTTTTAACTCCGGTTACTCTAGAATTAGGAGGAAAAAACCCCTGCATTATTGACGAAACTGCTAATATAAAGTTAGCTGCAAAAAGAATTGTTTGGGGGAAATTTATCAATGGCGGGCAAACTTGTATTGCGCCAGATTATTTGTTGATTCACAAATCTGTAAAAGACAACTTTGTAAGTTGTTTTAAAAGTGAAATTGAAATTGCGTATGGCAAAAATCCAGAAGACTCTAAAGATTATCCACGGATTGTAAATAAACGAAACTTTGACCGATTAGCTTCTATGTTAGAAAATGAAACCTTTTTAGTTGGCGGAAAAACAAACCGAGAAGACAATTACATTGCTCCCACTTTAATTGACGAACCTAGTTTGGATAGTGAAGTAATGAAAGGTGAAATATTTGGACCTATTTCTCCTGTAATTTCCTATGAAACTGAAAAAGACCTTGAAAACATCATCCATAAATATGAAAAACCGCTAGCTCTCTACGTATTTTCTGGAAATAAAAAATTTGCAAATAAAATGATTACCAAATATTCATTTGGAGGAGGAACCATTAATGATACAACGGTCCATTTTGCAAATCATCATTTGCCTTTTGGTGGCGTTGGAGAAAGCGGAATCGGTTCTTATCACGGCAAGCAAACATTCGATTTATTTTCACACAAAAAAGGAGTAACTAGACGCTACAATTGGTTAGATCTTCCAATGAGATATGCTCCTTACAAAGGAAAACTAAAAACATTAAAAACATTCATGAAATTATTTTCATAAAAGCAACATGACAAACGAAAAAACAGTTTCAGAAGCTATACAATACAGGCGTTCTGTAAGAATATTTGATCAAAAAAAACCACTAGATACCTCTTTAGTAAAAAAATGTATTGAGCAAGCAAGCTTAGCACCTAATAGTAGCAACATGCAATTGTGGGAGTTTTATCACATTACATCAAAAGACATGATTGCAAAAATTGCCCCTTTTTGTTTCAATCAAAATGCGGCAAAAAACAGCACAGCAATTAGTGGTGTTTGTTGTTCGAAAAGATTTATGGAAACAACGTGCCAAAGCAAATTTAGCTTTTATGGATTCGGTTTTTGGAAAAAACAACCCGAAAGCAGAACAAAGTAGCAGAGAAAAAGTTGCCAGAAATTATTACGGAAAAATTATTCCGTTTGCCTATGCAGATTTCTTCGGAATTTTTGGTTGGTTAAAGTATATTATGATTTTAATTACCGGAATTTTTAGACCTATTTATAGAGAAGTTCGTCAAAAAGACATGCGAATTGTGGTCCACAAAACATGTGGTTTAGCGGCACAAAATTTTATGACTAGCATGGCAGCAATCAATTATGATACGTGCCCAATGGAAGGATCAGATACTTGGCGCGTAAAACGCGTATTGGGCTTACCAATTGGTGCAGAAATAAACATGATTGTTTCATGCGGAATTAGAACCGAAAAAGGCGTTTACGGTGAACGTTTTAGAATTCCGTTTGAACAAGTTTATAAGGAAGTTTAGACTATTTTGGTCATTGTGTAGAAGAGGAAATACTATTTCTTCGCCTTAAACACCAACTTATTTTTGCTTTTCTTAATATATGCCTCATTGAGGCTCATTTTGACAAATTCGCCATCCACATATTTTTGAACTTGATCTTTATAATGTGGACTAAACACATTTCCAGATTGTCCGGTTGGTAAAATTCCCAAGCCGTTTTCTACATCAGAAAAATCAACAATTCTACGTGTAGATGGCCCTGCTGTAATTTTATAAACCCCTGTACTATCTAAATTGAAAATCTGGTTGTTGATTACTTCGTTTCCTCCTCTAGTCTTAAACGGTCCAACATTAAAATAGCTGCGTAATGCTGCAACTTTTCCTAAAGCGTGCGGATATTCAACGGAAATCACTCGATCCCAAGTCCAATCTTGCACATTTTCACCCAATTGATTTCCTAAAAAGGCAATGGCTTTTTTATATGAACTGGTAATAATGTCTGTTCTTGTTTCTTTTTTGTTTTTGGTATGTAAATCGTCCCACCAAACAGATTCTTCTCTTACAATTTGCTCTACAAATGCCTTGTCTTGGTAAGGTGTATTTATAAATTGACTAAAGCTTTTACCCATTTCATCTTTATAAGTCGCTACCAAAACCTCATAGATAAATCGATTGTAAATAGTTGGAGCTATTTCTTTTTCTCCGTAGAAACCATTCCATTTAGATAAATAATTCAAGCTTAATTTTTCACTTGGTGTTAAGCTCTTTGTATCGATTCCGGTTGCTAAACTTGCAATATTAGAAGATACGGTTGCAGAAGTAACATCATAAATCATGTTAGCAACATCTTCTTTGGTAAAATCGTTTTTAGCTTCTAACAAACTCACAATTCGCTTTGCTCTATCTTCTGGTAAATAATAGCCTGGATACAATCCGTTTTTAATAGAATCTGGCTGGTTATTTGCAGAATACACATAATTGATACTTGGATTTATTGACATTGGATTTTCCTCAAAATCAAAATACTCTAAGATTTCATCTGTTCCAGAAGCTCCATTTAAAATGGTTTTTGTGTTTACTCCTTCTCTATATTTATACAATTTTCCGGAAGCAAACCAAGCGATGTTATTTTTTGCATCACCATACATAATGTTTAACCCAGGTGCGTGTAATTTACTTGCTGCATTTTTAAATTCTGCAAGAGAATTAGCATGAGACATTTGATGTGACAACTCTAACAATTCGTTATTTAGCTTCGTGTAAATCCATTGCATGGCCAATGGTCTTTTATCATCAATATGCTCAATTAAATCATTCATAATTGGACCATGCTGACTAACCTTTATTTGATAAACAGAGTCTTTTTCGTCTTTTACTTTGATTCTTTTTTCTATAACATCATACGTTTTATATCCATTTTCTGTTAGATATTCATTTGGATTGTTTAGGTTATTCTTTTCAAAATAAAAATCGATATCATCATTCTCAAACATGGTCATTCCGTATGCATATTCTCTGTTATGTCCGATTAATGAAAATGGAGAAAGCGCTAAATTGAATCCGTACATTTCATAACCTGGAGTTTTGATATGTGATTGATACCAAACAGAAGGTTGTGCATATCCGATATGAGGGTCATTAGCAAAAATTACTCGCCCATTTTTAGTTTTATCAGCACCAATTACCCAAGAATTACTTCCAATAAATGGCGATAATGGTAAATTTTTATACAAATCTTGCATTGCAGCAGCAACACTTGCTGTTAAAATAGGTTTCTTTTCATTCTGAATTAATTCGGTATTTTTAACATTTGACAAACTAATTTCATTAAAATAAGCTGCGCCTAATTTTTCTTTTACTTCATTCAACATCGGGTCTGTTTTATGAGCCGCTGCAAAACTAAATGCCATATAACCAAACACATTATACACATCTTTTATGGTGTATTTTTCTTTATCAACTCCAACTAAATAAAACTCAATAGGCGTCGGTCCATTTTCCATAAATTGATTAATTCCGTCTAAATATGCCATCGTTAATTTGTAGGCTTCAGAATTTTTATCGAGGGTTTTTATGGTCTTTGAAGAGGCTTCCTCAATTCCCAATCCAGAGAAAAACTTATCTGTTTTAATCAATTCTTTTCCAAAAATTTCTGCCAGTCTTCCTGCTGCAATTCTTCGTATCAATTCCATTTGCCATAATCTATCTTGTGCATGTACATAACCTAAAGCAGTAAATGCATCCTTTTGATTTTGAGCGTTGATGTGTGGCACACCAACCTCATCATAATACACGGTAACTTCATCAGAAATATTGGCTAAATCTAACTCTCCATTATACGTTGGGTGTAAAGTTCTGCTAAACAACCAAAGTCCAATAAAAATTAAAACGACTAATACAACAACAACCTTTAGTACTTTTTTGAGAACTTTCATGAATATGAATTTGAATTTCATCAAAGATAATAGAAAATCATTCAAAAAAGAAACTACTTTAAACAGGTATAATTTTGTACTTTTGCAACTGTTTCTAAAACAAATTAGATGAAAAAAATTCAAATGGTTGACTTACAAAGTCAATATGCAAAAATTAAAGATGTTGTTGATTCTTCAATAGAAGAAGTGTTAAGTTCTTCTACTTACATCAATGGACCTTTAGTACATCAATTTCAAGCAGATTTAGAAAACTATTTAGATGTAAAACATGTGATTCCGTGTGCAAACGGAACAGATGCACTACAAATTGCAATGATGGGCTTAGGATTAGAGCAAGGTGATGAAGTAATTACTGCTGATTTTACGTTTGCTGCCACAGTAGAAGTGATTGCATTGTTAAAATTAACTCCTGTTTTGGTCGATGTTGAAGCTGATACCTATAATATAGATATTGATGCTTTAAAAAAAGCAATTACTCCAAAAACAAAAGCAATTGTTCCTGTTCATTTATTTGGTCAAGTAGCAAATATGGAGGCCGTTCTAGAGATTGCTAAAGAACACAACTTATATGTTATTGAAGACAATGCACAAGCAATTGCAGCAGATTATACGTTTGCAAACGGAACAAAACAAAAAGCTGGAACCATTGGACATGTTGGAACGACTTCTTTTTTCCCTTCTAAAAATTTAGGCTGTTATGGTGATGGTGGTGCTATTTTCACCAATGATGATGACTTAGCTCATACACTTCGCGGAATCGTAAATCACGGAATGTACACACGTTATTATCATGATGTTGTTGGGGTAAATTCTCGTTTAGATTCTATTCAGGCTGGAGTATTAAAAGCAAAATTACCTCACTTAGATTCGTATTGTGAAGCAAGAAGAAATGCTGCACGTTTTTATAACAATGCATTTGCAAATAATCCAAATATTATAACACCTACAACAAAATCTTGTGGTGCAATTTGCGATACTTGTAATTGCCATGTTTTTCATCAATATACATTGCAAATAACGAACGGAAAAAGAGACGCGTTGCACAAACATTTATTAGAGAATGACATTCCGAATGCTATTTATTATCCTGTTCCATTGCATGCACAAAAAGCCTATGCAGATGAGCGTTATAATGAAAACGATTTTACGGTAACAAACAAATTGATTGAAACTGTTATTTCTTTACCAATGCATACCGAATTAGAAAAAGATCAGTTGGAGTTTATAACTCAGACTATTTTAGATTTTGTTTAACAAAACAAAATGTCACATCGAGTGAATTTGTAAAACAAATTTGTATCGAGATGTAATTCATTGTTCTCGATACATTTTTATTCTGTTTTCACTACATAAAAACACTCGAACTGACAATATATTTAATTATGAAAAGAATATTGGTTACTGGTGGCCTAGGTTTTATTGGATCTCACACCGTTGTAGAATTACAAAATGCAGGTTTTAATGTTGTAATTATTGATGATTTATCAAACACAACCATTGAAGTTTTAGACAACATTACAGAAATTACTGGTGTAAAACCTGAATTTCATCAAATTGACTTACGAATTAAAAACGAGGTAACTTCTTTTTTTGAAAATAACACTATTCATGGTATTATTCATTTTGCTGCTTTTAAAGCCGTTGGTGAAAGTGTGCAAAAACCCTTAGATTATTACGAAAACAATGTTGGCTCTTTGGTGTATTTATTACAAGAGGTGAAAAATAGAAAACTAGACAACTTTATTTTTAGCTCTTCTTGTACTGTTTACGGTCAAGCTGATGAATTACCTATTACAGAAAATGCACCTACAAAACCTGCAGAATCTCCTTACGGAAACACCAAGCAAATAGGAGAAGAAATTATCAAAGAAAGCTGTAATGCCTACAATTTAAATGCAATTGCATTGAGATATTTCAATCCGATTGGCGGACATGACAGCATAAAAATTGGAGAATTACCTTTAGGCGTTCCTCAAAATTTAATTCCGTTTATCACACAAACTGCAGCAGGAATTAGAAAAGAACTCTCTGTTTTTGGCGATGATTATCCTACAAAAGATGGTACAGCTATTCGTGATTATATACATGTGGTCGATTTAGCAAAAGCGCATATTGCTGCTCTTCAAAGGCTTATCAACAAGAAGAATAAAGCAAATTTTGAATTTTTTAATGTAGGAACAGGCAAAGGAAGCTCTGTTTTAGAAGTCATTAAAACTTTTGAAAATGTTTCTGGAAAGAAATTAAATTATAAAATTGTTGGCCGACGTGAAGGAGATGTTACTGCTGCATACGCAGATACAACTATTGCTAATAAAGAACTAAACTGGAAAACAGAAAAAAGCCTAGAAGAAGCTCTAACTTCAGCTTGGAAATGGCAATTAAAACAACACTAATTCGTGTTGTTTTAAATAAAAAAATTATCTTTCACATACGAATCTTACGAATGTTAGGTTCTTAAATTAATCTTTCTATGGCTAGGTTTATAAAAAAACAGCAAAATGAAATAGGTGCATCTCCTGATGAATTGATTTTTATTGGTAAAAAAAAGACAGAAAAAACCGTACTTCGAATTATCGATTACGACAAATATAATCTAGAAGAAATTCCAATTAACTCAATCCAAGAAGCCCTTGCCTACCAGGAAAAAAAATCTACAACCTGGTTTAATGTAGACGGAATTGACCAAACAACTATAATGCAAGAAATTGCAGATGGTTTTCAATTTGACAATTTTATTATTGCCAATGTAATGAATGCACATTCAAGACCAAAAGTAATAGAGCATGATAATTGTTTATTTTTATCCATAAAAATGCTACAGGTTAGCGAAACAAGCAACTTAATTTCATTTGAAAATCTCAGCTTAATTGTAACCAAATCTGTTTTAATTTCATTTCAAGAAAAAGTGGGTGATGTTTTTGAACCGGTAAGAAATCGCATTCGTAAACAGAAAAAAAGAATTATCAGTTCTGGTCCAGATTATTTACTTTTTGCCTTATTAGATGTAGTTGTTGATAATTACATTTATATTTTAAGTGTACTTGGAGATAAAATTGAAAACCTAGAAGAAGAACTATTACAAAACCAAGATAAATCTATTATAGATAGTATAAATACTCACAAAAAAGAATTAAATTATTTAAGGAAAAACATTTTACCAACGAGAGAAATGTTATTAAATCTAACAAAAATAGATTCTGATTTTATCAATCATAAAAACCATATTCATTTTAAAGAATTACAAAATAACATCAATCACGCAATAGAAATTTCTGACAGTTATCGAGAAATATTATCCGATCAATTAAATATTTATCATACCTCAATGAGTACAAAGTTGAATGACATTATGAAATTCTTAACTGTATTTTCAGTAGTTTTTATCCCTCTTACTTTTATAGCAGGGATTTACGGAACCAACTTTGATGTTTTGCCAGAACTGCATTACAAATATAGCTACTTCATCATGTTGGGAGTTATGTTGGTCATTGCTGTTGGAATGTTAATCTATTTCAAAAGAAAGAAATGGTTTTAGAAAACCATTTTTTACAAAAACATTCAATTTTTAACTTTTTTTAGCATTTTTTGCTCATTTTTAAGCAGTTTTAGGTGTTTTTAATGAAAAAACAACCGTTTTTACATAAGAAATACTTAAACAAAACTACATATAATTAACATATCTTCAATAATTACCCAATCTCATTTTCAATATAATATTAATGAGCTGTAAATTAATGTTTTAACATTTTACAATTGACACGGCGCGTTCATGTACGTATCTTTACACCTTATTAATTTAATGATAAAAGACAACATGAAACTGATTAAAATTAAAAGAGAAACTCGTTTAGAAAAAAGATTTACCCCAAAAATGGGTAGACTACACACAAGAGTTACCTACATTAAAAAAACGTTTTTAAACATTATTCCTTTAGAAACACTTCACAAATACAGAGAAACGTATTATGGTGAAATTAAAGATTGTGAAGATTGCTTACTCTCTAAGTAAAAAATAAAAAAACCCACTGAAATTCAGTGGGTTTTAATTTTAAATACTATTTTATTATTCAAAAGCAGCTCCACTTGCAGCTACATTTCTATCAATTTTACGCATCAATCCTTGAAGCACTTTTCCTGGACCAACTTCTATAAACTCAGTTCCTCCATCAGCTATCATTTGCTGAATTGTTTGTGTCCATTTAACAGGAGCCGTTAACTGAACCATTAAATTTTTCTTAATCTCATCTTGGTTTGTAACTGCAGTAGCCGTAACATTTTGATATACTGGGCAAGTTGGCTGACTAAAAGTTGTCGCTTCAATTGCAGCAGCTAGCTCTTCTCTTGCTGGCTCCATCATTGGTGAATGAAACGCGCCACCAACTGGTAACACTACAGCCATTTTTGCTCCTTTTCCTTTTAAGACTTCACAAGCTTTTTCAACAGATTCAACTTCGCCAGAAATCACTAATTGCCCAGGGCAATTATAATTTGCTGCAACGACTACACCATCAATTTCTGTACACACTTCTTCAACTATTTTATCTTCTAAACCAATAATTGCAGCCATTGTAGATTTTTGGATTTCACATGCCTTTTGCATTGCTAAAGCACGTTTAGAAACTAATGTCAATCCATCTTCAAAAGTCAAGACTCCGTTTGCAACCAATGCAGAAATTTCTCCTAAAGAATGTCCTGCTACCATTTCTGGCTTAAAAGCATCTCCTAAAACTTTTGCTAAAATTACAGAGTGTAAAAAAATAGCTGGCTGAGTTACTTTTGTTTCTTTTAATTGCTCTGCAGTTCCTTCAAACATGATATCTGTAATTGCAAAATCTAAAATTTTATTGGCCTGTTCAAATAACTCTTGAGCGATTGTAGATTTTTCGTATAAATCTAAACCCATTCCTGAAAATTGAGCCCCTTGACCTGGAAAAATATATGCTTTCATATTTACTTTTCTATTTGTTTTTTTGTTTTCTGATGCAATCGTTAAAAAACGATTCCACTTTGTCTTTTATTTAAAGTTGCAAACATACAAATTTTTAAAATCACAGGAAATTAGTAACTTCGTTAAATGACTGCCAACCAAAAATCATCTGCTCAAGTTATCTATTTAATTTTAGCGGCATTATTTATCGCTTCATTAGTTACTTCTAACTTGATATTTCAAAAGTTTTTTTATTGGGAACCTTTTGGTATCTATCGTTTTGAAATATCTGTTGGAATTTTACCCTACCCTATTACCTTTTTAATTACAGATGTTTTATCCGAAATTTATGGTAAGAAAAAAGCAAATCAAGTTGTAATTGCTGGAATTTTCGCTTCATTTTTTTCTATGTTGATTATCTTAATTTCAAATGCAGCTCCCGCAATTTCTAACTCACCCATAGATGATGGCACTTTTTCTAGAGTTTTCGGATTATCTCCTTTAGCTGTTCTTGCTTCTATGCTAGCCTATTTAGCTGCCCAATTTATTGACATTCGTATTTTTCATTTTTGGAAAAAGAAAACCAACGGTAAGCATTTATGGTTACGTAATAACTTTTCAACCTTTACATCTCAATTTATAGACACCTTTACGGTCTTGTTTTTATTGTGCTCTTTTAACGTACTCCCTTGGGAAATTTTTGTTGGCTTATTGTTAAGCGGATTCTTATTTAAAATACTAATTGCAGCATTAGACACGCCCGTTTTATATCTTTTAGTATATCTATTTAGAAGGAAATTCAATCTAAAAATTGGAGAGGAAATCATTGATTGATTTTTTAACCTTTACTTTGTAAACAAAGCAAAATTACTCCGTCTAAAACTCAAATTATACTTAGATTCGTTAAAATGAAAATCAAAAAAAACAGAAAATTGGTTTTTTAGAATAGGATTGGAGTTTAATCGGAAAATAGTATCTTTATTTTTTTAAGAATAAAACAAATAACATGTCAAAATCATATTATGATCCAGCTGATTTAAGAAAGTTTGGAAAGATTACAGAATGGAGCGAAGAACTAGGAAATAAATTTTTTGATTATTACGGAAAAGTATTTGAAGAAGGTGCTTTAACCGCAAAAGAAAAATCGTTAATTGCTCTGGCTGTTGCCCACACAGAGCATTGTCCGTACTGTATTGATGCCTATACAAAAGATGGTTTACAAAGAGGAATTACAAAAGAGGAAATGATGGAAGCAGTACATGTTGGGGCCGCAATAAAAAGCGGAGCAACTTTAGTAATGGGAGTTCAAATGATGAACAAAGTGAATAAATTAGAAATGTAAGCAGAAAACCAATTTTGTTTTTACAAAATTGTATGAATCGCTTATCCTGATGAAAATCAGGATCTCATAAAAAGATACTGAAACTAGTTCAGCATACATGAAAAAATCTCTTTTAGCAAGAAATAACGATTTAGCAAATACGCAACGGCAAATAGAAATTCTATCAAACGGAATTTTTAAATACGAGTTGCCCACTTTTGCGAACAAGATAAAAGAAACAAATCAGTTTCCTTTACACCCAAATAAATTAGAAATTTTACAACTAAATTTAGGTTATATGTGCAATCAAGTATGTGCACATTGTCATGTAGATGCTGGTCCAGACCGCAAAGAGATTATGACCCTAGAAACCATGAATCAATGTTTAGAGGTCATCAAAAAAACAGGCGCTCATACCTTAGATTTGACTGGCGGCGCACCAGAAATGAACCCTAATTTTAGATGGTTTGTAGAAGAAGCTTCTAAAGTTGGTGTCAAAGATTTTATTGTGCGTTCTAATTTGACCATTATTAGAGCCAATAAAAAATATTACGATTTGCCTGAATTTTTCAAAAAACACAATGTACATATAGTCTCTTCGATGCCACATTGGACACGTGGAAAAACAGACAAACAACGTGGAGATGGTGTTTTTGATAAATCTATCAAAGCATTGCAAATGTTGAATGATGTGGGGTATGGGATGAAAGACTCGTCATTAACATTAGATTTAGTATACAATCCTTCTGGAGCATTTTTACCAGGAGATCAACAAGCCTTAGAAAACGATTTTAAAAAAGCCTTAAAAGAAGAATTTAATATTGATTTCAACAAATTATTTGCCATTACCAATTTACCAATTAGTCGATTTTTAGATTATTTGATTGCTTCAGATAATTATGAAGATTATATGTTTGCTTTGGTAGAAGCATATAATCCTTTAGCGGTTAAAAATGTAATGTGTACCAATACCATTTCTGTTAGTTGGGATGGATTCTTATACGACTGCGATTTTAATCAAATGTTGAATTTAAAAGTAAATAGCACCATAAAACACATTTCTGAATACAACGAAGAATTGTTGCAAAATAGAGATATTAGTATCAATCAACATTGCTATGGCTGTACAGCCGGAGCTGGAAGTAGTTGCCAAGGAGTTGTCGCATAAATCATGAAAAAAAATCTATTAATTGTTTTTGTAAAAAATAGCATCCTAGGCAAAGTAAAAACACGCTTAGCTAAAACTATTGGTGATGTTGCTGCTTTTAAAGTGTATGCCGAATTGGTAGATATTACAGAAAATGCTACATCAAAAATTGCTGCAGATAAGCATATTTGTTTTTCTGACGTCATCATCCCTTCAAAATGGAAAAATGACAAAAAGTTTGTTCAACAAGGGGAAGATTTGGGAATTAGAATGCAAAATGCCTTTCAAAATGGATTTTATTTGGGATATGAAAACATCCTATTAATTGGATCTGACCTACCTGATATTTCAAAAGAAATTATAGAATCTGGTTTTGAAAGCTTACATCATAATGATGTTGTTTTTGGACCAGCAGAAGATGGTGGTTATTACCTTGTCGGAATGTCTAAAATGAATACCTCCATTTTTCAAAATAAACCTTGGAGTCAATCTGAATTATTAGCGATAACTTTATCACAATTAAAAGAACAACAAAAATCAATTGGAATTCTTGAAGTTTTAAATGATATAGATACTTTTGAAGATTTAATAAATTCAGATTTTTGTAAAAAGAATCCTGATATTCAAGAAATTGTTCAACAAAATATACTAAAACAAGTTCAGCAATAAGATGAAAAAACAGCAACTACAAGAAACCATAAATTTTCTAAAAGCAAACGGAATTATACATCCTGAGGTTGGTGTAGTATTAGGAACTGGTTTAGGAAAACTAGTGGATGAAATCGATATTGAAAAAGAAATTGCCTATGAAGATATTCCAAATTTTCCGCAAGCAACAGTTGAGTTTCATTCTGGAAAATTGATTTACGGAAACTTATCTGGTAAAAAAGTTATTGTAATGTCTGGGCGTTTTCATGTTTATGAAGGATATAGCCTTTGGGAAGTTACCTACGGAATTAGAACCATGCACGGTTTAGGAATTAAACAGGTATTGATTTCAAATGCTGCTGGAGCAATCAATTTAAATTACAAAAAAGGAGATTTAATGCTGATTGAAGATCACATCAATTTGCAAGGAAGTTCTCCTTTAGCTTTTAAAGGCGCCAATGATTTTGGAAATATCTTTGCCGATATGTTAGAGCCCTATTCTAAAAAAATGAATACCCAACTGCAAGAAATTGCGAAAGCAAACGACATCGATTTGAAAGTTGGTGTATACACTAGTGTTGTTGGGCCGCAATTAGAAACGAGAGCAGAATATAGAATGTTACAAATACTAGAAACTGATGCTGTTGGAATGAGTACTGTTCCAGAAGTGATCGTTGCCAAACAATTAGATTTGCCTTGTGCCGCAATTTCGGTTTTAACAGACGAATGTGATCCAAAAAATTTACAGCCAGTTGATATTGCAGAAATTATTGCCGTTGCTGGTGAGGCAGAACCAAAAATTATTACTTTATTTAAAGAGCTAATTAAAATAGTTTAACAACGTCATTCCGAATGTAATGAAGGAATCTTATTTATGAGATTGCCACGTCATACTTCCTCGCAATGACAAACAAAATAACAAATGAGTTACCTAGAAACTACACATAACGTATATAAAGAAGCAGCCTTAACACCAGATGTTGGATTGTGTTGCACAACTAACCCTATTTGGGAATTACCTGGATTAAAGATTCCTAAAATCATGCAAGAAATGAATTACGGTTGTGGTTCTACGGTGCATGCACGTGATTTAACAAACAACCCTCAACTATTGTATGTGGGTGTTGGTGGCGGAATGGAATTGTTACAATTCGCTTATTTTAATAGACAAAAAGGAGGTGTCATTGGGCTGGATGTTGTCGATGAAATGCTAGAAGCTTCTCGTAAAAATTTTAAAATTGCAGAAGAACAAAACGATTGGTTTAAAAGCGAATTTGTTGATTTACGAAAAGGTGATGCCATGAATTTACCCGTTGAAGACAATTCGATTGATGTTGCTGCTCAGAATTGTTTGTTCAATATTTTTAAAGAAGACGATTTGCAAAAAGCCATTTCAGAAATGTACAGAGTTTTAAAACCTCATGGACGTTTGGTCATGAGTGATCCAACTTGTGAGCAACCCATGAATGAAACATTACGCAATGACGAACGTTTGCGTGCATTGTGTTTGTCTGGAAGTTTAACAATTGCAGATTATGTAAAAGCATTGACAGATGCAGGTTTTGGAACTATAGAAATCAGAGCTAGAAAACCGTACCGGATTTTAGATCCAAAAAATTATCCAACAGACGAGTTAATTTACATAGAATCTATTGAAGTTGCTGCAATCAAAGATCCGATGCCAGCAGATGGACCCTGTGTTTTTACTGGAAAAGCTGCCATATATTTTGGGAATGAAGAATATTTTGATGACAAAGCTGGACACATTTTATTGAAAAACCAGCCTCTAGCTATTTGTGATAAAACAGCTGGTCAAATTGCAGCTTTAAATAGAGATGATGTTTTTATTAGCGAATCTACTTTCCATTATGATGGTGGTGGGTGTTGCTAAAACATCAGTGTTTAACCACTTAAATTTATATTTTTATTGTAACTACTGGCAACATAGAATGATTACTTAAATCTTCTGCAACGCTTCCTTCAAAGAGATGAGACAATCCTTTTCTACCATGTGTGCTTACAGCAATTAAATCTGCCCCTATTCTATCCGAAAATCTTATAATTCCTTTTTCAATAGTAGATTCACATTCAAAAGTAATTTCTTTAAGTTTACTGATATCCTGATCGGATTTATTTAAAAAATTAGCAGCCATTTCTTTCATTTCTGTAGAAGTTTTAAACTTATCGTTTGGCGTATTTACAAATAACAAGTGTAATTCTGCCCCAAAAAAATCTATTAACTGTAGCGCTTTTTTATATGCCGGAATTGATTCTTCAGAAAAATCAGTAGCATACACAACATCTTCAAAATTTAAATCAAACAACTCTTCTTTTAAAACTAAAACAGGAATAGTTGCAAATCTGACAACTTTCTCGGTATTAGAGCCAACAAAAATTTCTTTTATACCACTTACACCATGAGAACTCATTACAATTAAGTCGGCTTTTACCTCTTCAGCTATTTCATTAATTTCTCTAAATGACAAATAATGCTTGATAACAGGAGTAACGTTTAGTCCTTTTAAATACTCTTTCTTTAAAAAAGTTTTGATTTTTTTTTCAGCTAATTTTAAATAAAAAACAGACTGTGCTTGGATATCACTTGCGCTATCGCTTAATGAAGCTATATTTAAGTCTAGCATATGCAAGGCAACAATTTCAATATTATTTCTTTTAGCTAAAAGTGCTGCAGCTTTTAATGCATGCTCTGAATGTTCTGAAAAATCTATAGGAACAATAACTTTTTTCATGATGAATGCTTTTTGAATAAAAACAAATTTAAGTTATTGATTTATTCTAAATTAGAACATTTATCATGTTTTGAGTTTTTTATTCTTAATTGATTTTATACAATTTCTTTATCAAAGCTTCTGTAGGTTTGTTTTGTGGTGTAAACCTGTTGTTCTTTTCACCACCAACATTTTCATGATTATGAAACCATTTCCAAATAAACCCTCCAGCAAACCAACTCTCTTTCCAAAACTGATTGAAAATAGCTTGGGTTGCATTTTTCTGTGCTTCTAAATTAACAGCTCCTTCTAATCGATTTGATTCCCAAGGTTTTTTACCATTAAAATCTACACTTCTATAACCATATTCGGTAAACAAAACTGGTTTGTTAAATTTTTGTTGAATCTTTAATATTTGCTCTTTATGTGGTTTCCAACCTTTTTCAAAATCTAAGACAGAAGGTGTTTTTTTATCACTTAAAGGAAAATAAGCATCAACACCTATATAATCTATTTTATCCCAAAAAGGCACTCTTTTAAACTCATCCCAATTTGAGGCATAGGTTAATTTACCTTTATAAATTTTCTTAATTTTTACGATTAATTGATTCCAATAAGTTGGTCTTTTGGTAACAAATTTTTCTAATTCTGTACCAATACATAAAATATCTGCATTTATTTTCTGAGCAATATCAGCAAATTCTAACATAAATTTCTCGTAAGATTCTTCTAAAATCTTCCAATTTTCTTCAGAATTCATTTCTATATAACCCGTGTATAAACCTCTTGAAGCCCATAGTTGAGGTTTGATCATTAATTTTACATTGCTTTTCTTAAATTCTTTTGCGTAATGTTCTAATCCTTTTCTAGTTTCTCCAAACCATTGTCGATTTGAATTGTATATGATTTTTGGATTTTCCATATCCCTGAAAAAACCAAAAGGCATTAATGCTACATAATTTCCATTCACTTCCAAAACTGGCTTAACATGCTTTGAATCAATTGCAGAACGCGAAGCGACAAAGCTTATTCCGTTTATTTTCTTGTTTTGACCATAAAAAGAAAACTGAAAAAACGCAAGACAAAAAATCAGTAATAATTTGGTTTTCATAACTCCTAAATTATAGTATTTTTTAGAATAACACCATCAAACATTTGTTAAATATTAAGAATTTTTACAAAGTGAAAAACTTCTTATTTATCTATAACCATTCTAAATTAAATTATCTTTTTAAGTTTGTAACTTACGCATCGACAGAATAGCCATCAAACAAGTTTATGGAACACATTGTTATTATAGGAAATGGAATCTCTGGTGTTACTGCAGCTAGACATATCCGGAAAAACTCAGACAAAGAAATTACAATTATTTCTGCAGAAACTGATTATTTTTTTTCTAGAACGGCGCTCATGTACGTATATATGGGGCACATGAAGTTTGAACACACACAGCCTTATGAACCTTGGTTTTGGAATAAAAATCGCATCAATCTTAAAAAAGGGTTTGTTACAAAAGTACATTCTAAATTGAATGAAATTGAGTTTTCTGACGGCGAAAAATTAAGTTATGATAAACTGATTATTGCTACAGGTTCTAAACCCAATAAATTTGGATGGCCAGGTCAAGATTTAAAAGGTGTTCTAGGAATGTATCATAAACAGGATTTAGAAAATTTAGAAAAATATGCACCTAAC
Organism: uncultured Polaribacter sp.; assembly: GCA_943788865.1. Lineage (GTDB taxonomy): Bacteria > Bacteroidota > Bacteroidia > Flavobacteriales > Flavobacteriaceae > Polaribacter. The sequence continues at coordinate 432,594 of CALSRX010000004.1, read as the reverse complement.
AATTCTATTTGTAAACGTGCTGTAATTGTTGGTGGTGGATTAATCGGAATAGAATTGGCAGAAATGCTACATAGCAGAAAGATTCCTGTTACCTTTTTAGTAAGGGAGCAAAGTTTTTGGAATGGTGTTTTACCAAAAGAAGAATCTGCAATCATTAATAAAGAAATTACAGACAATGGTATTGATTTACGTTTGGGCGTTAATTTACAAGAAATCAAATCTGATGAAAACGGAAATGTAAAATCAGTAATCATTGCCGAAACGGGGGAAGAAATTAAGTGTAATGTGGTAGGGTTAACCGCTGGAGTTTCACCTAATGTTGATTTTTTAAAAGATTCGGATCTAGAAATTGGTAGAGGTGTAAAAGTGAATCGGTTTTTAGAAACCAATACACCTAACATTTACGCTATTGGAGATTGTGCTGAACAGCATGAAAGTATCGGACAAAGAAAGCCTATAGAAGCTGTTTGGTATACAGGAAGAATGATGGGAGAAACGGTGGCGCAAACCATCTGTGGAAATAGAATTGCATACAAGCCTGGACATTGGTTTAACTCGGCTAAATTCTTTGACATCGAATATCAAACCTATGGTTGGGTTTGGGCTCAATCAAAAGAAAATGAAGCTCGTTTTTATTGGGAACATGAAAGTGGTAAAAAATGTATTCATATCAATTATGACAAAAATACCAACCAATTTACTGGAATTAACACCTTCGGAATACGAATGCGACACGATTTTTTCAATCGCGTTTTAGATGAAAAACAAACGATTGAATATGTATTAGAACATTTAGCAGATGCCAACTTTGATCCTGAGTTTTACAAACTTCACGAACCAGAAATAGTAGCAAAATTCAATAAAGAACACCATACAAACATCCAACTTAAGAAAAAAAGCTGGGCACAAATTTTTAGCGCATAAGTAGTATGAAAGCAATAAAAAACTTAGGTTTAATCGTTTTTTTAATAGGTCTAGCTGTTTTTACGGGAACTATTTTTACGGGCTCATTTCACTTAACATCCGATGAGTTAGACACCTATCTTAAAGAAAAAAACTATAAAAATGAGCTAATTAAAAGTGAGCTAGAAAAGGCAATCGTAACCTCTGAAAATTTAACTATTTTCGAATTTTCAAATCGCGTACGGAATGCTTTCAAAACTTCTAATGAACATTATGATGCATTGATTTCTAAATACGATGCTGAAAAAAATTGGGATAAAAAAGGAGCACAATATCAATATAAAATTTATGGAAAACCACATACCTTAAGTTTTGATTTGGCAAAAATTGCAGGTACTGGTTTTGTAAAAGAAAATGCTGTTTTAGTTTGGTGGCTTACTTTTGGATTGGCCATTTTTGGAGCCCTTCTATTTATTTTACCAAACTTTAAAACGCTTGGAAGACCAGGAATTAAAAACAATGGCATTTATTTAGAATCGAGTACAAATAGAGGTTGGATTGCCTGGTTGGTACTATTCTATTTAGTTTCTTTCTATCTCGTTTTATATTTTATGCCAGATTATGTTGTGAATTGGACTTTTATTTTTGATCCTATTAGCAAATTTTTAAATGGTGGTCTAGCTTCGCAATGGTTTGTATACGGATTTTTGTATTGTACAATTATGTTAGTAATGGCTACAAGAATGTACATTAAATACCGTTATAATAAATATCAACTTATACGCACAACGTCTGTGTTGTTTTTTCAAATTGTATTTGCTTTCTTAATTCCAGAAATTATGACCAGCTTAAACATGCCTGGCTATGATTTTAAAAATGCGTTTCCTTTAGATTATGATTTCTTTTTTGATTGGAATTTAGACACCTTAAATAGTAGCGGTGCAATCGGACTTTTTATTTTAGTGTGGGGTATTGTACTAACCCTCGTTATTGTACCGGTAATGGTATATTTCTTTGGGAAACGTTGGTATTGCTCTTGGGTTTGTGGCTGTGGTGGATTGGCAGAAACATTAGGCGATCCTTACAGACAACATTCTAACAAAACTTTAAAGGCATGGAAATTAGAACGCTGGTTAGTTCATGGAGTTTTAGTATTCTCTTTAGTGATGACCTTTGTAACATTGTATTGTTATTTTACAGGAGCACAATCGTTTTTAGGAATCAATTCGCAATGGATAAAAGATTCGTATAGTTTTTTAATTGGAGCTTGGTTTGCTGGTGTTATTGGAACAGGGTTTTATCCAATTTTCGGAAATCGTGTTTGGTGCCGATTTGGGTGTCCATTAGCTGCTTATTTAGGGTTGGTACAACGTTTTAAATCTCGTTTTAGAATTACAACAAATGGCGGACAATGTATTTCTTGCGGAAATTGTTCTACCTATTGTGAACAAGGAATAGATGTAAGAGCTTATGCACAGAAGGGTGAAAATATTGTAAGATCTAGTTGTGTTGGATGCGGAATTTGTTCTGCTGTTTGTCCGCGTGGTGTTTTAAAACTAGAAAACGGTCCAGAAAAAGGACGCATCAATCCAACTGATATTTTGTTAGGCAATGATGTTGATTTAATGAAGTTCGTAAACAAACAATAAAAATACTATCGTATTTTTACCACAAATTAAAAAAATCAATGTCAGTCATCAAAGTCATTATTCCTGCTTATAACGAGCAAGATTCCATTGCAAAAGTTATTCAAGACATTCCGTCTATGGTTGATGAAATTATTGTGATAAGTAACAACTCAACTGATCAAACAGAAGAGAATGCTAAAAATGCTGGAGCAACTGTTTTACAAGAAAACAGAAAAGGATATGGTTTTGCTTGTTTAAAAGGAATGGATTATGTTGCAAAGCAGGCAATAAAACCAGATATTATTGTTTTTCTAGATGGCGATTATTCTGATTATCCAGAACAATTAACAGCATTAGTACATCCAATTATCAATGATAATATAGATTTTGTAATTGGCGCTAGAGTAAAAAGCTTACGAGAAGCAGGTTCTATGACACCTCAACAGGTATTCGGAAATTGGCTAGCAACATTTTTAATGAAGCTCTTTTTTGGAGCAAAATTTACAGATTTAGGTCCGTTTAGAGCAATTAAATACACGAAGCTTTTGGATTTAAACATGGAAGACAAAACCTATGGTTGGACTGTTGAAATGCAATTAAAAGCATTAAAACAAAAGTTAACATATATAGAAATACCAATGAAATACAGAAATAGAATTGGGGTTTCTAAAGTTTCTGGAACTTTAAAAGGAAGTATAATGGCCGGAATTAAAATTCTAGGCTGGATTTTTAAATATAGTTTTAAATGATTGTTGTTGCGTACTTTATTATTTCGATTTACATGATTGCTTTGGTGCTTATTTTTATATACGCCATTTCGCAACTCAATCTGTTGTTTAATTATTTAAAGGCTCAAAAAAAGGAAGAAACCTGTGACATGTTTGATTTTTCAAATTCAGATGAAATTCCTTTAGTAACCATTCAGCTTCCTGTTTACAATGAACTGTATGTGATGGAACGCTTACTAAACAACATTGTAAAGTTAAAATACCCAAAAGAAAAATTAGAAATTCAGGTTTTAGACGATTCTACAGATGAATCTGTAAATTCTACAGCAACTCAAATTAAAGCATTGCAAAAAACAGGAATAGACATTCAACATATTTGCAGAAGCAACCGAAAAGGGTTTAAAGCCGGTGCTTTAAAAGCAGGTTTAGAACAAGCAAAAGGAGAGTTTATTGCCATTTTTGATGCCGATTTTTTACCCAAAGAAAATTGGCTACTTGAAACCATTCCGTATTTCAAAAACCCAGAAATTGGTGTGGTACAAACTCGTTGGGGACATATCAATAGAAATTATTCTACACTTACAAGAATACAAGCTTTTGCTTTAGACGCACATTTTACCTTAGAGCAAGTGGGTAGAAATAGCAAAGGGCATTTCATCAACTTTAATGGAACTGCGGGTGTTTGGCGTAAAGAATGCATTTATGATGCAGGGAATTGGGAAGGTGATACATTAACCGAAGATTTAGATTTAAGCTATAGAGCACAATTAAAAAATTGGAAATTTAAATATTTAGAGCAAGTAGAAACTCCTGCAGAATTACCTGTAGTGATTAGCGCTGCTAGATCTCAACAATTCAGATGGAATAAAGGTGGGGCAGAAAATTTTCAAAAAATGGCAAGACGAGTTTTGTCAACTAAAAAAGTGACTTTAAAAACAAAAATGCATGCAATTTTACACCTCTTAAATAGTACCATGTTTTTAAATGTTTTAATTGTAGCCATTTTAAGCATACCCATGTTGTATATAAAAAATGAATACGCTCATTTAAAAAACTACTTCTATTTGATGAGTTTCTTTGTAATAAGCTCTCTTATCTTTTTTATTTGCTATTGGTATATGTTTAGAAATATTTATGGTAGAGGAGTCAAAAACTTTTTAAAATATATTGCTACTTTTTTCGCTTTCTTTTCTATTGCAATGGGATTTTCTTTACACAACTCTATTGCTGTTTTAGAAGGGCATTTTGGTATAAAAAGTGATTTTATTAGAACACCAAAATTCAATATCAATTCATTAAAAGATAGTTGGAAAAACAACAAGTATATTAAGAGAAAACCCTCTGCGCATGTAATATTGGAAGGCTTATTGGCGTTGTATTTTGTATTTGGAATATACAGTGCTTTTGTGGTTGGAGATCAAGGAGGTGATTTTGGGCTATTTCCATTTCATCTCATGTTATTCTTCGGATTTGGATATGTGTTTTTTAAATCAATTTTTTCTAAAGCATAATGATGTTAAGTAGAAAAAATACAGGGTTACTAATTGCTTTTTTTCTCACTACAATCCTTTACTTTTATGTTGCTTTTATCATAGAAAGAACACAGTTTACCCAGTTGCTTTTTTTATATGTTTCGCTTTTTGCAACTTCTTTTTATTTGTTGAAAAAAGGAAAAGAAAACATCAAATTATTAACAACCATATCGGTTTTATTTCGACTGATTTTCTTGTTTTCTATACCCAATTTATCTCAAGATTTTTATCGTTTTATTTGGGATGGGCGAATGCTCTTTGAAGGATTTAATCCGTATTTATTTTTACCAAAAAATTTTATCAATCAACAAGAATTCCCAATACAACAAGCAGCAGAACTATACGCCGGAATGGGCACTTTAAACGGAAGTCATTTTACAAATTACCCACCTTTAAATCAACTCAGTTTTTTTATAGCTGCTCTTTTTGCAGGTAAGAGTATTTTAGGTTCTGTAATTACATTAAGAGTTCAAATTATATTGGCGGATATTGGAATTCTGTATTTCGGGAAAAGAATTTTAGAAAAATTAAAATTACCTATTCATCATATTTTCATATACGCTTTAAATCCGTTTATCATTATTGAGTTAACTGGTAATTTGCATTTTGAACCGGTGATGTTGTTCTTTTTAATTTGGTCTCTGTATGTACTTTTTAATAACAAGTGGATTTGGGCTGCAATAATATTAGCCTGTTCAATTTCTGTAAAGTTGATTCCTTTGTTGTTTTTACCATTGTTTTATCAATGGTTTGTAGGAAGATCTCTTGACTCAGCCACTAATAATGAAAAGTTGTCTTTCCTGCATAGACAGGAATCTAAACAAAACAAAAAATGGATTCCTGCCTTCGCAGGAATGACAAAATTAGTATTGTTTTATGTAATTGTTATTTCAACTTCACTCCTATTTTTCTTGCCTTTTTACTCCTCAGAATTAATTGATAATTATTTAAATTCAGTCGGGTTATGGTTCAGAAACTATGAATTCAATGCAAGCTTTTATTATCTATTTAGAGAAATTGGATATCTTTTTAGGGGCTATAATGAAATTGCAATTATTGGAAAAATAATTCCGGTTTTAACCATTGTGTTTTTAGGGTTTATCACTTTTTTTAGAAAAAACACAAAACCAAAAGAGCTCATTACTGCTTTGCTTTTTGGTTTATCTTTTTATTATTTTACCACCACAACCATGCATCCTTGGTATTTGGCAACCTTAGTTTTATTATCTGTTTTTACCAAATACCGTTTTCCAATCGTTTGGAGTTTGGTAATTATATTGAGTTATCAAGCTTATGCAAACACGCCTTGGAAAGAAAACATGTGGTTTGTAGCCTTAGAATATGTAATTGTTTACGGATTTTTAATTTGGGAACTCAAAAATAAAAAACTTGATACTTACAAAAAAATTAGCGAACTTCGTTAACTACTGATTACAATATATAACATAACAGGGTGTAATAAAAAACAATGGAAAGGTATAAAAAAGATTTTTTAACTACATTGAAAGGTTTTGACTTTAATACTCTAGAAAACAGTAAACATTCCATTTATGGCTTATCAAAAAACTTAAATTTAACTTATTTTAATCCTAGCTGGTTTCGCTTTTTAAAAGAAAATAATTTTGAAGAAAGTGATTTACACAAATTTCCTCTAGGTACTTCAATCATTGAAGCATTAAGGGGAGAGATTAAAGATTTTTATATTCAAAACTACAAGAAAGTATTAGAAACTGGTGAAATTTGGCAACATGAATATGAATGCTCCAGCAGCAAAGAATTTAGAAAGTTTCACCAAGGTGTTTATCCACTGAAAAATGGAGAGGGTCTTATCGTAATTAACTCGTTACTCGTGAATTTACCTATGGATCAAATAGGTAGAAAAGCTCATGATGCTATTGCAAAAAACTACCTCCAGTCAACCGGGTTTATTACGCAATGCAGCAATTGCAGGAAATGTCAAAGAGTTGATCAAGAAGAAGTTTGGGATTGGGTACCTGAGTGGGTAGAAAGAATGCCCGCCAACTCAAGCCATTCTATATGCCCTACCTGCTTTGATTATTACTGGAAATACCCAAGAATTAAAGATACTTCACCCAACGGTATCTAAAAAATATTAAAACGAGTTTTTACATTAATCGTTAAAGAGAAATTAACCAACTAAAATAGAAACAACCAAACCTTCATTTGACCTTACATTAAAAACGGTTTCGTCTTCAAAAATTAAATACTGTCCTTTTACACCCACTAACTTTCCAGTATAAGAATGTTGTTTTACCAAGTTCAAACTTTTTGGCTTAATCGGATATTTATCAACAGGAAAATTCAAATTGGTTTCCGTATTGTTTTCTATGAAATACGCCTTGGCTTCTTCAGGAATGTATTGTGCTAACTTATTTCTCCATTCTACTAAATTTTCATCTTCAACATCATTCTTCAACATCTTGCGCCAATTGGTTTTATCGGCAACATGTTTTTTTAAAGCAACCTCTGTAATTCCGGCTAAATATCTATTGGGTACTTCAACAATTTCAATCGCTTCATGAGCTCCTTGATCTATCCAACGTGTTGGAACTTGTTGTTTTCTGGTAACACCAACTTTTACATTGCTAGAATTTGCCAAATACACAATATGAGGTTTTAATTGTACTTGCTTTTCATAGGCTAAATCTCGGTCTTCAATCCCTAAATGTGCTGTACTCAATTCTGGCCTCATAATCCAATCACCGGCAGTTGGTATTTCAAAAAAACAGCTTTTACAAAATCCTTGTCGGTAAATTTCTTTGTTTAAATGACAGTTTAAACATTCGTATTTTACAAACGTCATTTCTATAGTTTTTCCTAGCAATTGATTCATATGCAAGAAGTCATCATTCAATTCTAAGTAATATTGAACCGTTTCTAAATTTTCGGTAGGCATTTTTTTTAGGACTCCTTGATATTGCATAAACTATTTTTAGTATTTTTAACTCCGTTGTTAATTGACAACAAACAAACTTACTATAAAAAAGCAAGTTTTAAGAATTTTGTAATCATAAATTAAAACAGCAACTAACCCAATGTCTTTTCCACTTGTAAACTCTATCATTTCTTGGTTTTTAAAAAAACGAAAGCATCAAATTGAGTTGTTTTTAAAGTACCCTTTAGATGTTCAAGACGAATTGTTGTTTAAATTATTAAATACCGCAAAGAATACAGAATTTGGTAAAGAGCATTATTTTTCATCCATTAGAGATTATACAGATTTTGCAAATGCCGTTCCGATTCAGAAATACGAAACTTATGAACCACTTATAGAACGTTGCAGAAAAGGAGAACAAAATATATTTTGGCCTACTCCAATAAAATGGTTTGCAAAATCTAGTGGAACTACAAATGCCAAAAGTAAATTTATTCCTGTTAGTGATGAAGCACTAGAATATTGTCATTTAAAAGCCGGAAAAGACATGCTGTGTTTGTACATTAACAACAATGAAGACACCCAATTATTTACAGGAAAAGGATTAAAATTAGGAGGAAGTACAGCAATTTATGAAAACAATAATTCATATTTCGGAGATTTGTCTGCAATCATTACAGAAAACTTGCCTTTTTGGGCAGATTTTAGTTCTGCTCCAAAATTAGAAACTGCTTTAATGAGCGAATGGGAAAGCAAAATGGATGCTATTGTAGATGAAACAATTCATGAAAATATTACCAGTTTGGTGGGTGTTCCTAGTTGGATGTTATTATTGTTGAATAGAGTTTTAGAAAAAACCGGGAAAGACAATATTTTAGAAGTTTGGCCAAACTTAGAAGTCTATTTTCATGGGGGCGTCAATTTTAATCCTTACAGAGAACAATACAAAAAACTGATTCCGAAGCCCGACTTTAAATATTACGAAACGTATAATGCTTCCGAAGGTTTGTTTTGGACTGCAAGACATTAACAACTCATTTGAATTGTTGTTGATGTTGGATTACGGAATTTTCTATGAATTCATACCAATGGATGCTTATGATGGAGAAAATTCGAAAGCAATTCCGTTATCAGAAGTTCAAAAAAATGTAAACTACGCATTGGTAATTACTACAAATGGTGGTTTGTGGAGGTATTTAATTGGTGATACGGTAAAGTTTACCTCTACAGATCCATATCGTATAAAAATTACAGGAAGGACCAAACATTTTATCAATGTTTTTGGAGAAGAATTGATTATTGAAAATGCAGAAGAAGCACTGAAAGTAGCCTGTAAAAAAACAAAAGCCATTGTTACAGATTATACAGTTGCACCTGTTTTTATGACTACAAATTCTGGTGGCGGACATGAATGGGTTATTGAATTTAAAAAAGAACCTAGTAATTTAGAGTACTTTACGGAAGTTTTAGACCAAACTTTAAAAGAAATAAATTCAGACTATGAAGCCAAAAGATATCATAACATGACCTTAGTTTTGCCGAAAATTCATGTTGCTAAAAAAGGATTATTTTACAATTGGCTTAAGCAAAAACAAAAATTAGGGGGGCAACATAAAGTGCCAAGATTGTCTAATACAAGAGATTTTGTAGAAGAATTACTGAAGCTTTCCGTAAACCAACAAAGTGCAAGCAGATAAACGACTTTTGTTCTTGGTAACTAAACAATCCAAACTTACACTTTGTTTTATTAGTTTACTTATTTATAAAACGAGTAAGCTTAAAAAATGTAACAAGTAGTCTTATATTTTACGTTCAACAACGTAATCAATCATTTGAATAAGTGAGTCTTTATAGGCAGAGCTTGGATAGTTTTCTAAAATTGAAAGCGCTCTATTTTTGTAGTCATTCATTTTAGAAATTGTGTAGTCAATTCCGCCATTTTCTTTTACAAAAGTGATGACTTCTTTTACTCTTTTCTTGTCTTTATTGTGTTTCTTTACCGAATTGATAATCCAGGCTTTATCTTTTTCTGAACACGTATTTAGTGTATGAATTAGAGGCAATGTCATTTTTTGTTCTTTGATGTCGATTCCGGTTGGTTTACCAATTTTTTCATCAGAATAATCGAACAAATCGTCTTTAATTTGAAACGCAATTCCGATGTATTCTCCGAATTTACGCATTTGTTGTACCGTTTCTTGATTTGCTCCTACAGAGGCTGCTCCAATTCCACAACATGCAGCAATTAGTGTTGCTGTTTTTTGGCGAATGATTTCAAAATAAATTGCTTCTGTAATATCTAATTTACGCGCTTTTTCTATTTGTAATAATTCACCTTCACTCATTTCTTTAACAGCAATAGAAATCAGTTTTAACAAATCAAAATCTTCATTATCAATAGAAAGCAACAATCCTTTAGACAATAAAAAATCGCCAACCAAAACAGCAATTTTATTTTTCCAAAGTGCATTTACAGAGAAAAACCCTCTTCTTCTATTGCTATCATCAACCACATCATCATGAACCAAAGTGGCAGTGTGAATCAATTCTACAACAGAAGCTCCACGATACGTTCGTTCATCAAAACCACCATCAGAAACCATTTTAGCCACTAAAAAAATAAACATTGGACGCATTTGTTTTCCTTTTCTTCGCACAATGTAATAGGTAATTCTGTTTAATAACGGAACTTTTGTGAGCATCGACGCTTTGAACTTTTCTTCGAAAAGCTCCATTTCATTTTGTATCGGAAGTTTTATTTGCTCTAAAGGCTTCATAAATTATTTATGTCTCCTCGAGCGGAGTCGAGAGGTCTTTGTTTTAAACGTAAAAGTAAGAAAATTAGTTGAAATTCTTTTAAGACTTATTTGCTAATTGACCACAAGCTGCATCGATATCTTTTCCTCTAGAACGACGCACATTTACCACAATTCCGTGCATTTCTAAATTTGAAATGTAATTGTTGATTTCCTGTGGACTTGCTTGTTGAAATTCTCCATCATCAATTGGATTGTATTCAATTAAATTGACTTTACAAGGCACATAACTACAGAATTGAATCAATGCCTCAATATCTTCTTTTCGGTCATTAATTCCGCCCCAAACAACATATTCGTAAGTTATTCTTCGTTGTGTTTTTTCGTACCAATATTCTAACGACTCTCTTAAGTCTTTTAATGGAAATGTAGCATTAAATGGCATAATTGAAGTTCTCACTTCATCAATCGCAGAATGTAATGAAACAGCTAGATTGAACTTTACGTCATCATCCGCCATTTTTTTAATAATTTTTGGAACACCAGATGTAGAAACTGTAATTCTTTTTGGCGACATACCCAGCCCTTCAGGAGAGGTAATTTTTTCAATCGATTTTATCACATTATTGTAATTCATAAGAGGCTCTCCCATGCCCATAAACACAATATTTGATAATTTATGATTGTAATACAATAAACTTTCTTTGTTGATAGCGGCTACTTGATCGTAAATTTCATCAGGATTTAAATTTCGCATTCTTTTTAAACGCGATGTTGCACAAAATTTACAATCTAAACTACAACCAACTTGACTAGATACACAGGCTGTAGTTCTTGTATCAGTTGGAATCAATACAGACTCTACCACTAATCCATCGTGTAAACGCACTGCATTTTTTACCGTGCCATCTTTACTTCGTTGAATGTTATCTACTTCAATATGGTTGATTACAAAATTTTCTTGCAACATTTCTCTTGTTGCTATAGAAATATTGGTCATATCCTCAAAAGAATGCACAACTTTTCCCCACAACCATTCATAGACTTGATTGCCACGAAAGGCTTTATCGCCATTTGCTACAAAAAAATCTCGTAATTGCTCTTTGGTTAAAGCACGTATGTCTTTCTTTTTGGGTTTCATTTGTTGTTTCTATCCTCTTTTTATCAAATGTAATTCGTAAAAACTCATTTCATTTGTTGCAAAAATACACAAAACCTCACAAGTTTACTTGTGAGGTTTTATCATCTTAAAATTTGATGTTTTTATATAATCAACATCGCATCTCCGTATGAAGAGAAGTTATATTTTTCTTTGATTGCTACTTTATACGCATCCATTACAAAATCGTAACCACCAAAAGCAGCTGCTTGCATTAATAAGGTAGATTTAGATTTATGAAAGTTTGTAATCATGCAGTTTGCAATGCTAAATTCGTAGGGAGGAAAAATAAATTTATTGGTCCAACCTTCAAAAGCATTTAACCTTCCGTTAGATGACACAGAAGATTCTATTGTACGCATTACTGTTGTACCAACAGCACAAACTCTTTTCTTCTTATTCAGAGCATCATTAATTCTTTTTGAAGTTTCGTTAGAAATAACAATTTGCTCAGAATCCATTTTATGTTTTGATAAATCTTCAACCTCAACTGGAGCAAAAGTACCTAAACCAACATGCAAAGTAACTTCAGAGAAATCAACTCCTTTAATTTCTAAACGCTTCATTAAATGTTTAGAAAAGTGCAATCCTGCTGATGGTGCAGCAACGGCTCCTTCATTTTTTGCATAAATGGTTTGGTAACGTTCAGTATCAGACTCTTCTACTGGTCTGTCAATTTCTTTTGGTAAAGGAGTTTCTCCTAATTCCAATAATTTTTCTCTAAACTCTTCATAAGAACCATCAAATAAAAAACGTAATGTTCTTCCTCTAGAAGTTGTATTGTCTATTACTTCAGCTACTAAACTATCATCTTCTCCAAAAAATAATTTGTTTCCGATTCTAATTTTTCTTGCCGGATCTACCAAAACATCCCAAAGTCTATTCTCAGTATTCAATTCTCTCAACAAAAACACTTCAATACGAGCACCTGTTTTTTCTTTATTTCCATACATTCTAGCAGGAAATACTTTTGTGTTATTCAAAACCATTACATCACCTTCATCAAAATAACCGATTAGGTCTTTAAACATTTTATGTTCTATGGTTTGTTCTTTTCTGTTTAACACCATTAAACGAGATTCGTCTCTGTGTTCTGCTGGGAATTTTGCCAATAATTCTTCTGGCAAATCAAAATTAAAATGCGATAATTTCATGTAGTTATTTTTCTAAGAATGCTGGCAAATATACAACATCAAGATAGGCGTTGTCAAGTGTTTTGCCTTTTAATTTATTTGGAGTCTATTTGAAAACCAATTTGTTGTAAGTCTTTCCAAAAATTTCGATACGATTTTGTAACCACATTCGCATCTAAGATTATTAAGGAATTTTAATTGCTAATGGGGCAAAAGCCATTGCCATTCTATGATCGTGATAGGTTTCTATTTGAATGTTTGATCTAATTTTTGAAGATGTTTTTAATTCCAAACTATGATCAGTTACAGATATATCTGCACCTAGTTTCGTTAATTCGTTTTCTAAAGCAACCAATCGATCTGTTTCTTTAATTTTTAAGGTATGTAAACCTGTTAATACACAGTTTACTCCTAGTCCAAAACAAGTAACAGCAATCGTTTGCGCAATATCTGGCGCATTTTTTAAATCTAATTTTAATTGATTGTTCTTTGTTTTTTCGACTTTAGAAATTACTATAGAATTCTCTTTAAAAGTCGTTGCAACTCCGAAATGCTTATAAATTTCTATCAAACAAGAATCTCCTTGTAAACTATTTTTTCTATAGGAAGATAACGTAATTTCAGAACCCATTTCACTCAGAGCAATAATACTATAAAAGTAGGAAGCTGAACTCCAATCAGATTCAACTGTTATCTTTTTAGGTATGGAAAAAGAAAAAGGTTTTATGTTGATTTTATTTTCTACAAAAACTGGCTTCAATTCCGATTTCTTGCAATAAACTTAAGGTCATGTTTATATAAGGAACAGACGTTATATTATCTAATAGTTCAATTTCTAAACCATTTGGTAAGCTAGAGGCAATCAGCATTAATGAAGAAATATATTGACTACTTACATTGCCATGTATTTGAACTTTATTTTTTGTTAACTGAGTTCCGTTTATTTTAATTGGTGGATATCCAATTTTCTTTTCATAAGAAATTTGCGCACCTAACTTTTTAAGAGCATTTACCAAAATTTCAATCGGTCTGTTTTGCATTCTTTCAGAACCAGTTAATACCACTTCTCTACCTTCTTGAATAGAAAAATAAGACGTTAAAAATCGCATCGCTGTTCCAGCATGACCAATATCAATGGATGCCATCTGATGTTTTTAACGCTTTTTCTAAATACTTAGAATCATCTGAATCTGATACATTTTCTATCTCTAAAGCGCGGTGTAATTGTTTCAAAATCAACAATCTATTCGATTCGCTTTTAGAACCAGAAATTGAAACTTCTGCCTTAAATTTTGTTTTATGTACTGAAAGATGAAAAATCAAAAATGTTTTCGTTAAAAATTTGTAATTTTAGAAGCCAATAACCAAACTTAACTCTTATGAAAAAAATTATCTTATTTGTGGCGATACTTCTTATTGCTGCCAACCACAAAGTTAACGCACAAAAGAATACTACCAAATTTTCTGAAGAAAATTATAGTGCTATAAAATGGCGAAATATTGGTCCGTTTAGAGGCGGTAGAAGTGCTGCTGTAACTGGTGTTCCAGGAAAATCAAATTTATTTTACATGGGAGCAACTGGTGGTGGCGTATGGAAAACTACCGATGCAGGAAACTCTTGGGAAAATATTTCTGATGGCTTTTTTGGTGGTTCTGTTGGCGCTGTTGCCGTTAGCGAATGGGATAATAATGTTATTTATGTTGGAAATGGAGAAGTAACGGTTAGAGGGAATGTTTCTTCTGGAGACGGAATTTGGAAAACTGTAGATGCCGGAAAAACATGGAAACACATGGGATTACCAAATTCTAGACATATTCCAAGAATTCGAATTCATCCTAAAAATTCTGATATTGTATATGCGGGTGTTTTAGGTGATTTATACAAGTCTTCTGAAGAACGTGGAGTGTATAAGTCTACAGATGGAGGTGAAACATGGAGAAAAGTTTTATTTGCTAGCAAAGATGCTGGTGTTGTTGATCTAGTTATAGACCCAAATAACGCTCGTGTTTTATACGCAACAACTTGGGATGTTAGAAGAACACCTTATAGTTTATCTAGTGGTGGAGATGGATCTGCATTATGGAAAAGTACTGACGGTGGTGAGACATGGAAAAATATTTCTGAAAATAAAGGCTTGCCAAAAGGTCTATGGGGAATTGGTGGTGTAGCAGTTTCTCCTGTGAATTCTGATTTTGTTTGGCTATTAGTAGAAAATAAAGATGGAGGTGTTTATAAATCTGAAGATGCTGGAAAAACATGGAAACTTATAAATAGTGAGCGTAAATTAAGACAAAGAGCTTGGTATTATACACGTATTTATGCAGACACAAAAGACGAAAACATCATTTATATTTTAAATGTAAATTATCATAAATCTACTGACGGTGGAAAAACATACAAAACGTATAATGCTCCACATGGAGATCATCACGATTTATGGATTGCTCCAGAAGACAATCAACGAATGATTATTGGTGATGATGGTGGTGCACAAATTTCTTTTGATGCTGGAATCAATTGGTCTACTATGAACAACCAACCAACTGCCCAATTTTATAGAGTTGTCACCGACAATCATTTTCCGTATAGAATTTATGGAGCGCAACAAGACAACTCTACCGTAAGGATTTCTCACAGAACTGGAGGTCGATTTATTACAGATAGAGATTGGGAATCTACCGCTGGTGGAGAAAGCGCTCATATTGCTATTGATCCAACTAATAATGACATTGTATATGGAGGAAGTTATGGTGGTTTTCTAACAAGAGTAAATCATAAAACAGGAGAGTCTAGAGCCATAAATGTTTGGCCAGATGATCCAATGGGACATGGAGCTGAAGATTTTAAATATCGTTTTCAATGGAATTTTCCAATCTTATTTTCTCCAAATCAAGCAAACAAATTGTATGCTGCATCAAATCATTTACATGTAACGTATAATGAAGGGCAATCTTGGGAGTTAATTAGTCCAGATTTAACTAGAAATGATCCAAAAACCTTAGGGCCTTCTGGTGGACCGATTACCAAAGACAACACTGGGGTAGAATATTACGGAACTATTTTCGCTGTTGCCGAATCTCCAACAGAAAAAAATCTTATTTGGACAGGTTCTGATGATGGATTAGTACATGTTACTAGAGATGGTGGAAAAAACTGGGAAAATGTGACTCCTAAAAAAATGCCAGAATGGATGATGATCAATTCTATTGAAATCAATCCATTTAAAAAAGGAAGCGTGTATATTGTCGGAACCAAATACAAATCTGGAGATTACAAACCGTATATCTACAAAACTGAAAACTACGGAAAATCTTGGAAGTTATTGGTAAATGGAATTGATAACGAAGCTTTTACCAGAACATTAAGAGCAGATCCAAAACGCAAAGGATTGTTATATGCAGGAACAGAAAAAGGCATGTATATTTCATTCAATGATGGAAATGACTGGGAACAATTTCAATTGAATTTACCAATTGTTCCTATCACAGATTTGGCTATTAAAGACGATAATTTAATTGCTGCTACACAAGGTAGAGCTTTTTGGATTATTGATGATTTAACGCCAATTCACCAATTAACAACCAATACTGCAAAAGAAAAAGTGACCTTATTTACGCCAAAAGCGAGTTATCAATTAAGTGGCGGAAATGGTAGAACTTCTAAAACACAAGGAACCAATCACCCTGGTGGAGTTGCCGTTTATTTTAATGTAAATGAGTTCTCTAAAAAAGATACCATTTCATTATCATTTTATGATGCGAATAAAAAAGTGATTCAAAAATTCAGTACACACCCTAACACAAAAGAAAACGAGAAAAAATTATCTGTGAATAAAGGCAGTAATGTTTTTTATTGGAACATGATGTACCCTGATGCTACAAAAGTAAAAGGAATGATTCTTTGGTGGGCTTCTTTAAATGGGCCAATGGCATTGCCTGGAAATTATACTGTGAGTTTATCTGCAAATAAAACTACCTTAGAAAAACCATTTACCATTTTGAAAAATCCTGTTTCAGAAAATTCTTTAGCAGATATGAAATTGCAATTCGACTTTATCAATGACATCAATACCAAAATGTCAGAAATACATAAAGCCTTGATTAATGTGGGTAAAGTAAAAGCGCAAATTAAAACACTAAAAAGTTCAATTAAAGACAACGTAAAACATAAAGAATTGTTGTCTTTTGCAGATGAGTTGACAAAGAAGATTACAAAAGTTGAAACGACTTTATATCAAACAAAAAGTAAAAGTGGTCAAGATCCGTTGAATTTCCCAATCAGATTAAACAACAAGTTAGCGCATTTAAATTCGCTTACAAGAATGGGAACCTACAAACCAACTGACCAAGCAATTGCTTTTAAAAATGAAATCACAAAAGATATTGATACCGAATTGTCAAAATTATATGTGTTATTTAACAACGATGTAAAACAGTTAAATCAGAAAGTAAAAGACAGTCAGATTGATTTGATTCAATTGGATAAATAAAATAATCATTGTCCGCTCGAACAGACATTTAAAAATAAAAAAGAGGCTTTAAGCCTCTTTTTTATTTTGTCTTTTTAATTGCCACATACATGGCATAAAAATAACTGATAATTATTTTGAGTGCAAAGAAACGTTGCCATTTTCCTTCAGAAAAATTTACTTCATTTACTTTGGCAAAGTCACCAGCAAAAATATCTCGCCAGCTATTCATAAATAATGAAATAACTGTTACCAATATAAAAAAAGGTAAAAATATTTTAAATACGTTTGTCCAGAATCCTGGAGATTTTATTTTCTCTAAAAAAGTCATTATTGTAGTTTTTTATTGTTTTGATGTCTATCGTGATCTCTAGTTGTTTTTATCGCTAACTTCTTATTAAAAGCAGCTTCTAAATCAACACCTGTTTGATTTGCCAAACACAAAGTTACAAATAAAACGTCTGCCAATTCTTCACCTAAATCTTTTGCCTTATCAGATTCTTTTTCACTTTGTTCTCCATAACGGCGAGCAATAATTCTAGCCACCTCACCCACTTCTTCTGTTAATTGCGCCATGTTGGTCAATTCGTTAAAATAACGAACCCCATGCTTTTGAATCCAATCGTCAACTTGTTTTTGTGTGGTTTTTATTCCCATAAAATGTGATTTTACTTTTAAATATCCAAAGATACAATTCTTTCCATATCTTTTGCTTTATGATGCTGAATACGATAACTTAGCTCAGTAAATCTAAAAGAATGATTCGAAAATATAACGAAAATGAAATCCCAAGGCTATTAGAAATTTGGGAAGCTGCAGCTTTGATTGCGCATCCATTTTTAACGGATGAATTTCATCAAATGGTAAAAAAAGCCATGAAAGAAATGTACATGCCGAATTCTGATACATGGGTTTATCAAGAATCTGGTACCATTATGGGATTCATTTCTATGATGGATAATGAAATTGGCGGCTTGTTTGTGGATCCAAAACAGCAAGGAAAAGGAATCGGAACTCAACTGGTTAATTATATGACTCCTTTTCATGATTCTTTAGAAGTAGAAGTTTTTGAAGAGAACAAAATCGGGAAACCTTTTTATGAAAAGTATGGTTTTAAGTTCATGAAAGAATATGTGATGGAAGAAACCAATCAGAAAGTAATACGAATGCAAAAATGTAAAAAGGCATAATAAGTATTCATATTTATATTTAAAAAATTATACTTAAATTGGTCTTTGTCAAAAATTCAACTCATGAAATCAACAAAGCCAACCTTATTCCTTTTAGTATTTCTTCTTTGCTCGCAAGTATTTCTAGCACAAGAAAAACATTATTACCAAACAGATTTTTCTGTCCAAGATTTTCAAGAACGTAGAGCAAAAATATTTGATGCTATTGGGACAAACGGAATTGCAGTAATTCAAGGAGCAAGAAGTGTAGATGGTTTTGAAGCGTTTAGACAAACCAATACTTTTTATTATTTAACCGGTATAGAAACGGGTCATGCTTACTTGTTATTCAACGGGAAAAAGAAAACTACAACTCTATATTTACCGCATAGAAATACAGGAAGAGAACGTAGCCAAGGAAAAATTTTATCTGCAGAAGATGCTGCATTAATCATCAAACTTACCGGTGTCAATCAAGTGAAGGCAGTTGAGTTTTTATCCTTAGATTTAGCTGGAACGGGATTGATAAAAGATGGGGTCCCTGTTTTATACACCCCCTTAAGTCCCGCAGAAACAGGAACAGACAGCAGAGATGAATTGATAAACGGACATGCAAGAGCCGCTTCAGATCCTTGGGACGGACAAGCAACCAGAGAAGCACATTTTAAACGCTTATTAAACGAGCGTTTTCCTCAGTTTCAAATTAAAGATTTATCTCCAGTTCTAGATGATATGCGTTTGGTAAAAAGCAAGAGAGAAATTGAAATTATTAGAGAGGCAACGCAAATAGCAGGTTTGGCAATAATAGAAGCCATGAAATCTACTAAACCGGGAGTGTATGAATATCAATTAGCAGCAGCTGCAAAATATATATTTTATCAGCACGGTGCACAAGGCGATGCATATCCTGCCATTATAGGTGGTGGTACCAATGCGTTTATGGGACATTATTTCCACAAAACAGACGTCTTAAAAAATGGTGATTTGGTGTTGATGGATTATGCGCCAGATTATAAATATTACACTAGTGATGTAACCAGAATTTGGCCTGTAAACGGAAAATTTGACAAAGCACAAACTGCTTTATATGAATACATTATTGCCTATAAAGATGCATTATTTAAATACATAAAACCGGGTATAACGGCTAATCAAGTTTTAGACAAAGCTGCAGCAGATATGAAGCACTATTTAAAAGGAAAGAAATTTGCAAATCCGAATCATTTAAAAGCGGTAGAAAAAGGCGTGACATTTAGAGGACATTTTCAGCATCCAGTAGGTATGGGAGTTCATGATGTAGGTAGAGTTCGTGGAACTGTTAAATTAAAAGAAGGCATGGTGTTTACCATCGACCCTATGATTTGGATTCCTGAAGAACGTTTGTATGTGCGTATCGAAGAAGTTGCTGTAGTGACAGCAACAGGAGTAGAAAACATGAGCGCTTTTGTACCTACAACGATTAAAGAAATTGAAAAAACAATGCAAGAAAAAGGAATTACTGAATTTAGACCTGCGGTGAAATTGCCTTTGAAGAATTAAAATTATAGCATTTTCAAAAACTCATTTCTAGAAATTTCTCTAGCTCCTAAACTTGACAAATGATCGTTATACACTTGGCAATCTATCAGTTTATAATTATGGTGTTGAACTAAATGAATAAAAGCCAATTTAGAAGCATTACTTACCAAACTAAACATGCTTTCTCCGCAAAAAATTCCGTTTCCTACATCCACTCCGTATAACCCACCAACTAAAATTTGTTTTTTAGAAACCGTGTCATAAATCCAAACTTCTATTGATTTTGCAAATCCTTTTTTATGTAAATTGACATAGGCTTTTTCCATGTCATCGGTTATCCAAGTACCAAAATCGTCTTTTCGTAAAATATGCTTGCAATTGAAAATCACTTCACTAAAAGCTTTATTTTCTGTGATGATATAATTACCTTTTTTTATGACTTTCTGCATCGATGTAGAAACTTTTAATTCCTCTGGAAACAACACCATTCTTTCAGGTGGACAATACCAAACAATGGGTTCACCTTCAGAAAACCATGGGAAAATTCCGTTTTGATAAGCCAGAAGCAATCGCTCTTCAGATAAATCTCCACCCAAAGCAATTAAACCTTCTTCAGAAGTTGTTTCGGGCGCTGGAAATTTTAATTGTTCTGTAAGCCAAATCATGATTACAAAAATAGGAAATAAAAAAGCAGCCAATAGGCTGCTTTTAGAATGTTGTTTCTAAATTTTAGAAAGGTAAATCGTCTGGCTCAGCCGAAGATGCATTATCATCTGCTGGCTGAAACTGATCTACTGGAGGTAAATCTTGTGGCGCTGCAGCTTGCATTGCTTCAATTCTCCAACCTTGAACTGAGTTAAAATATTTTGCTACTCCTTCTGGATTGATCCATTCTCTACCACGTAAATTGATAGATACTTTTACATCTTGTCCAACTGAATAGTTGTTTAATAAGTCGCACTTATCTTGTACAAACTCTATCATAATCATTTGTGGATATTGCTCATCAGTTGTAACAACTAGTTCGCGTTTTCTAAATCCACTTGTACCAAAAGTTTGTGTGTCGTTAATTAATTTGATTTTTCCAATTACTTCCATATTCTTATTCTATTTTATTAAAAGTACTTTCCAGGCACTTTCTACATCATTTTTTTCTAAAAAGGCTTTGGCAAATGTATGTTTTTTTGTGGTTTCTAACCCAATAAATTGTGGGTTGACTTTTGCAAAGTTATCAACATTTTCTTGAGTTGGCAATTGTTCTACATTTCCTAAAACACCTAAATTATTTCCTGTTAAAATGTTGCTTTCTCTAATTTCAGAAGGAATGGCATCTACTCCAATCCCTAAAGTAGCTATGGGTTTTGGGATTTCAAAAAAACCATCTTTTGCTCTCGAATAATAGCTTCCTCCTGCTCTAGCAACCAAATCGATTTTATACTGATCAATCGCTCCGTTTTCATCTAAAACAGCTTCATTGATGTGTAACTTTACCACTTCACAAATAATTAAATTTCCTGCTCCACCTTCATTTCCTAAGTAAATAATGTCATTTACTTTACACTCAAACTGTACTGGAGATTCTGCTACTCGAAATGGTTTCACCATATCTGATTGCAACATTGTAAGTCCCGATTTTTCAAATTCATTTACACCTTTACCGTATTCTGTACTGCTCAAAGACATTTGCTGAACAATATCATAATTCACCACATTAATTACCACCTCTTTTGTTATTTCTGCATTTTCTAAGGTATGTTTTGTGGTGTTTCCTCGAACTCTACGGGCTGGAGAAAAAATTAGAATTGGCGGATTAGCACTAAATACATTAAAAAAACTAAACGGAGATAAATTCGGATTTCCTTCAGCATCAATTGTACTTGCAAATGCAATGGGTCTTGGTGCAATTGCGCCTAGTAAATATCGATGTAACTTACCTGTTGTTATTTCTTTTGGATCTATAGAAATCATGTATCAATTTATTTTGAATTGTAAATATACTATCATTTTATAAAATGGGTTATGTTATAATATAGATTATATTTGTAAGAGATGAGCTTTTTTAAAAATACCGTTCTAACAAAACGAATAGTCATATTTGTCTTATTTATTATCGTGTCCTTAATTTTGTGGAACACGTATATTTTCTTTCAAAAATTTAAACAAGAAGAACGTGCAAAAATGGAAATTTTTGCAACTGCAATTAAAGAATTAGCAACCAATCCAGATTTAAATGCCAATATTAATTTAGAAACAAAAATTTTTGAAAACATAACCAACATTCCTTTAATTCAGGTTAATGAAGATGGAAGTATTAAAGATTGGCAAAACCTAGATCCTTCTAAAACAGATGATCCAGATTATTTAAAAAAACAGTTGGCAAAAATGAAAAAACAAAATGCGCCAATTGAAATAAAATATGAAGGAATCACAGAATATGTGTATTATAGAGATTCCGATTTATTAGACAAACTCACCTATTACCCAATTGCACTAATTTTAATCTTATTGCTTTTTTTAACAGTAATTTACATGTTGTTTTCTTCAAACAAAATTGCTGAACAAAATAGACTTTGGACAGGAATGGCAAAGGAAACTGCTCATCAAATAGGAACGCCATTATCTTCTTTGTTAGGTTGGATTGCCATTTTAAAAGCAGAAAATATTAGCGAAAAATATGTTGACGAGATTGAAAATGATGTGCATCGATTAAACATTATTGCAAACCGATTTTCTAAAATTGGTTCTGCTCCAGAATTGACAAAAAACGAAATTGTTTCCATTACAAAAAAATCATTTGACTACTTAAAAAGAAGAAGTTCTAAACAAATTTCTTTTGAATTTAATTCAGAAAAAGCTGCACTTTTTTCTAATATTAATATTGAGTTGTTTGGTTGGGTAATTGAAAATTTGGTGAAAAATGCCATTGATGCGATGAAAGGAAAAGGGAGTGTTTCTTTAGTCATTTTAGAAAAAAGCAAAACCATAGAAATTACAATTAGCGACACTGGAAAAGGAATTCCGAAATCACAATTTAAACAAATATTTAAGCCTGGTTTTACAACCAAAAAACGTGGCTGGGGTTTAGGCTTGTCTTTGTCTAAACGTATTATTGAGGAATATCACAACGGAAAGATATTTGTAAAAAAATCGGAAATTAACAAAGGAACAAGTATTCAGATTTCGCTTCTAAAGATTTAAAAATTATTTCGAATCTCTTCGGCCAATTTCACAAAATCTTCGTGTTGCATTTTTAGCTTTCTACTTGTAAAGTTGATATCAGAAACTCTATTAATCGGAATTAAATGCACATGTGCATGTGGTACTTCCAAACCAACAACAGTCATTCCTATTCTATTACACGGGATTGTTTTCTCTAAAGCTTTGGCAACTTTTTGAGCAAACTGCATTAAACTTAAATAAGTTTCAGAATCTAAATCAAATAATTTGTCAACTTCCTTTTTTGGAATCACCAAAGTGTGTCCTTTTGCATTCGGATTGATATCTAAAAACGCATAAAAACGCTCATCTTCTGCTATTTTATAAGACGGAATATCTTGATTGATGATTTTAGTAAAAATGCTTGCCATGATGTATTTCTTATATGTAAATATAAAAAAGAATTCGGGTTTTGACGTTGTCAAAACCCGAATTCCAATTAGTTTTTCAGTTATCTGTTTTGTCTTATCTAGAAATAGAAACAATTTCAAATTTCATGATTCCGTTTGGAACCTGAATCTCGGCAATTTCACCAACTTCTTTTCCTAACAATCCTTTTCCGATTGGAGAATTTACAGACAATTTTCCGTTTCTAACATCCGACTCAGAATCTGCAACAAGCGTGTAAGTGAATTCCATTTTATTTGCAACATTTTTAACCTTTACAACAGAATGAATCAATATTTTAGAAGTATCTAATTGAGATTCATCAATAATTCTTGCATTGGCTACAACGTTTTTTAATTTGGCAATTTTAAATTCTAACAAAGATTGCTCTTCTTTTGCAGCATGATACTCGGCATTTTCACTTAAATCTCCTTTATCACGTGCATCTGCAATTTCTTGCGTAACTCTTGGACGCTCCACATGCTCTAGGTGCTCTAATTCTTCTTTTAACTTTTTAAGTCCTTCTGGCGTATAATATGATACATCACTCATAATCTTATGGTTTTAAAATAGAAAATCTCATTGCTTTTTTACAGAATGAGATTCGATTACAAATGTACAAAATATTTGTAACTTGCCATCGTTTTAGATCAAGCAACTTTATTTTATATGAAAAAAATATTCTCTATAATTACCTTTATAATACTTAGCTTTGGTTGTTCTTCTGATGTTGAACCCAATCAACTTTTGCCAAATATTCAAGTAGATCAAACTGTAGATTTGAGTTTACCACAATATGTTAATTTATTAGTTCCAGGCGGTTGGGTTGATGATATTTCTGGAGGTGTAAATGGGATTGTGTTGTATAGAATTAAAACAAATGAGTACAAGGCTTTTGATAGGGCTTGTCCGCAGAACAATTGTACTACCAAAATGACCTTTGATGGAAGCATCAAATTAAAATGTAGTTGTCACAATAGTGAGTTTAGCATTTTAGATGGATCTCCGCAAACAAACGGAATTATTTATAGCGCTAGAGAATATAGAGTTAGTCTTATCAGTGGTTCTATTTTACGAATCACTAACTTTTAGTAGTTCTAAATCAAATAGATTGTTATTTTTGCAGTAACAACACACAACAAAATTACTACAGTGAAAAATTACTTTTCTTCCGATTTTAAATTAGGTGTTTTAGGTGGCGGACAACTTGGAAGAATGTTGCTTGCCGAAACTCAAAAATACGACGTTTATACCGCAATTTTAGATGCTTCGCCAGAAGCTCCTTGTGCTCAAATTTGCAATGCGTTTTATGTGGGTAACTTATTAGATTTTGATGCGGTTTATAATTTCGGAAAATTGGTTGATGTTTTAACCATAGAAATTGAACATGTAAATATTGATGCACTCTACCAATTGGAAAAAGAAGGATTGAAAATTTATCCTCAGCCCTCAGTCATAGAAACCATTCAACACAAAGGAAAACAAAAAGATTTCTTTGTAGAGAGCGGAATTCCGACTTCACCTCATCAACGATTTGCAAATAAAGAAACACTACTTTCTTGGTTAAATACTGAAAATATTGCTTTCCCTTTTGTCTGGAAATCTGCTCAATTTGGGTATGATGGAACGGGTGTTAAAGTGGTTCGTACTCAAAATGATATTCAAAACCTAGCAGACACAGACTGTATTGTTGAAGAAATGATTCCGTTTAAAAACGAATTGGCGGTAATTGTTGCCAGAAATGCAGATGGAGAAATAAAAACATATCCTGTTGTAGAAATGGAATTTCATCCTGAAGCGAACCAAGTTGAATATGTAATTTGCCCTGCAAGAATTGATGATGCTGTTGCAAAAAAAGCAAGAGAAATTGCCTTAAAAGTAGCCGAATCTTTTAAACACGTTGGCTTATTGGCTGTAGAAATGTTTCAGACCAATGATGATGAAATTTTAGTGAATGAAGTAGCGCCAAGAACTCATAATTCAGGTCATTATTCTATAGAAGCAAGTTATACAAATCAGTTTGAGCAACATTTAAGAACCATTTTAAATTTACCTTTAGGAAATACAGAGAGTAAAGTTGCCGGAATTATGGTAAATTTGGTTGGTGAAGAAGGTTATATAGGTGATGTTGTGTATGAAAATATAGAAAGAGTGATGCAAATTGATGGAGTTACTCCTCATATTTATGGAAAAAAAACAACAAAACCTTTTCGTAAAATGGGACACGTAACTATTGTAGATAGAGACATTGATAAGGCAAGAAAAACTGCCCAAAAAGTAAAAGAAACAATACGAGTTATAAGTAAGTAATTTATAACTGTCATTCCGCAATTGATGCGGAATCTCATAAAACAACAACTAAATAGATTCCTGCCTTCGCAGGAATGACAAAATAAAATTATGGTAGGAATAATAATGGGAAGCGATTCAGATCTTCCAATCATGCAAGAAGCAATAGACATTTTAGAGAGTTTTGACATTCAAATTGAAGTAGATATTGTTTCTGCTCATAGAACGCCAGAAAAATTAGTTGAGTATTCTAAAAATGCACATTTACGCGGAATAAAAGTAATAATTGCCGGTGCTGGTGGCGCTGCTCATTTACCAGGGATGGTTGCCTCTATGAGTCCGTTACCTGTAATTGGTGTCCCGGTAAAAAGCAGAAATTCTATTGACGGTTGGGATTCTATTTTATCTATTTTACAAATGCCAGGCGGAGTACCTGTTGCAACTGTTGCTTTAGATGGAGCAAAAAATGCCGGAATCTTAGCTGCTCAAATTATTGGAGCATCAGACAAATGTGTGCTTGATAAAATTATCGCTTACAAAGAAGGTTTAAAATTGAAGGTGGAGCAAGCTTCTAAGCGTATAAAAAAATAACATTGTCAGTTCGAATGATTTTATTTTGAGACACCGAAAAATAAAATTATATCGAGAACACATTCAAAAAAACATCTCGAAACAAATTTCTAATTCTTCGAAAATTTACTCGATGTGATATTTAACAAAACTTAAAAATGAATCCTTTATTACAAGATTTTAATACAGCCCCTTTTTCTAAAATTTCTGAACAAGATTATAAACCCGCTATTCAAACAGCTATCGAAGAAACAAAAAAAGAGATTGATCTTATTGTTTCAAATTCAGATACACCAACTTTTGAAAATACTACCGTTGCCCTTGATTTTACTGGAGAAAAATTAGGTAGAATTACCAGTATTTTTTTCAATTTAAATTCGGCAGAAACCAATGATGAAATTCAGAAAATTGCCAAAGAAATTTCTCCTTGGTTGAGCGAGTTTAAAAATGATATGATATTAAATGAAGCATTGTTTGAAAGAGTAAAAACAGTGTACGACTCTAAAGACAGCTTATCATTAACTCCAGAGCAAAGCATGTTACTTGAAAAACAGTACAAAGGTTTTGCTAGAAATGGAGCTAATCTAAATGATATAGAGAAATTTACCTTACGCAAAATTGATGCTGAATTATCGAACTTATCCTTACAATTTGGAGAGAATGTTTTGGCAGAAACCAATGCTTTTGAAATGCATTTAACTGCTGAAAAGGATGTAGCAGGATTGCCAGAAAGCGTTAAAGAAGCAGCAAACCAATTAGCTAAAGAAAACAAAAAAGAAGGTTGGATTTTCACCTTAGATTACCCAAGCTATATTCCGTTTATGACCTATGCAGATTCTAGAGAATTGCGCAAAGAAATTAGCTATCGCTGCTGGCAAAAAAGCCTTTCAGAAAAACGCTTTTAATAATGAAAATGTTGTTTTAGCTATTGTTAAATTACGTCATCAAAGAGCAAATCTATTAGGCTACAAAACACATGCGCATTTTGTTTTAGAAGAACGAATGGCTGAAACACCAGAAAAAGTTTTAAGTTTTTCTAACGAGCTTTTACAAAAAGCAAAACCTGCTGCTCAAAAAGAATTTGAGGAATTAGAAAGCTATGCAAAAAAGCTAGACAGAATTGATCAATTACAAAAATGGGATGGTGCTTATTACGCTGAAAAACTAAAAAAAGAACGTTTCAATTTAGATCAAGAAATTCTAAAACCTTATTTTAAACTAGAGAATGTTATTGATGGAGTTTTTACCGTAGCTAGTAAATTATACGACTTACAATTTAAAGAAGTTTTTGATATTGATACCTATCACCCTGATGTAAAAACATACAGTGTAAGTGATATTGACAATAATTTTATTGCTGTTTTTTATGCAGATTTTCACCCAAGAAAAGGAAAAAGAAATGGTGCTTGGATGACTTCTTATAAACCTCAACAAATTAAAAACCGAATTAACGAAAGACCACATGTTTCTATCGTGTGTAATTTTACAAAACCAACAAATACAAAACCATCGCTTTTAACTTTTAATGAAGTAACAACACTGTTTCATGAATTTGGTCATGCATTGCATGGAATGCTAGCAAACACAACTTACAATAGCTTATCTGGAACCTCTGTTTCTTGGGATTTTGTAGAATTACCAAGCCAGGTTTTAGAAAATTGGTGCTACGAAAAAGAAGCACTGGAGTTATTTGCCAAACATTATGAAACAGGTGAAACAATTCCGATGGAATATGTTACAAAAATTAAAGAATCTGCAAGTTTTCATGAAGGAATGCAAACCCTTCGTCAACTAAGCTTTGGATTGTTAGATATGAGTTGGCACTCACAAGATCCATCAAAAATAAGTTCAGTAAAAGAATTTGAAAACAACGCTTTTTCAGAAACAAAATTATATCCAGATGTAAAGGAAAATTGTATGAGCACTGCTTTTTCTCACATTTTTCAAGGTGGGTATTCTGCAGGATACTACTCTTACAAGTGGGCAGAAGTGTTGGATGCAGATGCTTTTGAATATTTCTTAGAAAAAGGAATTTTCAACAAAGAAGTAGCTACTAAGTTTAAAGAAAACATTTTGTCTAAAGGAGGAACAGAAAAACCTATGGATTTGTACAAACGTTTTAGAGGAAAAGAACCTAAACCTGATGCTTTGTTGAGACGTGCCGGACTTCTATAATTAAAACGTTAATACATTTGGCAACAAATTCATTAAAATGAAAAACATTTTTTTTATTGGTTTTACTTTAATCTTTTTATCTTCTTTTTCACAAAAAAGAATTTATGGAAAGGTTACTGATGAAAATAATTCACCTTTAGAAGGAGCTTCAGTCTACATAAATAATACAACAATTGGAGATTCTACAGATACAAATGGAGAGTTTGCCCTAAATTTAAAAGAAGGTGCACATGAGCTCATCATCTCTTATATAAGTTATAAAACAATACGATATAGTCTAAATACAAATAGCTTTATAAAACCATTACTTTTTAAATTAAAACCTGAGGATAATTTATTAAATGAAGTTGTTTTAAAAAACCTAAGTATGATGAGGAATGGAAATCTAACTTGGTTATTTTTAAAAGAGCTTTTTTCGGGAAAACAAAAATGACACAAGAGTGTGATATTATAAATCCAAAAGTGTTGTACTTTGAATTTAACAGAAAAACAGGAGAATTAACAGCTGAAGTTAAAGAGCCTCTCATTATAAAACACAAAGGGTTGGGTTATTTAATAACATTTGATTTGGTTGAGTTTTCGCTTAAAAACAATCGGTTATTCTTCAGTGGATATACTAGATACAGCAACTTAAAAAAATCGATTAGAAAAAAATGGAAGAGAAATAGACTTGAAGCATTTAATGGCTCTCAAATGCATTTTTTACGCAGTTTAAAGAGCAAACAATTGAAAAAAAACGGATTTATTGTAAATCAATTTAGAAGAGAACTTAATCCCGAAAGACCTTCAGAAAAGGAAATTAAATTTGCAAAAGAACTACTTTTACTACAAGGAAATACTATTTCTACTCTAAAAGAAATAGAAAATCCTTTAACACAGATAAATAGTGCTATAGTTACTGTAAAGAATAGTAGTAAACCTAAGTATATAGATTATTTATATAAAAGAAATATTTCTGAAGAATATATTTATTCATCAAATAAAAATGTTTCTTTTTTAGATTTCGAAAACTATCTAACTATTATTTACACCAAAGAACCTGAAGAAGAAAATTATTTAATTGGAATGTTTGGAAAGCGCAAAAAAGCAATTGGAATGCAAACCTCAAATATTGTTTTAATTAATGGGAAATCAGTGATTGATAAATCTGGAGTTCTTGTAAACCCAAAAGCTATTTATGTTGAAGGCTATTGGGGGTTTGAATCTTTTGCTAATATGTTGCCAACAGATTACCAGACTAACAAAAATTAATTCTTGTTTTTTTCCTCAATCCATTTACTCATATATTTAGTACTCTGTAGTGTTTGATGTTGTACTAAATTTCCCATAAAATTTTGGTTTCTATGTTGTTCAATTTCATTTTGAAGCTGGATTAATCGACTTATAAATTGATCACCAATTGTAACTTTATCATATAGCTGATTAATGATTTGTTTTCCATTTTTCTGAGATTGACTCCATAAATCTTCATCAGTATATAATGCAATTGCTTTTTGTGCAAAAACAGTCAAATCATTTTCAATAAATCCATTCCAAGGTAAATCGTCATGCATTCCTTCTGCGCCAATTGCTGAAGTAACACTAGGTGTTCCACAGAGCATCGCTTCAGTTAATTTTCCTTTAATTCCTGCTCCAAAACGCAAAGGCGCTAAAACCACCTTACAATTACCTACTATTTCTATAGGATTGTTTGTATATCCTTTAATTAAAAAACCCTCTTTTTCATTATGCAACTGTAAAATTTGTTGTGTAGCATACGCTCCATAAACATGTAATTCTGCTTTTGGCAATTGCTTTCTAATCTGTTTCCAAATAGTCTTTTTTAACAACAAAACTGCGTCAACATTGGGTGCATGCAAAAAATTACCAATAATTGTAAAATGATTTCTTTGCTGAAAAGATTTCCATTTTTCTATATCATTTTGTTCAATTTGCTGTAATAAAAAAGGAATATGATGTAAGATTCGCTTATCTATTTTAAATACATTTTCTAATAACTCCATTTCAAAAGTAGAAATGATCAACGACACATCACAACGCAATATCGATGCAATTTCTCTTTTTGCTATATCAGAGTTCAACAGTTTTTCTATAGAAAATTCTTGTTGGCTTTTTACTGCATCTTCTCTTACTTTACGTAAACAATGTAAATCTTCAGTATCTAAAATTCGGATAGCCTTTGGGCAATTTTCCGATACTCGCCAACCAAATTGCTCTTCTATCATAAAACGATCAAAGACAACAAAAGTTGGATTCAGGTTTCTTACAAAATCATCAAAAGATGAAGAATTTAACTCAATAGCAACCTCATCAACTGCAATTGTTTTTAAATCAAAAGCTTTCTCTGTTTTTTGGGTAGTTGTTGCAAATGTAACCAAGTATTCTTGCTGCAAAAACAACTCAATTAATTGCAGCATTCTGCTTCCTGCAGCTGAAGAATTTGGCTCAACCCAAACAGCTCCAATTATTAAAACAGATTGTTTTGTCAATTACTTTGCTTTTAATTGCGCTCCATAATTAGATTGAGCACCTTTTGCCCAATCTACAATTAATTTGACTTGCGCATCGGTTAAATTTGCTTCAGTATGCGTCCATGTATACGAATCTAAAGGCATGTTTTTCTTTTCAACTTCTTCAAAAACTTCTTCCATTTTGTGCTCTTTCTTTTTTAAAGAATATTCTGCCCATTTCGAAAAATTTAAATGTTTTGATCCTTCTTTGACATGATCTGCCATCCAATAATTAACTGGTGTTATAGAGCTATACCAAGGATAACGTGTAGAATTTGAGTGACAATCAAAACAGGATTCTTTCATGATTTTATGAACTTCATCTGGTGGATTTGTTTCTTCAATAAAAGTTGATAAAGACGTTAAATCGCCTTCATTTTTTTCAGGTCCAAAAAATTGAGCAACGATAAGAACGAATAGCAGTGCCCAACCTATTTTTTTTACAATTTTCATTTGTTGTGATTTTAAAAATTAAAGATAGTAATTCTTCTGTATTGTAGAGAATTTAAACAATAATGTTTACTTTTGTACTCCAAAATTATTTTAAAAATGAAATACGACATCATCGTTATTGGTTCTGGTCCTGGAGGATATATAGCTGCAATCAGAGCTTCTCAATTAGGTAAAAAAGTTGCAATTATTGAAAAATACAAAACCTTAGGAGGTACCTGTACAAATGTTGGGTGTATTCCATCAAAAGCATTGTTAGATTCTTCACATCATTATTACGATGCCATACATCATTTTGATACTCATGGAATTTCTATTGAAACTCCTAAAATAGATTTCTCTAAAATGGTAGAACGCAAAGCTAATATTGTTGAAACTACTACCGTAGGTATAAAATACTTAATGGATAAAAATAATATTGATGTTTTTGAAGGATTAGGTTCTTTTGTGGATGCTACTCATGTAAAAATAACAAAAGATGACGGAACGGCAGAAACCATTGAAGGCACAAATATAATTATTGCAACGGGGTCTAAACCTGCAACTCTTCCTTTTATCAACTTAGATAAAGAACGTATTATTACGTCTACAGAAGCGTTAAAACTAAAAGAAGTACCAAAACATTTAATAGTAATTGGTGGTGGAGTTATAGGATTAGAATTAGGGTCTGTATATAAGCGTTTAGGTGCAGAAGTTACTGTTGTAGAATATGCTCCTAAAATCACACCAACCATGGATGCTGATGTTTCTAAAGAATTACAAAAAGTACTGAAGAAACAAGGAATGAAATTCGCAATTAGTCATGGCGTAACTTCTGTAGAAAGAAATGGCGATGAAGTACTTGTTAAAGCAACTGATAAAAAAGGAAGAGAAGTTGAGTTTACTGGAGATTATTGTTTAGTGGCTGTTGGTAGAAAACCTTTTACCGAAGGTTTAGGATTAGAAAACGCAGGCGTTCAATTAAATGAAAGAAACCAAGTAGAAGTTAACGATCACTTACAAACTTCTGTTTCTAATATTTATGCCATTGGTGATGTTGTTAAAGGTGCCATGTTAGCACATAAAGCAGAAGAAGAAGGTGTAGTTGTAGCAGAATATTTAGCAGGTCAAAAACCACATATCGATTATAATTTAATTCCTGGTGTTGTGTATACATGGCCAGAAGTAGCTGCTGTTGGAAAAACAGAAGAAGAATTAAAAGAGGCTGGTGTAAATTATAAAGCAGGTAAATTTTCAATGAGAGCTTTAGGAAGATCTAGAGCAAGCGGAGATATTGATGGTTTTGTAAAAGTCTTAGCAGACACAACAACAGATGAAATATTAGGAGTTCATATTGTAGGCGCGCGTGCTGCAGATTTAATTATGGAAGCTGCTGTTGCAATGGAATATAGAGCATCTGCGGAAGATTTAGCAAGAATTTGCCATGGACACCCAACCTATTCTGAAGCAATTAAAGAAGCAGCAAAAGCTGCTTGGGATGGCAAACCATTGAATGCATAATATAAACTGTTGAAAATATATTCAACAACATAATTAAAGCAACTTTATGCTGAGTTTAGATCAGTATCAAGTTGTTTTTTTTGTTTTAAAACTTTGCCTATTTTTATCAAATGCAAAAAAGACTTTTCGTTGTATTTTTTTTGATTTCTCTTTTCTCTTTTTCACAAGGAAAAGATTCGTTGTATTTTAAAAACGGAATTGAGAATCCGAGTTTATTGACAACACATCATTTTGGAATCTTTAGTGCAAGAATCAATCAGAATTTTAAATTAAAAGCGCCAAAAAAAACCACCTTCCTTTTTAGTTCAGAAAGTGGTAATACATTTCATCCGTTTGTTGAAATGTACTTGCCAAAAGATCCATAAATTAGAAAAGTTTTTAGCAACCAAACCTGGTACAACAGACAATTTACTTTTGTTGACCAAAATACAACTCCTGCAGAGTACTCCAATATTGTTATAGATGCAGTCATCAGAGGGTTTCGATTACACATATCTATACCGATTGCCAAAGAACATGAACTCGGAATTACACTTCGCTCTTATTTAATTACAAAAGGGAACTATCCTTTTTCGTTGATTACCAGTGATGAAAGTATTGAATGGTTTCATAGCAATATTGCTGGTGGAGAAGATCCTTATGGCAGGAGGTATTACGGGTTGAATCAGGTAAATTTTAAATATACTGATCGCTATGGGAAAGTTTTAGAATTAAAAAACGATGACTTTTTTTTAGGCGGAATTGAGTTTAACCATCATTATTATCCTGAATTTCTAAGCAATAAAAAACAAAATTTGTTTGTCAATTTTGGTTCACATTTAGGAATAAACACCTCAAAATTTAATCAATCTATAGATGTGGGTGTTTCTGCAAACCTGATTAAAAAATTTCACTTAAAAAGTAAGAATGAATTTCATTTTG
This sequence comes from uncultured Polaribacter sp., assembly GCA_943788865.1. Taxonomy (GTDB): domain Bacteria; phylum Bacteroidota; class Bacteroidia; order Flavobacteriales; family Flavobacteriaceae; genus Polaribacter. Next base: position 398,685 of record CALSRX010000004.1, on the reverse strand, counting down.
CATTAGGTGGAAGTTTGTTAAGAAAAAATCTCATAAACTTTAATGAAGTTTAGACATGGGTAATAATCCGTTTTTAGGGTCTCTAGAAAGCGAGATCGAGTTTACAAAGTTTACTCGTAAAAAGAACTATCATTCTTTCGGAATCCATTATCAAATTCAGACTAGATATAACAAACTAGAAGAGGCTAGTTATTATCATTTAAAAGGGAAATGGCAAGAAATAAAAGCAGGTTGGCAACATGGTTTTACTACGCTTTATGAAGGATTATCTGCTTGGACATTGTTGTATACCTACGGAAGGCCAAACTATAAAATAACCTTGTATTTAAAAGAAGATTTATTAGTAAACAACGCGCCGGATGCTCAAACCGGAATTAGCATTCAAATTCCGATTTCAAAATAAATTACACTTTGATAAAAATTCTTTTTTTGTAAAGTATATACCCGACAGACACATAAAAGCTAACCACAGATAAAGCATAACAAAAAGAAGCTAGTTTATCGATAGAAATTACACTTGTAAAAAATGTTTTATAAATCCAACCATGTATGGTAGTGTCTCCTACTTTTGTTAAATAGAAAACTTTAGTAATAAAACTCGAAGTAAAATAAATAACAATTGCATTAGAACCCACATATTTAAAAAGAGTACCTATGGCTATTTTCTTTTCATCATTGATGTAGTATAAAACACTAAGAATAAGTGTCCCCCAGCCGGCAGTAACTAAGACAAAACTACTTGACCAAATTGCTTTATTAAATGGAAACCACACATTCCAAACATACCCTAAACCGATCAATAATAATCCTAACAAAAATAGTTTCACTGTTTTTAAATAATTCTGGTGTAAAATAATTTTTCCTATCAGCACGCCTATCAATGAAGTAGCAATTGCTGGCAAGGTGCTGAGCAATCCTTCGGGATCATAATCTTTTTTCCAAATATGACCTTTCATAAAAGCAACATCAATATAATTTGCCCAATTATTAGGCGCTCTATCAAAAGTTGGAAGAGCTCCATTTGGCAGTGGAACAAAACCCATCCAAATCCAATAGCCAAATAATATTAGTATAATAGCCCCTAAAAGAACTTTCCAATTAAAATGAATGCTCAACATTGCGGCAAAAAAGAAAACGACTCCAATTCGTTGTAAAACTCCAGGAAACCTTAATCTAGAAAAATCTTTAATAATGGGTAAGTATGGCAAGAATGCTGCAAGAAACAACCCTAAGCCAATCAATTTCAAACTTCGAATCCCTATTTTTTTATAGGTGTTAAAATTTGGAGTCTTGTTTTGGTAAGCAAATGCTATTGAGATTCCAACAATAAACAAGAAAAAAGGAAAAATCAAATCTGTTGGTGTATATCCATGCCATTCTGCATGCAATAAAGGCGGATATACGTGTGCCCAGGTTCCTGGAGTGTTTACCAAAATCATGGCGACAATCGTTAAACCTCTGAGTAAATCTACAGATTCAATTCTCGTATTCATTATTAAAGAACTTTTGCTCTAATTTTTACCCAAACTCTTTTTAATAAATAACCACTAATTAGCGCAGTTGTAGTGATACTAATTGCTAAGGTAGTTTCACCATAAATCCAATATCCTGTTGCAAATAAACAACTGTAAATAAACACACAACCTAACAACATTGCTAAAATTCCAGATGGAACACTCCAACCTTCTTTATCATTTACAATATCAATATTATCTGATTTTGCATCCTCAATTATTTTAGACCATCCTGGACCTCCTGGTTGAATTTTTTGATAAAAATTTCGGAGTACATCTTTACTTTCTGGTTGTGTTAAAAATGTAACCAGTACCCAAATAATTGTAGTAATTAAAACCACTATTGGAAATCTAGACCAATCTGGTAAGATGCCAACAGCCGATTTACTTCCAAATAAAAATACTCCTACAGAGGTAAAGTTGATAATAATAGAGATAATTCCTGATGAAAACATCGCAGCGATTTCACTCCATGCATTGATACGCCACCAAAACCAACGCAATATAAAAATTAGGCCAGTCCCTGCTCCAAACATTAAAATTACATCAAACAATTGCAAAGCATTTTGCAACACCAACGCTAACAAAGCACTACAAATCATTAATACAACCGTTGAAATTCTTCCCACAGCAACTAATTTTTTTTCAGAGGCATCGGGATTTATTTGTTGTTTATAAAAATCATTTACAATGTAAGAGGAACCCCAATTTAAATGCGTTGAAATGGTACTCATATACGCTGCAACTAATGAAGCTAATACCAAACCTAATAACCCGCTTGGCAATTTAGTTAGCATTGCAGAATAGGCTAAATCGTGTCCTAATTTATCAGGCGTAACATTCGGAAATGCTTCTTGAATACTTGCTAAATCTGGAAATAAAACTAATGATGCTAATGCAACAATGATCCATGGCCATGGTCGCAATGCATAATGCATAATATTAAAAAAGAACGTTGCTCCTATGGCATGATTTTCATCTTTTGCCGCCAACATTCTTTGGGCTATATAACCTCCTCCACCTGGTTCTGCACCTGGATACCAAGCACTCCACCATTGAACCGCTAACGGAATTATTAATAAAGTAATTAATGCAGATTTATCATTAAAATCTGGTAAAAGTGATAATTTATCTGCTACATTTTCATTAGCAAACAAGGCTTCTAGGCCTCCTATTTCTGGTATGTTTACTAAATAATACGCAGCACCAATTGCTCCTGCCATTGCTACAAAAAACAATAAGAAATCTGTATATACCACTCCCTTAAATCCACCAACTGCACTAAAAATAACGGTAATTAACCCTGCATAAATTACAGTTTCCCAAGGCTCTAATCCCAGCATAATCTGACCTATTTTTATGGCCGCTAAGGTTACTGCAGACATCGCCAAAATGTTAAAAATTACCCCCAAATAGATGGCTCTAAATTTTCTTAAAAATTTTGCAGGCTTTCCACCATAGCGTAATTCATAATATTCTATATCTGTGTTTACAGCCGATTTTCTCCACAACTTTGCATAGACAAAAACCGTTAATAAACCTGTAATTAAAAAGGCCCACCAAACCCAGTTTCCTGACACTCCATTGTTACGAACAATATCTGTTACTAAATTAGGTGTATCTGTAGAAAAAGTTGTGGCAACCATAGATAAACCTAGTAACCACCAGGGCATGTTTCGGCCAGATAAAAAATATTCAGAAGAGTTTTTACCTGATTTTTTAGAAACATAAATCCCAATAAAAAGGGTAATTGCAAAAAAGGAAATAATTAAAACGTAATCAAATGTACTTAGTGAAACCATTGTATAATTTTTGAAAGTTGTAAAGTACTACTTTTTAAGAATATAATTGCAAAATAAATTGAAGCTCCCAATGCTAAGATTTGTATTTTTGTAACCACATGCAAAGAGTACAAAAAAGTTTTTCGTTAGAATCTGTTGATGCGTTTAAATCTAAATTGTTGATTTGGGCACAACAATTCGAAGCCATTTCTTGGCTAGATTCTAATCAATACCATCAGAAATATTCTTCTTTTGATGCCATTTTAGCCGTTGATGAATTTACATCCATCAAAACAGATTATACCAATGCATTTGAAGCATTAAAAGAATATCAATCCATTACAAAAGATTATCTCTTTGGATATTTGAGTTACGATTTAAAAAATGATGTAGAAAAATTGACCTCTAATAATTTTGATGGATTGCATTTTGCAGACTTGTATTTTTTTCAACCTCAACGCATCATATCTATCAAAGGAAATACGATTGAGTTTTCTTATTTAAAAATGATTGACGATGAAATTGATACTGATTTTGAAGCCATTTTAGCGATTGAACTTCATCAAGAACTTAAAGTTTCACAAGAAGAAATTAAAGTGAAATTAAGGATTCATAAAGACGAGTATTATCAAAAAGTACACACCATTTTAAGTCATATTCATCGAGGAGATATCTACGAAGCCAACTTTTGTCAAGAGTTTTATGCAGAAAATGCAACCATAAATCCGTTAGAGGTCTATCATCATTTAAATGAAATTTCTGAACCACCCTTTGCTACATTTTTAAAATGTGAACATCAATATTTATTGTCTGCATCGCCAGAAAGATATCTAAAAAAAGAAGGAAAAAAAGTGGTATCTCAACCTATCAAAGGAACTGCCAAAAGACTCATTAGCAAAGTTGATGACGAACAAATTGCATTTGAATTAGCGAGAGATGAAAAAGAGCGATCGGAGAATGTGATGATTGTAGATTTGGTTAGAAATGATTTGTCTAGAACTGCTATAAAAGGTTCTGTAAAAGTGGAGGAATTGTGTAAAGTATATTCTTTTAAACAAGTACATCAGTTAATTTCTACCGTAGTTTCTGAAGTAGAAAACACCACACATCCGGTAGATATAATTAGAGAAACTTTTCCGATGGGAAGTATGACTGGCGCACCAAAAGTTTCTGCTATGAAAATTATTGAAACACAAGAAGAAACCAAGAGGGGCTTGTATTCTGGTGCTGTTGGCTATTTTACGCCGAATGGCGATTTTGATTTTAATGTGGTGATTAGAAGTATTTTATACAATGAAGCGAACAAGTATGTTTCTTTTTCTGTTGGTGGTGCAATTACCGCAAAATCTACTCCAGAAAAAGAGTATGAAGAGTGTTTATTAAAAGCCAAAGCCATGAAATATGTGCTTACAAATTCTGATTAGTATATGATTATTAACCAAGACGAAAAATTTCATAAGACAATTGCAAGTATTGAAGGAAACTATCAAGTTCAAGATGTTTTTAATACATTTATTGCGTTGTATCCAGAAGATTGGAAACAGCTAAAAATAAATTATTCTAAATTTAACCGAAGTAAACAATTTGGCAAAACCATTCCGTTACCAAAACCAGAAGTTTCTTTGAAAAAAACGATACACGTTTGGCTGTTAAAAAATAAAAAAGCATCAAAATAATGCGAATAAAAAAATGTCTTTTTTTAAGTGTAATTGTATTGAGTTTTTCTTTAAACGCTCAAAAATTAACCTATGGTAATCCGTCTGAAGTAAACATGGATTCACTTTTTATACACCAAAAAGTAGATTCAATTATTAAGGATGCCATCCAAAAAGAAGCTTTTCCAGGGGCGCAAATTTTAGTGGCAAAAAAGCATAAAATCATTTTTCATAAAGCCTATGGTTTTCATACTTATGATAGTGTTCAAAAAGTTGCATTAAACGATTTGTATGATATTGCTTCAGTAACTAAAATTCTAGGTCCGCTACCTGCAATTATGAAATTGTATGACGAAGGTAAAATCGATTTAGATGTTCCTTTTGCAAAATATTGGAAATCTTGGCAAGGAAGAAGTGATAAGAAGAACATAACACTGAGAGAAATTTTGGCGCATCAAGCTGGATTGAATCCATATATTGTTTTCTTGAGTGAAGTTTTAAAAAAGGATAAAAGCTTAAAATCACGTTTTGTAAAAAAGAATTCTAAAAATAAGTTTACGAGTCAGGCGTACGATAACATTTTTGTAAAAGACCTATTTAAAAACAAAATGTATCGACATATAAACCGCTCTAAAGTTTCTGATGTGAAAAAATACAGATATTCTGGGTTGACATTTTTATTGTATCCAAAAATCATTTCTGACATCACTTCTCAAAAGTATACAGATTACTTACAAGAATATTTTTACAAACCTTTAGGCGCAAATACTTTAGGTTTTACCCCTAAAAATAAAAATTTTACAAATAAAATTGTTCCAACAGAAATAGATTCATTGTTTAGAAAAGACCTTACAAAAAATTGGGTTCATGATGAAAATGCTGCATTAATGGGCGGAATTTCTGGTAACGCTGGTTTATTTGGAAGCTCTTTAGATTTAGCAAAAATGATGCAGATGTATGCCAATTATGGATATTATGATTACAAGCAATACATTTCTAAAAGCACCCTAAAAGAGTTTACAAAAATTCAATATCCAGAGAATGATAATCGAAGAGGATTGGGTTTTGACAAGCCTCTAATCGGCAATGATACTTTGCCTATTAATAAAGCATATCCTGCACCAGAAGTGAGTGCAGAAAGTTTTGGCCATGCTGGATTTACAGGAACTTTTGTATGGGCAGACCCCACAAACGATTTGGTATTTATCTTTTTATCAAATAGGGTATATCCGAGTAGAACGCATCGTAATATTTACAATTTAAATGTACGTCCAAAAGTGCAGCAAGTATTTTATCAAGCGATGAATAAAACTAAAAAATAAGCTTATTTTAAGTTATAAATGTTAGAAAAACTAGAACAACATATCAACCAAAAACTCTCTTTCTTAAAAGATAAAAAATTACTGATTGCCATTTCTGGCGGAGTTGATAGTGTGGTGCTTACACATTTATTACATGCTTTAAATTTTGATATTTCTTTAGCGCATTGCAATTTTAATTTACGCGCAACAGAAAGTGATAAAGACGAAGAGTTTGTTAAAAAAATTGGAGAAAACCTCCATTTAAAAACCTTTACAACAAGTTTCGAAACTAAAAAATATGCAGAAAAAAATCAGCTGTCAACACAAGTAGCTGCAAGAAATTTACGTTACAATTGGTTTCAAGAAATCATTCAAAAACATCATTTTGATTTTCTATTAACTGCCCATCATGCAGATGATAATTTAGAGACTTTCATCATCAATTTAACAAGAGGAACTGGATTAGAAGGTTTAACTGGAATCCCAGAAGTAAATCAACATATTGTGCGCCCTTTGTTGATTTTTTCACGTGATGAAATTGAAAAATATGCAGTTCAACATCATATTAAGTGGAGAGAAGATCTAAGTAATGCTTCTTCAAAATATGTGCGCAATAAAATTCGACATGAAGTAATTCCAATTTTAAAAGAAATCAATCCATCACTTTTAGAAAGTTTCCAAAAAACATCTGATCATCTTCAAGAAAGTCAGCAACTTATTGATGAATCAATTTCTGATTTTAAAAAAAAAGGAGTAGTCACTCAAGAAAACGAAACACTAAAAATTGACATTGCTAAAATTATTGAAACCAAGAATTCGAAAGCATATCTTTATCAACTCTTAAAAGAGTTTGGTTTTACTGAATGGAATGATGTTACACATTTACTCAAAGCACAGTCTGGTAAAGAAGTGTTTTCTAAAACACATCGATTGCTAAAAAACAGAGATTCTTTATTATTGACTGAAATAAAAAAAGAAGTTTCAACTCTAGCATATCAGATCGCTGAAAACACATCAGAAATTACAACTCCAATACATCTAACATTTGATAAAACGACAGATATTACTTCAGGTAGTAATAATGCGATTTTTGTCGATATAGAAAAACTTGTTTTTCCGCTAACCTTAAGAAAATGGCAACACGGAGATTATTTTTATCCAGCAGGAATGCAAGGAAAAAAGAAAGTTTCTAAATACTTTAAAGATGAAAAAATTTCTTCATTAGAAAAAGAAAACACTTGGTTGCTCTGTAGTAATGATGCAATTGTTTGGGTAGTAGGAAAAAGGCAAGACGACCGTTTTTTAGCAAAAAAGAACACAGTTGCTATTTTACATATCAAATTTTGTTAATTTAACGCTAAAAACTTGTTGCAAAAAATCTCAAACTCATTAATTCCTATTTAGTTTCATATATTTGTCAACCTATTCGATTTTAAATTTATTATGAAAAAATTACTACTAGTTTACATCTTATTTTTTAGTTTTTCTAGTATTGTATATGCTCAAACAGAAACACCCGTTACTTGGTCTTCTTCATTTGAAAAAATAAACGAAACAGAGTATGATTTAATTCTGACTGCAGCTATTATTCCGGGTTGGCATTTGTATTCTCAGCATACAGAAGAAGGAGGCTCTTTGCCTATAATTATTCGAAAAGGCAATGAATCAGAAGGTTTTACATTGCTTGGAAAAGCAATAGAAAGCGACACGATTAAAAAATACAGTCCTGTATTTGAAGTATATGAATCATTCTTTGATAATAAAGCTGTTTTAAAGCAACGAATTGCAGTAAACACAGCATCGATTAATGAAGTCAGTTTAAACCTAACTGGTCAAGTTTGTAAAGAAGTTAATGGAGTTTGTATTCAAATAGATGAAGATTTTACCTTTACCTTGAAAGGAAAAGCAACAGAAAAAGAAAAAGTTGTTTTAGATGAAAAAAGCAAATTATTAAGTGCTAAATTACAACTAGATTTAAAAAATACTGAGCTCTTAAAAAACGCAAATGATGGCAGTTCCAGTGAAAATTCGAGCTTGCTAAATATTTTTATATTGGGCTTTTTTGGTGGATTGTTAGCGCTTTTAACACCGTGTGTTTTTCCAATGATTCCTTTAACGGTTTCCTTTTTTACAAAACAATCAAAAAACAAGAAAAAAGGAATTAGCAATGCCGTTTTATACGGATTGTTTATTGTAATCATTTACATTTTATTAAGTATTCCTTTTCACTTTTTAGACAGTTTAGATCCTGAAATTTTAAATAACATTTCTACCAATGTTTGGTTAAATATTTTCTTTTTTGCCATTTTAGTCTTTTTTGCATTTTCGTTTTTTGGTTATTACGAGCTAACATTGCCAGCTTCATGGGGTAACAAAATGGATTCTGCTTCTGGAATAGGCGGAATCATAGGTGTGTTTTTTATGGCACTAACCTTAGCTATCGTTTCTTTTTCTTGTACGGGGCCAATTTTAGGTTCGTTATTAGCAGGCTCATTATCTTCTGATGGTGGCGCAATGCAATTAACAGCAGGAATGAGTGGATTTGGATTAGCTTTAGCATTGCCATTTGCATTATTTGCGTTGTTTCCAGGTTGGTTAAATTCGCTACCAAAATCTGGTGGCTGGCTAAATACCACTAAAGTTGTTTTAGGATTTTTAGAATTAGCGTTTGCATTTAAATTCTTGTCAAATGCAGATTTAGTAGAACATTGGGGAATCTTAAAACGTGAGATATTTATTGGAATTTGGATTGTTATTTTTGTTGGATTGGCATTGTATTTATTTGCGAAAATTAAATTCAAACATGATTCTCCTATTAAAAAATTAAGCTTTTCAAGAGTTTCGTTTGGAGTATTAGTTATTGCTTTTGTAGTGTATTTGATTCCTGGAACGATGAAAAATCCTGCTTGGAATTTAAGTTTGTTAAGTGGTTTTCCTCCACCTCAATTTTATAGCATTTATGAAAAAGACACCGAGTGTCCTTTAGGATTAAATTGCTTTAAAGATTTTGATGAAGGTTTGCAATATGCAACAGAAAACAACAAACCCATATTGTTAGATTTTACTGGCTGGGCTTGTGTAAACTGTAGAAAAATGGAAGAAAACGTTTGGGTAGAAAACGACATTTTTAGACTAATAAACGAAGATTATGTCCTTATCTCTTTATATGTTGATGACAAAAAAGAACTTCCAGAAAATGATCAGTTTAATTTTATAAAGAAAAACGGAAGGCTTAAAAAAATTCAAACTGTTGGAGATAAATGGGCTACATTTCAAGTGATTAATTTTAAAACAGCTTCACAACCTTATTATGTTTTAATGAGTCCAGATTTAGAAATTTTACATACTGCACAGCAATATACAGATAGAGACACTTATTATAATTGGTTAAAAGAAGGATTGGAAAAATTCAAAAACTCTTCTAAAAAATAGCTTAGATAAAAATTGAATTCAGATAATTTGGCTACTTTTATAAAAAAGTAATCAAAATCATGAAACAAAAAATTCTATCAATTTTAACTATTTTGTGTGTTACAATCACTATAAACGCACAACAAAGAACCATCCCAACCGATACAACTGTTGTAACAAATCATACAACAACCATTAAAGGACAAAAAATTAATTATACAGCTTATACTGGAACTCAACCTGTTTGGGATAATGAAGGAAATGCAAAAGCAACCTTATTTTACACCTATTACAAAAGAACAAATAATGTAAACACCGCAGAAAGACCTTTGCTTATTTCTTTTAATGGTGGTCCGGGTTCTGCATCAGTTTGGATGCATTTAGCCTATACTGGTCCGAATGTTTTAAATATTGATGACGAAGGCTATCCTGTACAACCATACGGATACAAAAGTAATCCACATTCTGTGTTAGATGTTGCAGATATTGTTTTTGTAAATCCAGTAAATACGGGGTATTCTAGAATTGTAGAACGCGAAGGAAAGAAGGTAAATAAGGCCGATTTTTTCGGAGTAAATGCCGATGTAAAATACTTGGCAGAATGGATTACCACTTTTGTTTCTAGAAACAATCGTTGGTCTTCACCAAAATATATTATTGGCGAAAGCTATGGAGGAACTCGAGTTTCTGGATTGGCAAACGCATTACAAAGTAATGAATGGATGTATTTAAACGGTGTTATTTTAGTTTCTCCAGCAGATTATGGTGCGAAAAACTCTGACAATGCAGTTGCTTCATCTATTGATTTTCCGTATTTCACAGCTGCAGCTTGGTATCATAAAATGTTATCTCCTGCTTTACAAAACAAAGATTTATTAGACATTTTACCAGAATCAGAAAACTTTGCAATTAATGCTTTGATGCCTGCTATTGCAAAAGGCGGATTTATAAGTGCTACCGAAAAAAATCAGGTTGCTGAAAAAATGGCTTATTATACCGGCTTGTCTAAAAAAGTAATTTTACAGCATAATTTAGAAATTCCGAATAGTTTCTTTTGGAAAGAATTGTTAAGAAACAAAAGTGGGAAAACAATCGGAAGATTGGATTCTAGATATATGGGTATCGATAAAAAAGAAGCCGGTGATTCTCCAGATTACAATTCAGAATTAACTTCTTGGCTACACTCTTTTACCCCAGCAATTAATTTATACATTAAAGAGCATTTGAATTTCAACACAGATGTAAAATATAATATGTTTGGACCTGTGCATCCTTGGGATTTTAGAAACAACAATACCCGAGAAGAATTGCGAAAAGCAATGGCTACAAATCCGTATTTAAATCTATTATTTCAAGCGGGATATTATGATGGAGCAACAACCTATTTTAACACAAAATACACGATGTGGCAAATAGATCCAAGCGGAAAATTGAAAGATAGAATGAAATTCAAAGGGTATAGAAGTGGACATATGATGTACTTACGTAAACCTGATTTAAAATCGGCGAATGACGATATTAGAGACTTTATAAAAGCAAGTACTTCTAATGGAAAACCTGCAAAATATTAATTGAATTTAGCACATAAAAAAAGCAGCTACGATCGTAGCTGCTTTTTTTATGTATATAATTTTTTTTACTAATGTCTCATCATTCTTCTTCCACCACCTCTATTGTTAGATTTAGCTCCTTTATTACCATTTAAAGTATAAGTTAAACTAACCATGTAGTAAGTTCCTAACACATCTTTCGTTGTTTCTTCAAAATAATTATCAGAACTGTTTCTAGAGAATCCTACGTTTTTGTTTAATAAATCTAATGCTGTTAATTTAATATTCATTGCTTTAGATTTTAAGAAGTTATAAGAAATAGAAGCATTCCAAATTGGCACAGATTGATCCGTTCCAAAATTACTATCCGTATAAATATCGTATTTATATTGTGTGTTAAAGTTGAATGATTTTGTGATGTTCCAATCAGATTTTATGTAATACGATTGTTGTATAAACTCTCTATTTGAAGTTGTGCCTGAAAACGTTGTATTGTTTTTGCTAATATTTGCTCCAACAGCTAAATCTAAATTATCTTTCTTGTTATTTTCTAATGTAACTCTAAAACTTGTATTATTAGTATTGGTTTTGTTATTTACATTATTAATTACTGATTGATAATTACTTGTTGATACATTAACCCCAAGGTTATAACGAATTCCTAATTTTTTTAATCGGTTTCCAAAGCTTAAATCTCCACTAAAGTTATCTCTATTCCCCAAGTTCACATAACTACTTGTTTTAACCCTTGTAGCAATATCTGTATCTTCTTTATTTACAATTGCATCGCTTGTGCTGTTGTAACTTAAATGTGCGAAGAAACTAAATCCAGTTACAAAATTGTAATTACCATACATTCCAAATAAAGAATGTCTTGTTTCTGGTGTTAAATTTTGATTTCCTTGTCTGATAAATAAAGGATTAAAATTATTAACTATTGGAGATACTCTACTTAAACTAGGCAAATCTAACGACTTACTATATCTTAAGAAAACCCAACTTCCTTTTTTAGGACGATATCTAAATCTAACTGATGGGTTTACACTTGAATAGTTTCTTTTAAAATCAGAGACGTTTGTTACTCCAAAATCTTGTTTTTGTTCTTGGAATTCTGTACCAATGGTTAATGATGTTTTTTCGTTATTAAAACGATAATCAACTTTTCCATATGTAGTTGTTTTTTCTTCAAATAAATCTGCTGTAAATGTAGAACCCGCATTATTAGTCCCATTTAAGGTTTGAGTTTGGTCTGTATATTCATCTTCATTTTTTACATTAATTCCACCTCCAACTTCAATAAAATGTTTGTCATTTAACGGCTCTGTATATTGCAACTCAAAATTAACGTTTCTTCCTTTGTTATTGCTTTTTTGAGTACTCAAAGAAACTTCATCTGTTTTTAATGGATCCGTATAATCTTTTGTGTTTTTATTTCCACTAATGTTATCACTTTTATCAGCAGAAAAGTCAAATTCTAATTCAAAATTACGTTTGCTTGTTTTGTTAAATCTTTTGATATAATCTAGATTTACACTTGCAGAGTTGCTTTTATTATCACTATTAGAAGTTCCAAGGTTTTGTAGTTCTTTGGTGTTTGGGTCATTTGATTTAAAAGCGTCTAAAGTACTTATGCTACTTCCGTTTGTGTTGCTAGAATTTAATCTACCTCTTAGTGTAATTGTTTTTAATTCATTAGATCTATCTATATAGCTAAAGTTAGCTTTATTAGATTTTGTTTCACTATTACTATTAGAGCTACTTTCTGAGTATAACTTATCGGTCCCAACAAACTCTGTTCTTTTAGAAAATACATTTCCAGATTCTGAATTCACATAATTATAGAAGTAATCTGCATTTAAGTTTTGCTTCTTTTTAAACTCATACCCTAAGTTAAAACCTGCAATACCTGTTGTAATAAAACCAGAAGAACTTCCTCCGCCTCCACCTCTACTAACTCTAAAACCTCCATTACCTCCACCAAAAGACATGATTTCAGAAATATCTGAACCAGAACTATTTACGTTGTTAGCCCTTGCAATAATAGAAACCTGCATTTTTGGAGAAAAACGGTTGTAGTTTAAACTTGTCAAATACCTTTCATCTGAACCATAACCCCCTTGAAATTTACCAAAAGCATTTACTTTTCTATCATCTTTTAAGGTTAAGTTAATTACTTTAGAACGGTTTGAATCGTCTACACCAGTAACTCTTGACTTATCGCTTTTTTCATCTATTAATTCAATTTTCTTAATAGCATCTGCAGATAAATTTTTTAAGGCAACAGAAGGGTCACCACTAAAAAATTCTTTTCCATCTACGTACACTTTAGAAACATCTTCTCCTTGTGCTTTTACTTTTCCGTCTGCATCTACCTCTACTCCTGGTAATTTCTTTAATAAATCTTCAACAGTATCATCTACTCTAACCTTAAATACTTTTGCATTAAATGCCATTGTATCTTTTTTAATTGAAATTGGAATTACAGCAGTTACAACAACTTCATCCAACGTGTTATCTAATTCTTTTAATGTAATAGTTCCAAAATCTAAAGATTTTCCAGCAAAATCAATCTGCTTTTGATATACTTGATATCCTAATAAATTAATTTGAAAAATTCTTTTCCCATTAGAAATTTCAACAACTTTAAAGTTTCCTTTTATATCTGTACTTGCATAACTTACCAAAGTAGAATCTAATGCCTTAAGAACTGCCACTGAAGCAAATTCTAGAGGTTTTTTATCTTCATCTAGAACTCTACCTGAAATACTCTGTGCAAAAGAACTTGAAGAAACTAATAGCAATGTGAATACCATTAGTTTGGTTGTTATTGATTTGATCATTATTTTTGATTGATTGATTTGATTTGATTTTTATTCTAAGCTATTAAATAGCTTCTGCTAAGACTTAAAAAGTTTGTAAAGGTTTAACTGCAATTTTTTATTTTAATATTTCTTTAACATATAAATAGTAAAGCTGAATTTAAAATTCATGCGCAAATGTATGGTGCTTAAATAAATCTCAACTTTTTTTTAACAACATTTAACAAGAATTTAATAGGATTAAAAAGTTGAAAATTTTTTCTTACTTTTAAAAAAAAGAAAAAAATGCTAGTTAAAGTTTATGGTAGTGCCGTCTTCGGCATAGAAGCTACCACGATTACTGTTGAAGTAAATATTGATAAAGGAATTGGGTATCACTTGGTTGGATTGCCCGACAACGCAGTAAGAGAAAGTTCGTATCGAATTTCTGCTGCACTTAACAATAACAACTATAAACTTCCAGGAAAAAAAATTATTATCAATATGGCTCCTGCCGATATTAGAAAAGAAGGAGCTGCCTACGATTTAACCTTGGCAATGGGTATTTTAGCGGCCTCCAATCAAATCAAATCACCAAACATTGATGACTATATTATTATGGGCGAATTGTCTTTAGATGGAAGCTTACAACCTATAAAAGGCGCTTTACCTATTGCAATAAAAGCTAGAGAAGAAGGGTTTAAACATCTTATTCTACCCATAGAAAATGCCAAAGAAGCTGCAATCGTTGACAATTTAGAAGTGTTAGGCGTTTCTACAATTTTAGAAGTTATCAATCACTTCAATGGTGCTGAAAAAATACAACCCACTATTGTAGATACAAGAGCCGAGTTTTATAAAAACATCGATTTCCCTGAGTTTGATTTTTCTGATGTAAAAGGACAAGAATCTATAAAGAGATGCATGGAAATTGCGGCTGCTGGTGGTCATAACATCATATTGATTGGCCCGCCAGGTTCTGGAAAAACGATGTTAGCAAAACGATTACCTTCTATTTTGCCTCCAATGACCTTACATGAAGCATTAGAAACCACAAAAATTCATTCTGTTGTTGGTAAAACTAAAAATAACGGATTGCTATATCAACGTCCGTTTAGAAGTCCACATCATACCATTTCAGATGTTGCTTTGGTTGGTGGAGGTCAGTATCCGCAACCTGGTGAAATCTCTTTGTCTCATAATGGCGTGTTGTTTTTAGATGAACTCCCAGAGTTTAAAAGAACCGTTTTAGAAGTAATGCGACAACCTTTAGAAGATAGAGAAGTTACCATTTCTAGAGCAAAATTTACAGTTACCTATCCGAGTAGTTTTATGTTGGTGGCAAGCATGAATCCGAGTCCGTCTGGTTATTTTAACGACCCTAATTCGCCAATGACCTCTTCTCCACAAGAAATGCAACGATACTTAAGTAAAATATCTGGACCTTTATTAGATCGAATCGATATCCACATAGAAGTTACTCCTGTTCCGTTTGAAAAATTGACAGAAGAACGAAAAGGAGAATCTTCCGTTGACATTAGAAAACGGGTTACGGCTTCAAGAGAAATTCAATCTGACCGTTTCTCTGATTTTGAAAACTTACATTACAATGCTCAAATGAATGTAAAACAGATTCGTAAATTTTGTAAACTCTCAGATGAAAGCATGTCCTTATTAAAAACGGCGATGGAGAAACTCAATTTATCTGCTAGAGCCTACGACCGGATTTTAAAAGTTGCAAGAACAATTGCAGATTTAGATGCTTCAAAAAATATTTCTCCAACTCATATTGCCGAAGCCATACAATACAGAAGTTTAGATAGAGATGGTTGGTTAGGATAATTTGAATAGAACAAATAGTTTCAAGTATTCCTAATGAGAAAATATATATATTCGTAATATCTCAATTTAGATTACAATGAAAATAAAAAAAGTAGATATCTATAAATTAAATGTTGGCATAAAAATACCAATTAACACCCCTTTAGGTGCTATAGATAAAGCTGAAAATGTAGCCATAAAAATCACTACAGATAAAGGTATAATTGGCTGGGGAGAAGCTAGTCCGTGTCCAATGATTACAGGTGATACTCAAGAAAGTAATTATGCTATTGCACAGGTAATGGCAAGGTTAATTATGGGTAAAAATGTATTAGCCATAGATTCTAGGATGAATGAAATAAACAGTCTTACAGTTGGTGATTCTTCGGTTCGTTCAGCTTTTGATATGGCTCTTTATGATATTGCTGCAAAAGCAGCAAACATGCCTTTGTATCAATTTCTTGGAGGAGAACGAAGACAATTAAGAACAGATATAACGATTGGTCTTAAAGATACCGTTGAAGAAACAATAGCCCAAGCTAAAAGTATGTTAGATGTAGGTTTTGATGCCATAAAGTTAAAGGTTGGACGATCTGGTTTGCAAGATGTTGCACATGTAAAAGCTGTTAGAGAACTTGTTGGTTCTGGTGTGGCCCTTAAAATAGATAGCAATCAAGGATGGGATTACCCAACAGCAGTAGCAAATATTAAAGCGATGAAAGGTCTAAATTTAGAATATTCAGAACAACCTTTAGCGGTTTGGGATTATGATGGATTAGCACGCCTTAGAAATCAGGTAGATTTACCCATTTGTGCTGATGAAAGTGTTTTTGATCATAGAGATGCTTTAAAATTGATTAAAGCAGGATCAGCTGATTATCTTAATATAAAATTGGGAAAATCCGGAGGTATTCATACGGGACTTAAAATTAATGCAATTGCCGAATCAGCAAGAATAAAATGCATGATTGGTTGCTTCGGAGAAAGTAGACTGGCCTTATCTGCTGCAGTTCATTTGGCTATGGCTAAACCAAATATCTATTTTATTGATTTAGATTCTTGCTATCATTTTGAAACGGATCCAGTAATTGGAGGAATGCGTTATGATGATAACATAGGTGGTCTCATAAATATTTCTGATGACATAGGTCATGGAGCTGTGTTTAAAGAAAATGAATTAGAGAATAGGATAACTATTGAGATGTAATATTAATAAATTAATTATTCAAGCAAATGAAATCAATTGTACTTAAAACGCCCTATTTAATTTTTACTGGAAATGAAACTAATGATGGTTATGCTAAAACTGGATTTGGAATTTTAGAGTGGCGTCGTTCTCTTTGTAAAGGTCAAATGAGTCTAAAAGGAGGTACTGTTGATTTAGGGTTGCCTCCAATGACTATAAAAGAAGCTGTCGATGCAAAAGTTGGTTCCTTAATTATTGGTACTGCTGCTATTGGTGGTGGAATTCCTGATACATGGTTAGAGCCTTTAGAAGAAGCATTATTAGCAGGTATTGATATTGTTGGAGGTGTTCATACACGTTTAAATAGTATTTCGCGTTTTAAAGAAGCTGCTGAAAAATCTGGAGCTCGTTTGGTAGATATTCGCATTCCGCCAGAAAAATTACCTGTAGCTAAAGGCGAGAAACGATCTGGAAAAAGACTTCTTACTGTTGGAACAGATTGTGGATTAGGAAAAAAATACACCGCTTTAGCATTAGAAAGAGATATGAAATCAGCGGGAATGAATGTTGATTTTAGAGCGAGTGGACAAACAGGTATTATGATTGCAGGAAGAGGTATTCCTATTGATGCAGTAGTTACAGATTTCATTTCAGGAGCAGCAGAACTATTGTCTCCAAATAACGAACCAAATCATTGGGATGTGATTGAAGGGCAAGGCGGTATTTTCCATCCAGGTTATGGTGCCGTGAGCATGGGACTTCTAGTTGGTTCACAGCCAGATGCTTTTGTGGTTTGTCATGAAGTTGGAAGAGATCAGATTATGGGATGGCCTAATTTTAAAACCCCTACAATTAATGAAGTAATAGATCGAACTGTTCAGATCGGTCGCCTAACAAATAAAGACATCAGATGTGTTGGGGTAAGTGTGAATACCTCTAGTTTGAATTCAGAAGAGCGCGAAAATTATTTAAATAAGTTATCAAAAGAAATTGGACTCCCGTGTGTTGATCCGCTTAAAAATGGTACTCAAAAAATCATCGATTATTTAAACATCGAATTTAATAACAGGTAGAAATGCAGGTTGGGTTAAAAAGAAAATAAAAATTAAACCATATACGGAATCACAAACAAGTAATACAAAATCAGTAAAATCACAGCAAAAATATTTAAGAGAATTCCTGCTTTTACCATTTCACTCACTTTTACATAACCACTTGCAAAAACAATCGCGTTTGGCGGCGTAGCCATGGGTAACATAAATGCACAGCTGCTGGCCATGGTAACCGGAATTAATGCGTTTAACATCGGAATGTTCAATCCTATAGCGATTCCTGCAACAACTGGTGCTAATACCGAAATTAATGCGACATTGCTCATCAATTCGGTCATAAACAGAATTAAAATAATCAATAAAGAAACCGTAATCGTTGTATTAAAATTACCCGATTGAATAGCTTGTGTAATTACATCTACCAAACCACTAGCATCCATTCCTTTTGCTAAGGCTAAACCTCCTCCAAAAAGTAATAAAATTCCCCATGCTAATTTTTCTGTATCATTCCAATTCAAAATAAATGTGCCTTTTTTAAAGCTCATTGGAATTGTAAATAATGCGATTGCTCCCAATAAACTAATTGCTGTATCTGATAGTTTTAAATCTGGAAAAAATTTATTGATGATCGTTCTTGTTACCCATAAAAAAACAGTGATTGCAAAAATTGTAAGCACTCTTTTTTCTTCTTTAGAAATGGGACCTAGTTTTTTAATTTCTTCTGAAATTAAATTTGCTGATGATGAGAACTGAATGTGATTACATGGAAACATCCATTTTACCAACACCAAATAACACAAACCTACCATTACAATGGTAAAAGGCAATCCAAAAGTCATCCATTTTAGAAAAGAGATTTCTATTTGATATTGATTTTCTAATAAGCCTATTAAAACAGAATTTGGAGGTGTTCCAATAACTGTTGCAATTCCTCCAGAATTTGCAGCAAAGGCAATTCCCAACATCACACTTAATGCAAAATTTTTATCCCCTTTTGTAAATCCGTCTTCATCATCAATTAATAATCTAATCACAGAAATGGCAATGGGCAACATCACCACTGTACTTGCTGTATTACTAATCCACATACTCATAAAAGCTGTTGCAATCATAAAACCAAGCACAACTTTGTTTGGTGTTCTCCCTGTAATTCTAATAATGTTTAAGGCGATTCTTTTGTGAAGATTTACTTTTTCTAAAGCCAAGGCTAATACAAATCCTCCAAAAAATAAAAAGATAATCGGACTCCCATAATTGTTTCCAACTTCTGCAATGGGCATTACATTAATTAAGGGAAATAGTAGTAAAGGTAATAAAGCAGTGACTGCTATATTTACTGTTTCTGTAATCCACCAAATAACCATCCAAAGAGCTACGGCTATAACTGCATCTGCTTTTTCAGAGACTAAAACAGTGGGCAAATTTTGTATCGCAAAAAATAATATAGGACCTAAAAAAAGTCCAATTTTCTTAGAAAGGTTCATTAATTTTTATTCTGTTTTACTTTCCAGTAAATCACATTTTCTCTACTTACTCTTTCTAAAGTTTCTCTATCTGGAGCTCGTTTTCCTGATTTCATCAAATCTAATATATCTGCAATAATGGTACTTGTTGTTGCAAAGTAAGAGTGACTTAAAAAACTTGTGTCAACACCAGAAGCATCAATCGTTTCTACTCCTTTTACGATGACTACTCCTTTGCCTGCATCACCAGCTCGCTTACTTCCATGTACTTTTCTAGAAGCTATCAATGCTAAATCGTCTGAAGAAACATATAGTGTAATTGGTTTAGCTATTTTTTGAACCATTTGTGGTGCAATATCTCTTCTAAAAACATCTGCATCAATATCTGGAGCCGCTAAAATAACTTCGGTAATTTTATCTTTCAATTCTGGGTTTTCATTCATCAATTCAATCAATGCTTTTGTCAATCCACGATTCCCCATACTGTGCGCTACTAAATACGCATCATCTGCTTCTGTTCTAGTCAAATAATCTCTTAAAAAGTTTTTCATATTTAATCTTGCCCATTCAATATTGGCTTCATCGACTGTATAGCCAGTTGTAGATCCTTGTGATGGCCAACTGTAAAAAACAGGTTCGCCACTAAAACGCAAATCGAATGTTATTTGCGCAGTCCGCATTGCTGCATCTGTAAAAGTTACATTATAGCCATGTACAAATAAAAAGGTGCTTTTTCCGTTTTTGGCAATTCTTTCTTTCATTTGATTGAAAAAATCGTCTTTGTTTTGTTTTTGTAATGATTGCATCATTACATGTTTTTTAGGGTCTTCAGAAAATTCTAATTTCCAATATGACGGTCTTTCTATTTCTCCTAATTTATGGGTATACGGAATACTAACAATGGTTCTTCCATATTGCAATTCTGCTCTTTCGCCACCAAAACGCTCGTTTAAATCTGAGTCTTTTGTGTCATTTCTATCGGTTGCAAATGAAACAGGAATTTCTATATAATCTTTTTTATTGGTTGTGTTTGTTAATGATCTTGTAACAATTGTATTGGTTGTCATTTCTCTTAAACAAACATTAAAGTTTTGAGTTTCCCTTCTATTGTTAGGTAGTACAATTTCTATTGCAAAATTGATAGATTTAAATTGTTGAAATGCCTTATTCCCTTCTAACCAACTTAACGGATCTGTATTTCTTAACTCACTGTAACTATTAAAAGTGTATTTAATTTCGTTACTTAAAGAAATGACTAGTTTAAATGTTTTTATGTCAGATTCGTCTCCATTGACAAATCCTAAAAAGACTTTGCTATAATCTGTTTTGTTAGTTAAACAGTTCTGTGAATTGTATGTTTTTAAATTATCTGTAAGCTCAAAAAGCACCGTGTTGGTTTGTGCTTGTGAAATTGAACATACAATTAAAAATAGAAGAAGAAATATTCGTTTCATAATTCGTTGAGTTATTAATGTTATAAATATACAAAAAATGAAAAAAAACTATTTTAAAATACTTTTTACAATTTTTAAATGATGATTTGTATGTGTGTCTAAGAAACGGACTACTCTAAATTTATTTGTATTACCAAAAACAGGGTGCTTAAAATAGGCCCTTTTATCCAAGTTTTGTATTCTTTTTATATTTTGCCTAGCTTCTGCTAACTGGTCAATAATTGCTGACTTTAAAATTACCTCTGGTGGTTTCACATATTTTGGAGCTTTGACTTTTCCTCTTGGGAAAAAACCAAGTCTTAAGAGTACTTTCCCTAAAAATTTAAAATTATTTTGATATGAAGTTGGATCTGAATTCTCCATACTTTTTACCACCGCGTTGATTACTTTTAAACTATGATCTAAATGCCACGCAACACTTGCTTTTGAAACCGCATTATTTGTTTGTTCAAAATCTGAAATATAACTTTCTAATAGTTCTAATCTATTTTCTAAGACAGTTGTATCTACTACTTTCATTCAGCGTATATTTTTTGAAAGGTACTTAAAAGAAAAACCCTCACAAATAAATGTAAGGGTTTTTCTTTTCTTATGAGATTCCTGCTTTCGCAGGAATGACAGAATAATTTATAAAAAGTTTTACCACTAAAAACTAGCAACTAATTACTAAATCCTTTTTCTAGTATCTATAATGTTCTGGTTTGTATGGTCCATCAACCGTTACACCAATATAACTTGCTTGATCATCTCTTAACTCAGTTAATTCAACACCAATTTTTTCTAAGTGTAATTTTGCTACTTTTTCATCTAAATGTTTTGGTAACATATACACTTCATTTTCGTAAGCATCAGCATTTGTCCATAATTCTATTTGAGCCAAGGTTTGGTTTGTAAATGAATTAGACATTACAAAACTTGGGTGCCCTGTTGCACAACCTAAGTTTACTAAACGTCCTTCAGCTAAAATAATGATATCTTTTCCGTTTACGTTGTATTTATCCACTTGAGGTTTGATGGTGTCTTTTGTGTTTCCGTGTTCTTTATTCAACCAAGCCATATCAATTTCATTATCAAAGTGTCCAATATTACAAACAATCACTTTGTCTTTCATTGCTTCAAAATGACGTCCTTGAATAATGTCTTTATTCCCAGTCGTTGTAATAATGATATCAGAATTTGCAACAACTGTTTCTAATTTCTTTACTTCAAAACCATCCATTGCAGCTTGTAAAGCACAAATTGGGTCAATTTCTGTAACTGTTACTATAGAACCTGCTCCTTTAAAAGAAGCGGCAGTTCCTTTACCAACATCACCATAACCACAAACTGTTACACGTTTACCAGCCAACATTAAATCTGTAGCTCTACGAATTGCATCTACTGCAGATTCTTTACACCCATATTTGTTATCAAATTTAGATTTTGTAACAGAGTCATTTACATTGATTGCCGGCATTGGTAAAGTTCCGTTTTTTACTCTTTCGTACAAACGATGAACCCCTGTTGTAGTTTCTTCTGATAATCCATTGATACCAGCTGCTAACTCAGGATATCTATCCAATACCATATTGGTTAAATCTCCACCATCATCTAAAATCATGTTCAATGGTTTTTTATCTTCTCCAAAGAATAAAGTTTGTTCTATACACCAATCAAACTCTTCTTCTGTCATGTCTTTCCACGCATATACAGCTGTTCCTGCATCAGCAATTGCCGCCGCTGCTTGATCTTGAGTTGAGAAAATATTACAAGAACTCCACGTAACTTCTGCTCCTAATGCTTGTAGCGTTTCAATTAAAACAGCTGTTTGAATTGTCATGTGTAAACATCCTGCAATTCTAGCTCCCTTTAAAGGTTGCGCATTTTTATACTCTTCTCTTAAAGACATTAATCCTGGCATTTCTGCTTCTGCTAATTCAATTTCTTTTCTTCCCCAAGCTGCTAAAGAGATATCTTTCACTTTAAACGGAACGTATGTTGCTGTTTTTGTACTCATATTACTATATTTGTTTTATATCAAAATTTTGAGCTGCAAATTTACATAAAACTTTTAATATTTATGCCTCTTTTTAAGACAATAACTGTTAATAATTCAACTAAAGTCTTGATTTGGAAGATAGAAGAGTCTTTTAAAGAATTATCCCTTGACATAAATTTAACAATGGAAAATCAAGAACGAATTGATGCTATGAAATCTGAATTGCATCAAAGAGGTTTTTTAAGCATACGCCATTTATTAAAAAAGGTTGGTTTAGTTGACGCAGATTTAATCTATGATGAATATGGAAAACCGC
Source organism: uncultured Polaribacter sp. (assembly GCA_943788865.1). Taxonomy (GTDB): domain Bacteria; phylum Bacteroidota; class Bacteroidia; order Flavobacteriales; family Flavobacteriaceae; genus Polaribacter. Next base: position 375,405 of record CALSRX010000004.1, on the reverse strand, counting down.
ATTTAAAAAACGGAAAACACATTTCTATAACACATTCTTTTACTTTTACTGGAATTATTGTTTCTGATAAGGTTCCTGTAGGTATCGATATTGAAATGCAACGTGATAAAATTTTAAAAATCGCTCATAAATTCACGCCTTTTCAAGAATACAAAACCATTGCAAATCATTCTGCATTGATTAGCAAACTTACTGTTGTTTGGGGAGCAAAAGAATCATTGTATAAAATTTATGGAAAGAAAAAATTGCGTTTCTTAGAAAACATGTACATAGAAGATTTTAAGTTTGAAGACGAAAAAACAACTGGAGAAATTAGATTTGAAAATGAAACCCTTTCTTACAATGTGCATTTTTTAGAGTTTGAAGGTTTTACTTGTGTGTATGCTTATTAGTCAACTAAATTGCAAAGATTCAAAGTGTCAAAATTATGTCAGTTTGAGTGACACGCTTTTGGGTGTGATGTTTCGAAAAATCTTTACTATTTAAAACCTTTCATTTTCGATCAAGGTATCAAAAATTTGTATTTTCGTAATTGTGAATATTTATCAAGACATTGTATCAGCAAAAAAAGAAGTCAAAAAACTATTGGCAGTTTTAATTGATCCTGAAAAAATAGACATCAAAAAGATTCCTTCCTTTTTTGAAAAAATTCATCAATCCATTGCAACACATATTTTTGTGGGAGGTAGCACTGATAAAAATAACCAAACAGAAAAAGTAGTTTCGGCTATTAAAAAAGCTACAAACCTGCCTGTTATTCTTTTTCCTGGTGATGTGCAACAAATTACAAATACAGCAGACGGAATTCTTTTTTTAACTTTACTCTCTGGTAGAAATCCAGAATACTTAATTGAACAACACATAAAAGCTGCTCCTGTTTTAAAACAAACTGATTTAGAAATTATACCAACTGGGTATCTTTTAATTGATGGCGGAAATGAAACTGCAGTTCAAAAAGTTAGCCATACAAAACCGATATCTCAAAACAATGTTGATCTAATTGTACATACGGCATTGGCAGGCCAATATTCTGGAAAAAAACTCATGTATTTAGAAGCTGGATCAGGAGCTACAGTGCCTGTTGACGCAAGTATTATTAATGAGGTTAAAAATCAATTGAGTATTCCTCTGATTGTTGGAGGCGGAATTAAAACAAAACAACAATTAAAAACGGCCTACCAAGCCGGAGCAGATCTTGTGGTTATTGGAACTGCTTTTGAAAATGATGAATCTTTCTTTAATGATTTGAGAAAATAAGTCAAAAATGTCATTCCTATTATGTGTTTCTCGACCTACTTCCTGGCAGGTACAATTTTTTTCTTTTCAATCAAAAAAACCACTCGAACTGACAAAATATAGTATTTTTACGTTTCAAAAAAACAACAATGTCAGATATTTTTGACTTTTTCTTAGACCCATATAAAACAGCAACTACACTAAATATTGTATTAGAAATTTTGGCTGTGGTTTTTGGAATCGCTTCTGTATGGTTTGCAAAAAAAGAACATATTTTGGTCTATCCAACCGGAATTATTAGCACTGCAATCTATGTGTATATCTGTTATCAGTTTACCTTGTATGGCGATTTAATCATCAATATTTACTATACACTTATGAGTTTGTATGGTTGGTATATGTGGACTCGCTTGGTTGAAAATCATCCTATAGAAATTACTAGAACTACTAAAAAAGACAAATTAAAAGCTTTAGGAATTTTTATGTTTACAGCATTGTTTGTGGTTTGTGTGTATTTGTATTTTAATAGATTTGATAGAATTACTGATTATTTTGATACGTTTACAACCGGAATTTTCTTTGCAGCAATGTGGTTGATGGCAAATAAAAAATTAGCCCATTGGTCTTTATGGATTGCAGGAAATATCATTTCTATTCCACTATATTTTATCAAAGGATTAGGGTTCTCCGGAATTCAGTTTACCATATTTTTAATCATCGCATTTCAAGGATATTACGCATGGAAGAAAAGCTTAGACAGCAACCAGCAAACATTATAAAAGTTGTTTTATTTGGCCCAGAATCTACTGGAAAAACAACACTTTCTAAACAACTAGCCCGCTATTACCATACGGTTTGGGCACCAGAGTATGCTCGAGAATATTTGCAAAAAAAATGGAACAACGAACGTAAAACCTGTGAAGCTGATGATTTGTTTCCGATTGCAATTGGTCAAATGAAATTAGAAAATCAACTTGTTAAAAAAGCTGACAGAGTGTTGATTTGTGATACCGATTTACTAGAAACTAAAGTATATTCTGAAGAATATTATGGCGGATTTGTAGATCCTCTTTTAGACAAAGCAGCAAAGAATAACACCTACGATTTGTATTTATTAACCTTCATAGATACGCCTTGGGAAGAAGACGATTTACGCGACAGACCAGAATTACGAAGAGAAATGTTCGATGCTTTTGAGAATGCTTTAAAGAAACACAACCGCCCATATATTTTGTTAGAAGGCAATAAAGAAACACGATTAAAAATTGCCGTGAACGCAATCGATCAATTGATAGCAAATAGAAAAAACCTTGCTTCTTTTTCTAAAAGTTTAGAAAAATAAAAACTTGTTTTGGACACAGAAAAACTCATTAAAGAACTCAATTTTAAAGCTACTAGAAGTTCTGGTGCTGGCGGACAACATGTAAATAAAGTTTCGTCTAAAATTGAATTGTTTTTTGATGTAGAAAATTCGGCAGAATTTTCTGATGATGAAAAAAGATTGCTTTTTAAAAACTTAGCAACTCGATTGACAAAAGAAAACATTCTACTGCTTACCTGTGATGAAAGTAGAAGTCAACATAAAAATAAAGAATTGGCAATTCAGCGTTTTTTAGAATTGATTCAGCAAGCTTTAATTATTCCCAAAAAACGAAAACCGACTAAACCAAGCAAAGCTTCTGTTAGAAGAAAAGCAGAAAACAAAAAGAAAATTTCTGTAAAAAAAGCATTGCGTAAAAAACCAGGTTTAGAATAAAACACATTTGTTGTTTCACATTTCAAAAATCTACTCTACCTTTGCATCGTTCTCATAAAGGGGTGCTTTTTTTAGTTATGAGTTGTGAATTTTGAGTTTTAGTAACTCAACACTTACACTTAAAAACTCAAAAATTTTATAAAGGCTGAGATCATACCCAATGAACCTAGAACAGGTAATGCTGTTTAGGGATTTATAAAACCGTCATTGCGATGATTTTTAATCAGAAGCAATCCTAAGAGATTACCACGTCGTAAACTCCTCGTAAATGACAACAACTAATTATTCACTATTAATCACAAGAATAATTACCTCTTTTTATTCGTTTTAAATTTTTTTAAAATGAAAAAAAACATCTTTTTTTTATTCTTGTTTACAAGCATGCTTGTAAACTCCCAGACCTTAACCATTTCAGGTAAAATCTATGATGAAAACAAACAACCATTAGCGGGCGCTTCTGTTTTTATCACAAATGCAAACAAAGGAACTTCTTCTGATTTTGAAGGAGAATATCAATTAAGTCTTTCAAAAGGAACTTACAAAATTGAAGTCCGTTTTATTGGCTACAAACCCGCTTCAAGAGTTCTAAAAATCGATAATCAAAATATCATTATTGATTTCAATTTACAACTAGAAAGCAATGTGTTGGATGAGGTCTTGGTTTCTGCGGTTCGAGTAAAAGCAAACTCGCCCGTTACACATTCTAACATTACAAAAGAAGAAATTGAAAAACGAAATTTAGGGCAAGACATTCCTGTTTTATTAAACTATTTACCTTCTGTTGTGAGTTCATCTGATGCTGGTGCAGGAGTTGGTTATACCTACATTAATGTTCGTGGTTCTAATGCAGAACGTGTTAATGTTACCATTAACGGAATTCCGTATAACGATGCTGAAAGTCAAGGGACTTTTTGGGTAAATCTAGGCGATTTTGCTTCTTCTACCCAAAGTTTACAGTTGCAACGTGGCGTTGGAACCTCTACAAACGGAACAGCAGCATTTGGAGCGAGTTTAAATATTTTAACGGATGCCATTTCAGAAAAATCATTTGCAGAAATTTCAAACTCTTTTGGTTCTTATAATACAAAAAAGCATACCGTAAAGTTTAGTACAGGGAAAATAAACGACCATATAGAAATTGCAGGTCGTTTGTCTAAAATCTATTCTGATGGTTATATTGACAGAGCATTTACAGATTTAAAATCGTATTTTTTACAAGCTTCGTATGTAGATGAGAACACTTTGATCAAAGCATTGACTTTTGGAGGGAAAGAAAAAACATATCAAGCTTGGGCTGGAATTGACGCAACACAATTAGCTGCTGATAGAAAACAAAATCCATATACGTATGAAAATGAAGTTGACGATTATCAACAAGACCATTATCAATTGCATTGGAATCAAAAACTGAATGAAAATTGGTCTACCAACATCGGGTTAAATTATACCAAAGGCCAAGGGTATTTTGAACAATATAAGGCCAATAAAAATCCGTCAGAGTATGCAAATTTAGTTGTAGCCACAAATAACGGAAAAACTGATTTGATCGTTCGCCGTTGGTTAGATAATAAATTTTATGTAGCTAATTTTAATGCTACATATAAAAAAGAAGAATTAGAAATCATCTCTGGTTTCTCATACAGTAACTATTCAAACAGTCATTTTGGAGAAGTAATTTGGGCAAAACAATTTGCGCCAACAGCAACTATTAGAGACAAATATTATGAAAGCAATTCTACCAAAAATGATTTTAGTATGTTCTCTAAAGCCACTTTTAAAATCAGTAACCGCATGAGTTTGTATGCAGATTTACAATACAGAAATGTGTCGTATACAACGAATGGATTGACATCTGATAGAAATCCGATTAACGTTGATGAACGCTTTGGATTCTTCAACCCGAAATTTGGTGCAACCTATGTTTTAACTAAAAATCAGCATGTGTATTTTTCTTTTGCTGTTGCGAATAAAGAACCCAATAGAAACGATTTTGAAAACGGAATTACCACACCAGAAAACTTAAATGATTATGAGTTAGGTTGGCGTTTAAAAAACGAATCGGTTACCCTAAACACCAATATATATTACATGTTGTATAAAAATCAATTGGTATTAACAGGAGCAATTGATGGTGTTGGCGCTCCGGTTAGAGCAACAAGCGGAAAAAGTTACCGATTAGGCTTAGAAATTGATGCAGATATTCAACTATCAGGTTTGTTCAGTTTGAGGCCAAACATTGCATTCAGTGATCATAAAAATACCGATTTTGTTTCTTCCATTGATGGGGTTTTAAAGAAGTTAGGCAATACAGCTATTTCATTTTCTCCTGCTGTTATTGCAGGTAATGCATTGGTTTTTACTCCGTCAGAAAATATGCAATTTTCGCTCTTATCTAAATATGTTGGTAAACAATATATGAGCAATATACATAGTGCGGTATCTACAAATGATGTCTTAGAAAGCTACTTTACTTCTGATATTAACTTCACCTATGTTTTAAAACCTAAAAATATTTTTAACGAAGTTGTTTTTACAGGATTGATAAATAATATCTTTAATAAAGAATATGTAGATCGAGGTTATTATTACACCTATGATGACACTTGGTCTGCTCCAAACAAAACAACGACATTGGACGGTGCAGGATATTATCCACAAGCAACGCGTAATTTTCTAGTTGGTGTAACTTTAAAGTTTTGAGAAAATTTGGTTACAAAAAGAAATAAAAAACCCGATGCAATGCATCGGGTTTTTTATTTTTTAATCTTACATGAATTGATTCCAAATATTGAAAACAAAGGGCATTTACTTGTTAATGCCGTAAGCAATAAAATTATTGCAACAGCCCAAAGAACGTATTCAATCCAAACTGCTTCAAATTTAGATATATAAGCAAAATATGTAACGGCAAGTACTAATATTATTCTTATTACTTTATCTATACTACCTACATTTTTAGTCATGACTTTAAATTTTAGTTATTATTATGAATCCATTTTTCCAGTTGCACAGCTTACGTAGGATTTTGCTTTGTGTAAAAACGAATTTACATCACCAACTTCTGGATAACCCATTTTAGAAAGTTTCACTTTTACGGCTCCAATAACATCATTGTTTGTGGTTACTTCTACTAAAGATTCATCTACGTTTACGTTGATGTTTGAAACCCCATCAATAGATGAAATCCCTTTTTTAATCGTAGCAGCACAACCACCACATTTTAAATTTTCTATATATATTTTTGCCTCCATTATTTCTCTATTTCTAAATTTTTAGCAGACCAAGCTCTAAACCCTCCTAAAAGATTATACACTTTTTCAAAACCTGCATCTTTATACATTTTTGCTGATTTTGCACTTCTACCACCAGAAGCACAATATACTAATACCGGCTTTGATTTATCTAAACCTTTAAACGCTTTGTCTTTAAAATCAGTAGACATATAATCTATCAGTAAGGCATCTTTAATATGTCCGTTTTCATATTCTCTAGGAGTTCTCACATCTATTAGTTGTGCTCCGTTTTTGCCAATCATATTTTGAAACTGTTCAACTGTAACATCTTCAAAAGTTGTAGCTTTTTTTTCTTGACTATTACAAGAACTTAAACTTAATACTAGAAATAAAACAACTATTTTTTTCATTTTATATTATTTTAATGTTGATGGACATACTTTTTCCGTGGTTAAAATTCCTGTTTTTTTAATTGATTTGTATCCGCCAGTTACATCAATTACATTGTGAATTCCTCTTGCTTTTAAAATGGAAGATGCGATAACAGAACGATAACCACCAGCACAATGTACATAAAAATTTCTATCTGTAGGAAATTCATTGATATGGCTGTTTAGATAATCTAACGGTGTACTAGGAACATCTATAATATGCTCATTTGTATATTCTCCTGGTCTACGAACATCAAAAACGGGTACATTATTTTCTTTTATTTCTTTTTCTAATGTATCTGCAGAAACAGATACTAAGGTGTCAACTTCTTTTCCTGCTGCTTTCCAAGCACCAAAACTGCCGTCTAAATACCCTAAGGTATGGTCAAATCCTACACGAGAAAGGCGAATAATTACTTCTTCTTCTCTTCCTTTAGGTGCAACTATTAAAATTGGTTGCTCAATGTCTTTAATTAAAGCTCCAACCCAAGGTGCAAATCCTCCATCAATTCCAATAAATATTGAACGTGGAATAAACCCTTTTATAAATTCAGATTGATGGCGAACGTCTAAAATTAAGGCATCTGTATCGTTTGCGATTTTCTCAAAATCGTCAACAGAAAGTGCTGTTGTTCCTTTAGCAATAATTTTATCAATATGCTGATACCCTTCTTTATTTAGTTTCACATTTAAAGGGAAATAAGCTGGTGGAGGTAACAATCCATCAGTAACTTCTTTAATAAATTCGTCTTTGGTCATATCTGCACGCAAAGCATAATTCACTTTCTTTTGATTGCCTATTGTGCCTAAGGTTTCTTTACTTAAATTTTTACCACAAGCAGAACCTGCTCCGTGAGCTGGATACACAATTACATCATCTGCTAAAGGCATTATTTTAGTTCGTAAACTATCAAAAAGAAATCCTGCTAAATCTTCTTCTGTTAAAACGCCTACTTTTTGCGCTAAATCTGGTCTTCCCACATCACCTAAAAAAAGTGTGTCTCCACTAAACAACGCATGGTCTTTACCGTTTTTATCTCTCAATAAATATGAAGTACTTTCCATGGTATGACCAGGCGTATGAAGAGCAATAATGGTGATATCTCCAAGTTTAAACTCTTCATTATCTTTTGCAGTGTATGCCTCATAATTTGTTTCTGCATTTGGACCAAATACAATTTTTGCTCCTGTATTTTTAGCAAGAGTTAAGTGGCCACTAACAAAATCTGCATGAAAATGTGTTTCAAAAATATATTTAATTTTTGCATTGTCTTTTTCCGCTCTCTCCATATATGGAGATACTTCTCTTAACGGATCAATAATAGCGACCTCTCCATTACTTTCTACATAATACGCACCTTGCGCTAAACAACCGGTATAAATCTGTTCAATTCTCATAATTAATTCTACTCTTTATTTATAGGTATGATGAATGTATTCAGCATACTTTATTTGATGATCTCTATCTCCTGTTTTATAATATTTTACTGCTGTAAAAATGTTCATAAAAAAGTGATTGATGTCTATACTATTTAAGATTCCTGCTCTAAATAATGTATCTCTTACGGGTCCTTTAACCCCAGCGAAATAGACTGTAATTCCTTTTTTCTTAAAGTAGTTTATTCTTTCTATTAGCATTTCAACTCCAGTGCTATCTATTCTATTAATACTTTCTGAATCGATAACAATCAATTTTAATGCCTCACCTTTTTTCTCTGCCAAATCGTCTAGATTGTCTCTAAAATAACTTGCATTTGCAAAGAATAATTGTGCGTCAAATCGAATAACTAAAACATCTTCTTCTATAATTACATTTTTAAATCGTTCGCTATTCTTATAAAAATCTGAATCTGGAACAGCTCCTAAAACAGCAATGTATGGTTTTGATGTTCTAAAAATTAAGATGATTATCGACATCCCAACTCCTGCAAATATGCCATATTCAATTCCTAAAAATAAGGTAGCTAAGAAAGTTGTTAGCAATAAAGAAAAGTCTAATTTATTTGCGTTCCATAATTGAACTGCATCTTTAACTCGTACCAAACCAAAAACGGCAACGATAATAATTGCTGCTAAAACTGTTTTGGGCAAGTAGTAAAAAATAGGCGTTAAAAAAAGTAAGGTTAAAACAACCATTCCAACAGAAACAAGTGCTGCCATTCCAGTAGTTCCTCCTGATTCTTGATTAATTGCCGATCTTGAAAAGCTGGATGTAGTAGGATATGCTTTGAATAAAGATCCTGCCATATTTCCTAAACCCAATGCAATTAATTCTTGGTTAGGTCGAATTCTGTATTCATCTTGTTTTGATTCTAATGATTTTCCGATTGAAATTGTTTCTAAAAATCCGACTAAAACTAAGGTCAATGCAATTGGCAACAATTCTCTTATCTGCTGAAAATCTATTTCTGGAATGCTAAAAGAAGGCAATCCTGATGGAACTTCTTTGATGATAGCAATATCAGACAAACTTTTCCCTAAGTATTTAATGGTAAGAATTCCCAAGATAACAACAATAAGTGCACTTGGAATTTTCTTATTTATTTTCCTAAGAGAAATAATAATACTAATGGCAATAAAACCTACTATTGTTGTGTGTATATTTAATGTGGATATATTATTAAAAACATCTTTAAGTACATCTTGTATTTGATTGCTTCGTACAAAATCGACTCCAAATAAATTTCTAAATTGATTAAATCCTATAATTAGCGCTGCTGCGGATGTAAACCCTGTAATTACTGGTTTTGATAAAAAATTAACGATAAACCCTAAGCGAAAAACACCCATTAAAAATTGAATAGCACCCACAACCAACGCTAACAAAATAGCAATGGCTATATAACTATCAGAACCTACTAATGCCAAGGTAGAAACTCCTGCAGCAACAATTAATGAATCCATGGCAACAGGACCAATTGCGACTTGTCTTGAAGAGCCAAAAATAGCATACATAATTTGTGGAACTAAGGCAGAATACAAACCATAAATTGGCGGTAAACCTGCTATTAATGCATAGGCTATTCCTTGAGGAATTAAAATAATTCCCACAGTAATACCCGCTATAAAATCTCCTTTAAACCTGGAAGTTGTATAGTTTGGTAACCACTCTAATATTGGAATTAATTTTTTAATCTTCATTTTTTTACAAATCAAAAAAAGAGAAACTAGAATATAGATACTCTTCTATAAATTTCAAACTCTTGCGTTTATTTATTTTTTTCTTTTTTAATCATCAAAACAAAATCTTGTCTCTTGTCTCTTGTCTCTTGTCTCTAAAAACTAAAACAATTCTGCTTGATTAAATCCTTTTTGTTTTCCTAAATGTTTATATGCTGCTTCAGTAACTTCTCTTCCTCTTGGTGTTCTCATGATAAAGCCTTCTTGAATCAAAAAGGGTTCGTACACTTCTTCAATTGTTTCTGCATTTTCTCCAACAGCCGTTGCTAAAGTTGAAATTCCTACCGGACCTCCTTTGAATTTATCAATTAACGTTGTTAGTATTTTAGTATCCATTTCATCCAAACCATGTGCATCAACCTTTAAAGCTTTTAATGCATACTGAGCAATTTCTATAGTAATATTTCCATCACCTTTAATTTGTGCAAAATCTCTTACTCTTCTTAGTAATGCATTTGCAATTCTTGGTGTCCCTCTACTTCTTCCTGCAATTTCTATTGCCGCCTCCATTGAAATTGGAACTTTTAAGATTTGTGCACTTCTTTGAATGATGGTTGTTAATAGTTCTTTTTTATAATAATTTAATCGACTGCTGATTCCGAATCGAGCTCTCATTGGTGAAGTTAACAAACCCGAACGGGTTGTTGCCCCTATCAACGTAAACGGTTCTAAATTGATTTGCACTGTTCTGGCATTTGGACCAGACTCAATCATGATATCAATTTTATAATCCTCCATTGCAGAATATAAATATTCTTCTACAATCGGACTTAAACGATGAATTTCATCTATGAACAATACATCTCTTTCTTCAAGATTTGTTAACAATCCGGCTAAATCACCTGGCTTGTCTAAAACAGGTCCCGAAGTAACTTTAATTCCGACATTTAATTCGTTCGCTAAAATATGCGCTAAGGTAGTTTTTCCTAAACCTGGAGGTCCATGAAACAATGTATGATCTAAAGCTTCATCTCGTTGATTTGCAGCTTCGACAAAGATTTTTAGATTTTCAATTGCTTGATCCTGACCTGTGAAATCATCAAATGATAATGGGCGTAGTTTTTTTTCTACATCCAATTCTTCATTCGAAAAGTTTGTGTTTTCAGGGTTTAAGTTTTCATTCATAGGTGCAAAGATAATTGAATTTAAATTTTCGTTTGGTAATAAATGTTACAGTTTAAATATGGCTTATGAAAACTCTAATATACAAAAAAGCCTTTCCAAATTGGAAAGGCTTTTTATTTATATGTTTTTTTTAAGAAGGATCTTCTCCGTCTTTTAAAGGCACTGTTTGTAAAACAAAGTCTTCTCCATGTATATAGTCTCCATTGTCATCAACTTTACTATAATCATAAGCCCAACGATGTACTTCTGGAATTTTACCAGGCCAGTTACCATGAATATGTTCAACTGGTGTTGTCCATTCTAATGTGTTAGATCTCCAAGGATTTTGTTCTGCTTGTTTACCTCTGTAAATAGAGATAAAGAAGTTTGCCAAAAATAACAACTGTGCTACACCTCCTAAGATTGCAAACAATGTTATAACAACATTCACATCTGCAACATCATCAAACATTGGGAAATTTGTGTTTGTATAATATCTTCTTGGTAAACCTGCTAATCCAATAAAGTGCATTGGGAAAAATACTCCGTAAGCAGAAATTAATGTCAACCAAAAATGCCAATAACCTAATGTTTTATTCATCATTTTACCATACATTTTAGGGAACCAGTGATAAATACCTGCTAACATTCCTAAGATTGCAGAAACACCCATAACTAAATGGAAGTGTGCTACTACAAAATATGTATCGTGAACATTAATATCTAAAGCAGAATCTCCTAAAACCAATCCAGTTAAACCTCCGGTAACGAATGTTGAAACTAACCCGATAGAGAATAACATTGCAGGGTTCATTTGTAGATTTCCTTTCCACAATGTAGTGACATAGTTAAATGCTTTTACGGCTGATGGAATTGCAATTAATAAGGTTGTAAATGTAAATACAGATCCTAAGAAAGGATTCATTCCTGAAATAAACATGTGGTGACCCCAAACGATGGTAGATAAAAAGGCAATTGCCATAATAGAACCAATCATTGCTCGATAGCCAAAAATAGGTTTACGTGAATTTGTTGCGATAATTTCTGATGTAATTCCTAAGGCTGGAAGCAATACAATATATACTTCTGGATGTCCTAAGAACCAAAATAAATGCTCAAACAATACTGGTGATCCTCCTTGATAATGTAATACTTCTCCGCTTATAAAAATATCAGATAAAAAGAATGATGTTCCAAAACTTCTATCAAAAATTAATAATAATGCTGCAGATAATAATACCGGGAATGAAACTACACCAATAATTGCTGTAATAAAGAACGCCCACATTGTTAATGGCATTCTTGTCATTTTCATTCCTTTTGTTCTTAAGTTAAATATGGTAACAATATAATTTAACGACCCTATTAAAGAAGACGCGATAAATATAGCCATTGAAACCAACCATAAAGTCATTCCTAAACCAGATCCAGGAATTGCTTGTGGTAAAGCACTTAATGGAGGATAAATGGTCCACCCTGCAGAAGCTGGTCCAGCTTCAACAAATAAAGATACTACCATTACAATACTAGAAATAAAGAACAACCAATATGAAATCATGTTTAAGAAACCTGATGCCATATCTCTTGCTCCGATTTGTAAAGGAATTAATAAGTTAGAGAACGTTCCACTTAAACCTGCTGTAAGTACAAAGAAAACCATGATTGTTCCATGAATTGTAACTAGAGCTAGATACATATCTGGGTTCATAATTCCATCGTTTTGATGAGGTCCTAAGAACGCTTCAATAATGGTAAATGATTTTTCTGGCCACGCAATTTGCAAACGAAATAACATTGACATAAACACTCCAATAACTCCCATAAAAATACCAGTTATTAAAAACTGCTTAGAAATCATTTTGTGATCTTGACTAAAAATATATTTAGTTACAAATGTTTCTTTATGATGATGCTCTGACATATCTTATTTTTTATTATCTACTTAAAATATCTTATTTAATAACTTCTGCTAATGTTGGTTGTTGGCTAATCCACTTATTAAAAGCTTCTTCTTCTTCAACAACTATTTTCATTTGCATACCGTAATGTGATGCTCCACAAATTTTATTACATAATAATATGAAATCAAATACATATGGATCTTCACCTTTTTCTTTACGAATTTTATTAATTACTGCTGTTTTTTCTACTACTTCAGATTGAACTCTCATTTCTTCTGTAGTAAATTTTGGAGTAAACCCAAACTCAGTAACCATTCCAGGAACACAGTTCATTTGCGCTCTAAAGTGAGGCATATACGCTGAGTGTAATACATCTTGAGAACGGAATTTAAAAATTACCTTACGTCCTTTTGGTAAATGAATTTCTGTAACTTGTTTGTCATCTTGCGCATTCACATCTGTCATATCAACACCCATTGTATTGATTCCTTTGATGTAATTTACGTTTCCTCTACCTAATGCATTATCATCTCCTGCATAACGCGCTTCCCATTGAAACTGTTTTGAGTAGACTTCTATAATTAACGGATTTTCTGCATCAGATAAATCCATAATATTATTCCATTGCCATAATCCGTAACCAATTAAAACTACCAAGACTACTGCAGGTGTGATGGTCCAGATTGCTTCTAGCTTATGACTGTCTGCATAAAATAACGCTTTGTTTTCTTTTTTCCCTCTGTATTTAAACGAAAAGTAAAACAATAAAAACTGCATTAAAAACTGAACAACTCCAATTAAAATAAATGTAATGTTAAAAAGTCTGTCATCATGCTCTCCTTCTATAGAAGCAGATTCTGGCAACATCAATACATTCATAAAAATTAAGCAATAAATCATCATTGCATATAAGAACGCTAAGAAACCAAGGAACAATTTTCCTTGAACGTCATTATCTTTGTCTGTAGCAATTACTGTTCTGAAATTTAAAATTCTAGTGATTTGCCAAAAGCTTACACCTATTACAACAGCTATAAAAATATAAAATAAAGCTAGCATATTATTTTGTCTTAATTATTTAGTTATTAATGATGATTTTCTTCTCCTTCGTGTTCGATATTGTAATAATGATAATGTTCACTTTCTTGCAAAAATGGGTTTCCTTTTGCTAAAGGTGCCGCATTTGCAAATGCACGGAAAGTAACAAATATAAACAGTCCAATAAAAAATGCTAGTGCACTAATTTCTGGTATTCCAAAAAACCATTGATCTCCAACTGTAGCAGGCATAATCATTACAAAAACATCTATATAATGCCCAGCTAAAATAACCAATCCTCCAATCACAACAAACCAAGGTCTGCTCTTAAAGTCGCTATTAATTAATAACAATATTGGGAACACAAAGTTCATCACAACCATCCCTAAAAATGGCAATTTATATTCGTTAAATCTAGCAATAAAATATACTGTTTCTTCTGACATGTCTGCATACCAGATTAACATAAATTGTGCAAACCATAAATAGGTCCAGAATACTGAAAATCCGAACATGTATTTTGCTAAATCGTGAATATGACTGTCATTTACAAATGGTAAATGACCTTTTGATCTTAAATAAATGGTTACAAATGCGATAACTGTTAAAGCACTTACTAACAAAGTAGCCAAAACATACCAACCAAATAAAGTTGAGAACCAGTGTGGGTCTAATCCCATAATCCAATCCCAAGGACATCATCGATTCAGAAATCATAAAGAAAACTAAAAAGACTAACGGAAGCGTGGTAATTACGCTTGTATAGGTTTTATTACCGTCATTTGCAGTATCCTCTCTGCAATAGACCATTTTCTCGTAACAAGATAACGATATACGTTCCACCCTACTAAGTACACAACAGATCTGATAGTCCAACTCTGGTACATGTTTAACCACCATGATCTTACCATCAACAATAGCATCGTAATTTGGACTAGCAGGATCAAATACGCCTTCCATCTGCCATCCAAACAAACAAGTGATTTAAATGACCTGCAGATGTCATAATGAACAACAAACATTAAAATACTCGCAGGAACTAAATATAGCTGAAATGGCTTCCATCACTCTAAAAAGTACAATAGACCAACCTGCTTGTGCTACTCTTTGAATTGCGTAAAAAAGCCAACACCAATAAAGAGATACCTAAAAAGAAAAACAAAGCAACATAAGCCGCAGCCCAAGGCTTGTTTTGCAAAGCGTGCAATGCGTGTTCTGCATGTTCATCATCTGAAGAAGTATCTGCAGAGGCATGTCCATCAGTCGATAGTTCATTATGCGTTGTTTCTTTATGCGAATCTTTTAGTTGCATGAGCATCAGTGTTGACAGGAGCATGAGTTGCAGGCAGTAGCTCCATGACTATCATGTTGGCTCGCCAAAATTTCTTTAGCCTCATTCAACCGTTTTTGGTGCAGCTAAAAAGCTATATCCAACACCCAAAGCTCCAATAATCATTAAAGCAATTGAGAATGTTTTTAATTTACCTGAGAATTGATACATATCTTTTAATTCTTCTTTTAAAACTTATTTAAATCGTTCTTAATTGTTCACATATTGAACTACTTGCCAACGCTCTTTATGTTGTCAATTGAGATGCATGAGATCCCATAATTTCTACCGTGCATAATAACATGATAAATACTTCCTTCTGTAATATCTCTGATCTTTATACTTTGGCACTCCTTCAAATTTTTCTCTTTGAGCTAACACACCATTACCATCTCCTTTTGTTCCATGACAAGTTGCACAGTAAATACCATACATTTTTTTTCCGTTGTCTAAGTTTCTTCAGTCTTAGCTAATGGAGATTTTAACTCTTTTATGCGCTATCATATCCTCATTGGTATTTGGATACTCATAAGGAACTTGCCCCCTTGCAATAGTTCCTGCAACTGGTTTTAAGTTCAGAAGCTTGGATTCCTTTAATCCATTCACCGTTTGCTTCATAAGGAACAG
This sequence comes from uncultured Polaribacter sp., assembly GCA_943788865.1. Classification (GTDB taxonomy): domain Bacteria; phylum Bacteroidota; class Bacteroidia; order Flavobacteriales; family Flavobacteriaceae; genus Polaribacter. The sequence continues at coordinate 359,569 of CALSRX010000004.1, read as the reverse complement.
CTACATACATATCTGGCATATACTGTACTGCTGTCGCTTTGTTCTGCACAAGAAACAATGTTACAAGACAATTAAAGCGAACAATTATATTTTAAATATTTTCATTTCTTTATGATTAGTGCTTTTCTACATACGTTAATTTCTACAGCTCCTGTTTCTTTTAACAAAGTTGTCAATTCTTCTTCATTATCGTGAACAGGAATTTCCATTAAAAAATGATCATCCGTAGTTCTTGGATCTGGGTTTTCTGCCTTTTTGAATGGCCAAATTCTACTTCTCATATAAAAAGTAATTACCATTAAATGGGCAGCAAAGAAAACTGTTAACTCAAATAAAATTGGCACAAATGCTGGCATATTTACCACCAAGTAAAAGTTGGTTTACCACCAATATCTTGAGGCCAATCTTGAATCATCATGTAATTTGTCATCCAAATAGCAATACCAAGTCCTAAAACTCCATACATAAATGATGTAATAGCAATACGTGTTGGAGCTAATCCCATTGCTTTGTCTAATCCGTGAACAGGAAATGGACAAAATACTTCTTCGATATGATGATGTGCTGCTTTTACTTTCTTAACAGCATCAAGAACAACTTCATCATCATTATAAAATGCGTGTATAACTTTATTACTCATGATTTCCGTCTCTTAATTTTTTATAATTCTCTCCTGAAGATTTCAAGATTGTTTTTACCTCTGCTTGTGCAATTACAGGGAATGTTCTTGCATACAATAAGAACAATACAAAGAAGAATCCGATGGTTCCAATAAAGATACCTATATCAACAAATGTTGGTTCAAAACTGCCACCAGTAGATGGTAAATGCCCTTTACTTAATACTATAGCAATAATATCAAAACGCTCAAACCACATTCCGATGTTAATTGCAATAGAAATAAGAAAGACCAACATAAAACTTCTTCTAATTTTTTAAACCACAAAATTGTGGAATAAGATGTTAAAGTAATCAACGACCAAAATGCCCACGCATAAGGTCCTGTTGCTGCTCCAACTGAAAATAGGTATAATTTCATAAGGAGAACCCGTATACCATGCAATAAAAAATTCTGATCCGTATGCAACGGCAACAATTCCACCTGTTAAGATAATTACAATGTTCATAGTACTCAATATGTAAACGAGTAATGTAATTTTCTAAGTTTGTTACTTTACGCATAACCCCCAATAAGGTTTGTACCATTGCAAATCCAGAAAAGATTGCTCCTGCTACAAAATATGGAGGGAAAATTGTTGAGTGCCATCCTGGGTTGATTGATGTTGCAAAGTCCATAGATACAATTGTATGTACAGAAAGTACTAATGGAGTTGCTAAACCTGCCAAGACCAAAGATACTTCTTCAAAACGTTGCCAATCTTTTGCTCTTCCAGACCATCCAAAAGATAATAATGCATAAATTTTCTTTTGAAAAGGTTTTACTGCTCTATCTCTAATCATTGCAAAATCTGGTAATAAACCTGTCCACCAGAAAACTAAGGATACAGATAAATAAGTAGAAATTGCAAATACATCCCAAAGTAATGGTGAGTTAAAGTTTACCCATAATGATCCAAATTGGTTTGGAATTGGTAATACCCAATATCCATTCCAAGGACGTCCCATGTGTATAATTGGAAACAATCCTGCTTGAAAAACCGCAAAGATTGTCATTGCTTCTGCAGAACGGTTAATAGCCATTCTCCATTTTTGACGGAATAATAATAGTACTGCTGAGATTAATGTACCGGCGTGACCAATACCTACCCACCATACAAAGTTTGTAATATCCCAAGCCCATCCAATGTTCTTGTTCAATCCCCAAACTCCAATTCCAGTTCCAACTGTGTAGAAAATACATCCAAATCCCCATAACATTGCTGCTAAAGAAATATAAAATGCTATGTACCAATTTTTATTTGCTTTCCCTTCGATAGGTCTAGCAATATCTTCAGTAATATCGTGGTAACTTTTATCACCTAATACTAATGGTTCCCTTATGGGTGCTTCGTAATGAGACATCTTCTATATCTTAAATTTTAATTACGCTTCGTTTGTATTATTAACTTTTACTTGATAAACTACGTTTGGTTTCGTACCAATATAATCTAACACGTGATAAGCTCTTTTATCTTCTTTTAAATGTGCTACTGAATCTTCAGAGTTATTTACATCTCCAAAAACCATTGCTCCTGTTGTACAAGCTGTAGAACATGCTGTAGAAAACTCATTTGCTTCAATTTTTCTACCTTCTTTTTTCGCTTTTAAAATTGTTGCTTGTGTCATTTGAATACACATAGAACATTTTTCCATAACTCCTCTAGAACGAACAACTACATCTGGATTTAACACCATTTTACCGTACTCGTCATTCATATTGAAGTCAAACTCGTTGTTATTACTGTAGTTAAACCAGTTAAAACGACGCACTCTATATGGACAGTTGTTTGCACAATATCTTGTTCCAACACAACGGTTGTATGCCATTTGATTTTGACCTTGACGACCATGAGATGTTGCTGCAACTGGACAAACAGTCTCACATGGAGCATGATTACAGTGTTGACACATCATAGGTTGAAAAGCTACTGTTGGATTCTCTGCAACAGTTTCTATTGCTTCATATAAATCTCCTCCGCTTAAACCTTGTGCTTTTGCTTCTTCTCTTGTTTCAATTTCTGAAGAGTAATATCTATCAATACGCAACCAGTGCATATCTCTACCAACTCTCACTTCATGTTTACCAACAACTGGAACATTGTTTTCTGCATGACATGCAACAACACAAGCTCCACATCCTGTACAAGAAGTTAAATCGATTGATAAATTAAAATGGTGTCCAACACTTCTATCATGTTTATCCCAAAGATCAACAGAATTTGCTTCAATTTCTTTGTGATTTAATGAAGCCATTGCTGGTTTGTTCCAAGTATGTTTTGGATCTATAGAATGATCTGTTACTTGTGCTAAAGTAGCTTGCTTTAAAATATCATGTCTTCCTGCAATCGTTTTCTGTACCTGTGTACAAGCAAACTTATGTGTTCCACTAGTTTTTTCTATGGTAACATTTGCTTGAATAGATTTAGAATTGAAGTATAATGGAAATGCATTTACTCCAACCACCATTGCATCTTTTAAATTCTGTGTTCTTCCATATCCTAAAGCCAATCCAACAGACCCTTTTGCTTGTCCCGGTTGTATCATCACTGGAACATTAGAAACGGTAACTCCATTTACAGTAATATTTGCATATTGTCCGTTGATAGCACCATTATCTTGCACAGGATTAGAGAAACCTAATTCTCTTGCATCTGGCATAGACATCGTTAAATAATTATCCCAAGAAGCTCTTGTAATTGGATCTGGTAATTCTTGTAACCATGGATTGTTTGCTTGTTTTCCATCACCCAAAGCAATTGAAGTAAACAAATTTAACTCCATGTTAGAAGTTTTTGTTGAATTCTTTAAAGTAGAAGCTGCTGCTGCTAGATCTAAAGAGTTTGCAGAAACTGAATTAGAAACTGCCTTTTTAAATGTTCCATCATGTAATGCTTGATTCCATGATTTTCCTTCTAATATATTTGAAGCACAAAAAGCTCTTAAATAATCGTAATAAGAAGTAGCGTTACCAGACCATTTTAATAAAACATCTTGTAATTGACGTGAATTAAATAATGGTTGAATGGTAGGCTGTACTAAACTGTGTATTCCTGAAGTTAAACTTACATCTCCCCAAGACTCTAAGAAGTGAGACATTGGTAATGCAAATTCTGCTGCACTTGCAGTTTCATCGAATTGCTCAGAAAGGGCAACCGATAATTTTAATTTTCCTATTTGCTCTTTTAATTCATTTCCACTTGCTAAAGAGTAAACTGGATTTACATTGTGAGTTATTAATCCTTTTACTTTTCCAGATTTGATATCTGCAACTAACTGAGCAACATCAGCATCGTTTCCTTGTCTGATATTATTTGTAGTAGTTGCATCCATTACATTACTTTGTAATGCAATGTTAATTGCCATTGCAATTATTTGAGCATTTTTATCATTTAAACCAGTTATAACAACTCCGTTTGCTCCTGCATTTTTTAACTGATTTGCTGCTTTTTTAACTTCTGCATCAACAGGTGTTGCTTTTGAAGGCAAATTAGAACCTGTTACATGATTGTATAAATTGATTAAAGCAAAAACTTGTTCAGATGGTTTTAAAATAATTCTCTTATCAGCATTTGCTCCAGTTAATGTCATATTAGATTCAAACTGAATATGTCTAGACATTTTACCTGTTTCAGGTTTTCTGCTTGCAGCATAACTTTTATCATATCCACCTTGCCAATCTCCTAAGAAATCTGCTCCTACTGAAACAATTACTTTTGCAGTATCAAAATGATAGGTTGGCAAAGAACGCGTTCCGTAAAAAGCTTCGAAAGCATCTAAAGCTCCAGATTCTGAAACTGCATCATACACCACATGTTTTACATTTGGAAAAGCTGTTGTAAATTCTGAAATTATTTTTTCTGTAGATGGACTCGCTAATGTTCCTGTTAATAAAACAACAGATTCATTTGCGTCTTTTAACTCATTTAATTTCTTAGCGATTTTAGCATCAGCATCATTCCAAGTTAAAAAAGACTCTTTATTCTGAGGCTCTTTTAAACGTAATTGATTGTCATAAAGAGATAGCACTGACGCTTGCACACGAGCATTTGTTGTTCCGTTTGCCTCTTTATTTGGCATTACTAAAATAGGACGACCTTCTCTAGTTTTCACTAAAATATTTGCGAAATCATAACCATCTGCAATTGTTGTTGCATACCAATCTGCAACCCCAAGTGTAATATCATCTGGTTTTACAACATAAGGAATCGATTTTCTAACAGGACCTTCACAGGCAGCTAAAGATGCAGCTGCAGTAGTAAATCCTACATATTTTAAGAAGTCTCTTCTTGTTGTAGAGGATGCTTCTAAAGTTTCTTTATCTCCTAAAAACTCATCTGTTGGAATTTCTTCTACAAATTCATTTTTACTTAGCGTTTCAACAATAGAACCTTCTTTCAGTTCCTCAACACTTTGCCAGTATTTTTTGTTTGAAGCCATGTATATACTTGTTTTTTACTTTCTGATTATTAATAGTGACATTTACCACATTCTTTTCCACCTAATTGAGCTACTGTAACTTGCTCAACTCCATATTTCTTAGACAACTGTTCGTGGATTTTAGTGTAATATGCATTTCCTTTTAAATCTACATTTGTTTGTTTATGACAATCTATACACCAACCCATTGTTAATGGAGAAAATTGATATACTTCATCCATAGTCTCAACTGGTCCGTGACAAGTTTGACATTTCTGATTCCCAACAGTTACGTGTTGTGAGTGATTGAAATATGCGAAATCTGGTAAATTATGCACTCTTACCCATTTAATAGGTTGTGTTTTACCTGTATATGTTAAATTATCTGCATCCCAACCAGCAGCAGTATATAATTTTTGAATTTCTGCATCTAGCTCAGCTTTGCCTAAACCCATAGATTCAATTTTAGTATCTTCTGCAACTTCTGCAATATTTTTATGACAATTCATACAAACATTTACTGATGGAATTCCAGAGGTTTTACTGTGTTTTGCAGAAGAGTGACAATATTGACAATCAATTTTATTATCACCTGCATGAATTGTATGTGAAAACGCTATAGGTTGAATTGGTTGATACCCTTCATCTACACCAATTTGGAACAATGTTCCGAACAATACGTATGCCGTTGTTAATGCTAAAAAGATGGTAATCAACACATGTAAGAATGTGTTTCTTTTAAATCCTACCCATAATTCTTGCACATTATCTGCTAAACCTGGTGTTTTAGGAGCTCCTTTTAATTCACTAATAACTTTTAGCAAACTTGATATAATTAAAATTCCAACTACAACAAGTGCAATCAAAATTCTAGTTAGCCAAGGAGAAGCTTCTTTTACTACCGCTACAGTAGTATCGCCTCCAGCAGCATTCGCTTTCTTTGGATCACCAACAGTTGTGTAATAAAGAATATCTTCGATATTTTTATCTGTTAACTGAGGAAATGCGGTCATTGGAGAACCTTTATACTCATCAAAAATTGCAATTGCATCTGCATCACCAGAAGCTCTTAAAGCCGCATTATCTTTAATCCAAGATTTTAACCAGTCTGCTTCTCTTCTTTCTTCTACTTTTCCTAATGCAGGTCCAACAAACTTTTTATCAAGTTTATGACATGAAGAACATAAAGATTTAAACAATTTTCTACCTTCTGATTGCCTTTCTGCATCTACTGCGTCTTGCGCATACACAGAAAGACTCATTGAAAAAATTAAAAGGAAAGTAAAACTTTTTAGTAATAATCTGGTTAATTGACTGTGTTTTTCCACACTTTTCATACTATAAAATATAAATTTTCTATCTAGTTTGGTACCTGTAATAAATTCAAAATCTAAAAAACTCAGATTTTTGAACAGCTCCACAAAAGTAGCATTTATCTCCAAATTTTGAAATGCTAATATAATGTTAATTCATAATTTATACCGATTCTAAATAAAGGTAAATACTAAACTTGTATGAAACAAGTTGTTACTTTTGTAAAAAAGTTTTTAAATGAAAAATATAAAGTCAGTTTTTGTGCCTTTTTTGTTCACAATCATTCTTGGAATAACAAGTGTAAGTGGGCAAACAACAACAAGTGAAGAAGTAAAATCTCTTATTAATAAGAAGATAGAATACAACAAGAAAAATGGTTATGGTTTTAGGATTCAATTAGAAAGTGGACAAGAGATTGCAATAAAAACCACACAAAGCAAATTTGAATTAGAATTCCCTGCGATTAAAACCCATATTTTATTTGAATCTCCAGAATGGAAAGTGCAAGTTGGAGATTACAAAACACGGTTAGAAGCAGATAGAGTACTGAATGAAATTAAAGTAAAATTTACCTCTGCAATTATAGTTCCTAGGTAAACTTAAAACATAAAAAAAGGAGCGAAAATTCGCTCCTTTTTTTTTATATAATTGATTCTTACTTCAATTTTTTCTTTACAGCTACTTCTTGGTAAGCTTCAATCACATCACCTTCTTTAATGTCATTGTATCCTTTTATTTGAATACCACAATCATACCCTTTTGCAACTTCTTTAACATCATCTTTAAAACGTTTTAAAGAAAGTAATTCTCCTGTATGAACAACAATACCATCTCTAATAATTCTAATTAATGAGTTTCTAAAGATTTTACCACTAATAACCATACAACCGGCAATGTTACCAACTTTAGAAATTTTGTACACTTCTCTAATTTCAACATTTCCTGTAACCTCTTCTTTCATGTCTGGAGAAAGCATTCCCTCCATAGCATCTTTAAGGTCGTTAATTGCATCATATATAATAGAGTAATTTCTGATATCTACTTCTTCCTTATCGGCTACAATTCTTGCATTTCCTTGAGGTCGAACATTAAATCCGATTACAATTGCATCAGATGCTGATGCTAACAATACGTCAGACTCTGTAATGGCTCCAACTCCTTTATGAATAATATTTACTTGAATCTCATCTGTTGATAATTTCTGGAATGAATCTGTTAATGCTTCTACAGAACCATCTACATCTCCTTTTAAGATAATGTTTAATTCTTTAAAGTCTCCTAAGGCTATTCTTCTTCCAATTTCATCAAGTGTTAATGTTTTCTGTGTTCTAACAGATTGCTCTCTTTGTAATTGAGAACGTTTAGAGGCAATTTGTTTTGCTTCTCTCTCGTCTTCAAATACATTGAATTTATCACCTGCTTGTGGCGCTCCGTCCAACCCTAAAATTGATACTGGAGTTGATGGCCCAGCTTCTTTTAAGTTTGTTCCTTTATCATCAAACATTGCTTTTACTTTACCGCTGTTTTTACCAGCTAGCATGTAATCACCAATTTTTAAAGTTCCGGCTTGCACTAATATTGTTGTTACATACCCTCTACCTTTATCTAATAAAGCTTCAACAACTGCACCAGTTGCTAATTTATTTGGATTAGCTTTTAATTCTAAAACCTCAGCTTCTAACAATACTTTTTCTAACAATTCTGGAATTCCTTGTCCAGTTTTTGCTGAAATATCTTGAGATTGAATGTTTCCTCCCCAATCCTCTACCAATAAATTCATAGCAGATAATTGCGTTTTTACATTGTCTGGATTTGCATTTGGTTTATCAATCTTATTGATTGCAAATATAATTGGAACTCCAGCTGCTTGCGCATGAGATATTGCTTCTTTTGTTTGCGGCATTACATCATCATCTGCTGCTACAACAATAATTACTAAATCTGTAACTTGAGCACCACGAGCACGCATCGCCGTAAAGGCTTCGTGACCTGGTGTATCTAAAAATGCTATTTTCTGATCTCCAACCTTTACAGAATACGCACCAATATGCTGTGTAATTCCTCCTGATTCTCCTTCAATAACATTTGCATTTCTAATATAATCTAACAAAGATGTTTTACCGTGATCTACGTGACCCATTACTGTAATAATTGGAGGACGAGTTTCTAAATCTTCTTCACTATCTTCTACTTCTACAATAGATTCTTCTACTTCAGCACCAACAAACTCAACTTTATAATTGAACTCTTCTGCAACAATAACTAATGTTTCTGCGTCTAAACGCTGATTCATTGTTACCATCATTCCTAAAGACATACATGCAGAAATAATATCAGTAACAGGAACATCCATCATGGTTGCTACCTCACTTACGGTAACAAATTCTGTTGCTTTTAAAATTTTGTTTTCTGCAGCAGCTATTTCTTGATCCATTTCAGACTGTTGTCTGTGTTGATCTCTTTTATCTCTACGATATTTAGCTCCTTTACCTTTAGTAGATTTCCCTTGAAGTCTTTCTAAGGTTTCACGAACTTGCTTTTGAACTTCTGCCTCTGTAGGCTCTTCTTTTTTAACAACTGGTCTTGCTGGACCTCTTCCTTTGAAACCACCTCTATTATTTCCAGCAGCATTTCTAGCAGGGTTATTTCTGTTGTTATTTGCCGGCTTAACAATTCTTTTTCTTTTCTTCTTTGGGTCAGAATCAGCAGCTTTATCTGTCTTTTTAGCTTCTGGCTTCTTCTTCTTAGGTTTTTCGAATTGCTTTAAGTCTATTTTTTGACCTGTTATTTTTGGCCCATCTAATTTTTTATATTGAGTTGAAAGTTTTTCTGCATTTTCGGCAGTAACTTCCTCTTCTACTTCCGAAACAACCTCTGCTTTTTCTTCTTTTTTAACTTCTTTAACTTCAGGCTTCTCTTCTTTTACAATCTCTTCTGCCTTTGGTTTTTCTTCTTTTACAACTTCTTTTTCAACAGGTTTTTCTGCTACCGGTTCTGGTTGTTTCTTAGCAGGAGTTGGATTGATATCAATTTTACCAACAGTTTTAACTTCTACTTTTTCTGCTTTGGCTTTTAGAACTTCTCTTTTAGCTTCTTCTTCTAAACGTTTTTGTTCTAGTTTAGCTTCTAATTCTAATCTTATGGCTTCTTTCTCTTTTCTCTTTTCTTCTCCTACTTCTTTTGAAGCGGCTTTTTTAGTTTTATCTGTTTGAAAACCATCAAGCAATACTTGATATACTTCACCAGATATTTTAGTAGTTGGACGAGCTTCTATTTCGTGTCCATTTTTTGATAAATGTTCTACCGCTCTATCTAGAGAAATATTTAATTCTCTTAAAACTTTATTAAGCCTCATTGTTCTGCCTTCAGCCATATATTTTTATTATTTTGTCTTTAAAGAAAATATTTTTATACGTTGTATAATTATATTTTCAGAATAATTTATAATTGTCAGATTAAACTTTTAATCTTCAAATTCGTCTTTTAATATTTGTTGAACTTCTAGAATTGTTTCCTCTTCTAGATCTGTTCTTTTAAGCAATTCTGCCACATCTTTTTCTAAGACGCTTCTTGCAGTATCTAAACCTATTTTTTTCAATTCGTCAATTACCCATCCTTCTATTTCATCACCAAACTCTGTCAATTCAACATCTTCATCTTCAATTCCTTCTCTTTGAACATCTATTTCGTAACCTGTTAACTGACTTGCCAATCTGATGTTTACACCACCTTTACCAATTGCTTTAGAAACTTCTTCTGGTTTTAAGAAAACATCTACACGTCCTTTTTTACCATCAATTACCTCTTCTGCTGGTTTAATTTCCATCGAAACAATTTTTGCTGGGCTCAATGCTCTAGCGATATATAATTGTTCGTTTTTTGTATAATTGATAACATCAATATTTTCGTTTCCTAACTCACGTACAATTCCGTGAATACGAGATCCTTTCATTCCAACACAAGCTCCTACAGGATCTATTCTGTCGTCATAAGAATCTACCGCTACTTTTGCTTTTTCGCCTGGAATTCTTGCAACACCTTCAATAGTTATCAATCCATCGAAAACTTCAGGAATTTCTTGCTCAAATAATTTTACTAAAAACTCAGGTGATGTTCTTGATAAAATAATTGCTGGTTTGGTTCCTCTTAACTCAACAGATTTTATTACCCCTCTTACAGAATCTCCTTTTCTAAAAAAGTCTGAACGAATTTGCTCGCTTTTTGGCAATACCAATTCGTTTCCTTCATCATCTAATAAAATAACTGCATTATGTCTAATATGATGCACTTCTGCACTATAAATCTCTCCTTCTAAATCTTTAAATTGTTTAAAGATATTGGTACTATCATGTTCTTGAATTTTAGAAATTAAGTTTTGACGTAGTGCCAAAATAGCTCTTCTTCCTAAATCAATTAATTTTACCTCTTCAGACACATCCTCATCAATCTCAAAGTCTGGTTCAATTTTTCTTGCCTCAGACAATTCAATTTCTTCATTATCGTCTTCTACCATTCCGTCTGCGACAACAACTCTATTTCTCCAGATTTCTAAATCCCCTTTGTCAGGATTGATAATAATATCAAAATTATCATCTGATCCAAATTTACGCTTCAATGCAGCTCTAAAAACTTCTTCTAAAATAGACATCAATGTTACTCTGTCTATACTTTTATTGTCTTTAAATTCTGAAAATGAATCAATTAAATCTATATTTTCCATTCAACTCTTTTATTAAAAAATTATCTTCACTTTTGCTTCAACTATATCTTTATAAGGAATTGTTTCTGTTTTTTCTACAGTAACTTTCCCTTTTCCTATGGCCTTTGGTTCTCTTGCTTTCCAAGACAACACAATATCGTCTTTATTAACTTCTGTTAAAGTTCCTTCAATCTCTTGGTTATTTTTCTTAACAGTTATAATTCTATTAAGATTTTTTATATACTGCCTTTGAACTTTTAATGGCTCTGCAATATCTGGCGAAGTAACTTCTAACGCAAAATCTTCTTCTTCTCGATCTAAATTATGCTCAATATTTCTACTGATTCTAATACATTCACTTAAAGAAATACCTTCATCACCATCAACAACAACCTGAATTTTATTCCCTGGCAAAAAAGATAAATCTATCAAATACAATGATTGGTTTTCTGCCAATGCTTCTTCTAATAAATCTTGTACTTTTTTTTTATCCATTTTTGGTATAAAAAGAGGGGCTTATAGCCCCCTTCATTCTTCTTTTACGTTATTTTTCGGTGCAAATATACTAACTTATTCATAAATACCCAAATAGCTTGGTATTATTATTTTTTACTCCGTTGAATTGAGCAACAAGGTAGCGTTTAAAAAAACTTCTTTTTCATCTTACTTAAAAGAGTGAAAAAATAAAGAAAAGTCCTTTTTTCGCTTTTTAAGAGCATCCAAAACTCTTAAAAATGCAAAAACCTCACTTTTCAGTGAGGCTTTTTGTTGGCCTACAAGGACTCGAACCTTGAATGTCGGTACCAAAAACCGGTGTGTTGCCAATTACACCATAGGCCAATTGCGGCTGCAAATTTAATTCAAACTTTTAATATTGCAAATATTTTCTTTGTTTTTTTAATTTTAACAAATCTTTATTATAGTAAAATGCTAGTTACCACGTTTTACCATCTAAAAGTTCCTGATAAATTAGTAAATTCGCCACACATATTTAAATTTGATGATGACTCAAACTACATACGAAAAATGGAATACAATTACTGGCTGGATTGTATTTGCAATTGCATTAATAACTTATACGCTAACCCTAGAACCTACAGTTAGCGCCTGGGATTGCGGCGAATACATCTCTACTGCTGTAAAGCTAGAAGTTGGACATCCGCCAGGTGCGCCTTTGTTTCAAATGCTGGGTGCATTCTTTGCAATGTTTACAAGCGAGTTGAGCGGAATAGCCAAAATGGTCAACTTTATGTCTGCTTTAGCTAGTGCATTTACTATTTTATTTATGTTTTGGACCATTACCAATTTGGCTAAAAAAATGACAAAAAATGAAGGGGAATCTTCTTTATCAAGTGTAATTGCTATTCTTGGCTCAGGAATTGTTGGTGGTTTAGCCTATACATTTTCTGATAGTTTTTGGTTTAGTGCTGTAGAAGGAGAAGTATATGCTATGTCTTCTTTTTTAATGGCGCTATTATTTTGGCTTGGTTTAAAGTGGGAAAGCGAAATGCATTTGCCTAGAGGAAATAGATGGCTTTTGCTTATTAGCTTTGTTGTAGGATTATCATTTGGAGTACACATATTATCATTATTGGTTATTCCTGCAATTGTAATCTTGTATTTCTTTAAAACCTATCATACAATAACCATAAAAACCACAGCCATTGCTTCTGTAATTGCTGTTGTCATTTTAGCTTTTGTCTTTAAATTCTTATTCCCATACACCTTACAGTTTTTTAGTTCTACAGAAATATTTTTTGTAAACTCTTTTGGATTGCCTTTTAATTCTGGAAGTATTATTGCCGGAATTATTTTAATCGCTGCTTTTTATTATGGGATAAAGTACACTCGTAAAAAGAACAAAGTACACCTAAATACACTTATTTTATCAGTATTGTTTATCATGATGGGATTTTCATCATGGTTAATGTTGCCTATTAGAGCAAATGCTAATACAACGATTAATGAAAACAATCCGTCTAGTGCAAGAGAGTTATTAGCATATTACAACAGAGAGCAATATGGTGATGCTAATGTTTTTTACGACACCTATTATTCTATTAAATACAATACAGACGATTTGGATAAAAAAAATCCTTATGTAGATGGCAAACCTAAGTATGAAAAGGATTTAAAGAATGAAAAATATGTGATTGTAAACAAGTACAAAAACACTGAACCTAATTATTCATCAAAACATAAAGGATTTATACCAAGAATGGTGGATCCTACTAGAGAAGAAAATTACAAAGCCATTGTTGGCATTCCAGCGAATTCTAAAAGACGCCCAACTTTTGCAGAGAACATACATTTTATGTTAAGTTTTCAGTTTGGCTATATGTATGGTCGCTATTTTATGTGGAATTTTGTTGGTAGGCAAAATGACAAACAAGGGCAGCTAGATGTATTTAATGGAAACTGGCTAAGCGGTATTAATTTTATTGATGAAGCAAGACTAGGATCTCAACAAAATTTACCAGACGATGTGAAAGAAAACAAAGGAAGAAACAAATACTATTTTTTACCTTTATTACTTGGGATTATTGGTTTGTTATATCAAGTAAAATTTGACAAGAAAAATTTCTATTCACTATTCTTGTTCTTTGCGTTTACTGGATTTGCGGTTATTTTTTACACAAATCCAAAGTCTTTTGAAGTTAGAGAACGAGATTACGCCATTGTAGGCTCCTTTTACATTTTTGCCATTTGGATTGGTTTTGGGGTTTTTGCCCTCTATCAATATTTAAAACATTTAGGAAACAAAAAAACCATTGCAATTGCTGTTTCTGTAATTTCTCTTTTAGCTGTACCAACCTTAATGGCATCAGAAAATTGGGATGATCACGACAGATCGAATCGTTTTACAATGCGTTTAAATGCACAAGCCTACTTAGAGTCTTGTGACCCGAATGCAATCATGTTTACCATTGGAGATAATGATACGTTTCCGCTTTGGTACATGCAAGAAGTAGAAGGAATTCGAAGAGATATTAAATTGGTAAATACCAGTTTATTTGCAACCGATTGGTACATCGATCAAATGAAGAGAGCAACGTATGAAGCTCCTCCAATACCATCACAATTAACACACGATAAATACAAAACAGGGTCTTTAGATGTTGCCTATCATTTACCACATCCACAATTTAAAGATTCAATTATAGGAATCAAAGATTTTATGAGATGGATCGAAAGCGACAATGAAGTTACCTATTATATAAACGATGAAGATAAGTTAAAAACATATCCAACAAACAAAATTAGAATTCCTGTTAACAAAGAAAATGCGTTAAAAAGCGGAATTGTTGCTGCCAAAGATGCCGATAAAATGGTCGATTTTATTGACATTACAGTTGATGCACGTGGGTTGACAAAAAACAGAATTTTAATGCTAGACATCCTAGCCAATTTTGATTGGAAACAACCTATTTATTTTACAGGTGGCGCAAATGATGATGGTGAATATATCTGGTTAAAAGACTATTTGCAGTTAGATGGTTTAGCGTTTAAATTGGTCCCAATTAAAACTCCAATGATTGAAGTTGATGCTGCTGGAAATAAAATTAGAGAGCGCAATATGTTTGATATGGGACGAATAGATTCTGAAAAAATGTACAACAACATTCAGAAATTAGAATGGAGAAATATCAATAGTGGTAAAATATACATAGACGAACAAACTCGTAAAAATGCCATTTCACTACGTAATAATATGTTGCGTTTAGCAGAGACTTTTGCTGATGAAAACAACTTTGAAAAAGCAGAAGAAATCTTAGATTTATCTTTAGAAAAAATGCCAATTGAAAAATTTGATCATTATAGTATTGCTCTGGGGTATCCAGAAATATATTATAGAATTGGCAAACCAGAAAAGGCTAGGCAAACTACTGAAACTTTAATTAACATATTACAGCAAAAACTTGTATGGTATAGCACCTATGACACAAAATATAGCAATATCATAATTGAAGAGTTACAAAACGTGTTACTCATGTATAAAAGAGGCATATTAGAACAAGTTTCTACAAGCGATAAAGACACTGTTTATGTGAAAAAATTGCAGCAAGATTTTATGAACTCTATGAATCTTTTTGACCATTTAATGCAGGAATAACAAGTTCTTTTATGAAATTGTATCTTACAAAAACGCCACGTATACTTCAGAAGATTTTCAAGAAATATACGTGGCGATTTTTTACGGATATGAAAGAAATTTATCTCACTTTTGATGATGGCCCGACTCCAGAAATTACCAATTGGACTTTAGACCTTTTAAAAAAGCACAATGCAAAAGCTACTTTTTTTTGTATTGGGAAAAACATTGTGAATTACCCAGAGATTTATCAGCAAATTATAGCAGACAACCATACGATTGGCAATCATACACACAATCATATTAATGGATGGAAACATGCTACAGAAGCATATATAGACAATGTTCTTTCTTGTGAAAATGTTATTTCAAAAGAAGATAAAAAATCTAAACTTTTTCGTCCTCCTTATGGAAAAATCAAAAGAAGTCAAGCAAAAAAATTGCGAGGCCTAGGCTATAAAATTATACTATGGAATGTACTAAGTGCAGATTTTGACAATACGATAAGTAACCAAAAATGCCTAGATAATGTTTTAAAAAACGCAACTAACGGAAGCATTGTTGTTTTTCATGATAGCCTAAAAGCAACTGAAAAACTTAAGTTTGTTTTGCCAAAAGTACTAGAATATTATTCTAAGAAAGGATTTGTTTTTAAAGCTATTTAATGTCATTTCGAAATGAGTTTTTTTAGCGATTGAGAAATCTTATTTTAGATTCCTCCTCATTCTTCGTTCGGAATGACAAAAAATTAAACGTATTGTTGCACCAAACCAATTAAAGTATTGGCGTCTTGTTCACCAGTTTGACGCCATTTCATTTCGCCATTTTTATATATCATAAAAGTTGGATTTCCTTTTACACGCAAAGTATCTGCAAGGATTTCGTTCTTTTTTATATCAATTTTTATCACTTTTGCTTTATCTCCTAAAGCAGCAG
Source organism: uncultured Polaribacter sp. (assembly GCA_943788865.1). Classification (GTDB taxonomy): domain Bacteria; phylum Bacteroidota; class Bacteroidia; order Flavobacteriales; family Flavobacteriaceae; genus Polaribacter. The sequence goes on along the minus strand of CALSRX010000004.1, from coordinate 343,451 downwards.
CAACATCCTTAAGTGTATCTAAGTTATTTTCTTCTTCGCTCCAATCAAAATAAAAATCTATTAAGACTGGTTTTTTTACATTAATTAACTCTCCAAATTTTGTCATAATCTATAGGTTTTAGGGGGAAAAACATATTGCTTAACTATTTGTTAGTTTACAAATATAACATTTTTGATTAAATGAACTTATTATCAAGCTTTTTTCAGTTCTATAACTGTAATTTCTGGCCAAATCCCTAATCTACCCGGAAATGCATGATATCCAAATCCGCGATTTACATTAATATATCTACCAAATTCTTCATACAAGCCAGCCCATTGTTTATAAACATACTTTGATGGGCTCCATTTAATCCAGCCAGGAATTTCTATTCCCATTTGTAAACCATGCGTGTGTCCGCTTAATGTTAAATGATAATTAAAATCGTTGTCTTTAACTTTATATTCCCAATGACTTGGGTCGTGAGTCATCAAAATTTTAAAATCTTCTTGATTAATATTTGCTGAAGCTTTTTGCAAGTCTCCTGCTTGATTAAAACCTTTTCCCCAATTTTCTACACCAATCAGCGCAATTTTCCATCACATCTTTTGCTAATGAAACCGGATTTTTAATTCCTGTGACTAAAGAAACCGCTCCAGCATTTAAGGTTTTTCCATCCATGATAGACGCATCCATTTCGTGGGTTTCATCCGCAGTAAAAACAGCTCCTTTTCCTGCATTAAACAAATGAGAATTTTCTAAAACTAAGACAGCTTTCTCTATAGCATCAACAGAGCTTCCTCCATTTTCTAAAATTACATAGCCTGCATCTAAGGCGTTTTTTAACACTGATTTGTATTGAGCTTCCAATTCAGAGGTCATCATTCCTTTTACTAAAGTTCCTGCTCCTCCATGAATGGCAATTGAAAATGTATTCATCATATAAATTTTACACAAAAATACATTATAATTAAATTACAGAACAATAAAATGGTCTTCACAAAACAAATTTTCGAAAAAGCGAAATTACACCAAATGACATTGCGCTTCTTTTTGAAAGATATTGTATTTTGCGTTGTCTGTTAGAGCGCAGTCGAGAACTTCATTTAAAAGTTCCTTATGATAAACCTCTCGACTGCGCTCGAGGAGACATTCTAATACTTTATTTACAATGTCAGATCAAAAAAGAGTTTTTTTAGTTGATGCGTTCGCATTAATTTTTCGTGGATATTATGCTTTTATTAAAAACCCAAGAATCAATTCGAAAGGATTAGACACTTCTGCAATTATGGGTTTTATGAATTCGTTACTAGATGTAATCAAACGAGAAAGACCCGATCATTTAGCGGTGTGTTTTGACAAAGGTGGAAGTGCAGACAGAGTAGAACTATTCGAAGCCTACAAAGCCAATAGAGATGAAACACCAGAAGCTATCAAAATAGCCGTTCCATATATTCAAGAAATTTTAAAAGCCATGCACATCCCTATTATGGTAAAAGAAGGTTTTGAAGCCGATGATGTAATTGGAACCCTTTCTAAACAAGCAGAAAAAGAAGGATATCAAACATTTATGGTAACGCCAGATAAAGATTTTGCACAGTTGGTTTCTGAAAATATTTTCATGTACAAACCACGTTTTGGGGGTGGTTATGATATTTGGGGGATTCCAGAAGTACAAGAAAAATTTGAAGTTACAGACCCACTACAAGTTATTGACTTTTTAGGAATGATGGGCGACTCTTCGGATAACATTCCTGGCTTGCCAGGTGTTGGAGAAAAAACAGCCAAAAAGTTTTTAGCTGCTTATGGTTCTATGGAAAACTTGCTAGCAAATACACATGAGCTAAAAGGAAAAATGAAAGAGAAAATTGAAGGCGCTAAAGAATTAGGATTGCTTTCTAAGAAATTAGCAACCATTATGCTCGACGTTCCTGTAACTTTTAACGCCAAAGATTTTGAGCTCGATCAACCAGATATAGAAAAAGTTACTGAGCTTTTTAACGAATTAGAATTTAGAAACTTACTGGTTAATTTTACGAGAACTTTTAGTGCTAGCAGCACTGGCGAAAAAAAAGAGGCAACAAATGTCACTTCGAGCGCAGTCGAGAAGTCTGACAAAGAGTCTACAATAAAAAAGCCAGCAACCAATAAAGACGGACAATTTGATTTATTTGCAGCCCCAGGAACTGGAAGTGTTTCTGATGAAGAAGTAGCATCTGGTTTTAAAACAATTGCAACTACCAATCATTTTTACCAACATATAGATTCGCCATTGGCTAGGAAACTATTGCTTAAAAAGTTAATGCAACAAACATCGGTTTGTTTTGATACAGAAACCACGGGTTTAAAAGCTTTAGAAGTGGAATTAATCGGAATTGCATTTTCGTATGAAATTGGCAAAGGCTATTATGTTTCGTTTCCAGAAAACCAAGAAGAAACCAAAACTATTTTAGAAGAATTTAGACCCTTTTTTGAATCTGAAGGAATTGAAAAAATAGGGCACAATTTAAAATATGACATTAAAGTCTTATCAAATTATCAAATGCCTGTAAAAGGGAAACTGTTTGATACCATGATTGCCCATTATTTGATCAATCCAGATATGCGTCATAATATGGATATGTTAGCGGAAACTTATTTGAATTATCAACCCGTTTCTATTACAGAACTGATTGGCAAAAAAGGAAAAAATCAACTCTCTATGCGAGAAATCGAAGTTCCAAAACAAACCGAATATGCCGTTGAAGACGCAGACATCACCTTACAACTAAAAGAACATTTTACAAAAGAGTTGGAAAGCGGAAATGTAACCCAATTATTCGACGAAATAGAATCTCCGTTGGTTTCTGTGCTTTCTGCCATGGAAATTGAAGGAATCAACATCAATACAGAATTTTTAAAGGGGTTGTCGGTTGAATTAGCAAAAGATATTGATCGTTTAGAAAAAAGTGTGTATGAGCAAGCAGGGGAAGAATTTAATTTGGCCTCACCAAAACAATTAGGGGTTGTCTTGTTTGAAAAACTAAAGCTGGTTGACAAACCTAAAAAAACCAAAACAGGGCAATATGCAACTTCAGAAGATATTTTGAGTTACTTGGCAAAAGAGCATCAAATTATTAGAGATATTTTAGAGTTTCGTCAGTATAAAAAATTACAAAGTACCTATGTTGATGCGTTGCCCAATGAGGTAAATTCTAAAACAGGAAGAATTCATACGGTATATGCACAAGCCGTTGCGGCTACTGGTCGACTGAGCTCTAACAATCCAAATTTACAGAACATTCCGATTAGAACAGCGAGAGGAAGAGAAGTGCGAAAAGCCTTTATACCACGTGATGAAAATTATGTATTGTTGGCAGCGGATTATTCTCAAATTGAATTGCGAATTATTGCTGCACTAAGCGAAGAAGAAACCATGATTAATGCGTTTAAAAATGGCGAAGACATTCATGCTTCAACTGCCGCAAAAGTATTTAATGTTCCGTTAGAAGAAGTAACTAGAGAACAACGTAGCAATGCAAAAACGGTGAATTTCGGAATTATTTATGGGGTTTCTGCTTTTGGATTGAGTAATCAAACAGATTTAACAAGAAGTGAAGCCAAAGAACTGATTGAAACGTATTACCAAACCTATCCAAAATTAAAAGCGTACATGTCTGCACAAGTAGATTTTGCAAGAGAACATGGGTATGTAGAAACGGTTTTAAACAGACGCAGGTATTTAAAAGACATCAATTCTCAGAATGCAATTGTTAGAGGTGGTGCAGAAAGAAATGCTGTTAATGCTCCCATTCAGGGTTCTGCTGCCGATATCATTAAACTAGCCATGATAAACATCCACAAGCGTTTTGAAAAAGAAAACTTCAAATCTAAAATGTTGTTGCAAGTGCATGATGAATTGGTTTTTGATGCACATAGAGAGGAGCTAGAAATTATCAAGCCCATAATAAAAGAAGAAATGGAAAATGCTTTTAAAATGGCTGTCCCATTAGATGTTGAAATAGGAATTGGTCAAAATTGGCTAGAAGCACATTAATAATGAAGTTCAAATTTAGAAATGTTTTTATTTTATTTTCTTCTTTACTCTTTATAAGTTGTGCTGTTGTCGAAAATTTATTCATAAAAAAAGCACCTTCATTGATTGAACATTTCGATAATCAAAAAGAATTTCAAAAAAACTGGATAAACAATTCTTGGAAAAGTCCTGCTTCCTATTCTCTTGAAGATGGAAAACTAAAAATAACAACTAGACCTAATTCAAAAGACAGGGTAAAAGTTAGAAGCAGACAAGCATTTACAACAGGTAGTTACACTTGGAAAATTTTTATCCCTACATTTAAACCTTATGAGCAAGTAAGTATTGGCGCATTTTTATATCATAATGCAGCTAAGGAATTTGAATTTGATTTTGAAATTGGGTACGGTCAAAAAATTGATAGGGAGAAAATTAACCTAAAAGAAGAGGAAGCTATTGTATTTTGTGTATCACAATTTTCTCCATCAAACTCTAGTCATTTTGGAGTTAAAATGGGTGAGTTTTCTGATTTTAAAATAGAGCTACTTGATATTGATGGATTTTATTTGGTAAAATGGTATATCAATAATCAAAAAGTAAAAGAGCTACAAACCAAAGTTAAAAGTACAATTAAGTTTAAGGCACATTGTAGTTTAGAAAATTTACACTTTATGGGTGATGTAAAAACATCATCAGAAAATTTTGTGTTATTTGATCGGTTTAGTTTTTTAAGTTTCGATTAAAATAAAGCGTTGCACAAAATTAATTATTAGACAAAATTTACTTTGAGAAGGGAAAACCAAAAACACTTAATGTATGCATTTGGAAGAATTGTGAAGAATACTCTTCTATATTTACTAAATTTAAGGTATTAAAGGAACTAAGCAAATTACATTAAATATAAAGCAAGTAAAAAGTTATGGAAAATATTAAAGCAAAATATATTGATTTTAAACATCGATTATTTGTGAGTTCGGGTTTTTTTTGGGGACTTATAATGTTTGTTGTTTTAGAAATTATGATTCTAAATAAATGGGGATTAAACCTTAATTATAGCCTCATCTATCAAATATGTTTAATTACTTTATTGTTACTATTTTTCAACATCTCAATCAGGAAATCAAAATATTACATTGATACTATTAATTTTAAAGAACAGTCTATCATCATTTCAGTTTATCAATATGACAAAAGACTTGATAATATTGAGATCAATTATTCAGAGTTAATTGCCGAGCTTAAAAAGAATTTATATGAAAGATATCCTAGATATACGTTAAAGTTAAAATCAAGGAGCTCTAAATTTAAAATAGGAGATAATTATGTCTTTATTCAATATGAAATAGGATTTTGGAATAAGAAAAATCTTAAAAAAGTTTATGAAAAAATTAGCCTAAAGCAATCAAAATAAACTCCTTTTAACATAAAAAAGGTTTAATGATGTGTAAAAATAATAGTAAGTGTTTTAACAGGTCTGGTTTTTACAAAAGATATTTATAAAACATGCAAGAACTATTAGCCACTTTTTACGAAACAAAAGTATTTGAAGATTTGTTGCCTTATTATTTAGAAAAGAAAACAATTACACTTTCAGAGACCGAAGAACTTTTGCAATATACTGCTGTAAATTTTAGTTTATTAGGACTCATCGGTTTGTTAACCAATAACATCCATAGAATTCTATTAGGAAAACTGTGTGATGATACTTTAATAAATGAAAAATGCAATGAAGTTAAACATACTTTAGACGATTTAATTGCGGTTGCAGATATTTACATGGAGGTAGAACATACAGAAGCTGACGAGCTTGTGTTTAGAAATGTAATGTTAAAATATCCTAGAAATCTAGTAGACAAAACAGGTAATTTACTTAAGTAAAATATTTATCAACCTCTTAAAGATTCTTTCAAAAAATGGACTGTTTTACAATTCAATTATTTCTGTATCTTTAACAAAAACCAACCAAATGAAAAAACGTGAATTCCTAAGAAACATCTCTTTAGCTGTTTTAGGTGCTCCTTTTTATGGGAGTGCACTGGCTTCTTGTGCAGACGAAGCAGCAAAAACATCTCCAACAAAACTGGCAACAAATGAAGATTTTTGGCTAAAAATAAGAAGCGATTATAAACTAAAACCAGACTATATAAATCTAGAAAGTGGTTATTACAACATCATTCCTACTCCAACTTTAAATGCTTTACATAAGCATATTGATACAATAAATTACGAAGGCTCTTTTTACATGCGGACCAAACGGGTATCCGATAAAAAACGCATGTCAGAAAAACTTGCAGAAGTGATTAAAAGTCCGGCAAAAAATGTAATCATTACCCGAAACACAACAGAATCTCTGGATATGGTAATCAAAGGAATGGATTGGAAACCGGGTGATGAAGCAGTATTTGCCGAACAAGATTATGGTGCGATGAGAGTGATGTTTGAACAAGTTGCTAATCGATTTGGAGTTGTAAACAACATCGTTTCTGTTCCTAATCATCCTAAATCTGATCAAGAAATTGTAGATTTATATGCCAATGCGATAACACCAAAGACTAAGTTGTTAATGGTATGCCATATGATTAATATTACTGGGCATATTTTACCCATTAAAAAGATTTGTCAAATGGCACACAGCAAAGGAGTAAAAGTAATGGTAGATGGAGCGCATTGTATAGGTCATTTTGAGTTTGATATGAAAGATCTAGAATGTGATTTTTATGGTTCCAGCTTACACAAATGGTTAGCGGTTCCGTTAGGTACAGGCCTACTCTATGTTGCCGATGAACATATAGATACCTTATGGCCAATTTTTGCCTCTCACAGTAAAGGAGACGGAAATATTGCCAAATTAAACCATACAGGAACCAATCCAGTGTATCATGATTTATCTATAGAAAATGCCATAGATTATTACAATATGCTCGGAGGAGCTAGAAAAGAAGCTCGACTACGATATTTGCAAGAATATTGGACAAAGCAAGTAAGAAATATTCCTAAAATTATAGTAAATACTCCTGTTGAGTCTCATAAAGCATGTGGAATTGCCAATGTCGGAATTGAAGGAATAATACCAACTGATTTAGCAAAAAAATTAATGGATGATTATAAAATTTTTACCGTAGGTATTAATGGCAAAGTGGTTCGCGGTTGTAGAATTACACCCAATGTGTTTACAACTACAGATGAATTAGATGTTTTTGTTAATGCTCTTAAAGAAATGGCTGCTGCTTGATACTATTAATTTTTAAACGATTACCTAAAAATAGTTTAGTAAAAAACAATAAACATGGCAAAAAAAATAACTCGTAAAAAGGCACTTAAAAATATCTTGGCTGCAATAGGCGCTCCAATCTTAGCAGGCCCCTTATTAAGTTTTACAGACCATGCAGAGATTGGCAAACCTGCACCTATAAGACCAATTGGAAATAGTGATATTAAAGACCCTGTTACAGCCATTACTATCGGAGCAGGATCGCGAGGAAATGTATATGGTAATTATGCGGCAAGATTTCCTAATGAATTAAATATTATTGGTGTTGCAGAACCCATTGAGATTAGAAACGATCGATATGCAAAAAAGCATAACATCTCGAAAAAGAATAGATTTGATACTTGGGAGCGTATTTTTGAACAACCCAAATTTGCAGAAGCCGTAATTATTACAACTCCAGATGATTTGCACTATGGGCCTTGTATGAAAGCGCTTGAAATGGGTTATGATATATTGCTCGAAAAACCAATTGCTCCAACAGAAAAAGAATGTAGAGATATTTTAAAGCTGCAACAAAAGAATGGCAATATTGTGGCTGTTTGTCATGTATTGCGCTATGCTCCTTATTTTATCAACCTTAAAGAATTAATGGATTCTGGTGTGCTTGGTGATATCATTAGCATACAACATTTTGAGCCGATTGAGCATATTCATATGTCGCACTCTTATGTTCGTGGAAACTGGCACAACTCTAAAAAAACAACTCCAATTATCTTAGCAAAATCTTGCCATGATCTTGATATTTTACGATGGATGATTGGAAAAAAATGTGAAACAATTTCTGCCTTTGGCGGATTAAAGTGGTTTCGTTCAGAAAATGCTCCAGAAGGAAGCACTGCTAGATGTGCAGATGGCTGTAAAGTAGAATCAACTTGCCCATATTCTGCATTAAAAATTTATCATAGAGATCGACAAAGAACCTATGTCTTTGATTTTCCGGAAGACAAATCTACCCATGGTGATTTTATTTTAGAGCAATTGGCAAAAACAAATTACGGTCGTTGTGTTTACAAAATGGAAAACGACCAACCAGATCATTATGTAACTTCTATGGAGTTTGAAGATGGTGTAACTGTTAGCTTTTCTATGGAGGCTTTTACTTCCTATCACGGAAGAAGAACTCGTGTAATGGGTTCTTTAGGAGATATTGTTGGCGATATGAATGAGTTTACCCATACCGATTTCTTAACAGGCAAAAAGACCAAATGGGATATCTCTGTTGAAGATGTAAAAGACTACGAAAACAGTGGCCACGGAGGTGGAGATTGGGCTTTAGTTAGCGATTGGATTCGTGCTGTAAAAACGAAAGATTCTGGTGCGTTGAGCTCTACATTAGATGCTTCTATTGAAAGTCATATCATGGGATTCCTAGCAGAAAAAAGCAGACTGGATAAAAAAACCATGACTATAGATTTATAAAGATTTATTACCAAAATAAGAACCTATAACTCTTAAAAAGAGTTATAGGTTCCTAAAAAAGATTACCTTCTTCCCCTTCTGTTATCTCTAAATTCTTTCATTTTTTCAGAAATAATTTTCTGATATTCATTTTTTGTAACAACTTTTCCTTTTTTAGGAGCTTTAATTTCTACTTTTTCTTCTGGATTTAATACAATTTCATAGCATAACAAGGTTGTATCTCCAGCACTAATTTCTAAAATTAAACCTGGCAATCCCCAATATTCTGAAGGTCCATGACTAACAGGGATTTGAGGCGTGTACCATGCTTCAACATTGGTCATTTTTATGTTTTCTTTTGTATTTTCTGAATTGGTAGGCAATCGATCCCAAGAAAAATCATACCATGTAAGATCTACCGTTGGTACACTTGCTGTTGCTTTATAACTAATATACTTTCCTATTTGTTTTGTGTCTCCAGACATTACCCATTTTATAGGTTGTAAACTGTCTTTTACTAAGAAATTTTTACCGTAAAATTCTTGATTTTGAATCTGAAGGTTGTCTTTTGTGTTTTTATATTGATCTCCTTGTGTAAAGTTTTTCCCCCAAGAATCAGTTGCTCCAGAAACTCCATCTAACTTTTCTTCTTCAAAGAACATCGACTCTTGTTTGTTAAATGTTAAAACATACTTCTTTTCAAGTCTGCTCTTTAAACGATCCATGATTTGTTTCTTTTGTGCTTCACTAAATCTAGCTCCAAAATTCCCTAAACTCATCGTTGATTTAGACATATAATAAGCCTTTCCTTGAAAATCATTAATAGGGCTTGTGTCTTTTAAATTAATTGTTAAAAGAAAAATTACACCTAAAACACTGTTAATTAAAATATTATACTTCATCTTAAAAAGATTTATTAAGTTTTGTTTAGCAAATATACAAAATAATTAAACAAAATAACATTATTAATGAAATTAGTGTATTCTATACTTCAATTCTAGGAATAAATTATCTTTACAAAAAAATCAGTTTTGCAAAACTATTTTCAAAAATTTACTACTTCAATAAACGAAATTGAGCTTCCAACAAAGTTTACATTTCCATTTTATTACGAACCTCATCTGCTTTGTAAAATAACTGCAAAAGAAGTGCAAGAGTATTTAATAACACAAACAGATTTTGAACATAATTTTGGATTAGATCTAACTAAAAAAGGCTTAGTAATTGGAAAAATGTTTGGAGTGCTAGTTGTTAAAAATCAACAAAATGAAATTGGATATATCACAGCTGTTTCAGGAAAATTAGCAGAGACAAATGTACATGAAAAGTTTGTTCCGCCAGTTTTTGATATGCTGACCAAAGATTCATATTTTTTACAAGAAGAAGAAACTTTAAACAACATCAACATTGCTTTAGAAAAATTAGAAAGCAATTCAGAATATAAACAGCTACTTTCTCTTTTTAAAACAGAAAAGAAAAAAGCAGCGATTGACATAGAAGAAAAAAAAGAAGCTTTAAAAATCGCTAAAAAAAATCGTGATAGCAGAAGAAAGGCTGCTCAATCTGAGCTTAAATTAGAGGCTTACGCAGCTTTTGAAGAACAACTAAGTACAGAAAGTTTAGAAGCAAAATATTTTTTTAATAATGTGCAGCGTTTTTGGGAATATACCTTAAATGCTATTAAAGAAAAAGTGACTTTTTTTTCGAATCAAATTGAGGCCTTAAAAGAAGAAAGAAAACTAAAATCTGCAGCTTTACAACAATATTTATTTGAACAATATCAGTTTTTAAATAGCGCAAAAGAAACTAAAAACTTGACAGAAATCTTTGCAAACACAACAGACCAAAATCCGCCTGCTGGCTCTGGAGAATGTGCTGCGCCAAAACTATTACAGTATGCTTTTTTACACGATTTAAAACCAATTGCTATGGCTGAGTTTTGGTGGGGGCAGTCGCCAAATAAAGAAATTAGAAAACACAAACAATTTTATCCTGCGTGTCAAGGAAAATGCAAACCTATTTTATCGCACATGCTAGCCGGAATAGAAATGGACACAAATCCGATGTTACAAAATCCTGCAATTGGAAAAGAGCTTAAAGTTATTTTTGAAGATGATGATTTGATGGTAATTCATAAACCTGCTGAATTTTTATCGGTACCTGGAATTCACATTCAAGATTCTGTATATACTAGAATTAAACAACAATATCCAAACCTAACTGGACCAATTATTGTTCACCGATTAGACATGTCTACTTCTGGTTTGTTAGTATTGGCAAAAAATAAAAAAACACATCAACATTTACAAAATCAATTTATTAAAAGAACTGTTTCTAAAAAATATGTGGCTTTGTTAGATGGAAATATAGAAGAAGATTCTGGGATAATTCAATTGCCTTTACGTGTAGATTTAGATGATAGACCAAGACAATTGGTTTGTTTTGAACACGGAAAAATTGCAGAAACAAAATGGAAAGTTGTTGAGCGAAAAAACAATACTACCAGAATTGATTTATATCCAATTACAGGTAGAACGCATCAATTACGGGTACATACATCGCATCAATTAGGGTTAAATGCTCCAATAATTGGAGATGATTTGTATGGTGAAAAAGGAGACCGATTGCACTTGCATGCAGCTTTTTTAGAGTTTATCCATCCAACAACAGCAAAGAAAATGTCATTTCATAAAAAAGCCGAGTTTTAAAACTCGGCTTTTTCGTATCTATTTATTATCAACTAAAACATAAATCGATACGTTGCTTTTATCAAAAAGATATTATGTGCTGTTTGTCCAAAAATATTATCGTTTAAACTTGGCAATAATTTATCCATCGGATTTCCATTTCTAGTCAATCCTTGAGACCAAACTAAAAAGATTTCAGAGCCAGGAATATATTCCCAACGAGCAACTAAATTTGATTGAAATTGTATGAATGAAAAATCAGGATTTGAAATAGAATAATCTGTTGTCGCATCTACATTTTCATCAACCAAATAACTATCGGAAGCAGAATTGTATGTTATTTGATTGTTATTGTATTGCTGAAATCTGTCTGTAAACTTACTCGCTAATGAATTTGTAATGTATTTAAAATTGGTATATCTTCCTCTAGAGATAAATGGAGAGCCATAATATTGTATGGTTAATTCTGGTGTGATGGTATAGTTTAACCGTAAGGACAAATTAAAGGTGTCTTGATCTAAATTTGCGTTTACATATCTTGGCAAACTATTATTTCCATTGCCCGAATATTTTGTGCTCACGTATTGCAATTCTTGATTGTTAGAGCTAATAGATCCAGATAATGAAATGTTAAAGGAGTTGATTGGAACATAACTTAAACTAAGCGATGCGCTTTTATTTGTAAAAGAATTACTTTCTCCTGTTTTTTGTCTTAAATCTATTTTAAATTGGAATTTTTTCCTCTTATCACTTTGCAAATACCAACTCGCTTCAAATGATTTTGGCAAGCGCAACATGGGTCCACCACGGAGTGCTGAATCTGTGTAGTCTACTACCGCATAATGCATTCCGTATCCCATACCCCATTGATTGTTAAATGTAGCATTCGCATTGTTACTAAACCCTAAATAGGTGTGTTTTCCTTCAAAATTCCAAGAAACATAATGGTTGTAGTTTACTTGTAAAGATCTAAAAATAGAAAATGGTTTCAAGGATTTATAAGCCATCCAGTTGTAATGTGTAATATCATCGGCATTTCGTTGAAAACCCATGTCGTTCATCTCTAATTCTGGAGAGCGCCAAGTAACACCACTTTCAAATAGAAATTTTCCTCCACCACTTTTCCCAAATTTGATGTTTCCACCGGTACCAGTTAATGATGTTCTATTAGGATCTAAAGTTACATGGGTTGCATCTACTCTTTGAAAGTTATGTCTTAAACTAGTTTGTGTATTGTAAATTGCTTCTTTACTTCCTAAAACTTTACTCATCACTAAATTTCCGGCAGCAAACCAAGTTCTATTATTCCATTGATGTTTAAAATCAACTCCACCTGTATAAGCAGCATTATGAATATCCGTAATATTAGTGTCTGTTAAGTTTCTATTTGATGCTGTAAAAATACCTCCAATTAAAGTATTACTGTCATTATATTCCTTTTGTAATCTGGTTAAGAAATAGTTTGTTAGAGGTTCAATGACTTCTTCTCTTCGGGTACCATTATTATCTATTTCTGCAAATTCTTCTTGCGTAATTGCTTCTAAAATTCCTATAGATAAGCCAGATTTTGTTTTTCCAGAAAATTTTGCTGCACCTATAATACTTGTATTTCCTGGTCTTTTTACAAATTCACCGGTTCCTGCTGTGGTTGCTCCTTGTGGGCTTCTACCAATTCTCCTTGAATAAAAAACATTGTCTCTTGTAAATGGTCCACCAGCCTGAGCTTCTGTAACTTGATAATCGAAGATGTTTTTATTCTCAACAAAAAATGGACGTTGCTCTTGTTGAAAAATTTGAAAACCATCTAATACAATTACAGAAGGATCAGCTTCTACTTGTCCAAAATCTGGATTTACAGTAAAATCTAAAGTTAAGTTATTTGTAATTCCAATTTTTCCATCCAATCCAAAATTTGCACTACTTCTTTTTCCTGTAGCAAATGGATTTCCTATTTCTTTTTCAAACGTTTCTGTTTGTCCAACTGCATAGGGTTGAATTTCAATTTGTTTTTGTGGTTTAATATTTTTAATCCCATGCAATTCGCCCATATTACTAATCCATCCAGCAACTGTTCTTGGCATTCTTTGCCAAAGCGTACGTTCATTTAATCTAAAATCCATTCGTTGTATTTGCATGCCCCAAATTTGTTCTTCTTTATCTGTAAAACGAATTTGAGTAAACGGAATTTTAAATTCTGCAGTCCATCCTTCTACATCAATTTTAGTTTTCACGAACCATATTGGATTATAGCTTTTATCCCAACTTTTTCCATTTAAAGATGCAAATTCTTCTCCTTTAACTCCCGCTGCAGTTACTGTAAAAGCAAATGCAGTTCTTAAATCGCGATAGCTATCTAAATTTATTTCTATCCAATCTCCAACATTTCCATCTCTACGAGATAATCTTTTTACAATTTTATCTGGTTCTGAATCGTAGCAACGAACAGCTAAATATAAATTCTTTTCATCATAGATAATTTTAATTTTTGTTTTTTGTGTAGGTTTATTCCCTTCTGTGGGAGATAATTGTGTAAAATCTGTATCCCAAGGAACCGTATTCCATGTTTCATCAGTTATATTTCCGTCAATAATTGGTGCTTTGGTTACTCTTTTAGTTCTATAAATTCTTTTTGGAACTTTGTTTGAGGTTGTTTCTTGGCTGTAGGCAATATGAACTATGCAAAAAGCAAGAAAAATTGAGAGTTTTTTTATCATTTTTTAATCGTTGATTTAAACAGAGAAATCTTTTTCATTTAGAAAAAGACATCGAATAAGTATAGACTGTTATATTAACGCAACGAAATTAATAGTTTAGTCTCATAATTATTTGTTAAATCTTCTCTGTATACTCTTAATTTTCAACATGTAAAATAAACACAAACAGTATTTGTCAATTTAATATTTAATCGTACCTTTGCAGACCTTTTTTAAGGGAAAAAACTTATTTATTAATTGACAAAAACTAAAGTGTAATGAACACATTAAGTTACAAAACAGTATCAGCAAACAAAGAAACTGCTAACAAAGAGTGGTTAGTTGTTGATGCGGACGGGCAAACATTAGGTCGTCTTGCTTCTAAAGTAGCCATGCTAATTAGAGGTAAATACAAAACCAACTTTACACCTCACGTAGATTGTGGAGATAATGTTGTAGTAATTAACGCAGAAAAAATCAACCTTACTGGAAACAAATGGGCTGATAAGTCGTACATCCGTCACACAGGATATCCAGGTGGACAAAGATCGCTTACTGCTACAGAAATGTTCGAGAAAGATCCTACAAGATTAATCGAGAAAGCAGTAAAAGGAATGTTGCCTAAAAACAAATTAGGAGCAGCTATTTACAAAAATTTATATGTATATGCTGGTGCTGAGCACAATCAAGACTGCTCAAAACCCAAAAGCTATTAACCTTAACGATCTTAGATAATGGAAACTGTACACAAAATAGGTAGAAGAAAAACAGCTGTTGCTCGTATATATCTTTCTAAAGGGAAAGGGAATATTACAATCAACAAAAGAGAGTTTAAAAATTATTTTACAACTCCAACTTTACAATATAAAGTTCAACAACCTTTACAATTAACAGATAATTTAACGTCTTATGACATTAAAGTAAATGTTTTTGGTGGTGGTGTTACTGGTCAGGCAGAAGCAATTCGTTTGGCAATTACTAGAGCATTAGTAGCAATCAATGAAGAGCACAGATTAGTCTTAAAACCAGAAGGATTACTTACTAGAGACCCAAGAATGGTTGAAAGAAAGAAGTTTGGTCAGAAAAAAGCAAGAAAAAAATTCCAATTCTCGAAACGTTAATAGCATACTCGAATTTATTTCGGTATTTCTATACAAACGTAGCGGTGAATTGTTCATTTATAATTTAAATAAACAGTTTAGCATCTAAATATCTAAGACTCTAAACAATAGGCTACTTAGGTATTGCTACATTAAAAGAAAGTAAACAATGGCAAACGTAAACATTAAAGAATTACTAGATAGTGGAGTGCACTTTGGTCACTTAACTAGAAAATGGGATCCAAACATGGCTCCTTACATTTATACAGAACGTAATGGTGTACACATCATCGATTTGTATAAAACTGCTGCAAAAATAGAAGAAACTGCTGCTGCATTAGAGAAAATTGCTAATTCAGGTAGAAAAATTTTATTTGTTGCAACTAAAAAGCAAGCAAAAGACATCGTTGCAGAAAAAGCAAAAAGCATGTAACATGCCTTACATCACAGAAAGATGGCCTGGCGGAATGTTAACGAACTTTATTACTATCAGAAAAGCTGTTAAGAAAATGGCTACTATTGATAGAATGAAGCAAGATGGATCTTTTGATGCATTATCAAAAAGAGAAAAATTACAAATCAACCGTCAAAGAGAAAAATTAGAAAAGAATTTAGGTTCTATTACTGATATGACTCGTTTGCCAGGTGCAATTTTTGTTGTTGATGTTAAGAAAGAGCACATTGCGGTTTCTGAAGCACAAAACTTAAACATTCCAATTTTTGCAATGGTAGACACAAACTCTGATCCAAGACCAATTGATTTTGTAATTCCTTCAAACGATGACGCTTCTAAATCTATTGAAAAAGTATTGAGTTTTATTACTGATGCTATCGCCAATGGATTGTCTGAAAGAAAAGCAGGTAAAGAAAAAACAAAAGAAGTTAAGGAACCTAAAGAGGCAGCTACTGAAAAGAAAGCTCCTAAGGCGAAAAAAACTCCTAAAACTGAAGAGGCTTCAGAAGAAGTTTCTACGGAAGAAACAAAATAATTATTATTCAATAAACGAAACAATAGGTTTCAACAAAATATACAAATAACATGGAAACGGTAAAAATAAGTGCTGCTGATGTTAAAAAATTAAGAGAAGCAACTGGAGCTGGAATGATGGACTGTAAAAAGGCATTAGTGGAAGCAGAAGGAAACTTTGACAAAGCAATTGATGTTTTACGTAAAAAAGGTCAAAAAATTGCTGCAAAAAGAGCAGATAGAGAATCTACAGAAGGTGTTGCAGTAACAAGAATCAACGAAGAGAACACAACAGGTGTTGCAATCGTATTAGCTTGTGAAACTGACTTTGTTGGTAAAAATGATTCATTCGTAGCTTTAGCTGGTCAATTTGCAGACATCGCTTTAAATTACAACAGTAAAGAAGAATTCTTAGCTGCTGATTTTGGAGGAATGACTGTAGCTGAAAAATTAGTTGAGCAAACTGGAGTAATTGGTGAAAAATTAGACATTACTGCTTTTGAGAAAATTGAAGCTGCTTATGTGGGTTCTTATACACATATTGGAAAAATCGCTGCTATAGTTGGTTTAACAAATGCTGTAGATAAAGCGGATGTTTTAACAAAAGATTTAGCAATGCAAATTGCATCTATGGGAGCTACTACTCTATCTTATAAAGATTTTGATCCTGCCTTTGTTGCTGCAGAAACTGAAGCAAGAATTGCAGTTATTGAAAAAGATAACATCGAGTTAGGTAGATTAGGAAAAACATTAAAAAATGTTCCTCAATATATTTCTATGGCTCAATTATCTGAAGATGTTTTAGCAAAAGCTGAAGAAGCTGCAAAAGCTGAATTAAAAGCTGAAGGGAAACCAGAACAAATTTGGGATAGAATTTTACCTGGTAAAATGGAACGTTTTATTTCTGACAATACAACGTTAGATCAAGAACAATGTTTATTAGATCAAGTTTTTATTAAAGACGAGAAGAAAAATGTTGCTAGAATACGTTAAAACGTATGGTGATGTTGCAGTAAGCGGATTTAAAAGAGTTACTTTAGGGTAATCTAAAATTCTCGAAATACTATATTAAAAACCATCCTACTAAGGATGGTTTTTTTATTTACAAAATCATAATCTACAATACAAAAAGCTTTCTAGGAAATTGTTATATTTGCAAAACCTTTTTTCTCACATTTTATACTGAACTCGATTCAGTAACGTGAGAATCTTTTAAATACAAAAGCAGTAATGCAATACAAAAGAATTCTTTTAAAATTAAGTGGAGAAGCACTAATGGGTGATAGAAACTACGGGATCGACCCGAAACGTCTATCAGAATATGCAAAAGAAATAAAACAAGTCGTAGAAAAAGGTATTGAGGTTGCCATTGTAATTGGTGGAGGAAATATTTTTAGAGGCGTTGCAGGAGCAAGTAACGGAATGGATCGCGTACAAGGAGATCATATGGGGATGTTGGCAACCTGTATAAATGGTTTAGCGGTACAAAGTGCACTTGAAGCTGAAGGCGTTTATACGCGTTTGCAAACTGCAATTGAAATTAAAGAAATTGCAGAGCCTTATATTAAAAGACGTGCAATTCGTCATTTAGAAAAAGGTAGAGTTGTGATTTTTGGAGCTGGAACAGGAAACCCATATTTTACTACAGATACCGCAGCAGTTTTAAGAGCTATTGAAATCAATGCAGATGCAATCTTAAAAGGTACTCGTGTAGATGGAATTTACACATCAGATCCAGAGAAAAATAAAGACGCCATAAAGTTTGAAAATATTACTTTTAAACAAGTAATAGAAAAAGGGTTAAAGGTAATGGACATGACTGCATTTACTTTAAGTGAAGAAAACAAATTGCCAATTATTGTTTTTGATATGAATACAAAAGGAAACTTATTAAAATTAGTTTCAGGAGAAAAAATAGGTACAGTTGTTGATAATTAATTAGCTATATTTTATAAAAATTTTAAGTGATGAACGAAGAAATTGAATTTATTTTAGACAGCACAAAAGAACAAATGCAAAATGCTATAGAGCATTTAATAAAAGAATTAAGAGCTATTAGAGCAGGTAAAGCAACACCTGCTATGTTGGCAAATGTTATGGTAGATTATTACGGTTCTCAAACACCATTAAGCCAAGTAGCAAGCGTAAATACGCCAGATGCCAGAACGATTAGCATTCAGCCTTGGGAAAAAAACATGCTTCAAGAAATTGAAAAAGCAATTCAGTATGCTAACTTAGGATTTAACCCAATGAATAATGGTGATAATATTATGATCAATGTTCCTCCTTTAACAGAAGAAAGACGTATTAATTTATCTAAACAGGCAAAAGCGGAAGGAGAACATGCTAAAGTTGGTGTTAGAAATGCTCGTAAAGAAGCAAATAATGAAATAAAAAAATTAGATCTTTCTAATGATATAAAGAAAATTTCTGAAGCTGAAGTACAAACTTTAACTGATAGTTTTGTAAAAAAAATTGACACTATTCTTGAAGTTAAAGAAAAAGAGATCATGACTGTTTAAGGTAAATCAATCTCTAAATATTAAAAAAGGAGCGTTTTAGAACGCTCCTTTTTTAATGTGATAGGTTCTTAAACATTTCCTACATTTGCATAAATTTTACTACATGAATTTTTGGACCAAAGTTGCCGGGTTAATATTAAGAAACAGGTATTTTGTTTTATTATTAATAGCAGCTTTCACCGCTTTTTTAGCAACTCAGATGAAGTATATGAAGTTTTCATATACAGAAGCAAACTTGCTGCCAGAAAACCACGAAGCCAATATAGAATACAATCAATTTTTAGAGATCTTTGGAGAAGAAGGTAATTTAATTATCCTTGCCGTTAAAGATTCTACATTATTTACACCAGAAAAATTTAATGCCTGGAACGAACTTACAAAAACAATTGATGCTTCTGAAGAAGTAGAATTTTCTGTTTCTATTGCTGACATTCAAAAACTAAAAGCCGACAGAAAAAACAGAAAATTTATTGTAGAACCTCTCTTAAAAAAAGCGCCAACTAGTCAAAAAGAAGTTTCCGAAATAAAAAAACAACTGTTTGAAAACCTCCCTTTTTACGACAATTTATTGTACAACAAAGAAACAGGAACCGTTCAGACTGCTATTTACATCAATAAAGAAATAATAAACACACCCGTTCGTAGAGATTTTATTTTTAATGTTTTAATTCCCACTATAGAAAAATTTGAAAAAGAGCACAATCTAAAAGTTCGTGTTTCAGGAATGCCCTATATACGAACCTTAAATTCTCAAAACATAAGAGATGAAATTTTATTGTTTGTTGTAGGTGCCTTATTAATAACAGCAATTATTTTCTTTTTCTTTTTTCGTTCCTACAGAGCTACTTTTATAACACTTTTAGTTGTAATGGTTGGTGTAACCTGGGCTTTTGGGTTTATTGGTTTATTTGGTTATGAAATTACCGTATTAACCGCATTAATTCCGCCTTTAATCATTGTCATTGGAGTTCCGAATGCTGTATTTTTAATCAATAAGTACCAGCAAGAAGTTAAAAAACATGGAAACCAAGCAAAATCATTACAAAGAGTAATTTCTAAAGTTGGAAATGCAACTTTAATGACCAACATTACAACTGCGTCTGGATTCGCAACTTTTGTCTTTACTAAAAGTCAATTGTTAAAAGAATTCGGAATTATAGCATCTATAAACATTGTTGGTATATTTATTTTGGCGTTATTGATTATTCCGATTATCTATAGTTTTATGCCTTTGCCAAAGAAAAAGCATTTAAATCATCTAGAAAAACAATGGATAGACAACGTTGTAAAATGGATGGAAAATATGGTTCGCCATAATCGAATTGCAATCTACATAACAACGGTTGTAATTATTATCTTCGGAATTATTGGGATCTACCAAATTAGAGTTTCTGGAAGTTTGATTGAAGACATGCCCAAAGGCATGCAATTTTACAAAGACATAAAGTTTTTCGAAAAAGAATTTGGCGGTATAATGCCCTTAGAAATTTTTGTTGACACCAAAAAAGAAAAAGGTGTCATGAAGCTTTCAACGCTTAAAAAAATGGAAAAAATCAATGAAGCTATTGAGCAATTTCCAGAATTATCAAAACCAGTTTCCATTACAAATCTGGTTAAATACTCTAAACAAGCATATTATTTAGGCAATCCCAAATACTATCAACTCCCTACATCACAAGAGCAAAGCTATATTTTTGCTTATACAAAAAACTCTAATGGGAACACCAAAATGTTGAATAATTTTGTTGATTCTACCGGACGTTATGCAAGAATTACCACTTTTATGAAGGATATTGGAACAGATAAAATGACCGTTATCCAAGATCGATTAAATGCGGTTATCGCCAAGGAATTTCCTTCAGATAAATTTGATGTGCACTTAACTGGTAAAGCGCTTGTATTCTTAAAAGGAACTAACTATTTGATTAATAATTTAATCATTTCATTATCTCTAGCCATCTTGTTAATTGCCTTATTTATGGCTTGGATGTTTAGATCGTATAAAATGATTTTAATTTCTTTGATTCCAAATATGCTTCCACTTTTAATTACTGCAGGACTCATGGGATTTTTTGGGATCCCAATTAAACCTTCAACAATTTTAGTTTTTAGCATTGCTTTTGGAATTTCTGTTGATGATACAATTCATTTTTTAGCAAAATATAGACAGGAGCTACAAGCCAATAACTGGCGAATTAAAAAATCTGTTTATAGTGCTTTAAGAGAAACAGGCGTAAGTATGTTTTACACCTCTATTGTATTGTTTTTCGGGTTTTTAGTTTTTACCGTATCAAGCTTTGGTGGCACTATTGCTTTAGGTGGCTTAGTATCTGTGACTTTACTATTTGCGATGGTTTCTAATTTATTATTGCTACCTTCATTACTGCTATCTTTCGAAAGAAAAATATCAAATAAAAATGTAATTAAAGAACCAACTATTAGAATTTTACCTCCAAAAGAAGTAAAGACTAAAAAAGGAGAATAATTTAAACTTTTATTCACGAGAGTTTCGTTGTTAATTTTACGCTAAAAAGGTATCTTTGCCTTTCATTATTGCCATAGTAATATTGTTAATTTTTATTTTAAGAAGATGACTAGAAGTAGCGTATTAGAATTATTACAATCAGATAAAATTTTACAAGAAGTAACCGTTAATGGTTGGGTTAGAACTTTTAGAAGCAATCGTTTTATTGCTTTAAATGATGGCTCTACGATTAATAATATTCAATGTGTAGTAGATTTTGAAAAAACAGACGAAGCTATAATTAAAAGAATTACAACAGGTGCGGCAGTTAGCATTAAAGGGACTTTAGTTGAAAGCCAGGGAAAAGGTCAAAATGTAGAAATTCAAGTTTCTGAAATCCAAATTTTAGGAGATTCTAATCCTGATGAATTTCCTATTCAGCCTAAAAAACATAGTTTAGAATTTTTAAGAGAGAATGCACATTTACGCGTAAGAACAAACACTTTTAGTGCGGTTATGAGAGTTCGTTCTGCACTTTCTTTTGCGGTGCACAAATACTTTCAAGAAAATGGATTTAACTATGTAAATACGCCTATTATTACTGGATCTGATGCAGAAGGTGCTGGAGAAATGTTTGGTGTTTCTACTTTTGAAACCAACAAAGCACCGGTTGATGAAAACGGAAATATAGATTATAAGCAAGATTTTTTTGGAAAAGAAACCAACTTAACCGTTTCTGGTCAGTTAGAAGCTGAAACATTTGCAATGGCACTTGGTAAAGTGTATACCTTTGGACCAACTTTTAGAGCTGAAAATTCGAATACTACTCGTCATTTAGCAGAGTTTTGGATGATTGAGCCAGAAGTAGCTTTTATGGATTTAGACGGAAATATGGATTTAGCTGAAGACTTTATTAAATCGGTTTTAGCTTATGTTTTAGAAAACTGCAAAGATGATTTGGCTTTCTTAGATCAACGTTTAACAGACGAAGAAAAAGTAAAACCTCAGGCAGAACGAAGTGAAATGACGTTGTTAGAAAAATTGCGTTTTATCACCGAAAACAATTTTAAAAGAGTTAGTTATACAGAAGCTATTGATATTTTACGCAATAGCAAACCTAATAAGAAAAAGAAGTTTCAATTTCCAATTAACGAATGGGGCGCTGATTTACAGTCTGAACACGAACGCTTCTTGGTTGAGAAACACTTTAAATGTCCAGTTATTTTATTTGATTATCCTGCTACCATAAAAGCATTTTATATGCGTTTAAATGAAGACGGGAAAACAGTTAGAGCTATGGATGTTCTTTTTCCTGGAATTGGAGAAATTGTTGGAGGATCTCAAAGAGAAGAGCGCTTAGATGTTTTGAAAGAAAAAATGGCTGCTTTAGATATTGATGAAAAAGAATTATGGTGGTATTTAGATCTTCGTAAATATGGAACTGCTGTACATTCTGGATTTGGATTAGGTTTTGAAAGATTGGTTCAGTTTGCAACTGGTATGGGTAATATTAGAGATGTAATTCCTTTTCCAAGATCACCTCAAAATGCTGAATTTTAATAGTGTTAGATACAAAAATAAATGCTAAAACAAAGTTTAAATTTTAAGCTACTACAAAAATTATCTCCTCAACAGATACAGTTGATGAAGTTAATTCAGTTGCCTACACAAGCTTTTGAAGAGCGTTTAAAACAAGAAATAGAGGAAAACCCCGCATTAGATACTGGCAAAGAAGAGGCTGAAAATTTTGAAGATTCTTTAGAAAACGAATATGAAGATGATGGGAACGAAAAAATAGATGCAGAAGACATCAATATTGATGAATATTTGAGTGACGATGAAGTTCCAAGCTACAAAACTCAAGCAAATAATTATTCTTCAGATGATGAAGACAGGAATATGCCCTATGCCGCAGGTACAAGTTTTCATCAATCACTACAAAACCAATTAAACACGTTTCGTATTAATGAAGAGGAAAGAATTATTGCCGAATTCTTAGTTGGAAGTATAGACGATAGTGGATACATAAGAAGAGATATTTTAGATTTGGTTGATGACTTAGCGTTTACTCAAAATGTTTTTACAACAGAAGAGAAAGTACTTGAATTGCTGACTAATGTTGTTCAAAAGTTAGATCCGATTGGTGTTGGAGCAAGAGATTTAAAAGAATGTTTAGTGATTCAACTAAAAACAAAATCTGCACAAAAAATTAGAACTCTAGCTATTGACATATTAGAAAACTCTTTTGATCATTTTGTAAAAAAACATTACACAAAATTAATGGAGAAGTTTGATATTTCTGAAGATGAATTAAAAGAAGTTATCAAAGAAATTAGCAAATTAAATCCAAAACCAGGAAGTTCTTATGCTGGTAATAATAAAATAGCAGAACAAATTATTCCAGATTTTTCTATTAAAATTATAGATGGAAATTTAGATTTGACGCTAAACTCTAGAAATGCACCCGAACTACATGTTTCTAGAGAATACAATAATATGCTTAAAGGCTATCAAGAATCTAAAGAGAAAACAAAATCTCAGAAAGATGCGGTGATGTTTATCAAACAAAAGTTAGACGCCGCTAAGTGGTTTATTGACGCTATTAGACAACGGCAACAAACATTGTTGGTTACAATGAACTGCATCATGCATTATCAATACGACTATTTTTTAACTGGTGATGAGCGTAAGTTAAAACCTATGATTTTAAAAGATATTGCAGATCAGATTCACATGGATATATCTACCGTTTCTAGGGTTGCTAATAGCAAATATGTTTCTACACCTTACGGAACAAAATTGATCAAAGAATTCTTTTCTGAGTCTATGAAGAATGATCAAGGTGAAGATGTTTCTACTAGAGAAATTAAAAAAATATTAGAAACTGTTATCGGAGAAGAAGACAAAAGAAAACCGTTAACCGATGATAAACTGTCTTTGGTTTTAAAGGAAAAAGGGTATCCAATAGCCAGAAGAACTGTTGCAAAATATAGAGAGCAATTAGACATTCCTGTAGCTAGATTACGGAAAGAAATTTAATTTTTGAAGTTTCACAAATTCATATCAGTACTTTTACATCCAATTGTAATACCAACAATTGGCATCTTATTATTTCTTTCAATTACCCCGAATGAAATTAAAAAAGAGCGTCAATATTTATTGATTAGCATTGTCTTTTTTTCAACGTATATCATCCCGTTAATATCATTAATCATTTTAAAAACATTGGGTGTTGTCAAAAGTTTTCAAGTAGAAAGTATTAAAGAACGGAAAACGCCACTTTTTATAATGCTAATCATTTTTTATGTCTTAGGAAAACTACTGATTAATATCCCTGACTATAGAGAGCTGGGAATTCTTTTTTACGGAACAAACATCTCTCTGGCCTTGGTTTATTTATTATTCTTTTTTCAAATAAAATCTAGCTTACATATATTATCAATGAGTAGTACTTTGGGTTTTTTTCTGCTATTTGCAAACAACTACTCTATTTCAATATTACCCTTAGGAAGTATACTAATTATTTTAACTGGGATTTTAGCGAGTGCTAGATTACATTTAAAAGCACATAATCAAAAAGAAATCTATCTCGGTTTCTTTATCGGCTTAATAGGGCAATTTTTGGGGTTTATTATGCTATAAAATATAGAAAATCAATCCTAATTTTAGGACTTTTGTATTGATTGGGTTTGTTCCTAAAGAAGATGATTTAAACAACGGAGTTAGGCCATAATACAAACTGAAATTAAAAGTAGAATAGCCAGCAGCTAAAGTTAATCCGTATTGGATTTTATTAAATCTTTCAATATTAGTATATGTGTTTAGCACATTATTAGTCGTGTAGTCAATTGTGTTTTTTAAATTATAACTAATTTTAAAACCTGTATACACTCTCCAGAACTTGTATTTGTTTGCAGTAGATGTTCTCCACCTAATTTCAAAAGGAAACTCTAAAGAATGTACTTTAAGTCCACTTGTATTAACAATACTAGGATCTACATCTACAACAACTGTATTGTTCTGTGTGGTTATTTTATATCCATGCTTAAAGGAATCAAAGGCATAACCAATTCCAATACCTACAGCAAGTTTTCCACTTTTAACTAATGAGATATCTTTAATATAGCCTGTATTCAATCCATAAGAAAAACCACTACCAATTAAAGCGTTAGGTTGATTAACAAATTGATTATAGCTAACGCTAAAATACAATTGATCTTCTAAATATTTATCTCCTAAATTTAATGAATCTTTTTGTGCATAAAGGCTAAAAGATAATATTGTAAATACTATTGAGAGTAGTTTTTTCATAAATAAATATAGCTAAACATATAACGTTAAATATACAGATTTTGTATAAAAAAAGGGCAATCAAATTGATTGCCCTTTTTTATATTCTATAGAAATATCTTATTCTTGAATTTCTGAAGATTTTCGACTTGATAAGCTCAATTTTAAAGCTCCAACATCTCTAAGTTTAAGTTTAATATCTGTAATAGTACCAACACTAGACTTAATATCTGCTTTAATAGAAGTAGTCATAAAAGGTACTTCAGCTTCAGATTTTTGAGATCTTTCATTCAAAATAAAAGCTGTAACATCATCTGGAGTTGCAATCTTATCATTCAATTGAATTTTATCTCCACTTCCTAATCTTTTATCTTTCGCTTTACCAACATAAATAGTACTAACCAAACTTTTATGCTCCAGTTTCTTTACTTCAGTTGCATTTGGAAGTCTTGGATTTTCAATTTTTAAATCTGTTTCTCTCATAGTTGTTGTAACCATGAAGAAAAACAATAACATAAAAACAATATCTGGTAAAGATGCCGTATTTACAGCTGGCATTTCTTTTTTCTTCTTTCCGAATTTAGACATATTTATTTTTTAAAATTTTAATTAAGATGTAGGTTCAGCATCAGAAATAATTTGAGGATAACTAGTTCTTATAAACTCAACCTTTTTCTTCAATTCTTCATTAGTTCTGTCATTCTTAAAGTCTTCTTCAAGTTGTTCGAAAGAAACTCTATACTTATCCATAGCCAATCTATTTCTTAGCTCAGTATATGCTTTTAACAACTCATTTTGTACTTTAATATACATCCCATATTCTGTTAATCTATCACTTTGTACAGAAATAATAGCTTTATTAGGGTGGTCTGAAGAAGATGCGCTTCTAGCACCTTTACAGTAATCACAAGGACCTGTAGAGACACCATCTTCTACTTTTCCTTCACCTCCACCGTTATCAATAAATGCTTTTGCCGCTTCTTTAAGCTCTTCTAATTTCATAGTTTCACCTTCAACAAGCATTTCATTATTTCTATTAATGTTTACCTCGAATATGTTTTTTTCCTTAATTATAGGCGGTACATAATCTGCAGGTGGTTTTTCAGATAATTTTTTTGAAATACCTGAATCCACATCCATCGTCGTTGTTACCAGGAAAAAGATTAATAACAAGAAGGCGATATCCGCCATAGAACCTGCATTAATTTCTGGGGTTTCTCTTCTTGCCATATCTTAAGATTTAACTAGTCCTTTTACTAAATCAAATACAAAGAATGCTCCAGCTACAATACCTAAGAACATACTATACCATATTCCAGTACTTACCCATTGGTTTACCGAAGAACCTTCTTCTCCACCTAATAGAACTTTACCTTGAGAATCTGCAACAGCAGAACTATCTCCTGTAAAGTAGGCAATTACTAAAATTACACCTAATAATGCAAGTCCAAGAAGTGTTTTCTTTAAATTATCTGGGTGTTTTACCAAGCCTATTAAAGAAAGAATTACTGTTGCTCCAACTGCTAAATACAATAGCCATGTTGAAAAAAATATGATTGGACTAATTAAGCTATTTTGAACTTCTGGATCATTTTCTATTACAGAAACATCTTCTGTAAAAACTCTAATAAAAAGAACAGCTCCTACGACAGCAATAACTGCAACAAAAATATTCAGAAATTTTGATAATTTATTACTTTCCATAATGCTTTCTATTTTTTATATTTTGATAATAAATCAATTAATGAGATAGATGCATCTTCCATACTGTTTACAATACTATCTATTTTAGAAACAATATAATTATAAAAAATTTGTAAAATAATTGCTACTACTAATCCAAATACAGTTGTTAAAAGTGCTACTTTAATACCAACAGCAACAACTCCTGGAGAGATATCATTTGCTACAGCAATCATATCAAATGCTTTAATCATCCCAATTACAGTTCCCATGAAACCTAACATCGGTGCTAAAGCAATAAATAAAGACAACCATGAAACATTTTTCTCTAATAATCCCATTTGAACTCCTCCGTATCCAACAACCGCTTTTTCTGCAGCTTCAACGCCTTCGTCCATTCTATCTAATCCTTGATAAAAAATAGAAGCAACAGGTCCTTTAGAGTTTCTACAAATCTCTTTAGCAGCTTCTACACCACCTGAACTTAATGCTTCATCAACACTTGCAACTAATTTTTTAGTATTTGTTGTTGCCATGTTTAAATAAATAATTCTTTCGATAGCAATTGCTAACCCTAATATTAAGGCTACTAATACAATTCCCATAAATTGAGGATCTCCTTCAATAAAACGTTTCTTTAATTCTTGGTGGAAAGTTTGTGATTGAGCAGCTTCTTGAGCGAAAGTTGATTGAATAGCTCCAAAAAACATGAATCCTGCTACTGTTAGGATGTTTGATACTTTTTTCATCTTTGTTATAAATTAATTTTTAATAGTTAACGGGTTAAAGATATTGATTTTAATTCCAAATCAACAAAAAATGCCTTTTCTAATTTTTAAATTAAATTAATAAAATTCAAATTTTATCGTTTTGAGAGTGCCAATTAACAAAAAATTGTTGAGTCTCTAAAAAAAAACAGCAAATTTTTATGGTTAAAAAGCAAAATTTAACTCAATTGAGTACTAATTTAATAAGGATGCGTGTTTTACGCTATCAAATTTGTATAAAAATTCGTTTTTTATTAAAAATCCAACTCCCCTCTTAACGGTTTTTCAAACACTTTTTTAAATTCTGTATTTGATATTTTCTCACCTAATAAGTACATTAATTTTGCAACGGCAGATTCTGTTGTAATATCTTTTCCATCTATAACTTGAATTCTTTTCAATGCTACACTTGTTTCATAATGGCCTAAAATAACACTTCCTCCTACACATTGTGTAACATTCACAATTTGTATGCCGCTCTTTATTGCTTTCTCTAAAAGGTTGATAAACCATGGATATGTAGGTGCATTTCCAGAACCATAGGTTTCTAAAACAATGCCTTTTAAATTTTTGATATTTATAATGCTTTTTATAACCTCTTCTGTAATCCCAGGAAATAATTTTAACACCACTATATTATTGTCTAATGTTTTCCGAACAATCAGCGTTGAATTTTTGGTTACTGGTTTTAAAAGCAATTCATAATTAAAATGTAAATGCACACCACTTTCAGCTAAGGGTGGATAGTTTAAAGAAGCAAAAGCCTCAAATTGTTCTGCATTCACTTTAGTGGTTCTATTTGCTCGGTATAATTTATACTCAAAATACAAACAAACTTCAGAAATTACTGGTTTATCATCTTTTGTAGCACAAGCAATTTCAATAGATGTAATTAAATTTTCTTTTGCATCGGTTCTTAAGTGTCCGATTGGCAATTGCGAACCTGTAAATATTACAGGTTTTGCTAAGTTTTCTAACATAAAACTTATTGCAGACGATGTATATGCCATCGTATCTGAACCGGTTAAGACTAAAAACCCATCGAATTCAGAATACTTACTTTCTATAACTTCAGCAATAGTTACATAATATGCTGTATTCATATTAGAAGAATCGATTGGCTCTTTAAAAGAATAAGTGTCAATCGTACAATGTAACTGAATTAATTCTGGAACTCTATCTAAAAGTTGTTCGAAATTAAATGCTTTTAAGGCATTGGTTTCGTAATCTTTTACCATTCCAATGGTTCCTCCAGTATATATTAGTAATATTCTTGGCTTTGTCATTTATAAAGTAATTACTTTTGTAAAAGTATATTAATTAAGGAACATACAAAACACTACCAAGTAAAAACATTTTTACTCTAAAAAACAACTGAAGATCAAATTTGTTAAAAAAACTATTTAAACAGAATAAAAGTTAATTTAATATTCTCCTGATAAAGAATTTACATTCTTATAATTGGGTCTTAGTTTTAATAAAATCAGCATCGCTAAATTACTTAAAAAATCACTATTAGAAAGTTTAACTACTCTTTTTTGAGCTATTTTTGAACGCTTATAATTGGCTAAAAATCTTTTTCTCCAAACATCTTCATATTCAAACAAACAGTCTAATGAATTTTGTTCTAAAGATTTTGATATGGCTTTACTAGCCATTATTGCAGCTTCAAAAATAAATTTATACCCTTCGCCAACGATAGGATTTACTTGAGAAACGCTATCCCCTACACAAACCAAGTTTTGTTTTACGAAATTATCTAATACAGGTGTAATAGGTAAGCTTCCTCCTTCAATAAAGTTATTATCTTTTACTACAAGTTTTTTAATCCTGGGCGATTCAATAAAATCATTTAAAGTGTTTTTTAAGTTTTTAAACATCCCAGCATCAACAGAACCAAAACCAACAATTGCCCTTTTATTTTTTAAAGGAAAAATCCAGGCATATCCACCTTTTAACTCTTTACCAAAATACAAATGTGCATCAGTAGGTTTTCCTAAATATTTAACATTATATTCTACACCAGGGGCAAAATCTACATTCTTTTCTCTTAAACCTTCAATTTTACTAAGAACACCAACTGTACCTGAAGCGTCTACAAAAATTTTTGCTTCGTATTTATTACCATTCTTATCTTCAATAGATGTGTATCTA
Source organism: uncultured Polaribacter sp. (assembly GCA_943788865.1). Taxonomy (GTDB): domain Bacteria; phylum Bacteroidota; class Bacteroidia; order Flavobacteriales; family Flavobacteriaceae; genus Polaribacter. Next base: position 313,460 of record CALSRX010000004.1, on the reverse strand, counting down.
CCTTTTGAATCTTTATAAATTTTTTTAATGTTTGTCTGAAGCTGAATAGTAACATATTTCATATCAAGTGAATCTAATAACTCTTTATGAACTAGTTTTTTATCTAAAATAAAAGCTTCTCCTTTGATGTTGTGTTTAAAGTATTTAGAATGAATAGCAGCAGTGTCAATTTTTTGGGCTATTACATTTTCTGACAAACCAAAATCTTCAACTTTTAGAAAACTCCCTAATGTATTAAAAGAAAACTCTAACAAATTTTTCTTTCTATCAAGAATAAGAACCTTATGCTTGAGCTTTCCTAATTCCCTTGCCAACATTAATCCCGCAGTTCCTCCTCCTACTATAACAACATCGAAGTTTTTCATTGTTTTTATAATTTTTAATCATTCAGTTTTAAGACAGCCATAAAAGCTTCTTGTGGAATTTCTACATTCCCAACCTGACGCATTCTCTTTTTTCCTTTTTTCTGTTTTTCTAACAACTTACGTTTACGAGAAATATCTCCTCCATAACATTTTGCAGTTACATCTTTACGTAAGGCTTTCGTAGTTTCTCTTGCAATAATTTTTGCTCCAATTGCAGCTTGAATAGGGATGTCAAATTGTTGTCTCGGAATTAATTCTTTTAATTTTTCAGTGATTTTTTTACCAATTGATATGCATTGTCTGCATGTAATAATGCAGAAAGGCATCAACTGGCTGTCCCATTTAATAAAATATCTACGCGAACTAATTTAGAAGTCTCATCCCAATTGGATGATAATCGAAAGAAGCATAACCTTTAGAAACTGTTTTTAAACGATCGTAAAAATCGAAAACAATTTCAGCCAAAGGCATATCAAAAGTTAACTCAACTCTTTCTGTTGTTAAATACGTTTGATTGGTAATCTCCCCCTTTTTTCGATACACAAACTCATTACTTGTACCAACAAAATCTGACTTTGTAATGATAGATGCTTTGATATATGGCTCTTCGACCCTATCAAACTTGATGGATCTGGTAAATCTGTTGGGTTGTTTACAACAATATCTCATCTGGATTTTATTCTTGTATAATGCATGATAAGAAACGTTTGGAACTGTAGTAATAACCGTCATATCAAACTCACGCTCTAAACGTTCTTGAATAATTTCCATGTGCAACATTCCTAAGAAACCACAACGAAAACCAAAACCTAAAGCAGCAGAACTTTCTGGTCAAAAGACAACGATGCATCATTGAGTTGCAATTTTTCCATAGAATCCCTCAACTCTTCATAATCTTCTGTATCTACAGGATAAATACCTGCAAAAACCATTGGTTTTACATCTTCAAAACCTCTATAATTTCTGTGTTGGGATTAGCAACATCTGTAATTGTATCTCCAACTTTTACTTCTTTTGCCGTTTTAATTCCAGTAATTAAATACCCTACATCCCCTGTTTTTACAGATTGTTTTAGCAACCTGACTTAAGTTTTAACGTCCCTACTTCATCTGCAAAATATTCTTTGTTGGTTGCCATAAATTTGATTTTTGTCCTTTTTTAATTTCTCCATTTAAAACTCTAAAATAGGTTTCAATTCCTCTGTAAGAATTATAAACAGAATCAAAAATTAAGGCTTGCAAAGGCGCATTTGGATCTCCTTTTGGAGCAGGAATTCTTTCGATTATGGCTTCTAAAATATTTTCAACACCAAAACCTGTTTTTCCACTTGCATGAATCACATCTTCTGCATCACAACCTAATAAATCTACAATATCGTCTGTTACTTCTTCTGGATTTGCAGAAGGTAAATCAACTTTATTTAAAACAGGAATAATCTCTAAATCGTTGTCTAGTGCTAAGTATAAATTAGAAATGGTTTGTGCTTGAATACTTTGTGCTGCATCAACAATTAGTAAAGCACCTTCACAGGCTGCAATTGAACGAGAAACTTCGTACGAAAAATCTACGTGACCCGGAGTGTCAATAAGGTTTAAAATATATTGCTCTCCTTTATAGGTATAATCCATTTGGATGGCGTGCGACTTGATGGTAATTCCACGTTCACGCTCCAAGTCCATATTGTCTAATAACTGATCTTTCTTTTCACGATCGGTTACAGAGCCTGTAAAATCTAACAATCTATCTGCCAACGTACTTTTACCGTGATCGATATGTGCGATGATGCAAAAGTTTCTAATATTCTTCATTAATGTTTGATTTCTTAAGTGTGCAAATATATACTATTTACTAATGGAAATATCTAATCTTGCCATTATGCAATAAACAAATTGGTTTTGTCTTTTGAATATTTCACAATGCCAATCCTTTTAGTCTTGCCATTCTGCAATAAACAAATTGGTGTCGTCATATGAATATTTCATAATGCCAATCCTTTTAGTCTTGCCATTCTGCAATAAACAAATTGGTGTCGTCATATGAATATTTCATAATGCCAATCCTTTTAGTCTTGCCATTCTGCAATAAACAAATTGGTGTCGTCATATGAATATTTCATAATGCCAATCCTTTTAGTCTTGCCATTCTGCAATAAACAAATTGGTGTCGTCATATGAATATTTCATAATGCCAATCCTTTTAGTCTTGCCATTCTGCAATAAACAAATTGGTGTCTCGACCACCACCGTTATTTCTGTTTGATGAAAAAATTAGTTTTTTACCATCATTAGAAAAAACCGGAAAAGCATCAAATGTTTCTCCATGTGTTACTCTTTCTAAGTTTTTCCCATCTAAATCTATCATATATAAATTAAAAGGAAAGCCTCTTTCTGCTTCAAAATTTGAAGAAAATAATATCTTTTTCCCTGAAGGATGAAAAAACGGACTCCAATTGGCGTTTCCTAAATCTGTTAATTGACGTAAATCAGAACCATCTGCATTACAGATGTACAATTCCATTTCAGTTGGTTGTACCAAGCCTTCTTTTAACAAATCTTTGTATTCTTTAATTTCAGCTTCCGTTTTTGGTCTTGAAGAACGAAAAATCAATTTTGTGCCATCTGGCGAGAAAAAAGCTCCTCCGTCATAACCTAATTCAGAGGTAATTTGTTTTACATCAGAACCATCAATATTCATCGTAAACAACTCTAAATCTCCAGTTCTCATCGAAGTAAATACAATTTTATCTCCTTTTGGCGAAACCGTTGCTTCGGCATCATAACCAGGTTCGTTTGTCAATTGTTTGGTAATATTTCCGTTTAAGTCAGAAACAAAAATATCGTAGCTATCATAAATTGGCCATACATATTTACCTTCTCTACGCAATGGCGCTGGCGGACATTCTTTTCCTCCTAAATGTGTAGATCCATACACATATTCTTTGTTTCCTGGTAAAAAATAAGCACACGTTGTTCTTCCAAATCCAGTACTAATCATTGGTGGTTTTGTGTCTTCAAATGTTTCTCCAACATTCATTAAAAACATTTGATCACATTCTACTCCCCAATTTTTATTGTTTGATTGAAAAATGATTTGTTTATCATCAAAACTCCAATATGCTTCAGCATTGTCTCCACCAAACGTAATTTGCTGCATGGTTTTAAAATGAACCTCTTCAGGGTATATTAAAGTAGTATCCCATTTTTTTGTTGCCCCAGATTTTGCATCCGATTTATCTTTTTTATCTGTTTTACACGAAACGATGAATAGTGTAAAAATCATCAAATAAATTCCTCTTAATTTCATTATGTACTTTTTTAATTTTACAACTAAGATTTATTAGTTATTTTTGGCAAAAATAATACATATACCATGAAAAATTTAATAATTTTAATCTTTTTATCACTCCTTATTTCTTGTGCTAAAGAATACAAACCTGAAAACAAGATTAGAGAAGATGTTTCTTTCTTAGCTGATGACAAATTAGAAGGAAGACAAACAGGAACTCCTGGAGGAGAAAAAGCTTCTGAATACATAAAAAACAGATTTGAAAGCCTTGGTTTAACTCCAAAGGGAACCGATGGTTTTTATCAATCTTTTTCTTTCAAACCAAAAACACATCCACATGAAGAAGTAAAATTTACTGAAAATTCTGACGGAACAATTACCGGAAGAAATGTTGTTGGGTTTATAGATAACAAAGCAAAAAACACTGTAATTATCGGTGCACATTTTGATCATTTAGGATATGGTGGCGATGGCTCTTTATATAGAGATTCTATTAAAGCAATTCATAACGGAGCAGATGACAACGCTAGTGGTGTAGCGCTGCTCTTAAACTTAGCAAGTAAATTAAAAAATACAAATACAAGCAACAATTATGTATTTATTGCTTTTTCTGGTGAAGAAATGGGCTTGTTAGGTTCTAATTATTTTGTAAAAAATCCAACATTCGACATCAAAGAGGTGTCTTATATGATTAATATGGACATGGTTGGAAGATTAAAAGACAGTGCTTTGGCTATTTACGGAACAGGAACTTCACCTATTTTTAAACAAACATTAAAATCTCATAACAACGATTTTAAATTGGTTATGAAAGAATCGGGTGTTGGGCCAAGTGATCATACAAGTTTTTATTTAGCAGATCTGCCAGTATTGCATTTCTTTACAGGACAACACAATGATTATCACAAACCAAGTGACGATACAGAAACATTAAATTATGAAGGAATGGAAAGCATTTCTACCTATATTTTTAATATCATTTCTGATTTAAATGACAACGGAAAATTAGCCTTTAGAAAAACAAAAAACGAAAGTGAAGAAAATCCGCGTTTTAAAGTCGGTTTAGGGGTAATTCCTGATTATATGTATGATGGCAAAGGAATGCGTGTTGATGGTGTTTCTGAAGGAAAACCAGCTATAGCAGCAGGAATTAAAAAAGGAGATATTGTTATTGAATTAGGTGGTAATAAAGTTACAGACATGATGAGTTACATGAAGGCGCTATCGGCCTTTAAAAAGGGAGATAAAACAACTGTAATTTTAACTAGAAGCGGCAAAGAAGTAAAAGCTGAAATTCAGTTTTAAATATAAAGACACAAAATTATTTAGACCTGTAAAGATTCGTTTTTACAGGTCTTTTTTTTAAGATAAAATAAGTATTTTTGCGCCATGGTTAAAATTGGAGACATAGAATTACCAGATTTCCCGTTGTTGTTAGCACCAATGGAAGATGTAAGTGATCCACCGTTTAGAGCTTTGTGTAAAGAAAACGGAGCAGATGTGGTGTATACCGAATTTATTTCTTCAGAAGGCTTGATTCGTGATGCTGCAAAAAGTGTCATGAAATTAGACATCTACGAAAAAGAGCGTCCAGTTGGAATTCAAATTTTTGGAGCCAATTTAGAATCCATGTTAAAAACGGTAGAGATTGTTGAAAAATCGAATCCAGATATTATTGATATCAATTTTGGCTGTCCTGTAAAAAAAGTAGTTTCTAAAGGTGCTGGAGCAGGAATTTTAAAAGACATCGACTTAATGGTTTCGTTAACCGAAGCCATGGTAAAACACACCAGTCTGCCCATCACCGTAAAAACACGTTTGGGCTGGGATGAAGATTCTATTAGAATTGTAGAAGTAGCAGAGCGTTTGCAAGATGTAGGCTGTGCAGCAATTTCTATTCATGGCAGAACGCGAGCACAAATGTATAAAGGAAATGCCAATTGGAAACCCATTGCAGAGGTAAAAAACAACCAACGAATGCACATTCCTGTTTTTGGAAATGGCGATGTTACAACTCCAGAAAGAGCCATGGAAATGCGAGATGTATATGGTTTAGATGGCGCCATGATTGGTAGAGCCTCTATAGGTTCTCCTTGGTTTTTTAACCAAGTAAAACACTTTTTTAAAACTGGTGAACACTTAGCTTCTCCAACAATTGCAGAACGTGTAGAAATTGCACGCAGACATTTACAAATGGCCATTGACTGGAAAGGTGAAACCTTGGGTGTTTTAGAAACCAGAAGACATTACACCAACTACTTTAAAGGAATTCCGCATTTTAAAGAACACCGAATGAAAATGGTAACTTCTGATGATGCAAAAGATGTTTTTGCAGCTTTTGATGAAGTGTTTGAAAAATTTGGCGATGCTGTAATTCCGGATTTTAGTTAATTACTTCTCAATAAAGTTAGCAGAAATTCTACTACTTGCAATTTTTGAAGCGATAAATCCGAGAATACTAATAGTAATTGCTACAATCAATAAATTCATAAGTCTAAATTCTACTGGATAGGGAATGGATTGTGTGATCATAAAAAAAGCAAACTGCTTTTGTAGTAAAATTAAAATTGTACCCATAAGCAATCCGATGAATAATCCAAAAACTGTTAATAAAAAGCCTTGCAATACAAAAATTCTTTTAATTTCTTTAATGGTAACCCCTAAATTAAAAAGTGTTTTTAAGTTTTGCTTTTTATCAATAATCATCATAATAATGGCACCAATTACATTAAACAATGCGATAATAATAATGAGTGTAAATATCAAATAAGAAATCAATCTTTCTGTATTTAAAACCTTATAAGTTATCGCGTTAAATTGTGTTTTTGTGGCTACTTTAAAATGGCTTCCTAATTTTTTTTGAAGGTTCGTTGCAAAAGCATCTGGATTGACATTTTCTTGCAATCGCAACTCAATTGAAGTCACTTGATTTTCTTCATAACTTAATAATTTTTGTGCCAAAGCTAAGTTTACAAAGACGTATTTATTTGCAAATTCTTCTAATCCAGTATACACACCAGAGATTTGAACATCGGCCTCATTAAATGCAGAAGACGCACTTAAAATTAATCCTGTCCCTGGTTTTGGGACTTTAATTTGTAGTGGTTCTCCAAAATTTAAAATGCTTAAAGATAATTTATCTGAAATTCCATAACCAATAACGGCCGTATTGATAAATTCAGCATCTATCCATTGACCAACATGTAAAGTAGAGTCTATTCTTGTAATCGACATATAGTTGTCGCTGACTCCTTTTACAAAAGCAATTTGATCTCTTTGTTTGTATTGTAAAAAAGCGCGTTCTTCAACCACAGAAGCAAATGCTTTAATATCTGTGTTAGCGTTTAAAAGTGAGGTGATAGCATCAGAAACAAAAAACGATTTTCCTTGAACAGCTGTAATTTTTATATCTGGGTCAGAATAATCTAACATATTGTTGGTAAAAGATTTAAAGCCAGAAAATCCTGAAAGGATAATAAACAACGCCAACGAACCTACAATTACACCAAAAGACGCAATAATAGTAATAATGTTAATGGTATTGTTTCCGCTTTTAGCGAACACATATCTTTTAGCTATGTATAAAGGAAAATTCACAATTGTTGTATCAAATCAATACAAACTAAGGGCAAAAAAAGTTGTGAAGCAAACAAATTAACGTTTTTGACGTCTTGGTAATACTTCTGGATTTTTAATAGGATTGGCGTCTTCACCCTTTAAGGATTTATCTATTTTTTCGATATAATCTAAAGAATCATCTCCAAAAAACGACAGTTCTGGCATTCTACGCAGTTGATTTTTTGTGCGTTTTGCCATTTCATGACGGATTAAAAAAGTATTCGACTGAATTCCTTTCACCAATTCGTCTCTTTTTTCTGATGGAAAAATACTCAAATACACTTTTGCAATACTCAAATCTGTAGTCACAGTAACTTTAGAAACCGAAATAATAGTTCCTTGCATTCCGTCTTGTGCCGCTTTCTGAAGCACATCAACCAAGTCTTTTTGAATTACTCCAGCAATTTTTTTCTGTCTATTTGTTTGTTCCATGCGGCAAATTTACGCATAATTCCCAAAAGAATGTTTATTTTTGATGGATAGAAAATGTATCTAATGGACAAAATTGAACATATTGGGATTGCCGTAAAAAGTTTAGAAAAATCTAACGCATTATTTGCGGCTCTTTTTGGAAAAGCACATTATAAAATTGAAGAAGTAGAAAACGAAGGTGTAAAAACATCTTTTTTTGATGTGGGCCCTAATAAAATTGAGTTGTTAGAAGCTACAAACCCTGAGAGTCCCATTGCTAAATTTATTGAAAAGAAAGGCGAAGGTATTCATCATATTGCCTTTGCTGTAAAAGACATAGAAGAAGAAATAGCACGTTTAAAAGGAGAGGGCTTTATCGTTTTAAATTCAGCACCAAAATTGGGCGCCGACAATAAATTAGTTGCTTTTTTACACCCAAAATCTACCAATGGAGTTTTGATAGAATTGTGTCAAGAACGCACTTAATTTTAACAAAAATACTGCAAAATATTAGCTTAAAACTGCTCGTTAATTTTTGTATCTTGCGAGCTAGAATTCAAGATTATCTATGTCTACATCTTTTGATAAATACCAAAAACGAAGATTACGCTCTTCTTACTTTTCTGTAATTGTAAGTATTTCGTTGGTCTTATTTATGGTTGGTGTTTTAGGATTAATTTTATTAAAATCTACAAGTGTTGCCAATCATGTAAAAGAAAAAACAGCTATGACACTGTTTTTAAAAGACAATGTGACTAAAAAAAATATCGAAGATTTAAGAGCTTCTCTATCAAAGGAAAAATTTACCAAACAAGTTGTATACATTTCTAAAGACGATGCGGCCAAGTTTCATAGTAAAGATTTAGGAGAAGATTTTGTGCAATTCTTAGGCACAAACCCATTAAAAAACGGTATTGATTTATATGTAAAAGCCGAATTTGTAACACCAGAAAAAATGGCAGAAATCGAAAAGCGCTTTCAAAAAAACGCCTTTGTTTTAGAAGTTTCTTATGACAAACCTTTGATTCAATTTTTAACAAAAAACATTCAAAAAATAAGTTTTTGGCTGTTAGTTGTTAGTGCATTTTTTGCATTGATTTCTATTTTATTAATCAACAGTGCGTTACGTTTATCTGTCTATTCTAAACGTTTTAACATTAAAACCATGCAAATGGTTGGTGCAACAAAAGGCTTTATTAGAAAACCCTTTCTTTTACAAGGGATAAAATTAGGAATGATTGGCTCTCTCATTTCTTTAATTGGGCTAGGAGCCGTAATCTATTACACAAATAAATACATCCCTGCTCTACAATTATTAAACGATTATGCTTTGCTAAGCTACCTGTTTGGTGGTGTGTTGCTTGTAGCCTTTTTAATAACTTGGTTTAGCACGTATTTTGCAACACAACGTTTTTTAAATTTACAAACAGACGAATTATACTATTAATATGAGTAAAAAAGAAAACAACACAAATCCGGAGTTTCTTTTTGGTAAAAGAAATTATATCATTATGCTTATTGGAGCTGTCTTTATTGCCTTAGGATTTATCTTTATGGCTGGCGGTGGAAGCGAAGACCCAAATGTTTTTAACGAAGAAATTTACAATTGGCAACGAATTCGATTGGCACCAACTTTGGTAATTATTGGGCTAGGAATTGAGATTTATGCAATTTTAGCAAAACCTAAAAAGTAAGATGGATCTTATCGAAGCAATTGTTCTTGGTGTTATCCAAGGATTAACAGAGTTTTTACCTGTTTCTTCAAGTGGGCATTTAGAATTAGCAAAAGCTATTTTTGGGGATACTTCACTGCCTCAAGAAAGTTTAACATTTACGGTTGTCTTGCATTTTGCAACTGCTTTGAGTACCATTGTTATTTTTAGAAAAGAAGTTGGAGAGATTTTTAAAGGATTATTTCAATTTAAATGGAATGAAGAGTCACAGTTCTCTATAAAAATTATTCTATCTATGGTTCCAGCTGTTATTGTTGGACTCCTTTTTGAAAAGGAATTAGAAGCTTTTTTTGGCGGACAGATATTATTAGTAGGTTGTATGTTACTTATAACCGCTTTACTATTGTTATTGGCTGACAGAGCAAAACATACTGACAAAAAAGTATCTTATGTAAATGCTGTGATTATTGGGGTTTCTCAAGCTATTGCAATGTTACCAGGAATTTCTAGATCTGGCGCAACAATTTCTACATCCGTTTTGTTAGGAGTAGACAGAAGCAAAGCTGCTCGTTTTTCATTTTTAATGGTTGTGCCGTTAATTGTTGGAAAAATTGCCAAAGATGTATTGAGTGGTGACATCAATTTTTCAAGTGCAGAAATTTTACCATTATCCGCAGGGTTTTTAGCCGCATTTATTGCTGGCCTATTTGCATGTACTTGGATGATTTCTTTAGTAAAGAAAAGCAAATTATCGTATTTCGCAATCTATTGTGCTGTTGTTGGTGTTATAGCAATTGGTTATTCTTTAATGAATTAAAAAAATGTCTCCTCGAGCGCAGTCGAGAGGTTTTTAAGAGGTCTCGACTGCGCTCGACCTGACACAGAATTACAAAAAAATGACCGGAGAAGATTACAAAAACGGACAAGTCTTACTGATTGACAAGCCCCTTGAATGGACTTCTTTTCAAGCGGTAAATAAAATCCGATGGCACATTAGACAACGTTTCAATATCAAAAAAATTAAAGTGGGTCATGCCGGAACCTTGGATCCATTAGCAACAGGACTCTTAATTATTTGTACGGGTAAACAAACCAAAAACATCAACGAATATCAAGGTCAGGTTAAAGAATACACCGGAACAATTACCCTAGGTACAACAACGCCGAGTTACGATTTAGAAACCGAAGTAAACGAAACTTTTCCTACAGCACATATTACAGAAGAATTGATTCACAGCACAACCAAACAATTTATGGGTGCAATTCAACAACAGCCTCCTATTTTTTCTGCCTTAAAAAAAGACGGAAAACGTTTGTACGAATTGGCAAGAAAAGGGGAAACTACCGAAATTCCGACTAGAGAAATTACCATCAACGAGTTTGAAATTACCCATATTGATTTGCCTAAAATTGATTTTAGAATCGTTTGTAGCAAAGGAACCTACATCCGTTCTTTAGCCTTTGATTTTGGAAAAGCTTTGAATTCTGGAGCACATTTATCTGCGTTACGACGCACAAAAATTGGAGATTATTCCATTGAGAAAGCAGTTTCTATTGATGCTTTTATTGAAGGGTTAGAATAGTTTATTTATTTTAAAAAACGTCCATACCAACTTTCAGAAATTGGCACTTCCCAGTAATTTTCAAATTCTTCTTTGGTCGTAATTAAATTGTCAAAAACAATTGTCTTTTCTGTTACAGCTCTGTTTTTTAGAAGTTTTTTAAAATCTTTTAACTCTTTGTATTGCACAAATTCGCCTTGCTTAAAACACACATTCATTCTGTCTAACAATTCCACTTTGTAGTCTTGCTGTAATTGTAAAATAAACTGAACAGAAGTATCAATATCAGTATTTGATAATGCAGTGTTTGAACCATCTGCAAACAATACAATAAAACGATTGTACAATAATTTATAAGCAACTTGAAACGTTGCATCATCAGATTTCCAGCTTTCTAAAAAGACTTTTATTTTTTCGTGAAGTCCATCAATTTCTGTATCATAAAATTTTCTGTTTGATGGATAAATCCAAACTTTTGAAGTTTCTGGAAGCGATGTATATTCTACTAGCATTTTTTTGTTTTGATATTGCAAAGATAGCACAAAAGAAAAAGTCCTTTTACAAAATGCAAAAGGACTTTTATATCACTCTTTATATTTTTATTTTTCTAAAAAGGCAACAACATCTTCTTGAATGTTTTCTCCTTTATTTTTATTGTACCAAACTTGTAAATCTCTTTTAAAGTCAGCATCTAATCCGCCATGTTTTTCTTTGTAATCGGTTACCATTTTTGTTGCAATAGAGGGTCTTGGGCCCCAAGAAGAAATCACTTCATTCTCTTCGTTTAATACAACCAATTTCGGAATTGATTTGCTTCCGTTGGTTAAAAATTGATTCATCAAGTTTTCATTTTCATCACGCAAAACAACTTTTAAATCGACCTTATCACTCTCTATACTCATCTTATTAATTACCGGGGCAATTTGAGCAGCATCACCACACCAACCTTCTGTAATTAACAACCATGTTTGTTTTTCTTTTGTACTTTTTAACGCTTCTTTTGCAGAATGGGTCAGCTTTATTTTTTTATCTAAACGATTCATTCTAGCATCGTTCAAAGTACTATAATGTAATAAATCTTCTGATTGATTTGGCCCCGTAGATTTACCCTCTTCTAATAAGTCACTGATTTTTTTTCTATACGCTTCGTACGAAAAACTTTTTGCCAAACTGTCTTTAATTATCGTGTTCATAGATCCTATAAATTTTACTTTTTAGACGTGTAAAAATAGAAATCTTACACAACTAATCATGTAACATAAGTAACATAGAGGCAAATAAATAAAATAAGGATTTATTGTAAATTTTTAAGCATTTCTTTGGTCATCAACTCCAAATCAAATTGATGTTTCCAGTTCCAATCTTTTCTTGCTTCAGTATCGTCAATAACTTGTGGCCAACTATCAGCAATTTGTTGTCTAAAATCAGTTTTATATGAAATTTTAAACTTAGGGATATGCTTTTTAATTTCTACAGCAACTTCTTCTGGAGTAAAACTTATAGCTGCTAAATTATAAGCTGTTCTCGTTTTAATTGAAGCGGCATCAACTTGCATAATTTTAATCGTCGCATCAATAGCATCTTCCATATACATCATTGGCAAACGTGTATTTTCTGATAAAAAACATTCATACGATTGGTTTTCTAAGGCTTTAAAATAAATATCTACCGCGTAATCTGTAGTTCCTCCTCCAGGTTTTGTTTTCCAACTTATAATTCCTGGATAACGGATACTTCTTACATCAACCCCGTATCTATTGTGATAATAATTACACCAATGTTCCCCAGCCAATTTACTAATTCCGTAAACGGTTGATGGCTCCATAATAGTTTGTTGTGGTGTATTTATTTTTGGTGATGTTGGTCCAAAAGAAGCAATAGAACTTGGCCAGTACACTTGTTTGATGTGTTTATCTTTTGCCAATTCTAACACCCCTAGTAAAGAGTTCATGTTTAAATTCCATGCTTTTTGAGGGTGTTTTTCTGCAGTTGCAGAAAGCATAGCTGCCATCAAATATACTTGAGTAACCTTATATTTTTGAACTATTTTTAAGATTCCTTGGGTATCTGTAGCGTCTAAAATTTCAAACGGACCCGAATTTACTAATTCTTCATTTCCTTCTCTAATATCTGTGGCTACTACATTATCGTTTCCGTAAGTTTCTCTAAGTTTTTGGGTAAGTTCAGAACCTATTTGTCCGCATGCTCCAATAATTAAGATGGTGTCAATCATTCGTTATAATTCAAAAATATATAAAACAAAAGTACATAATTTAAATATTCTTAAAAGAGAAGAATAAAAAAGATGTTTTTATCAATTTGAAATTAAATGTTAAAATCAAAAAAATAAATCTAAAAATATGTATTTTTATAAATATTTTTTAGGCATGCGTAATTTTTCTATACTTTTTCTTTTATTTTTTTGGTCTTGCCAAAACAGTTCTGCTGTTCAAGAACCAAAGATTCAAAAATCTGAAATGAATGGTGTTGAAAAACACAATACTGCGTTAGCATTAGAAAAAATTTCAAAAGATAAGGTAGTAAATTGGAAAGAATACCAATTAGTTAGCAACAACTTGAAACAATTTTCAGCTATTTCTGCAAACGAAGCTCTAAATAATGCCTTGAAGTTCTCTGAAACCGTGAAAAAATTAAAAGATAGCATCAGACCAAAAGAGTTGTTGAATTTATCTTTTAGAACCCGCGTAAATGTTTTAGAAAATGAAGCATTACGTTTAAAAGATATGACCTTTATACCTGCAATAACTTCAAATGAAGTACATACTCAAGTCAATAAAATAATTGCAGCTTTTTCTGCAACAAATTCTAAAATAAACACCATCTACTCTCAATTAGAAGTAGAGCAAGACATCGTCAACATCAATTAAGTCCCATTTACATCAGAAATTATGAAAAAAATTACTCTTTTTTTATTATTTATTATTCCAGTTTTGGGGTTTTCTCAAAACTATCAATCTAATGCCCCATGGATGGCAGATGCTAGTTTAAAAAAGAAAGGAAAAATTACATTGAATGATATTTCAGCTGCTGCAGAAAGATACTTTTCTACGATTGATAGAAATAAAAAAGGAAGTGGATATAAACCTTTTAAACGATGGGAATATCAAAATGGTTTTTATACAAATCCTGACGGGACCTTAAAAACTACTGCACAGAAAATAGATGCTTGGCAACAAAAAAATCAAATGAATGCCTCTGAAAAAAACAATGCAAACGATACAAGTAATTGGACATCTTTAGGCCCATATTCTCACACAAATACAGCTTCTTGGTCTTCTGGTCAAGGAAGGGTGAATGTGGTTGCAGTAGACCCTAGTAATTCAAATACGTACTATGTGGGTGCTCCAGCTGGCGGGATATGGAAATCTACAGATGCAGGCCTTAATTGGCAGCCTTTAAATGACTTTTTACCTCAAATTGGTGTTTCTGGAATTGCAATTCATCCAACAAATTCTAATATTATTTATATCGCAACAGGTGATGATGATGCTAGTGATTCTGACTCAATTGGTGTGATGAAATCTACAGATGGAGGAGCAACATGGAATAGTACTGGAGCAATGACTGGAAATCCCAGCTCTATGAACGATATTTATATTGATCCAACAAACACTGATACTGTTATCGTAGCAACAAGTTCTGGTGTGCACAAAAGTACTGATGGTGGTGCAACTTGGACAAGAACTTTAACAGCTAATGTTAGAGATTTAAAAAGAAACCCTGGCTCTTCAAGTGTTTTTTATGCAGCAACAAGTGGTGAGACTTCTAGTAACGGGAATACCACTAGAGTATATCAATCTTTTGATGGAGGAAATACTTTTACAGTAGTTAATATAACTGGATTAACCAATTCAAGAAGAATTGCCTTAGCAGTTACTCCTGCAAATGATAAAGTTGTTTATTTTGTAAGTTGGAGTGGAAGCTCTACAAAGAATGGTTTTAATGGAGTTTATAAATCTACAACTAGTGGTTTTAGCTATACGAAAACAGCTGAAACGGATGATATTTTTGGAGGATCACAATCTTGGTATGATTTAGCTATTGCTGTTTCTGACACCGATGAAAATACCGTGTATGTTGGTGTTTTAAATATTTGGAAATCTTCTGACGGAGGTGATAATTTTACAGCTATAAATAGCTGGAGTAACCCAACTGCTGCAGCTTACACCCATGCAGACATTCACTTTTTAGATTTCATCGGTGGTAAATTCTTTGCTGGCACAGATGGTGGGGTGTACGTTTCTACAGACCTTGGGACAAGTTTTACCGACTTAACTAAGAACTTAGCGATAAGTCAGTTTTATAGAATTTCTGTAGCAAATCAAAATTCTGGAAATATAGTGGGTGGTTTACAAGACAATGGCGGGTACGCTCTTAAAAATAATGGGTGGAGTGTGTATTTTGGTGCAGATGGAATGGATTGTGTTATAAATCCTCTTGATTCAGATAATTATTTTGGATTTATACAATATGGAGGTTCTTTATACGAATCTAAAGATGGTGGATTAACTAGAACTTCTAATGTTAGTGCTCCTACAGCTGAAACTGGCACAAATGACAGTGGTGGAGAATGGGTAACACCTTTGGTAGCTGACAGAAAAGGAAATCTATATGCTGGTTATGGTAGTTTATACAAATTGGTAAGTGGAGCTTGGTCTAAAGTTTCAACTCATGATTTTGGAGGTGATATAGATCATATTGAAATTGACCCTAATAATGAAAATAATATTTATGTTTCAAATGATGGAAATTTATTTAAAAGTAATGATGCAGGGGTAACGTTTACAAAAATCCCTACTGGTTTTGGTACTATTAACTCCATAGAAATTAGTCATAATGATGGTAATGTTGCCTGGATTGTATCTAATGGAGCGGTTACTAAAACTACAAACTTAAATGATGCAAATCCAACATTTACAAACATCACTGGTAATTTACCTTCTAATGACAACAAAATTGTGTTAAGACATCATGCAGGAAATAAAGACAACAGAGTTTATTTAGGCACCACTGTAGGTGTATATTACATTGATGATACCTTAACAAATTGGGTAACTTTTGATAACAATTTACCCAATACTACCGTTAGAGATCTAGAAATCAATGAGAAAGAGGCTAAATTAATCATTGCTACTTATGGTAGAGGTGTTTGGGTTTCTGACATTCCTAATTCTTTCCCTGCTAATGAAGTAAAATTGGTTTCAATTGATTCGCCCATAAACAACTCTAGAGGATGTGGTTCTCTTGCTCCAACTATTACAATTCAAAATAAAGGAACAAATGCAATAACTGCGGTTACTGTAAATTACAATGTTGATGGTGGTACAAATGCTGTTTACAATTGGACAGGTAATTTAGTGTCAAATGCAACTACTCAAATTAACATTCCTGCTTTTACTGCAACAGAAGGAAATCATACTTTAAATGTAGAAACGGTTATAAATAATGATACGTATACTGCAAACAATTCTAACAGTACGTCCTTTTCTATAAACGGTTCTACTGCAACACCAACAACTATAAATACGTTTGAATCTGCAAGTGATAATTTAGTTACAGAAACTTCTGGTTCTGGTGGAGGTTTATTAGGTTTATGGCAAAGAGGAACACCAGTAAAAACATTATTAAATGTTGGAGGTACAGTTTCTTCTGCCTATGCTACTGGTTTAAACGGAAATCATCCAGATAAAGCTACTGGTTATTTATACACTAAATGTTACGACTTAACTTTAGTGACAAATCCTGTATTGAGCTTTAAAATGGCTTTCGACATCGAAAAAGACTGGGATTATATGAATGTAGAATATACAATAGACCAAGGGAAAACTTGGACCATTCTTGGTGCTTCAACTGATGCAAATTGGTACAATAGTAATTCAACTGCAAATGGGTTGCCTGGTAAACAGTGGACTGGTATAGGAGAAGATGTAAATAACTTAGGCGGAACCAATGCTACATTACATACTTATAGTTTTGATTTAGCTGCTTTTAAAAATGAAGCTAATATAATTTTTAGATTCAAGTTTTTAGCAGACGATGCTGCAAATGAAGAAGGAGCAATTGTTGATGATTTAGTAATTACTGGAGTATTGCCAGTTGAAGAGTTTAATGAAATTGAAGGTTTAGCGATATCTCCAAACCCATCTAGTAGCATCTTTAATATCAATTGGGTACAAGGAACCAATTTCTCTATTTCTGTTTTTGACTTAACAGGAAAACTTATTTTACAAGAAAAAAGGATTTCTTCTGCAGTAAATCAATTTGAGTTAGATATGTCTAAATACAGTAAAGGGATTTATGTTGCAAAAATTAAAGTTGATGATTCTTTAAGTACTAAAAAATTAATTTTAAAATAATTTTAAAATAGCCTCTTTTTAAGAGGCTATTTTTTTTCTATTACATTTTCTAGCGTTGAAAAAATAAGATCAAATTCGTAACCCAATCTTATTAAATAGTCTGTCAGTTTCTTTTTCCGTTTGTAAAAATCGGTTTCTTTTAGTTGTGCATTTCTTTTAGTAGCAATGGCATGTATGGTATCTAAATACTCTTGTTTATCAATTTCTTTTAGAGCTGTTTTTATATTGTATTCAGAAATATCTCTGAACTTCAATTCTCTAACAATTCTTTGTTTGCCCCATTTTTTTATCCTGAATTTTCCTCTGGCAAAACTTTTAGAAAAACGCTCTTCATTTAAAAAATTATGTTCCAATAAATGTAATATGATTTGATTTTGAGCTTCTTCAATTAATACAAACTCTTTGAGTTTCGTTTCTATTTCTTTGTGACATCGATCTTGATAGACACAATATCTTTCTAGCTTTCTTTTAATTTCTTCAATTGAAAAATATTTTTGTTCTGTCATATAAATAGAAACACTTAGGCATTCAAAATTAACTAATTTATAATTAAAAAAGGCTGAGGAAAAACCTCAGCCTTTTTTATTATTAAAACAAACTCTTATGCCATTTTTAAACGCAACCACATTTTAAATCTTGTGATTAAGTAAAATAATACTGGCACAACTATTAAAGTCAAGAAAGTTGCTACAAATAATCCGTAGATAACAGTCCATGCTAATGGTCCCCAGAATACAACATTGTCTCCTCCAAAATAGATATGTGGATTCAACTCACTTGCCAATGTAAAGAAGTTTATATTTAAGCCTATGGCAAGAGGAATCAATCCTAAAATGGTTGTAATTGCCGTTAATAAAACAGGTCGTAAACGTGCTCTTCCTGCTTTTACAATACTATTAAAAAGTTGCTCTTTATCTAGATAATCGTTTTCATCTAATTGCAATTCTTCTTTCTTTCTGTCAATTAATAATTGTGCATAATCTAACAACACAACTCCGTTGTTTACCACAATTCCAGCTAAAGAAATAATTCCCATCATCGTCATCATAATAACAAAGGGTGCTCCCGAGATTACCAAACCTCCAAAGACTCCAATAAAACTTAAAAAGATGGCCAACATAATAATCCCTGGTTTAGATACCGAGTTGAATTGGAAAATTAAAATAAAGAAAATCAATGCTAATCCAGTAAAGAAGGCACCAACTAAAAAGTTCATTTGCTTGTTTTGCTCTTCAATTTGCCCTGTATAATCAATCTTAATTCCTTTAGGCAAATCTTTAAAACTCTTCATTTCTTCTTGAATTTTACGAACCACCGCACTTGCATCAGTTTCTCCAGGTGCTAAAGCAGAATACACCGTTACCACTCTTTTTACCGATTTGTGCTTGATGGCGCTAAAACCTGAGTTGTTTTTTTGCGTAGCAACAGCAGACACCGGAATTTCCTTTACCTTACCAGAAGCCATGTCTCTAAAAGTAATATTCTGATTAAAAACAGCACTTTTATTGTATCTATCTTCTTTGTTAAAACGAACATAGATATCGTAATCTTCACCATTTTCTTTATAAATACCAGCTTTATTTCCAAAAATGGATGCTCTTAATTGTTGTCCTACTTGCCCCGTAGTTACACCTAATTCACCTGCTTTTTTTCTATCAACCAATACTTGCATTCCTGGCTTATCTCTGTTAACATCGATCTTTAATTCATCAATTCCAGAAATACTTTTTGTGTTGATGAAATCTCGCATTCTTTGCGCTGTATGAATTAACTCTGCATAATCATCTCCTTCAATTTCTATGTTAATTGGTGATCCAACTGGTGGACCATTAGCGTCTTTTTCTACAGATATCAATACTCCTGGATATATTCCAACCAAGGCCGTCTGTACTTTTTGACGCAATAATTCACTGTCTAAACCTCTTCTAAATTTATACTCTCTCATAGAAGCGGTAATTTTTCCTTTATGCGGCATTTCTGCTGCAGATCCCATATCTGCTTGCGGATTTCCTGCTCCTTCCCCAACTTGAGAAACCACACTTTCTATCATAAAGTTATAATCTCCGTCCATATAGGTATCACTATACAATACTCCTGTTACTTTTTCTTCAATCAATTTTGTGATTGAGTTGGTTTTTTCAATATCTGTCCCTTCAGGATATTCGATATAGACAATAATCTGATTTGGTTTATTGTCTGGAAAAAATTCTACTTTAGTTCTTTGAGTCCCTAAAGACCAGCCAAACATCATAAAAGCTGCTATTAACAATCCAAAAGTCCCAACAATTAATCCATAAGGAGTTTTACCTGTCAATGCACTTTTTAACCTTCTTTCGTACCAAGATTCTAATTTTGGCAACACATTGTTTTGAAAAGAATTTGCCCAACGTCTTAAGAACAATCTGTATATCCATAACAAAATTGTGGTAAAAATCATCAACGTTCCTAAAGATCGATATGCCCCGCCTGTTAATAATACCAAGATCCCTAAACCTACCATTACACTAGACATGATCACAATTCTTTTGAGTGGCATGTCTTTATCTTCTACACTCATAAATTGTGAGACCAATACTGAGTTAAAGAAAATGGCAACAAATAAAGAAGACCCTAAAACGGTTGATAAAGTAATGGGCAATAGAATCATAAAATCTCCCATAATACCAGGCCATAAACCTAACGGAATAAATGCTGCAACTGTTGTAGCTGTAGAAATGATAATAGGAAATGCAATTTCACCAATCCCTTTTTTAGCTGCTTCTACTCTACTCATGCCTTCTTGATCCATTAATCGATACACGTTTTCGACAACAACAATTCCGTTATCAACCAACATACCGAGCCCCATAATTAATCCGAAAAGAATCATGGTATTCATGGTATACCCTAACATGTTTAGTATCATTAATGACATAAACATGGACATTGGAATTGCAAATCCGACAAATACGGCGTTTTTAAATCCTAAGAAGAACATTAAAACGGTTACCACTAAAATAACTCCGAAAATAATGTTGTTTACCAAATCGTCAACTTGACCAATGGTTTTTGAAGATTGATCATTGGTAATGGTAATTTTCAAATCTTTTGGAAAATGGTTTGCAATCGCATTGTCTACAATTACTCTAATTTGTTCTGCAGCAGCAACCATGTTTTTACCTGCACGTTTTTTAACATCTAACATCACTACATCAGCTCCTTTTTCTCTAGCATAGGTAGTTTTCTCTTTATCTTTAAATGAAATGGTCGCTACATCTTTTAAGTAAATTGGATTGTTAAACTCAGATTTAATTACAAAGTTCCCTAAATCTGATGGCTGCTCTATTTCTCCAATAATTCGAATCGTTCTTCGTTGACCACTTGTAATAAAATTACCTGCAGACATGGTTACATTTCCATTACTTATTGCACTGGTAATGTCGTTAAAACTGACTTTTGAAGCCATCATTTTATAAACATCTACTGCAACCTCTACCTCTTTATCTTGTGCTCCACGTATATCTGCTTTTTTAATTTCAGCTAAATCTTCAATTTCATCTTGTAGATATTCTGCAAACTCTTTTAGTTTATATACAGGATAATCACCAAAAATATTAATATTTAAAATTGGCATTTCTTCTGACATGCTCAATTCAAAAACATTGGGTTCTATTTTAGCTCCGTTAAAAGTTGGCCAATCTTCACTAGATGTTTCTGTGGCAATCTCGTCTTTTACTTTTTGCTTGGCTTGGTCTACCGTAATATTTTCATCAAACTCTACTACCACCATAGAATAATCTTCTTGTGATGTTGATGTAACTTCTACAACATTACTCACCGTTTTTAATTTATCTTCTAACGGGTCTGTAATGAGCTTTTCTATATCTTCAGCAGTGTTTCCAGGAAAAACGGTACTAACATAAATCTTGGTTTCTTTTACTTCTGGAAAACTCTCTCTAGCCATTGAAAAATAGGCAGAAACTCCATAGAAAAAAATCACAGCCATTATAACATAAATGGTTGTTTTATTATGAATTGCCCAAGACGATAATTTAAACTCTTTATCTACTTGTTTTTTTTGTTTTGTCATCATAAATGATTTATTGATTGATAACTTTTACGGTTTGACCGTTGTTTACACTACGAGCTCCTTCTTTAACAACCTCTGTACCAGGCTCTAAGTTTGCTATAACTTCAATAATATCTCCTTGCGTTTTACCCGTCTTAATAATTACTTTTTTAGCAACAGCTTCATTATTTGCGTCTTTGTTTATTACAACATAAATAAATTGATCTCCTTGTGCATTTTCTGAAATAATACTTTGCGGAATTAAAATTGCTTTGGTATTTGTGTAATCGTTTATTTGAAGTTTAGCCGTTAAGTTTGGTTTAACATTTCCGTTTTTATTCGTAACAGGAACTTCTATTTTAAAAGATCTATTGTTTGGATTGATAAAACTACCAACTTGTCTAACAGAGCTTACTAAAGTTTCTCCTAATACTGGAAATTCTACTTTTACTTTTTTGCCTTTTGTAACACATACAATGTACCTCTCTGGAACCTCAGTAGAAATATACATATTGTTCAAATTGATTATTCTAAAAATTTCTGCTCCTGGCCCAGGTGCTATAACAGATCCTTTCTCTTTAATAACTGCATCTATAACTCCATCAAAAGGGGCAATAATTGTTGTTTTTTCAATTTGAGATTTTAATTGCTCTACCGATTTCTGTTGCGCAAAGTAGTTGGTTTTTGATTGTAAATATTGCATTTCTGAACCAATTTTTTGATCCCACAATCTTTTTTGACGCTCATAAACTGTTTTTGCTAATTCTACTTGAGTTTCTAATTGAGATAATTGTTGACTCATACCCCCATCGTTTATTTTTGCTAAAATGGCTCCTTTTTTCACAGATTGACCTTCCTTTACATAAACATTTTCTAGGATGCCTGGCATTTCTGGATAAATCAACAAATTTTGCTTAGTTTCTACATTTCCTTGCAATTCTAAATAATGCGTAAAAACTTCTTCTTTAGCTTTAAAAGTAGTTATTAATGGTACTTTTTTATTGGTATCTAAAGCGTCAATTTTTTCGTTAAGCATTTTTAATTGATCAGAATACCCTTGCTGAACTGCTTCTATTTCTACTTTTTTTTCTTTGATTTTAGAAATATCGTTTGTAGCAATAATTTCTTCAATTGTTTGTCCCTTTTTTTCTCCACAAGAGATTAAAAGAATGCTTGCTATTACTACTGTATAAATTGTTTTCATGCCTGATTGGTTATTTTAATGGGATGTTTAATGCGTTTTCTAATGCCGCTTTTTTGGCGATTACATCTAGCATTGATTGAATATAATTTTGTTGTTGTGTGTATAATTGGTTTTGAGCTTGAGACAATTCAAAACTTGTTGATACACCTTCAAAGAATTTTATTTGTTGCTTTTTTTCTATTCGTTGAGCTAATTCTAAATTTTGTTTTGCAGATTGATATTGTTCAATACTAAACTTATAATCGCTTTTTGCAGCAGCAGCTTTTAAGTTTAATTGTTCTCTAATTTCTAACAATTGAATCTCTGCATTATCATACTCAAATTTCGCTTGTCTTGTTTTTGCTCTTCTATCAAAGCTACTAAAAATTGGAATGTCTAAACTAACACCTAATAAAGAGGAATTGTACCACGTTTGATCGCTTCTAAAAAAGTCGAATGAATTTGCATTTCCTGCATAACCATAATTAACAAATGCTCTTAAAGAAGGCAGTGCTTTAGATTTTTCTAGAAGAACCAATAATCTATTTCCTTCTTTATTGTTTTCTGCAATTTTATAATCTATATGATTTGATACATTAAATGTTTTAGCCAAAAGACTTAAGTCAATATTTTCGAATATTAGCGAATCTAAATTATCTTTTAGAGCAATTTTTTCATCGATTAAATTCCCCATAGAAATATTTAGCATTTTATACCCTATATCTCTTAATCTTATGGTTTTGTTTAATTGACTTTTTACAGTTGTTAAAGTAATTTTTAATTGCTCAACATCTTCTTCTTCAGTTAAACCGTTCTTATAAATTTTCTCAGTATCTGATAGTGTTTTTTCTAAGATCTTTAAATTACTTTTAAGAATTTCAATACTTTTTTCTGCTATCAATACATTTCCGTAGGCATTTATAACCGCTTCTCTAATACTTAATTCTGTTTTTTCTTTTGCTTGTTTAGAAATGTTTAAATATGTTTTTGCAGATTGTAATCCAACAATATAAGATCCATCAAAAATTAATTGATTTAAGGTAATTGCCGCATTTACATTTTGCTTTGTTCCAAAAGTAACAGGAATAAAGGTTCCTGCTGGGCCACCCGTGATTTCTGCTGGCAATAATGATATTTGTTGTTTTAACCATTTTTGGTAATCTACTTTTGCGCTAATTTTTGGCAAACCAATGGTTGTAGTTTCCCATTGCTTTTCTTTTGCAGCTAGCACATTGTTATTTGCAGTTTTTGCGTTATAGTTATTTTTTATGGCAAAATCTATGGCTTCTTTTAAAGAAAACTCTTTCGTTTTTTCTTGTGAAAAACCAAGTCCGATAAAACATAAACTAAAAATTAGTATTAATTTATTTTGCATTTTTTTTTGATTGATTGTTCGTTATAATTTCATTTAACTTCATAATTCCTTTTTCTGTACAAATCCCTCTTAAGTGATATTCTAAGTAGAAATTCAAAATTTTATTCATAGAAAATTGTTTTAACGGAAATAACTCTACGTCTTTTAATCCAACAATGCCATGAAAATAAATTCTTGAGATAAAATCCAAATTAATTGTGTCTCTATAAAAACCTAAAGCTACTCCACGTTTTAAATTCTGAATAACGCAGTCTTGCATAATGTCAAATTGTTTGCTTTTTATAGTTGCGTATATTTTAGGATAATACTTTTGCAATTGATACTGTGGAGATGCTTTTTCGTCTTTTAAGTACTCCATAGAAAAACATTTTATTTCATAGAGCTCATCAATTGGATTGTCTTCTCTGCTACAAATGATATTAATTCCGGTGCAAATATTTTCAAAAACAGAATCAGTGACTTCTTTTACCAAATCTGTTTTATTACTAAAATGAGTGTAAATTGTTTTTTTAGAAACACCTAATTCATTTGCAATATCATCCATTGTAACACTTTTAAACCCTAGGGTTAAAAACATTTCAACTGATTTATGTAATATTTTATCTTTCATAATAGGGGGCAAATATACAACAGGAAACTTTAAAAACAATAAAAGTTTCCAAAGTTTTTACAATTATTTAACATTGGAGTAGAGAATGCAAAATCTTTGTTACATTTGCTCTTTAAAATTATCACTTTGGATTTATCAAAATTTAAACAAGAATTTTTATCCTATAAAGAGGAACAAAACCTAACAAAAGAGCCTAATAATCTCTACGAACCTATACGCTACATATTAAGCTTAGGAGGAAAAAAAATTCGCCCTGTTTTAACTTTAATGGCGGCAAGTTTATTTTCTTCTGATTATAAAAAAGCGCTTCCGGCTTCTTATGCAATTGAAATGTTTCATAATTTCACACTGGTTCATGATGATATCATGGATGATGCCCCACTGAGAAGAGGTCAACAAACTGTAAATGAAAAGTGGAACATTAATTCTGGAATATTATCTGGTGATGCGATGTTAATTTTAGCCTATCAGTATTTTGAGAATTATCCGCCTATCATTTTTCAAAAACTTGCCAAATTATTTAGTAAAACGGCTATTGAAGTTTGTGACGGACAACAGCTAGATGTTGATTTTGAAACAAGAAATGACGTTTCTATTGAAGAATATATTAAAATGATTTCTCTTAAAACATCTGTTTTAATTGGAGCTGCATTAAAAATGGGAGCAATTGTAGCTGAATCTAGTGAAAAAGACGCTGCTATTTTATACGAGTTTGGATTGAACTTAGGAATTGCATTTCAATTACAAGATGATTATTTAGACACCTTCGGAAACCCTGAAACTTTTGGAAAACAAGTTGGCGGAGATATTATTGAAAACAAAAAAACGTACTTGTTTTTAAAAGCATTAGAATTAGCGTCTCCAGAAGATAAAACGTTGTTAAGCAATCTCTATGAATATAAGTTAGAAGACAATGATAAAAAAATAACGCAGGTTAAAGAGGTTTTTAATAAATATCAAATCCCTATTTTTATAAAAGACCAAATAAACGATTATAGTCAAAAAGCATTTTCAGTTTTAGAAAGCATAAACATTTCTGATACAGCGAAAAATGGATTGTTGCAGTTTGGTAAAGCTTTAATGACACGTAACGTGTAAAGAAAATATATTTTTAGTTTGGTGTAATTCAAAAAAGATAGTAGTTTTGCCAAACTTTAGTGGGACCCATAGCTCAGTTGGTTAGAGCACCTGACTCATAATCAGGGGGTCGAAGGTTCGAGCCCTTCTGGGTCCACTTTTTTATAATAGAATTAAGATTTTATCCTTATCTTTGTGGTAGTTATTTGTATTACTACAAATAGTACAAACTTAATTTGTTTCAAGAGTGAAAAACAAAACTAAAATACTGTTATTAATTGCTGTGCTTTTTTGTGCAACTTTCTCTTTTGGACAAGTAGTTCCACCTCCTCTTCCACCACCACCACCACCAGGAGGATTGCCAATTGATGGCGGAATTTTGTTCCTTTTAATTTCTGGACTTTTTTTAGGTATTTATAAACTAAAGAAGAATTAGTTTTTTAACGCATTCAATTTTACTACATATTTTCCTAATACATCAAACTCTAAGTTTACTTTGTTTCCTGTTTTTAATTGATTAAACGTTGTGTGTTCTTTGGTAAATGGAATTATGGCAACACTAAATTCATAATCTTTAGAATTAACAACCGTTAAGCTAACTCCGTTAACTGTTATTGATCCTTTTTCTATCGTTAAGTTATTGCTTTGTGAACCATACGTAAATGTAAATACGGTGCTTCCGTTTTGTTCAATAATAGAAGAGCAAACACCTGTTTCATCTATATGCCCCTGCACTATATGTCCGTCTAATCGATCACCAAGTTTCATTGCTCGCTCAAGGTTTACTTTTTCTCCAATACCTAAATTACCTATAGTAGTTTTATCTATAGTTTCTTTAATTGCCGTAACCGTATACTCATCATTTTGTATATCAACAACGGTTAAACAAACCCCATTATGAGCCACACTTTGATCTACTTGCAACTCGTTTGTAAAACTGCTCTTAACGGTTAAGTGTAAATTGTCTTTTTCTTTAACTATTTTTCTTACTTCTCCTAAGCTCTCAATAATTCCAGTAAACATAGATTCTAAATTTTATTTAGTTATTTTTGCATGAATCAAAACTAATAATATTGAATCATAAATGATGGATAAATTAGAAAAAATAGTTGTGGGAATCTCAATTGGAGATTTAAATGGAATCGGAATTGAAATCATTTTAAAAACTTTTGAAGACAAAAGGATGTTAGATTTTTGTACTCCAGTAATTTTTGGCTCTACAAGAAGTATTACATATCACAAAAAACTTTTAAATTCAGAAGCGCAAATTCACGGCATTACATCTATAGATCAATTGGTGCATAACAAAGTAAATTTATTAAACATTTGGAAAGAAGACGTTGAGTTTGAAATTGGCAATGCTACCAAAATTTCTGGTGAATATGCCTTTAAATCTTTAGCATCTGCAGTTAAGAACTTAAAAGAAAGCACTATTGATGTTTTACTAACTGCGCCTATAAATAAAGACACAATACAATCAGAAAATTTTAATTTTCCTGGACATACAGAATACTTAGAAAATGAATTAGAAGGCGAAAGTTTAATGATTTTAATTGCTGATAATTTAAGAGTTGGTTTGATAACAGGTCACATTCCTATTTCTAAAATTTCTGAAACAATCACTCCTGAATTGATTAAAAAGAAAGTTGAAATTATGCACACTACTCTGATACAAGATTTCGGAATTAGCAAACCAAAAATTGCAATCCTCGGGTTAAATCCACATTGCGGAGACAAAGGTGTTATTGGCAAAGAAGATGATGAAATTATTAGACCAACCGTTAACGAAATAAAGGAAACCGGTAAGTTGGTTTTTGGTCCTTATGCTGCAGATGGTTTTTTTGGATCGAACACCTACAAACAGTTTGATGGAGTTTTAGCAATGTATCATGATCAAGGATTAGCGCCGTTTAAAGCATTGTCTTTTGGAAATGGTGTAAATTATACCGCAGGGCTATCAAAAATAAGAACTTCTCCAGATCATGGAACTGCATTTGAAATTGCTGGAAAAAACGAAGCAAATCATACTTCTTTTAAAGAAGCCCTTTTTACAGCAATCGAAATTTACAGAAAAAGAGAAGAGTATACGAACTTAACGGTTAATGTCCTTGAAGTGAAATAAATAAGGTAAATTTCTTTTTTAAATATTCTTTATTTAATAAAACAATTTTTTATATCTTTGCACGCTCAAATTGATTTTGTAGATGAAAGACTTGAAACAATTTAATATCCAATATATAGGGTTAAAGGAAGAGAGTCATTTATTTGAATATCAAATTGGAAAATCGTTCTTTGACGCTTTTAATTTTGACGAATTTTTTGACGCAAACATTTCAGTTGCTTTAACACTAGATAAGAAAAGCACGCTTTTAAACTTATCTTTTAAAGCACAAGGTACTATAAATGTAACCTGCGATGTTAGCGGAGAACCTTTTGATCAAGAGATTGAAACAGCACTGCAATTAATTGTAAAATTTGGAGAAGAATACAATGATGATAATGAAGAAATATTAATTCTTCCCTATTCAGAATTTCAATTAAACGTTGCTCAATACATTTATGAAATGATTGTATTATCGGCTCCAACAAAAAGAGTTCATCCTAAAGTTTTAGATGGCTCAATGGAATCAGAAGCATTAAAGAAACTAGAAAAATTAAGAGTAAAAGAACAAAAAACTACAGAAAATGTAGACCCAAGATGGGATAAATTAAAAAGTTTAATAACAGAAAAAAAGACATAAAATGGCACATCCAAAGAGAAAAATATCAAAAACTAGAAGAGATAAGAGAAGAACTCATTACAAAGCTAGCGTTCCTCAAATTGCCGTAGACCCAACAACTGGTGAAGCTCATTTATATCATAGAGCACATTGGCATGAAGGAAAATTATACTACAGAGGTCAAGTTGTACTAGAATCTGCTACTGCAGAAGCTTAATACATTTTACATAAAGCATATAAAACTCTCTATTTTTGAGAGTTTTTTTTGTTTTTTAACCAATTCTTAATGATTTTTGATGCTTTTTACTCAAAAATGTAAAAAAAATTTCATTTCTTTGGATATTGCTTTGAAAAGCTTCCTTCTAATAATTAAGGTAAAAATATGACAAAAATAACTGCAGCAATTACAGCAGTAGGAAAATATGTCCCCGACTATATTCTAACCAACAAAGAGCTAGAAACAATGGTTGATACCAATGATGAATGGATAACATCAAGAACCGGTATAAAAGAAAGGAGAATATTAAAAGAAGAAGGAAAAGGAACTTCTTATATGGCAATTAAAGCCGCAGAAAACCTACTTAAAAAATCCAACAAAAACCCTTTAGAAATCGACTTGGTAATTGTAGCAACAGCTACCCCTGATTTACCTGTAGCTTCTACAGCTGCATATGTTGCTACAGAAATAGGTGCAACAAATGCGTTTTCATACGATTTACAAGCGGCATGTTCAAGCTTTTTATATGGCATGTCTACAGCTTCAAGTTATATAGAGTCTGGTCGATACAAAAGCGTATTGCTTATTGGGGCAGATAAAATGTCTTCTATTGTAGATTATACAGATAGAGCAACTTGCATTATTTTTGGTGATGGCGCTGGAGCTGTTTTATTTGAACCAAATAATGAAGGTCTTGGCTTACAAGACGAATATCATAGAAGTGACGGAGGCGGAAGAGAGTTTCTGAAAATTGATGCAGGTGGTTCAATATTACCTACTTCAGAAGAAACCTTAAAAAACAAACAACATTCTGTACACCAAGAAGGTAGAACCGTCTTTAAATTTGCGGTTTCTAATATGGCAGATGTGGCAGAAAAAATGTTAACTAGAAACAACTTGGTAAAAGAAGACATTCAATGGTTGGCACCGCATCAAGCAAACAATAGAATTATTGAAGCGACTGCTAATAGAGTAGGCTTAGAAAGCGATAAAGTAATGGTTAATATTCACAAGTACGGGAATACTACTTCTGGTACTTTACCGTTATTATTAGCAGACTACGAAAATCAATTAAAAAAAGGAGATAATATAATTTTTGCCGCTTTTGGAGGTGGTTTCACTTGGGGAGCTATCTATTTAAAATGGGCATATAACACACTAAATTAACAACTAAAAATTAAGAATAATGGATATCAAAGAAATTCAAAATCTTATAAAATTTGTAGCAAAATCTGGTGCAAGTGAAGTAAAGCTAGAAATGGAAGATGTAAAAATCACCATTAAAACAGGGTCTTCAAAAACAGAAACAACTATTGTTCAAGCAAACCCAATGACGCAAATGCCTGTTCAGGCAGCTGCTCCTGTTGCTACTGAAAATGCTGCTCCTGTAACACCAGCTGCAAGCACAGATGAAAACTCAAACTATTTAACAATTAAGTCTCCAATCATTGGAACTTTTTACAGAAAGCCTTCTCCAGACAAACCATCTTTTGTAGAAGTAGGAGATACTATCAAT
Organism: uncultured Polaribacter sp.; assembly: GCA_943788865.1. Lineage (GTDB taxonomy): Bacteria > Bacteroidota > Bacteroidia > Flavobacteriales > Flavobacteriaceae > Polaribacter. The sequence continues at coordinate 283,423 of CALSRX010000004.1, read as the reverse complement.
TCTGGTGACACCGTTTGTGTGATAGAAGCAATGAAATTATTTAACGAAATTGAGTCTGAAATTTCAGGTAAAATCGTTAAAGTATTAGTTGATGATTCATCTCCTGTAGAATTTGACCAACCCTTATTCTTAGTAGACCCATCATAATTTAATATCGATTGAATGAATTGTTTGTTCAATTCAAATTCAGTTGAACATTACTAATAAAAAAAGTATGTTTAAAAAAGTATTAATAGCAAATAGAGGTGAAATTGCATTACGTGTAATTAGAACTTGTAAAGAAATGGGTATCAAAACCGTTGCAGTATACTCTACTGCAGATTCAGAAAGTTTACATGTTAAATTTGCAGACGAAGCAGTTTGTATTGGGCCTCCACCCAGTAATCTATCTTACCTGAAAATGTCAAATATAATAGCCGCTGCAGAAATCACAAATGCAGATGCTATACATCCTGGATATGGGTTTTTATCTGAAAATGCTAAGTTTTCAAACTTATGTGCCGAACACGGAATTAAATTTATTGGAGCAACAGGTAATATGATTGATAAAATGGGAGACAAAGCTTCTGCCAAATCAACAATGCTAGCTGCGGGAGTACCTTGTATTCCTGGTTCTGAAGGAATTATAGAAGACTTTGAAGAATGTAAAAAATTAGCCTTAGAATTCGGTATTCCAGTGATGTTAAAAGCAACCGCTGGTGGTGGTGGAAAAGGAATGCGTGCTGTTTGGAAAGAAGAAGACCTACAAGATGCTTGGGATTCTGCAAGGCAAGAAGCAAAAGCTGCTTTCGGAAACGACGGAATGTATTTAGAAAAATTGATTGAAGAGCCAAGACATATTGAAATTCAGATTGTTGGAGATTCATATGGAAAAGCCTGTCACTTATCAGAAAGAGATTGTTCAATTCAACGCCGTCATCAAAAATTAACAGAAGAAACTCCCTCTCCATTCATGACCGATGAATTACGTACGGCCATGGGAGATGCAGCAGTAAAAGCTTCTGAATACATAAAATACGAAGGTGCTGGAACCGTTGAGTTTTTGGTGGATAAGCATCGTAATTTCTATTTTATGGAAATGAATACAAGGATTCAAGTTGAACACCCAATCACAGAGGAAGTAATTGATTACGACTTAATTCGTGAACAAATTTTAGTAGCTGCTGGAGTTCCGGTTTCTGGGAAGAATTATTTACCACAGATGCATTCTATTGAATGTAGAATAAACGCTGAGGATCCGCATAATAACTTTAGACCTTCTCCGGGGAAAATTACAACTTTTCATGCTCCAGGTGGACATGGAGTTAGAATAGATACTCATGTATATTCTGGTTATTCTATTCCTCCAAATTACGATTCTATGATTGCTAAACTAATTGTAACTGCTCAAACAAGAGACGAAGCAATTAGTAAAATGAAAAGAGCTTTAGATGAATTTGTAATTGAAGGAGTAAAAACTACCATTCCGTTTCATAGACAGTTAATGGATCACCCTGATTATCTTTCAGGAAATTACACAACAAAATTCATGGAAAGTTTCGTAATGGAACCATAGATTTCATACAAGCTGAAAATTAAAAAATAGGATATAGTTATATATCCTATTTTTTTATCTTTATTTTTACCTAAATCGATTAAAAAAGAGCGAATGGCTACAAAAATTAAAATTGATGGAATTGATAAAATTATAATCAAAAGTTTAGTAAACGATGCTAGAACTCCTATTTTAAAGATTGCAAAAGAAGTAGGAATTTCGGGTGCTGCAATTCATCAAAGGTTAAAAAAACTGGAAGCTTCTGAATTAATTGTAGGCTCTAAAATGGTATTAAACCCAAAGGCTTTAGGCTACACAACTACAGCTTTTGTAGGGGTTTTTTTAGACTCAGCAAGCATGTATAAGTCAGCTATCAACAAATTAAAAGAAATACCCGAAGTTGTGGAAAGTCATTATACCACAGGTAATTACGCCATCTTTATTAAAATACTTTGTAAAAATAATGAAGATTTAATGCACTTATTAAATCAAGATATTCAAAAAATAAAAGGCGTTGCAAGAACAGAAACCTTTATCTCTTTAGATCAGCAAATAGATCGGCACATAACTATTTGATTTTTAATATCCAAAAATAAAAAAGCCTTAACAAATGTTAAGGCTTTTTTGCTCCTCCTCTAGGGCTCGAACCTAGGACCCTCTGATTAACAGTCAGATGCTCTAACCAACTGAGCTAAGGAGGAGTTTGCAAGACTAAAAGTTTTGCGAGTGCAAATATAAATCTTTTTAAAAAACCGCCAAATTTTTTTCATAAAAAAACAGATAAATATTCTCTCAATAAATTCAAAAAAGAAAGCTCCTTTTTATCAAAAGTTGTATTTTTGTCATAGTTATATTCTTATACCCAAAGTATTAAATAAATATATGGACAAGTTTTCGTTCTTAAATGCAGCACATACAGGTTTTATTGGAGATTTATATGAGCAGTATTTAAAAAATCCTGATGCAGTTGAGCCTAGTTGGAGAAGTTTTTTTCAAGGTTATGATTTAGCAAATGAAAATTACTCGTTGACTGATGTTGAAGAGATTTCCTCTGAAATTCCACAAGAGGTTAGAAAAGAATTTTTAGTAATCGATTTAATAAATGGCTACAGAACTCGAGGGCATTTATTTACAAAAACAAACCCTGTTAGAGAACGAAGAAAATATGCTCCTACACTAGCTATTGAAAACTTCGGTTTGTCTCAAAGCGATTTAAATACTGTTTTTAATGCTAGTGAAATTTTAGGTATTGGCCCAAGAGCTTTGTCTGAAATTATAGAACATTTAGAAAATATTTATTGTGATTCTATTGGTGCAGAATACATGTACTTAAGAAATCCAGAAGAATTAAAATGGTGGCAAGACCGTTTAAACAAAAACGATAATTCACCTAATTATTCTGTAGATACAAAAAAATACATACTACGGAAAGTAAATCAAGCTGTTGGATTTGAAAGCTTTTTACAAACTAAATATGTTGGACAAAAACGTTTTTCTTTAGAAGGAGGAGAAGCATTAATTCCAGGCTTAAGCGTTTTGTTAAGAGATGCTTCAGAAAACTATGGTATTAAAGAATGTGTTCTTGGAATGGCACATCGTGGTCGATTAAATACACTTGTAAACATCTTTAAAAAACCTGTTAGAGAATTATTTAACGAGTTTGAAGGAAAAGATTTTGAAGATGAAAATTTAGATGGTGATGTTAAATATCATTTAGGGTTAACACTAAGTAAAACATATAAAAAAGGTCAAAGCATTAAAATGAATTTAGTGCCAAATCCATCACATTTAGAAACTGTTGGTGCGGTTGCTGAAGGAATTGCTCGTGCTAAAATCGATAAAAAATACAAAGGAGATAACTCTAGAATATTACCAATTATCATTCACGGAGATGCGGCTATTGCAGGACAAGGTATTGTCTATGAAGTTACACAAATGTCTCAGCTAAACGGATATAAAACGGGCGGAACTATACATGTTGTAGTAAACAATCAAGTTGGTTTTACCACCAATTATTTAGATGCCAGATCAAGCACCTATTGTACAGATGTTGCAAAAGTTACTTTATCTCCAGTTTTACATGTAAATGCAGATGATGTTGAAGCTGTTTGTCATGCAATGCAAATCGCTATAGAATTTAGAATGAAATTTAAAAGAGATATTTTTATAGATCTTTTAGGATATAGAAAATATGGGCATAACGAAGGTGACGAACCTCGTTTTACCCAACCAAACTTATACAAAGCAATTGCCAAGCACAAAAATGTAAAAGATATTTATGCAGAACAATTACTAAACGAAGGAACTATTGCAAAAGAATACATAACTCAAATTACAAATGAGTTTAAAGCAATGTTAGAGTCTGAGTTTGATAGAGCAAAAGAAGATTCTACCTCGAAAGTAAGAGAGTTTATGAAAACTACGTGGAAAGATTTTCCGCGTCAAGGAATTGAATCAATGTTGGCTTCTGTTGATACAAAATATCCTACAGAAAAATTAAAAAACATCGCCAAGATCGTTTCTACAGTTCCAGAAAATGTAAAGTTTGTAAGAAAAGCAGAACGTATTTTACAAGGAAGAGAAAAAATGGTTTTCGAATCTAATCAATTAGATTGGGGGATGGCAGAAACATTGGCTTACGGTTCTTTATTAGAAGAAGGGTTTAACGTACGTATTTCTGGTCAGGATGTAGAACGTGGTACTTTTTCGCACAGACATGCTATTTTACGTGATGAAAATTCTGAAGAAAGAATTAATCTTTTAAATACTAATTCAGAGAATAAAGGGAATATGACCATTTACAATTCTCATTTATCAGAATATGGTGTTTTAGGGTTTGATTATGGATACGCAATGGCGTTTCCAAATTGTTTAACCATTTGGGAAGCTCAGTTTGGAGATTTCTCTAACGGTGCGCAAATCATTTTTGATCAATACATTTCTGCTTCAGAAGATAAATGGAAATTACAAAACGGAATCGTAATATTATTACCACATGGGTATGAAGGACAAGGTTCTGAACATTCATCGGCAAGAATAGAGCGTTATTTACAATTATGTGCCATAGACAATATGATTGTTGCCAATTGTACAACTCCGGCAAACATGTATCACATCTTGCGTAGACAAATGAAACGCAATTATAGAAAACCATTGATTGTATTTACACCAAAAAGTTTATTACGTCATACAAAAGCAGTAAATCCGATTGAAGATTTGGCAAACGGAAGTTTTCAAGAAGTAATAGACGATCATTTGGTTGACAAATCAACAATTAAAAAAGTAGTATTTTGTATGGGTAAATTCTATTACGATTTACTTGAAGAGCGCGAAAAATTAGAAAGAAACGATATTGCTCTCGTAAGAATAGAACAATTATTTCCATTAAACGAAGAGCAGTTATTAAGTATTATTGATACGTACCCAAATGCAGAGCGTTTTGTTTGGGCACAAGAAGAACCAAAGAATATGGGAGCTTGGAGTTATATGTTAGAGCGTTTCCCTAAATTACGACTAGAAGTTGCTTCAAGAGAATATCATGCAGCTCCAGCAGCAGGTTCTAGCACACGTTTTAAAAAGAGACATCAAAAAGTTTTAGACATCGTTTTTGATTAAAAAAATAAAGAAATTCAGATAAAATATAAAATTCAGTACTGATGATTTTAGAAATGAAAGTTCCTTCTCCGGGAGAATCGATTACAGAAGTAGAAATAGCAACTTGGTTAGTTGAAGATGGAGATTATGTAGAAAAAGACCAACCGATTGCAGAAGTAGATTCTGACAAAGCAACCTTAGAGTTACCGGCTGAAGAAAGCGGAATTATAACCTTAAAAGCTGAAGAAGGCGACGCCGTTGCAGTGGGTGCAGTAGTTTGTTTAATTGATATGGATGCAGCAAAACCTGAAGGAAATGATGCTCCAAAAACAGCAACAAAACAAGCTCCAAAAGAAGAAGCAAGTGCTCCAAAACAAGAGGTTGCAACCTATGCTACAGGAACAGCTTCTCCGGCTGCTAAAAAAATCTTAGCAGAAAAAGGAATTGAAGCAACGTCTATTAGCGGAACTGGAAAAGCGGGTAGAATTACAAAAAACGATGCAGAAAATGCGGTGCCAAGTATGGGTACCATGCCTGCAGACGGAACAAGAAATACAGAGCGCAAAAAACTATCTATGTTGCGTAGAAAAGTTGCGGAACGTTTGGTTTCTGTAAAGAACGAAACAGCCATGTTAACTACGTTTAACGAAGTAAACATGCAACCTATTTTCGATTTACGTTCTCAGTATAAAGAAGAGTTTAAAGAAAAATACGGTGTTGGTCTAGGCTTTATGTCTTTCTTTACATTAGCAGTTGTAAGAGCTTTACAATTATATCCTGATGTAAATTCTATGATTGATGGAGACTTTCAAGTAAAACACGATTTTCAAGATATTTCAATTGCAGTTTCTGGTCCTAAAGGATTGATGGTTCCTGTAATTAGAAATGCAGAAAAATTAAGTTTTAGAGGTGTAGAAGACGATGTAAAACGCTTGGCAATTAGAGCTCGTGACGGGCAAATAACCATTGACGAAATGACTGGCGGAACATTTACCATTACCAATGGTGGTGTATTTGGCTCTATGCTGTCTACTCCAATTATAAACCCTCCTCAAAGTGGAATTTTAGGAATGCACAACATTGTAAACAGACCTATGGCTGTTGACGGAAAAGTAGTCATACAACCAATTATGTATGTTGCCTTGTCTTACGATCACAGAATTATTGATGGTAGAGAATCTGTAGGTTTCTTAGTTGCGGTTAAAGAAGCATTAGAAAACCCAATAGAATTGTTAATGGATAATGACGTTAAAAAAGCATTAGAATTATAACATTTTAGCACTTATTATAAAATAAATATCCTGCACTCTGTGTGGGATTTTTTATTTGCCAAATTAATTTAGCTTGTTTCTAATCTTAAAAAAAGATAACTTCGCTAACTACTGATATAAAACATTAAAACGTTCGATGTCATAAAAGTTGTGCATCATTAAAACCAACCAATAACCAATGATAAAATTCTTTAGAAAAATCAGACAAAAAATGATAAAGAACAATAAAGTTAGCCAATACCTACTTTACGCAATGGGAGAAATAGTTCTAGTAATGATTGGTATTCTTTTAGCGCTGCAAGTAAATACTTCAAATCAAAATGCAACAAACGAATCAAAAATAATAGCCATATTAGTGCAAATTGAGCGAGAGCTATTAATGGATGCTCAAAACGCCCATAGTTTAAACCAATATTGGGGGATTCAAGATTCTCTATATGATGTTGTGCCATGAGCGACTCTGTAAACATTGATATGTATAAAGAAAATGGAAGACCAAGTCTACGGGGATACTCTAATACGTGGGAAGGAAACACCATTCAAACAAGTGGGTTTGAATTATTGAAACAAAATGCCAATTTAGCTAAAGAAAGTCTGAATCCGTTAATTTCAAAAATTTCTGAAATTTACGATTACTATACGCTAGAGTTTGAGCTAAACTTTAACAATATGAGTGAATTTCAAAACCATAGAAAAAGACAGATGTCAGAAAAGTATGATTGGTGGCATAAAGATAATAAAAGCGATGAATGGTTGCACTTTTACTTAAATAATCCTGAATATAAAAACTATATTAAACAACACGCAGAAATTATAACGTCTAGTCGCGCGGACAGTGAAAGATTTATGATAAAAGCGGTTGATATTCTACAACAAATCGAAGAAACACGAATTGGAAAAAAAAATAAGAATTGAGTCTGTATTCTCTAAAATTATTGGACCAATTACATCCTTTAAAATAGAACCTTGTATAAAAAATATTCCTAATAGTAAATTAAAATCAGACGCAAAATATATTTATAATATTTTCACAAATGAAACATCTGGCCCTGTTGAGATCTGGGTAGTCACTCCAACTGGTGATGATTTTATATTAAAAAACCGCAATGGTTTTAGCCCATATTCCGAAACTGCACCAATTTCCATTACTAGTGGTAAATCATCCATATTGAGGCTCCGTAATGGTTTAACACTAAAGATTATTGATGTTAATGGTAATTGTATAGGTTATCATATTACAACAAAGGAAAATTCTGTAATATTAATTAAGTAAGTTACTAAATAAATTAACAAAAGCACGACAAAGTTTGCCTTGCCCGCAATGCCTTCGGAAGGAAAGTTTAGGAAAAAATAACCGCTGCTAATTATAACTAAAACCGTTAGCAAAACTTAAAAAATCTCGAATCCTTTTTAACTTGCTTCTATACTCCTTTTTCGGTAACTTGGTTCACTTTTGAGTTTATCCATGAATGTTTCTAAACATGTACTTCCTATAATTGTAATTTCACAATTCTTCTGCACCTCTTTGTGGTTTGCAGGAAACGGAATTATGAGTGAGCTGACAAGGAGCTTTGCACTTGAACAAAGGGCTTTAGGATATTTGACATCCATGGTTCAATTTGGCTTTATCCTAGGTACATTCATCTTTGCACTTTTATCTGTAGCAGATCGATTTTCGCCCTCTAAAGTTTTTTTTGTTTGTGCGTTATTAGGGGCAATAGTTAACATCAGCATTATTTGGGAAGGCAATACGTACGCAAGCATTCTTACCTTTCGTTTTTTTACTGGTTTTTTCCTTGCTGGAATTTATCCTATTGGAATGAAAATAGCTGCTGACTATTTTGAAAAAGGACTTGGAAAGTCGTTAGGTTTTTTAGTCGGCGCCCTTGTACTCGGAACAGCGCTCCCCCATTTGTTAAAAGACCTTAAAGGTGAATTTCCTTGGGAATTTGTCTTGTGGATTACTTCTTCTTTAGCAGTAATAGGTGGTGTTTTGATGATTAGCACCATACCTGATGGACCTCATCGAAAACCTAGTCAGAAATTAAATCTTTTAGCAATTCCAAAAATCTTTAAAGGAAAGCGTTTCCGTGCTGCTGCTTTTGGATATTTTGGCCATATGTGGGAGTTGTATACTTTCTGGGCCTTTGTGCCGGTAATACTACTCTACTATGCTGAAATGCACCCTAAAGTTTCTTTTAATATTCCTTTGCTATCATTCTTCGTTATTGGAGTTGGAAGTGTTGCTTGTGTTTTAGGAGGCTATTTAGCACAAAAAATAGGCGTTAAACAAGTAGCATTCATTTCGTTATTGTTGTCCTGTTTCTGTTGTCTTATCTCTCCACTACTCTTTCTAGTAGAATCGGAAGTAGTATTTATTGCTTTTCTTCTTTTTTGGGGCATGGTGGTCATCGCAGATTCTCCACTCTTCTCAACCTTAGTGGCACAAAATGCCCCTTCAAAATTAAAAGGGACTGCTTTGACAATTGTAAATTCTATTGGTTTTGCAATCACAATAATGAGCATTCAATTTATAAATGAGTTAAAAGAATTCACAAACTCAAGCAATATCTTTATCTTTTTAGCTTTAGGCCCTGTATTGGGTTTAATAGCCTTATGGAAAGAGAAAACTACAGCCAACAAAACCTAAAATGCATTAACATACAGTTTAAAAAAATTCAACTACTTTATTTGTATTTTTTTATGCAGTTAAATTGATTGTTTATCTTGCATCAAAAATGCTACAATGCCAAAAAACCCTGAATTAGAACTTGCCTTACAATTTATAGATAAAACAGATCGAAACCTGTTTATCACAGGAAAAGCAGGTACAGGAAAAACTACTTTTTTACATCAAATTAAAAACGAATCTTTAAAAAGAATGGTGGTGGTTGCTCCAACTGGAGTTGCAGCCATCAATGCCAAAGGGGTTACCATACATTCTTTTTTTCAAATGCCCTTTGGCCCTATTTTACCCAATCAGATTGCCAATACATCCAATGCGCAACGAAAATTTTCTAAAACAAAAATTGACATCATCAAATCCTTAGATTTAATCATTATTGATGAAATTTCTATGGTGAGAGCCGATTTGTTAGACGGAATTGACCAAGTGATGCGCAGGTATAAAAACAGAAACAAAGTGTTTGGTGGCGCTCAAATATTGATGATTGGAGATTTGCAACAATTAGCACCCGTTGTAAAACAAAATGAATGGAGTTTATTGCAACAACATTACAATACCGTTTATTTTTTTAGTTCAAAAGCCTACCAAGAAGCCAATGTGGTTTCTATAGAATTGAAACATATTTATCGTCAGAAGAATGAAAAATTTATTGAAATTTTAAATGAAATTAGAAACGATACTTTATCCTCTGCTTCTACAAAAACGTTAAACGAACGTTACAACCCAACCTTTTCTCCTAAAAAAGAAGATGGCTATATTACCTTAACTACACATAATAATAGAGCCTATTTAATTAACGATTCTGAGCTGAATCAACTCAAAACTAAAAGCTACTTTTTTAAAGCAGATGTGTCTGGGAAATTCAACGAAAACTCATATCCAAATGATGAAAAACTGGAATTAAAAGTGGGTGCTCAAGTGATGTTTATTAAAAATGATTCTTCCCAAGAAAAAAAATATTACAACGGAAAAATAGGAATCATCACAGACATCTCTCGAGAAAATGTTACAGTACAATGTGCCAATGAAATAGATGAGATTGTAACAGAAAAAGAGACTTGGGAGAATATCAATTACTCCATCAATGAAGAAACAAAAGAAATAAAAGAAGATATTACAGGCTCGTTTTCTCAAATTCCGTTACGTTTAGCTTGGGCAATTACCATTCATAAAAGTCAGGGGTTAACCTTTGAAAAAGCAGTAATTGATGCCGAAGCTTCGTTTGCACACGGACAAACTTATGTGGCATTGAGCAGGTGTATGTCTCTTGAAGGCTTGGTGCTAAAAACACCCATTTCTGAAAATGCCATTATAAATGATAGAACCGTTGGAGTTTTTAATGATAGTGTAGAAGAAAATCATCCTGATGAACACATTTTAAACGAATCTGAAAAACAATTTCAACTCAATTTAATTTCAGAATTGTTTGATTATCAGCATTTTTTATATCCAGTATCTAGATTGATAGACATTTATTACAAACATAAAAGTAGCATAAAAGGAGATGTTATTGAGCAACTACAAACCATAAAAGATGAAGGAGTTGTAGCGCTGATGAAAGTTGCAAACGGATTTAAAAATCAATTAACTGCTATTTCTGAAGACGGAATTCTCCCAGAAAACAGCTCACAAATTCAAGAGCGATTTACAAAAGGGTTAGATTATTTTTTAACACATACCATAAAAAATATCGTTCAGCCATTCTCAAAAATTTCTTTTTCTTCTGATAACAAAGCTGTAAAAAAGGATTTTGACAAGCAGTATGATGCACTCCAAGAAATACTAGCTGTAAAAGTGTTTGCTCTTCAAAAAATGACGGATGGTTTTAAAACAAAAGCCTATTTAAAAGTAAGAGCCGATGCTGTTTTACAAGATGTAGAAAAACCTAAAAAGAAAAAAGTTGCTTCTAAACGTGATCCTATAATCGCATTAAAATTAAGAGAGCTTAGAGATGACATTGCCAAAGCAGAAAACATTCCGCATTTTCAAATCTTTACACAAGAAACGTTGTATTTGATGTGTGATGAATTGCCTAGAACAGAAAAAGAACTCTTAAAAATTAACGGAATGGGCAAAATTCGCGTTCAAAAATATGGGGAAGAAATTTTAGATTTAATTAATGATTATTGTAAAGAAAATGGCATCAATCATTTAAATCAACAAAAAAGAGAAGATAAAAAACCCACAAAACAGGTTACTTTTGAGCTATTCAAAAGCGGATTGTCTGTAAAAGAAATTGCCAAGGAACGCAGTTTAACAACCGGAACTGTTGAAAGTCATTTGGCAAGTTATATTCCGTCTGGAGATGTAAATATTCTAGAGTTAATAGAATTAAAACGTTATAAAAAACTCATGAATGCTATTGAGAATACTGAGTTTAAAAACTTAACAGAACTCAAAGAAAAAGTAGACAAGAGTTTTACTTTTATGGAGTTAAGAATGGTTTTACTCTCAAGAGAAGTTTAAAATTATATTCAATAAAAAAACCGAGTAAAATATACTCGGTTTTTTAAAAAGCTATTAAACATTTATTTTTCTTCTATGTCTGCTTCTACTATAGATATATGAAACTCTTGATACGTTTCCAATAAGCTCATTATAGCAGTTAGCAAGTCTTTTGTTTCTAACAATATACTAAAGTATAAGGTTGTGTTTTTAGGACTTGTTTCTTCTGTTCTAATTCTTGTTACTTGATTTTCAATTGATCTAGAAACATCATCTAACAATTCTTGTTTTGCTTCTAAAATATCATCTAATTTTTGGAAATTTCTAGTTTCAAAAACAATGCTAATTTTTTCTAATAAAGCATGTAATTCTTTATCAATATTTGTCAACTCTTTCAACTGTCCCTTTTTAAGGTTCTTATGATTGTTGTTAACGTGTTTAAAACTAGATTTAGAAATATAACCAATAGATTGAGCAACATCTTGTAAATACCCAAGAACTAAAAGATAAAATCTACTTGCATGTAAAGACGTTTCGTCTAATGATTTGATAAAATAGAAAACACCATCTTTTAATTCGTCAATTTCATCATTTAATTTTCCGACGTGTTTGTCTGTTTTACGTAACTTATTTAAATCATGCGTTGCTAAATCGGCCACAACATTGCTATACAATTTGTTCACTCTATTTGCAACCTCTGCAATATGATCTGAACTTTCTTCAATTACCCCATTGATGGTAATTAATTCAGCTCTCTCAATATACATTTGTTCTTTCTTTTCTTTGTTTCTTTTTGTGTGTCTAATTGAGTTTCTTGCAATCAATCCGAATACTACTAAAAGTAAAATACCAACCATTACAATTCCACCTAAGTTGATTAAATAAGCAACTGTTGCCGCTGCAACAAAGGCAACTAAAGCTGTCATAAACCAACCACCAATAACGTTTAACACTCCAGCAACTCTATATACAGCACTTTCTCTTCCCCATGCTCTGTCTGCTAATGATGTTCCCATTGCAACCATAAAAGTTACATACGTTGTAGAAAGTGGTAATTTTAATGAAGTCCCTACAGAAATTAAGATTCCTGCAACGATTAGGTTCACAGAAGCTCTGATCATATCAAAAGCAGGCATTTCATAGGTTTTATCTTTTGATAAAGGAATTACTGGTTTTTGAAATTTAGAATCTACAAATGCTAACATTTTCTTTGGAAATAAGAAACTAATTCCTGTATTCAACACCATTGCTCCTCTAACAACAACTCTAGACATTGGGTTGGGTTGAAATTTTTCGTGCCCTTCTCCTTGACGAGATAAGTTGATCCCTGTTTCTATAACTGTTTTTGCTTTTTTAGAGGTCCATATAGTAACTACCATTACAGCACCTGCAATTAATAACATCCAAACATTAGATGGAACTTTTTTACCTAAAACCCCCATTGAAAAAGCGTCGGCTGCAAGACCAGATGCTTGCCATGCTTCATAAGAATTCCAAGCTGCAATTGGCACACCAATAAAGTTTACCAAATCGTTTCCAGCAAAAGCCAAGGCTAAAGAAAAAGTACCTATTCCAATAATTATTTTTAAAACATTTACTTTAAATACTGAAATCAATACTTGAGAGATTAATGACCAAAAGGCAAAACCAATCAATAAAATAAATGCTAAATTTCCTTCTATTAAGTGTTTTACTTCACTATAATATGGAGTTCCTTTTAATCCTTTAATTATAATAAAATACGTAATTGCTGTAATTGCAAATCCTCCAAACAATGCATTGATATAACTAGGTCTTTTTTCGATATGAAAAGAATAGATCATTCTTGATAAAAATTGGACTATTGCTCCAACAGAAAATGCGACGACCACAGAAAGTAAAATACCAAAGATGATAAACATTGCTGTTTCTGTATTGATATACTTTCCTAAACTTGCTGCTGTTTCTCCATTATCTGAAGTATATATTTTTATCAAAGCCATGGCAACTGCTGCTCCTAACAATTCAAAAACAATCGAAACTGTTGTAGAAGTTGGCATCCCTAATGAGTTAAATACATCCAATAACAAAATGTCTGTAATCATTACCGCCATAAAAATGTACATGATTTCATTGAAGTAGAATTCGCTCGGAACAAAAATTCCTTTTCTCGCAACTTCCATCATTCCACTTGAGGTAATAGAACCTACAAACACTCCTAAACTGGCAATAATTAAAATTTTCTTAACTGATAAGGCTTTTGAGCCAATAGCAGAGTTTAAAAAGTTAACGGCATCGTTACTAACTCCTACTACTAAGTCGATAAATGCTAAAACTGTTAAAGCAATCAGCATTAAAATGTATGGATTTTCCATATGTATCTCTTTTATTTTTTGTTTACAAATTTATATACATCGTAACTACCGAATGTTACGCTTATGTTATTTTTTATCATTTAAAAATGAATATCTACTTGCAATCTGTACATTAGTTGGTTGGTTTTGTTTACCACATCTAAATAACTAACATCAGATTGAACTTTTAATTTATGACCAGCAATATACTTAGATAATCCAATTGTATATTGATTTTCTGCTCCTTTACTTAAAAATTGATCATAGGTTACATTGGTATATCTACCCGAAAGCTCCCAATTATTTTTAAATAAATAACCACTCATTAAATTTAAACTATTTCCTGTTAACACTTTGTCACCTGTTAAAGAATTGTCAGAATTTTTAGCTAAAGGATCTGCAGCGTCTCTAAAAGCGTATTCTCCCATAAAAGAAAACCCTTTGTATTTTAACATGGTATCAACAAATAAAGTAGTGATGTTGGTTTGATAAAAACCAGTGTCATTAGTCATATAAGAACCTTGGTTACTTCTGTTTTTTACAGCATTGTTATTTAAATCATAACTAGCAGCAAAAGCCCATTTTAAATTTTCTTCTCTTTTTAAATCACCTCCACTATAATCTCCTTTACTAGTAAAATCACCGAAAGGTAAAAGCTCAACTCTAGTTGTATATTGTAATCCACCTAAATTTCCTGTTGTAACATTTCTACCTTCACCTTGAGCAATAGAAAAAGCTTCTTTGATTATAAAATTTTCAGAAACATTAAAATGGTGTCTTAATTGTACACCCATATCTCTGTCGATGTTAAATCTGCTGTTTAATAAAGATCTATCAACCAATTGCATGTTTGCAGAAGAAACAACCCTTTCTCTATTTCCAGGTAGTTTTGTTTGACCCACCCATAAAACAAAATTTTCATGAAAATTCCATTTAAGAACTGCATCTAAAATATATCTTGGGGCGTTACTTGTATAAACTGAAGCTCCTGAAATATCTCTATTAGAAAGCCCTAATTCTATCTTATATTGTAATTTTGGTGAAAAAGCGAAACCGCTAAATTTTAATCTGGCTCTTCTAACCAACATTGAAGTTTCTTGGTCAGATAATCCGTTACCGTTAGAGCTCCAAGTTGAAGTTCCTAAAAATTGCATTCTTGCTCCAATATTCATTGACCAAGAATTGTCTTTTCCTTTTAAATCAAAAAGACCTTTTCCAAATTTTGGTGCATTTGATTCTTGTGCGCTTAACGTTTTGATACACAGTATTAAAACAATTGCTGTTGTTAAATAAGTTCTCATCTAAGTAATAGTTTTTGTCGCTACAAATAACCAGCCTTAATGTTAACTTAATGTTACTTTATTGTTATTTTAGCAACAAAAAAACTGCCTTCAGATGAAGGCAGCAAGATGTACTCATTAATAAAGTCGACAAAAACTAAATACTTAATGAAATACACTAACTAATCAAAGTTATACTGCAAATATTTACTAGTCATATTATTTGAACGTATTTGAAATATTAAATAATTATAAACAATGAAGACTTAACGTTACCTTTTCATTAAGAAAGTTAAAATGTTAAACCCATCATCTTTGAATAAACAGCTAAAAACACCTTTGCTATTTTATGTCTATCAAAAAAAAATCTAATCACTTAATTTTAGAAACAAGTCCCTATTTATTACAGCACGCCTACAATCCTGTAGACTGGTTTGCCTGGAGTTCTGAAACTTTATCAAAAGCGAAAAAAGAAAATAAGTTGTTGCTTGTTTCTATTGGGTATTCTTCTTGTCATTGGTGCCATGTGATGGAAAAAGAAAGTTTCGAGAATGATGACGTTGCATCTGTAATGAATCATCATTATATAAATATAAAAGTAGACCGAGAAGAGAGACCTGATGTCGATCAAATTTATATGAATGCGGTTCAGTTGATGACAGGAGCTGGTGGCTGGCCGTTAAATTGTATTGCTTTACCAGATGGACGACCTGTTTGGGGTGGTACTTATTTTAAGAAAGAAGAGTGGACAACAATCTTAAATCAGATTGGAGACTTTTATCAAAAAAATCCGGAAAAAGTTATTGAGTACGCCGAAAAGCTAACAGAAGGAATTCAACAATCTAGTCTAATAACCTTGAATACAGAAAAAACCGTTTTTACAAAAGAATATGTAAACGAAACTGTAAAAAAATGGAGCATCTATTTTGATGAAGAATTGGGTGGATTTAACAAAGCTCCAAAATTTCCAATGCCAAATAATTATCATTTCTTATTAAGACATGCCTCTCAAAATAAGAATGAGTCACTTTTAAAATATGTAAATACAACGCTTACAAAAATGGCACAAGGCGGAATTTTTGATCATGTTGGAGGTGGGTTTTCTAGATATTCTGTAGATACAAAATGGCATATTCCTCATTTCGAAAAAATGCTTTATGATAATGGTCAGTTGGTAAGTTTATTTGCCGATGCTTTTTTAATTACAAAAAACCTGTTGTATAAAGAAACGGTATATGACACACTAAATTTTATAGAACGTGAAATGCTAGATGCTTCTGGTGGATTTTATACAGCCATAGATGCAGATAGCTTAAATGATAAAAGTGAATTACAAGAAGGTGCTTATTATGTTTGGAGAAAAGAAGAGTTACAAACTCTTTTAAAGAATGATTTTGATTTGTTTTCTGATTACTACAATATAAATTCGTACGGTTTTTGGGAGCACGGTTTGTATCATTTAATCAAAAATAGCTCTGATGAAAATTTTGCAAAAAACCATAGAATGTCTATTTCAGAAATAAAAAAGAAAGTTGCTCTGTGGAAATCTATTTTATTAAAAGAAAGAGAGAAAAGAAAGTATCCAAGATTAGATGATAAAATATTAACCTCTTGGAATGGAATTATGTTAAAGGGATATGTAGATGCCTATCGTGTTTTTAATGATCAACATTTTTTAGATGTAGCCATAAAAAATGCACATTTTTTAGAAATGCAAATGCTTAAAGAAGATGGAACTTTATATAGAAATTATAAAAACGGACAAGCCTCAATAAACGGATACTTAGAAGATTATGGAACGGTTATTGATGCTCTCATTTCGTTATATGAAGTAACTTTAAATGATAAATGGCTAACGCTTTCTAAAAATTTAACAGATACTTGTTTTGACTATTTCTTTAATTTATCAACAGGTATGTTTTATTTTACATCAAATAAAGATTTAGAATTAATTGTTAGAAAAACAGAAACAGAAGACAATGTAATGCCTTCTTCTAATTCGATGATGGCTAAGAATTTATTTAAACTAGGTCATTTTTTTGAAAATGAACACTACATAAACACTAGCAAACAGATGTTGAGCAATATGACTAGCACAATCCAGAATTTTGGCTCTGCATATTCTAATTGGCTAGATTTATATAGTAATTTTTCAGAAAACTTTTTTGAAATTGCTATTAGTGGTGAGAACGCAAAAGAAAAACTTCTAGAACTTAATCAAAAGTATATTCCCAATAAATTAATTTGCGGAAGTGAAACAAAAAGTAGTTTACCTTTATTAAAGAATAGATATGTAGAAAATAAAACACAACTATATGTCTGTGTAAATAAAATATGTAATTTGCCTACAGAAAAAACAAATGTTGCAATTAATCAGATAATTGAAAAAGCATGACAATAGCAATTACATTTCTTGTTGCATTAGTTGCATTAGAACATTTTTATTTTTTAGTATTAGAAATGTTTTTATGGACAAAACCCAAAGGCATCAAAACTTTTGGATTAAAGTCTAAAGAGTTTGCAGAAGAAACTAAAGTATTGGCTGCAAATCAAGGGCTGTACAACGGTTTTTTAAGCGCAGGTTTAATTTGGTCTATTGTAGCAAAAGAGGTAAACATTAGCTTGTTTTTTTTAAGTTGTGTAATTATTGCAGGTGTTTATGGAGCCTATTCAACAAAAAAGATAAGACTCTTTTATATTCAAGCTATTCCTGCTATTTTAGCATTCTTATTAATACTCATAAAATTAAATTAACATGGAAAAGTATTTAGAAATCGCTGGCAATTTTTTAATGACCTATGGGCCAAACATCTTAACAGCATTATTAATTTTACTGATTGGTTTATTTGTTATCAACCTGCTTGTAAAAGTGTCTAAAAAAATAATGACAAAAAGCAATGTAGATCTTACGTTGCAAAAATTTTTAAGCGATTTATTAAGCTGGATATTAAAAGCATTATTAATAATTACAGTAATTTCTAAACTTGGAGTGCCAACCACTTCTTTTGTTGCCATTATTGGAGCTGCTGGTTTGGCTGTTGGTTTAGCTTTACAAGGGTCTTTAGCTAATTTTGCAGGTGGTGCTTTAATCATGATTTTTAAACCATTTAAAATTGGTGATTTTATTACGGCTCAAGGAGAATCAGGAACGGTAAAAAGTATTGAAATTTTTACAACCAAATTGAATACAGTAGATAATAAAGAAATTATCATTCCTAACGGAGCTTTATCTAACAGTAATATTGTTAATTTTTCTACTGAAGAAAATCGTAGAGTAGACTTAAAATTTGGAGTTTCTTATGACGCCGACATCAAAGAAACCAAAAATGTACTTACATCAATTGTAAACAATCATCCACTAATTTTAAAAGATCCTGCTCCAGCAATTTTACTAACTGAGTTAGGAGATAGTTCTATTAATTTTGCTGTACGTTCTTGGGTAAAATCAAGCGATTATTGGACCGTTTATACTCAGGTTTTAGAACAAACAAAAGAAGCATTAGATAAAGCGAATATAGAAATTCCTTATCCACATCAAGTAGTAATTAGAAAAAACACATAAAAAAATGAAAAACTTAAAATACACAATTACAGCATTCTTTTTATCAATAGGATTTTTTGTTAATGCTCAAAACGAAGCAAATTTTGCATTAGAAGGAGGAAACTCTTTTTTAAGTATCAAACAAAAATATGATGGAAAAATAAAAGGGAGTTTGTTTATTAATGACAACTTCCAGTCGGCAAAAATTAATGATGTACTTCAACAATATCCAACGCGTTACAATGCGTATTCAGACAATTTTGAAGTACAACATAATGGAAAAGTAAAATACATTGTTGTAACTAAAGAAAATGAAACTCAAGTTAATTTTCCGAAGAACAATAAATTGTATAAAACTTACTTGTATACTGATAGAGATAAAACTAAAAAAGGTTTTTTTGTAGTTCTTAGCGAAGGTGAAAACTACGCGCTTGTATTAAAAGAGAAAATAGTTTTTGTAGAAGAACAAAAACCTAAAACTCCTTATGAAAAATATAAAAATCCAGAATTAAAAAGAGTAAAAGACACTTACTATTTAAGTTTAAAAGGGTCTAAAACACTAAGTGAAATTAAACTTAGAAAAAAAGACGTTATTAACTTTTTTGAGAACGACTCAAAAATGGTTTCTTCTTTAATTAAAAAGAACAAATTAAATGTCAAAAAAGAAGAAGACCTGATTCGGTTATTAAAACTATATGATAATCAATCTCGATAATTATTAATCAATAAAATTGCTATTAACATAAAACAGAAATTATGAAATCTATTCTATTAACATTGTTGTTTATTTCTACAGTTGCTTTTTCACAAGTAAATCAAATAAACAATTTAAGAGATGTATATACCTTAAAATCTGACATAGATAGAAGTCTTGATCAATTTGGTCCAAATGTAAAAGGCTCTCCTTTTATCCATTCAGAATACCAAAATATTAAAATTAAAGGTGTTGCAATGAAAGGAAAATACAATGCAAATCAAGATTATATTGAAGTAGATAATAAAGGAGAAGTTATTTTCTTTGTGCCTACAATGGAACATAGATATGATGTGCTATTTACAGATGAGAACACCACTTACAGAGCTTTTGAGTATGAAAATTTAAAATTTGGCTTTTTTAAAATTTTAGCAAAAAACGATAAAACTTTTTTACTAAGTAAACAGTTTGTAAAATTTTATCCAGAAGTGAAACCAAAAAGTAATTATGAAACGCTAAAACCAGCTAAATTTGAAAGAAAACAAGATGCTTATTATATAAAGCTAAGCGATCAAGATATTGTTATTGAATTGCCAACTAGAAAAAGTAAGTTTTTAGACGTTTTTAATTCTAAATCTAATTCCGTTAAGAGTTTTATTAAAAAAGAAAGATTGGGGATAAAGAAAGAAGAAGATTTAATTAAAATTTTTAATTTTTATGCTTCATTAAAATAATTAGATTTTCTTTTTCTGAGGAACAACAATAAAATCCTTTAAGTAAAAAGGTTCAAAATAAGCGACATCTTCGATGTCGTTTTTTTTATACTTATCATATGATAAAATGGTCATTTCTTTTGCTGAAGGATACTTAGAGTCAACAAATACTGCATTGGAATGCGTAATTGAAGTTTTGCATTTTTCAGCTCCATCACCTAAAAAATAAACTTTTGAAGCTGCTAAATAATTTAAAAAAGACATTTCATTTATTACTTCTGCTTTAATTTCTCTTATTTGATTATTCTCAGAATCAAAAACAGCTGAATATACTTCCATTCTTCGAGCATCAAGCATAGGTACAACAAGTGCATTTTCGGTTGAAATTGATAACGCAAGAGATTGTAATGTGTGTATTGAAATTAAAGGGATGCTTAATGCGAAACACAACCCTTTAGCCGCAGAAACTCCAATTCTTAACCCAGTGTAAGAACCTGGTCCTTTACTCACAGCAATTGCATTTAGTTGTTCGGAAGTAATATTAGCTTCACGAATTACATCGTTTATAAAGGGATGTAGAACTTCTGCATGTGAATAATTACCATTGTTTAATTCTTTAATAGCAACTATTTCACCGTTTTTAGAAACACAAACGGAGCAGTTTTTTGTTGAAGTCTCAATATTTAAAATATAAGCCAATAGAATCGTTTTTTGCAAAGATACATTAAGCATCAAAAAAAACATATAGTTTATTATTATTCCTTAATAATGAAATAAAATTTTGAAAGAACGTTTAGCATTGTTACTTTTACCTCTGAAACACAATAAAATACACTTTTGAAAAGTAATTTAAAATACTTTATTGGCCTCTTTATTATACTATTAAGTAGTTTTGTGCTTAGTACAAATACGAAAAAATTAGAGCCAAAAACAGTACTTAATGAAGCTATTCTAGATTCTACAAGTAGTATCAAAAAAGAGGTTGTTTTAAAAAAATTCTCAAAGAAAGAGACCAAGAAAGTAGCCAATAAATTAGATTCTCTACTAAAAAGAATAAATAAAAGACATGATTTTCATGGTTCTATTTTAGTTGCGAAAAAAGGAAAGTTGGTGTATCAAAATCAAATTGGATATGCAGATTTTAGAAAAAAAAGTGATTTAAGCGAGGCGTCTATTTATCAATTAGCCTCTGTAAGCAAACAGTTTACAGCTGCTTCCATAATGATTTTAAAGGAAAGAAATCAATTAAAATTAACGGATACAATTACCACCTATTTCCCAAAATTTCCTTTTAAGAATATTACAATTCAACATTTACTTAATCATACTTCTGGGTTACCAAATTATTTTTGGGTTGCAGAAAATGAATGGAAGAAAAATAAAGCTCCTACAAATATTGAAATGATGGAGTTTTTAGAAACAAGTAAAGTTTCTAAGTTTTCATGGCCTGGAAGAAAATTTGATTATTCAAACACTGGGTATTTCGTTTTAGCTTCCCTTATAGAAAAAATATCTGAAATGAGTTATTCAGAATTCTTGGATGCTAACATTTTTAAGCCCTTAAAAATGAACGATTCTTTTGCTTTTAGTTTTCAAAATGACACACTAAGAACAAATCAATTAATAGGATATAGATTGTATCGTGGTTGGAGACACCGAACAATTCCAAACACAATTAACGACGCAATTGTTGGTGATAAGAATATCTACGCAACAAGTAAAGATTTACTTAAGTGGGTAAACGGTCTTAATAGTGGAAAAATTATCTCTAAAGAGTCATTAGAGCTAATGTACGCTAAAGGAAAAACCAAGTATGGAAGAAAAATACCTTACGGTTTTGGTTTTCGAATTAATGAAAAAAATGATGAAAAAATAGTGTATCATTTTGGAAAGTGGAATGGATTTAGCACTGGTATAACGCAATATCAAGAAGATGATTTAGTAGTTATTATATTAGAACATACTAGTTACCGATCTGTGGATTATTTAAATAAACAGATTAAAAAAATTGTTGAAGAAAATTTCAACTCTTAACATCAAAAATAATTTCATAAAAAAATCCCTAAGAAATTTCTTAGGGATTTTTTTATCTTTTATTAAAACATGTTTACTCTATAACTGATTCTCCAAAATAAAATTTCAACACTTTTGATTTAAATACATAATCGTACTTTGCTCTAATTAATGTTGATTCTGCATTTACCAACCTGTTTCTTACCTGATCGAACTCAAATAATGTAATGGCTTCATAGTTATATCTCTGTTGTGCATTTTTAAATGCTTCTTGCTGTGCTTGTAATGATAATCTTGCTGCTTCATAACTTTTTAAGGCTGCTTTTGCATCTAAAAAGGCTCTCTGAATTGTTTGTTGTAAACGCAATTTTTCGCTTTCAAAAGTTAACTCAGATTTTTCTTTACTTATAATCGCTTTGTTTAAGTTTACTTTATTCTGAAATCTATTGAAAATAGGAATACTTAATGACAAGCCTAATCCATACCCCAAATTGTCATTTAACTGCTTAAAGAAATAATCATTTCGTTGCCCTTGAAAAATAGTAAATCGATGACTATAATTAGTTCCTGCGCTTGCAGAAGCAGTTACCGTTGGTAAAAAACCACTTTTAGCAATTGCAATACCTATTTCGCCTTTTTCAATACCAACCTTTGCATTTAATATTTCTGGTCTTGTTTCAACTGCTTTTTTATATACTGCATCTGGACTTTTAAATAACAAGGAAGCAGAAGGTGCTCCAACATCAATTTTTTCTACATCGAAATTGTCTGGATCTACTTGTAATAATTGAGCAAGACCTAATAAGGCAATATTTAAAGTGTTTTCTAAAGAAACAACCGTTTGTATATCGTTTGCGTATGCAGATTGGGCATTTAATAATTCTCCTTTAGGTTTGGAACCAGCATCTACTTGACTTTTAGCAACCTCAATTTGCTTTTTACTTATTTCTGCTTGAACTTTTGCAACCGATAAATTCTCTTTTGCAAATAAAATATTTAAATAAGAATTAACTACATTTAAAGAAATATCATCTTTGATTTTTTGTAAATTCAATTGACTTCCAACAGCATTTAATTTTGCGTCCTTATAAGAATTTAACAATCTAAATCCGTTAAAAACGGTAATTCCACTTCGTAAACTATAAGAAGAACTAAAACTAGTAGAAGATATTCTACCATTACTAACCGGATCAATAGTAGAACCAAAATTTAAATTAGCTCCAGATGATGCGTTTAAATTTGGTAAAAAATTTCCTTTAGCTCCGGCTACATTTTCGTTAAAAGTTTCTACGTCTAACTCGCTTTGCTTAATGCTGATATTATTTTTTAATGCATATTCGACAGCTTCTTTTAAATTCCATTTCTTTTGTGAAACTCCAGAAAATGAAAATGCAATTAATGCAACACCTATTAAAATTTTAGTTTTCATGTATTTTTTATTATGCTTTATATTTCAGTTCAGTTATAGACACAAATAGTGAGCCTAAATAAAAAAATTTATAACAATTTGTTTATCAGTAAGTTAGTGTTAATGTGCATTTTTATAACTGTTTGATTTCGAACACGTGTGGATAAAACCAGACATTTTTTGTACTCTTCATCGCTAATATGACGAACAAAAGTAGAATATGTTACAGGTTTATTGTTTTTAAAAAACTAACTTTTAATTCTTTTCTTATATCTGAATAAAACATAAGCTAAAAGAGCAACAAGGATGTAAGGAAAAGCCATTAAATAAGTAATTCCAGAATTGATTCCTTCAGCCATTTCCTGTCCACCATTTTCTACAACGGCTTTACACATTGCACATTGTGCTTTTATATCAATTGTAAATAAGAGAACCAGAAGAACTATACCTTTTTTCATAATCAACTATAATAAGGAGAAATCATTAAATAAACTAACACACCAGTAATTGCAACATACAACCATAATGGAAATGTAATTTTTGCAATTTTTTTATGCTCAGTAAATTTTCCAAGTTTTGCTCTTACAAAGGTAATTAATACAAAAGGGATAACAGCTATTGACAACAAAATATGAGAAAATAAAATAAAATAATACACATATTTTATAGCTCCTTCACCTCCAAACTTTGTAGATTCAGAAGTCATATGATAAGCAATATACATTAGTAAAAATAACACCGAACAAAAAATAGCCGTTGTATTTAATTGTTCATGTAATTTTTTGTTTCCTTTTTTAATTGCAATAACAGCAAAAATTAAAAGTAATGCTGTAATTCCATTTATTGTTGCATATATTGGTGGTAAAAACGAAAGAGGCTCTACATCAAAACCTAACTTTTTTAAATTTACACCAAACAAAAGCGCTACTGCTAAAGGAATAATTATAGATAAAGCTGTAATTATTCTGTTGTATTTTTTTTCTTGATTCGCTAACTTTTTACTCATTTAACAAAATATTTATGTCTTCTTTTAATTCTTTAATTTGATCTTGAAAACCATTTTCTTCTAAGGCTCTATAATACATGATTGGATTTCCATAATCGTCTCTTCTAGATCTAATATTGCCTTCTTTATCTACCAATGCAAATAAACCTGAATGTTCGAATCCACCATGTTCTTCTTCTCCATTACCAGCATATAGCTTAAATCCTTTGTTGGATAAATCATACACATAGTCTTGACTTTTACCTGTTAACATCTGCCAATTTTTACTGGTAATGTTGTGGTCTTTTCTATATTGGCTCAATACTTTTGGAGTATCAATATCTGGAGTAATTGAAAAAGATGCAATTCCGAAATTTGGATTTCCATAAAACTCATTTTGAATTGTAATCATTTTTCTATTCATAATCGGACAAATAGATGGACATGTTGTAAAGAAAAATTCTACGACAAATACTTTTCCTTCAAAGTTTTTATTGGTAATTGTATTTCCGTTTTGATTCATTAATTCAAAATCAGGTACTTTATTGAATGTAACCAAATCTGATTTTGAAATTTTTGAACCACTTTTGGGATCACATAAATTCCGAAAATTAATATGATAAAAGAAATACCTATATATGAATATTTTTTTTTCATTGTACTTTATATTTTACGTTTAAATCGCTTTTCTTTTTCAATCGATTTTTTTAATTGGTAGTATATAATTTCAATATCTTTTTTCATCTTATTCTTAAGGTCATTTACAGAATTCATATTATAACCATATAATCTTCCATTTTCTGTATCTTCATCATCCTTTCTTCCTCTTAAGCGCAATTCTCTATCAATAATAAAGACATATTCTGAGCTTAAATCTTGTTTGATGGTGTAGGGCGAATCAAAACTTTTAAATAGGCTTTTAATCTCATCCTCACCCATAAAAACAAACTTCCAGTTTTCTATATCTGTGTATGTTTTTAGTTTCTTTTTTAAAGATTCAACTTGTACTTCTGTTCCTTTGGGCGCAATTAAAACAGATTGAAAATAAAGACTTTTACGATATCTTTTATAAATAACTTCGTTTAAATTAAAAAGGCCTCCTTTATTTTTATCAATATCAGTTCCTAAAAAACTAACCACAGAAAAATGATTTTGGAAAGAAACTGATCCATTTACATTTTCTACTTTTTTTGTAAGAATTGGTAAATTTGCATGATGATAAATTCCTAATGAAAGGAAAATATAAAAGATCAATGGACCTAAAAATAAGGCCGATAATACTAGTGCTTTTTTTATTTTATTTTTCTTCATGATGCAAAAAAAAGGTGGTAAAAACCACCTTAATATATTTTAATACAAATTAGTAATTCCATTTTGTTAAAGGAGACATTACATCAAATAGATATACTCCTTCTATTAACAACAAAGTAACTAAATAGATGATTAGAAATACAGCAGTCCAAACTACAGCTCTTCTAAACCATTTTTTTTCACCTTCCATGTGCATAAAAGCCCATGTAATTCCATATGCTTTTGCTAAAGTTAAAATGATAAATATCCAGTTAAGTGGGCTTGTACCTAAAAACTTGTTAAATGTAAAGCTTCTGGTTTTATAATACCGAAAAGCAACTTCAACAATTGTTATTACAGATAGTATTCCAAAAACCATCCATATTCTTTTTGTATTAGATTCGTGTGCGTGTGCCATTTTTATTATCTTTTTAAATTAAACTAAGTAGAAGAATGTGAATACAAATACCCAAACTAAATCTACAAAGTGCCAATATAACCCTACTTTTTCTACCATTTCATAATGTCCTCTTCTTTCGTAAGTACCTATAATAACATTAAAAAAATGATGATATTTATAATACTCCAGAGAATACGTGAAATCCGTGAAATCCAGTAATGAAGAAAAAGAAATCTGCAAAAATAGGATTTCCATATTCATTTACATGAAGATTAGCGCCTTCAACAACTAGCTTTGCATTTAATAAATAACGTTCTCCTTCTTCTCTAGAAAGAATCTGTTTTTTCTTTGTAGCAGATCAATCTTTTCTGATCTAATTAATACAGAAGGATCATTCTTATAAGAATTTACTACTTGTTTACAGAATAACTAGGTAATGTTCCTTCGTTTCAAACCATAATCCATTTTTTCTGGTATGTTGAACTCTTTCTTCGTGTTCTTCAACTACAAAATCAGACAATGCAATTTGATGTCCATCTTTTACAAATTGTAAAATTTTACCATCTGTTGTTTGAACCGCTCCGTAAGAACCTTCAATAAAGTTTTTCCATTCCCAAGCTTGAGAACCAACGAAGATAAACCTCCAATAATTGTAAGAAACATATACCATGCTACTTTCTTTTTCTTCATTTGATGACCAGCATCAACGGCTAACACCATTGTTACAGAAGAAAAGATTAAGATAAATGTCATTAATGCTACATAGTACATTGGTGCATGTACTCCATGTAAAAACGGAAAGTGAGTAAAAACTTCATCGGCAATTGGCCAAGAGTCTATAAATTTAAATCTTGTTAAACCGTAAGCGGCTAAAAAACCAGAAAAAGTTAATGCATCTGATACGATAAAAAACCACATCATCATTTTTCCGTAACTAGCTCCAAAAGGTCTATTTCCACCACCGTTCCAGGTAGTTTTGTCTTCAGAATTTAAAGCAATAGTTGCTCCCATAAATGTCTATGTTAATTATTTTTTAAATAGTTTGTCAAAATTACATAATTTTCATCATCTAATAAAATAGAAAAAGAAAAATAGATAGATCCAAAGTACTCCAACAAAGTGCCAAAAAATTGCACCTAGCTCAAAACCAAGCATTTCTGCGGAATTATACTTAGATTTAAAATGATTATAAATTACTACTAATAGCACAATTAACCCTGCAATTAGGTGTAAAACGTGCATAAAAGTAATTCCAATAATAAAAGAGGTAGATACTGTACTGTTCGGACCGGTAAAAAACAACCCAACATTTCTTAATTGAACAAATCCTTCGTACTGATAATATATAAATCCAACCCCTAAAACCAATGTGATAAGAAGCAATAGAAAACTTCCTTTGCTATTGTCTCTTTTAAGTAATCTTTGTGCTAAAATAAATGTAATACTACTAAAGACAATTAAGGCCGTGCTAATATAAAATGCCATTGGCAAATCAAACGAAACCCAATCTTCTCTTTTTCTACTAACTACATAAGCACTTGTTAAACCTGCAAAAAACATTGTCATGCTAATCATTGAAACCCATAGCATTGGTTTTGCAGACTTTTTCTTTGCTACTTTTAATTCCGTTTTTAAACTCTCTTGACTCATTATTTTAATGTAAAAATTTATCAATTACGTATATTACTTGAACTAACGTTATATAAATTACACTTGATAACATTAGTTTTCTAGCTTCTACATTAGACTCTGTTTTGTATAATTGAACTCCATAATACAACATAGAACCTCCAGCTAACGCAATAATTACAGCTGTTGCTGGAAAGATATAAAACGCACCTGTTACTTTAAGAACAGGCGCAATAGAAACTAAAATCATTATTACTGTATAAAAGATAATTTGCTTTATGGCTCCTTTATCTTTTTTATTCATGGGCAACATGTTAAACCCTGCCTTTTGATATTCTTCAAATTGTAACCAACCAATTGCCCAAAAATGAGGGAATTGCCAGAAAAATTGAATTAAAAATAAAAACCCTGCTTCAATTCCAAATTGATTTGTAGCTGCTACCCAACCTAACATAAAAGGAATTGCTCCTGGAATTGCTCCTACAAAAACGGCTAAAGGGGTTACTGACTTTAATGGTGTATAAACACTGGTATATATAAAAATTGAAATTGCACCAAACAATGCTGACTTTGCATTGATGTTATATAAAATTGCAATTCCAAGAATTGTAAAAGAAAAGGCTATTGTTAATGCGGTAGAAACAGACATTCTTCCGGTTGGCAAAGGCCTATTCATGGTTCTCTTCATCAAAGAATCTGTGTCCTTTTCTATTACTTGATTAAATGCGTTTGAAGCACCAACCATAAAATAACCTCCTATGGCTAGTTGAATAAGTATTAATACATCAACCATTTCTGCTGCTAATAAATACCCTGCAATAGAAGAAAAAACAACGCTTAAAGACAAACCAACTTTTGTAAGTTGCTTAAAATCTGTAACAAAGTTTTTTATTGTTGGTTTATTTTCTATTCCTGAAATGGAGTTCATTTATTTTTTCAAATCTTTTGCAAAGATATTTTATTCTATGCTAATTTCTTGCTTTTTATGCCATAAAAATGGAATAGATTTCTATTTAAAATATTTTAAAAAAATCTTTGCTATTTCCTTTTTTGTTTTAACTTTGCACCCGCATTGAAAGATATGTAAGTTCTTTAAAAATATACTGCGCGAAAGTAGCTCAGGGGTAGAGCATCACCTTGCCAAGGTGAGGGTCGCGGGTTCAAATCCCGTCTTTCGCTCTATATTATACCAATGCTGAAGTGGTGGAATTGGTAGACACGCTGGACTTAAAATCCAGTGGGCAGTAATGCCCGTACGGGTTCAAGTCCCGTCTTCAGTACAAAACTCTTAACATTAATTTGTTAGGACTTTTTTTATGCAAAAATTTTAAAACTGACTTAAATAAAAAAACCCACTCTAAAATTAGAGTGGGAAAATTGCTATGAAAAAAGAAAGTGGCTTTTACACCACATAACAAATATACAATTTTTATTTTTAAAAATATAAATTTGTTACTCCAATACCCTAAATCACTAATTTTTCCTAAGGCAAAGTCATCTATAACTAATTGTGAATATAAGATTAGGTTTTCTTTTAGTTTATATTTTGCTGTCAATCCTAGCATGGCATTACCTGCATCTTCTCCTCTAGCAAACTCAACAGATCTGTAAAACATTAACGGATTCATAAATCCAATATCAAAGCCTTGATCGCCTTTAGAGACTGCAGTTTCAAAAAGACCAATGTTTAATTTTTCTGTAACATTAATACTTAAATAATGTATGGCTATATACTTTCTAGGATGTTCGTTATTTACAACCACTGGGTGCCTAACATCTGTACCCCACAACCAAATGTTTGTATAATTTAGTTTCCAAAAATTTACACTCATTTTTAAATATGGCATTGGAGAAGAAACATCAGAAAGCAACAAAGATCTATATCCGTCTCCAATAAAATTCTTTCCATTCCCAAATTGTAACTGTAAAAATTTACTTGGAGTGTATGTTAAATAACCTTCTGCCACAGGATAATCGTAAGCATTCGTTTTAAACCCTTTTGCCTTACCTCTTCCCGGAACTAATCCTTCCGAAAATGCTGGTTTAAAGGTATCTGACGGATTTGATATATAATCATTTATATACCCTGCAAATCGTCCTTGACTTTCATAAATTGTAGCTGAAAAAGAAAAGTTCTTACCTAATCCACCATTTATCGTTAAATTTCTAGAATTATTAAATGTATAAGAAACATCAGAATTGTCTTTTCCTAATTGTGTGTCAAGTAAAAAATCTAGATTAAACCAATACCCATCTCCTTTTACTTCTAACAGATGCTCATTCCAAATTTTTCTTTGAAGCCAAGAAGTTTTATTTGGTTTTAAAAACTGACTTTTTTCTTTATCTAAATCATATACTTTATTTACACTACTATAAACATATGGTTTTATAGCTTTATGAGAATTTGATTCTTTATTTAAAGCATATTCATAATTTATATAACGCTGATGATTAAAAGGGATGTTTAATTGACTTTGATGTTCTACAAAAATTGATTCCTTAAGTTCTTTTTTAAGGACAACCAGAGGATTTTCTTCTTTTTCTATTTCAACAATTTCTTCAGGGTCATTATTTTTATTTAATGGAAAATTTATAGGCAAAGCAAAACGCATCTCAACATTGTTGTTATTAAATTTTGCGGGTGTAATTTGTGGGAATGTGTTAAAGACTCTGTTTACTTCTAACTTTAATTCTTTCTAGGGAGAATTGATATAAAGAAGTTTAAATTGCCCTGTATTTGTTACTAAAAAAACAGCATTGATATTTCCTTTATATTTTTCATTTTCTATTATTGAAGGAACTTTAAACTCATTAAAAAAAAGTTCTTTGGTTGTTTCATAGAAACACTGTTCAATGTTTTTTACCTCAACATTTTGACATTTATTATATTCAGGATATTTTTCTGATTGTGCAAAAATCAAGAGTGGAGTTAATAAAGCAAAAAGTAAAATTCTGTTCTTCATTTGATATAAATTAGAATTTAGAAACTCTGTTATCTTTTAAATAGTATTTTTCTTTACTTTCTGGACACTCAGCAATTCCTTGTTCATCAAAATTTAAACGATGTCCAAATTCACTAATCCAACCAATTTGTTTCGAAGGGTTTCCAACAACCAAAGCATATGGAAAAACTTCTTTAACAACAACTGCTCCAGCACCAATAAAAGAAAATTCACCTATATCGTTGCCACAAACTATAGTAGCATTAGCACCGATACTTGCTCCTTTTTTAACAACTGTTTTTAAATATTGATTTTTTCTATTGACAGCACTTCTCGGGTTTATCACATTTGTAAAAACCATTGAAGGTCCTAAAAAAACATCATCCTCGCAAATCACTCCGGTGTATATAGAAACGTTGTTCTGAACTTTAACATTATTCCCTAAAATCACCTCTGGCGATACCACTACATTTTGACCAATATTACAATTATTTCCAATTGTACAGTTCGGCATAATATGGCTAAAGTGCCAAATAGTTGTCCCTTCTCCAATTACGCAACCGTTATCAATAACTGCTGTTTCGTGTGCTTTAAATTTACTCATTTAATATTTTAAATCAATCTTAGTTTCTTCAATTATTTCTTTAGCAGACGAAGTGCCAATTCTTTCAACCCCTAAAGTAATCATTTTTAAAACATCATTCTTTGTTTTTACACCTCCTGCAGCTTTAATTTTAAAAGGTCGTGCATTGTCAGACATAATTTTAATCGCTTCAAAAGTGGCTCCATTTGGCTTACCATCTTCTGTTTTATAAAACCCTGTAGATGACTTTACAAATACATTTTTTGCATTATCAATTCCAAAATTTTCAATGACAAGGTTTTTTATTAAGCTAGAAATTGAAGCAATTTGTTCATTAGTCAAAGCAGCAACTTCAATTATCCATTTTACAATTTTATTGTTTTTTAAACCAATAGCTGTTCCTTTAATAATTTCCTCTACTACTAAATTAGTGTTTCCGTTTTTAAAAGCCTCGTAATTGATAACATAATCTAAGTCATCTACCCCTAAGTCAATTGCATCCTGAGCTTCATTAAGCTTTTCTGCCAAAGAATAGGTTCCTTCATGAAAACCGATAACGGTACCAACTTGGACAGTTGAATTAGCCTTGCTAATCATTTCTTTAGCCAAAGAAATATAATTAGCTCTAATCATTACCAATTTAAAATTAAATTCAATTGCATCTTCAACCAATTTAATAACATTAGCTCTAGTTTCTTCTTCAGAAATATTAGCCTGACTCGGTTTTTTTAAATAGGTAGTGTCTAAATATTGTGCAAGTTCCATTTGGAATAAAAATATATAACAAAAATACTAAATATAAAGCCCATAAAAAAGAGCAACCCAATGGGTTGCTCTTTTTTATTGCTTTTTTTATTAAATGTTATTCAACACTAAATAAAATTGGTAACGTATATTTCATTCCTACTGGAACTCCTCTTTGTTTACCTGGAGTCATTTTAGGTAATGTTTTTGTTACTCTAATTGCCTCATCTCTAAGCCTAGGGTGTGGTGCTCTTGCATTAATTTCGGTAATATTTCCTTTTGGATCAATTCTAAAAACTACCCAAATTTTCTTTTTACCTGGAGACAATCCTAATTCACCAGCTAAATCGCCGTTAAATTTTCTTGTTACGTGTTTTTTAATTTTATCGTTAAGACAATCACTTTTTTCTGCTCTTGTACCAGTACAACCTGGAAAAATTGGAACTTCTTCAATAATTGCAAAAGGAACATCTTCTACAACTTCCTCTACTTCTTCTACCTCAACAATTTCTTCTACTTGAACAGCTTCAGTTTCATCAGTCTCAGTAGTTTCGATTACAGTTTCTTCAACTTCTTTTTCGTCTTCTACAATTTCGATTTTTTCTGGAGCTGGTGGTGGTGGTGCTTTTGGTTTAATCTCCTCTATACGTTCTGTAATAGGAATATCTTCTTCCATTAAGTCTTGCATATTTGCATCACCAAATGCATCAATTGCTCTATCATAGGTTTTGTTTTCCATTGCTACATAAGTAACAAAAAGTGCTAAAACCAAACCAAGTTGAATAAACAACTTTGAGTAGTTCTCTAAGTTTGATTTTGGATTTTTCTTAATTTCCATCCTAATGTTTTTTTAATAGTTCGCTAATTTAATTAATTTCTTATGACTTATGCAAGTATTAAAGCTAAATAGCATCAATTTTTTTATAAATTGAATTAAAAATTAACAATGCCATAAATACTCCAACCGAATTTGCTAAAACATCAAGAAAACTTGCTGTCCTATGAGTTGTAAGAGTTGTTTGTAAAACTTCAATAATTATGCCATAAAAAACACAACCAAATGCTATTGCATATTTTATCTTATTTTTTTTCCTAGAGGTTGGATAACTAAGCAACCAAGTAAGTGCTAAAACAAAATACGCAATGGCATGAAATATTTTATCTTGTGAAGATAATTTAATTGGTGATTCTGGCACTTTCGTTAAACTCAAAAAACCAATTAACACTGCAATACTTATTGCAATAAAGATAATTTTATCCTTTAATAAGATCTTGATAAGCTTGCGCATCTAGTAAATCATCTATTTGAGAAGCGTCTTGTATGCTTACTTTAATCATCCAGCCGTTTCCGTAAGGATCTTTATTTACTAATTCTGGCTCATCTTCTAACGCTTCGTTAAATTCGATAACTTCTCCAGTTAATGGCATAAATAAATCTGAAACTGTTTTAACGGCTTCTACAGATCCAAAAACGTCATCTTTTTCTACCGTATCATCAAGAGTATCTACATCTACATATACGATATCACCAAGTTCGCTTTGTGCAAAATCTGTAATACCAATAATAGCTGTATCGCCATCTACTTTAATCCATTCGTGGTCTTTTGTGTACTTTAATTCTGATGGAATGTTCATTGTAATAATTTTTTATAGTTGATTAATTTTTAGTTGCCTAAGTTATAAATTAAATTGAAACCAGCATTAATAGATTGTCTAGGAAATGTGGTTGAAATTGCATATTTAGACATGAGGTGATTATAATAAAATGATGTTGTTATATTACTATTTAATTTATAGTCTGCTGCAAATTTAATAGATAAAAGTTTTTGACCACCACTTATTTGATTATTTTCTATATCTACAGATCTAATCACTGTTAAATTATCTCTTAAAGAGATGTCTGCTCTCATGTTAATGTCTCCTTTAAGCCTTTGTTGCTTGCCGGCAAAACGAGTTTTAAATGCAACATTTTTTAATCTATAGCCAACACCAAATATGTACTCTGTTCCTTTAATATCTGTTAGTGTACTATTGTCAAAGTTTAAAGTTAGTGTTCTGTCTTTTCTAATTTCACCTTTAAAAGAAAATGAGTTTTTCATTTTCATGTCTATTTTAATTAGTGGAGAAAATTCATCTATTAAGCTGGCGGATGCTATTAATAGTTTTGGTTGATAATTGCCTGTTGCATTTACTTTGGTTAAATCTGTTTGATCGTGCTGTAAATTGTTTGTGTAATTAGAAATTGTATACGAAGATTTATATCCATTTGTAATTGTAAAACTTGAAAAATTATCTTTGAACCAATCTAATTTCATTAATCCATTGTAACGCAATGTCCAATTCGGAATTGGAATGTTTTTAAACAACCCTAATCCAACTGAATTTGCATTGTCACCAGAATATGCAGCAATAAAAGCTGGCAACAACACTTGCTGTCCGGCTTCTTTAAAAGCTGCATTTGTAGTATTTGGCAATCCTGTTTCTGAAGATAATCTTTGAGATAAAACTATTCTATTTGCTAAAAACGAATTGAATAATTGATCTGAATCTTTAAAAACTGTAGACAGCATAGAAAAACTTGTGCTAAAGTTTCCTGTTTCTGTAATTGGTGCTGATGTATTTAAAACTCCACCTTCCACATCTAATTGTTGTGAAATATTATTCGTTTCAATTTTATTTCCAGTTAATTCAATGTTTAAATCTTTAAAAGGTGTCAAAGAAACTGTATAATCTAATTTGTTGAAATGTGTTCTACTATAGGTTTTATTATAATATTCTGACCCAACGGCTCTATCTACCAACCATCCTTTTTCAAATGCTTTGTTTCTAATATCTATCTGGCTACCAAAAACAAAACCTAGTGTTGGTGCAAAACCACCATTTATTTGGTCTCTTCCTAAGAACCCTGAGCTCCCTAAATAACCTGGCAACATTGTTCCGTTATTAGATGCATAACTTATTTTTGCAGTTTTAACAGCTGTTACCAAATCATAAACGCCCAATAATATTTTATCTTTTACGGTTGCTTTTTGGGGTTTAATGTTTGTTGTAGTTGGTAATTGTGGTGCTTGAAATTGATTTGAACTTGTTTTAGGTGCTTTTGTATTTGTAACAAACAGTTTTTTTAATCCTGTATCTGTATATAATTTAGAAAAACTAAAGGTTGTATTTAAGTTATGAGTATTTGAGTTTTGCAATAAATTACCAATTTTATCTACATAACTTTTAGATGCTGCTTTCCAATCAAAATTGGCTGTATATCCATAATCTGCTGTAACAAAACTTAAATATGGCAACTTATTAATTGGCAATTTATAGTTTGCTGTTAATTTTTGATTGTAATGATCTGGTCTTCCCATAGTAAATAATTGATCAAAAATTTCTATCTCCTCACCATTTCCAAAATTATCGAACAAATAACTGTTGTTCGCATTAAAGTTTACACTCAACGACTTGGTAATATCAAATCCAATGGTGTAATCCCAATCAAACATAAATCTACGCTGAGTTAATGTTGGCTGTGGACTTAATCCTGTTATTAAATTTCTAGACCTTTGTTGTATATAATTTCTAGTAATTCTAGAATTTAATCCGATAGATTTTGGTAATAAATTAATGTTTAAATCTTTAATTATTTGCCAATGGTTACTTTCTCCAAAAAATTTAGAATTTTTAAATGGTTCAATAAATTTTGGCTGAAATGTAAAATTATAACTCGCTCCTGCTCTTAAGTTCTGATTTAAATACTTTTCGATATTATAGTCTTTGTGAAACTCTTCAGAAAAAGCATACGAAACAGAAAAATTCTCAATATCATATGGCTTCGGTTTTTTTGTAAATTCTGGATTTCTATTTTTCTTTACATTATTAAAACTAATGCTTTTTCTTAATGTATAATCTTGAGAATTAATAGAATTCGGGTTTACTTTTTTAGCGTCGGCAAATTTTACATCTTGGTATTGTGGGTCGTATTTAGGATCTCTAAACTCTTCACCTATACTGTAGCTCATTGGTAATTGAATGCTCCATGTTTTAGGCATCATTTTTCCTAAATTAATATTTGTAGAAACATCATACTGTCTAGTTTCTTCAATACTTCTTTGGTTAACTCTATCTTCTACATTTCCAAAACCAATTGTTTGCATTCTACCGGTAATAGAAATATCTGCTAAATCTGCAAAGTTAGCATCTGCATTTACAACTGCTGCCCATCCTCCTTGATTATCAAATCCTGAAGAACGTAATTCGTTGAACCAAATTTCTGCACTTTTTTGAGTTGCGCTTGTGTTTTTTACACCTAACATTAAAGTTCTTATTGAACCTATTGTAGGGTTTCCTTTAACTCTTATT
Organism: uncultured Polaribacter sp.; assembly: GCA_943788865.1. Classification (GTDB taxonomy): domain Bacteria; phylum Bacteroidota; class Bacteroidia; order Flavobacteriales; family Flavobacteriaceae; genus Polaribacter. The sequence goes on along the minus strand of CALSRX010000004.1, from coordinate 246,988 downwards.
GTCAAGGTTTTTGGATCACTATTTGACGGGAAAGGATATATTTTATTAATGGAAAGGGTTCCTCCTGAATTTGGAATCTCTCCATCTCTCTTTAATTTTAATTTTCCTAGTTCTTCTAATATAAGGTCTAAATTATTTGAATCTGGCCATACATTTGTTGGTTCTAAACTTCCGCTTGCAGATATTTTCAATGGCACTTCTATTTGATAAAAATTATCATCTAAATCAGTTCCTAATTTAATAATTGCAAGCAAGTCATCATCTCCAACACTTCCAGGAACAATAGGTTCTGCATGTATAAACATTTTTAAGTTTTTATACATTCTTAAATCTACACTAACATTTTTATAAATAGCTCTGGTTTCGTTTTGTAACAGGCTTTTAACTTTTAAAGAAACCGATTGCTCGTTCTGCTGTTGTATGGTAGAACTTCCTTGTAATTGCTCTCTAACAATCCCTGGAGGCAGTACATATCTTCCTTCATTTTGCTCAATATTTACAACTCCAACTTCAAAATTATTTAATTGTTGATTTGTTAAATCTTGAGGTGGATTTACAGCTGGATTAAGCGTTTTTGTATAACGTCTGTAATCTCCTCTAACCAATTCTAATTGACCAAAACGCAATACAACAGGCATTTTAAATTTGGTCATAAACATTCTAATAAAACGTATGCTATTAAAATCTGTAATTCCATTTACCGGTGTTCCACTTCTAACCGGAATTCTAAATTGATACCATTTTGTTTTTTTAGAAGTTCCATCCGCTAAAGTTACCGAAGTTTCTTTTTCATCAACAATATTGTTAATTCCTTTGACCAAATCGTTTTTGTTTAAAGAGACTTTATATTCAAAGTAACTTTCTACAGTATTCATGGTTTGATCTTTATTGATGTCCTCTACATCTGGATAAGAAGTTGATGAAGTTGGATACGATTCTGTAGATTGATTTGCCGTTGGCGAATTTCCTTCTGTATTATTAAAGTTTTTATACCTCGTTATCACGGAAGCATTTGTATTGTCGAAATTGGTGCTTCTAAAAAACTGAAAATTGTCTGAAGCAATATCATTTGGATTTAATTTATTTATGTCAAAAACTTTTGATTGATAAAAACTCAATTCATCTTCATTTTTTAATCCATCTAAACCAATATCTTGATTTTTTCTAGCGGCATCATCTACATCAAAAGCATATAATATGGATTGATTTGTAGGAACATTTCCCCAAGTTGATGCAATAATATTTGAAGTAGAACCATCCGCTGGCATTCCGTTTTCGTACATCTTTCGATTGTCTTTTAAAATGTCTTCTGAGATGTTTCCAAGGTTAAAATACAGTTCTCCAACTTGATTTACTGGATTATTAGGATTTATACCTGTTGGTAAACCTTCTGCATTGGTAATCGAATAATCTTGATATGGATCTTTAACCCAAAACTGAATATACTCTACATTGGCTTGATCAAAATTATTGGTTGTTAACGGACGCATTATTCCACCCCAACGATCTTGTGGATTAGAAAAAGTTCCGTCTGCATTAACAGTAGCACCAGTGTCAAAATTATACGTTCCTCTTTCCGAAGGGAAATACGCTAAATCTAATGTTCTTACTAAAATATTTTGTGTTAAATCCAACTCTGTATTTGGAAATAGTTCTGAGTATCCTATTTGACGAACTTCAGTTCTAGACAATTCAATATTGTCAATATTTCCAGGTTTTGGACCATTTCCATAAAACAATTGATCAATTGAATACCAAGCTAGTTTTGCTCTTTTATCATTATAGCTTAAATCATTTGCAGTACCATTTAAATTTTGTGATAATGGTGTGCTCGCTGTAAACCAATTTAAAGGTGATAATAGGTCAATTGGAATTTGTGACGCTTCAAAATCATCTACATAAGTAGTTGCTTGTCCGTTAATATCAACACCACTAGGTGTTCCTGGAAGTAGATATGCCAAGTCTGCTCTTACAGATAAATTAGAAGGAACATCTGTATCTACAAAAGGAAGTTTATTTGCCCATTTTGTAAAAATTGGCATTTCTGTAGAATAATCTACATTTAAACCAAACATTGTATTGTTAATTGGATCGCTTCCAAAATTTACTTTTTGAGTGATTGGTTTTTCATTAACGTTTAAAATCGTTCCGCCTAAAATAAATTCATCAGAAAAACGATGCTCAACTTCTAAGCCCATAAAAGTTTTTCGTTGTTGATTGAAAACCGAATTGTTTTCTGTAGAAACATTTATAGGAACACCCGAAGATTGCAATCCTGGATCTATAATTTGTACTCTACCAAACTGATAGTCTACAACAAAATCTACCCCTTCAACTAGCTGCCTTCCTGCTGCAGTAACTTTAACTGAGCCTCTTGGTACATTAAATGCATTTAACGGAATTCCTCCACTATTTTCTGATTTTGCGTATCCTTTCAGTAAAAATTTATCTTTGTTCTGATAGTTGTTTTTTGCTTGCGCTTTTGTATTGATATATAACTCATTAAAGACATAATCATTTTTATCTGAAGGTGATGTTAATGAATTTGATAAGTCATTTCCAAAAGGTTCTGTTTCTGGAAAAATAATAAATCCTCTGTTAGAGTTTACAGTTACATTTTCTACATAATCAAAAAATCCGTCTCCACCTGTAACCGCATATGAACTCTGATCTAGCTTGTCTAAATTTAAAACATTTAACAACGTCTTATTTGCAATGCCAGGTGTTACAGCATTTTGTAATGTATTAGACGGAATTCCAGTTTTATCATCTCTGTATAAAATTTCGAATCGAAAACCATCTTGAGACAATGGAAAAACACCTAAAGGATACACGTTTTTCATCATTAATTTCCAAGTTGGAAATTGTTCTTCATTCCCTGCAACTACTCTTTTTGTAGTAATGATTTCACTTCGTAATAGTTTTACTGCCAAGTTACTTGGCGCTACAATTCCGTCATTAGATAGTTCTCCAACTTTAAAAGAAGTTTCTGAACTTCCAACAACTGTATATTCATAAGCAACAGCTAATACTTCTCCGTCAGAAAGTTTTCTATTTAACGAAATAAATCCTAATTGCGGATTCAATGAGTATTCGTTTTCATTTAATTTTCTGGCATTTTGCAAGGTAGAATAGCCAGTTCCTTGACTTAAACCATAATTTAATAACGTACTTTCTACAGTGGTAATATCTCTAATTCCGCTTGATGGATCTAATAAACTAAATAAATTATTTGCGTTGTTTGAAGGTATGTTTTTCCCTTGAACTTGTGAAGGTGAGGTTGGATTTACCCCAGAACCAACAAAATCTGGTTTATTTGGTTCTCCTATATCTGCCAAAGCAACAATGCTTCTAAAGTTTTCTGTGTTAGAGTTTCTATTGGTTATCCAAACTTCTATTCTTGTAATGTTAATTGGACTACTAACTAAAGGATAGTTTTGAAGTGAGCTTTTATAGTTTTCTCTAAAATATTGTGATAAAAAAAAGTGTCTGTTGTCATCGTAGTCTGTAGCCCTTAGTTCAAAAGGATTAATTGATGCTCCTACTTCTGCTATTACTGTTTTACTTTCTGAGTTTTGCTGAGAAAAAACAGCTGTTACACTTGTTTTTCCAAATTGCAATTCTGTTTTTAAACCAAATAAACTTTGTGCTCCGTTTATTAAAGAATTTTTTATTGGCATTGAAACATTACCTGCTTCAATTTTTCTAATAATATCGTCTTCTGTGGGTGTGTATTCTAGTTTAATTAAATTTTGAAAATCAAAGGTAGATTGGGTGTCATAATCTGCAGTAACTTTTAATCTTTTACCAATATTGGCAATAATACTTGCATTTATTTGCTGATCAAAATCAAAGGTAAAGCTACTTCTATTGTTTTCTGACAATTGAGGATTGTCTACATTTTGATAAATACCTCCAAGCTTAATGTTTAGGCTACCACTAGGTATTACCTCTACAGTATTTCCTCCAAAAATAGATTCAAAAAACTTAGAATTCACATAGTATTTTGGAAGTAAATTTTTTTGAGCATTTTCACTTCCTTTTTTCTTGCTTAAAGCATCATTTTTTTCTTTGAAATAGTCTTTAATGTCTTTTTTTAAGCGATACTTTTGATATTCTTCTGGAGACATAAAAATTGGATTTCCAACTTTAAAACCATCCAATAATTCTACAATTATGTATTTATTTAGTTTCTTATCAAAAACAACAGAATATGTGGTTGGAGCATTTAAAAATAAGCTTCCTTTTTGATTTCCTTTAAACTTGTATTTTAAAACAGGTATTGAATCTTTTTTAATAGAGTCGTTTTTCGTTTTTACAGTTTGTGAAAAAATAGCTGTAGTTGCTAATAAAGCAACTACACAAAGTAATGTATGAAAATACTTTTTCCTCAATTATATTATAAACTTTTTAATGCACCTTTAATTAACAATTCTACAGAAGCTTCGGGTTGCTCTTTTAAAATTGTGTTTAACACTTTATCCGATTGTTTTCTGTTAAAGCCTAATACTTCTAATGCAGATAACGCCTCATCTTTGTTTGTATTGTTTCTAACTACAGAAATTGCATCTAAATCATAGGTTTTTAAAATTTTATCTTTTAAATCAATAATTACACGCTGTGCTGTTTTAGCTCCAATTCCTTTGACAGATTGAATTAAAGCAATGTTTTCTGAGGCTATTGCTTGCTGTATTTCTTCTGATGTCATCGAAGACAACATCGTTCTTGCTATACTTGGCCCAACCCCAGAAACAGATATTAACAACCTAAAAATTTCTCGTTCTGTTTTATCAATAAACCCATATAAAGTATGTGAATCTTCTTTAACTGATAAATGAGTATATAGGGTTAATGCTTCACTATCTGGTATTAAAGAAAAGGTGTTTAAAGAAATGTGTAATAAATAACCAACACCTGCACAGTCTATAACAACATGTGTTGGGTTTTTCTCTACTAATCTTCCTTTAATTTGTGTAATCATGTTGGATTTTTTATGAATTGTGCTTTTGTTTTTGTTGCGCATCTACAACGGCAACGGCTGCCATATTTACCATTTCATCTACACTTGCTCCTAACTGTAAAATATGTACAGGTTTTTTTAAACCCATCATAATTGGGCCTATAGATTCAACTTCATCTACTTGCTTCATTAATTTATAAGTAATATTTGCAGCATCTAAATTAGGAAAAATTAACACATTAACTTTTTTGCCATTTAATTTAGAAAACGGAAACTCTTTTGCCAACATTGTTCTGTTCAAAGCAAAGTCTGCTTGCAATTCTCCATCTATAACAACTTCAGGGAAATGTCTGTGAATAAAAGTAACGGCTTCTCTTATTTTCAGTGCACTTTCAGAATTTGAAGATCCAAAATTAGAAAAAGATAACATTGCAATATTTGGCTTTACACCAAACATTCTAGCTAGCGAATATGTTAATTGAGATATTTTTGCCAACTCTTTTGCATTCGGGTTGATGTTAATCGTTGTATCTGCTAAAAACATTGGCCCTTGTTTGGTCAGCATTAAGTTTGCTGCTGCTACTCGAGTTATTCCAGTATCTTTTTCTATCAATTCTAACATTGGTTTTACAACTGATGGATATGACCTTGAATACCCAGTGATTAAAGAATCTGCTTCACCTGCATTTACCATCATTGCTGCGAAATAATTTCGCTCTCGCATCATTTTACAAGCTTGTAACAAGGTAATTCCTTTTCGCTGACGTGTTTTCCAGTAAATTTCTCCAAAACGATTTCTACGCGCTTCTTCTTCATCTGTTTTAGGATCAATAATTGGCACATCTGCTGTAAATCCAATCTCTTCTTTTAACTCTAAAATGACTTCTTTTCTTCCCAATAAAATTGGTTTTCCAATTTTAACATCATATACTCTTTGTGCTGCTTTTAATACATCTAAGTGATCTGCTTCTGCAAATACAATACTTTTCGGATTGTTCTTTGCTCTATTATGCAACATTCTAATTTCTTTGCTTCCTGTACCAGAGCGCTCCATCAATTCTTCTCTGTATTTTTCCCAATCTTCGATGGGCTCTAAAGCAACACCTGAATCCATCGCTGCTTTTGCAATGGCTGGCGGAATTTCATAAATTAAACGTGGGTCAAATGGTTTAGGGATGATGTATTCTTTACCAAAAGACAAACTAATTTCATCATACACGATATTTACTTGCTCAGGGACAGTTTTCTTCGCCAAATCTGCTAAAGCATGAACAGCTGCCATTTTCATTTCTTCGTTAATTTTTGTTGCTCTTACATCTAAGGCACCACGGAAAATAAACGGAAAACCAAGCACATTATTTACTTGATTTGGATGATCAGATCTTCCCGTTGCCATGATAATATCTTCTCTCGTTTTTATAGCTAAATCATATTCAATTTCTGGAACTGGATTTGCCATTGCAAATACAATTGGGTTTTTTGCCATTGACAATAGCATTTCTGGTGTAACCACATTCCCTTTAGACAATCCGATAAAGACATCAGCATTATGCATGGCTTCTTCTAAAGTAAAAACATCTTTTTTACTGGTGGCAAACTCTGCTTTCTGTGAAGATAAATCTGTTCTATCTTTTCTGATAACGCCTTTGCTATCACACATTACAACATTTTCTCTTTTTACTCCTAATGCTAAATATAATCTTGTACAAGAGATGGCTGCTGCACCTGCTCCGTTTACAACAATTTGAACCTCTTCTATATTTTTCTCTGTAATTTCTAATGCATTTTTCAATGCTGCTGATGAGATTATGGCGGTTCCGTGTTGATCATCATGCATCACAGGAATGTCCAACTCTTCTTTTAATCTTCTTTCAATTTCAAAAGCTTCAGGAGCCTTAATGTCTTCTAAATTAATTCCTCCAAAAGTTGGAGCAATTAATTTAACGGTTTCGATAAATTTATCTACATCTGTTGTGTCTACCTCAATATCAAAAACATCTATATCTGCAAATATTTTAAACAACAAACCTTTCCCTTCCATTACTGGTTTTGAAGCCAATGCTCCAATATCACCTAAACCTAAAACAGCTGTTCCGTTAGAAATTACAGCTACTAAATTTCCTTTAGCTGTGTATTTATAAGCGTTGTTTGGGTCTTTTTCTATTTCTAAACACGGCTCTGCAACTCCAGGAGAATATGCTAAAGATAAATCGTGTTGAGTAGCATATTTTTTGGTAGGAACTACTTCAATTTTTCCTGGTTTCGGTTTTGCATGATACAATAAAGCTTCGTGTCTTTTCCTAGATTCACTCATGTTTTTGCTGTTTGTATGAACCAACAAATATAGTCTTTTTTGAATGGTATTTTACTAAAAAAAGGGTTAGTAAGTAACAATAAAGCAATTGAAAGCGTCTATTGAAAAAGAAAACTTATTTTTAAGAAATATTTGCATCAACTTTAACAAAAATAGAGTTACATTTTAATGTCACAACCAATATGTTTGCTTTAAACTAACTTCAATTCTATGAAAAATATTATTACAATTCTTTTGCTGTTTATTTCCTTTTCTCTTGCTTCTCAAATAAGAGGTAAAGTAACTGATAATAAAGAAAATCCTCTTTCTTTTGTTAGTATCTATTTAGATGGAACAATAACAGGCACAACTTCTAATGAAGATGGAGAATATGAATTACCGCTAAAAAAAGCAGGAAACTATACGGTTGTCTTTCAATATTTAGGTTTTAAAACAATAAAAAAAGCTATTAAAATTACTTCGCTCCCTTTTCAATTGAGTGTGCAAATGTTCCCAGAACAGATAACATTGAGTGAGGTTCAAATTAGTAGCAAAGAAAATCCTGCAAACAAAATTATTAGAAATGTAATTGCTAACAAAAAGAAAAACGAAAGCAAGGTTCAAAAATATACTGCCGATTTTTACTCAAGAGGTTTGTATAAAATAAAAAATGCCCCAGAGAAAATTTTAGGACAATCTTTAGGAGATTTAGGTGGCGGATTAGATTCAACTAGAAGCGGAATTATCTATTTATCTGAAACGGTTTCTAAAATAATGCATCAAAAACCAACTGATTTTAAAGAACATATTGTTGCCTCAAAAGTTAGCGGAAGAGATAATGGCGTGAGTTTTAACAGAGCTCAAGACGTAAATTTTAACCTTTACAACAATACCGTTAAAATTGGAAATGAAATTATTTCGCCGATTTCTAATTATGCTTTTGGTTATTATAACTATAAATTAGTTGGAACTTTTTATGATAAAAATGGTCAGCTAATTAACAAAATTGCCATTTTACCTAAACGTAAAAATGATCGTGTTTTTGATGGTTTTATTTACATTGCAGAAGATGATTGGGCATTGTACGGAACAGAAATCTCTGTAAATGGAACTCAAATAAATTTACCGATGGTCGATGTGTTGCGCTTTAAACAGAGTTTTAATAAATCAATCAAAAACGATGCTTGGGTGGTAATTTCTCAAACCATTGATTTTAAAGTTGGCTTATTTGGGTTTAATGTAAATGGTCGATTTTCATCAGCGTACAGTAACTATAATTTCAATCCTACTTTTGATGAAAACACCTTTGGAAAAGAAATTTTATCCTTTGAAAAAGAAGCTACAAAAAAAGATTCCTTGTATTGGAAATCACTTAGACCTGTTCCGTTAACAACAGAAGAAGTTAAAGATTATGTTGTTAAAGACAGTATTAAAGTCATCAGAAAATCAAAAAAATATCTAGATTCTATTGATGCTAAAAACAACAAACTTTCTTGGACATTTCCAATCTCAGGGTATTCTTATCAAGATTCGTATAATGATTGGTCTATAAATGTTGGTTCCCCAATCGCAAAATTAAATTTTAATACCGTTCAGGGTTGGAACTCCTCTATTGAACTCGATTATTTTAAGTCGTTAAACGAAACAGGAAAGTGGGTTAATTTTGGAACGGATATAGGCTATAGTTTTTCCGAGAAAAAAACGAGACCAACCTTTTATTTTGGTTATAAATGGAATAATATTACCAGACCTATTTTACGTTTTTCGGGTGGAATTACAACTAGTCAATTTAATGGTGCAAACCCGATTTCGCCTTTCTGGAATACTATAAATTCTGTTTATTTTGAAAGAAATTACCTGAAAATTTATGAAAAAGCATTTGCAACTATTTCTTTTTCAAGAGAAATTACCAATGGATTGAGATTTAATGGTTCATTAGAATTTGCTGATAGAAAACCTTTAGTAAACACAAGCGATTATAGCGCTAAAAATTTTGCTGACAGAGAATATACTTCAAATGACCCTCAAAATCCCACCAATTTTGCGCCTTCATTTACTACTCATAACATATGGACATTGAATTTAGGGACAACCATTAATTTTGGAACAAAATACTTGTCTTATCCAGACAGAAAATTTACGGTGTATAACAACAAATATCCGTCTTTGTATGTTGGGTATCGCAAAACCTTTGGCGCTAGTTATAGTCAGTTAAATGTTGATTATGTGTTTACTCAACTTCGTCAAAATTTTTCATTAGGAAATTTAGGAAACACCAAATACCGTATTAAAGGTGGTGTCTTTTTAGAGAAAAAAAATATTGCCTTTATGGATTACGCTCATTTTAATGGGAACAAACTAGCTATTTCTCCAAGTGGCGGAACAACCAATCATTTTAATTTACTAGATTATTATGCGTACAGCACAAATGATCGTTTTGCTGAATTTCATGGAGAGCATAATTTTAAAGGATTTATCTTAGGGAAAATTCCGTTGATAAATTTGCTCAACTTTCATTTAGTAACAGGGGCAAAAGGATTGTTTACTGGTGATAGAAAACCCTATTCAGAAGCATCTATTGGATTAGACAATATTGGTTTTGGTAAATGGCGTTTTTTACGTGTTGATTATGTAATCTCAAAAGGAGGCATCAACCAAAAACAAAACGGATTTATTTTTAGTCTGAGTTTGTTTAATTAGTTTTGAAGTATGAAAATACAAATCTTACTTTTTGGCATTGCTACAGATTTATTACAAACTTCTTCTTTAGCATTTGAAGTTTCAGAAAATTGTTCTGTTGCTGATTTCAAAAATGAGATAAAAGCAACATATCCTCAGTTTGAAAATATCAATTCGTATGCAGTTGCCATTAATGAAACCTATGCTTCTGATGAAATGATACTAAATCAAAATGATATCGTTGCAATTATTCCTCCGGTTAGTGGGGGTTAATTTTGTAAGTACTTTCTATCAATATAAAATGTTCCGAAAGGGATGATTGAAGCTAATAAGATTGTTCTAAACGTTTTTGCATCCCATTTTTCTTCTGATTTTAGCATAAATGCTAAAATAATATACACCATAAATAGAATTCCGTGTGGCATCCCTAGCATTTTAACATAGCTTTCGTCACCACCAAAATATTTTACTGGAGTTGCAATAAATAACAATAGCAAGTAAGAAACTCCTTCTAAAAAGCTAACAATTCTAAATATTTTTTTCATTTTATTTGTTTAAGATTTATGTCAGTTCGAGTGAAATTATGCAAGAATTTTGTATCGAGAACGATTTACTTATCGATATAATTTTACTTTGTAAAATCACTCAAAGTGACATTCAAAATTTATTGGCAAAGATACATTTTGATTTCCTATTTTTGTAACAGATATGAGCAAAACATCGATAAAAATTACATCAGAAAAATTAGACTTACAAGCTTGTTACGATTTTGTATCAGATGCTTCTTGTGGCGGAATTTCGGCCTTTGTAGGAACTGTTAGAAACGATACAAAAGGCAAAGAAGTTACACAGTTAGATTTTTCTACCTACAAACCAATGGCACTTAAAGAAATGCAAAAAATTGCCGATTTGGCTTTAGGTAAATTTGCTATTGAGAAAATTGCCATTCACCATGCAGAAGGCATGTTACAAATTGGAGATATTCCGGTAATTATTACTGCTTCTGCAAAACACAGAAAAGCTGCTTTTGACGCGTGTCAGTTTGCTATTGACACCTTAAAAGAAACAGTACCCATTTGGAAAAAAGAACATTTTTCTGATGGCCAAGTTTGGGTAAATGCACATCCTTAAAAATTAGAAATCCCTCCAGACAAACTTAAAATGGTTGCGGCTGGATATCTTTCTTTTAATAACTGTGTCGCTTTATAACTAGAAATTCCTTTTTGACAAACGATAACATATTTTTTAGAAGCATCAATATGTAAAACATCTAAATTAGAAATTGTAATTGTTGCATCAATTTGAAAAGGTGTTTGTAAATTTTCTGTTACAGAGATAATTTCTAATCTTCTCGACTGCGCTCGAAGTGTCAATTCGTTTTTCAATTCCGTAGAAGAAATCAACCAAGCTGGATTTTGAATTTCACAATTGGCATCAAAATAGGTTTCGGTATCAAAAATATTTTGAATTTCTTTTTTAGAAACAACATTCTGAAGCTTCATTTTTAACTGTGAGTTTTGCAAAGAATTATAAATCAATAATTCATTCATTAATGGTTTTCCGATTCCGGTTACCAATTTCAACACTTCATTTACTTGTTGTGTAGCGATCAAACTTACAATTGCATTTAAGGTTCCGGCTTCTTCACAATTCGGAATATCAGTTGCCATGTTGGGAAATGCATCACGTAAATTAGCGGATAAACTTCCGTCTTCTTGTAGCACATTAAATGTAGTAGCGTACCCATCAAACTTATACAATGAGCCATAAACCAGCGGTTTGTTTTTGATAACACAAGCATCATTTAACAAGTATTTTGTAGGCAAAGAATCGGTTCCGTCAACAACAATATCTACATTATTTATCAAGTCAAAAACGTTTTCTTTTGTAATCGGTTTGTTACTAAAACTCACTTCTGTAAATGGGGCTCTTTCTTCAATGAACTTAGCCAATATTTCTGCCTTTGGTTTTCCAACATCATCCAAAGAGTAAAAAACTTGACGATGTAAATTTGTTACATCAATCGTGTCAAAATCTATCAAATGCAATTTTCTAATTCCGCTTGCAGCCAGATGCACAGCAATCGGGCTCCCTAAACCGCCACAGCCAACAACCAAAACACTTGCATTTTGGAGTTTTTCTTGTCCAGCTTCACCAATTTCTGATAGAGTGATTTGGCGTTTAAAAAGTTGATTTTTTGTTGGTTTCATCTTTTTATCATTCCTGCGAAGGCAGGGATTCTTTCTCTTTTATTATGAGATTTCTGCCTTCGCAGAAATGACAGTGTTTTAATTATTTAATTCCTTTTTAGCATTTTCAAACTCTTCTGGCGTATTTACATTTTTGATAAAATTAGCGTCAACTTCAACAATTTCAACATCAGAATTGATCAACATTTTACGTGGACAGGAATATCCTTGTGCTAAATATTGTAATAATATTGGATATGCTTTTGGCTCGTAAATGGTAATTAATGGCTCCACAAACTGGTTGCCTTTTCCTTTAATTGCTGTGGCAACTTTTGATGGATTTCTTTTTTCTAATAAGAATTGTATCAATTCATTATTTACAAATGGAACATCTGTTGCCAAAGCCAACCAAGCCGAATTTGGGTCTTTTTGAAATGCAGAACAGATTCCGCCAAACGGACCTAAGTTTAAAAAGGTGTCATGAATTTCATTTGGATTTCCAGCATCCTTTTGCACAGAATAAAAAGTTTCTAAATTATTCTTTTCTAACAAATCTTTGGCAACTTCTTTTTGTGGTTTACCATAATAATTCAGTTGAGATTTGTCTTTTCCCATTCGAGTGCTTTTTCCACCTACCAAAACCAACCCTTTGATTTTCGGAATTGTTTCCTCAACAATTTTTTTAATATGATTTGTAATGTTTTCTAGATCATCTATTTCATATTTCGGAATATCTTTCCAATTTGGAAATTTGTCTTTTATTGATTGAAACGGTTCAATATCTTTCGTTAATTTCACGAAGAATGTTACCTCAGTAATTTGATCAATTCTTTTATCTATTGAAGCTTCTTTTTCTGGATCTAAAAAAATGATTTGTTTTGATCCCGCATAATGATTTCCGTTTATAAATACATAATCGTATTGTGCAAATTGCAACCGTTGTAAAAACTTATTTACGTTTGAAGCTGTTTTTATTTCCAAGTTTCCTTCGTGATGAAAAACAAATTCTGAAAGTTGATTGTGCTCAACATCTTTTGCATGAGAAGCATCAAAATACGCTAGGCTGTATTTGGATAATTTTTTAGAAACTTGTTGCACTAAATCTGCAATTACACCACATTTTGTTCCTAAAATAGCAATTTCATTGGGTGCGAAATTTCCGTTTTCTCTTCTTGTTAAATTTGTATGTTTTGTGTGTTTTTTCATTCTTGTGTTTGTCATTGCGAACCATTTGAAGCAATGGCTCAAAAGATTACTTCGTCATGCTTCATCATAATGACGTTAATTTTTTATATCCGATTTCCCTCCTGTTTTTTCTACTAACTTTACTTCTTTTATCACCATTTTTTGACTGATTGCCTTACACATATCATAAATGGTTAAACAAGCAATATTTGCACCTGTTAAAGCTTCCATTTCTACACCTGTTTTCCCTTCAATAGTTACTTTACAGAACACTTCAATATGTTCTGAATCTATGATTTCGATATCAATATCAACGCCATTAATTAATAATGGATGACACATCGGAATCAATTCTGAAGTTTTCTTTACAGCCTGAATTCCTGCAATAATTGCCGTTTGAAAAACCGGTCCTTTTTTGGTAATCAATTCATCATTTGAAAAATGAGAAATGATTTCTGTTCCTAAAAACATGCTTGCTTTTGCAGTAGCGGTTCTTTTGGTAACTGCTTTGTCAGAAACATTGACCATTTTAGGATTGTTTTTTTTATTGATGTGGGAAAAATCGTTCACGAATTTAGTTTTTAATTTTGAATGTTTAGTTATTAGTTAGATTCTGTTGAGACGTTTTAACAATAGATGTTAGTATTCGAATCAATTCATAATTATCCAAAATTAAGGAATTTACATCTATTGATGTTAGTTCACTTTGTTTTAATAATCGTAACCAATATTTAGTTTCTCTTGCTTCTTTTGAAGAAATCGACATCTTCGCTGTAAAATCTTTCTTGCTTTGACCCGCTAAAGCTTCCTCAACATTTGCTCCTATTGAAGTTCCGCTTCTTAAAAGTTGTCTTGAAATTATAAATTCTTTTTCTTTTTGTAGTTTTTTATAAAGGGAAATTATTTTTAGAGAAAATTCAAAACTCTTTTTTTGAACGATACTTTCTTTCATAACATGTTTTTTTAACTTAGCTCTCAAAACTAAGCATTAAAAACTATAATTCGCGATAGCGAATTATCTTAAATACCTCTCCTTTTTTAAATTCTGTTTGTGCCGATGGCAATTGAATAAATGCATCTGCATGTACCAAACTTGCCAAATCTCCAGAGCCGTTTCCTGTGATCGGAGTTGCAATTAAATGTCCAAATCTATAAGCTAATTTTACTTGTAAAAAATAGGTTAAGCTAGGTTTAAAAACAACGTCTTCTGCTAGAATGGCGTTTTCTTCTTTTTGTTCTATTCCAACAGATTTGTAGTACCAAGGATAAAAATACGCCAAACAATTCACAAACGTAGAAATTGGGTTCCCTGGAAACGCAAAGACCACTGTCTTTTTTTGGCTCTTATTCTCGGCACCTTTATCAACACTCTGATAAACATTCTGTTCACTCAAACCTAAAGCATCTGAGATACCGAACCAGAATGGTTTTCCTGGTCGTTGTGCAACTCTGTGAAATAATTTTTCAACCCCCAATTCATCTAAAACTTCAGGAAGAAAGTCGAATTTCCCTTTGCTTACTGCACCACTAAATAACAATACGTCAAACTCATTTAAATAAGCTTCAATTTTACTTTTTAATACAGGTTTGTCATCTGTAATGTGTTCAGTTTCTGATGAAATATGTAGTTTTTCTAACAACGAAACCAAGGTAAAAACATTACTCCTACGGATTTGATGTGCTAACGGAATTTCTTCTACACCTACCAATTCGTCTCCGGTAGAAATAATCATTACTTTGGGTTGTTTTGCAACTTTTATTGTCGATTTTCCAACAGTTGCCAACACGCCAATTTCTGCAGCAGAGATTATAGTATTTTTCTGAGTTAATAGATCTCCAACTTTTCCGTCTTTTCCTTTTTGGTGAATATTCTGACGGTCACAGACTGTCTCTATACTCACTGTTGCGGTGTTGTTTTCTATAACAACATCTTCATATCGAATAACGGCTGTTGCATTATTTGGCAACATTGCGCCTGTCATTACTTCAATACAATTTTCTGGATTTTGTAGTGTGATTTGTTCGCTTCCTGCAGCTTGAATTCCTTCAATAACAAAATTACGTTGTCCATTTTTGAAACTCGAATAATCAATTGCAATTCCATCCATAGAAACTCTGTTGAACGGCGGAAAATCTCTATCGGCTTTGATATCTTCTTTTAAAATTCTACCAACAGATTTGATAAACGGAATTTCTTCAACGCCAAAATCTTGGGCTGAATTTAAAACGGTTTGTAAAGCTTGTTCTGTTGAAATCATTTTGTTTTATCATTCCTGTTTAGGCAGGAATCTTTTTTGTTTTATTTGCCTAGATTCCTGCCTACGCAGGAATGACAGTTTTTTTATGTGATGCGGAAACAAATTCTGAACGACACATTATTACATTGAATTACCCTCCAATAGTACTCATGCTTTCAGAAACACTGCCTTTTGTTCGGTTTGCTTCAGCGATAAAACCATTTTCAGGCTTCTCTTTAACCAATGATAAAAAAAGGTTTTTTAAATCGTCATTAGAGGCACCATTTCTAATAAAATCTCTTAGATTAAAAACACCATCATCAAACAAACAATTTTTAAATGTTCCGGTTGATGTAATTCTAATTCTATTACAATCACTACAAATAGTTCTTGTAAAGGCAGGAATAATTCCGACAGAACCTTTGTGATTTTCAATCAAAAAATTACGTGATGTTGATGATTTCTCTGACTGAATTTCTACAACTTCAAACTCAGATTTTATTTCATTTAAAATCTTGTTATAATTCCAAGTTTCTTGCATTTCACGTTGCCCTTTTCCGTTAAACGGCATTTCTTCGATAAACCGAACAGCAATATCTTTGTCTTTTGTCAACCGAACAAAATCAGTAATTTCATTGGTGTTCATTCCAGACTGTACAACAACGTTCAGTTTTAAATTCATGCTGCTTTTTTCCAGCGCTTCCATGGTTTTATAAACCTCATCAAACACATTTCTACGGGTTATTTCATTGAATTTATCAGCTTGTAAACTATCAATACTCAAATTGATGTTTTTTACTTTTTTGAGTGTTTCTAGGGTTTCAATATGCTTATAAATCAACGCTCCATTTGTTGTGATATTGATATCATCTAACAAATCATTAAAAGACAACATTTCTAAAAATCCAACAAAATCTTTTCTCACAAAAGGCTCGCCACCAGTTAAACGAATTTTGTTAACACCCAATTCCGTTAACACACGAATAACTCGATACATTTCTTTGTAGGTTAATAATTCTTTTCTAGGTACAATTTCAATTCCGTGAGCAGGCATACAATATTGACAACGCAAGTTACAACGATCGGTAACTGCTAACCGAACGTAATTGATTTGTCTTCCAAAACTGTCTACTAAACGATTCATTAATTAGGTAATTTTTTGCTTAGAACTCCATATATGAAAGCTCCGATTGTTGCCCCTAATAATACAATTAAAATACTTGTAAATCCGTGACCAACCAATGCAAACATTGGCCCGGGGCAAGCACCTGATAATGCCCAACCAAATCCAAAAATAGTTCCTCCAACTATGGTTCTTATAAATCCTTTATTCTTTTCTTTAGTGATAATGTTTTCACCCAAGTAATTTTTAATAACTCCCTTTTTAAAAAGCTGCATAAAAACCATAGATACTAAAACTGCACTTCCAATAATTCCATACATTTGAAACGATTGAAATTTAAACATTTCATAAATTCTATACCAAGAAACCACTTCTGATTTGGTTAAAATAATTCCGAAAAGTAAACCTATTATTAAAAATATGATGTTTTTCATTTTATATATTTTTTATTGATAACATTTACTTCTCGACTCAGCTCAAAGTAACAACGTTTTCATTTAGTTTTAATTAAAAATGCCAACTATAGGCTAAAATATTAAGGGTAGTAAAAACCAAGTCATAATTAAACCACCTATAAAAAAGCCAATTACAGCTAATAATGAAGGTAATTGTAAACTACTCAATCCTGTAATTGCGTGTCCAGATGTACATCCGCCTGCATACCGTGCTCCGAAACCAATCATAAATCCAGCGCCTATTAATATGGCAAAACCTTTCAGTGAAAAAATATTTTCTGTGTTAAAAATTTCTGCTGGCAAATAGGACTGTCCTGCATTAGCAAATCCTAATTCTGCCAAATCAGTAACTGTATCTGGATTTAGTGCTATACTTTCTGAAGACATTAAATAATGAGAAGAAAGATATCCTCCGATAATAATTCCGGCTACAAAAAACAAGCTCCATGTTTGCTCTTTCCAATCTTTTTTGAAATAATCTGATGCTTTTCCTGCACCTCCAATAGTGCAAAATGTTTCTAAATTTGTTGATACTCCGAAACCCTTTCCGAAATAATTCATCAACAATAGTATTATTGCTGCCATAGGGCCAGAAACATACCATGGCCAAGGTTGTGAGATAAATTCCATTAACTATTTAATTTTTGATTGATAAATTTTAATATTGTATCAGTAGCTCCAATGTGCTCTTTAATGAAGTTCTGATTTATGTTTCCTAATTGTTCTCTATTGTCTTTGTCTGACTTTAGCTTTGTAAAAATAGTTGAAAATTCTTTTTGATTTACAATTACTTTACAACCATTTAAAGCCACCAAGTCTACAACTTCTTTGTATTTTTTATATGCTGGACCAATGACTATGGGTACTCCAAAAGTTGCAGGTTCTAACACATTGTGCACCCCGTTTTTAGTCAATCCACCACCAACATAAGCTACATTTGCAGCAGCGTAAATTTTGGTTAAAATTCCGATGGTATCTGCTATAAAAACATCGTATTCAGAGAGGTTTTTTCCTTCTCTTTCTGAAAATAAAACTACCTTCTTTTGAATTGATTTTTTTAACAATTCAATCTCTTTCGCATTGATGTTATGTGGCGCAATGATAAATTTTTCGTCTTCAGAACTAGTAGTATTGATGTAATTTACTAGCAATGCTTCATCTTCTTTCCAAGTACTTCCAGCGACAACAGTGTATTGATTATTTTTAAATGCTGTAATAAAATCTAACGAATTGTCTTGTTGTAAAATTTCGTGCACTCTATCAAAACGTGTGTCTCCGCTGATGGTTGCGCTATCTATATCTATACTTTTCAATAAGTTTTTAGAGATTTCATCTTGGACAAAAAAGTGATTAAAGGATTTTAAAGATTTTCTCATAAAGCCTCCATAAAACTTAAAGAAAATTTGATTCTTTCTAAAGATTCCTGAAATCAAAATCGTCGGAATATTTCTTTCTTTTAGCGCGTGTAAATAATTTGGCCAAAATTCATACTTGATAAAAATAGCTAACGAGGGATTTACAATCTGTAAAAACCTACGAACATTGCTTTTTGAATCCATTGGTAAATAACAAACAACATCGGCGAGTTCATAATTTTTACGAATCTCATATCCAGAAGGAGAGAAAAAAGTCAATACAATTTTATATGTTGGATTTTCTGACTTTAATTTTTCTATAATTGGTCTTCCTTGTTCAAATTCACCCAAAGAGGCAGCATGAATCCAAATTACATTTGGATCATTTTTAACCGAAGATAATTTGTTAAAAGAGGCTTTTCTACCAATAACAAAAAGCTTTATTTTCTTATCAAACAAAGCTATAATTGACAACAAAAAAGTTGTTAGAAAAATGATAAAATTATAAACGAATCTCATGCGATGTAAATGTACAAAATTGAGACATAAAAAAACTCCCAAACAAAAGTTTGAGAGTTTATATTATTTCTTGATCTTCTTAAACCTCAAAAGGATCAATAGAAACATACGATTTATTGTCTCTTTTCTTTTGGAATTGAACAACGCCGTCAACTCTAGCATGTAATGTATGGTCTTTCCCCATATATACATTTTCTCCTGGGTTGTGAGTTGTTCCTCTTTGACGAACAATAATGTTACCTGCTATTGCAGCTTGTCCTCCAAAGATTTTAACACCTAGTCGTTTCGATTCTGATTCTCTACCATTCTTCGAACTACCTACTCCTTTTTTATGTGCCATGATTGTATGGTTTTAAAATTGGTTATTTTATCTTAGTTAAAGCTTCAATTAATTCTGCTTTCTTCTAGAAGAAGTATATCCTTTAATTCCTGCTTGCTTTAGCTGCAGTCTTTTAATTCTGCTACTGTCATTCGAACTCATAATCAACAGTTGCTGCTGATTCTGTTACCTCAGCTTTTTTAGGAGCAGCCTTTTTAGGAGCAGCTTTTCTTTTGGCTGTTTTTTTAGCACCAGATAGCAGCGATAGCTTCAATTTGAATTTCGCTTAAATACTGACGATGTCCATTTTTCTTTTTGTATCCTTTTCTTCTTTTCTTTTTGAAAGACGATTACTTTATCACCTTTTAAGTGACTCTAAGATTTTTGCCGTTACTGAGGCTCCTTCTATAGCTGGGGCGCCAATAGTTACATTTCCTTTATCATCTACTAAAAGAACATTATCAAAAGAAACTTTTGATCCTTCTTCTCCTTGTAAACGGTGAACGTAAACTTTTTGGTCTTTTGCTACTTTAAATTGCTGCCCTGCTATCTCTACGATTGCGTACATACTATTAGTTTTGCGTATTTATACTTTAATTAATGCATCTTCTTAATGAAAATGCGGGTGCAAATATACATTTTATTCTTAAATCTACAATAGCAAAATTAAACGTTTTTTAGTAGTAATTTTAAGATTTACAACGAGTTATTTTTTCTTGTTTACCAAATAGACTCCAAGTAAAATGATTACTGCGGCAAATAATTGAATTAAACTTAGTTTTTCTCCATCTAAAATTCCCCAAAAAACGGCAACAATCGGAATTAAATAGGTTACAGATGATGCAAAGATTGGCGTAGCCAAATGCACCATTTTATTATATAAAACTTTCGCTAAACCAGTACCTACAATTGCTAAAATTGTAATGAAGCCTAAAGAATTGATGCTGGTTTGATTCATTTGAAAAGTAGTGAAAAAATCGGTCATTGATAACACTAATAATGCCGGAATAATCAACAATAAAAAGTTTCCTGCCACAATACTTAATGCACTAATATCGTGCAAGTGCTTTTTTACAATATTTACATTAAAAGCATATCCAATTGATGCAATAATGATTAAAATTGAAAACCAATAATTCTGATTTGGATTTAAATCTGCTCCTTTTAAAATCAGTATAATTGTCCCAATCAATCCGATAAGAATCCCTATTAGTTGCTGTTTTTTAAAGGTAAACCCAAAAAAAGAAGCGCCAAAAATAAGTGTATTAAAAGGTGTCAGCGAATTTAATATTGATGCAATAGAACTGTCTATTCCACTAACAGCGTAGGCGAATAAAAAAACAGGGATAAAAGTTCCTAAAATCGCAGTGTAGGCAATGTACCTCCAGTGTCTTCTTTGAATTTCTTTAATGCTTTTATGTCCTATCAGTAATAAAAAAATAGCTGCAATTAAAATCCGTAAAGCACCTAGTTGAATAGGAGTTAAACCTATCAATGCTTTTTTCATCAAAATAAAGGAACTTCCCCAAACCAATGCTAGAATCCCTAAATAAATCCATTTTTGATTCTTAGAATCCATTTTTAACTATTTATCTTTGACAAAAGTCGTTTAATTCTACTGATTTAAAACAATTAATTGATAAATTTGTAGCATTATTAGATAACTTAAATTTATTATGAAAATTCAACAAATATTTGCAATTGTATTAATCGCTGTTTTTACACTTTCTGCTTGTAACACAGAAACAAAAAAAGCTCCTGAAGTAAGCATTGCAAAAACACCAAAAATGCAAAAAGTAGCCATTAATATTTCTGGAATGACTTGCGAAATTGGGTGTGCAAAAACCATACAGTCTAAACTTTCTAAAAAAGCAGGTATTACCTCTGCAAAAGTAATCTTTAAAGATAGTTTAGGGTTGGTAGAATTTGATGCAAATACCATTTCTGCTGAAGACATTAATACTTTTATTAACGGAATTGCAGGTGGTGGTTTATATACTGTAAAAAGTTCTAAACAAGTTGCTAATTTTGATCCGGTAGAAAAATAGGTGCTGTGAAAAAACGACTTCCTTTATTTGTAAAGCTTTCTTTAATTTCTGTTTATGTAATTTTCTTAGCGGGTTCTGTAGTTAGAATGACTGGTTCTGGAATGGGTTGCCCAGATTGGCCAAAATGTTTTGGATATTTTATTCCGCCAACTTCTGAAGAACAAATTACTTGGCAGCCAAATACTGATTACAAAAAAGGAGTGATCATCATTAAAGATGAAACCTTATATGTTGCTCAAAAAGATGTAAAAACCTACTTAACTTTTGCAGCTAATAACTGGGCAAAATATACAAAACACAGTTATGCAACATTTAATAAGTACCATACCTGGACAGAATATATAAATCGATTAGCTTCTGCAGTTGCTGGTGTTTTCTTCTTGTTTTTAATCCTTTCATCATTAAAATATTGGAAAGAAAATAAAGAAATTACCATTTTGGCTTGGCTGGCTTTTATCTTAATGTTAGTAGAAGCTTGGTTAGGTAAAATTGTGGTCGATTCTAATTTAAAGCCAACTATTATTACCATTCATATGGTAGGTGGTTTAATCATTATTGCGCTTTTATTACGTCTTCGTTTTATTACTTCTAACAAATCTTTTGGAGCAAATAAAGAAGATAGCACGTATCGTTATAATTCTCTTTTTAGTAATTTATTAATTATTTCTGCGGTTTTTAGCTTGATACAAATTGCAATGGGAACTCAAGTACGTCAATTTATTGATGAACAAGTAAAACTATTTGGGTTCGAAAACAAAAATTACAGTTTGTTAAACCCAAATTTTAAATTTTATTTCCATAGATCATTTACCATCGCTATCGTATTGATAAACTTAGGATTGTTTTATCTAAATCAACTTAAAAACTTAGGGTATAAGTTAGTAAATTGGGTGGTGTTTTTACTCTTTTTAGAAACCATTACGGGGATTTTAATGTATTATGCAGAATTTCCAATGGGAACTCAGGCAACACATTTATTAGCTGGAGCAGTTTTATTTGGATTGCAATTTTATTTGTGGTTACAAAGTAGAAAAGTGAAAGCTTAATTCGTTTATTTATTCTCCCATTCTAATGTTTCTATCAAACGTATGATATCTTTTTTAATATATGCTACTGCTGGTAAAATAGAATCATAATTCGGCTTTACATAAAAATACAAAGCGCCTTTTATAAAATTGTCTGTACTATCAGTTAAGTGAAATTGAATTTGCGAAGCCGCATTTCCAGAAATTTCTTGCATACTCCCAAAAACACGTTTCTCGTAATTTTCGAAGTTTTTTGTGGTAATTTCCTCAGCTTTTACAGCATGCTCATACACCAACTTTTCAGACTCTACTAACAATTCCTTTAAATTGTTTACTATAGGTCTGTAGGTAATATTTACGGTTGCTTTTAATTTCGGATATCTAATTTGTCGCCAATACTTTGGTTGCTCAATTAGTTCTACATTCGAAGAAACCTCAAAGCTATAAGGCTTTGCAACAAGAACTTTTTGATAAGTAACGCTTGGATATTTTAAATTCAAATAAGCTTTTGGTTTTGGCAAAACATCTTCTTTGCAAGAAGAAAATAAAATTCCAACTAAAAAAAGGGTGAAAAAATTACGCATGTAATCTAGTTACTTTAACTTGTTTAATTCGTTTTTTGTCAAGGGCTTCTACTGTAAACGAAAAATTATGGAAAATTATTTTCTCTCCTTTTCTTGGGAATTTTCCTGAGATTTCTAAAATAAACCCAGCTAACGTTTCAGACTCTCCTTTTTCTTCCTCAAAAACAGCTTCATCATCAAGAGTTAGTACTTTACAGAAATC
Organism: uncultured Polaribacter sp.; assembly: GCA_943788865.1. GTDB lineage: Bacteria > Bacteroidota > Bacteroidia > Flavobacteriales > Flavobacteriaceae > Polaribacter. The sequence continues at coordinate 223,815 of CALSRX010000004.1, read as the reverse complement.
TTTAATCGTTGTTTTACCGTCAAACACATAATTATTTGCATCTAACTTAGAATAGGCTAAATCTTCATCATCAAACTCGTCATTAATATCCCCTACAATTTCTTCAATAACATCTTCTAACGTTACAATTCCGCTTGTGCCACCATATTCATCAACCACAATGGCTAAATGATTTTTCTTTTCTTGAAACTCACTTAGTAAGTCGTCTAGTTTTTTATTTTCTGGAACGAAAAAAGGTTCTCGTAATAAACTTTGCCACTTAAATTTAGTTTTGTCTAAATGCTCTAGTAAATCTTTTGCGTATAAAACTCCAATAATATTATCTATAGACTCATGATATACTGGATTTCTAGAATAACCTCTCTTTACAATTTTTTCTAATACTTCTTTGTAGGCCTCTTCATCAGAAATTGCAAAAATATCTATACGAGGTTTCATTATTTGAACCGTTTCTGTATTTCCGAAAGTGACAATTCCCTGTAGAATTTTCTTTTCTTCTTTTGTTGTTGTTTCGTCTGATGTAAGTTCTAAAGCTTGTGATAATTTCTCTACAGAAAAATTAGAGTTTTTACCACCTAATCGTTTTTCTACAGCTCCTGTTAAACGTATTAATGGCATGCTAAAAACTGATAAAATTGTTCTTAGAATAAGCACTGGTTTTGCCATTGTTTCAGAAAAATTCAACGAGTTTCTAGATGCATATACTTTTGGTAGAACTTCTCCAAACAACAATATTAAAAAAGTAACCAAAACTACTTCAATCATAAATTTTATGATATAACTTGAAATAGAAATTATACCCCACTCTATAGAAAAATCTTTATCTCCAAAAAATTGTTCACTTAAACTAGCAAATATTAGAACAATAAGAATGTTTATAAAATTGTTTGTTATTAATATGGTAGCCAGTAGTTTTTTTGGTCTTTCTAATAACTTTACAACTAAACTATTTCCTTTGGTTTTTTCTGTTTGTTGGTCTAATTGTGTTTGGGAAAGTGAAAAAAAAGCAATTTCTGATCCAGAAATTAAAGCAGAACAAATCAATAGAAATACTAATACTAAACTGTTAATTGTAATTAGTAAATCGAATTTTAATACGAATAATAAAAATATACTTGCGGGTTCTGAGTCCAAATTTTAAAAGTTTAATTTTTTAAAATGGTAAATCATCGTTTTCTTCAACTTGATTGGTTGGTGCTTCTGTTTTCTCTGTTGGAGCTTCTTGTTTTACCGTTTCTTTTTTAGTTGTTAAAAAAGTCATATCAACAACATGAATTTCTGTAGAATATTTTTTTTGACCATCTTGTTCCCATTGACGGGTTTTAAGTCTTCCTTCGCAATAAATTTTATCTCCTTTAGATAAATATTTTTCACAAATTTCTGCTAATTTGTTTCTAACAACAACATTGTGCCATTCTGTATTAGTCACTTTTTCACCAGTCTGTTTATTTGTATATGTTTCGTTTGTAGCAATAGGAAAACGACCAATTGAGTTTCCTCCATCAAAATAATGCATTTTAACCTCATCCCCTAAATGCCCAATAAGCATTACTTTATTTAATGTTCCTGCCATGTTTTTGATATATTTTTTTCATTTGCTCTTTCAAAAAATTGACATGAACAAACAAACTGATTTATAATCAAATGTACTAAAAATATCCGTTTGAAGGATTGAAGTTTTCTAAAAAATTAGCGATTAAAATAGGCACTGGATATTTTTTTATAGAATTCCAACTTATTTGATTTTCGTGCAATACATCTTTCTTTACAATCCAAAATTTAGTGTATAAATGTTGATGAGAAAGCTTGTGAACTATTTCGTTTTCGTTAAACAGAACAATATTTTCTTTTTCTGATATCTGTACAGAAAGCTCTTCTTTCGAAATACCTTTTTCTGTTTCTATCAAAGGAAATTCGTACAAACCTTGCCAAATTCCTTTTCCTTTTCTTTCCGATAACATGGTTTTATTATCATCTGAAATAAAAACCAAGTAATTAAAGTACCTTTTTCTGATCTTTATTTTCTGCTCTTTAACAGGCAATTGTTTAATTGTTTTCTTGGCCAAAGCAATACAACTATCATTTAACGGACAGGTTTCACATAAGGGATTTTGCGGTTTGCAATGCAATGCTCCAAAATCCATGATTGCCTGATTGTAGCTACCGGGTTGTTTCGGATCAATTAATGTTTGTGCCAATTCTTTAAATTCTTTTATTCCTGCAGATGAATTTATTGGGGTTTTAATTCCGAAATATCGAGATAAAACCCGATAAACATTTCCATCTACAACTGCTTGTGATTCATTAAAACAAATAGAAGAAATTGCTGATGCTGTATAATCTCCAACCCCTTTTAGTTTTTTTATTTCTTCGTAGGTTGACGGGAATTTACCATCCAGATCTTTTGCAATATATTTTGCTGAATGATGTAGGTTTCTAGCTCTAGAATAATACCCTAAGCCTTGCCAAAGCTTTAAAACCTTAGATTCACTAGCTTTTGCCAAATCAAATACAGTTGGAAACTCTTTTGTAAACGTGATATAATAAGACAAACCTTGATGAACTCTGGTTTGTTGAAGCATTATTTCTGATAGCCAAATAAAATACGGATTTTTGGTTTTTCGCCAAGGCAAATCTCTATCATTTTGTAAATACCAGTAAATTAATCTGTTAGAAAAGTCCATTTTATAAATCGCTGCAGCAAAATTACATCATAATATTCACATAATTTTAATGGATTAAGTTTTTGGAATAGATTAATTATCATATATTTGCAGCCTCAAAATTATAAAACAAACATACAAATATATTAACATGACGAAAGCAGATATCGTATCAAAAATTTCAGATAAATCTGGAATTGAAAAAGGGGATGTTTTAGAAACAGTTGAAGCATTTATGGAAGTGGTTAAAGACGCATTAGAGCAAGGAGATAATGTATATTTAAGAGGTTTTGGTAGCTTCATAATTAAAACTAGAGCTGAAAAAACTGGAAGAAATATTTCAAAAAACACAACAATTAAAATTCCTTCTCACAATATTCCGGCTTTTAAGCCTGCCAAAACTTTTACTGAAGGAGTAAAAAAGAACGTATTAGTAAAATAATAAAAGTATTAATCTAAACCTTTTTTTAGGTTTAATAAAAAGATCTAATTATGCCAAGTGGTAAAAAAAGAAAGAGAGCAAAAATCTCTACACACAAACGTAAGAAAAGAGCTAGAGCAAATAGACATAAGAAAAAGTAAGCATTGCTTACTTTTTCTGCATTTGCTTTAAAAGCTTAACAACGTTCATTGACAAGAAGTTTAAACACTTCATACAGGCAAAAAATCCTGTACTATTATTTAATCCATCTACACAATTATGTGTAGTATAAAACCAAATTCAGAATGAAAACAGAATTAATTATTCGTTCAAGTTCATCTGATATTGATTTTGCCTTACTAAGAGATGGTAGACTTATTGAATTAAATAAAGAGACTAACGATAATAAATTTTCTGTAGGCGATATTTTCATTGCCAAAATAGGAAAAGTATTGTCTGGCTTAAATGCTGCATTTGTAAACGTAGGTTATCCAAAAGATGGCTTTTTACATTATCATGATTTAGGTGCACAAGTTAACTCTTTATCAAAATTCCTTAAGAAAGTAAGCACAGGTAATTATAAAGAATTCACTTTAAAAAATTTCGGCTTTGAGAAAGATATACACAAAGACGGAAACATTAATGATGTCCTTAAAACAGGACAAAACACATTAGTACAAATTGTAAAAGAACCAATTTCTACCAAAGGACCAAGAATTAGTTCTGAGCTATCTATAGCTGGTAGGTTTTTAGTTTTAGTTCCTTTTTCTAATCGAGTTTCTGTATCTCAAAAAATTGCAGATCCAAAAGAAAAAGAACGTTTAAAAAGATTAGCCCAAAGTATAAAACCAAAAGGTTTTGGTGTGATACTAAGAACTGTTGCACAAGATAAAAAAGTAGCAGAGTTAGACAGGGATTTACAAAACTCTTTAGACCGTTGGAAAGCCATGTGTAAAAGCATTGCGAATACAAATACTCCAACAAAAATATTGAGCGAGTTAAACAGAGCATCCTCTATATTAAGAGATGTAATGAATGATTCTTTTACAAACATTATTACAAATGATGAGACTTTAGTTGTAGAAATTAAAGACTATTTACAAGAAATTTACCCAGAGAAGGTAGATATTGTACATCTACACAAATCAAAAACTCCAATATTTGAGAAGTATGGTATAGAACGCCAAATAAAAACTTCTTTTGGTAAAACAGTATCTATGAGTAAAGGTGCTTATTTGGTAATAGAACATACCGAAGCCTTACATGTTATAGATGTTAATAGTGGAAACAGATCTAATAAAGCAAATTCTCAAGAAGACACTGCTTTAGAAGTTAACATGATTGCTGCAAAAGAAATTGCAAGACAATTACAGTTACGAGATATGGGTGGAATTATTGTGGTTGATTTTATTGATATGCAAAGTGCAGAGAATAGACAAAAGCTCTATCAATACATGAAAGATGAAATGTCTTTTGATAGAACAAAGCACAAAATTTTACCACCAAGTAAATTTGGGTTGGTGCAAATAACTCGTCAAAGAGTAAGACCAGAATTAGAAATTAAAACTAGAGAGCCAAATCCGAATATAAACGGAGAAGTAGAAGCTCCTATTGTTTTAATTGATAAAATAGAAATTGAGTTAGAAAGAATTATATCTAGTGGAAAAAACTACAAAAAGATTACGCTAAATGCACATCCGTTTGTAGCCGCATACCTTACAAAAGGTGTTTCTTCTATCCGTTTTAAATGGTTTATTAAATACAAAAAGTGGATTGATATATTACCTAGAGATGCTTACCAATACTTACAATATAAATTTTATAAAAAAAGTAAGTAAGGCATAACTTTTATCAACAAAAAAACCGCATCATTTAAATGATGCGGTTTTTTTTATAATTTGTTTTTACTGTCTTTTATTCTTTGTTGGATGCCAGTTTGGTGTCTTCATTCCATTTTTTAAGACTAATTACTTTATTGTTGTTGTATGTAATTTCTTTTAATGAATTTTTGTTCCAAGCAAACCATTTTCCTACTTTTTTTCCTGCATCATAATTTGCAATCATTGTTTTTTCTCCATTTTGATTGTAAGAAACCCATTGACCCGTTAGTTTTTTATCTTTAAAAAATCCTTGTTCTTTAATAGAACCATCTTGATAATAATAGGTTGCTTTAACCATGTCTCCTGCTTTTTCATAGGTTGGCTCAACTTCTTGAGCATTGATATTTGCAATAACAAATAATACAATTAGGGTCAGTATTTTTTTCATGGTTTGTATATTTAATGTTAACGATATAAACAAATGTACCTATTTTTTAACAAATAACAAACGTTTACATAACATTAAATTAACATTGAACTAAAACCAAAAACCCAAATTAAAATACCAATATTGCTTTTTGGTGTCTGGAGACCAAGAATATTTTAAATCTATTGGACCCAAAAAAGAATTGATGCTATAGCCAAATGCATACCCAGATTTTGTGTCATTAAACAAGTCTACCCCTTTTAAAACACTATCATCAACTCTAGCAAAATTGGCCAAAAAATGAATAAATTGTTTTTCTGAAATTCCAACTCTTACATTAAATGTTGATTTTAAAAAAGATTGTTCTGACAATGCATTGATATCGTATCCATAAAAAGGAATATAATTATTAATAAAGTTTTGATTATATCCTCCTAATAAAAAATCAAATGTTGTTGAGTTAACTTCACCGAGGGTAAAGCCCGCCTCTGACTCAAACTGAAAAGTAAAGTCTTTTAAAAAAGTTTTTGCAAACCCTATTTTACCTCTCACTTGTGAAAACTGAATAAAATCCTTCTTGTAATCTGTTGAAGACATGTACCACTTAAATCTAGCAACTAAAAACACTCCTTTTTTAGGATAATATTTATCATCATAAGTGTCTAATTTTAAATAGGAATAGAGATTTAAATAATCACTATCATCAAAAACAAACGGATCATTTGTCAATGTAGAAATTGTTTCTGTTTGCGATAATAATTTTTGATGTTCTAAGCCTAAACCTATTGCAAACTTTCTGTCAAAAGTTGTTTGGATATATACTCTATTTGTAAAATCTCTATACTTTAAATTGACTAAGTTAATCCCTGGAATATTCGATTTTACATTGGTTTGAAAACTGTTATATCTAGAACTAAACCCGTAACTATAATAAAACCCATTATCTACAAAATACTGTAAATTAAATCTTGGCTTATCCCCAACTACTAAATCTAAAGAGATCGCATCATTTTTAGATAAAATATTCTTTTTATTTAAGTTGATTAAAACCCCAGATTTATAAACCAAGTCATAATGTACTCCCAATCTTAAATTTGCATTTTTCTTGTTTTCCTTAACGTCTATAAAAACAACTTTACCCTTAGAAGAATTTTTTACGTTAAACTTTATCATCTTAAAATTATCCGTTGCTGATAAATAGCTAACTCTAGTTGCAAGTTCTTTATAGTTGATTTTATCTCTTTCTTGTAAGTTTAATTTCCCTAAAATATAAGCTCTTGTGTAATTCTCATTTCCAGAAATTTCTATTTTATCGACAACAAATTCTGAATCTTTATTTACCAAATCTTTAGGAATTCGTTTTATTGTTTGGAGCTTAGCAATACTATCGAACGTTTTAGTAAATTTTTTTGCAATTTGAGTTCCTTTAGACAATATTTCTATTGATTTATCAAAGGAAACAACCGTAAAATCAAAAATATCCGGATGGATGTAAACATCTGTTTTTGCCTTCTGCCTAGAATTTCTATTATACATTTGATAATTAGAAATTTGACTCAACACATCTAATACTGTTTTTATATTTTCCTTGTCGACTAATTTTGATTGTACATCTACTCCAATGATAATATCTACCCCCGTTTTTTTCATTTCATCAACTGGGAAATTATTTGCAACGCCTCCATCAATTAATAATTTACCTTCTATTTCTATTGGGTTTAGTAAGGTAGGGAAAGAGCCACTAGCTCTCAGTGCTAAAGGTAAAGAGCCACTTGTAAGCTTTACTTGATTTCCTGTTTCTACATCTGTTGCAATACAAAAAAACGGAATTGGAAGTTTAGAAAAATCTGAAATAGAATCTACAGGAGATAATAATTGTGTTAAAAAACTTAGTACATTTTGCCCTTTAGAAACACCTTGGGGCAAACCTATTTTCCCTTGATTTATTGGCAATACAAGTGAGTGCTTTTCTCCATGCTCTTTATCAAAAAAAGGTTTTGACTTTCTTGGGTTCTTATCTTGTAATAACGTATAAAAATCTGTGTCAATAACAATTTTTTCTATTTGACTTGCGCTATAGCCTGCAGCATACAAACCTCCAATAATGGCTCCCATACTTGTTCCACCAATATAATCTATTTGAATTCCTGCTTTTTCAATTTCTTTTAAAACACCAACATGTGCAAAGCCTTTTGCTCCACCTCCACTTAAAACCAATCCTATTTTTGGTTGCTTTTTTTGTGAAAAAACAACCATTGAGGTTAGTAGAAATATGAAAAGTATTTTTTTCATTCAGGTGTATTGTTAAAGTATTCAAATATAGTTTTTGCTCTAGAGTTTCCAACTTCTATTTCTAACTCTTCTAATGTAGCCATTTTTACTCTTTTTGCAGATTTAAATTTACGCAATAATGTGGTAATGGTTTGCTTACCAATACCCGGTATTTGTTCTAATTCTGATTGTATGGCGCTTTTACTTCTTTTATTTCTATGAAACGTTATTCCAAAGCGATGTGCTTCATTTCTTAAAAACTGTATCACTTTTAAACTTTCCGATTTTTTATCTAAATACAACGGGACAGAATCTCCCGGATAATAAATTTCTTCCAACCTTTTGGCAATACCAACAATGGCAATTTTACCTCTTAATCCTAAAATATCTAAGCTTTTTAACGCAGAAGATAATTGCCCTTTTCCGCCATCAATAATTATTAGTTGAGGTAACGATTCGTTCTCTGCTAATAATCTTTTATAGCGTCTAAAAACAACTTCTTCCATCGAAGCAAAATCATCTGGTCCAACAACCGTTTTAATATTGTAATGTCTGTATTCTTTTTTACTAGGTTTTCCATTTCTAAAAACTACACAGGCTGCAACCGGATGTGTTCCTTGAATGTTGGAGTTGTCAAAACATTCGATATGTCTTGGCTCTTCTTTTAAGCGTAAATCCGCTTTCATTTGAGACATAATTCTGTTGGCATGCCTATCTGGATCCACAATTTTTAATTGTTTAAATCGATCTTGTCTAAAATAACGCGCATTTCTTATTGACAGTTCAACAATTCGTTTTTTATCTCCCGTTTTTGGAATGGTAACCTTTATATCATCTCCAAGCTCTACAGCAAACGGAACATAGATTTCTTTTGATTGCGAATTGAAGCGTTGACGAATTTCTATGATTGATAATTCTAACAATTCTTTATCAGATTCATCTAGTTTTTTCTTAATTTCTGTAGTATGAGATTGTATGATTGAACCGTTGGCAATTTTAAAAAAGTTCACATAGCCATAGCTTTCGTCAGAAATAACAGAAAACACATCTACATTATTAATACTTGGATTTACCACGGTAGATTTTGCCTGGTAGTTTGCTAATTGATCTATTTTTTCTTTTATTTTATGCGCTTCTTCGAATTCCATTTTCGATGCAAAACCTTGCATCAACTCAGAAAATTTTTCTAAAGACTCTTTAAAGTTCCCTTTTACAATATTTCTAATTGCAGAAACATCTGCTTGATAATTTTCTTCTGTTTGTAAATTTTCACAAGGAGCCTTACAATTCCCTAAATGATATTCTAAACAAACTTTATATTTTTTAGCGGCAATTTTTTCTTTGCTTAAATCGTAATTACACGTACGTAATGTATAAAGCTCTTTTATTAAATCTAACAATGCTTTTGCTGTTCTAATTGATGTGTAAGGTCCAAAATATTCTGATCCATCTTTTACAACATTTCTTGTTAAAAAAATTCTTGGGAAACGTTCGTTTTTAATACAAATCCAAGGGTACGTTTTATCATCTTTAAGCATCACATTGTATTTTGGTTGATACTTTTTAATCAGATTGTTTTCTAACAACAATGCATCTGTTTCTGTATCTACAACAATGTGTTTTATGCTAACAATTTTCTTTACTAAAACTTTGGTTTTACCATTTTCATGATTTTTAGTAAAGTAAGAAGCGACTCTTTTTTTTAGATTTTTTGCTTTACCAACATAGATGATAACATCGTTTGTATCAAAATATTGATATACGCCAGGAGAATTTGGCAACGATTTAATTTGGATTTCTAAAGCATTAGACATACTACGAAAATACGTTTTTTATAGCGTATCTTCATCCTTGTTTTTATGAAAATAAAAAGATGTTTTAACTATTTAGAAGCAAGCTCTTGTTTTTCCTCTTTCTTTTTTTCAGGTGGAAATGCTTGCTTATTAAAGATAAACAATAGCGCAACACCGATGGTGATAAAAGAATCTGCTCCGTTAAAAATAGCATTGAAAAACGTAAAGTTTTCGCCTTCATAAATCGGAAAATACAACATGTCTACAACTCTACCGTGAAATAATTCTCCATACGGATTTTCTGCAAAAAGTGTCGCTATTCCGTGAGCTGGCGCATCAAAAATTACTCCATAAAACACTGAATCAATGATGTTCCCGAATGCCCCTGAAAGCACTAAAGAAATAGCCAATACAATAACCGTTGGAGCATTTCTTTTAATGGTGTTTCGCAACCAATAAATAATTCCAAATACAGCCACCACTCTAAATAGAGTTAAAAATAACTTCCCTGCTTTACCCCCAAATTCAAAACCCCATGCCATGCCATTATTTTCTGTAAAATGAATTCTAAACCAATCGAAAACGTGAATACTTTCCTGAATTTCGAAATGTGTTTTTATGTAAATTTTACTTACTTGATCTATAAGTAATGCTAAAAAAACAGTGGTAATTGCAATGGTTTTTTTGGACATAGTAATGTGTTAATGTGTACTCAACAAAAATAGGAATATTATTATGATTGTTCTAGTTTTCATAAATCATTTCTATTCAAAAGATTATAAGGACTAGCAATTTTAAATAAAATCCTTGTAGTTTGATAAAAAAAAGCAACCAAATTTGGTTGCTTTTTTTTATTGATTTCTTTTAGCTTCTATGCTAAGTGTTGCATGCGGAACTAATTTTAGGCGTTCCTTCATTATTAATTTTCCTGTAACTCTACAAACACCATAGGTCTTGTTTTCTATTCGTTGTAGCGCATTTTTTAAATCTCTAATAAACTTTTCTTGACGAATGGCTAATTGCACATTGGCTTCTTTAGCCATAGTATCTGAACCTTCATCAAATGATTTAAATGATGGAGATGTGTCATCTGTACCATTATCTGCATCATTTTTGTATGAACTTTCCAATAGAGCTAAATCTTCTTTGGCTCTTGCTATTTTTTTCTCAATAATTTCTTTAAACTCTTGTAAGTCTTTATCTGAATATCTCACGATGCTGTCTGACATAACTCCTACATTTTATTAATTAATATTCTACTTTTGATGTCATCAAATTCAATTTCAGTTCCATCAGTTAATGAGTCCACAAAAACCAATTCTTTAGTTAGAGTTTCACTCATTATATATTCTTTATTTTCTAATACAGATTCTTGTAAGTTTTGATAATTTAAAACGGTAAGTTGTATCTTATCTGTAACTTCAAAACCAGAATCTTTTCGTAAATTTTGAATTCTATTTACCAATTCTCTAGCAATTCCTTCTTTACGTAATTCTTCAGAAATAGTAACATCTAGAGCAACGGTTAATCCTTGTGCATTTGCAACCAACCAACCTTCAATGTCTTTCGATGAAATTTCTACATCTGAGATTTCCAAATGTATACTTTTTTCATCAATTTTTATAGAAAGATTTCCATCTTTTTCTATCTTAAAAATATCTTCTTGACTAAAGTTTTGAATGGTATTAGAAATCAACTTCATATCACGTCCAAACTTTGGTCCAAGCGTTTTAAAGTTAGGCTTAATTTGTTTCACTAAAATTCCAGAAGCATCATCTAACAACTCTATTTCTTTTACGTTTACTTCATGTTTTATCAAATCAGAAACTGCTAAAATTTCTTCTTTTTGTTGTGCATCCAATACCGGAATCATGATCTTTTGTAATGGTTGACGAACTTTTATTTTTTCTTTTGCTCTTAATGATAAAACCAACGAAGAAATAGTTTGTGCGTTTTCCATTTTACGTTCTAATGACTCGTCAATAAACGATGTATCAAACTTTGGAAATTCTGCTAAATGCACAGATTCAAAATGCTCTTTTCCTGTTGCTTTTGTTAAATCTGTATACAATCTATCCATAAAAAATGGTGCTACTGGGGCACTTAATTTTGCTACGGTTAGCATACACGTATACAAAGTTTGATAGGCAGAAATTTTGTCTTGCTGATAATCTCCTTTCCAAAAACGTCTTCTACACAATCTTACATACCAGTTACTCAAGTATTCTTGCACAAAGTCAGAAATTGTTCTGGTTGCTTTTGTTGGTTCGTAATCCGCATAAAAAGCATCAACTCTTTTTGTAAGTGAATGTAATTCTGATAAAATCCAACGATCTATTTCTGGTCTTTCATGTAATGGAACATCTGCTTCTGCATAGGTAAAATTGTCAATGTTTGCATACAAAGTAAAAAACGAATAGGTGTTGTAAAGAGTTCCAAAAAACTTTCTTCTAACTTCGGCAATTCCTTCAAGATCAAATTTTAAATTATCCCACGGATTTGCATTGCTAATCATATACCAACGTGTAGCATCTGCTCCGTAGGTTTTTAACGTTTCAAAAGGATCTGTTGCGTTTCCTAAACGCTTCGACATTTTCTGTCCGTTTTTATCTAAAACCAACCCGTTAGAAACTACATTTTTATACGCAACTGAATCAAAAACCATGGTTCCAATAGCATGTAATGTATAAAACCAACCTCTTGTTTGATCTACTCCTTCGGCAATAAAATTAGCTGGAAAACTTTCATTATTGTCTATCAATTCTTTATTTTCAAATGGATAATGCCATTGTGCATAAGGCATTGAACCTGAATCGAACCAAACATCAATCAAATCATTTTCGCGTTTCATTGGTTTTCCAGATGCAGAAACTAAGGTAATTTGATCAACTACATTTTTATGCAAGTCGATATTGTCATAATTCTCTTCAGACATATTTCCTACTTCAAATTCCAAGAAAATATCCTTGTCCATAACACCTGCCTGAACGGCACGTTCCATTTCTGATTTCAATTCTTCAACAGAACCGATTATGATTTCTTCCTTACCGTCTTCTGTTCTCCAAATTGGTAATGGAATTCCCCAAAAACGAGAACGAGATAAGTTCCAATCATTGGCGTTTTTTAACCAGTTTCCAAAACGACCTGTTCCCGTTGATGCTGGTTTCCAGTTTATCGTTTCGTTCAATTCATGCATTCTGTCTTTTACATCAGTAACTTTGATAAACCAAGAATCTAATGGATAATACAAAATAGGTTTATCTGTTCTCCAACAATTCGGGTAACTATGCACATATTTTTCTACCTTAAAGGCTTTGTTTTCTGTTTTTAATTTGATGGCTAATTCTACATCAACCGATTTTTCTGGAGCTTCACCGTCATTATAATATTCATTCTTTACATACTTCCCTCCAAATTCGCCCAATTCTGGTCTAAATTTCCCTTGTAAATCTACTAAAGGAACTGGGTTTCCATTATCGTCTAGGACTAGAAGTGGCGGAATTTCAGGTGTAGCCTGTTTTGCAACCATGGCATCATCTGCACCAAAAGTTGGAGCGGTATGTACAATTCCTGTTCCGTCTTCAGTAGTTACAAAATCTCCAGAAATAACTCTAAAAGCATTTTCTGCATTTTCGTAAGGCAAAGCATAGGTTAATAATTGCTCATATTTAATTCCGACTAGATCTCTTCCTTTGAATTCGTTTAAAACTAAAAACGGAATTTGTTTATCTTCTTCTGAATAACTTGCTAATTCTGCTGCATCTTTAACTTGATTAAACTTTTTCCCTGCAAATTGTTTTCCAACTAAATTCTTAGCCAACACAACTTTTATAGGCTCAAAGGTGTATTGATTAAAAGTGTCCACTAACACATAATCAATCTTTGGCCCAACTGTTAATGCCGTATTACTTGGTAAAGTCCAAGGAGTCGTTGTCCACGCTAAAAAGTGCACATCTCCATCAACTTGTAAAAATTCTGGCAAGGTGTTTTTTATCGTTTTAAACTGAGCAACAACCGTAGTATCAGTAACATCTTGGTAGGTTCCAGGTTGATTTAATTCGTGAGAACTCAATCCTGTTCCTGCTTTTGGAGAATACGGCTGAATCGTATAGCCTTTGTATAATAAATTCTTGTTATAAATTTGCTTTAACAACCACCAAACAGATTCCATGTATTTTGGCTTATAGGTAATGTATGGGTCTTCCATATCTACCCAATAACCTACTTTACGCGTCATGTCGTTCCAAATATCTGTATAGCGCATTACTGCTTTTTTACAAGCTTCGTTGTATTCTTTTACAGTAATTTTGGTTCCAATATCTTCTTTGGTAATTCCGAGTTCTTTTTCTACACCCAGTTCTATAGGCAACCCATGGGTGTCCCAACCTGCTTTTCTTTTTACTTGAAAGCCTTTCATGGTTTTGTAGCGAGGAAAAATATCTTTTATAGCTCTTGCTAAAACATGATGTACACCAGGCAAACCGTTAGCAGAAGGCGGTCCTTCAAAAAACACAAATGGCTCATTTCCTTCACGTGTAGTAATACTCTTTTCAAAGATGTTATTCTCTTCCCAAGATTGTAAGATTTCTTCTGCAACTTTTGGTAAGTCAAGTCCTTTATATTCAGCAAATTTCGCGCTCATATGTTCCTTCTAAATAATCGATGTGCGAAATTACATATTTTCTTGGATTTTGAGAGTTTATTGCATAAAAAAACACCTTTTTAAGAGGTGTTTTGTATTCTTATTCAAAAAAAACGAATCTTTATTAAATTCCGCGTTCTTTTTTAATTTTTTCGTAAGCATTTTGAATTTGTGAAAACTTTTCTTCAGCTCCTTTGATATGCTCTGGACCAAGACCGTGTAATTTGTCTGGATGGTATTTTTTTGCCATTTTTCTATAGGCTTTTTTCAACTCATCATCTGTTGCAGATTTTGTAATTTCTAACATCTTATACGCACTATCAGATTCATCATAAAACATCGCTTTAATAGATTCATAGTCGTATTGATTGATGTTTAAATACCCTGCTATTTTTCTAATTTCTTCGACTTCAGATCCTGTTACAAACTGATCTGCTTTTGCTATACCAAATAAGAAATGTAACAATTGCAATCTTGATGCGTGTGGCATGTGTTGACGAATTTGCTCACAAACTTGGTGTGCAGAAACCTCTTTTTTAATGATTCCACTAAAGAGTTTAAATGCATGATTTGCTCGTTCTTTACCATACATCCCAACAAATTGAGAACGTACAAAATCTAATTCGCGTTGGTCTACTTTTCCGTCTGCTTTGATAACAACAGAAGCTAAAATCAATAAACTGATTTCAAAATCTCCAGATTGTGTTTTTCTAGTAGTGCCTTTATTTTGAGCTTCTTGAAACTCCCTTACAATATCGTCTTTTGAAAACCCATCAACAAAACTTCCAACAGCAAACCCAATAATACTTCCAATCGGGCCACCCAAGGTAAAACCTAATCCGGCACCTAGCCATTTGGTAAAATTTCCCATTCAAATCTCTTTTAAAAGTTTCAAAGATACATATAATTGCTTTCTATAAAAGTTAACAGTTTGTTAGTTTCTGATTGTTTTGTTTCCTAATATTTATCTGTATCTTTGTTGCTTAAAATTTTATAAAATATGTATCCAGAAGAATTAGTAAAACCAATGCGTGACGAATTGATAAACGCTGGTTTTGAAGCTTTATATACTGCTGAAGATGTTGACACCGCTTTGGCCAAAGAAGGAACAACCTTAGTGATGGTAAACTCAGTTTGTGGCTGTGCTGCAGGTACTGCAAGACCAGGTGCAATTGCTTCTTTAGGAGCAGATAAAACTCCAAAAAACTTAACCACTGTTTTTGCAGGTGTTGAAAAAGAATCTACTCAGAAAGCAAGAGAATACATGATTCCTTTTCCTCCATCGTCTCCAGCAATTGCGTTGTTTAAAGATGGTAATTTAGTGCACATGTTAGAGCGTCATCATATTGAAGGAAGATCTGCGCAAATGATTGCACAAAATTTAGCACAAGCTTACGAAGAGTTTTGTTAAACCGATTTAGATTGATTGCCTTTGTAGGCGAAAAATTATTAGATAAAACCACGTTGATGAACGTGGTTTTTTTATTTTTATCCTATGAACAAACAACAGATTATAGAAAATACCATAGCTTTTGTAAAAGAAACCTTGAAAGGTGCAGAAGGCGGACACGATTGGTTTCACATAGAACGTGTGTATAAAAATGCTTTGTTGATTGCAAAAGATGAAAATGTTGACACATTTATTGTTTCGCTAGGCGCTTTGTTGCACGATATTGCAGATGCCAAATTTTATAATGGTGATGAAACTATCGGCCCAAAAATAGCTCGTGGGTTTTTAAAAACTCAAAAAGTTGAGGCATCTATTATCCTTCATGTTGAAAACATCATCAATTATATTTCTTTTAAATCTAGTTTAGAAAACGGGATAAAATTTACCTCCCCTGAATTAGATGTCATTCAAGATGCAGATCGTTTAGATGCTATTGGAGCCATCGGAATTGCACGTTGTTTTAATTATGGTGGATTTAAAAATAGAACTTTATACAATCCAGAGATTGCGCCAAATTTAAATATGACAAAAGAAGCATATAAAAATTCTGACGCACCAACCATCAATCATTTTTACGAAAAATTGCTATTGCTAAAAGACAAAATGAATACCAAAACTGGGCAACAAATTGCTACTGAAAGACATGTTTATATGGAACAATTTTTAGCCCAATTTTATGCTGAATGGAATGGCTTTAAATAAGATACGAGAAAAGAGAAACAAGAAATTAGACGCTTGTCATTCCTGCGAATGCAGGAATCTAAATGAATATTTAGAAGTTTAGATTCCGCATCAATTTCAGATTGACAGCAACTTTATCTTAAAATTTTATTTTCCTGGAAAATTGGCGCTTCTTTTTTCTAAAAATGCGCTAGTTCCTTCTTTAAAATCTTCGGTTCCAAAACAATGTCCAAATTCAGAGATTTCGGTTTCGAATCCGTTGACGCCATCTTTATAATTATCATTTATTGCTTTCATTGCAGCGCTAATTGCGATTGAAGAATTTCTAGAAATTTTAGCAGCTAGTTTCATTGCTAAAGGCAACAATTCTTCTTGAGTTGTTATATGATTTACCAACCCAAATTTGTTCGCTTCTTCTGCAGAAATCATTCCAGCAGTCATTACCATTTCCATGGCTCTTCCTTTACCAACTAGTTGGGCTAGACGTTGTGTACCTCCGTAACCAGGAATAACACCCAAAGATACTTCTGGCAATCCCATTTTTGCATTGTCTGAAGCAATTCTAAAATGACTAGCCATTGCCAATTCTAAGCCGCCACCTAGCGCAAAACCATTGACTGCTGCAATAACAGGAGTTGATAGATTTTCTACAAAATCAAACAAAATTTCTTGTCCCCTTCTAGATAAATCTTCTCCTTCTTCAACAGAAAAATGAGCAAACTCAGAAATATCTGCTCCAGCAACAAATGCTTTTTCTCCACTTCCGGTAATAAGAATTGTTTTTACAGAAGAATCAGAATCTAACTTTTTAAAAGCATCATGCAATTCTTCAATGGTTTCGATGTTTAAGGCATTTAATTTTTTTGGTCTATTAATGGTAATAATTGCACAACCATTTTCTCTTGAAATTAGTAAGTTTTCGAAATTCATTTGTTTATGTTTTTGGAAGCGTTACAGTAAATGTTGTTCCTTTTTCTTTAGAAGAAACAAAATTTATTGATCCGTTATTTGCTTCAATAATCTTTTTTATAATAGGTAATCCTAACCCCATTCCACTTGTTTTAGTGGTAAATTTAGGTTCAAATATCAAATCTTTTACAGCATCGTCTATTCCTTTTCCATTGTCTGTTACTGCAATTTTTATCGTGTCATTTTCTGAAGAAACAAGAACTTCTATTTTAGGGTTTTGAACTTGTTCTACTGCTTGAGTTGCATTTGTAATTAAATTGGTAACAATTCTTATCAATTGTGTTTTATCAAGATTTGCAATTAATGAATCATCTGTAAAAGAATAGGAAATAAAGTTTTCATTAAAAATATCTAAAGCTAATTTAACTACTGCTACAACATCAATTTTTTCTCTTTTCTGTGTTGGCATTTTAGCAAAATCAGAAAAGGCTGATGCAATAGAACTCATTACATCTATTTGTTGAATTAATGTTTGACTAAATTCTTTTAATTTTTCTTTGATGTTAGGGTCTTCTGGATCAAATTTTCTTTCAAAACTTTGTACCGACAATCGCATTGGTGTTAACGGGTTTTTAATTTCGTGCGCCACTTGTTTTGCCATTTCTCTCCAAGCTTGCTCTCGCTCACTTTGCGCTAATTTTACTGCACTTTCTTGCAGTTCATCTATCATTCTGTTATACGCATTTACTAGCGTGCTTATTTCTGTGCTTCCAGATTTAAATTCGATTTTTTCATTTCGTTTATTTAAACGTGTTTCATGAATTTTTTGAGAAATTGTTTTGATAGATCTTGTAATATAACTCGATAAAAAATAAGCCAACGCAATAGCTAATATTAGCATAAATAAATATACATACGCCAATCTAATCATAAACTCTCTCAATTCTTTTTCTTCTTCAGAATTGTCTTGAGAAAACTTTAATTCTAACACGCCAATTCGTCTAAATTTTAAGTCGGTAATGTAGGTATAAGAGGTTTCATGACTGATACTGTTTATAACAACATTGCTAAAAACTCTTTGAGATGGTAGCGTTTCTAAATCTTCTAAAACTTGACCCGATAATGCGAGTTCTTCTTTTGAAGTATCAAAAGAATTAATGGTGTTTGAAGTGAGTATGAGGTTTCCTTCTAAATCAAAAATAGTAATGTTTAATTTATGTGTAGAGGCAATTTCGTAGATTCTATTTTGAAAAATTTTACCTAACATTTCAGTGCTTAAAGGTTCTCTTAATTCTCTTTTTAATTCAAATTCTATACTAGAGATTACCGATTTTTCTTTTCTAGCAAAACGAGAAATGTTGTAGTCTTTTGTTTGCTCATCATATTGATAAATGGTAACACCAAGAATTAAAACGGATGCCAACAGCACCAATAAAATCATGGCTAAGAAAATACGAATCCGTAATGATAAGTTTTTAAACATCTATGTTGTTTTTCTGTTTAAATGCGTTTTGTGTTACCACACATTTTAAAGCCACAAGATAGTTAAATAAAAAAGTCATTACAAACTGAGTAATGACTTTTAATTAGATTATCATTTCTGCAAAGGCAGGAATCAATAATGTCTTAATTTGGATTCCTTTTTTCACAGGAATGACATGTAGTTTATTATAAATAGGTATCCAAAAACAACTTAAATGCCAAACGCACACTGCGTGTGCTAGCCGACGATGTTGATGATTTTACCTGGCACAATAATTACTTTCTTTGGCTCTCTGCCAGCAAGTTGTGCAATTGTTTTTTCGTGTGCCATTACCGCTTTTTCAATCTCCTCTTTTGATAAATCTAAAGATAAATCCATAGTAAAACGCATTTTACCATTGAATGAAACCGGATAGGTTTTAGAACTTTCTACCAAATGGGTTTCCTCAAAAATTGGGAAATCTGCTTTAGCAATGCTTTCTTTATGTCCCAACAAACT
This sequence comes from uncultured Polaribacter sp., assembly GCA_943788865.1. GTDB lineage: Bacteria > Bacteroidota > Bacteroidia > Flavobacteriales > Flavobacteriaceae > Polaribacter. Next base: position 204,757 of record CALSRX010000004.1, on the reverse strand, counting down.
CCATAATTCTTCAGCAATATGTGGTGCGTATGGCGATACTAAAATTGCCAACGGTTCTAAAATAGCGCGTTTGTTACATTTCAATACAGTTAACTCATTTACTGCAATCATAAACGTAGAAACTGAGGTGTTGAAAGAGAAATTCTCGATATCTTCTTCTACTTTTTTAATGGTTTTATGCAAGGTTTTTAACTCATCTTTTGTGGGTGCTGCGTCAGAAACTTCAAAGTTTTCTCCGTTAAAATACAACTTCCATAATTTCTTTAAGAACGATGAAACTCCAGATATACCAGAAGTTTTCCAAGGTTTTGCTTGTTCTAACGGCCCTAAAAACATTTCAAACAATCGTAGGCTGTCCGCGCCATATTCTTCACAAATTTGGTCTGGATTAACCACGTTGTATTTCGATTTTGACATTTTTTCTACTTCGCGAGAAACTTTAATTTTACCTCCTTCTTCTACTGGAATAAGACTATTATATTCATTCCTCCAATTTTTAAAAGCTTCAACATTTAATTCATTAGAAGCATTAACAAAAGACACATCTGCATGAATCCTAGTGATTTCATCAATATTGTATTTTATCAAATCTATAAATCTTGCTCCATTTTTATCTAATGCAAAATGCTTTTGAACTTCCAATTTCATAACTTTATCAAATTCTAATAAAGCTTTATTATAATTTTGATCAGACATTAACTTCGCACTTGAAAGTATCATTCTCCAATCATCCGTAATTAATAAAGTTTCCTTTGTCTCATTACCAACACTATCCTTGACTAATACTCTAAGCAAATTAACAAAAGCACTCGTCCCCAAAATCATTCCTTGGTTAATCAGTTTTTTTGCAAACTCATCAACGGGTACAATGCCTTTATCAAATAAGAATTTTTGCCAAAAACGCGCGTATAATAAATGTCCGGTTGCATGTTCAGAACCACCAATATATAAATCCACATCTTTCCAATAGTCTAGTGCTTCTTTGCCTGCAAATTCGCCTTCGTTGTTAGAGTCCATATATCTATTAAAATACCAAGAACTTCCTGCCCAACCTGGCATGGTGTTTAATTCTAAAGGGTATACGGTTTTGTTTTTCAACTTGTCATTAGAAACCACTTTGTTTGCTCTAGAGTCCCAAGCCCATTCTGTAGCATTTCCTAAAGGTGGTTTTCCGTCTTCGGTAGGTAAGTACTTTTCTACTTCTGGCAATACAATTGGCAAGTGTTTGGCATCAATCATTTGCGGCATTCCGTCTTTATAATATACCGGGAAAGGTTCTCCCCAATACCGTTGTCTGCTAAACACAGCATCACGCAAACGGTAGTTTATTTTTCCATAACCAGCGCCCATTTTTTCTAACTCGAAAATGGCAAGTTTTAATGCTTTTTTGTACGATAAGCCACTTAAGAAATCTGAGTTCGCAATTACAGTTCCTTCTTTATCCGTATGAGCCGCTTCAGAAATATCTACATTTTCAAAAATATTCGGAATCTCGATATCAAAATGTTTTGCAAAATCATAATCCCGTTGATCTCCACAAGGAACCGCCATTACAGCACCTGTTCCGTAGTTTGCCAACACGTAATCTCCAATCCAAATCGGGATTTTAATACCTGTAAACGGATGGATTGCATACGCTCCAGTAAAAGCTCCCGAAATGGTTTTTACATCTGCCATTCTATCGCGCTCTGAACGTTTTGCAGTAGCGTTTATATAAGCATCAACTGCTGCTTTTTGAGCATCGGTTGTAATTTTAGCAACGAGTTCATGTTCTGGAGCTAAGGTCATAAATGAAACTCCAAAAATGGTATCAGGGCGAGTTGTGAACACACTAATCCTATCCCTTAGTCCCTTTCCAGAGGAAAGGGAAACTGTTACATTAGCTTGTTTGTGGTTATTGTCAACTTTTTTTTCTTCTAATTTTGAAAGTAGAAATGCTTGATTACTTAATTCTGAATCTATTTTAGATAAAACTGCATCAATATCACCAATTACTTCTTCATTTTTAAATCTGATCACTTTAAAACCAGATTTTTGTTCTAATTCTAAAGTTCTTGCTTCATCTTTTTCTAATTGATAATCATGAATTTTCCCGTCAACTTCAATAATTAATTTCTTTGATAGGCAAACAAAATCAACTATAAAATCATTAATTAAATGTTGTTGTCTAAATTTAGATTTTAATTTTTTTCCTTTTAAGTATTTCCATAAAATAGCTTCTGCAGGCGTTGGATTTGCTCTCATTTCTTTAGCTTTTTCAAGTAATAAATAAGAGTTGTTTCCTCCGGTCATATATCCAGGCGTTCTTTTAGAATCCGATTTTTCTCCCTTTCCTTCGGAAAGGGCTGGGGATAGGACTTCAAAAGTAACCATGGCTCCCACAGATTTTCCAATCCAATTGGTTTGCGAATCTTTTAAGGGTTGTGGCCAATCAATTGTTGATAATCCATCTAACAAACGTTGTGCATAGGCAGAAATTCGCATAGACCATTGGGTCATTTTTTTTCTAACTACTGGATGACCTCCACGTTCTGAAACACCATTTACAATTTCATCATTTGCCAACACGGTTCCTAATGCAGGACACCAATTTACTTCTGTGTCAGACAAAAATGTTAAACGATATTGCAATAAAATTTGCTTCTTGTTCTGCTTTTGTAAACGCTTTCCATTCATCCGCAGAAAATGGTTTGATATCCTCATCACAAACTGCATTTACGTTTGCATTTCCAGCTTTTTTGAAGATTGTAATCAACGTAGCAATATCTTCTGCTTTATCGCTGTCTTTATTATACCAAGAGTTGAACAATTGGATAAAAATCCACTGTGTCCATTTGTAATATTCAGGATTAGAAGTACGAACTTCTCGAGACCAATCAAAAGAAAAACCAATTCTGTCTAATTGTCTTCTGTATGTTTTTATGTTTTCTTCAGTAGTTTTTGCAGGATGTTGCCCGGTTTGAACGGCATATTGTTCTGCCGGTAATCCAAAAGAATCATAGCCTTGCGGATGCAATACATTAAACCCTTTATGACGTTTATATCGTGCATAAATATCTGAAGCAATATACCCTAGCGGATGCCCAACATGTAATCCTGCACCAGATGGATATGGAAACATATCCAATACATAATATTTAGGTTTTTCTGATTCATTACTGGCTTTAAAAGTCTGGTTTTTATTCCAGAAATCTTGCCATTTCTTCTCAATTTCTATATGATTGTATTGCATGTTGAATTCTACTTTTAGAAGCGCCAAAGTTACAGCTTATTACTAAAAGATTAAAGTAAATTACTTGTGAAATAAAATCGATAAAAATGTTCGTTATTTGCAATGCAAATTTTTACCATTTTGAAAAACAATATTTTAAAAGCTCATTTGGCTTTATTGGGTGCCAATTTAATTTATGGTGCTAATTATATCATTGCAAAAGGCATAATGCCGAATAAAATTGGTCCATCTGCTTTTATTTTTTTACGCATTGTTGGAGCCGGAATTTTATTTTGGATTATCAAATCTTTTATCAAAGAGAAAGTAAATAAGAAAGATTTTCCGCTTTTAATTTTATGTGGTTTATTAGGAGTTGCATCCAATCAATTATTGTTTTTTCATGGATTGAACTTAACCTCACCAATAGATGCTTCTATTATTATTACGGCGATCCCGATTGTAGTGTTAATTTTTAGTGCAATACTTTTAAAAGAAAGAATAACACCCAATAAAATTATAGGAATTGCTATTGGTGGTATTGGCGCTTTTTTATTGGTTTGGTATGGAAACAAAACCGAAGGCACAAGTTCTCTTTTAGGAAATGCATTGATCTTTTTAAATGCTTGTTCTTATGGTTTGTATTTGGTATTGGTAAAGCCATTGATGAAAAAATACAATTCGCTAACAGTGATTAGCTGGGTGTTTTTATTTGGGTTTTTATGTATGTTACCCTTTGGAATTCCAGATATTTTACAAACAAATTTTGCTGCATTTACAGCAGAAACATACGCAACCATTGCTTTTGTAGTAATCGGAACTACCTTCTTGGCCTATCTTTTTAATATTTATGCTTTGAATTATGTTTCGCCTTCTGTAAATGGAAGTTATGTTTATTTACAACCTGCCATTAGTTTTATAATGGTGAGTGTGTATGCATATGCTTTTGGGCAAACAGCATATGCTCAAGATATCAATCCTATAAAAATTACAAGTTGTTTTCTAGTTATTTTTGGAGTGTATTTGATTAGTAAAAAATCAAAATATAAGGCATAAAAAAAGTCCGAAAAACTATGTTTTCGAACTTTTAAATATATTTTATGAATTACTCTATTTTACTGGTACAGTTACTACTGTGTTTGCCCATCCAATAAGCATATCTCCTGTTTTCGAAAACATAATTGCTAGTGCTTCAACAGAATCTTTATTTGTTGAAACTTTTCCTGTTACTCTTACTAAATCATTAGCCTCTTTATAGCTTCCGCTACCCCAAGTGTGTAATGCTTTATTTAAAATGATAGTCCATTCAGAATCACCAGGAATAGCATACATGGTATAGGTTCCTGCTTTTACAGGTTTTCCGCCAAAAGTTACATCTTTATAAAATCTTACTTCAGTAGATTCATTTGCTCCCAATCTCCAAACTTTACCAGCTGGAGCTAATTTTGCCATATCTCTACCATTTAATTGAGGTCTGCTATAAATAATTTTTGCAATAGCTCCATCTTCTTTTGTGCTATACATTGCAATATCTGCAGGGCTTTTATCTATTCCTCTAAATTTCTGTGCTGTAGTTTCGTTAGAGAATAATCCAGCAACCACAATTAATGCGGTTAATATTAATTTTTTCTTCATCTTTAAATTATTTAATTGTTAAACTTACTATTGTATTTCCCCAACCCATATGCAAATTCATATCCTCATCAAAAATCATTGAAAATGCTTCAATAGTATCTTCACTTTCAGATACTTTTCCTTTTACTCTAACAACATCTTCATCTTGTTTATAAAAATACGCACCCCAAACATTTTTAGCTGTACTTAAAATGATAGTCCATTCTCCTTCGTTTGGAATTGTAAATAATGAATATCTACCAGCATTTACAGCTTGTCCTCCAAAAGTTACATCTTTATAAAATGTAATTTCTGCAGCTTCGTTTGCTCCTGTTCTCCAGATTTTACCTGCTGGTGCTAATTTTGCTAAATCTCTCCCTTTTAATTGTGGTCTGCTATATACAACTTTAACTATTTTGTCTGATATTTTATAACTAGACGGAAATGAAACAGCATCCATTGGACTTTTATCCATTGGATCGAATTTTTGAGCAGTAGTTTCATTTGAAAACAATACTGCTATCGCAAATAACGCGATTACTAAAACATTTTTTTTCATGATATTTTTATTAATTTTTATATCCGTCTTCAAAAATACAGCTCATTCCAATAGAAATCTATTAATTTTATGTTAAAGAAAGGTGTAGTCAATTTAAACTATTATGAACACCCGCAATCAGTGTCACACCCTTTTTTATTCTTCCTAGACTTAAAAACAAACTTGTTTAGCAAAAAAATTATTGCTAAAATTAAAATGATATATGCGGCTATTTCTTGCATTAGCTAAAAATTGTAAATGTTATAAATGATGCAACATAAGCTAAAATTCCCATCCCAATTAATTGAGCCATTGGCCACTTCCAAGATTTTGTTTCTCTTTTAACGATTGCTAATGTTCCCATACATTGCATTGCAAACGCATAGAAAATTAACAATGACATTCCGACGGCTAAGTTGAATCTTTTTTCTCCTGTTTCTGGATTTATTTCAGCCCGCATTCGTTGTTTAATGGTGCTTGTGTTATCATCATCACTTTCTACACTATAAATAGTAGCCAAAGTTCCAACAAAAACTTCTCTAGCGGCAAAAGAACTAATTAACGCAATTCCTATTTTCCAATCGTAGCCTAAAGGTTTTATTGCTGGTTCTATAGCTTTACCCATAATTCCAATATACGATTTTTCTAACTTGGATGATGCTATTTTACGCTGAACTTCTGTTGCAGATAAATTACTATTTTCTATGTTATTCGTAACTTCATCCGCCACAGATTCAAAAGAATCTGGACCATTAGAAGCCAAAAACCACAATAAAATTGAAATGGCTAAAATTATTTTACCAGCCCCAAAAACAAATGCTTTTGTTTTTTCAATCACATCAAAAACAACATTTTTTATTGATGGTAATTTATAATTTGGCATTTCTGCAACAAAAAAAGAGGTGCTTTTTACTTTTAGTAATTTATGGAGCATAAATGCAGAAACAATTGCAATTGCAAATCCTAAAACATACAAGCAAAGCAACGTAAATCCTTGTAGACTAAAATATCCAAAGAGTTTTTTATCTGGTATTACCAACGAAATTAAAATTGCATACACGGGTAATCTTGCAGAGCAGGTTGTAAAGGGTGTAACTAAAATGGTAATCAAACGTTCTTTCCAACCAGAAATAGTTCTTGTAGCCATGACAGCCGGAATAGCACAAGCAGTACCTGAAATTAACGGAATAACACTTTTTCCGCTCATTCCGTATCTGCGCATAATTTTATCCATTAAAAAGACCACACGACTCATATAACCAGTTTCTTCTAAAATGGCTACAAATAAAAATAATATTGCTATTTGTGGAATAAAAATGACCACTCCTCCAATACCAGGAATAATTCCGTCTGTTATTAAATCTCTTAAAACTCCAGAATTCATTTGTTTGGTAACAAACTCGCTTAAATTTGCAAACTGTGCATCAATAAAGTCCATTGGAACAGTAGACCAATCAAAAATAGATTGAAAAATCAATAATAATACGCCAAAGAAAATTACATATCCAAAAATTTTATGTGTGAAAACTTTATCTAATTTTCCTCGTAAATCTTTGGCTTTTGTTCGATCTATTTTATATGTTCTTTTTAAAATTTCGTTGATTTGTTGGTATCGATAAATTGTTTCTTTGTGCTGATATCTTTTTACCATAGAAACATCTTGAGTAAACTCTAAGAGTTTTATTTTTTCTTCATCAGTAATTGATTCTGGAAAATTATTTTGGGTAATCATTAACCATAATTCATATAAAGTATGATTTGGACTTACCGCCTTTAATTGCTTAAAGTAATCTCCATCAATTTTATGGTTGATGGAGCATAAAGGATAAGTAATAGAAACTTTTGCGCAATTTGCTATTTTTTCTTTTACTGCTTCAATACCAATATTTTTTCTAGCACTAATCAAAACAACTTCAGTTTGAAGCTCTTTTTGTAGGGTTTCAACATCTAATGAAATTCCTTTTCTATCCATTTGATCTGACATGTTGATTGCCAAAATAATCGGAATTTCTAAATCTTTTACTTGAGAAAATAAAAAGAGATTTCTTTTTAAATTTTCGATATCAGCAACTACAACAATGACATCTGGAAAATCTTTATCTGTTGTGTTTAATAAAGAAGTAAGAACAATACTTTCGTCAACAGAAGTGGGGTTGATACTATATGTTCCTGGTAAATCTGTAATGATTGCTGTTTGGTTAATTGATAACCTACATGTACCTTGTTTTTTATCTACGGTGACTCCAGGGTAATTTCCTACCTTTTGAGTTAACCCAGTAAGTTGATTAAAAAGTGATGTTTTACCGGTATTCGGGTTGCCAATTAAAGCTACTTTTATGGGTTTATGAATTTCCATTAAGTTAGCTTTTGATAATTTTTATTTGGGCTGCCATTTCTTTTCTGATGGCTAAATGACTACCATTTACACAAATATATAATGGGTCTTGTAAAGGGGCAACTTGCAATAACTCAACCTCAACTCCTGGTAAACATCCCATTTCCAATAATTTAAGCGGAATAACATCTAACGATTCTTCAGAAATAATTCCGATTTCTCCCTTAACTAAAGTTGCAATTGTATTCAAGAATCCTTGTTTTTAAGTGGACAAAGATAGGAATTTAGAATGATTCTAAAGAAGAAAAATGGCTATTATTTACGATTATATTCCTCTTTTAACATAGCAATATCTGCAATCACTTTTTTCATGTCTTCTTTTTCGGTTCCGTCATAATACCCTCGTATTCTTCTGTCTTTATCTACCAACACAAATTGTTCTGTATGGATAAAATCGTTTTCGTCTCCGTTTCCTTCATCCAACACCGCAAAATAACTTTTACGAGCTAATTCATAAATGTGTTTTTTAGGGCCGGTTGTTACATTCCATTTTCCATCTATTACCCCTTTTTTTTCTGCATAAGCTTTTAAAACCGGAACACTATCCATCACCGGAGTTACTGAATGTGATAAAAACATAATGTCAGTATCGTCTTTGTAATGTGCTTGTAATTCGCTCATATTATAAGCCATGGCTATACAGATGGTTTTGCAACGAGTAAAAAAGAAATCGGCAATATAAATTTTGTCTTTATAGATAGCATTGGTAATGGTATCTCCATTTTGGTTTATCAAACTAAAATCTGCTATTTTGTGGTTTTTTTGAATGTGTTTTACAGAAGCATCTACCAATTTTGGATTTACATCTGACGGACTATAAATGGGCAACCTTTTATCAACAGATAATAAATTGTAAAAAACCGTTAGTGCAATTGCAGAAAAAACAGCAAAAATAATTAGGAAAGAAAGCGATTTTTTAACTGAAAAAAAACTCATTATCGGCGTGTTTTAGATTTACAAAATTACGCGATATTCTACTTAATTTAAAGCGAAATCCAAGAATTTAAAATAAAACTTTGTTAAAAAAAGGAAATGCGCTCAAATCTTATTTTAGAACTCTTATTAAAAACGTACATTTGTCCGGTTAAAAAAAGAAATAAGACTACATGGAAATATTAATTAAAGCATCTCAATTCATACTTAGTTTATCCTTATTAATTGTTTTACATGAATTAGGACACTTTATACCGGCAAAAATATTTAAAACAAGAGTAGAAAAATTCTACTTGTTTTTTGATTATAAATTTTCTCTTCTTAAAAAGAAAGTTGGAGATACTGTATATGGAATTGGATGGATCCCGCTTGGTGGATATGTAAAAATATCTGGAATGATTGATGAAAGCATGGATACTGAGCAAATGGCATTGCCAGCTCAACCATGGGAATTTAGATCTAAACCTGCTTGGCAACGTTTAATAATTATGCTTGGTGGTGTAATTGTAAACTTTATTTTAGGTATTTTCATTTACATCATGCTAATGTATGCTTATGGCGAAAACTTTTTGCCAAATAAAAATGTAAAAGGTGGTGTTTGGGTGCAAGATTCTTTAGGAACTTCTTTAGGCTTAAAAACAGGGGATAAAGTTTTATCAATTGATGGTCAAGAAATAAGAAAGTTTAGCAATTTACCAATCGAGTTTATCAACGGAAATAACTATACTATTGAAAGAAATGGTGAGGTTATTAAAAAGGAAATTCCGGTTGACTTTATTTCTAAATTAATTGAAAGAGGTAAAAACGAAGGTTCATTTATTTTACCTAGATATCCTTTTATGATAGGCCAAATTTCTAAAGATTCTCCTAATGTAAATGGTGAATTAAAAGTAAGAGATATTGTTGTTGGAATCAATGGAGCTCCAATTACGTATTATGATGAAGCTGAAGCGATTCTAGGAAATTATAAAAATCAAGAAATCACCTTGTCTGTTAGAAGAGGGAAAGAACTCAAAGAGATTACTGTAAAAACAACAGATAAAGGAACAATTGGAGTTGCTTTGGCAAATTTATCGGTATCAGATATTTCTAAATTAGGATATTACGATTTAGAAAATATTCAGTATTCTTTTACAGAAGCAATTCCTGCAGGGTTAAACAAATCTTGGAGTACGCTTTCTGGTTATGTAAAACAATTGAAAAAAATATTCAATCCAAATACAGGAGCCTATAAAGGTTTAGGGGGTTTTATTTCTATCGGAAGTATTTTTCCTTCAGAGTTTAGCTGGCAAACATTTTGGAACATTACAGCATTCTTATCAATCATGTTAGGATTTATGAATTTATTACCAATTCCTGCTTTAGATGGTGGTCATGTTGTGTTTACGCTTTGGGAAATGATTACAGGCAAGAAACCTGGAGACAAGTTTTTAGAATATGCACAAATTGTAGGATTCGTTTTATTAATTACTTTGCTTTTGTTTGCAAACGGAAACGACATCTATAGATGGCTCTTTAAATAATTAAAACAGTATATAGAATAAAAAAAGCTCTTGATTTCTCAAGAGCTTTTTTTTGTTTAATACTTTATATTAAGTGTAAAGTTAAATAATGAATTCCAAGTATAATATTGATTACAGTTATCACAAGCATAGGTGGTAAATCCTGGTAAAACCTTAATAATTCCTCTACTTTTCATTTTATGATTCGATTTTGACTTGCATCTAGGGCATGCTTTCATAATATAATTATTAGGGGTTAAAAATTATACTTCAAATCTACTAAAAAATTACTTGTTGGCATGGGCACTAAATTTGTCTCTGTATAAACAGTATCAAAAATATTGTTTCCAATAAGCGATACATCAAAAGAATTTAATTTAAAAGTAAGCATCAAATCTACAATGCCATAACTTTCTCCTGTAGATCTTTCAGAAAATTTATATACAATGCTCTGACTTACATTTTGAAAGAATTGAGATCTAAATGTAGAAGTAAAATGGTGTTTTAAAGAATTGATCGAATATCTAGAAAAGTTGGCTTTTACAGAAGCTAAGTTTTCATCTAAATACGTATATCCAAAAGAAAGGTTTTGTGAAAAATCTTTTACTTTATAACGAAACGAACCGTTAAACTCAATTCCAAATGAGTTCAAATCTTGAATATTGGTTGCCTGCCATTTATCGTTGGCATTTGCTTTAACATAATCTATTAAGTTGTTAGAATTTCTGTTAAATACAGCTGTAGAAAAATTGATTTTAGACGATATATATTTAATTCCTACTTCTTCTGAAATTGCTTCTTCTGGGTTCAAATTAGCATTTCCCAAGGTTGTTGGGTCACTATAAAACAAGTCCGTATACGTCGGAACTCTATAGGTATATCCTACATTCGCATATACTTTAAAATGATCACTTATTGCATATCCAACATCAATTCCAGGAAATGCATGAAATTTAAAATCTGAAAAATAATTTACAGCCACTCCTGGTGTAATATCCATTTTATCATTCAATAATTTAAAGCGATGTTCTAAAAATAAGTTTGCCATAAACCGATCTCTAGACCCTAAATTATTACTCGTTAAAAATACTTTTGCAATATCAATTCCAAAACCCGTAACTCCTATAGAAGAATTGTACGATGCATTTAACTCGGCTCCAACTTTATTAGAAATATGTAAATTTCTATAGACTGAAGGATTGTTACGAATAAAAACATACATATCTTGGTTTCGTTTCCAATAAAAATGTGGTTTTAACGTCAGTCTATTATTTTTAATAGTTGTTGATAAACCTACCAAACTAGATTGCGTTTCTTCGTATTGGTTTATTGCTGTTGGTGAAGCGTAAAATCCGTTTGCTCCAAAATCTCTTTCTGTGAAATATCCAATAAAATCAATTGGAGTATTGTTTTTATTAAAGGTGTTTTTTATAAAATAATTCTGGTTTTTAAAATCTGTATTGTGTCTATATCCGTCTGATGAATTTAAAGATGCATGCACAATAATTGAACTGTTTTCAAGGTTTTTACCAACAGTAATACTCCCGTTTTTCTGACCAAATGAACCTGCTTGAATTCCTGCCGAATTTACATTTGTCGCATCTTTTTTGGTAACAATATTAATCGCTCCGGTAAACGCGTTTTGTCCAAAAATACGTGCTGCTGCTCCTTTAATGATTTCAATACGTTCAATAACATCTAGCGGTAGTGCCATATTCATCGTATGATGACCTGTTTGTGGATCTTCAACTTTAATTCCGTCAATCAACAATAATGTTTGATCAAAACTACCACCACGAATGTATAAGTCGGCTTGCATTCCGCTTACCCCTCTTCTTCTCATATCTACACCTGCAACTTGTTGCAATAAATCTGTAATATTTGTAACTGCGCTTTGCTTTAGCTGCTTAGAAGTAATTACTTGAATTGTTCGCGAGTTTTCTTTAAATGGAATGTCTATTCTACTAGAAGAAATTACAACAGTATCTAACTCAAAAACGGTATCTTTTTTTTGAGAAAAAGTGTAACTCGTTAATAACAAAGCGATTCCTATACTAATCTGTTTTTTAATGCTCATGCCAATGATTTTTCTGGAGCAAAAGTAAAAAAATAGCTCAGAGTATACGCTAAAAAATGTACTTTTATAATTATGTATGCTTTGGTAGATTGTAATAATTTTTATGCTTCTTGCGAACGGGTTTTTAACCCTAATTTGCAAAAAAAACCTGTTGCTATTCTGAGTAATAACGATGGTTGTGTCATTTCTATGAGTGATGAGGCAAAGAAATTACAGCTCCCTTTTGGCGCACCAATTTTTAAATGGGAAAGCTTTTGCAAAGCAAAAAACATCTCTGTGTTGTCTTCTAATTATCCGTTGTACGGAGATATGAGTGCAAGAGTCATGAATATTTTAGCGCAATTTTCTCCAGATATAGAAGTCTATTCTATTGATGAGGCTTTTTTACAATTTAAAGGTTTTGACAACTACAATTTTACCAATTACGGAACGCAAATTAGAAACAGAATTCTACAATGGACAGGGATTCCGACTTCTGTTGGGTTTGCTCCAACAAAAGCATTGAGTAAAGTTGCCAATAAAATTGCGCGTAAGTTTCCGAAAGAAACGGGTGGGGTTTATGTAATTGATTCTGAAGAAAAACGCATCAAAGCATTGAAATGGATTCCGTTAGAAAATGTATGGGGAATTGGAAGACGTTTAAACAAACGATTGCTTGAAAAAGGATGTAAAACTGCCTTTGATTTTACCCAACTTTCTGATGCTTGGATCTTGAAAAATTTTTCTATTACAGAATGGCGTTTAAAAAAAGAGTTAGAAGGCATTCCTAAAATTGCATTAGAAAATATTTCAAAATCAAAAAAAGCAATTGCAACAACACGAAGTTTTGAATATACATTTTCAGATATAGAAAATATAAAAGAACGGATTTCTACTTTTGCTTCAAGATGTGCAGAAAAATTGAGGAAACAACATTCTAGCTGTCATATGCTTATTGTGTTACTAAGTAGCGATCGTCATAAAAAAGATACCAAGCAACACAGAGCAAGTAGAACTGTTGTTTTTCCGTATCCTACAGATTCTACTTTGGCAATTAGTAAAGCTGCTGTAAACACCGTAAGCACCATGTTTAAAAAAGGTGTAAAATACAAACGCGCAGGTGTAATTGTTACTGGGTTGGTTCCTACAGACAATCATCAATTAGATTTATTTGTACACGAAAACCCAAAGCATAAGCCTCTAATGACGGCAATAGATTATATCAATCAACGATTTAAAACTGATAAAATTAAATTGGGAAACCAAGATTTAAAACGCACTTGGAAGATGCGTCAAGAACGTTTGTCTCCAAAATACACAACCAACATTAACGACATATTTATTGTTAAATAAAAATTTATGAAAACAAAAACACCGAAGAGCCTAACTTTTTTTACACCAACAACATCTTCTAATAGTGGTGCTGTTTTTATTGATATGACTATTTCTGCAGGATTTCCTTCTCCTGCAGATGATTTTAGAGAAACGAGAATTTCATTAGATGAAGAATTAATTCTAAATAAGGAAGCTACTTTTTTTGCCAAAGTAAGCGGTCAGTCTATGATTGGAGCTGGGCTAGAAGACAATGATTTATTAGTAATTGACAGAAGTATTGAGCCAACAAATAATAAAATAGCTGTTTGTTTTTTGGATGGGGAATTTACCGTAAAACGATTGCGAGTAGAAAATGATGAAGTTTGGTTGCAACCAGAAAACCCTGATTACCCAATAATTAAAATCACAGAAGAAAACAATTTTGTTATCTGGGGAATTGTAACCAATGTGATTAAAAAATTATAAAATTAAGGAAGGCTTGAGATTGCCAACCATCAGATATTTTAGAATATGTGAATGATTGATAGATTTTATGTAGTTTTGAATACACAAATTTAAATCAACAAAAAATGCGTTTACAATTTTTTAAAATCTTAGTGTTATCACTTTGTATTACTTCTATTAGCAATGCACAAAGTTATATCAAATACGATGTTTCTTTTCCGAATGCAGTGCATCACGAAGCTGAAATTAAAGTTTCTTTTACAAAAATTAAGAGCGGTAAATTTTCTTTTAGAATGAGCAGAACTTCACCAGGAAGATATGCCATTCATGAATTTGCTAAAAATGTGTACAATGTAAAAGCAACCAATAGCAAAGGAGAATCTTTACAGATTACACGACCAAATCCATATCAATGGGATGTAGATAAACATGACGGAACTGTAATTGTTACTTATACCTTATTTGCAAATCGTGGAGGAGGAACCTATGCCCAAATTGACGAAACTCATGCGCACTTAAACATTCCTGCAACATTTATGTTTGCACCTTCTTTAAAAGAAACGCCTATTCAAATTACTTTTAATCCAATAAAAGATTGGAAAATTGCAACCCAATTAAAACCAATGTTTGATACTACCTATTATGCACCAAACATGCAGTATTTTATGGATAGTCCAACAGAATTGAGTAACCATATGGTGCGTTCTTTTGAGGTTGATTCTGATGGAGAAAAATTAAAACTAAAATTAGCCTTACACAATATTGGTACAGAAGCAGAAGCAGATGAATATTTTGAAAGTGTGAAGAAAGTTGTATTGCAACAAATGGCTGTTTTTGGGGAGTTACCAAAGTATGATTATGGCGAATACGTTTTCTTAGCTTGTTATGTTCCAAATGCAAGTGGAGACGGAATGGAGCACAGAAATTCTACCGTGGTTACAAGCACAAGAACCTTGGCAAATGGCGGAATGAAAGGTAATATTGGAACGGTTTCTCATGAGTTTTTTCATTCATGGAATGTAGAGCGAATTAGACCACAATCTTTAGAGCCTTTTGATTTTGAAGAAGCAAATATGAGTGGCGAATTGTGGTTTGCAGAAGGTTTTACCAGTTATTACACCAACTTGTTTTTAACCAGAGCAGGTTTAATGTCTCATGAAAGCTATATCAATAGCTTAAACGGAACTTTTAACTATGTGTGGAATTCTCCAGGAAGATCATTTTTTAATCCAATAGAAATGAGTTATCAAGCTCCTTTTGTAGATGCTGCAACTTCGGTAGACCCAGTAAATAGAGAAAACACGTTTATTTCTTATTATTCTTACGGAAGTGCTTTAGGATTGGCATTAGACTTGGCTTTACGTAACGAAAAAGGGAATTTAACCTTAGATGGTTTTATGAAATCTGTATGGGAAACTCACGGAAAAAAAGAAAAACCGTATACTGTTGATGATTTAAATAAAGCATTAAACAAATATGCAGGTAAATTATTTGGCGATTATTTCTTCTCTAGTTTTATCTATAAAAGTGCTATGCCTAATTATGAGCCTTTATTTAAAAGGGTTGGTGTTGTTTTAAAACAGGATAGCAAAAAAGTATTTTTTGGCGCTTATACATCAAATGGTGTTGTAGGTAATAACCCACAAATTGGAAGTCCGGCTTATAAAGTAGGTCTAAATGCAAAAGATAAAATTGTCGCTATTGATAATCATGTTATTGGTAGTAGAAATTCTGTAAATACAATTCTAGCAAACTATAAAATTGGAGATGAAATTACCATTCAATTTAGTAGATATAATCAATTGAGAACTGTAAAAACAAAATTGATTAAAGATCCTAGCTATAGCATTATGACTTTTGAAAAAGCTGGATTAGAAGTAACTCCAGAAATGCTGAAAAACAGAAAAGAATGGTTAGATAAAAAATAATCTTCATTGTTTTCTGTTAATAGATTCTTGCTTCCGCAGGAATGACAATAGTATAAAAATAAAAATGCCGAGCAATATTGCTCGGCATTTTGTTTTATGAATAATTGTATTCTTATTTATTTTTTGGATTGTCTCTATTCATTTCTGTGATATCTACACTTGTAGCTTCTACTCCTAAGAAGTATTTGCTAAAATGATCTGCGCGTAACCAGAAAGAATATTCTGTCATGCTTCCAAAACCATGACGTTGCCCTGGCATCGTCATAAATTTAAAACGCTTGTTTGCTTTTATCAATTCATTTGCCATTCTAATGGTTCCAGCCGGATGTACATTGTTATCAACATCTCCATGAATCAACATTAAATGTCCTTTTAAATTTTTTGCCAATGATTGATTGGTGTCAATCTTGTATTTATAAGAAATTTTTCCTTTTTCATCTATTTCTTCTTTAACACCATGATGTGTTTCACTCCACCAACTATTATACACGTTGTTATCATGATTTCCTGCTGAAGAAACTGCTGCTTTAAAGAAATCTGGATATACTAACATGGCTGCAGTTGACATAAATCCACCTCCAGAGTGACCGTAAATTCCCACTTTAGAAATATCTATAAAACTGTGTTTGTTTGCCAATTGCTGAGCGACATATTTTTTGTCTGCCAATCCGTAGTCTCTTAAATTTCCATATCCATAATTATGATACCATTTAGAACGATCTGGATGACCTCCTCTATTTCCTAATGTAATTACCACAAAACCAACTTGAGCCATTCTGTCTAAACGATCCATTCTATAAGAAAAAGATTTGTTTACAGACTCTGTTTGTGGCCCTGGGTATACATATTCTAATAATGGATATACTTTTGTAGAGTCAAAATCGAAAGGTTTGTACATTACGCCGTATAAATCAGTAATTCCGTCATCTGCTTTTACTTTGAATGTTTCTGGGAATTTGTATCCCGTAGCAAACAATTGAGATAAATCTGCTTCTTCTAATTTCATAACTAATCTTCCGTCTGAAGAACGTAATTCTGATTTTGGTATCGTATTAACTCTAGAGTAATTACTTACAAAATAACTATTAGAATCTGCCATACTTGTGCTGGTAGTATAATCTCCCGGATTTAATGTTTTCATTACGGATCCATTTAAATTGATTTTATATAAATGAGCATAATATGGATCTTGCTTTTTATTAACTCCGTTTGCCGTAAAATACAAGGTTCTTGATTTTTCATCCAATCCAGCAACACCAGCTACGTGATAATCCCCATTTGTAACCTGGTTTTTCAGTTTTCCGTTTGCATCATACAAATAAAAATGTGCCCAACCGTCTCTTTCTGCCCAATGCAACATTTCTGTTTCATCGTTAAATAAAATTAAGGGTCTAGATTCTATGTAGGTATTAAAGCGCTCTTCGATAAGTACTTTAGATTTTCCTGTTTCTAAATCAGCTACACAAACATCATATTTTTTACGATCTCTACTAATTACACTGTAATACAGTTTTCCTTTTTTTGATAATAATAAAGAGGGTCTAAAGTCATCATCTCTACTAGATTGTTTTGATGGCGCTCTAAAAACAGATAAACTTTGTTGTTTTATGGTGTCTAACTCTACATTAACTACTCTTTTGGTCGGAATATCAAAAATTAACAGCTCTGATTTATAAAATTCTTGCTCTCCTGCCATATGATATTTATAGGTTTCTAAAACAGGTCTTCTGTTGGTTACAGAATTAATTACCCATAAATCTTTGATGTGTCTAGAATCCGATTTTTGAAAAACGAATTTTTTAGAATCATGAGACCAGGTACCCCAAACTCCTTTACGATTGTCTTTATTTTTGATTTTCGTTTCGTTGTTTTCACCTCTTCCACCACCACCATATCCGTAGTTTTCTACACCATCTTTTGTCCATTGATGCTCTACGATTGTAGAATCTTTTTCATCTTTAACAGCTTTTAAAAAGTTAGCTTTATCCATCCAATAAAGGTTAAAGTTTTTAGAGAATAAAACAATTGAGCTATCAGGTGCAATATTTGCCCAATTTTTCCATTTTTTTTCTTCTTTCTTATTGTCTATAATGGTTAATCCGTTACCCCCTAATCTATACTCTAGGTGGTACACTTTCTTTTCCATTTTAGGTTTTTTGCTTTTTGCTTTTTTCTCTTTTTTTGTATCGTCTTCTGCTGCAGGAACTTCTTCTGTTGAAGTTACTCTAAAACGAATGGCTGTTTCGCTTTCATTAAATTTAAAATCAAAACGAGGTAAATGTTGTCCATCATATGGGTCTTTGGTGATTTCTGTCAACCATTTTGCCATTTTAACATTGTCAAAAAGGGTGGTTCTCGTTTTTCTATCTGCATCAACTAGGTAATAATTGGCTCCTTCTGATGTTTTGTATTGGTACCAAAAACGATTCCCTTTTTTTAGCCAATGAGGGCTAACAGTGGTTGAATGTACTAACTTTGCTAGGTTTTTAGGTGAGTATTTTGCTGCTTGTCTGTAATTGGGTTTTGGTGTTTCTTGAGCAAACAAAATGCTAGAAACAAATACAAAAAGCAATGCTAGAGCGATATTTTTCATAATTTATATTGTTTGGTTTATAGATATAAGAGCTAAAGTTCTTTAAAACAAATAATATATCAAACTATAAATCGTTTTTTATTTAATTTTTAACATTAAGCCAAAAAAAAATCCTCATTTTAATGAGGACTTTTTAGTTTATTTTGTATTAAAATTAATCCGCTAATAAAATAACTTTATTGTCTTTCATTTCAATAGTTCCAGAAGAGATTTGTAATGTTAAAATCTTATCATCATCTGCATGAGGAGTAAGTTTTCCTTTCAAATCATTAAGCTCTAGGTGTTCTTGAGTATGCAAGTGTATTTGTACCGTTCCTTCTTTTAAGACAGAAACGATAGGTGCGTGATTATTTAACATTTGAAAGTATCCATCTTTACCAGGTACATAAATAGAATCTACGTCTGATGAAAATAAAACAGCTTCTGGTGTTACAATTTCTAAAAACATATCTTTTTTAGTTTTTAAGCTTCAGCTAACATTTTTTCTCCAGCATCAATTGCATCTTGAATTGATCCTTGTAAGTTAAATGCTGCTTCAGGATATTTATCTAACTCACCATCCATAATCATATTAAATCCTTTAATAGTGTCTTTAATATCAACTAATACACCAGGTATACCTGTAAATTGCTCAGCAACATGGAAAGGTTGAGATAAGAAACGTTGTACACGTCTTGCTCTATGAACGGCTAATTTATCTTCTTCAGACAATTCTTCCATTCCTAAAATTGCAATAATATCTTGTAATTCTTTATAACGTTGCAATAACTCTTTAACTCTAGTTGCACAGTCATAGTGTTCATCTCCTAAAATATCAGCTGATAAAATTCTAGAAGTAGAATCTAATGGATCTACTGCTGGATAAATACCTAACTCAGCAATCTTACGAGACAATACAGTTGTTGCATCTAAATGCGCAAATGTTGTTGCTGGTGCTGGATCTGTTAAATCATCCGCAGGTACATATACTGCTTGTACAGATGTAATAGATCCTTTTTTAGTAGAAGTAATACGCTCTTGCATTGCTCCCATCTCAGTAGCTAATGTTGGTTGATAACCTACCGCAGAAGGCATACGTCCTAATAAGGCAGATACCTCAGAACCTGCTTGAGTAAAACGGAAAATATTATCTACGAAAAATAATACATCTTTTCCTTGAGATTCCCCTGCTCCATCACGGAAATATTCTGCTATTGTTAATCCTGATAACGCAACTCTAGCACGTGCTCCAGGAGGTTCATTCATTTGTCCGAATACAAAAGTAGCTTTAGAGTCTTTCATTCCAGGTTTATCTACTTTAGATAAATCCCATCCTCCTTCTTCCATAGAATGCATAAAATCATCACCATATTTGATAATTCCTGATTCTAACATCTCTCTCAATAAATCGTTTCCTTCACGAGTTCTTTCTCCAACTCCTGCAAAAACAGATAATCCACCGTGCCCTTTTGCAATGTTGTTAATTAACTCTTGAATTAATACTGTTTTTCCTACTCCAGCTCCACCAAATAATCCAATTTTACCTCCTTTTGCATAAGGCTCAATCAAGTCGATTACTTTAATTCCTGTAAATAATACTTCAGTAGAGGTAGATAAATCTTCGAATTTTGGTGCCGATCTATGGATTGGCAAACCTTTATCTCCTTTTTTTTCTAAATTCCCTAATCCATCAATTGCATCTCCAGTTACATTGAATAATCTTCCGTAGATATCATTTCCAATAGGCATTTGTATCGGACTTCCAGTTGCTCTTACTTCTTGTCCTCTTTGCAAGCCATCTGTTGCATCCATTGAAATTGTACGAACTGTATCTTCTCCAATATGTTGTTGAACTTCAAGAACTAAAATAGAACCGTCAGTTTTAGTAATTTCTAACGAATCATAAATTTTTGGAAGTTCTGCAGTTTCCGTGTTAAACTCTACATCGATTACTGGACCAATAACCTGTGAAACTTTACCTGTTGTTGTAGACATTATAGTATCTAATTAATGTTAGTTATTTTATTTTGTGGTTTTTACCCCTCTTTTTCAGGGTGCAAAGATAATTTATTTAATGCTAAATTAAAAGTGTTTTTAATATTTTTTCTCTAAGAAAAAAGAAAAGAAATTTTATTTAAAAACAAAATAATTAATGAATTAAAATTGTCATAAATAGGGCGTGTTTATAAAATAAAAAAGCCTCATACTTTGTATGAGGCTTAATCTAATATTAAGGTTTTGAAATTCTTAGTCGTTATTTGCAACTTTAATTTCTACTCTTCTGTTTTCTGCTCTACCAGCTCTTGTTTTGTTATCAGCTGCCGGAGATCCTTCTCCATATCCTTTAGCTTCTAATCTATCTGTAGCAATTCCTTTCTTCACAAAGTAATCTCTAACTGCCATTGCTCTTTTTTCAGAAATTCTCAAATTCACTGCTGCTCCACCTGTACTATCAGTATGACCTTCAACTGTAAATGTAGCTTTAGGGAATTGATTCATAATAGCAACTATCTCATCTAATTTTTTAGTAACTCCTGGTTTAAAAGATGTTTTACCTGTGTTAAATAAAATAGACTTAGCACCCATGTTGATTGTTTGAACAGCAGCATCTGAAATTACAGGCTCTGGACATCCATTGTTAGAAGCAGGTCCTGCTTCGTTAACACAGTTATCATCTTTATCTAAAACACCATCACCATCAGTATCAGGCCAAGGGCATCCTCCGTTAGCTGCAGGTCCTGCAACGTTTGGACATTTATCGTCTTTGTTTACAACTCCGTCACCATCTGAATCTGGACAACCTCTGTTAGCAGAAGAACCTTTTTCATTTGGACACATATCATCTTTATCAGCGATTCCATCACCATCAGCATCTGGACATCCGTTTAAAGCAGCTAAACCAGCAACGTTTGGACAAGAATCTTTAGAATC
The DNA here is from genome assembly GCA_943788865.1 of uncultured Polaribacter sp. Taxonomy (GTDB): domain Bacteria; phylum Bacteroidota; class Bacteroidia; order Flavobacteriales; family Flavobacteriaceae; genus Polaribacter. Next base: position 183,301 of record CALSRX010000004.1, on the reverse strand, counting down.
TTGAACACCATCACCATCAGCATCTGGACAACCATTAAATGCAGCTAAACCAGCAACATCTGGACAAGAATCATCTTTATCATATACTCCGTCTCCGTCTGTATCTTTTCCTCCAAATTTAAAAGTAAGACCTAAAGAAGACTGGAAGTGTTCGGCTACATCGCCTGAAAATCCTTTTTTTGTTCCTGTTTGAAAAGTAATTCCTACATTTTCTTTTAACCAAGTATTAAACCCAAGACCTACATTTAACATCCCTTCACCTTTACCGTCAGCAGAAGTATAAGTTCCTCCTAAATAAACGAAAGGATCAAACCATATTTTGTTGAAGACCCAAATGTCCATTCAACCAACTTATTTACATCATATCTAACATTAGCATCAAGAGAATAATACATAAAATCTGCATCATTCAGTCCATTCATATTAGTAATCTTATTCAAAGACCCCAGCTAATTGTAAAGTAAATCCTCTTTCTAAATACTTTGTTGCAGAAAGGGTAGAAATAGAAGGTATTACATTCCAATCAGTATTTCCCAGTAAATCTCTAAAATTGTCTGTAAAACTTCCAGAAGCTGGGATAGAAATCTACTGTGTTAACTCCAAGAGCTACATTGCCCATGGATTGTCTGAATCCTGTGCGTTTACGTTACGCGACCATCACAAACGTAAATAAAGCTATCATAGCCGTTTTTAAATGTTTCATTATCAAATTTTTAAATTAAAAGTTCTTTATTAAGTTTACAAATGTAAGTTGTTAAAACGTATTTACAAAGATAATCTGAAAAAATTTCTATTATTCAAGTCAGTTAGCCCTTCTATTTATATAACATTGAGTAATTTTCCTACCTTAATAAAAGCATTAATTGCGTGGTCTAAATGTTGTTTGTTATGCGCAGCAGATAGTTGTACTCTTATTCTTGCCTTTTCTTTAGGTACAACAGGGAAAAAGAACCCAATAACATACATACCTTCTCTCTAATAATTTATTTGCCATAGTTTGAGATAATTTAGCATCATAAAGCATTACGGTACAATTGCTGCATCTGCTCCAACTAAATCAAAACCAGCTTTTCCATTTCTGTTCTAAAATAATTTGTGTTCCACTCTAATTTATCACGAAGTGAGTATCGTTAGCAATTAAATCAAAGACTTTTAAAGATGCACCAACAATTGCTGGTGCTAATGAATTTGAAAACAAATAGGGTCTTGATCGTTGACGAAAATTCAATAATTTCTTTTTTACCTGTTGTATAACCTCCCATGGCTCCACCTAAAGCTTTACCAAAAGTACCGGTTACAATATCAACTCTGTCCATTACATTTTTTAACTCTAAAGTTCCTCTTCCGGTTTTCCGATAAAACCAGCAGCATGACATTCATCTACCATAACCAATGCATCATATTTATCTGCTAAATCACAAATTTCGTCAAGTTTTGCAACGATACCGTCCATTGAAAAAACACCATCTGTAACAATAATTTTAAAACGATGGTTTTGTTTATTTGCTTCAATTAATTGCTCCTCTAAAGAGTACATGTCGTTATTATCATAACGATACCGTGCTGCTTTACATAAACGAACTCCGTCAATAATGGAAGCATGATTTAAACTATCGGAGATAATTGCATCTTCTTTTGATAACAATGGCTCAAAAACACCTCCATTTGCATCAAAAGCCGCTGCATACAAAATGGTGTCTTCAGTTTGATAAAATTATGCCATTTTTGCTTCTAAGCTGTTTATGAATATCTTGAGTTCCACAAATAAAACGTACAGAAGACATTCCAAAACCATGAGTATCCATCGTATCTTTTGCTGCTTGAATAACTTCTGGATGATTAGATAACCCTAAATAATTATTTGCACAAAAGTTAATTACCTCTTCTCCTGTAGAAATTTTTATCACGCATCTTGAGATGAAGTAATAATTCGTTCAGATTTATATAAGTCCAGCGTCTTTTATCTCTTGAATTTCTTGCTGTAATTGTTCTTGTAAGTTTCCGTACATTTTTTAGTTTTTTGATTTTACAAAGATAAATTAAATTTCTTGACTATTGTAATTTGTTCATTAATATATATGAGTAATTTTTTGACCACATTAATATGCATCGATTTTAGCACATCTTCATAACTAATAAGTTGTTGATGATACTCTTTTGATGGTTTTCCTGTTTTATAATCAATAATTATGGCTTCATTTTTAGAATTAAAAACCAATCTGTCAGGAATAAAAATCTGATGATCTATTGAAACAATTTCCCGCTCATTAAAAACAATCAAATCCTCTAGAAAAGTAGTCTTTACAGTATTGGATGATTTACAATGTCTAAAAGTAACTTTTTTAAATACTCTGATTTTTCAGTATTTAAAAAGCCTTGTTGCAGATACTGATGAATGACACTATCATACATCTTCTTTTGATATTATTTTTGAAAGCATTTCGTGAACTAAATTTCCGTAATTCAATGGCTTTCCCTTGTTCTGTATTCCCAAAGTTTTGAAGAATTTGCCAGCCATATATATATTGTGTTGACGCCAAGAGTTACTAATAAATTTATTCTGAACAACAGAAGTAGAAGTTATTTTTTTAGAGTCACTCACTTTATTTTTATTACCAAAACTATAGGTCAATTTGAATCCGACCACTCTCCTTTATCTTTTAAATAATCAATTAGAATTCCTGAAGAATAATTGGTATTGACCTCATCTTTTGGTGAAATTGTTTTTTCTGTAACTATATACAACTGCTCAATTGACCTGGTTAAGGCAACATACAGTAAATTAAAACTATCTAACTCCAATTCTTGTTGTTGGTGATTGTAAATTTCTTCGCCTTGTTTTCCACTATAATTTATACTTTTATAAGAGTCAACTAATAATTCATCAAAACTTTCAAATTGTTCTGCTGGTAGTTTTGTCAACCATGCTTTTGGATTTATCTGTTGATAAACATCAATGTTATAAGGAAAAATTACCACCGGAAATTCCAGTCCTTTAGATTTATGAATGGTCATTATTTGAACTGCATTTTCTGCTTCTGGTGCAACAATGCTTAGTTTTTCTTTTTTAAGACTCCAAAAATCTAAAAACTGTTGAATTCCCGTTCCTTTTTTTTGTTGCTCAAAAACAACATCTAAAAAAAACTGAATATATGCATCTGATTCGTTTGATAAATGAAATGCTCTGATGATCTCTTCAATTTTTTCGTAAAACGGGAGTTTTGAAAATTCTTCTACATCAAACTGAACGGCGTAATTTGAAATTAGTTTGAAAAAATCTCCTCCATTTTTAATATCAAAAGAAGAAATAAAATGATGTTTGTCTGTTTTTATGTTTAAATGACTGTATAAAAAATAAACAATATTTAGCCATGTTTCTTGATCTTTTGGATGTTGAATTACCTGCAATACATCAACAATAAAATTTACTTTTTTACTGTTCTGAATCAACAAGGTTTCTGAAGAAATAATTTCTATTCCTTTTTCTGACAGATAGTTTGCTACCGCAACCCCTTCTTTTTTCTTTCTTACCAAAACACACACCTCTTTTCTTGAAAAATTAGCATCTAAATTGTGAATGATTTCGTGTACTTTTTTGGCATACTTTAAATCGTTTTCTTCCTTATCATCTCGTTTTTCTAAAAAATCTATGGATACAAACCCGCCTTGTTTTTGTGTTGGGTTTTGTTTATTTCCATCTACAAAAAGTTGTTGATATACTGGATTTTGAAAATACTGAGAAACATATTGAAAAAACGAATTATTGAAGTCAATTACTTCACTATAACTTCTATAGTTTGTGTCTAAGCCTTTTATTTCTTTTAATGTATGAAAAGGGTTTGAGCTTCTTTCTTTTTGCTCTTCAGAGCCTAACTTTATAAACTGTTCTGCTTTCCCGCCACGCCAACGATAAATCGCTTGTTTTCCGTCACCAACCAATAATAAATTGCTTTTTTCTTGTGCTAAAGCGTTTTCTATTAACGGAATTAGGTTTTGCCATTGTAAGATGGATGTATCTTGCATTTCATCAATAAAGTAATACATAAATTTTTGCCCAATTCTTTCATAAATAAATGGCGCAGGTTCTTCTTTGATGTTGTTAGAAATTAACTGATTAAATTCTGAGATTAACCGAATGTTGTTTTCTTCTTTAATGGTTGTTAATTCTGAATTTATTTTGGTTAAAACCGCAAGCGGAATGATACTTTTTAGAGCTAAAGAATTCAATGTGAACTGTTGATACAACTCCTCAGATTCAGTATATAATTCAATTAATTTTGGAAGAATTTCTTCTATTGCATTTTTTACTTCTTCTGGTTTTGATTTGGCATAAAACATATGTTCTTCAATGCGTTCCTTTAGTTTTGATTGATCAAAAAACCTTGCTTTCTCAATAGTTTTTAAGGATAAAAAATGCTTCGGTACTAAGGAATAATAAAAGTCGTTGTGTTTTAAATCTGTTGAGCTGATAATTGATAAACCTTCTTCGCTAATTTCAGCAAAGCGCTTTTCAAGTTGTTTTTGATGAAGTATTAATTTCTTTTTTAAAGAGGTAAAATCACTAATTGTTTTTGAATTCAGTTTTTTAAAATGCTTTGCATCTTCATCTTTTAATAAAATTTTTGCAAACTCATTTAAATCTCTAGAAATATCCCAAGATTTATCTTCTTTCGCTTTGTCTAAAGAATATTCAATTAATGTATTGGTGATGTCGTTTTCTACTCCGATTTTAGAAACCAAAACATCTACCGCTAAAGACAACAAAGTGTCTGAATCTAACTCAACTTCAAAATTTAAGTTGAGTCCTAAATCAAAAGCAAAACTCTTAATTATTTTATGTGTAAAACTATCAATCGTGGTAATTGCAAAAGCACTATAATTCTGTAGTATTGCTTCTAAAATGATGGAGCTTCTTTTCTGAATTGTATTTGTATCTATCGTAGTTTCTTCAATAATTTTAATCAACAAATCGTTTTTTCCGCCTTCAGAAAACAGCTTCAAATTATCTAAGACACGCTCTTTCATTTCTGAAGCCGCTTTATTGGTAAACGTAATGGCAAGGATTTTCTGAAAAACAAAACGATCATCAGATTGCAAAACAACTTTTAAATATTCTTTAACAAGCGTAAATGTTTTTCCACTTCCGGCCGAGGCGTTATAAACTTGAAAGTTTGATGAGTTTTGCAAAAGAATAAGCTTAGAATTCAATTGGCAATTTAACTAAAAAAAGATTCCCGCTTTCGCGGGAATGACATTTTTTACTCTAAAATATACATCTTTGTTATCCTAAGCCAACATCTAAAGACATCATTACAATAAAGCCTCCAATAAAACCTAAAGTTGCAATATCAGTATATTTATCTTGCTGTGTTTCTGGAATTACCTCTTCCACAACCACAAAAATCATTGCTCCTGCTGCAAATGCTAAGGCATACGGTAAAATTGGCGTAAAAAACGAAACGGCTACTGCGCCTAAAACAGCCGCAATAGGCTCAACAACAGCAGATAATTGTCCGTACCAAAAACTCTTAAACCTGCTCATTCCTTGTCTTCTTAATGGCATCGCAACCGCAAACCCTTCGGGAAAATTCTGAATTCCAATTCCGATTGCCAATGAAATTGCAGCAATAATCATTTCGGTTTGCTCTACACCCACTAAAGTTGATGCGGCACCAAATAAAACACCGACCGCCAATCCTTCTGGAATGTTATGCAACGTAATTGCCATTACTAACAACGTTGTTTTATGCCAACCTGTTTTTACTCCTTCTGCTTCTGATTCTTTAAAATTGATGTGTAAATGCGGTAAAATTTTGTCCATTCCAAATAATGCCAAAGCTCCTAAAGCAAAACCTATTGCAGAAGGCAATACTTTTACAAATCCTTCTCCTGGACTGTTATCTATTGCGGGTGCTAACAAACTCCAAAAACTGGCCGCAACCATAACGCCTCCAGTAAAGCCCAACATTCCGTCTAAAACAGCTCTATTCATCTTTTTAAAGAAAAATACGAGAGCGGCTCCTAAAGCTGTTAAGCCCCAAGTAAATAAAGACGCGTACAAGGCGGCTAATATTGGGTTTTCTTTTGCAAATGCAACTAATTGATCAAATGTGCTCATTGTTTTTGTATGTATAAATTGTTTGCAATTTTATTTGAAACGGTCATTTTTTTATCGTTGATTTTAATGGTCATAGAGTCGTCAAAATCTTCTTTTTCTAGCACTTCAACTTCTTGTCCTAATGCAATTTGTTGTTTATCTAAAAACTGTAAAAAAGAGGCTGAAGAATCTTTTACGCCAATACAAATTCCTGTTTCATTAATATGTAAGGTTGATAGTAATTTCTTTTCTATTAAATGAAGGTTTCCGTTAGTATCTGGAATTGGATCACCATGAGGGTCGAATTTCGGAAAACCAAGTAAGGCATCAATTTCATTAATCAATTTAGAAGATTTTATATGTTCTAATTGCTCTGCAACATCATGAACTTCATCCCAATTAAAATTCAATTTTTCTACTAAAAAAACTTCCCATAATCGGTGTTTTCTAACGATTAATGCCGCAGTTTTTTTTCCTTCTTCTGTTAATTTTACTCCTTGATACTTTTTATAAATCAACACATTTTTATCTGCCAATTTTTTAATCATATCGGTTACAGAAGAAGCTTTGGTGCTTAATTTTTTTGCAATAGCATTTGTACTTACTCCATTAACCGAAGTGATTCCTAAATGATAAATCGCTTTTAAATAATTTTCTTCAGACTGACTAAACATGCTATCAAATTTATAATGCAAATATATGATTTTTTGCAAAACAAAAAAACATTTTTAGTCTTGTCTAAAAAATATTTTATATTTGCAAAAATCATATAATGAAAATGAATTTATCTAAACCTGTTAATGTTCTTTTATTCTTCTTTACAATAGGAACTCTTTCTGCACAAGAAATAATCACAGATAGACCTAATCAAACCGAAAGCTAATCAACTATTCCGTTAAAAATTTTACAAATAGAAGCTGGTATTTTCTTTCAAAGAAATACCAGAATACAGGCAAATGCTTTCCCTTCTGTTTTATGGAGATATGGGGTTACAACAAACTTTGAATTGCGATTATTAACACAATTTGAAACAAACAAACCGTTAAACAGCTCATTACTAAATAGTGGAATTAGTGATTTACAAATTGGTGCTAAAATTCAATTATTTAAAAGAGAAAATGTGAATACTGAAATCGCTTTTTTATCACACATATTATTGCCTACAGCAAAAAGTCAAATTACAAATTCTAAATTTGGAATCATTAACAAAATGGCTGTTTCACATTCTTTGACTGAAAAGATTGGATTGGGATATAATATTGGATATGACAATTTTGGAGCCGGAAGTGGTAATTTAACCTACTCGATTGCATTAAATGTTTCGTTGTTTGATAAAATTAGCTTTTACATTGAACCTTATAGTGAATTTTCAGAATTTAAAAATCATTTTACAAGTTTTGATACCGGATTTACTTATTTATCGAAAAGCAATCTACAATTTGATATCTCCTATGGAGCCGGATTAAACTATACTATGAGCTATTTCTCTACTGGTTTTAGTTGGAATATTAGTTTCTTAAAAAAGAAATTATAAACTAATTGTTTCTGTCCCATAGTCTAGTAACAAAAGAACGTGGTTCTAAACTGTAAATTACTCCTAAAGAGAAATAATTATGAGAGCGTAATGATAAGCTTTTACTTGAAGAGTTTTTATAGGTTACCTGTCCATTTAACCCAAATCTATTGCTTAACCAAAAGGTCCCTCCTCCTCCAACATTTAAAGTTAGGGCACTAGTCTCTGGAACTTTAACAAAACTAGATCCTAGAACTAAATAAGGAACAAAATTTTTGTTTGAGGTTCCAAAATCATATCTAACTCCACCATCTACAGTTAAATAAGAAGAAGATATTTCTACTGAAGCATCTAGTGAGAGTCCATAAAAAAAATATCGGGTAGCATTTAATTTTGGTGCTTGAAAATTAAACTGCTCACCTGATAATATCGGATCGGCAGAAAGTAATTTTGCAACACCAAAACCAGCTCCAACCACCCACCTGTTTTGTTTACTTTGGGCATTGACTTGATAACTAATAAAAAGTACTAAAAGAAATATATTTGAAAATTTTATCATCTCTCTTTTTGATGTTTTTCTTACAACTAATTATTAGCAAATTTATTCTATTTTTTCAAAACCAGGTAATACCGCTTAATTATTACAATTAGTTATACTACATTTGCTAAAAATAGTTGAATTGAGTAAAGAGATTATAATCAATCGATACAAAAATTCTGCTAAAACAAAGCAGATTTTATCCGAACTTCAATACGATAAAAACCATTTTCAAATTACGAATTTGGTCGGTTCGTCGTTGTCTTTTGTTATTTCCGAAACTTTTAAAAAAGCCGAAAAACCATATCTTTTAATCTTTAATGACAAAGAAGAAGCTGCCTATTATCTAAATGATTTTGAACAGTTATTAGGAGATAAAAACGTATTGTTTTATCCTGGTTCTTACAGAAGGCCTTATCAAATTGAAGAAGTAGATAATGCTAATATTTTACTTAGATCTGAGGTTTTAAACAGAATCAATTCGCAAAAAAAACCGGCAATAATTGTAACCTACCCAGATGCACTTTTTGAAAAAGTGGTTACTAAAAGAGAGCTTGAAAAGAATACTTTAAAGTTAGGTGTTGGCGAAAACCTTTCGCTTGATTTTGTAAACGAAATATTATTTGAATATCATTTTAATCGTGTGGGTTTTGTTACCGAACCTGGAGAATTTTCGGTTCGTGGCGGAATCATAGATGTCTTTTCTTTTTCGAATGATGAACCTTATCGAATTGAGTTTTTTGGTGATGAAATAGAAAGCATTAGAACCTTTGATGTTGAAACCCAACTTTCTGTGGAAAAGCTAAAAAAAATTAGCATTATGCCAAATGTTGAAAACAAAGCTCTTCAAGAAAAGCGCGAAAGTTTTCTAAAATACATTTCGTCTAAAACAATTATTTTTCATCAAAATATTGATTTATTAACAGGAAAACTAGATGCATTTTATTCTAAAGCTAATGATGCTTTTAAAGAATTATCCAAAGAAATAAAACACGCAGAACCAGAAGAGTTGTTTTGTAATGGAGCCTATATAAAAGAGCAATTGAATCCGTTTTCTTCGGTTGCATTGAATCAATCTGAAAAAGCGCAAACCACTACAAATGTTCGATATAACATTTTACCACAACCTTCTTTTAATAAACAATTCGATTTATTAATTACCAATTTAAACAACTATTCTAAACAAGGTTACACCAATTATATTTTTTGTGCAAATGATAAACAAGCCGAACGTTTTCACGATATTTTTAATGATGTAGAAGAAGATGTAAGCTATGAAACCATTGTTTTTCCTTTACATGAAGGATTTATAGATGTTGAAGAAAAAATAGTTTGTTATACAGATCATCAAATTTTTGAACGGTATCATAAATTTCGATTAAAAAACGGATATGCAAAAAAGCAATCCATTACGTTAAAGGAAATCAATAATTTAGAAATTGGCGATTATGTAACACATATAGATCACGGAATTGGAAAGTTTGGTGGTTTGCAAAAAATTGATGTAGAAGGAAACAAGCAAGAAGCTATTAAATTGATTTATGGCGATCGCGATATTTTATACATCAGTATTCACTCGCTGCATAAAATTTCTAAGTTTAATGGTAAAGATGGCAAAGCACCAAAAATTTACAAATTAGGTTCTGGAGCTTGGAAAAAAATTAAACAAAAAACTAAAGCAAGAGTTAAACATATTGCGTTTAATTTAATTCAGTTATATGCAAAAAGAAAACTGCAAAAAGGATTTCAATACAGGCCAGATACATTTATGCAGCACGAGTTGGAAGCGAGCTTTATTTATGAAGACACGCCAGATCAATTAACAGCAACGCAAGATGTAAAAGCAGACATGGAAAAGGAACAACCTATGGATCGTTTGGTCTGTGGTGATGTTGGTTTTGGGAAAACAGAAATTGCAATTCGTGCCGCTTTTAAGGCTGTAGATAATGGAAAACAAGTCGCTATTTTAGTACCCACAACTATCTTAGCCTATCAACATTTTAGAACATTTACTGAACGGTTAAAAAACTTCCCAGTTACCGTAGATTATTTAAACAGGTTTAGAACCGCAAGTCAAAAAAGAACTGTAATTGAAGGGGTTTCTGATGGTTCTATTGATATTGTTATTGGCACACATCAATTAACCAACAAAAGTATTCAGTTTAAAGATTTAGGTTTATTGGTTATTGATGAAGAACAAAAGTTTGGTGTAGCTGTAAAAGACAAATTAAAAACCATCAAAGAAAATGTTGATACACTAACTTTAACTGCTACCCCTATTCCAAGAACCTTACAGTTTAGTTTGATGGCTGCAAGAGATTTATCGGTAATTAGCACAGCCCCACCAAATCGTCATCCCATAGAAACCAATGTAATTCGTTTTTCTGAAGAAACTATTAGAGATGCTGTTTCGTATGAAATATCAAGAGGTGGGCAGGTGTTTTTTATCCATAATAGAATTGAAAATATCAAAGAAGTTGCTGGCTTATTACAGCGTTTATTACCAAGTGCAAAAATCGGAATTGGTCACGGGCAAATGGAAGGTAAAAAGCTAGAAGACTTAATGCTCCGATTTATGAATAATGAATTTGATGTATTGGTTTCTACAACCATTGTAGAAAGCGGATTAGATGTCCCAAATGCAAATACCATTTTTGTGAATAATGCCAACAATTTTGGGCTGTCAGATTTGCATCAAATGCGTGGACGAGTTGGTCGTTCTAACAAAAAAGCTTTTTGTTATTTTATAACGCCACCATATCATATGGTGACTGATGATGCTCGTAAAAGAATTACCGCGTTAGAATTATTTTCTGAATTGGGAAGCGGAATTAACATTGCCATGAAGGATTTAGAAATTCGTGGTGCGGGAGATTTATTAGGTGGAGAACAAAGTGGATTTATCAACGATATTGGTTTTGATACGTATCAAAAAATACTATCCGAAGCGATTGAGGAATTGAAAGAAAACGAGTTTAAAGAACTCTATCCAACAGATGAATCAAAACCAAAAGAGTTTGTAAAAGAGGTAACCATTGATACCGATTTTGAAATTTTATTTCCAGATGATTATGTGAATTCTATTACAGAACGTTTGAATTTATACAACAAATTAGGCGAATTAAAAACAGAAGAGGAATTGACTAATTTTGAAACTGAAATTATCGATAGGTTTGGAGAAATTCCGATTCAGGTTGTCGATTTATTAAACAGCGTTCGTATCAAATGGTTGGCAAAAAAATTAGGTTTAGAGAAAGTGGTTTTAAAGAAAAAGCGCATGATTGGTTATTTTGTTTCCGATCAACAAAGTGCCTTTTATCAAACAGAAAACTTTACAAATATGCTTAAATACGTTCAGCAAAATGGTAAAAGTTGTGTGATGAAAGAAAAACAAACCAAAAATGGTTTGCGATTATTAATTACCTTTATTCATATAGATGCTGTTTCTAAAGCATTGTCTGTTTTAAAAGCAATCTAATTTGAAAAATATACATACAAATCAGCTTTTCGGATTATTACTAGCAACCTTATTTATTAGTACTTCTGGTGTTTTAGGGAAGTACATTGCAATGCCAACTGAAGTTATTGTTTGGTTTCGTTCTGCTATTGGTATGGTTTTCTTATATTTTTATTGCTCCTTAAAAAACATTAGTTTAAAAATTACTCGTGTAAGAGACCTTCCTTCTTTGGTGGTCAGTTCATTGTTTTTAGGAGCACATTGGATTACCTATTTCTATGCTTTAAAACTTTCCAATGTTGCCATAGGTGTTTTGTCTTTATATACATTTCCTGTTATTACAGCAATGCTAGAACCTCTTTTTATGAAAACAAAATTTGATTATGTTCACATTTTGTTAGCCATATTTGTGTTGTTAGGGATCTATATTTTGGTGCCAGATTTAAACTTGCAAAGTTCATATACAAAAGGAATTTTGTTTGGGGTGTTGTCTGCTTTTTTATATGCCGTTAGGAGTTTGATTTTAAAAAGAAATCACACACATAAATATCATGGATCTACCATTATGTTTTATCAAACCATGATTATTAGTGTGGTGCTAATTCCTGTGCTCTTCTTTATGGGTGTTTCTAATATTGCGACTCAATATCCGTATGTTTTGCTGTTGGGTATATTTACAACCGCATTAGGACATAGTTTAATGGTGCGTGCATTTAAACATTTCTCTGTTTCTACTGCAACCATAATTAGTAGTGTTCAACCAATATTTGGAATTATATTGGCTTTTTTATTCTTGAATGAGATTCCATCTATAAACACCTATTTTGGCGGATTGTTGATTTTATCTACCGTTGTGATTGAGAGTTTTCGCTCTAGAAAAAGATAAATTAAACAACCTCAAACAATTTTCCTGGCAATGGTTTTAGTATGCCTTTCATTTCTAATTGCAATAGAATTGGAGCCAATTTGTAAATAGGAATATCACAGCCCAATGCAATAACATCTAAGATTTGCTTTCCGTTTTTAAATAAATAATCGTACACTTTTTGTTCATCAGTATTCAACTCAATAAACAATTGTTTTTGTATAGCTTTTGATTGTTTTTGTTTTGAGCTTAAGTCCCAGTTCAACATTTTTGCAACATCTTCTGCAGAAGTTAACAATGCCGCTTTGTTGTCTTTAATTAAACGATTACATCCTTTACTATACAAATCTGTTGTTCTGCCCGGAACTGCAAATACATCTCTGCTATACGAATTTGCAATGTCTGCCGTAACTAACGAACCACCTTTTTCTGCAGATTCTATAATGATCGTCGCTTGAGAAATTCCTGCTACAATTCTGTTTCTTTTTAAAAAATTTTCTCGTAACGGATTTTCATCATGCCAAAACTCTGTGATAAATCCACCTTTTTCATTGAGTTGATGCATATATTTTTTATGTGATTTCGGATAGATTTGTTCAAATCCATGTGCCAAAACCGCAATGGTTTGTAGTTCGTTTTTGACAGCTTCTTTATGTGCACAAATATCAACTCCGTAAGCAAAACCGCTTACAATAATTGGATTGTATGCTGTTAACTCTTTGATCAATTCTTTGCAAAAACCGCTACCGTAAGAAGTCATGTTTCTTGTGCCAACAATACTGATAATTCGTTCGTTTTGCAGATTGATGTTTCCATCTTTAAAAAATAAGATTGGCGCATCAATACATTGTTGTAGGTTTTTTGGATACTCATCATCCAAAAAGTAAGAAGTTGTTATGTTGTTTTGATCAATATATTCGAGTTCTTTTTCTGCTAAAACTTTATTCTCAATAGCAAATAACTGATTGGTAACTTGGGTTCCAATTCCATTGATTTTTAATAACGTTGATGCCTTTTCTTTATAGATTTGACGAACGTCTCCTGTGGCAACAATTAGCTTTTTTGCTAAAATATCGCCCACAGCTTTTGTCTTTTGCAAACGCAAAATAGCTAGTAATTTTTCCTTTTTCAAAACGCAATAATTTGAGAATCAATATACAATAATTTTTTGTTGATAAGTTTCTAATCTCTTTCGGATTTTTTACAAAAAAATACTAACTTTGTTTTTATGACTTTAACTAGCTACATCAACGATTTATTATACAGATACGATTGCGTAATTATTCCTAATTTTGGTGGTTTTGTAACCAATGCTATTTCAGCAAAAGTGAATCATTTTTCACACACTTTTTATCCACCAACAAAGCAAATTACATTTAACCCACATTTAAAGAACAATGATGGTTTGTTAGCAAATCATATTGCTTCATCAGAAAATATTTCTTTTGAACAAGCAACTGAAAAGATTGGTGCAACTGTAAACGAATGGAATGCTCAGTTAAAAACTGAATCTGTTGTTGTGGGTAAAGTTGGTAGTTTGTCATTAAACAAAGAAAACCAACTGATATTTGAACCTAATTCAGATTCAAATTATTTGATAGAAACTTTCGGAATGAGTTCTTTTAGTTCTCCTTCTGTGAAACGTGTAGAATACCAAAAACAGGCTACAAAATTAACGCCTACTATTGCTAAAAAATCTTCATCATATTTTATAAAATATGCAGCTGCAGCGGCTATTATTTTAACTGTTGGTGCAATTGGCTGGAATGGTTTTCAAACAAATCAGCTAAAAGAACACTACGCAAAACAACAATTAGATGTTGAGAAAAAAATTCAATCTGCAACATTTGTGATTGGAGATCCTTTGCCAACAATTCAATTAAATGTTGCAAAAGAAGCACCAAAAAACTTTCATATTATTGCTGGCGCTTTTGAGTTTCCAGAAAATGCAGCAAAAAAATTACAGCAATTAAAAGCAAAAGGTTTTAAAGCAGAAATTATTGGAAAAAATAAATGGGGTTTAACCCAAGTAAGTTTTTCAAGTTTTGAAACAAGAACAGAAGCTTATAAAAACCTAAAGCAGATTAGAGATAATTATTCTGAAGATGCTTGGTTGCTAATAAAGAAATTACACTAAATCGATTTTTATAATACGAATATCGCAATAACATTAATTTGTTATTACTTATCTTTGCGGAAAATTTAAAATCTTTTTGCTGATGAGCCCAAAAACTCCAAAAGAATCTGTAACCATTTTAACTGATTTGGTGTTACCTGCTGAAACAAACCCATTAAATAATTTATTTGGAGGTGAATTACTTGCTAGAATGGATAGAGCTTGTAGTATTGCTGCACGTCGCCACTCTAGGAGAATTGTGGTAACAGCATCGGTAAATCATGTTTCTTTTGCAAAAGCTGTTCCGGTTGGTAGCGTGGTAACTGTAGAGGCTAAAGTTTCTCGTGCATTTAAATCGTCTATGGAGGTTTATGTAGATGTTTGGATTGAAGATAGAGAATCTGGATTAAGAACTAGAGCAAATGAAGGAATATACACATTTGTTGCCGTTGATGAAACTGGAAGTCCGGTTCCTGTAGCTCAAATTATTCCAGAAACAGCATTAGAAAAAGAACGTTTTGATGGTGCTTTAAGAAGAAAGCAATTAAGTTTAATTTTATCTGGAAAAATGGACCCTCACAATGCGACTGAATTGAAAGCGTTGTTTAGTTAAATTATCTTTTTAACAACCAACTTGATGGATTTTGTCTTTGCGTTTCTTTATGTAAAACAAAAATCAACGTTGTTTTACGAGTAACTTTATTGGTAAATATTTTCCCTAAAACTTGTCCGGTTGTAACAGCATCTCCTTTATTTACCGTTAAAGTTTCTAGATTGTTGTAGGTTGTTATATAATTTCCGTGTTGAATTAAAACAGCTTTTTTACCGCCTGTTAAAACCTGAATTGCCAACACTTTCCCATTAAAAACACTTTGGGCGGTTGCACCTTTATCTGTTGCAATATGCAATCCAGAACTTGTAATTGTAATTCCTTGTAATGTTGGATGCGATTGTTTACCAAATCTTCTAACAACCAATCCGGTTTTTACTGGCCAAGGTAATTTCCCTTTGTTTTGTTCAAACTTCAAAGCAAGTGCTTTTGCCTCGGGTGTTAGTGAAAATCCAGTTGCTTTTTTGTTTCCTTTGTTTGCATTAGACTTTGCAATGGCGTCTTTAATTATTTTATCAATCTGAGCAGCTAATCTACTTTCTTCTTTTTGCTTCGCTTTTAGCTCTCTAATGTATTTTTTTTCTTTCTTTTTTATTTGTAAAACAAGTTGTTCTTTGTTTTTTTTATCTAGCTCTATTTTTTGTTTCTCTTCTGTTTCAATCTTTATTAAAGTGTCTTTTTCTTGTTTTTTAAATAAAAGTGAATCGTTTAATTTTTTAATAATATCTGTTTGTAAAACAATTTCTTCTCCTTGTTTTTTTCGAAAAGAAGTGTATTGTTTCATGTATTGCAAGCGCTTATATGCTTGCTGAAAACTTTCTGAAGACATTAAAAACAATAACTGACTTTGTTTTAACTTGCTTTTATACGATTTAAAAATCATGTCTGCATAATCTTTCTTTAAAGAAGCAAGTTGTTTAGCTAATTTTGCTATTTCATTTGCGTTTTGTTTTATTTCTGAAGATAAAACTGCAGCTTCGTTATTTATTGATTTAATATAATCTGCTCTCGTTCCTATTTTTTTGTTTAGATCATCTAAAGCATCTAAGGCATTTTTTTCTTTCTTCTGCTCAGTAAATAACAGCTTATTTACTTTCAAAATTTCTTGCTTTAATTTTTTTCTTTCCTCTTCTAATTGTTTTCTTGTTTGAGCCTGAGAAGTAGCAATATTAGAAAACAATGCTACAAGAAAAATATAGAAGAAAAGTTTAATTCGTTTCATTAAAAGACAACTTGTTTATATCCGCTAGGTAATTTAAAAGGCGTAGAAAGTATTTTATTAAAAATTACCGATCTATATTCAATATCTATATTGGTAAACTTTTCATTTCCTTTTGCTCGGATTTCAATATTTTTTGGAAATGTTTCTCCTTCAATGTTGGTGTATTTTTTATAGGCAACTTTAAGCGTTTGGTTTTTAAGTGCACTATTGAGTTCTTGTTTGTCTAATTTAAAGTGTATCGGGTTGATCCAAAATAAAATATTAAACAAGGCTTGTTGTTCTGTGGGCAATAATAAATAGGCATCATTATCTACAACCGATTTGAACTTTTGAGCATTCAAATCAAAAATAGCCTGACCCAATAAGAGATTTTGCAATTGAGAAAAATTAACATCAGTACCTAGCATATTTTTTAACAACTCAAAATCGCCCTTAAAATAGGTTTTGTTTAACTTTTCGTAATAACTAACCGAACTTGGTGTTATCCTGGCTCTTGCAACAATAACACCAATATAAGTAGCGTTTAACCAAATAACCTTGTCTTTATCTATTCTTAATTTTACACTTAACTTTTGCTTGTTATTATTGTCTTGATACGCAACTTTAAGTCTAGCTTCTACCGTGTTTTTATGAAACCGGTTTTGAAAATGTTTGTTAGAAATCTTTTTAGCAGAAATAGCCTTTGGTTCAACTGCACTTCCAATAGCTGATTTACTAGATTTACACGATGTAAATACCAGCATTAGAATTAATACAGCTTTTAAAAATTTCATTTTTGATTTATTTTTTTCGTAATGTTAACGCTATGTTTTTATTTTTAGTTGCTTCTTTTAGATTCCCTAAACCCGTATAACTAGTTGCCAGTTCATCATAAAAATCAGCTTCTAAATTTTTGTTATCAATCACAAAATCAATGCCGTTATTTAATTGTTCAATGGCTTTTTTGTAATTGCTGCTTTTATTTAAAGCTCTTGCATTCATTAAATAAATAAATGCTTGCGCCGGAAACAGTTCTATGCCTTTATTTGTATAAAAAAGCAATTGCTTGGTATTGATTGTTGGCAAAGTTACTATTTTACGAAGCGTTTCAAAACTTTTATCCGATTCAAATTTGATAATTAAGTCTTCTAAAGTGTTTGCTTTTTTTGTGCTGCTATTTGTGTCTTTTTTAAAAAAGCGCTTTTTAAACTGCTCCAAATCGGGTGTCAATTGATCTTCGTTTTCTAATATTGCTAAGATTTCTTTTGCCTTGTCTAGTTGATTGTTTTGGAAATATAAATACACAAGTTTTTCTCTTTCTTTCGGGTTGATTTTTACAAGTTTTTCTTGAACTGTAATTGCACTTTTAATATTGTTAGAAGTAAGATATATTTTTCCTAAGTGTTGTAAAACCCAGTAGTTTTTAGGTTCAATTTTTAATGCTTGATTTGCAAATTCTTCTGCTTCTAAAAATCGTTTTAGCAGTAAATAATTTTTTGAAAGCTCAAATAACACCGAAACATCTTTTGGTTTTAGCTCGTTGCATTTCTCTAAATTTTCTATAGCAACCCTATAATTATAAATAGCTTTTTGAGCCAAGGCCTTAAAAAAATAATCTTGAAATTTCAAGAAATTATCTTCCTTTAAGTTTTGCGTATTAGGAATGCTATCTTGTGAAAATCCAATACTTGAATTACAAAAGAAAAAAATTAAAAAAAGAGAAGTAATACTTAATTTCATCAGAATAAAAACTAATAACATTGCAAGATAGTATTTATAATAATTCTTAAAAGATAAATTGCCTAAAACCTCTTATAGTTTGATTTGTTTTTAAGTTCTTTGTGAAAACTTTTTAAAGTGAATTACTTATCAGTAGAAAACATTTCAAAATCTTATGGAGAAAGAATCCTTTTCGAGGATATTTCTTTTGGGATAAACAAAGATCAAAAAATAGCTTTTGTTGCTAAAAATGGTAGCGGAAAAACATCTATTTTAAATATTATTGCTGGCTTGGATGTTCCTGATACAGGGCAAGTAATTAGCAGAAAAGGAATTCAGATTTCATACTTGGCACAAAACGATATATTAGATCTTAATCTTACCATTAAAGAAATTGTTTTTTCTTCAGAAAACAAAACGTTGCAGGTTATTGAGCAATACAATAAAGCTCTTGAAAATCCAGAAAACGAAGAAGCTTATCAAAAAGCTTTTGAGCTAATGGAACAACACAATGCTTGGGATTTTGATACACAATACAAACAAATTTTGTCTAAATTGAAATTTGAGGATTTGAGTCAGAAAGTTTCTGACCTTTCTGGAGGGCAAAAAAAACGATTAGCCCTCGCTACTATTTTAATTAATAAACCCGATTTGTTAATTCTTGATGAGCCTACAAATCATTTGGATTTAGAAATGATAGAATGGCTAGAAAGTTATTTTGCAAAAGAAAAAATAACCCTTTTTATGGTTACGCACGACCGTTATTTTTTAGAACGTGTTTGTAATGAAATTGTTGAATTAGATCATGGAAAATTTTACAGGTATAAAGGAAATTACTCGTATTATTTAGAGAAGAAAGAAGAGCGAATTGCCTTAGAACAAACCACTGTAGAAAAAGCAAAAAACCTTTACAATAAAGAACTAGATTGGATGCGTCGTCAGCCAAAAGCGAGAACCACAAAATCTAAATCTAGAATAGATGATTTTTACGAAATCAAAGAAAAGGCTCACAAAAGAAGACAAGACCATAAAGTTCAGTTAGAAATAAACATGGAGCGCTTAGGAAGTAAAATTTTAGAGCTTCATAAAGTTAAAAAATCGTTTGATGATACCTTAATTTTAGACGGATTTGAATATGTTTTTAAACGAGGAGAACGCATTGGGATTATTGGGAAAAACGGGACAGGAAAATCATCTTTTTTAAATGTGATTACTCAAAAAATTCCTGTTGATGCTGGTAAAGTTGTGTTAGGTGAAACCGTTAAGTTTGGGTATTATACACAAAGTGGAATTGTTATCAAAGAAGGACAAAAAGTAATTGAAGTCATCAAAGAATTTGGAGAGTTTATACCACTTACCAAAGGAAGAAAAATTACAGCTGGGCAATTATTAGAACGTTTTTTGTTCGATAGAAAAAAACAACACGATTTTGTAGAAAAATTAAGTGGTGGTGAGCAAAAGCGCTTGTATTTGTGTGCGGTTTTAATTCAGAATCCAAATTTTTTAATTTTAGATGAACCCACCAACGATTTAGATGTAATTACCTTAAATGTGTTAGAAAATTTCTTGTTAGATTTTCCCGGAAACTTATTAGTGGTTTCTCACGACAGGTATTTTATGGACAAAATTATGGACTCTCTTTTTGTCTTTAGGGGCAATGGGGTCGTAGAAAATTTTCCAGGAAATTATTCAGATTTTAGAGCTTATGAAGATTCTAAACCCAAAGAGAAAAAAACGGATACACTTGTTTCAGAAAAAGAGGTCATAAAAGCAGTTTCAAAACCAAAAGGGAAGCATAGCTTTAATGAAAATAGAGAATTTGGCTTGCTAGAAACTGATATCGCTAAACTAGAAAACAAGAAAATTAAGATAGAACATCAATTTGCGAATAATGAAATTTCACCAGAAGACATCAACAAGAAATCACAAGAATTGCAACAAATCATTTCTAGTTTAGAACAAAAAGAAGAACGTTGGTTAGAACTTTCTATGAAATTAGAAGGCTAATTAAGCTCTTACTATATGAAATTCTTCTAATAATTCTTCATTATTAAATCGCAGCAAAAGTTGAGCAACAGCAATGGTGTCTTTTTCGCAATAGGTTACAATTCTGTCTAAATTTTTCTCTTCATAATACACTTTTGCAACTTCACTACCGTCTATATCATCTTTTGGCGATGGTATTCCTAAAATTGACGTTAATAATTTTAGGGAAGTATAATGCTTGTAATCTCCAAATTTCCATAATTCCATCGTGTCTAAATGTGGAATTTCCCAAGGTTTTTTACCAAAAAGATTTAGTTTATTTGGCAATTCAATTCTATGTATAATCATTCTTCTCGCGATATATGGAAAATCAAATTCTTTTCCATTGTGTGCGCACAAGACATGTTCATTTCTATTAAAATGTGAATCTAAAAGGTTTTTAAAACCCTCTAAAATTTCTTTTTCATCATCTCCAAAAAACGACTTTACTCGCAATTGTTTTTCGTTCTTTTGAGTTACAAAATAGCCAACCGAAATACAAATTATTTTACCAAACTCAGCCCAAATTCCAGCTCGTTCGTAGAAGTCTTCAACAGCAATCTCTTCTTTACGTTGATATGCTGTTTTCTGTTCAAAAAGGTGTTTTGTGTTTTCAGAAACGTTGTCCCAAGAAGCTTCTTGCGGAACAGTTTCTATGTCTAGAAACAAAATGTTTTCTAGTTTTAAATGTAAATTCATAGCAGTAAATTTTTCTTGTGAAGTTAGTAAAAATAACAAAACCTCGAAAATTCGAGGTTTCTATATTGATTGTATTAGAGAAATTACTTAATTACTAGCTTTTTAGTAGCTACTTTATCTCCTTCTAGAACCTTCATAATATAAATTCCAGAATGAATCTGAGTCAAATCTAATTGTTTAGTAAATCCTGAAAATTTTTGAGTAAACACCTTTTTACCTAAAACATTGTATATCGTTACTTCTTTTTCTTCAGTCGTAAATGTTTTTATGGTTAATGCTCCTTGTTTAACAGGATTTGGAAAAGCAGAAAAATTAACAATATTTTTTGCGTTCACTTTGTTTGATTGCCCGCTAGACAACGAAACAAAACAAGTGCAAAAAACAAAAATTAAAATGTAAAGTTTTCTCATATAGATAAATAATGATTAAAGGTATAAAATAAATTTTATTTTTTATCGTTAGAGCAAAATTTTAACAATGTAATATCTTGGTTTAAAGCAAAAAAACAGACCGAAGCCTGCTTTTTTCTATTTAAAAATTGTATTATTTACAGTCCAATTGTCCAACCAGCTGCCCAAGTTGGAGTTGCAGATCCAGAACCTGCACCTGAATTATTTAATTCAGTGATCACACTTTGTACACCATAATCAAACCCTGTTGGCTTATTAACAAACTGTATAGGGTTTACAATTAAATCTCCTGCAGTAATTCTTGCATTTGCAGCTGTATCTGTGCTCTTTACTTTTACCCCTAATCCTAAACCGTCTACATAAATATTTTGGTAGGTAATTTTACCTCCACCCTCTTTGTAATAGATAGCTCCTTCCGATCCTGTTAAACCACCAAGAACAATTGAAGCATTCTTTATGGTTACATTTGTAACAGGCGTTGCATTACCGTCGTCTCCGTTATTTGACCCTTCAAATCCAGCTTTCGTTACACCTTTGATGTAAACATTCTCAATTGAACCTGTAAATCCATCTGCAAAATCAACAGAATCATCTTCAGAATTAACAGAAACAATATATTTAGCATTTACTGTTCCGCCAAAAAATTCTAATCCGTCATCGCCTCCTTTATAAGATTGCACATATTCAAAAGTAGTTCCAGAACCAACACCAAATAATGATACGCCATTAAACTCTTTAGAGCCGTTAAAAGTTGCTCCTGTGTACTCTACTCTTAAGTATCTAATAGAACCAGAGTTGTCATTTGCTATTGTTCCTCCATAGGTTAAATCAGAAACCTCTGCAGTTGCTGTTGTTCCTTTGTTTGTAGGTGCTTTCCCGCAGATTACAAATCCACCCCAATCACCAGAAGCAGGATTGGCTTTAGAAGAAGTCATTACAACTGGATTAGCTGCCGTTCCGTCAATATAAATCTGTGCTCCTTGAGCTACAGCTATGTATGAACTAGTTCCTCCAGATGCTTTGATTACTGTTCCTGCTGGTATTATTAATTTAGCTCCCTCTTGAACTACCAATGCTCCTGTTAAATTGTATTCTAAGCTGGCATTTAAAGTAACTGTACCTTGTGTAATGTTTCCTTTAAAGTTTGCCGCATCTGCCTGAAAACCTGTTGTTGGTTCTTCATTAGAAATTGTACAGCTTGTAAAAGCAATTGCTGCAATTGCTAAAATCGATAAAAATGTTTTTTTCATTGTTTGTTTTTAATTATTTCTATAGCAAAGAAATGGGTCTTGATTAACTCTTGCTTTATCTAAAGTTTAAAAGACTGTTAAGCATGTCTAATCCTTGTTATGCTTGTGTTAACTCCTTTTAATCTAGTTTATAAGTTAGTGATAGACTTGCATTTACTCCGTTTTTAAAAGAAAGCACTTCTATATTTTGAATTTTTTGTGTTCTTCTAATTGTTGGATTTAATAAGTTCTTTAATGAAAGTCCTAGTTTTATTTTTTTAGAAATTTCTGATTTTAGTATTAAATCTAAACTCCCAACTCCTTCGTCTATTAAATCTCCTTTACCCGCAGAACCAATTGCATAGACTCTGTCAGAAAAATAGTTGTATGTTAAAGTGGCTAATACATTAGCTGTTTTTGAAAAATCTTTAATGTACGTTACATCTGCATTTAAAATTAAGTCTGATGCACCTGTTAATCTTCCTTCATTATTCGTGAAGTTTACATTTAAGTTGGTTTCTTTAATCACTTTAAATCTGTCGAAATCTTGATTTGAATGCATGTAAGAAGCGTTAAATCCGGCAGATAATTTGTTTGTTAAAACATCTGCACCTTTATCATTTTCTAAAGAAAAAATATTTTTTCTGATTTCAAATTCAGCCCCTAATACTGTTGCTTGTTTTCCTGAATTTACGTAAGAAATATCGTTAGTTGCAGAAGCTACAACGACCTCGTTTATTGGATTTTGAATAATTTTTCCAAAACCAGTTATCGAAATAACTTCTTCTCTTGTTGGGAAATATTCCCATCTAATATCTGCATTGTAATTAGTAGATAAATCTAAATCTGGATTTCCGAATTTTATTTGCGTTACTTCTTCAAATTGAAAAGGTGCTCTTTCTTTATATTGTGGTAATGTATAGGATTTGCTTGCGGCTAACTTTAAATTGTTTTTTTTATTTACTTCGTACTTAAACGTTGCGTTTGGTAAAAATTCAAACTTTGCAAAAGCGTCTTTGTCTCCATCTGGATCTAAAGATGTTTTCCATTTAATGTCTTGAAATACATGTTCGAATCTTAACCCTAAAACAGCAGTAAATTTTGGACTAAGCTTGTATTGTGCTTCCGCAAAACCTCCGTTTATAAATTGATATCCCGAATACGTTTGTGGATCTAAAGCATTGGGTGTAGATGCATCTCCTCTAAATGTTTCAATTTTAAAAAGGTTGTTTGCTAAATTGGCCTGCGTAAAATAGGCGTTTAAATTTGACGGATTTATAATTGGCTGCGGTGTATTTCTGTTTACTCTAAAGTTAAATTGAGTGGCTTTAAAATCAACCTTTTTAAATCTTCCGCTATAGCCTAAAGTAACTTTTCCTTTGTATTGCTCTTCTTTATCTTTTGAAAAAACATACGATGTTGAAAAATTTGCAGAAGCCTCATCTTCAAGTAGTTCTTGAAAAAAACGATGATTATCTGAAGCCGCTAAATCAGAAATTGTTTTTACACCTGTTGGGTTATTATTGTCTTTTGGAACCAACATGTTTTGTCTTCTATCTGGAATTACATTGTTAACATGATTGAATGAAACTCCCCAATCAATAGTTAGTTGATCTCCTATTTTATGATTTCCTAAAAACTGATTCACAAATAATGCTGTTTTATCAAAAGTTCCTCTTTTTACAAAACCTCCTCCGTTACTTGCGTTATCGAATACATTAATTACACCACTATATTCATCTAAGCTCTGATTTGATGAATTGATGAATAGCGAACTAAATTTATAAGTGTTGTATATATTTACTTTGTAGGCAGCATTTAACATTGCTGTAGTATTGGTATTGTAATCGTATGCTTTAAATGTGTAGTCTGTAAATGCTAATCCCTGTGCGTTTACACCACCTCTATTAACACCTTCTTTAAATTTATAATCACTAGAAAAAGAAGCTGTAGCAAATACATTTAAATTTCCTTCTTTTCCAATTTGATATTTTTTACCTCCTTTTATAGAAAGATTTGTTGCAATTGGTGTTTTAGATACATTGTCCCAACTTGTTGTAAAGTTATATCCATTTAAAGCATTTGTTGGGTAATCATTCTTATAAAAACCTGTAAAACCTGGTCCGTCTTGTAAGTAAAAATCACTAGATAGATTTGAGTTTGTGGCTGTACCAATACCTATTTCCATTGAAGGTATACCAACATGTTCTTTAGAAACAATATTTACATTTGCGCCTCCAAAATCTCCATAAATAGAACCATTATAAATTTTGTTAATGTCTATTTTTTGAACAATCCCTGTAGAGAAAAGATCTAATGAAATGTTTTTTCTTGAAGGATTGTTAGATGGTATTGGCAAACCGTTTAATGTTGTAGAATTGTATCTGTCTCCTAACCCTCTAACAAAAATATTATTAGATCCTTCTTGTTTAGAAATTCCGGTTGCTTTTGTTACTGCAGTTGCTAAGTCAGAAATCCCTTTGTTATCTAATTCTTGAGCTCCAATAGTTGTCTTAATTGCAACTGCTTTCTTTTGGTCTAATAAGATTGCCGAAAGTTTTGCTTTGTTTGTATTTCCTGTAATTTGTATTTCATCTAAGGTAACCCCAGATTTAGCTGATAATTTTTGATTTACAACTAGTGTTTCTCCAGCTTTAATTACAATCTGCTTTTCTATGGTTTCGTAGCCAATAAAACTGAATACCAAAACATGGTTTCCTGAGTCAACAGATAACGAATAGTTTCCATCAAAATCTGTTGTTACTCCTAAAGAAGTTCCTTTTATAAATACATTTGCAAAAGGCAAAGGTTCATTGTTAGATTCTCCGTCTGTTAAATTTCCTTTTACAATTCCTTTACTTTGAGCCGAAAGTAATTGACTTAAAAATACAAATGCTATAATTAATTTTTTCATTCTTTTTATTCTAATGATATTATCTTTTTTATATACTGCAAATGTCCCTCGGGTTTGTAAAGGAAATGTTACACCCAAATTAATGTTGCATTAATACAAGGTTAAGTCATTGTTAAGTCTTTAAATGATTGTTAAGTAATCTTTGATTTACGATATTTATGCATACTTTTGAATAACGTAAGACAATTTTAGATTCATGAAAAAAAGCGATGTTAAAATTTTATTAGTTGATGATGAGCCAGATATTTTAGAAATTGTTGGATACAATCTAAAAAATGAGGGGTATCAAGTTTATACCGCTTCTAATGGTAGTGAGGCGTTAAAAATGGCAAAAAAAATCACTCCGCATTTAATTTTATTAGACATAATGATGCCTGAAATGGACGGAATTGAAGCCTGTGAAAAGATTAGAAAGGTTAAAGAACTAGAACATGTAATCATTTCTTTTTTAACGGCTCGTGGCGAAGATTACTCTCAGGTTGCAGGTTTTGATGCAGGTGCAGATGATTATATTACCAAACCTATTAAGCCAAAAGTATTGTTAAGTAAAATTAAATCTTTACTAAGAAGGTTAAAGAAAAACGAAGAGCAAGATACTTCTACCCGAATTGGTGATATTCTAATTAATAGAGAAGAATATGTTGTTTTTAAAGGCGATGAAAAAATAGTATTGCCAAAAAAAGAATTCGAGCTTTTTTCTTTATTAACTTCTAAACCTGGAAAGGTATTTAAGCGCGAAACAATCTTAGATTCTGTTTGGGGCAATGAAGTGGTTGTCGGTGGAAGAACAATAGATGTTCACATTAGAAAATTAAGAGAAAAAATTGGCGACGATTTCTTTAAAACCATCAAAGGTGTTGGATATAAATTTGTTTTAGAAGAAAACGACAAATAAGAATCCTTTCCTCGTGAAACTAAAAAAAACCTATTCATTTGCAATTATATCAGCACTATATATAGCGCTTCTTGTTATTGTTGTAGATGTATTATCTTTTTTTCTTTATGAAAAATTTGGTGTTTGGGTGTTAATCCTTGCTGTTTTAGCATTGTTACTTATTTCCTTTTTTATCATTCAATATAGGGTTGAATATTTTATCTATAGACGTGTTCGAAAAATATATGACGATGTTTCGCTATTAGAAACAGGAGATTTAAAAAGAAGGTCTGTAACCACAGATATGGAAACACTTTCTAAAAGTGTACAGAAATTTGCAGAAGGAAAACGTATTGAAATTCAAAACTTAACCGAAAGAGATTCGTTTAGAAGAGATTTTTTAGGAAATGTTGCACATGAACTTAAAACTCCTTTATTTACCGTACAAGGTTATTTATTAACCTTAATAGAAGGTGCCTCTAAAGACAAAGAAATTCTAGAAAAATACTTAGGAAGAGCCAATAAGGGGGTAGAACGGTTAACCGCAATTGTAAAAGATTTAGATATGATTGCAAAATTAGAAACGAATGGCTTAAAATTAGATTTACAACCTTTTAATATTCTTGAGCTCGTTCAAAATGTTTTTGATTTATTTGAAATGAGAGCTAAAAAGAAAAATATTTCGTTGGTTTTTGATCGAATTTATGAGTTTCCAATGTATGTAATGGGTGATGTTGAAAAAATTGAGCAAGTACTAATAAATTTAGTTGTAAATTCAATCAAATACGGAAAAATAGGAGGCATAACTAAAGTGAGGGTTGATGATTATAATCAAAATAAATTTATCATTAAGGTTTCTGATAATGGAGAGGGCGTAAAACAAGAACATTTATCTCGTTTATTTGAGCGTTTTTATAGAGTTGACCAAAGTAGATATAGAGAACAAGGTGGTTCTGGATTAGGATTGTCCATCGTAAAACACATTATTGAAGCTCATCACGAAACCATTCTTGTAAAAAGCACATATAAAGAAGGTTCTGAATTTTCTTTTACTTTAGAAAAGGCGAAGTAATTCTTTTTTTAAATTATTTTCTTTGCAAAAAACACCATTGTAATTTTTTAATTCTTGTAAATGAGCAATGGTAAAATTATTTTCTTGGCAAAATGGCGCATTTTTTTTTGTCTTTAAATAGTTTGCTAAATATTCTTGTTCAGATTGATTTTGTGTAGGAATAAAAAAAGCTTTCTTCTTTAAAACTGCTAAATCCATAATAGAAGAATAGCCAGATCTACAAATAATAACTTCTGACTGATTGATTGCTCTTTCTAGTTCTTTTGATAGTAAATAGTTGTAAACAGTTATATTTCCTAAAACCTTTTTTTGTTGATTTATTTCTATTTTTCCTTGTATCAAAACTACTTTTTGAGAAGTGTTTTTAAAGGCTTTAAGCAATCTGTTTTCTAGCCTTTCCCTTTGCGATTCTATTCCGGATAAAATAATTAACACATCGTTTTTTATTGGTAATTCTTCTTTTTTAAATCTGCTTAAAGCTCCGATAAAATTTAAGTTTAATGCTTTGTTTTTTGTCTTTGAAAGCTTTCCTGATAACAGGTTTTCTTTAGAGTCTGGCACCCAGCATTCATCAAATTTTTTTATGATAGACTGGTGTATTCTAGATGAAAAAAAAGTGAAAATTCCAGATAAAACATGTATTTGATGTGTAATATATACCGAAGGTACTTTTTCACTTCTTACCCCGAATCGATTGTCTGAAATTACCCCAACAATATCTTCGTTATTAGTAACAAAGCGATCAATACATTTGGTTTCTAGCTTTATCGCTTTTAAAATTTTTGGGAGCTGATATAAAAGTCCGAATTTTAAATTTTTCGCATACGAAATGTTATAAGAAGGCAATTCTAAAACCTCTAAAGTTGGAAATTCTTTCTGTAAAAAAACAAATGCATCTCCATCCGAAGCAATAATTGGTGTGAATTTGTGTCTTATTAAAAAATGAATAATTGGCACACATCGTGAGGCATGACCTAACCCCCAATTAAGTGGTGCAACAATTATTTTTTTTGCCATTTTATATTAAATCAAATCCAATATCTTTTCTAAAATTCATGTTCTCAAAATGAATGTTTTCTATTGATGCGTATGACTTCTTTAGTGCTTCATCAATAGTGTCTCCAAAAGAAGTTATAGCCATCACTCTTCCTCCATTTGTTATGATTTTGTTTTCTTTTAAAGTTGTTCCTGCATGAAAAACAATAGATTCTGTTACCTTTTCTATTCCTGTCATTTCTTTCCCGTTTTCATATGCTTCTGGATATCCTCCAGAAACCAACATTATAGTTGCTGCCGTTTTTGGATTGATAGAAAATGATTTTTTATCTAATGTTTGATTTGCAACTCCTTCAAATAAATCAAGTAAATCTGAGTCAATTCTTGGTAAAACAGCTTCTGTTTCAGGATCACCCATTCTAACATTATATTCAATCACTTGCGGATTCCCATCAACATTCATTAAGCCTATAAAGATAAATCCACGGTAATCTATTCCTTCTTTTTGCAAGCCATTTATCGTAGGTATTACAATTCTTTCTTCAACCTTATTTAAAAAATCTTCTGAAGCAAAAGGCACCGGAGAAATTGCTCCCATTCCGCCAGTATTTAGTCCTTTATCACCTTCACCAATACGTTTGTAATCTTTTGCTGAAGGTAAAATTTTATAGCTTTTCCCGTCTGTTAAGACAAAAACAGATAGTTCTATTCCGTCTAAAAATTCTTCAATAACAACTGTTGAAGATGCTTCTCCAAATTTTTGGTTTGTCAACATCTCTTCAAGTTCTTTTTTTGCTTCTTCTAAAGAATCTAAAATTAGCACCCCTTTTCCAGCAGCTAATCCATCCGCTTTTAAAACATATGGAGAACTTAGTGTTTCTAAAAACAAAAACCCTTCTGATAAATTTTCTTTGGTAAAAGATTGGTAGCGGGCGGTTGGAATATTGTGCTTTTCCATAAATATTTTAGAAAAATCTTTACTCCCTTCTAGCAATGCTCCATCTTTTTTTGGGCCAATTACAGAGAT
Organism: uncultured Polaribacter sp.; assembly: GCA_943788865.1. Classification (GTDB taxonomy): domain Bacteria; phylum Bacteroidota; class Bacteroidia; order Flavobacteriales; family Flavobacteriaceae; genus Polaribacter. The sequence continues at coordinate 153,939 of CALSRX010000004.1, read as the reverse complement.
GTTTTTTAAATCTTTATCGGCTAAGAAATAATCATGAACTCCTTCTACCAAAGGAGCTTCCGGTCCAACCACAACCATATCTATTTGATTGTTTAAAACAATTTCTTTTACTGCTTTAAAATCTGTTGGATTGATATTGATGTTTGTTGCAATTTGAGAAGTTCCTGCATTTCCTGGGGCTACAAAAAGTTGATTTACTTTATTGCTTTCAGACAATTTTAAAGTAAACGCATGTTCTCTTCCGCCAGAACCTAAGATTAAAATATTCATGTAATGTGTTGTTGTTTAAGTACACAAATATACGTTGTTAAATTGTTTTTTTACTCAAAAACAACCCACATTAGTTGCTCCATTTTTGAAAGTATTTTATGGATGAGGTTAAATGATAAAACAAAAGTCGTATGTTTTTTGATGAGCCTCTTCTGTGATTGTGTGTAATTTCTTGATGCGGATAATATAAAATTTCTTTACCCATATGCTTTATTTTTCTACAAATATCTGCATCTTCCATATATAAAAAATAACGTTCGTCAAATCCGTTTACCTCTATAAAATCATTGGTTTTAAAAAGCATAAAACACCCATGAATAAAGTCTGGTGAAAAAGGTTTTGATAAATCTCGATCTCTATATTCTCTTTTTCTTGTGTACTTTTTTAAAACACCCATTCTTCTAAAAATCAATTCTAAAAAACTTGGAGTTTTTCTAGAAGTGTATTGCAAAGTTCCATCATTAGACAGTAATTGTGGAGAAATCATCGAAATATTTTCTTGTCTTTTTAATTCGCTTATTAAATTTGGTAAAACTTGGGAATCAAAAATTACATCTGGATTTAAAATTAGATGAAAATCGGAATTAAGTTTAGGGATTATTAAATTATGTGCGCAGCCAAAACCTAAGTTTTTACCATTAAAAATATATCCAACTTCGGGATGTTTGAAAGTGTCTTTCAACTCATTTGTTGGTGAATTATCAACTAAATATAGTTTTTTTAAGAGCGGGGTGTTTAGAAAGCAATTGATTGTTTTTTGAAGCGTATCAATATCTTCTTTGAAGATTACGATTGTTGCTGATATTTCAATTTTATCCTTCAAAATTAATAGGCTTTTTCTTCACCTTTATACACATTAAACACTGTTTTTAAGATAATTTTTATGTCTAAAAGAATAGACCAATTTTCTATATAAAATATATCTAATCGAATTCTGTTTTTTATGTCAGATTTCTTTTTTATTTCACCTCTATAACCTCTTACTTGTGCCAGGCCTGTTATTCCTGGTTTCATGGAATATCTTTCTAAATAATTATTAACATTTTTTTGATATTCAACCGACAGGCTTTTTAGATGTGGTCTTGGACCAACAACACTCATATTACCTTGTAAAACATTAAAGAATTGAGGCAGTTCATCTAGGCTTGTTTTACGCAATAAAGCACCTATTTTTGTAACTCTAACATCATTCTTTACGGTATGTTTATATTCTGTCTTTAAATCAACTCTCATCGATCTAAACTTATAGCATACAAACAATTTTCCGCCCAATCCTTCTCTTTTTTGCTTAAAAAAAACAGGTCCTTTTGACTCTAATTTTATCAATACCCATATTATTGGTGTTAACCAAGACATTAAAAAAACAATACTAAAGGTTGAAAAAATGAGATCGAACATTCTTTTAATAATTCTGTTTTCTAAATATTCAAAAGGTAATTTATTTACGTGAAGAACTAACAGGGAATCATCGTAATATTCGGTGTTATAGCTTTTACTATACAATTCATTTACATCTGAAATTAATTTAATTACAATGTTGTTTTCGTTGGCAAATGTTGTAATGTTTTTAATTTCTTGATTGTTTAATTCTGATAATGAGCAATAAACCTCATCAATATCTTCTTCTAAAATAAAAGAATAACAATTTTCAATAGCCCCTTTATAAAACTCATTATTTGGTAATTGATTGTCTGAAAAAATTCCAGATATTATATATCCTAGCTCTTTTTTTTGGTTAAATACTTTTATGGCATTTTTTGCTGTCTCATCTGAACCTAAAACAACCACTTTTCTGTAATTATTTCCTTGTGCTCTGTACTTTTTAAGAGCATAAATAAAGCTGTATTTTAAAATTGCAATTCCTAAAAATATTGTACTAAGAATAACCGTTTGATTATTTACTACATCTCCTTCTCGAAACAAAGAAAAATAGGTAAAGAATCCCAGAAAAAAGATGGAAAACTGAATTGCTAAAAGGCTTAAAACTCTAAAAAAATTTGTGTGCCTATAAACTTTGTAAAACCCATTAAAAAAAGAGGAAACAATCCAAAAGATATTGATGTAAATTAAAAAACTTGGCTTTAAATATTCTTTATCAGAAATATATAAAACAACAATGTTTATAATTATTAAATCAATTAATAACATTAAGGGCTTAATAAGAAAAGAATAGCGTTTTTTCAAAGGGTTACTTTAACAAATTATTGTTCTAAAATAGTATTAATCATTGAATTTATATGAAATAATGATTCTGATATTTCAAAATGTTTAAAATTGTCTACTTTTTCATCTAGTAAAAACTCATCAATACTTTTTAAAATTAATTCAAAATTCCAGCAAGTAATTACTTTTTTTAATTGATTCTTTTTAAATAAGATGTCAATATCACTTCCAGAATCTGTAATGCATAAAATATTGCATTTTGATGCTAACAAGTTTGGTAATTTAGAAGGTAAAGACCCTTTTGAAGTCCCAGGAAGTTGAGGTATTATTTGAACAAAACTTTTTTTATATAACTCCTCTACTTGTTCTATTTCAACTAAATCGTGGAATTTTATTTCACTGTTTGTGTTTTTATCTTTTAACTTTTCAAAAATACCTCCTTGAGAGAAAAAATGAAACCTTAATTGAGGCCGTTTTTTTGAACAATAATTAAATACGTTATAAAGCTCTACTGGGTTTTGTTTTTCTCCTAGAGCTCCAGAATATACAATGTGCTTTTTATTATTTGGAAGGATGTTTTCTAAATCTTCAAATCGTTTGTTTTTATTTGTTTTAATGTTAACAAATGGGTATTGTATTGCTAAATTAGCTTCATTTAATTGATACATCTTTTGAGCTGTCTCTTTCATCTCTTTTGAAAGAAAAATTAATTTATCACAAGATTGATACACTTTTTTCTCTACTTTGTGTATTCTCTTTTTTATCCATTTAAATAAAAACCCTTTTTTTTCTTGAGAATAAACTTCTTGTAAATCATGCACCATACCAACTTTTTTAATATCTTTTTTTAAAAAAGGCAAGGTGCAATAAAAAGCTAAACTTGGTGGAAAAACAGGAATTATAATATCTGTATTCCTTTGATGTTTAAAAATTTTTCTAAGAATAAAAAAGGCATAACTTAATTCTAAAATAATTCTTCTCGCAGACGTTTTTGAAGAGTAATAAACTCTTTTTCCTCCTCTTATAATAGTTACCCCTTCTAATTGCATATTGCTCCTTTTTGTTTTCCACTTTGGGTAAAAGGGGTGAAAACACAAAGTTTTTACATGATGACCTTCGTCTCTTAATGCAATAACTAAATCTGTATTAAATTTACCCGTAGAAATCGGTTCTGGGAAAAAAAACGGTGAAATAAATAATATGTTTTTTAGGGTGGTTTTCATTCTGTTTCTCTTTCTTTCATAAAGATAAACATTGATATTAAATAAACGAATAAAACAATTCCGTAATGCCTAGAAAAATAATTTTCTGTTATGTTAATTAATAAAAATTGAGCCCCTAAAAACAATCCCAATGCAGAATACTTAATTTTTTTATAAATATAAAATAGATAAATTATAAAAAGCAAGAAGAAGATCCAACCCCCGTAAGCTACTAAATTTATATAATAATTATGGGTGTTAAAAGTTTGTTTTAAATAAAAATTACTATTGTTATTTTCTTTATAGCAATTATTAAGTTTTTCTTGTAAAAGATTTCCATAGCCAAAAAAAGGCGCTTCTTTTAAAACTATAAAAGAGCATTTTAGAATCGCTATTCTAGTATTTGTTGAGTTGTAATACTCTCCAACAATAGGCTTATTTATTTCTGTTTTAATTTCTGTAAACCGTTTTCCAATAACATTTTTTAGTGGAAAAATCAAAATAGCTAATAAAACAAGGCTTGAAAAAATAATGAATACACTTTTTTTTATACCTCTTTGTAATATTAGATATATACCTGAAAAAACTATTGTCAGCAATAGTGTTAAGACGATCATTCGTGAAGAAAATAAGAGTATAAAAAACATCATAATTGCCATATTTAGAATAGCAAAAATATTTCTCTTCTTTTTTATCAATGAAAAAAGTGAAACCGTAAAACTTACTAATAAAAAGGAGCTAAAATAGGTAGGGTGAATTTCGAAAACATAATTTTCTGAAACATATTCTCTAAAAAATGGAATGTTGTTTCTAACATAAAAAAACTTACTTATTGGGTTGTTTACCAGAAAAAAAACAACATAAATAAAGCACTGTAACAAAACACTAATTTGAAAAACAAATAACGATTTTCTTTTTAAATCATTATTTATATAACTCGGTTTAAACGCAAATAATAAAGGAAAAATTAAAAATGGAAGGTGAACTAAAACTCTTTCAAAACTATTGTCTTGAGTTAATAATTCGTGCAATAAAAACATCCAAAAGGGCAATGTTAATATCCAAAATTGTGGGCTGCTCTTTTTCTTTTCATTTGATTGAAAATTGTAAACTAAAGTTAAAAGCGCACATATAATAATTAAAATAGAATTTAGGTTTTCTTTTAGCAATGGCAGTAAAGCCAACCCTAAAAACGATAGTTTTGTTATTCTTTCTAAATAATTATTTCTCATTAACAATGGCTTTTTTATATAGTAGCTCCCAATCTTTTAGCTTTTTCTCCCAAGAATACTCGTTTTTCACATAATTATAGAGAAGAACTCCTTGAGCATTTCTCTCTTCTAGAGACCATTTTAATACTTCATTAAAAGATTCTAATAATTCATCTACATTTGGGTAAATTAATTTTCCTCCATTTAAATTCCATTCAGGTTTTAATCCAGTATTAAATGTTGTTATCATTGGTGTTTTTAAAGATGCTGCTTCTAAATTTACCATTCCTATTACATCTGAATACGTTGGAGATGCCATTACCCAGGCATTTTTAATTAATTTAATTTTTTGCTCGCCTTTAACTTCTCCTAAAAAAGTTACTTTTTCTTTAAGCTTTAAAGATTCTATTAATTCTTCTAATTCTTTTTGATAAGAATTAATTCCACCCGCAATTTGAAGATGTACCTCTTTATTATCAATTTTCGAAAAGGCTTTAATTAAAATGTCAATTCCTTTTGTTTTGTTAAGTCTTCCTAGGTAAAGAATATTCTTTTCAATTTTTTTATTATCCTCTTTTTGCTCTTCAAAAGAAATTAAATTTGGAATTTCTACTAATTTATTTCTCTTAAAAAAACCTCTAATCGTTTTTGTTTCTTCAGTTGTTATGGTGTGAATAATTGCTGCATTTGAAAAATATTTTTTACTCAATAAATAAAAATAGATTTTCTTTTTTAATCTTCCTTTTTTCCATAACCAAGGTTGAAACATTCCATGCAAACTTAAAACTATCGGAATTTTTTTGTGAAAAGCAACTTTTGAGCTTACATATTGTGGGTACAACCAGGCTCCATGAATATGAATTATATCAATATTTTTTTTATTAGTGATTTCAATAATCTTTTTCTTCCATTCTTTAGAATACAACCATTTATTAGATGTTTTTACAACAAAAATATCGTCGTTCTTTTCTTTATCAGAAGCCAATATAAAAGAATCATGTCCTAACTTTTTTAAATAAAAATCAAGGTTTTTAATTACGGTTCTTAATCCTCCACTTTTTACTGAAAAATCTTCAACTATATGTAATATCTTCATCAAAATCTTTTAAAAAAATGAGTAAAAAAAAGTAAAACTCAGGCGGAAAATAATGGCCTTCTCTTATTAATTTTACTGTTAAATAGAAAAATGTACTCTGTTGAATAATTTTCTTTTCGCTACTAAATAATTTATAACTTCTATAAGTGAAATACATAAAAATTAAAACCGCAAAAACACCTAAATCAGCTAACATTCTTAAAAATAAAGAATTTGCGTCTGTTCTATTAATTTTTGACTGTTTTAATTGCACTAAATATGGCGGAGGTTTTATTAAAGGATAATACAAGTCATATTCATATTGATAACTTCCAAGACCTGTTCCTAAAGGTTTGTCTATAAATATGTTTTTAGAAATAAATCCATTGCTTAAAAAAGCATACGTGCTTAAATTTGTGTTTGTTTCAAATTTACCTGTGTATATGGCACTTAAAGATTTATTTGTTTCTTTTAGTCTTCTAACCAATACATTGCTTTTATTTTCATCTATCGGTTTATTCCACTGGGTACTTATATAATAAGCACTTGACCCAATTATTAAAAGCGCTATCCATGCATATTTTAAAAAGTATTTAGTTTTTAATAATGGTAAAATTAAAATTAAAGCTAAACCAATATACCCTATTGATGATTTTGATAAGAAAATGGTAATTACTATTACTGTTAATTTCCAATACTTTTTATCTCTAAAAAAAACGTACGCAGCAGGAAGCATTATAGCGGCATAATGTGCTGGCTCTGTTAGTATACCGTTAAGCCTGTATTCTGAAAATGAATTTATTTGAAGATAAAACATTGGTATCGCTATTAACGCAATGAAAAAGGAAACATTTAGATATACATCAAACACTTTTTTTACACTGTAGTTTTTAATAAAATTATAATAATAAATACTACTGATTGAAATTCCTGCTAATTGAGCAATGAGTGATTTTATTGGGTGGTGTAACCAAACATAGCTTATAACACCATGTATTGTTAAAAACCCAATCATAATTAAAAGGTTTTTATGAATTGTTACTTTGTTATAGTAGGAAAAAAGAAAAAAGTTAGAGATAAGAATTAAATAATAAAGTTTTATATCTATTCCGTAATGAAAATAAAAAGCTTCAGAAAACAATGCGAAAATGCTGCTAAAAACGATGGATTTATTTAGTAAACGCATATAGTAATTTTTTTGCCTGATACTTTAACATCCATAAATAATACTCCATTTTTGCAATAAAAATAGTGCTATTTGCGGTTTCTATTTTTGCTTTTGTTGTTTCAAGATAAACTTTTTTAATTTGATGATTGCTTATTCCTTGATTACCCATAATAACTGTTAACTCATTAACCCAATAAGTTTTTAAGTTGTCTTTTGCTCTAAGCAAGAGCTCATAATCTCCAGCAATTTTATATGTCTCATTAAATAATCCATATTTGATAAAGTATTCTTTGTTGTGAAAACAACCAACATGCGCAATTGTCATTTTTCGTTTAAATTTTTTCCATTTAAATGGGTTCGCAAACATTTTCCCGTTTTCAACTTGTACCTTTGAATGTATAAAATCTATTTCTTTTGAAGTGTGTTCCAGGTGATTCTTATAAGTGTTTAATGCTCCTTTTAAATAAATATCATCTGAGCCTAAAAAAGAAATCCAATTGCCTTTTGATAATTTAATTCCTTTATTAAAAGCATTATAAATTCCTTTGTCTTTTTCAGATATCCATTGATATGAAATTTCTTTTTCTTTAAATTGATCTACAAAACTTTGAATAATTTCAACTGTTTTATCTGATGATTTCCCGTCGATAAGAATGTATTCAAAATTGGTAACTGTTTGATGTAAAACAGATTCAATTGTTTCTTTAATTGTTTTTTCTGAGTTAAAAGAAACTGTAATTATTGTAAAAAAAGGATTTTTTTCCATTTAAACAGTTTTCGATTCTATTTTCTTTAAAATTTGAAATGTTTGTATTGGTAAAACTAAAGATAAGCTTAAAATACTAAAAACAGTTCCTAGAATAACTCCGCTATTGCCAAGGTTAACCGTTTTTACAAAATAAATTGATAGTGGAATGTTAATAATCGCTCCAAAAATATACAACCACAATTGTAATTTTACTTTACCAATACTGTTTAAAAAAGTCATGTAGATTATTCCGTAAACTCGAATTATCACAAAAATTGCCATAAATAAAATCAAGCTGGTTGAAATTAATAAGTCTCTTTGAATCCAAATTTTAATTAATGGTTTTGCCGCAAAAAATAACCCAACAATAATAAAAACAAAAAGAACGAACAGCTTATTAAGTCGAATAATTGTTTTCTTAATCCAAGTAAAATCTTGCTTTTGATAAGCATCTGTATATAACGCCCAAAAAGGATCCTGTGCAATAACCGAAATTGTAATTGCAACTTGAAATAATTTATAAACTACATCATAATTTGTAACATCACTTGGGCCAAGTAACTTAGTAATAATTAAATTATCTGTTGCAAAAATTACAATCATACATAATTGAATGCCAAAAAAAGCCAAACTTAAACTCATTAAATCTTTTACTTTTTCTTTGCTAAAAGCAGCAATAGAGGGTTGTATTTTTTTGTTTTTTTTAAAAAACAAAAAAGTAAAAGCAAGACCGACAAGAATATTTAAAGAACCGTAAAACAAGGCCACAAACAACAGTTTTCTGGGAAAATAATGCAATAATATTGTTGTAGAGATTAAAACGGTTACTTGGTAAATAAGCATTGCAAACTCTACTTTTAAAGCTTGTTGATTGGCATAATAAAACGATTTGTATAAGTTTAAAACAAAACTTGTTGTCACTAAAAAAAGGGTTACTAATAACACCGTTTTTAGCTCATTTTCTGCAATTGTAGTATTAAATAACTCTTGTAAGTTTATCAAAAAAATGCCTGCAACACCAATACATAAAACTAAGACAGAAATTAAAAAAATAGAAATATAGGCTGTAGAAATATAAGACTTCGCTAACTTAAAATTCTTTAAGCTTAATGCTTCAGAAAGTTTTGTTTTTAATCCATTACCAATACCTGCATCAACAAAAAAAACAATATTTACTAACGAAAAAATTGTTACCCAAATTCCGTATTGTTCTTTTTCTAAATAGTTTAATAACAAAGGAATTGTTGTAAAAACAATTGCCATGTTTAAGATTTTATAAAAAACTCCTAAAGAAACATTTTTAAATATGATCTTTTTTCTATTCATCCTTTTTATGGAGATACCATGCGTACAATTTTTCAATTCCTTCTTCTAACTTAACGGTATGTTTCCAGCCTAATTCGTGAATTTTAGAAACATCTGTTACTTTTCGAAGGGTGCCATCTGGTTTTTCTGTGTTAAATATAAATTCTCCTTTAAACCCAATTATTTTTTTTATTACTTCTGCCAATTCTTGAATAGAGATATCAACACCTGTTCCAATATTTATGTGGGTGTTTCTAATTTCTTTTTCTTGCGGATGAAAAGTGTTCTTAAAATCTATTTTTTCCATTAAAAAAACACAGACGTCTGCCATGTCTTCTGACCATAAAAACTCTCTTTTGGGTTTCCCTGAGCCCCAAATTTCTACACTGTTAGTCGATACTCCAACTTTTGATAAAATCTCATTTGCTTTGTCTATGCCATCAACTTTTAAATCTTCTAAAACCCTTTTTGTTTGTTTTTCTGCCAGTAATTTGGCTAAATGAATTTTTCGAATCAAGGCGGGTAATACATGTGATTTTTCTAGGTCAAAATTATCATTTGGCCCATATAAATTGGTGGGCATTACCGATAAAAAATTGGTTCCATATTGTAAATTATAACTTTCACATAGTTTTATTCCTGCAATTTTTGCAATAGCATAAGGTTCGTTTGTATACTCTAATACGTTGGTTAAAATTTCTGTTTCTTTTATGGGTTGATTTGCGTTTTTAGGATAAATACAGGTGCTCCCTAAAAATAACAACTTCTTTACTTTATGAGCATAACTTTGATGAATTACATTGTTTTGAATCATTAAGTTTTCATAAATAAAATCTGCTCTAAAGTTGTTATTTGCTAAGATTCCACCAACTTTTGCTGCAGCTAAAAACACATATTCTGGTTTTTCTATAGCAAAAAAATCAGCAGTTTCTTGCTGATTTGTTAAATCTACTTCTTGATGAGTTTTGGTAAGAATATTTAAATACCCTTTTTGCTGTAAGTTTTTTACAATAGCACTTCCAACTAAACCTCTATGGCCAGCAACATAGATTTTTGCTTCTTTATTCATAGTTGTTGTTTATTTGATGCCCCCCTTTTTTTAAATACAATTCTTTTTGCATGATTTGTAAATCATTTTGCATCATTTCTTTGATCAATTCTTCTAAAGAATATTCTGGTGTCCAACCAAGTTTTTCTTTTGCTTTGGTTGCATCACCTATTAACAAATCTACTTCTGTAGGTCTGTAATAATGTGGATCAATAGAAATTACTTCTTTGCCTATTTCAATTTTAAAATCAGAATTATTGCACGATTTTACTATTCCTTTTTCTTCTTTTCCTGTTCCTCTAAATTCTAATACTATTCCTACTTCTGCAAAAGCCATTGTAACCATGTCTCTAACAGAGGTTGTTTTACCTGTTGCAATTACCCAATCTTCTGGTTCTTCTGCTTGCAGTATCATCCACATCATCCTTACATAATCTTTTGCGTGCCCCCAGTCTCTTTTTGCATCAAGGTTTCCTAAAAACAATTTGTCTTGTAAACCAAGTGCTATCTTAGAAACTGCTCTTGTAATTTTTCTAGTTACAAAGGTTTCTCCTCTAACTGGAGATTCATGATTGAATAAAATTCCATTACAGGCAAAAATATTATATGCTTCTCTATAGTTTACAGTAATCCAATAAGCATAAATTTTTGCAACACCATAAGGGCTTCTTGGGTAAAAAGGAGTTGTTTCTGTTTGTGGAACTTCTTGAACTTTACCATACAATTCTGAAGTCGATGCTTGGTAAATTTTAGTCTTTTTCTCTAATTTTAAAATTCGAATTGCTTCTAACAAACGTAGAGTTCCTAGCCCGTCTACATTTGCTGTATATTCTGGTGTATCAAACGAAACATGAACATGACTCATTGCGGCCAAATTATAAATCTCATCTGGTTGTACTTCTTGTATAATTCGAATCAAGTTAGTACTATCGGACATGTCTCCGTAATGCAAAAACAAATTTCTGTTTTCTGCATGTGGATCCTGATACAAATGATCTATTCTTTGTGTATTAAAACTAGAAGCTCTTCTTTTTATTCCGTGAACTAGATATCCTTTATCCAATAAAAGTTCTGCTAAATATGAACCATCTTGCCCTGTGATTCCTGTTATTAAGGCAATTTTTTTATGCATAAAGAGTTGGTTTTTTAAAATCGTTTTGTCTTTTTTTTAAAAGAATTCTATCTCCTTTTAAAAACCTAAAGATAAAAAAATTAAGCACTCTCTTTTAAAACAAATTAAAAGATATAATACTTCTGAGTACATCTTGCCAAGCTTTGTCTCTTTTCAAAATCAAAACCAAGTGTTATCATATGAGAACCAACATTAAAATTTTGAATTTTATTTGTGTTTATTCCAAAGCCATAAGAAACATAAAAATTGTTTCTTTTTAATCCTACTATTGGAGCAACACTGTTTGGTTTTAAAAACTGATCATTTAAAAAATTATAGCTTACACCTACCCAAATATATCCATTGTTAGTTCTCTTTCTTAGCTTGAGGTTCATATCTGTTCTTGATCGTTTGTCACTTTCAAAATACTCTACAAGAATTGAAGGCTCTATCTCAATATTACTTGAAAATCGATTAAAAATATACGAGTTATAAATAGAATATCGTCTTAATACTAATGGTTCTCCTGTAGAAAACTCTAATTTATCTTTATCTAAAAGGTTTGAAATAATTACACTAATACTGTAATGATTAAATCGATATAAAAAACTGACATCAAAATTAGAAAGATTTAAGTTTCTATCTCCTCCTACTGATGAATCTGGGCCTGTAAAATTGCCCGTTTCTATTTGAAAAGATGTATCCCTATTCTTTATAGTTGTTTAGGTAAGTGTCTAACTGTTTTAAGAATAAAAACAAAAACATTAAAGCTATTCCTAATAAAGCTGCTTGTACCACATAATTCTCATCAATACCTTTAATTTCATATCCAATAGGTTGGAAGTTTGAAATGATATTTAACACTTCAGATTTTTCGGATTTATCTTTAGAAATTTCCTTTAAATCTTTGTTGATTATTCTATTGGTTTGAAACAGCTCTAATTCTTTGGTCGTTCTTTTTGTTCCTCCTAAATCTATATTTGTGCCCGAATTTACTTTTTTAGATTCTTCAATTAAAACGGTCATATAAACTCTTCTTAAAGAATCTATCTGAGTTAAATTTTGTCTTAAGAGAGAATCTGTTCTGTTTAAATTTTCGTTTGTTAATGTTTTTACTTTGTTAAAAAACTTGTTGTTTACAACAGATGAAATTATGACTTGATCTAGCTTAGAGAATACATCATTTTTAGTTGCAATAACATGAATATTATGAACTCTATAATCAAAATCAGTAAAGGTGTTTTTAAAGGTTTCAAAAGAATAACTTTTTGCTGTTAACGTATCAACAGATAAAATTAAATCGTCGTAAGAAGTTAAAAGGTCATTGCCATTTTTTATAGGAAATATTTCAAATTTCTTAAGTGAAGCGGCATTTTCTGTTGAAAGGTTAAATGTTTCGGCTAAAGTAACTGTATCTTTTTGCTTTACTAAATCGTTGTAATAGTTTACGTTATTATACAATTGTCTCGAGCTCTTAAAGTTTGGCTGAACTTGCATATCTGCGCCAAAAGTTTGTGTTTTATTCAGTTCAAAAAAAGTTCCAATTGCTCCTCCAATAAGTGCTGCAAGAGAAAGCTTAATAATATTCGCTTTTATAAATAATAAAAACAAAATGAATAGATGATACAGCCCTTTAAAAAGGGATGCTATAAAATTAAACAGATTAGAGAATCCTTTTCCAATGATAATAAATAAAGATCCTAGTTCTATTTCTTCTTTAGGTTGTGATTCTTTAGCCATTTATAGTTGTTTAGTTAGTTGTACTTGTTAAAATATTTGTTCTAATATTTTTTGTGTTATCGCATATGTTGGTGTTACGCCAGACATTCCTAATCCGCCTGATGCCAATGTTCCTCCTGTTTCTAAAGGATTATCTGAAGCATAATATGCATACCGCACTTTTACATTTTCAGAAATATTTCCTCTTATTTTAGAGGCAGCTTGAATTGCTTTTTGATAATGTGCTCCTTCCATTTCTAATCCAATAACGTTCCAAGTAGAATCATGAAAGAATTTTAAAATATCTTTATTTTGTAGCGATGTTCCTAAAACCGATACCATGGCTCCATCAAAAACAGCTAAACCAAAACCTTCTAAATCTTCTTTAGATAATTCGTTTTTAAACGGATAATTGTCTGCCGTACCTTCGAAAAAGTGAGAAGATGGAATCATAATGTCTCCTTTTCCTCCTTCTAAAATACCTGCTTTTCCCATTATAGAAACCGACTCTACTTTTAAATGAACCTTTTTAGTTTCTGTAAGATATGGTTTTAATAGCTCGTCCATAGTTTCATAGGCTTGCTCTCCAAACGCATAATCCATTACTATTAATACAGGCTTTTTGTTTTTTGAATTTACTTTTGTGTAATTGGTGGTTTTAAAGTCTATTTTTTCAGTATCTATAATTTGAACATTGATGTTTGTTCCCGAATCATCCTTCACATAAATCAATCCGTTTTTAGAAGCGTAATTTTTAACTTTTACCTGAAAATCTTTACTGTTTTCATTACTTAACAATTCAAATAACTTAAAACCATTATTGTTTTTAGCTTCAGTAGGTACTGCTCCTTTTGCATAAATTGAATTCATAACACTATGCATATTTGCACTAATAATATGAATTGGTCTTTCTAATAATTTGTTTTCAGCTAGAATTTTTTTTATGTTATCTGCCCAAATTTCTCCATAAATATGTTGACCAATTTGTTCATTTAAAACAGAGCTAAAGGTTACAACTCGTTTCTTATTTTCTAAGGTTTCATTAATTGCTAATTGACCGAGCCAATAAATTAACTGAAAAAATCGATCTGGGTTTTTCTGGGTAGAGAAAGTGGTGTAAATTTTTGAAACCTCTTCGTAAGTTCTTCCTAGAATAGTTCCTAAATTAGCAATGGTAACTTCTCTTTCTTCTTTTGTTATTTTTTTATCAAATAAAACAATGTCTTTTAAAGTTTTCCATTCTCTAATACAGTCTATACCATTATTGATTAAAACTTTGTCTTTAATCTTATGAGATTCTATAAATAAAAAGGTAAGGTGGGTTAAAATATCATAGATTTCAGACCGTCCTCTAGTGATCTCAATATTCATTTGATCTTTATCTATTCGATAACAATTTCTTCTTCTTTTAGGCGGAATAATCGGTTTGAAATGAGAATTTTTATACCCTTCGTCTGCTGTTAAATTGATAAACTGACACTCTTCAATTCCTTCTGGAAGTCTTTCTATTATATAAATTAATCCGTTTAATTCTACTTTTTCTTCTGCAATAGAACCATAAATTTCTGGTCTTAACAGAAGTAAGGACTTTCTTAACGTTTCTCCAGAAATCCCCATTGGCTTGTAAAAACCTCTACTAAATAAGTGACGCATTGAAATATATAACCTCTCAATTGCTCCAGTAGATTCTTGTGCTCTTGTTCTTTCTTTCATTCTAATTTTTTGCTTTTTACACAATTCAAAGATACTAATTTATATATCTTACTTTTTACCAGATAATATTTGATTGTATTTTGTTGTATTCTTTAATAGTTTAACTGCCTCTAAAACGGTGTTGTCTGATGCTATTTTATTTTGATAAACACCTTCTTCATAATAGTATTGATCTAAGATAATATCTTTAATCTCGTTCTTTATAAACTCTTTATTGTTTTCTAAAGCATTAATTTTTTCTGTTTTTAAGGTGTTTAAAATTTGAAAATACTCTTTCTTAATTTTTTTGTTTTGTGAAGAGTTTAACAATTCATATGCCTTTTTAAATGATGCTTCTTCTTTTGTTAAAAATGTGGTATCTGTTCTTAAAAACCGTTGAAACTGTTTAAAATTTACCTCTGTAAATCTAAACTCTTTTGCTGAATTTATTATGCTGTTTTTGTTTCTAAAATCTATCGCAAAATCAAATAAGGCTCTAGAAGCTAAAAGTGTTTTTGTGTCCTCTGAAAGGGTTTCATTTTCGGTAACAATGTCGGGTATAATTCCGCCTCCATCAAAAACTTTTCTACCATTTTGTGTTGTAAATTCATTGATTCCTGCATCTGAAAATTTAGGGACTTTTCCTGTTTTTAAATCTCTATTTGCATAATCTAATTCTTGAATACATCTTCCGCTTGGAGTGTAATATTTAGAAATGGTTACTTTTAATTGTGTGCCATAGCTCAATTCTCTGTAACGTTGCACCAACCCTTTTCCGAAAGAACGTTTTCCCATTACAACAGCTCTATCATAATCTTGCAAAGCACCTGTAACAATTTCTGATGCCGATGCAGAACTTCCGTTTATTAAAACTACCATCGGAATTTCTAAGTCTAACGGATTATTTCTAGACAAATAGGTATCGCTCCATTTTTTTACTTTCGCTTTTGTGGTGGTAATCACTTTTCCTTTAGGCAAGAAAAAATTAGAAATATTTACAGCTTCTCCTAATAATCCTCCAGGATTAGAACGCAAATCTAAAATCACACTTTTTATGCCTTCTTCTTTTAAACTCTCAAAGGCTTTTTTTACTTCTGACGAGGCTTTTTCACTGAATCTTGTTAAAACAATATAACCCGTTTCACTATCTATTTTTTTGTAAAAAGGAACAGGGTTTACTTCTATTTTTTCTCTTTTTAAATTGAATTGCAATTTTTTCCCGTTTCGAAGAACTTCTATAGAAATCGGACTCTCTGGCGTTCCGAGTAACAAACTAGAGCTATCTTCTTTTTCTAGTTCTTCTAAAACTTGATTGTCAATTTTTACAATAAGATCTCCCGATTTTAAACCTGCTTTATCAGCAGCATATCCTTTATAAACACTAACAATCATCGGGTTTTTATTGCTATAATTTATAGAGGCTCCAATACCGCCATATTCTCCTTCTCTTCTAATTTTTGCAGCTTCTACATCTTGTTCATTAAAATAATTGGTATAAGGATCTAAATCTTTTAAGGTGTTTTTTAAGGCTCTTGTTGTGATCTCTGCTGGGTTAATTTCATTTACATAGTACATATTCAGTTCTTTGAACAATGTCGTGTAAATCTCAATCTGTTTTGCTACTTCAAAAAATTTGGATTGGAATGAAAACGAAACAAAAACAATTGCAATAAGCAACGCTACAATCGTTTTATTTTTGATGTTTTTCTTCATCTGATTTCTGTTTTATTTGTGCTATAAAAGCATTTAAAAGTTGGTTCATTTTTAAATCAATTTCTGTATATGTGCATTTTTCTTTACCAATGTAAGAAATCATATACACATAAGGCTTATCAATTGTATCGTAAACTATCTGTTTTTGTTTGCGATAAGTTTCTCTCAACAATCTTTTAATTCGATTTCTATCAACGGCTTTTTTAAAATTTCTTTTAGGAACAGAAACGCCAACTTGGGCAGGATATTTTGATGCATGCTCTGTTTGTAAATAGACAAGTCTTAAAGGAAAGCTCTTTACAGATTTTCCTTCTTTATATAAATTTCCAATGAGGGTTTTGCTTTTTAAACGCTCTTGCTTTGCTAAAGTTTGCTTCATTATTACAAACTTACACAAAAGAGTTGCTTTTTTAAGTAAAAATTTAGTCGATTCTTACCAGAGGCCTTGTTAAACATGTTGGTCCGCCGCCACCTTTTACACTTATTTCGTTTCCTTCATAGGTTGTTACTTTACATCCCGCATTTTGTAACAGTTTTTTTGTAATTGGGTTTCCTTCAACCATTACACAATTTCTTGGAGATATTGCCAATACATTACATCCCATAGATTCAAATTCTGATTCAGGAACTTCTATCAACTGAAAACCTCTTTTTAACAATTCGTTTCTAAATTTTATTGGCATTAAAGGTGAATAAACAACTGCTAAATCTTTATCAACTGGACTTAAAATTGACATTAAATGAAATACATCTTCTTTGCCTTTATAATGTGGTAATTCTGCAACAAGCACATCAACCCCTTTTGGTTCTAACAACTCTTTTAATTGTTTGATTCCCTCTTCATTGGTTCTATATGTGTGCCCAACAGCCAATGTTTTTTTGTCTAACCAAGCAACATCTCCTCCTTCTAAAGTTCCTGGTGATTGTATCACTCCTAAAATCGGAATGTTTTTTTGTTGATACTCTTTTAATTGAGCCTTTGGTTCATTAATTCTACCTGCTTTTCCCATATTGCAAATAATGATTCCAAAATCTGTAGCGATAGCGGCATCTCTACAATAAATTGAATCCATTTTTACATTTTCATCTGAAGGAAAATAATGCACTTTGATCTGATTCTCGGTAAAAATTGCTTCAAAATTTTGATATTCTTTCAAGGCTCCTTGAAGATCTGGTTTCGATAGATAGTTCAATTCTTTCCATTGATTTTCTAATACTTTATCTGATTGAAAAGCGTCTTTTGCAGATTTCATGTAAACTGCTTCTAGCTTTAAATATTCTGAATGCTGTGTTTTGCTCATTTGTTTTTTGTTTTATTCCATTGCATCAGTGCATAAAATGGAATTCCAAGCAATAATAATAAAAAACCATAAAAGACAACATCAGGTCCAGAACCAAAAATTGCCCAAAGGGAATATGCAAATCCTAAACTCCCTAAAATAAAGGTCTTAAAAAATTTATTTAGATGTAATTTCTTTTCAATTGTTACAATAATGTAAGATGCTGACACAAACAAATATGGAACAAGACAGGTAAGCACGGTTAAATTAACAACAAATTCAAATTGATCTACAATACCATCACTCATATTAATTAATAAAATTGCTGAGGTCAATACGCTTCCTATTATCAACCCTAAAAACGGGACACCATTTTTGTTTTCTTTTTTAAATATTCGAGGAAACATTTTATCTTTTGCTGCTGCCATTGGTAGTTGCCCAACTAGTAAGGTCCATCCATTTAATGCTCCAATTGCGGCAATCACTGCTCCAGCAGCAACAAAATAACCTGCATACTTTCCACCTATAATTTCTGCAGCTTCTGCAAAAGGTGCTGCAGAATTTTGCAGTTGTTCTACTGGCAATAAACCAAACAAGACGATAGTTCCTAAAATATACACGCATGTAGATATTATGGTTCCTAACATAGTTGCTTTCGGTACTGTTTTTTCTGGATCTTTAATATTCTCAGCAGGAATACTTGCGCTTTCAATTCCTAAAAATGCGTATAATGTTAATGCAGCAACAACTGGAAAGGTAGCAAAATGACTTTGATCTGTTAAATTGAAACTCGGGAAATTATCCATACTAAAAAAGAACGCTCCAATTAGAATTATAAAGAGTAATGGCAGTAATTTTAATACGGTAGTTATGACTTGAATTCTACCTGATTCTTTAATTCCTTTTGAATTAACCCATGTAAAAAACCAAATAAAAAACAATCCAACAAGTACCGCTAAAATTGGGTTTGAGTTTAAAGCAGGAAAAAAAACACTTAATCCTCCAATAATTGCTATTGCTAATCCTGCATTACTTATCCATATAGAAATCCAGTACCCCCAAGCCACTATAAATCCAATAAAATCTCCAAATCCTGCTTTAGAAAACGTGTATGGACCACCACTTTTATTGACAATAATCTTACTGAAATTACTAAAAATTTTTGCCAAGATTAATGCTCCAGCTGCTGTAAATACCCATCCTAACAAACTGATACTTCCATATTTTGCAAGAGTTGCTGGTAACAGAAAGATTCCTGCTCCAATCATATTTCCAACAACTAATGAGGTCGTAGTTATTAATCCTATTTTTTTCTGATCAGCACTCATATTTTATGTATTTTTAGATGCAATTCTCGAAGATACAATTATTTAATAAACAACAAATGAAGTTTCATATTCACCCAGATATTAAAAAAGCAGAAACATTACCAGCGTCATTTTATAAAGATCCTGCTGTTTTTGAAATGCTAAAAGAACGTGTTTTTTTAAAATCTTGGCAATGGGTTGGAGATAAAAACTTAGTGCCTTTTGCACAGTCTGTACATCCTTTTGTACTATTAGATGGGTATTTAACGGAGCCTTTGGTGTTGACAAAAAACAAAAATGAAGAAATAAATTGCTTAACAAATGTCTGTACCCATAGAGGAAATCTTGTTGCTTTAAACCCTAGTAAATCTAGAAAATTAACCTGTTTTTATCACGGTAGAAGGTTTAACTTAAACGGAGAGTTTGAGCACATGCCAGAGTTTGAACAAACCGAAGATTTTCCGAGACCTTGTGACAACCTTCACAAGTTTCCATTAAAAAAATGGGGGCCCTTTTTATTTGCAGGGTTGAATCCAAGTTTTGATTTTCAGCAAGTACTTGATAGAATGAATGAACGTGTTGGTTTTTTACCTTTAAATGAATTTACATTAGATTCATCTCTTTCTAAAGAATATTTAGTTCATGCAAACTGGGCTTTGTATTGCGATAATTATCTAGAAGGTTTTCATGTGCCTTTTGTGCATCCTGAATTAAATGATGTCTTAGATTACGGAAGTTATAAAACAGAAATTTACGAACATTGCAACTTGCAAATTGGGTATACAGATAATGCTACTGAAGTTTTTGATTTGCCTAAAAACCACATCGATTATGGTAAAAATGTTGCTGCATATTATTATTGGGTTTTTCCAAACATGATGTTTAATTTTTATCCTTGGGGAGTGTCTATAAATATTGTAAAACCATTAGATTTAAACAGAACCAAAGTGTCATTTATCTCTTATGTGTATGATGTAAGCAATTTAAACAAAGGCGCTAGTGGAGATATTGATAAAGTACAAAGAGAAGATGAATTTGTTGTAGAAAATGTACAAAAAGGGGTGAAATCATCTTTTTATAAGGCAGGTCGTTTTTCTCCTACAAGAGAACAAGGTGTACATCACTTTCATAGATTGTTAGCAGAATTTTTAAAGGACTAAAAAGTTCATTTATTCCATAAGTATATCAGAAGTAATATTTACTTTTGGTACTTCAAATCTTAAATTACAATGAAACCAGATTTATTTCAAGCTCCAGATTATTATCAGTTAGATGATTTATTAACAGAAGAGCATAAATTAGTTAGAGGCGCAGCAAGAGAATGGGTAAAAAGAGAAGTTTCTCCTATCATAGAAGAATATGCTCAAAAAGCAGAATTCCCAACTCAAATTATAAATGGGTTGGCAGAAATTGGTGCTTTTGGTCCGTATATTCCAGAAGAATATGGAGGTGCTGGATTAGATCAAATTTCTTATGGTCTAATCATGCAAGAAATTGAGCGTGGAGATTCTGGTGTGCGTTCTACTGCTTCTGTACAATCATCATTAGTAATGTATCCTATTTGGAAATACGGAAACGAAGAACAACGTCAAAAATACCTACCAAAATTAGCTTCTGGTGAATGGATTGGTTGTTTTGGATTGACAGAACCAAATCACGGTTCAAATCCAAGTGGAATGGAAACCAAATTTAAAGATATGGGAGACCATTATCTGTTAAACGGAGCCAAAATGTGGATTTCGAATGCCCCTTTTGCGCAAGTTGCTGTGGTTTGGGCTAAAGATGAAACAGGAAGAATTCATGGTTTACTTGTAGAACGCGGAATGGAAGGTTTTTCTACTCCAGAAACACATAATAAATGGTCGTTAAGAGCTTCTGCTACTGGAGAATTAATTTTTGACAATGTAAAAGTTCCTAAAGAAAACTTATTACCAAATAAATCTGGACTTGGAGCACCGTTAGGTTGTTTAGATTCTGCTCGTTATGGAATTGCTTGGGGTGCTATTGGTGCCGCCATGGATTGTTATGATACCGCATTACGTTATTCTAAAGAGCGTATTCAATTTGGAAAACCAATTGGACAGTTTCAATTACAACAAAAGAAATTAGCCGAAATGATTACTGAAATTACCAAAGCGCAATTACTAACTTGGCGTTTAGGGGTTTTACGTAACGAAGGAAGAGCAACTTCTGCTCAAATTTCTATGGCAAAACGTAATAATGTAGATATGGCGATTAACATTGCTAGAGAAGCAAGGCAAATGTTAGGCGGAATGGGAATTACTGGTGAGTATTCAATTATGCGCCATTCTATGAACTTAGAAAGTGTAATTACCTATGAGGGAACACATGATATTCATTTACTAATTACTGGTTTAGACATTACAGGATTAAACGCTTTTAAGTAAGAGTCAAAGGCTCTTTTGGTAGCCACTCTTATGTATAAATAAAAAAAGAGCATCAATAATTGTTGATGCTCTTTTTATGATTTTAATACACTCTTAAATCTCCGTATTTAATAACTCTCCTGTTAATTGTAACAATTCTAATTCAATCAGTTTAGCATCGTATTTTGTATTGTTATATGCTGTTTTACTGTTGATTAAGTTAATTTGAGCTTGTCTAAATTCTATAGAGGTTACTTGCCCTAAATTGTATCTTTCTTTAGTTCTATCAAAATTATTTTGGCTAGAAGTAACATTTTTCTCTTGCGCTTTTAAAACAAATAATTTGTTGTTATACATAGACCGTGTATTTTTTAAATTATTTTCTAATGTTTCATTTTGTTGCTGTAATAAAATTTGCTGATTTTCATAAGCAATTTTAGAATTGGCAACTCTTGTTTTTGTGTTTCCTCCATCAAAAATATTCCATGTAAGGTTTAATCCTGCGTTTAATCCATTAGAGTTTGATTGTGCTAAAAAAGATGTAGCCGGATTTTGACTTTTATTCCACCCATAAGATGTTGTCAATCCTATTCTAGGTAAATAACTTGCTTTGTTTATTTTAATATTAAACTCACTTATTGCAAGGTTTTTTTCTGTCTTTTTTAATAACACATTGTTTGCTTTTACCTTATTTAACAGTTCGTCAAAACTTACTAATTTATTAAAGGTAACCTCTGTTTCTACATCGTATGTGATTTCTTTTTGCTGTCCCAGAACAATGTTTAAGCTTCTTTTAGCATTTAAATACTGTTGCTTAGAATTGATAAAAGCAATACTATCATTATTTACATCTACTTCTGCATTCAACAATTCTAACTTCGTAGATTGCCCAAATTCATGTTTGTATTTTGCTCTTTCTAAACGTTGCTTAGAAATGTTTAGAGCCTCTTTTAAATTGTTGTTGTTTTCTGACAATCTAGCAATTTGAAAATACAAAGTAAACAATTGCAAATACGTGTTTTCTATGGTTTCTCTTGCTTGCAGCTCTGATAAATTATAGGTTTCTTTTAATGCTTCGTAATTGTATTTTCTTCCTAAGCCATCAAAAATTGTATAATTTAAATTTACAGATGCGTTGTATGATTTTGTCACTGCTCCATCAACACTTGTAGAACTTCCATCTTGTCTGGTTATTTCTTGATTGTCTCGTCTATAATTTGATCCGGTTGCTGCTGATACCGTTGGTAAAAAATTAGCATTTAAAATATTTTTATTGTTTTTTGCAATTTCAATATTATTGGTTGCAATTTTAATTCCGTAATTATTTTCTAACGTAATTTTTAACGCTTCTTTTTTTGTTAAAATCTGCTGAGCCTTTGATTGAAAAGAAAGGGCTCCGATTAAAATGAGTATGTATATTTTATGCTTCATCATGTACAAATTTAGATTCGATAATTGCTCTTTCAACTTCTTCTTTTGTTACTCTTTCTCCAGTTTTTAACCATTTGATCCAAACTTTAATTTGGTTAGAAACAGAGAGCAATAATGGTAATAAAATCAATGTTAAAATGGTTGCAATTGCAATTCCATAAGAAATAGAAATTGCCATTGGTTTTAAGAATTGAGCTTGTCTACTTTTTTCTAATAATAATGGTGCTAAACCTGCTACCGTGGTTAACGAGGTTAGAACAATTGCTCTAAAACGAGATTTTCCTGCTTGGATTAAGGCCTCGTCATATTTCATTCCTTCTTTTAGATAGGTATTGAATTTTCCAATGAGCACAAGACCGTCATTTACCATAATACCTATTAAGGCAATAATTCCTAACCACGATAGAATACCAATTGAAAAATTGTGAAAATAATGTCCCCAAACAACTCCAATCATACTAAAAGGGATTAGTAAAATCAATAAAATTGGTTGACTATATGATCTAAATGTAAAAGCAATAACCATATAAATTAAGATTAAAATAATTGGTCCAATAATTTTTACAGAATCAATTGTCTTTTTAGCTTCTCTGTTTTGTCCTTCGTATAAAGGTGTTACAGTAGCATATTTAGACGTAATTTCTGGCATAATACGCACTTTTACATCTTCTAAGATGTCGGTTGCGCTTTCACCAGGAGTTTTCATGTCTGCAGTAATCTGAATCTCTCTTTTTCCACTTAAATGATTAATAGCGATGTCTCCACGCTCTATCTCATAAGTTGCTATTTCCGAAAAAGGAACTCGCTCGTTGGTTGGCGTAATCACACGCATATCATCTAAATTTTTAATAGAAGATCTGTCTTTTTTGTTATAACGAACCCAGACTTTAATTTCATCTTGTCCCCGTTGAAAACGTTGTGCTTGTGATCCAAAGAACGCAAAACGAACTTGACTCATTACTGATTGTAAATTCAACCCTAACAAGTACGCATTGTCTTTTAATTTAATACGAACTTCTTTGATTCCGGCAGGATCATTATCCGAAATATCTTTTAGTAAAGGGTTTTTTTCTAGCTCTGCTTTCAGCAATTCTTTTGCTGCTTTTAGTTCAGAAATATTATTTCCTAATAAAGAAACTGCAACCGGGCTTCCTCCAAAGTTTCCTCCAGAACCAAAGATGAGGCTTTCTGCACTGTATACTTTGCCAACTTTTTCTCTTATAGCGTTGGTAATTTCTGGAGATGAAAACTCTCTAGATTCTCCAGGCAACAAGTTTATGGTTAAAGTTGCGTTTGCTGTTCCTGGTCCAACTCTTTTGATTACGTTTTGTACAACTCTTGAATTATCAGATTGTCTTTTTGTAAATTCTTCACTCACTAACCATACTTTATCTTCAATCACAGAAATGATAGAATCTGTAATTTGATCGTTGGTTCCTTGTGGCATTTTTAGAGTAACCTGAATTCGATCACTGGCAATAGAAGGGAAAAATGATGTTTTTACCGTTCCTCCACCAATCGCTCCAAAGCTAAATGTTAACAAAGCTATTGGAATGGCAAAAGCAAACACTTTATTTTTTATAGAAAAACGTAAAAAAGGGACAAAATAAGTGTCTCTAACAAAGACTAATAATCCGTCTGCTTTTTTATTTGCATTTCTAAAAAATGCTTCAATTTTATTTTGCTTCTTTTCAATACCTTGTTCTTCTTTTCTTCTAGAAAGTGCTTTTGAATGTGCAATGTGTGCAGGAAGTATAATTAAAGCTTCTACTAGTGAAACGCTTAATGTTAATATTACAATTATAGAAACTTCTCCGAAGAAACTTCCTATTCTTCCGTCTACAAAAAAGAAGGTAGAAAAAGCAATGATCGTTGTTAAAATTGCAGAAACAATTGGAGGGATAACCTCCATAGTGCCGTCAATTGCTGCGCGAATTTTAGACTTTCCTAAGTCGTAATAATGGTGGTAAATATTTTCTCCAATTACAATACCATCATCAACTAAAATACCAATTACGATGATCATCCCAAAAAGAGACAACACGTTTATCGTTACCCCTAATTGAGCTGCAAAAATAAACATTCCTAAAAAAGAAATTGGCAAACCAAATGCTACCCAAAAAGCCAATCTAGCATTTAAAAATAGTGCAAGAAAGAACAAAACCAAAAGAATTCCCATGATTCCATTTTCTAACAATAGCTGTGTTCTTTGATTTAGTGTTATAGAAGCATCACTAGAAATGTTTAACGTAACATTGCTGTTTTGTTGGTTAAACTTATAAATGTATTCTTTAATTTTTTCTGCCGATGAAATTAAATCTTCATTGTTGGTGTTACTAACAGTTACATTGATTGCAACGTCTCCGTTATAATAAAGTCTATCTGGATTTTCTGACCAAGTATCTTTTACCTCTGCAATATCTTTAAGTCTAATAATGTTTCCGGCAGTAGTAGTTCTTACAATTAAATTTTGCAATTCTACACCGTAATAAGATCGGTTTCTTGCTCTAATTAAATAATCTTCTTCTGCAGTTTTAATATTACCTCCTGTAATTAAAAGGTTTGTATTTCTAACCGCATTTGTTACTTCTGTAATAGATAATTTATATGCGCGTAAATCATTTTCTCTCACAGAAATTTCTATTTCTTCTGCAGGAAATCCAGAAAGTGAAACTTGTGAAATTCCGTCTAAACTTCTTAAGTCGTTCTCAATTGTTCTAGCATAATCTTTCAACGACTTTAAAGACAACCCGTCTCCGCTAATTGTAAAACTAATGGTTGGTCTAACAGATTCTACTTTTGCAATTACTGGCGGTTCCATTCCGGATGGAAAAGAAGGAACTCTATCAACCGCATTTTTTACATCTGATAAAACAATATCTATGTTTTTACCTTTTACAACCTCTACATTTACCGAAGCAGAATTTTCTCGAGATACTGATGTTCCTCGTTCTACCCCTACAATTCCTTTTAAATTGTCTTCAATTTTTAAGACAACTCCTTCTTCAATTTCTTCTGGTGAAGCTCCTGGATAGGTAAGGTTAATGCTAATTAATTGCGAATCTACCAAAGGAAAAAAGGAAGATTTCATTCCTAAAATACCAATAATACCAAAGGCTACAAACGCAATAATAAAAACGTTAACTGCAACAGGGTATTTGATGAAATATGTAATTATTTTTTTCATCTGTTAGTTGTTTTTTTGAATTTTAACAACCATTCCGTCAAATGCTCCTGGAACAGATTGGGTTAAAACCGATGTGTTATTTGATAATCCTTTAATCACTACTGTTTCTGCATTAAAATACACAGGGTTCACTTCGATAAGTTTTAAAATAGTGTCTTTAACTGTATAAACGCTGTTGTTATTTATCAATAATTTTCTTGAAACTTCAAAAGCATTTTTCTCTGATTTTGCTACAACATGGGCTTCTAAATACATTCCGTCTTTTAGGTCTTTATGAGCAACTTCTATAAATACTTTTACCGTTTGAGAGGCTAAATCTACTTTACCGTTAACACGAACAACTTTTCCTTCGTATGTTTTTGTTCTTTCTAAGTTTGTTAAAGAAACAGTATTTCCAATTTTTAGTAAATCTGCAAATGCAGCATTGATAGATACTTCCATTTCAAAAATAGATGGATCTATAAATTCTCCTAATTTTTGTCCCGCTCTTACCAAGGTTCCATCTGTAACAAAAGTTTCTGTTAAAATACCTTTATAAGGTGCTTTTATACTGTACTTTTTTAACTTAACTTCTAAGTTTTTTACATTAAAATAACCTGTAGTAATTCCTTTTCCCGAAACAAAATATTTTTCTTTATCTGTAGAAAAGCTTGGTAGCTTTGGTGTGGCATTGTTTAAATCAAAGTTATTTAAATACGTTTGCCATTTGTTAAACTCTTTTGGAAAGTCTAATCGAATGTCTGGCATTATTGCTGTAATGCTATTGATTAAGTTGCTTTTTTTGAGATTGTAAACTTGCATAAAATTCATCGCTATTAATGTTTAAAAGCGTTTCGTTTTCTAAAAAGTTTACCCCAACTTTAAATTCTTTTTTTGTGGTATGTAAAACCCCTTGAACCTCCGAAAAGAGTTCTATTTTATTTTGGCAACTAAATTTCCACTTGCTTTGATGACAATCGGAATTTCTTTATTTGTTACATTTTCTACAAAAACAGTTTTTATTGTTTTACTGTATCTTGGTTTTGGTTTTTGTTTGTTATCAATCATGCTTTTTGATAATAGTAAAGCTGCGGCAATTAATAATAAACCCAGTACTGAAAGAATAATTTTTCTCATGCTAATTAGTTATAAAGACTCTATAGTTAAGCAAAGTTCGTTTTGAATTTTTTTTAATAATGATATCATTATTTGTTTTTCTTTTTTTGAAATGTCTTTTTCCATGATATCCATTGTTTTTTTTTATCATGGGTCTGGTTTGTACAAACATTTCTTTTCCTAATGGTGTAATAAAAACGTTGTTAATTCTTTTATCTTCTTTTAAAATTGGGCTCATCATTTTACAAGGTCCACACCAATCTGCAAAAAAGTCTACTAAAACAGGTTTGTTTTTGGTTAATAATTTCAGAAAATTTACTCATTTTTTTTATAGTAAAATTAGTATGATACCTGAATTAAAAAGTAACAGATGTTACACAAATGCTTAAAGGTTTTAAAACTTTTATCTGATTTCTATGTAATTTAATTTCTCCTTTAATTTCTAAAGCTTTTAAAAGTCTAGAAACAACAACCCTGGAAGTATGCATATCGTTCGCAATTTCTTTATGAGTTACCTGAATAACCTCGTTTCTATTGATCATGGCTTTATCTTTTAAATACTTTAGCAATCGCTCATCCATATTTAAAAAAGCAATGGTATCAATAGCTTCTAATAACTCTTGCATTCTTTCGTGATAGCTTTGCAAAATAAACATTTGCCATGTTTGATATTTAATCATCCAATCACTAATTTTTTGAATTGGAATCATCAATAATTTAGTTTCTACCTCTGTAACTGCTCTTATTTTACTTTTTGTTTGTCCAATACAACAAGTAATTGTCATGGCGCAAGTGTCTCCTTGTTCTATAAAATACAATACCAATTCATCACCATTTTCGTCTTCTCTTAAAATTTTTACAGCACCTGTAATAATAAGAGGCATAAACTCTATATCGCTTCCGATATCAATTAATTCTGTGCCTTCTTTTACTTTTTTATATTCACCAATAGAAAGAATTTCTTGTAATAATTCCTCTTCAAAAAGGTGGGCGTAATTAAAATTGAAATCTGGTTGCATGTACTATTTTTTAGTTTTATAAAAATACAATTAAATCGATACCTTTTTAAAATTAAAAAAAGTTTGTTCTGCTGTGTAAGAAGGTTGTTTTTCTTTTTGTATTTTCGAAGGTAAATTAAGAAAAGAATTTGACTTTTTATAAAAATAATAATAGCGCCATTTTTTACTCTTCTGTAAATGAAATTACACAAGAAGTTTGGACAGAATTACAGTGTAGTGCAAGTGTCTATTTTCATCCAGATTATCTAATTTCTTTAGAAAAAAACAACCCTCAAATTACCTTTTCTTATCTGGTTTTATTTAATAAAGAAAATCATGCTATCGCTTTTGCAAGTATTCAAATTATACTTTTTCCTTTAGAACAAATTGAAAGCTCGTTAAACAAAAATTTTCACCGATTAAAATGTTTTGGAAGGCAATTAGGTCTTTTTCCTAAGTTAAAGCCTATAAAATTATTAGTCTGTGGTAATGTTTTTGTGAGTGGAGAACACGGAGTTTTTATCAAAGAAAATCAAAACAAACAAGAGGTTATAAAAAACTTAATAAAGGCAGTTTCTTCTCAGCCCCCAGCAAAAGATATTTCTATTTATTTAATCAAAGATTTTATCAAAGATTCATTAGTTGTCAGTAATGAATTACATGATCTTAACTATTATTCGTTTAATGTAGAACCAAATATGGCACTATATTTAGATACAAATTGGAAAAGTTTAAGTGATTATTTAGGGGCAATGAAAACCAAATTTCGAATAAAAGCAAATCGGGCGTTAAAATTAAGTACTCCTTTGGTTGTTAAAGAGAGCACTGTTGAAAATATTCAAAAATTGTTGCCTGAAATTGCCCAATTATATAAAACGGTTTCTGATAAAGCAGAGTTTAATTTGGGTAAATTTAATGTAGAAACATATCTTTCTCTAAAAAGGAATTTGGGTGATAATTATGTGCTAAAAACCTATTGGTATCATGATAAAATAGTTGGCTTTATGTCTGGCATAATAAATACTGTTTCTTTAGATGCGCATTTTGTTGGAATTGATTATTCTTTGAATAAAGAACTGGCTATTTACCAACGGATGTTATATGATTATGTTCAAATAGCTATAGATAAAGAATTAAAAGTGATTAATTTTGGAAGAACAGCAAGCGAAATTAAAACGTCTATTGGAGCTGTTCCAGAAGATTTAACTTGTTATATCCGCCATAAAAAAACATTGACAAATAAATTTATAAAACATTTCTTAAGTTATATTGAAACCAAACCTTTTAAACAGCAAAAACCTTTTAAATCTAAAACCTTAACCCATTAAATCTCTTTATATTTGTAAAAAATGAATTCCATTTATGACCTCTATAGAAGATTTAATTGCTGTACTTACATTAGAAAAAAAGAAAGAAAACGAGTTCATTGGAATTAGTAAAACCATTGGAAGTCCAAATGTTTTTGGAGGGCAGGTTTTAGCACAAGCATTAAGTGCTGCTAACAATAGCATTACCAATGAACGTGTTTTACACTCTCTACACGCTTATTTTTTAGAGGCTGGTGATTTAGAATTGCCTATTACTTATGAAGTAAATATTATGAGAAACGGTGGTAGTTTTTCTACAAGAAGAGTTACGGCTAAACAGAAAGACAAAACAATATTTATACTATCTGCTTCTTTTCACAAACAAGAAAAAGGGCATGAACATCAACAAGAACTAGAGGGAAAGATAAAACAACCTGAAGAACTGCTAAGTTGGGATGATATGCTTGTACAGTTTGGAGATTTTTTGCCTAAAAAAATGAAGTCTTTTTTAGAGATTGATCGCCCTATAGAATTTAAACCAACCTTTATTGTAAATCCTTTAGACTTAAAAGATTTGCCTCCTTTTTCAGATATTTGGTTTAAAGTTAAAGGAAATCCAACAAATTTGAATTTAGCTGTAAAGCAACAAATTCTTACTTATATTTCTGATTATAACATTTTAAATTCAACGTTGTATCCAAACGCAAGTAAAGCGAATTATGGAAATACACAAATGGCAAGTTTAGACCATTCTATGTGGTTTTTTAGAACGTTTGATTTAGATGATTGGATGTTGTACAAAACAGAGTCTCCAAATGCATTTGGCGCTCGTGGTTTTGCAAGAGGAAATATTTATTCTAGAAAAGGAGATTTGATTGCCTCTGTGGCGCAAGAAGGGTTGATTAGACCTATAAAAAAATAATGCTTATGAATCCTTATGTTTATGTTGTTTCGGTTAACGGATTACTTTTTTTCTTTAGCCTTGTATTCTATTTTTTCCCACCTAAAAAGATTAATTCTATTTATGGATATAGAACCAATAAGTCAATGAAAAATGAAACTATTTGGCATTTTGCCAATGCTTTTTTTAACAAAACCTTACTCAAGTATGCGGCAATTTCTTTTGCTTTCGCCTTGTTTTTTGTGTTTATATTATCCGTTGAAATTACATGGCAGCCAATGGTTATTTTGCTATTAACATTGGCCGTTTCTGTAATTAAAACCGAACAAGTTTTATCACAAAATTTTGATGAAGACGGAAAAAAATTAAATTCTAAAAAGTAGCATTAATTGATACTGAAAAATTTCTTCCAGGAGCTGATACTCCTGATGCAAATTCTTTATAATGCTCATCAAAGAGATTCGTGATTTTTCCTTGCACCCAAAAATTCTGATTTACATTGTATTTTCCATTTAGCCCAACGGTTTTCCAGCTTGGTGTTCCATAATATTTATCTACATCGTTGGTAGCATTTGGATCAATGACTGGTGTTTGAACATGATTGTCAATTCCTTCAGAAATATTATAGTTTTTAATATCCTTTTTTGAATTAAACCTATAATTTGCAGAAATTTCTAACCTATTTTTTCTGTAACTAATTTCAAATTTTCCAAACAATGGAGGAATAGAAGACATCGGTTCTTCTGTATCAAAAGTTCTTCCTTTTGTGTATGTGATAGATCCTGACGTTTTCCAGTTTTGATTTATTCTTCCAAAATAATTAGCCGTATACCCCGTAATATAAGCTCTGTCTTTATTTATGTTTTTAACAACATTGCCTAATTCTCCATCATACATAATGGTGTTGCCATCTGCTTCTCTCGTGATATAATTATCTAAAAGTGTGTAGTAGGTATTGAAGCCCAAACTAAATCTTCTTTGGTTGAAAAACTTTAAAATCCCTATTTCTGCGTTGTATGCAAATTCTGGCTTTAAATCAATATTTGGTATCGTTACATTTCCGTTTTTTTCTCTAATTTTTCCAACATCATCGATATTTGGTGAACGAAACCCTGAAGAAATAACACTGTTAATTTGCCAGTTTTTAGTTGGCTTGTATACATACCCTATTGTAGCGGTTAATGCGGTGTTGTTAAGTTGTATTTCTGTTTTTGGTAAAACAATAAACGTTTGATCAATCCACTTTGCGTTTAACTTTGTATTTGTTAATCGAATTCCGGTATTTAAGGTTGATTTTGAGCTAATATCTTGCCTGTAATCAGCATAAATTGCAGAACTTGTATAGCTGCTTCCACCATCTGGAAAACGAGATTGCACTTTAAAATCTCCAACAAAACCAACTACTTTATTACTTGAAACAGCAATTGTCTTTCCATCTGAAATAGATTCTACATCATTATACGATATTTCAAATCCGTACGATAAATTTCTGTTTTTTTCTGCCGTTAAAGGCACAGAAAAATCTCCGTTTAGCGTATAAACATCAACTTGTTCATTTCTATACAATCGTTGTAAATCGTTGAATTTTCTTTGAACTCTAGATTCTTTAATGTTCTGGTATGATAGCGTAATAGTTCCCCCATTTAGCCACTTTTTTTCTGGATTGATGGAAAGTTGTGTAGAGGCTAAAAACCGTTCTTGTGGTCCATAATACCATTCAGCAAATTTTAAGGTGCCTTTTTTTAACTCTGTTAACCGATCAAATCTTGGAATATTTGTAGAGGTTGAATATTGTAGATTAACGGTTAAATCCGTTTTGTTTGATAATGGAATATAAAACTTCTGTAAGAAATCTTTTTGTTCATAACCCGTGTTTTTTTGGAGGCTAGGATTTGTATTTGGTGTTGGGTTTGCAAAATAATTTGCGTCAATATTTTCAGAAAAAAAAGGAACTAAGCCCCAGTCTTTAAATCCATGATTTCTGTTTTCTCCCATTTTTAAATCTCCAAAAGAACTTTGGGTGTAGCTGGTAAAAGAGGCCCATTTTTTAAAGTTTAGCTCTGCTGAAAGATTGGTTGTTATTTCTTGATTTACCGAACCAAATCGAGAAAAGAAATTACTTTTAATTTGTGGTATTTCTGATGTTTTTGGTGTCTTTGTATAATAATGAATTACACCACCCAATGCATCAGAGCCATAAATAACAGATGAAGGGCCAAAGACAACTTCTGTTCGTTCTAATAAAGAAGGCGAAATGGTTATGGAGTTTTGTAAATGTCCTTTTCTATAAATCGCGTTGTTCATTCTTACACCATCAACAACTAATAAAACCCTATTAGATTCCATTCCTCTTAAAACTGGACTTCCGCCTCCAAATTGAGATTTTTGAACTTTTATCCCTGGGATAGACGCAAGTAAATCCGCAGATGTTTGTGGGGATTCTTTTAAAATATCTTCTTTAGTAATTGCAATTGTTTGTTCTGCGATACGTGTAGATTTCTCGGCCTTTTTAAACACAGACAATACAATTTCGTCTAATTGTGCCGTTTTTTTAATCATCATTGCAACAAATTTGCTGTTTTTTAAATTGGCAAATGAGGTGTTAATTGTAGTATAAGAAACATGTGAGATGATTAAAATATCTCTTTCATTGAAATCAGAAAGATCTGCGATTCCATTACTATCTGTAACTGTAGAAATTAATAGGCTTTTGTTGTAAATAGCAACATCACTTATTGGAAATCCTGTTTCTTCATCTAAAACTTTAATCTTTTGCGCAAAACTTGTAATGCTATAAAAAGCAATTAATAGGGTAAAAATTCTTTTCATTAGTTAAATACTGTTTCTAATACTTTTAAAGACTTTGGAGGTCTAAAACCGTCCAAATGTAATTCAAAATAACGGATAATTATTTGTAATACTTGTTGTCTTTCTTGTTGGTTAAACTTGATGGTTTCTACACTATCAAAATTTGTGCCTAAGAGCTTTTTAAAGTGACCTAAATTTTCGCCAAAAGCTACTTCTTTTGCGGTTGCTGATTCTGTAAAGTTGCCATCCATTAAATTAAAATAAGGATAGTTAATCTTACTTGTGTCTGGATAAAAACCTAAAAACCTAGTTAAGTTTATTAAAAAAAGTAGGTGAAAATTTGAGGTTTTATCATTAGTGTCTAGCCAAATAAATGAAGTTTCTAAAAAAGAAAATAACCCTTTGTTAGATTCTTCTTCTTGAATTGTACTGCTTAGTATTTCTGATAAAAAAAGGACAATTGTTTGCTTAAAAATATTGGTATAAATATGCTGATAAGGGTTTACAATATGAACTTCTCGAATGCTATTTAAGTTTGATTTGTTGTTGTGATTTGCTTCAATGTTTAATTGTGTTAATGGCTGAAAATACGCTGCTTTTATTTTTCCTTTTTTTGCGCTTAAAACTCCTTTTAACAAATAGGATTTCAACCCGTCTTCTAAGGTAAAACACCTAACAATTAAACTTGTGTCTCCATATTTTAAGAAACTTAACACAATTGCTTTTGTTTTAATTAAAGCCATTAATTTATGATTGCTATTTTAGTAGATGTAGTTTCAGATGCGTCGTCATTTGAAAGCAATACAATATAAATACCTGAAGCTACTTTTTTTCCCGCTAAATTCGTTTTATTCCAAACCACTTTTCCTCCTTGAATTTCTTGTCCTTCAACTACATTGGTTTCATAAACCAAATTTCCGGCTACATCTAAAATTTTTACATTGGTTCCTTTCGGTAAATGATTTCCATTTTTTCCATCAATTGTAATTGTTTGATGATTTTTTAATGCCGGATTTGGATAGGCATACACCTCTTCTAAGGTTTCTCCAAAACTTGCCACATTACTATTGTAGGCAACAACTCCTTTATCTGTTGCAAAATATACTTTTCCGTTTGTAATATCTACGCTTATTTTTAAGATTTTGTTTGATGGTAAAGGAGAATTGTCTTTGTTAAAACTAGCCAACGTTTTTTGTCCGCTCGGATTTGTATATAAAACACCTCCATTATCGGTGCCAAACCATTTATTGTCTGCACCGTCTACCGCAATTGAATTAATTGTTTGATTTCCTAATAATTTTTTGGGAATACCATCATCTAAAATAATAATCGGCTCAGCATCGTAAATTGATGCTTCAAAAAGACCGCTAGCATTATAAAAGACTACCAATCCAGATTGTGTTCCAATCCATATTTTATTATTTCCGTCTGCTGCAATTGCTCTAACATTTGCATGTGGTAAATTGCCTTTTGTAGGCTCTGTTGTCAACGCTCTTTTTCTTTCACCCGTTTCGTTGTATACATAAGCTCCGTTTCTTCTAGTACCCATCCATAAACTATTAATTTTGTCTACAATAACGGAGTTCACTTCTTCCGCAGAATTTGTTTGTATGCTTCTTAAATCTACAGATTTCCAAACTCCGGCAGAAGATAGTTTTTTTAGCTTATTTGAAGCAAGAGCGTCTGTAACCCAGAGGTTTCCTTGAGTATCAAATACGGTTCCGTTAACTCTTGTTGTAATTCTGTTTGGATCACTAGGAAATAAATCTTCAAGTGGGCTATTTTTTGAATTATAAAAATTAATAATTTGGTCGTCTACAACTTCAAACAATCCTCCTCCAGATAAAATATTTCCAGAATTTGTGTCTGCAAAAGAACTTAAAAAGACTCTGTTTTCTTGTGTTGGATCTATTGTTACATTTACCAAGTCAAGTACAGGGAAAGCGGCTGTAAAAAGCGTGTTTTTCCATACGGTTCCATTATAATGACTATAGCCTTTTAAATTTCCTGTTGGCACATATGCAGAGGTGTATCCACCATAAACAAACCAAATGTTTTTATTTAAAGCATCCATATTAAAAACACTATTTGATAATGGTCCTTTAGGATGAATTTCTGTGAAAGTTTGATTGCCTGAAACAGGAATTTGTAAAACGCCAAATTCGTTTGTTGCTAATAGTAAATTCCCATTATGTGTAGATGCGCTATTTAGGGTAAAATTATAATTTGTGGTTGGTGTGCTTTTATAAATTTCAGATAAATTGGTGTTTAGAATTTGTGCCTCTGTTTGTGTTGTAACAATTAAATTTTGATTGTTGTTTTTAAGTTTTTTTATCGAGTTTGTAAATGTTTTTTCTACAGTTGAATTTGCACCGTTTATTTTAATTAAATCACTCCCAATGGATGCATAAATAAATGTATTAAACTCAATAATATTAGTATACTCTCCAGAAAACAACTGTTGCCAATTGTTAAAATCTATCAAATTTACATTGGATAAACTTGCTTTATAAATTCCGTTTTCTGTTGCTGCGTATAGTTGGTTATCTGCAATTAGTGTTTGATTAATCTTTACAGAACTAGAGTTTGCTCCTATAAAGTACGTATCTCCAAATTCTAATTTGTTAATATCATAAACAACAATGGCAAAGGGAGTAGAAATGTACAATTTGTCGTTCAATTCTGAAATGTGGTTGATTCTTTTTTCTCCTGATTGATTGAAGTTAACAATGTCTTTAGAAATGGTAATTGTTCCGTCATCATCTAAAACCTCTATCAACCCTGTTTCATAGCCAATAACCAATCTTTTGTGAAGGCTGTTGTAGTAAATAGCAGAAGTAGTTTCTCCAGAAAGACCATTAATTGACGATAATTTCTGAATTTCTTTAGTGTTTGTGTTGTAAACAAAAACAGCATTGTCTGTTAATGCATACATGTTGTCATCTACAACAATAAAATCTTTAACATTATTATAAGAAAAGAAATCTTCCCAACGATTGCTAAAATCTGTTTGAGAAAATAAAAAAAAGGGAAAGAATACTAAAAAAAACAAAAAGTTTTTCTTCATAAAAAGACACTGTTTATATTTCAAAGATATCTATTAATTGTAACAATAACGATAAAAAACAATACATTAGTACAAAAATTAATCGCAAATAAATGAATCTAGAAATAGAAAGAAAGTTTTTAGTTAAAAACGATTCTTTCAAATTAAAAGCGTTTGAAAAAAAATACCTTAAACAAGGTTTTTTAAATTCTGATAAAGACCGAACTGTACGAGTAAGAGTATTAGAAGATACTGCTTTTTTAACAATTAAAGGCAGGTCGAATACTGCTGGAACTACCCGTTTTGAGTGGGAAAAAGAAATTTCTGTTGAAGATGCTCAAGAGTTAATGTTGTTAACAGAAGAAAAAGCAATAGAAAAGTACAGGTATTTTATCCAAGAAGGGAAACATGTTTTTGAGGTGGATGAATTCCTTGGCGAAAACGCTGGTTTAATAGTTGCAGAAATTGAGTTGTCAAAAGAAGATGAGCGTTTTTTAATGCCAGATTGGTTAGGGAAAGAGGTTACAGGAGATGTTCAGTATTATAATTCTTCACTTAGCAAATCTCCTTTTTGTACTTGGTAAAACCTCTAAAGAAATATTAGATGTAAAAATATATGGATACAAAATGAGAAATACTTCCTCCTAAAACAAAAAAATGAAAAATTGCGTGATTATATGGGATCTTCTTTATCGAATACAAAATTGCGCCAACGGTATAAAAAACACCTCCAGCAAACAACCATAAAAGACCTTGTTCAGATAAATTTTCTAGCAGTGGAGAAATTGCAAAAACAATTTGCCAGCCCATTAAAACATACATTATCGTTGATAGTTTGTCAAATCTCCCAGTAAAAAAAGCTTTAAAACAATCCCTGTTAATGCAAAAATCCAGGTTAAAGAAAAAATAAGCCAACCTGTGTTTCCAGCTAATGTTATCATAGTAAAAGGCGTATAGGTTCCTACTATTAAAACATAGATTGCAGCGTGATCAAATATATTTAACCGTCTTCTTAATTTTGGCTTGGTAGCCGAATGATAAAAAGTTGAAGCGGCATATAACACAATCAAACTTGCTCCAAATACCAGAATACTAAACGATTTCCATAAGCCTTCAAAATGCATAGATTTTAAAATTAAAAAAGGAAACGCAACAATACTTAAAACCAATCCAAAAGCATGGGTTGCAATGTTTAAGGTTTCTTCCTTTTTTGTGTATTTATGATTATATTCACTCATGTATCAATCTGTTCGTATCTTTCATATAAACCTCGTCATTAGATAAATCATTCAATAAAATAGCAAAAGTTTGGTCTTTAATCTCTTTTATGTTTTTTGCATTAAATCCTTTTGTGGAAATCGGTTTATGCTGTTTTACTCTAATCGTTCCTGGTCTTCCTTTGAAAAACGTCCAAGAAAAGAAACGCTTACAGTCGAAATATGTTGCGGGTACAATAGGTATTTGATGTTCAATCGCTAAACTAAAAGCTCCGTTTTTAAATGAACTTAAAATAATATTTTCTTTCGGAACTAATCCTTCCGGGAAAATGGCAACACTTGTTCCGTTTTTTAATCTTCTTTTTGCGCTGAAGTAAACTTCTTTTCTACTGCTTTGGCTACCTCTATCAACTAAAATGCAAATACGCTTATAAAAGAATCCAAAAATTGGAATTTTCTTCAGTTCGGCTTTTCCAACAAAAACAATGGGGTTTTTAACCATGCTTATTAGAATAAACGGATCTAACATTGATGTATGATTTGGACAAAACATATAGCTTTGTGTAGGGTCTAAAGGCTCTTCAATTTGTTTTTTTAATCTAAAACCCATTACAAAAATTAGCGTTTTAGAAAAGGCTCTAATAATTTTATATAAAGCTGGGTATTGCTTTTCACTAATCGTTAAAAGAAGTAAAACGGGAATCATGGTTATTAACGACAAAGCAAAAAAAACGTAAAACCAGCTACGCCAAATTGCTCTAAAAATGTTTTTGATGAATTCCATAATCGCCAAATGTAGTAATTAATATTCTTATTAGGTTTTCCTTATTAAAACTGTATTTTTGTTTTAGATTTGAAAAACTTTTTAAAAACAAATTAATGTCAAGAGTTTTAACTGGCGTACAAAGTACAGGAACACCACATTTAGGAAATTTATTAGGTGCTATTTTGCCTGCAATAAAAATGGCAAAAGTAGCCAAAGAAGAAACGTTTTTGTTTATTGCAGACATGCATTCTTTAACTCAAATTAAAGATGCAAAAACCTTAAGAAGTAATACTTATAGTGTTGCTGCAACTTGGCTTGCTTGTGGTTTAGATGTAAATTCAACGGTGTTTTATAGACAAAGCGATGTGCCAGAAGTAACAGAATTATCTTGGTATTTAAGTTGTTTCTTTCCGTTTCAACGTTTAACATTGGCACATAGTTTTAAAGACAAAGCAGATCGATTGGCTGATGTAAATTCTGGATTATTTACCTATCCTATGCTTATGGCAGCAGATATTTTGTTATATGATGCGGAGATTGTCCCTGTTGGAAAAGATCAATTACAACATCTTGAAATGACACGTGATGTGGCGAGTAGATTTAACAATGTTGTTGGTGAAACGTTGGTGTTGCCAGAGGCAAAAGTTAGTAAAGACACCATGTTGGTTCCAGGTACAGATGGTCAAAAAATGAGCAAGTCGCGTAATAATTTCATCAATATTTTTTTAGATGATAAAAAGTTACGCAAACAAATAATGTCTATTCAAACTGATAGCACTCCTTTAGAAGAGCCTAAAAATCCAGAGACTGACAATGTTTTTGCTTTGTATAAATTATTGGCTTCCGATGCAGAGACTGCAACAATGCGCGCCAATTATTTAGGCGGGAATTATGGTTATGGCCACGCAAAACA
Source organism: uncultured Polaribacter sp. (assembly GCA_943788865.1). Lineage (GTDB taxonomy): Bacteria > Bacteroidota > Bacteroidia > Flavobacteriales > Flavobacteriaceae > Polaribacter. The sequence continues at coordinate 114,871 of CALSRX010000004.1, read as the reverse complement.
AGCTCTTTATGAATTGATTTTAGAAAAGTTTGCTTTAGAAAGAGAGAAATACAATCATTATATGAATCATCTAAATGAATTAGATGAAGCTCTTTCAATTGGTGCAGAAAAAGCTAGAAAAGTTGCTACTACTGTTTTAAAAAGAGTTCGTAAAAATATTGGGTATTAAAATATTTATGGTGCCGGATTAGGCATTATTTTATGAACCCCATTTATCTCATTAATAATTTCTTCTGATAAAGTAATATCAATGCTATTGATGTTTTCTTTTAATTGACTCATTTTTGTTGCTCCAATAATATTGCTTGTTACAAATGGTAATTGGTTTATAAAAGCAAGTGATAATTCGACCAAAGACATTCCGTGTTTCTCAGCAATTTTTTGATATTCTATCACTGCTTTTTCCGATTGAGCAGATGAGTATCTGTTGTAATTTGGAAACAAGGTTACGCGTGCATCGCTCGGTTTTTTCCCACCAACATATTTTCCAGATAATACTCCAAAAGCCAATGGAGAAAATGCCAGTAAACCAATATTTTCTCGAAGAGAAACTTCAGACATTCCATATTCGTAAGCTCTATGTAATAAAGAATACGAATTTTGTATGGTTGACATTCTTGGTAAATTATGGTCTTTTGCGGTTTGCAAATACTGCATGGTTCCCCACGGAGACTCATTCGATATTCCAATTTTACGAATCTTTCCTTCTGAAATAAATCCTTGAAGCGTTTCTAAAATTTCTAAATGGTTTTCAAATTGCTCTGAATGATTTTGATACGGATACTCTCTAACACCAAAACAGTTAACAGCTCTTTCTGGCCAATGTAATTGATATAAATCTATATAGTCTGTTTGTAGTCTTTTTAAGCTGCCTTCAAGAGCTTCTTTAATTGCTCTTTTGCTAAATCCGTCTTTTCTAATATGAGCCGTATAAGCTCCCCAGCCAGCAATTTTACTTGCTAAAACAACCTTGTCTCTATTTCCGTTTTTTTGAAACCAAGAGCCAATAATTTTTTCTGTAGCTCCATAAGTTTCTGCTTTTGCAGGAATTGGATACAATTCTGCTACATCAAAAAAGTTCACTCCTTTTTCTAAAGCATAATCCATTTGTTCATGACCTTCTTGTTCTGTGTTTTGCTGTCCCCAGGTCATGGTTCCTAAACAAATTTTAGAAACTTTTATATCTGAATTTGGTAATGTTGTGTACTTCATAAATAGATTTATTTTTATTCGTTAAGAATTGCTATAATTCCGGGTAATGTTTTTCCTTCCAACATTTCTAACATGGCTCCACCACCTGTTGAAACATAACTTACTTTGTCTTCAAAGCCAAATTGTTTAACCGCAGCAACAGAATCTCCTCCTCCTACTAAAGAAAAAGCTCCATTTGCTGTAGCTTCTGCAATTGCGTTTCCAAGGGCTATGGTACCTTTAGAGAAATTTTCCATTTCAAAAACGCCTAAGGGTCCGTTCCATAATATCGTTTTTGATTTTGCTATTACGGCTGCAAATTTTTCAGCTGTTTTAGAACCGGCGTCTAATCCCATCCAACCATCAGGAATTTGAGTGGTATCTACTTCTTTTGTGTTTGCATCATTAGAAAAACTATCTGTAATAATTGCATCTACTGGTAGGTGAATTTCAACATTTTTAGCTTTAGCCTTTTTTAAAATAGATAACGCCAATTCTTGTTTGTCTTCTTCTACCAAAGAGCTTCCTATGCTTCCTCCTAATGCTTTTATAAAGGTAAATGTCATTCCCCCTCCAATAATAATATGATCTACTTTATCCAAAATGTTTTCGATAACGCCAATTTTTGATGATACTTTCGCCCCTCCTAAAATTGCTGTTACAGGTTTTTCATTATCATTTAAAACTTTATTAATACTTTCAATTTCTCTTGCTAACAGATTTCCAAAACATTTTTTATTCGGAAAAAATTCGGCAATAATTGCTGTTGAGGCATGTGCTCTGTGAGCAGTTCCAAAAGCATCGTTTACATAGATATCTCCAAAGTTAGAAAGCTGTTCTGCAAAATTTTTATCTCCTGATTTTTCTTCTTCGTAAAAACGCAAATTTTCTAATAATAAAATTTCTCCTGGCTCTAATTCAGAAACCGCTTTTGCTACTTTTTCTCCAACACAATCATCAACAAACTTAACTTGTACACCTAATATTTCGATTACCTTTTCTACAATATGACGTAAAGAAAACTGATCTTCTTTTCCTTTGGGTCTGCCAAGATGCGACATTAATATTGCTGAGCCTCCATCTTCTAAAACTTTAATAATTGTTGATTTTGCTGCATGAATTCTTGTTGCATCAGTAACCATAAATTCATTATTTAACGGCACATTAAAATCTACTCTTATTAGCGCTTTTTTGTTCTCAAAATTAAAATCGTTTAGTGTTGGCATTGCTATAATTTTTTTTTACAAATGTACTTATTTATGAAGGTTACAAAAAATAAGTCATCAAAAAAAGCAATGCTGTTTTCGATAATTTAAAGTTATATATTTGTGATATGTTTTTCAAAGATGTAATTGGTCAAGATCATATTAAAAAACACTTAAAATCTACTACAGAAAAAGGTAGAATTCCGCATGCACAATTGTTTGTTGGAAAAGAAGGTTTTGGTACATTGCCTATGGCTATTGCATACGCACAATATTTACTTTGTGCTACCAGTAACAATGAAGATTCTTGCAGGGTTAAATGCGAAAAGTTAACACACCCTGATTTGCATTTTGCCTTTCCGGTAACCGCCAATGATAAAGTAAAAAAACACCCCGTTAGTGATTTGTTTTTAGAAGATTGGAGAGCGTATATAAAAGAACAGCCTTATGGAAGTTTATATAATTGGCTACAGTTTATTGGTGTTGAGAACAAACAAGGCTTAATGGGTGTAGACGAAGCGGAAAACATTGTAAAATCTTTGCAGCTAAAATCTTATGAAGGTGGATTTAAAGTAATGATTATTTGGATGGCTGAAAAAATGAATACTTCTGCCTCAAATAAATTATTGAAACTGATTGAAGAGCCGCCAGAAAAAACACTATTTATTTTGTGTACTGAAAACGAAGAGCAAATTATTAATACCATTAAATCTCGTTGTCAAACCATTCATTTTCCGGCCTTGTCTGAAGAAGAAATAGCACATTCTTTAATTGCTAAAGAAAAGATTTCTGAAAGTGCTGCATATAAAATTGCACATCAATCGGAAGGAAATTACAATAAAGCATTGCATTTATTATTGCACGACTCTAGCGATACTATTTTTGAACAATGGTTTATTACTTGGGTAAGAACGGCGTTTAGAGCAAAAGGAAATGCTGCCGTTGTGCAACAATTGGTCTCTTGGAGTGATGAGATTTCTAAAAGCGGAAGAGAAACTCAAAAACGCTTTTTACACTATTGTCTACAGTTTTTTAGACAAGCATTATTGTTAAATTATAACTCAGAAGAAATTGTTTTCTTAGAAACAGAAACTGCTGATTTCGATTTAAAAAAGTTTGCCCCTTTTGTTCATAGTGGAAACGTTTTAGAAATTAGCAACGAAATAAGTTCGGCAATATATCACATTGAGCGAAACGGAAATCCAAAAATTATCTTATTGGATTTATCTATAAAACTAACGCGTTTGTTACACACTAAAGAGGCTGTAATTAACTAGTTAAAAAGTAAGTCTAAAAACTACATTTGGTGTAAAGCCTAAAGACAATCTGTCAATTTTTACTAGTTTTTGCTCTTCAATATTTCCAGGTGAATTCACAACTTTCAGTTCGTAGGTTCTGTTTAAAATATTCTTTTTATCAAAAATATTTAGTAAGGACACTCCAATTTTTCCTTCAATTTTTTTCTTTTTTGAAACGTTGAATTTATAGGTAGATGAAAAATCAAATTTTTGATAATTAGGCAATCTTTTTTCATTAACGTCTCCATAAGAAACTCTTAAATTGTTGTTGATATCTCTGAAAGTTCCTGTTGCTTCTGTATATGGAATTCCAGAACGCAATTTCCATCCTAATGAAAATTCAAATTGATTTGCTTTGTATGTATGAGACCATGAAAAAGAGTGTGGAATTCCGTTAATTCCATTAAACTCATTTCCGTTATTTAATTCTTTAAATTGTTGTTTTGAATTTGCATACGAATAGCTTATCCAAGAACGATAATTACCAAATCTCTTTTTTAACAAGACATCTATTCCGTCAATGCTATTTTCTCCAGAAATATAAAACGGAACCTGAGTCGTTTGCGTGCTATTTGCAATGTCATCAGTCATTAATGTTAATCCTTTTACCTTTTTCTTATAAAAATCAACATCTAAATTCCACCCATTTTTTTGATATAAAAACCCAATTGATAATTGTTTGCTATTTAAAATCGGAATTGCATTGTTTGCTACCGCCCAGATATTATTTTCTAAACCAATTCCATTATTTCTATATTCAATTATTTGACTCACTGCTTGATTTTTTATTTCTGCAGAAGTTTTAAGGGTAAAGGTTTCAGAAATTTTTGTGGAAGCAAAAAGTCTTGGCTCAAAAAACCACTCTTTTGCCGATGAAAAGTTATTGGCTCTAACTCCAAAGCTTATAAAAGAATTTTCTTGGTTGTATTTAAACTCTGAAAAAAACGCGCTTGTTGTATTGGTGCTATTCTCTACACTTAATAATAAATTATTTTGCGTGTTAAAGTTCGTTTTGTACACATAAAAAATATCCGTTTTTGAATATTGATAACCGCCACTAAATTGAAGGTTCGGGTTAAAATCATAAATAAACCCGTAATTAATGCCATTATCTTTTACATGATTTGCTATTTCAAAATCTCTATTTCTGTTGTCGTTTGGATTGTTTCTTGTTTCTACTCTATTTCCAAAGTAATCAAAGGTATATTCTGAAGTGTGAAAATCTATACTTTGTGAAAAACGATTGCTTGTTTTATAATCCCAAAGAAATCTAGTTCCTTTGTTTTGATAAGTAATGTTATCAACTATTTTTTCTCTAAATTTTAAGTTTTCTGACGAAAAATCTAATTGATTTTTATTAAATAAATTGCTAATTGATAGCTTACTTTTATCTGACAACTCTGCAATAAATTTTAGATTATAATCTTGAAAATAAAAATCGTTGTTAACATTAGAGAGTCTGTTTGGGTCGTTAACTCTTCCGTCTAAAATTCGCGTGTTTTGAAATACACTTTCAGAAAAGTTTTTATAGGTAATTGTTTCTACCAGGTCTGTAATTGATCTTCGGGCAGAAAAAACCAACCCTGCTTTGTTGTTAAAAAGTGGTGTTTTAAGGTACGCATCTGCATGTGTTAGATTTACACCAAAACCAGCTTCAAAAGTTGGCACATCATCTCCAGAGCTTATGTCTAAAACCCCACCTATTCTATCTCCAAATTTTGCATTTGTGCCGTTTCTGTACAAACTTATTTTTTTGGTAATATAAGGGTTAAAAGAAGAAATCAAGCCAAAGAAATGGCCACTCTGATACATCTTAATTCCGTCAAATAACACTAAGTTTTGATCTGGTGAACTTCCTCTTATTTGTAAACCAGAAGCGGTTTCTGACGGACTTTGAATTCCGGGTAATAATTGTAAGCTTAACAAAACATCTGGTTCTATTAAACCTGGTAAAATGCCTAGTTTTTTAGGCGATACTTCTATTGCACCATCTTGCTTTTTTGAAATCCCTTGGGTGATGTAATCGCTAATCAACACCTCTTCTAAATGAATATTGTCTTCTACTAATTTTATTGTCAAATTGGCTTGGTTTAAAAACTGATAAACAGGAATTGTAACAGTCTTAAAACCAATGCTTTGAATTATTATTTCTTGATTTGAAGAAACATTGTCAAGTATAAACTTACCGTTTTCATCTGTTGTTGTTCCACGCGATGTTCCTTTAATTATTACAGATGAGAAAGGAACAAATTCATTGTTTTTTGAATTAAGAATAACGCCACTTATCCTATGATTATTTGTTATCTTTTTTTCAGAGATCACAATGTATCTATCATCTATTTGTTTAAATTCTAAAAACGTTTGCTTTCTTAGATTCTCTAATTTTTCTTTTACTGTACTTTCTTTTGAAAAAGGAAAACAATAAATATTCGTAAGCAAACTAGAACTATATGAAAACTTTACATCGTGTTGCTTTTCTATGGATGTTAAAATTTCTACCAAAGGTGTTTTTTGAGAGGTCTTTTGCGCAAAAACAACTCCAAAACCAAAAAGTAAACAACCAAGTAAAACAATTTTTTTAAGCATTCTTATTTTTTGGTAAGCACCACAGTATTCTCATCAATTTCAAACTGAATAGACAAAGGAGTGCATATTGTTTCCAAGGCTAAATTTAAGTTTTTATTTGTAAAAGCACCTGTAAACAAGGTGTTTAAATCAATCTCGGATGAAGCCACTTGTATTTGATATTGTTTTTCTAATTCTTTTAAAACAAACCGTAAAGGTGTATTGTTAAAAGTGCTTTCTCCATCTAGCCATGTTGGTTTTGAGTTTGAGAAAGTTCCTTTTTCTGAGTTGTTGTTTTCAATTTTTCTAAAGGAAAGTCCTTTTGTTAAAATAGCCGTTTCTTGGGTGTTTTTAACTTGTACTTTTCCTTCGTAACATAAAACCTCAAAATAAGAAGGGTTTGTTTTTACATTGAATTGCGTTCCTAAAACACTCACGCTTCCGTTATCTGAATTTACTGTAAAATTTGAGCCTTTTTGTACTTTAAAATATCCTTCTCCTTTAAGTTGTATGTTTCTATTTCCATCAAACCAATCGCTTTTTTTATATGTTATAGAAGATTTAGAATTTAACAACACTTCCGATCCATCAGGCAAAACCAATGCTAATTGCTCTCCGAATGATGTTGAGTAATTTTCATCAGAACTTGTTAAAAAATAAACAGTGCTTAATAGTAGCACAATAGAGGCTGCTGCTGCATACACCCAATTTGGAAGTAATTTCTTTACTTTTTTATTGGTCGTTTTTTGAATAATTTTTTCTAAGACTTCTGCTTTATTAAAGTTGGGTGCATTAAAGTTTTGAGTTGCGTTAATAATTTTTTGATATTCTTTATAAGCTTCTGTTTGCTTAAAAGAAACCAATTCTTCATTCGTTAAATCATTATTTAACCAACGAGATAAAAATGTATCGTCTGTATGTTCGTTTTTCATTTTTAGTTTCTTTATAAGTATAACAGCTTGCTTGCTAAATACCCTACTTTTAGTCTTGACATTTATATATTTCCTACTTTTTCTCTTAGTTGTTTTAACGCTAAATGCATTCTTTTTTCAACAGCTTTTACAGAAATAGAAAGCAATTCTGAAATCTCTTTATATGTTTTTTTGTCGATTCGGTTTAATAAGAATACTTCTCTTTGTCCGTCTTTTAAATCAGAAATAGCGTTTTGAAGTTTGTCCATAAACTCTTTTTCTTCCATTATAAACTCTGGACTTTCGTTTGTGGTTTCTTTTCTGCCTATTAAATTATAGCTTAAAACTACTTTTTGGTGTGCAACTTGATTTAAAAATAGGTTGTTTACCACTGTAAAAAGGAAAGATTTTGCTTTTTCAAAGACAACTTTAGCACAATTGTTCCACATTTTTATAAATGCTTCTTGAACTAAGTCTTCTGACTGCGCTGAATTTCCAGATTTATAAAAAGCAAAATTATATAACGATTTTGAATGCACAGAATACAATTCTTCAAAGACTTTTGATTCGCAAACCGATTTTTTTTCTGACATGAAACCCTTATTATTCCTCAAAAATAGCAGTTTTTTTTATTTTTTTTGCTTTTCTGGTAGGGTATTCTATGATTTGACTGTTTTATTAGTGAACAATAAAAATTTAAATTATGAAAATATTTGTAAAAAAATTAGTTGCGTTATCATTAATTGTAGGTTCAATGTTTGCTTGTCAAAATTCAACAACAGAAGATCTTGAACTTTTTGAAGCACAAACTTCTCTTAATAAAGAAGAGGTTTTAAGCATGGTAGAAACAATGATTATTACCTATCCGGTTAATGCAATCACAAACACATCCGCTACAACAACAATCAATAGTGATTACGATCTAGAAGATTATGCTGCAACCACAAATAGACCAAAACTTACTTTTCCTTTTGAAATTACTATAGATGGAGAGGTAATAACGGTCAATGACATGAAGCAATTAAAAGAATTAATCAGGGGTAATCGAGGTAGAAAAAAACCTGAATTTGTTTTTCCTATTTCTGTAGAATTAGGTGATGGAAGTGCTCAAGAAATTGCTGATAAAGAAGCTTTAAGAGCTTATTTAGATGGGTTAGATGAAGGTGTAAAGCCTGTATTTGTTTTTCCTTTATCACTTTTAGTAAATGGAAAAACAATTGAAGTTTCTGATGAAAATGAATTAAAAGCTATAATGGGGAAACCTGCAAAAGGAAGAAGACCAGATTTAATTTTTCCTTTATCTGTTGTCTTAGAAGATACAAGTACTCAAGAAATTGCGAACGAAGAGGAATTTAAAGCGTATTTAGATACCTTGGCTGATGGTGTTAAACCGGTGTTTGTTTTTCCTATTTCAGTTGAAAAAAATGGAGAAACAATTGTGATAAATACACAAGAAGAATTTGATGCTCTGGTTAAAAAGCCAAAGAAAGGTAAAAGACCTGAGTTTGTTTTCCCGGTATCGGTAACACTAGACGATGGGTCAACAAAAGCTATTGCTAATGTAGAAGAGCTTAAAGCCTACCATGAAAGCTTAGCAAAAGGTGTTAGACCCACTTATGTGTTTCCGTTATCAATTATTAAAAACGGAGAAACAATTGTAATAAATAGCCAAGAAGAATTAGATGCGTTGTGTGGTAAATAATTGAAATACATTGCTAAAAAACATAAAACTATTAAAGGTTGGTTTGATTATTTGATAAGATGCGAGTTAATAATGTATTGCTCGCATCTTTCTTTTTAGTAGTTTTGTGGGATAACTAATTAATTTATGGAAGCCATACAAAACTACCCAACAGAAATATTAATTCTACTGTTTTTAATTGTCACTTTTTTACAATCAGGAATTGATAAAATAACTGATTGGAGCGGAAATTTATCTTTTATCAAAGAGCACTTTTCGAGCTCTCCTTTAAAAAACAAAGTGCCTTTGTTATTGGGAACCATTTTGTTGCTTGAAATGACCGCAAGTCTTTTTATGCTTTTTGGTCTTTATCAATTAACTTTTTCAGGAGTTAAGTCAGCTGCACTTATTGGAGTAGAAATTTCTGCTTTAACACTTATCTTTTTATTAATTGGTCAAAGGCTAGCAAAAGATTATGCTGGAGCAATGACATTGGCCGTTTATTTTGCAACTACAATTTTAGGTGTTTATTTATTGAGTAAATAAGCTGTATCAATTTTTTTTATTTTTTTTTTATTTTAAATAAAATAAAACTATTTTAAAGATCTTTAAAAGAAGCCTTTTAAGGTGTTTTTAAAAAATAGAGGATGAAATATATTGCTTTGTGGCAAAACTTGTTTTAAATGCTTTTTAAATGGTGTTTTCTGTGTTTTTAATCACATAAATAAGAGAAGAATACTCAGAAGTTGATTTTGCTTTTCTATTTGAAAGAAAACCAATGTAAAAAGCTTTTAGAAAATTTGTTCTACCTGATTTATATTTTTCACTCAACATTGAAACATAATATGAATCATATTTCATAGGAATTGTTTTCTCAACACTCATTGAAACATTTTCAAAAAGTCTTTTTATGGAGTTTTGAGAAAAATGCCAAAGATGCCTAGGCACATCATAAGCTGCCCAAAACTCTTTATAATAATTTGCATCAAAGCTTTTGTAATTTGGAACAGCGATTACTAATGTTCCGTTGGGTTTTAATTTCTTTTTTAAAACCTCGATATACTCTACTAAATTTTCTACATGTTCTAAGACATGCCAAAGCGTAATTACATCAAAATTATTTTCTTTTAAAATTGAAATATCGCTGACAACGCTAATGCCTTTGGTTTTAGAAATAGCGATGGCATTCTCGTTTGGCTCAACTCCAAAAACACTCCAATGATCTTTTTTACAAGTCGCTAAAAAATCTCCGGTTCCAGATCCTATATCTAATAGTTTTTTTTCTGTTGAATGAAATGAGTTTATTAGTGCAAGCTTTTTTTGTAATGTGTGTTTTCTAACTCTTTGATAAATTTTATCTACAATGGTTTTACTTGCGTCTGTGTGTGAAATATAATCTTCGCTTTTATAATATTTTTCTAAATCTAATGGAACAGGAAGTGTAACCATCATCTCAAATTCTTCATTAAATAACAGCTCGTAAGATTCTTGAGAAACCGAATGATCTGTACAGCTTATAAAAGGTTTTACCCCTTTATAAAGATTTTTTTCTTTATTCATTATTTAGCAAAAAGTATAATGTTCCACATGGAACTTTATTTTTTATCTACCCATATAAACTAGCAATACCGAAACATCACTTGGTGAAACACCGCTTATTCTGCTTGCTTGTGAAATGGAGGTTGGTTTAATTTTATTTAATTTTTCTCTTGCCTCAAAAGAAAGAGATTTTACTTTAGAATAATCAAATGCTTTAGGAATCGTAACATTTTCTAAACGGTTTAGCTTGTCTGCATTATTCTTTTCTTTTTCAATATATCCAGAATACTTTAAATAGATTTCTACCTGTTCTATGATTTCAGCATCTATATTGTGTTGTGTAATAAACTGAGCTAATTCATCTAAATGAATGAAGTCAGAAAAACCTAACTGAGGCCTAGCGGCTAGTTTAAAGAGCTTCATAGATTGATTTACCAAAGCAAGATTTTTCTTTTCTAATATAGCGTTTAGCTCCTCCTTTTTAACACTCAAATTGTTTAAAAAGTATATCAATAATTCTGTTTTTTCTTTCTTTTCTATTACGCGCTTCATTCGTTCTTCTGACGCCAAACCTAGTTCATAAGACCTCGGCGTTAATCTTAAATCGGCATTGTCTTGTCTTAATAAAGTTCTGTATTCTGCTCGAGACGTGAACATTCTATAAGGCTCTTCAGTTCCTTTTGTAATTAAATCGTCGATTAAAACCCCTATATATGCTTCGTTTCTTTTTAAAATAAACGGCTCTTTGTTTTGAATTTTTAAAGCAGCATTAATTCCCGCCATTAATCCTTGAGACGCTGCTTCTTCATAACCTGTTGTTCCATTTATTTGTCCTGCAAAAAATAAATTTTCTACCAACTTCGTTTCCAACGAATGTGTTAATTGTGTTGGTGGAAAATAATCATATTCTATAGCATACCCATAACGCAAAAACTTAACCTTTTCGAAACCTGCTACAGAACGAATTGCTTTGTCTTGAATATCTTCAGGTAGTGAAGTAGAAAATCCATTCACATAAATTTCAACAGTATCCCAGCCTTCTGGTTCAATAAACATTTGATGTCTGTCTTTAGTCGCAAAACGATCAATCTTGTCCTCAATAGAGGGACAGTATCTTGGACCCGTTGACTGAATTCTACCATTAAACATTGGAGATCTATCAAAACCTTCTCTTAATAATTCATGAACTTCTAGGCTTGTATATGTTAAATAACAAGAGCGTTGTTTGGTTAATGGTTTTGTTGACGGCAAAAAAGAAAACTTTTCAGGTTGTTCATCACCTGGTTGTTCAATCATTTTAGAAAAATCTAAAGAACGAGCATCAACTCTTGGAGGTGTTCCTGTTTTCATTCTACCTGATTCAAACCCCATTTTAACTAAATCTTCAGTGATTCCGGTAGAAGCTCCTTCTCCTGCTCTCCCTCCACCAAATGTTTTATCACCAATATGAATCAATCCATTTAAAAAAGTTCCTGCAGTGATGATAACTGTTTTTGATTTTATTTCTAAGCCTAAAACTGTTTTAACACCAACAATTTTATTTTCTTCAAACAACAAACCATTTACAGAATCTTGATAAAAATCTAAATTGTCTGTTTGCTCTAAAACCTTTCTCCATTCTTCAGAAAAACGCATTCTGTCTGATTGCGCTCTAGGGCTCCACATTGCAGGTCCTTTAGATTTGTTCAGCATTTTAAATTGAATAGCGGTTTTGTCGGTTACAATTCCACTATACCCACCTAAGGCATCAATTTCTCGAACGATTTGTCCTTTTGCAATTCCTCCCATGGCTGGGTTACAACTCATCTGCGCAATGTTTTGCAAACTCATTGTAATAAGCAATGTATGAGCACCCATATTTGCGCTTGCTGCTGCTGCCTCGCTTCCTGCGTGACCACCACCAACTACTATTACATCGTATGTTGTTGAAAAAAGACTCATTTTACATGTTTCACGTGAAACTATTTATTTATTTTATTGATTATCAGTTACTTAACGTAGATAAACATTGATCTTCTTTGGCACGCATCATTTCTTTTTCTTCTGTCGTTTTGTCTTTATACCCCATATAGTGCAAAACTCCATGAATCATAACCCTGTGTAGCTCATCCTCAAAAGAAGAAGTAAAAACAGTTGAATTTTCTTTAACTCTATCTATTGAAATAAAAATATCTCCGCTAATAAGCTTGCCCATTGTATTATCAAAGCTAATAATATCTGTATAGGTGTCGTGTTGCAAAAACTCGACATTTAACTTATGTAAATACACATCGTCACAAAAAATATAATTAATTTCTCCTACTTTAAATTTGTTACTAACAATGCAGTTCTCAACCCAATTTATTAATTGCTCTTCGTTGTTTAAAGTAAAGTTTGTTTCGTAATTAAATTCAATCACTATTCTTTTTGCTTTTTCAAATTATTAAAATACTCCTGTACTTTCTTTTTGTAACTTTTTTGCAAAGGTAAGGATTGTCTGTTTAATATTTCTGTTTGATTGTAAAACAGTTTTTGAATCAGTAATTTAGCGTTGTTTGAATTGTATTTTTGTTTATTAGAAGCAGATTTTCTCTTTGTGTCTTTATCTTGTTCAAAAGCTGCTTTGTCTAATTTCAACAGATTGTATTTAAGTTGTTGCATTTTTTGAAGGGTTGTGTTATTAAAACCTTTTTCAAGAATTTCATTTTCTAATTGTTCCATCGATTTTAACACCTTTTTAGCTTCTGGATTGTTACCTATTCCATTCTTTTTTAGAGCTTCCTGTAGTTCTTGTCGTAATTGAGATTGCTGTTGATACGTATTATATAAATCTCCATCTAAATCGTCGTTTCTATTCCCTTTGCTTTCTCCTTTCTTTTGGCCTTGCTGTTCTTGTCCTTTTTTATTTTCCTGTTGCATTTTTTTAACAATGTCTTCTTGTTTTTTGATAATGTCTGGCAAACTAAAAGACTTCCCTCCTTTTTTTCCTTTTCCTGATTTAGACATTTTTGGCTGTTGCATATTATCTAAAATATCGCTTAAAAAGTCTGCTAAATTATTAACCGCCGTCATAACATATTGCTGATTTGACAAGCCGCTATTAAACCTGTTTTCTGCAAAATTATCAAGAGATTGATCTATATTGTAATGGGCGCTTGTAAGGTCTTTTTGAACAATTGGTGATATTTCTGGCAAGCGCATAGACAACACATACAAACTATCATCTATGTGTTCAAAATATGTTTTTAGCGTATTTTGGTTTTTTAATTCTTTTCCGAAGTCTGGATGCGCTACATTAATATTTGAAAACCGATCCATTAAATTTTCTTGTTTAAAAGAAAAGTTTAGTAAGTTCTCTAAAATGATGCGTAATGATTTTTCGTTTGCTTCTTTCATTTCGCCTTCCATGTCAGACATTGCTTGTTGCATTTTCTGACTCATTTCTTGCATTTTTTGAGCCGCTTTTTTCTGACTATTCTTTTGTTGATTTTTGTCCGGCTGATTCTTTTCTAAGGCTTTGTTTAGTTGATTATTTATTTCTTTTTGTTCTTCTTTTGTGTCCGGTATTTGCATAGGTTCTTTCAACGCCTTGTTATCTTTGTCTAAGTTTTTAAGCTCTTTTTGAACCGTTTCAAATTCTTTCTTAATCTCTTGTTGCTTATTTAGTGTTGAATTCTTTGATTTTGCAAGACTGTCTTGTTTTTTAGAAAGTTCTTCTAAGGTATTTGCGATTTGCATGGTTTTTTGTTCTACATAAAACCGTTTTGTTAGCTCTAAAATTCTTTCTAAACTGCGTTCTTGTTGTTTGTTTTGCTCTGTTAACTGCTTTACTTTCTTAAGCAATTCGTCTTTATTTAATTTTTCTGCTAGTTTTTTTAATTCTTCTAATAGCTTTTGCTCTTTTTCTAGCTTTTTAAGCTCTTCGATTCTTTTCTTCAGTTGTTCCTTTTTTTCTTTAATGGTTTCAGAATCTTTAGGTAAGTCTTTGATGTTTTCTTGCAGTTTGTCTGTTTGGCGCTGCATCATTTGTTTGTATTGCTCCTGACGCTTGATGTAATTATCTATCTTCTTTTTATCGTTCCAATTAACATTGTTATTGTTTTGTAGATTTTGCTTTATTTCTTCTAACTCTTTCTTTTGTTGTTGCTTTTTTAATAAGGTGTTTTCTATAGATTGAATTTGTTTGCGTTGTTGAATAACCGATTCTTCTTCTATTTCTTTGTCTGATTTATTTCTAAAGCTAAACTTTTTGCTTTCACTCTTTTTGCTTCCGTTGACGCCGTCATTATCAAAAACCTGAAAGTAAACTTCATAATTAATCCCTTTATTGATTTCTAAATCTCCTGGGAAATTATAATAGAAGGTTTGATTTTGTTCTTTATTGATCGTTATTTTCTGTGTCTTTTTTTGGGTCGGATTTTCTTCATCATAAAAAACAACTTCTATTTTTTTAATTCCATAATCATCTGAAACCTTACCCGCAAATTGTGCTGTATTATTTAAACTATCTATTTCAGACAAAACCTCTATTTCCGGAAACTCATCTTTTACAACATCAATTGTAAAGTATAGTTTTTCAAACTCTTTTAATTCAGAATTAGAGGTTGCTATTTGATAATTTAATGGTTTTAAAATTTGTTTAGAATGCGTGAATAAATCAACTTTATTCTTCTTAAAAAAGTGTTGCTTTTTGTCATAGATAAACGCAACAGAATCTGTTTGATTTGTGCTAACATTCCAGGTCGTTTTTGTTCCTTCCGGAATTAAAAATGACCCTGTATTGCTAATCGTTTCATTCTTTTTTCCTATATATTTTGGATATTCAAAATCAATAGAAATATTCTGAATCGTTGGTGTTTTAATAACATTCAGCTCATAGTTTTGTGAAACGATTCCATTCGCTTCAACATAAAAACTTATGTTGTTTTTGGTGTCTGTAAAAGTGTAACTAAATGTTCCGTTTTGGTTTTGTAAAAAATAGCTTTGATTATTGTAAAAAATAGTAACATCTGTTGGCAATACTGTTCCTTTGGTTTCTATTTCTAATGTAAACGGTTTTTCTTGAACTACTTTTAGCTCTGTATTTACTAAATGAAATGAAAATGGTGCTGGAGGAACGAAAGCTGTTCGATAATTAACCACCCTTTTAAAAGATGTATTAAACACGTTGCTGTTTCCTGAAACAAGCACAAGCAACCAAATAACAAACGGAATTAGTCCATATTTAAGATACTTGCTGTTCTGTTTAAAATTAATTGCATTTGAAAACGGAATTGGTTGTAGTTCTTTAGATTTTTGCTCAATACTTGCAAGTAATAATTCTGATTGATTTGTGGCTTCTTTAAGTTGTAAAATATTAATAAGCTTGTCTCCTACTTCTGTAAAATGAATTCCAATTATTTTTGAGGACTCGGTGTGTGAAATTCCTTTTTTTAGTCCAATTAACTTAAAAATTGGAGTTAAAATAAATCGGAACAATAAATAGAGTTCAACCAAAACAAAGATTATAAAAAGGATGGTTCTGGCTGTTGGTTGTAACCATAAAAAATACTCTATAAAAAGCGTAAAAAAGAAATACAAAACACCTAATGAAAGAAACATAATCGTTCCTTTAATCAATTCATTTGTGTAAAATTTACGGACAAACTGATGGAGTTTTTCTTCTATGTTTTTATATGTATTCATCTTATAACCAATAAAAATACTCTTTTTTACAATTTTTACGAACTAAGAAAGTGTTAAACCTTAATAAAAGCATTTAAAATATCACTTTTTTATCAAATCAAACTAAAGTATCTTTGCTACAATCAAAAAAGAAAAAATGGAATCTACTATTCGCGTTCGTTTTGCACCAAGTCCAACCGGACCATTACATATTGGTGGGGTAAGAACTGCTTTATTTAATTACTTATTTGCAAAAAAACATGGCGGAACCTTTGTGCTACGTGTTGAAGACACTGATCAAACGCGTTATGTTGCTAATGCTGAACAGTATATTGTTGCTGTTTTAAATTGGTGTAACATTCCATTTGATGAAGGTCCAGGAAAAAACGAAAAATATGGTCCCTACAGACAATCTGAACGTAAAGATTTATATAAAAAAAATGCCGGTATTTTAATTGAAAAAGGTTGGGCATATTATGCTTTCGACAGTTCAGAACAATTAGATTTTCATAGAAAAAACCACGAAGAACAAGGAAAAACCTTTATTTATAACTGGCACAACAGAGAAAAAGGACGTTTGGTAAATTCGTTGGTGTTGTCTAAAGAAGAAGTACAACAAAAAATTGATGCCGGAGAAAATTATGTAATTCGTTTTAAAACGCCTCAAGACGAAACATTGCTGATGAAGGATGAAATTCGTGGAACAATAAAGATAGAAACAAACACTTTAGACGATAAGGTTTTGTTTAAATCAGACGGAATGCCAACCTACCATTTAGCAAACATTGTAGATGATCACTTAATGAAAATTACACACGTAATTCGTGGAGAAGAATGGTTACCATCGATGCCCTTGCATGTATTATTGTATAAAGCATTTGGTTGGGAGGCGCCAAAATTTGCACACCTTCCTTTGATTTTAAAGCCTGTTGGAAAAGGCAAACTAAGCAAACGTGATGGAGATAAATTAGGGTTTCCGGTGTTTCCTTTAGAATACACAAACGAACAAACAGGAGATGTTTCTCGTGGCTATAAAGAAGATGGATATTTTGCCGATGCTTTTATAAATATGTTAGCTTTGTTGGGTTGGAATCCAGGCACAGAACAAGAACTTTTTTCATTAGAAGAGCTGGTTGAAACATTTGATTTAAAGCGTGTTAGTAAATCTGGGGCCAAGTTTAGCCCCGAAAAAACAAACTGGTTCAATCAACAGTATTTACAAACTAAATCTGATGAGGAACTAACAAAATTATATATCCCTATTCTGTCAAAAAAAGGGACTTCCAAAGATGAAAAATACATAGAAAAAGTTGTTTCATTGATTAAAGAGCGCGCAGTTTTTGTGTCTGATTTCTGGAGCCTATCCGATTTCTTTTTCCAAGCACCAACGTCTTATGATGAAAAAGCGGTTAAGAAAGCGATTAAAGATGACACTAAAGAGGTGCTAGAAAACGTGATTGGCTTGGTAAAATCGGTAGATAATTTTACTACAGAAAACATTCAAAACACAATAAAAAGTTGGATTGTTTCAAATGAAATTGGCTTTGGAAAAGTAATGATGCCTTTACGTTTAGCCTTGGTTGGTGCGCTTCAGGGTCCAGATGTATTTGAAATCATAGAAATGATTGGTAAAAAAGAAACGATTAGTAGAATTGAAAAAGCAATAGAAACCCTTTTATAAAAAATGTCTAAAAAGCATGTTTTTTTATTCCTTCTCTTTATAAACACTGCTGTTTTTTGTCAGGTAGTAAATATAGAGAGTATTCGAAATCATACTGATTCTTCTCGTTTTTTAGGAGGTGTTAAACTAGATTTTGATTTGACTAAAAACGTAAATACTTTTTTTGATTTAACAAATGATATTACGCTACAATATAATTCGGGAAAACATATTTTTCTTTTCCTAAACTCTATTGTTTTTACCGAAGGAAACACGGATACCTTTACTGATAAAAGCGTTCAACATTTTAGATATAATTATCGATTAAAACCTCGCTTAACCCTTGAAGCTTTTACTCAACTTCAAAAAGACAACGTTTCTTTTATTAATTTTAGAGCTTTGGCGGGTTTAGGTACACGTTTTCGATTGTTTCGTTCAGAAAAAAACAAATTTTTTCTTGGAACACTTATCATGTATGAACACGAAAATTCTGTTGGTAATTCTGGTGATGTTATTGACAAAACAACTCGAGGAAACATTTACTTTTCTTTCAATTTAAATCTAAATAAAAACATCGCTATATCAAGTACAACTTATTATCAACCAAAACTGAATCTTTTTTCAGATTACAGAATTTCTAGCGAAACCTCATTCTCTTTTACTTTTTTTAAAAAACTTGCTCTTGTTACCTCTTTTAGTTATCAATTAGATAAATTTCCTGTTTTAGGAATTCCTAACTCTCAATATAAGTTAGAAAACGGAATTCAATATACTTTTTAATAACAGGTTGTAACATTTTATTAGTATTTACTACATATAAGTACAATGTTTTGATTTTAAAACGGAAACATTGTATCTTTAATAAAATTAAATAATCTCTTATGAATCCAACTTACATGATACTCATCGTTTTAGGCTTATTATTATTATTTGCCTCTTTTTTTACTGTTAAACAACAAACTTCTGCAATTATTGAACGCTTTGGAAGGTTTCAAAGTATTCGTCAATCTGGTTTGCAAATAAAAATTCCTGTTATTGATAGGATTGCTGGGAGATTGAGTTTGAAAATTCAACAATTAGATGTAATAATTGAAACAAAAACACTAGATGATGTATTTGTAAAATTAAAAGTTTCTGTACAGTTTATGGTGATTAAAGACAAAGTGTATGATGCTTTTTATAAGTTAGATTATCCTCATGATCAAATTACTTCTTATGTGTTTGATGTGGTTCGTGCTGAAGTGCCAAAAATGAAACTAGATGATGTCTTTGTTAAGAAAGATGATATTGCAATTGCGGTAAAAACAGAATTAAACGACGCAATGTTAAACTACGGATACGATATTATTAAAACCTTAGTAACTGATATTGACCCTGATTCGCAAGTAAAAGCAGCAATGAATAGAATTAATGCAGCAGATAGAGAAAAAACAGCTGCACAATATGAAGGAGATGCACAACGTATTTTAATTGTAGAGCGCGCAAAAGCAGAAGCAGAAAGCAAACGTTTACAAGGTAAGGGTATTGCAGATCAACGAAGAGAAATTGCTCGTGGTTTAGAAGAGTCTGTCGATGTATTAAACAAAGCAGGAATCAATTCACAAGAAGCTTCTGCGTTGATTGTAATAACTCAACATTATGATACCCTACAGTCTATTGGTGCTGATACAAATAGTAATTTAATATTATTGCCAAACAACCCAAATGCAGCAAGCTCTATGTTAAACGACATGGTAACAAGTTTGGTTGCGGCAAATAAAATAAACGAAAGTTCAACAACTAGAAAAAAAGATTTATGATTGTAACAACAACAAATACATTAAATACCCATGAAATTAAACAATACTTAGGAATTGTTACTGGCGAAACAATAATTGGGGCAAATTTATTTAAGGATATATTTGCAGGTATTAGAGATATTGTTGGTGGTAGATCTGGTTCGTACGAGAAAGTGTTGCGCGAAGCAAAGGATATTGCATTAAAAGAAATGGAAGATCAGGCAATGCGCCTAGGGGCTGATGCAGTTATTGGTGTAGATTTAGATTATGAAACGGTTGGTTCTTCTGGCGGCATGTTAATGGTAACAGCTTCTGGAACCGCCGTAAAGTTTTAACCTAACTTTATAAAATAAAAAACCGAAGACAGTATCTTCGGTTTTTTTATGTGTTTTTATAAACTACTTTTTTTCGTCTATTTTATCTTTATCTTCTTCTTTAGATGCGTTTTTAAATTCTTTAATTCCGCTACCTAAGCCTTTCATTAATTCAGGAATTTTTCTACCTCCAAAAAGCAATAAAACAACCACAATTATTATTATTACTTGTGGCATTCCTATAAACAAAATCATATTATATAAATTCATTGTTTCTAATTTTGTAACAAAGATACAAAAAGCTTTTTATTAATTCTTTACTTCAATGATTCCGCCAAGAACTTTTTTTGTTTTTAATACTTCTGGAGTTCCTTTATAAAAAATAGTTCCGCCAAAACTAACTTTTGCGTCTAAGGTTTCTCCGGAGTTTACTTCTCCTTTACCCCCTAGAGAAGCTCTAATATAGGTTGTGTTTTCAACTTTTAAGTTATAACCACGATACACACCACTATTATTTACTTCGATGGTTTGGTTTTTTGTGCTTCCTGTTAATTTAATAGCTCCTCCGGTAACAGCTTTAATTGTTAAGTATTGAACCTCTAGAACCATATTAATAAAAGCCATTTCTTGTGTTTTTATCTCTACTTTTGATTGTTTAAATTCCTTTGCTGTAATAGAGGCCCCTTCATTAGCATCAATAATATCAATATCTTTAGAGTAATAAAGAATAATTTTTACTTTACCGTTTGCTAAAGATTCTGGAAATGGTAAATATAACTTTAAGATGTTTCTTGTGGTTTTTACATTGACTTTTTGTGCTTTTTCGCCTGTAATAACAATTTCTTGTTTGTCTGATTTTATCAACTCTACACCGATACCGTTATACACTTTAAGTGTTGTAAAATCTCCTACAGCTTTTTTAATAGTGTCTTGACTATAAATAGAAAAGATTGTAAACAAGCTTACTAAAGTTAATAGTTTTTTCATTTTTTATCTTATTTATATCTCTATAAAGACCTTTTTTTGTTTTTATTGTGACAAGATAGTTTATTCTTCTATTAAATTAAAATCTAAATGTTTACGCTCTAAGTCTGTTTTTTTTACTTTTACAACAACGTCATCTCCTAATTGGTATACTTGTTTTGTGGATTGACCAATAATTGCATATTGTTTTTCATCAAATATAAAATAATCACTTTTTATATCTCTAATCCGAACCATTCCTTCACATTTGTTTTCTTTGATTTCTACATAAATTCCCCATTCTGTTACACCAGAAATAACACCTTCAAACTCCATGTCTTTATGATCTTGCATGTATTTTACTTGCGTGTATTTAATAGAATCTCTTTCTGCTTTAGAGGCTAATTCTTCCATTTGAGAAGAATGTTTACATTTTTCTTCATAAACCTCTGCTTTTGGTGATTTTCCACCATCTAAATAATACTGAAGTAATCTATGTGTCATTACATCTGGATAACGTCTAATAGGTGATGTAAAATGGCTGTAGTAATCAAAAGCTAATCCATAATGTCCAATATTTTGTGTGGTATACTCTGCTTTACTCATGGTTCTAATCGCTAAGGTTTCCACCATATTAGATTCTGCTTTACCATGAACATCAGAAAGTAATTTATTTAACGATTGCGAAATAGTTTCTTTCGTTTCTGTATTTAAAGAATACCCAAATTTACTAACAATACCTTGTAAAGCATTTAATTTATCAATATTTGGCTCGTCGTGAACACGATAAATAAAGGTTTTTTTACTTGGTTTTCCTTTCTCTTGCCCAATAAATTCTGCCACTTTTCTATTTGCTAACAACATAAATTCTTCAATTAATTTATTAGCATCTTTTGCTTCTTTAAAGAAAACACCAACCGGATTTGCCTCTTCATCTAAATTAAACTTTACTTCTACTCTATCAAAAGAGATTGCACCAGCCTGCATGCGTTTTTTTCGCATTTTTTTTGCTAATTCATCCAATTTCAACGTTGCTTCTACAATTTCTTTAGAAACATTATATTCTTTATCTATGATAGAAATATCTATTGGCATTGTATACTCTTTTAATTTAGATAAATTACAGTTTTCTATGATAGCTTGTGCTTCTTCATATGCAAAACGTTGATCAGAATATGTAACTGTTCTACCAAACCATTCTTTAACAATTTGTGCTTTTTCATTGATTTCAAACACTGCAGAAAAGGTTAATTTTTCTTCATTAGGTCTTAAAGAACAAACTCCGTTTGATAACATTTCAGGCAGCATAGGTACTACTCTATCTACTAAATAAACCGAAGTTGCTCTATCATAAGCTTCATCATCTAAAATTGTTTTTTCTTGCAAATAATGCGACACGTCTGCAATATGAATTCCTATTTCATAATTTCCATTTTCCAATTTAGTAAACGATAAAGCATCATCAAAATCTTTTGCGTCTTTCGGATCAATTGTAAACGTTAAATCGCTACGCATATCTCTACGTTTTGCAATTTCTTCTTTTGTTATTTCTATTGGTAGATTTTCTGCTTCTACTTCAACTTCTTTCGGAAACTCATACGGTAAACCATATTCTACTAAAATAGAATGCATCTCTGTATTGTGATCTCCTGGTTTTCCTAAGACTTGTGTAATTTTTCCAAAAGGGTTTTTAGAGTTGGATGGCCAATCTGTTAAAGTAGCAACTACTTTATCTCCGTCTTCTGCTCCGTTTATTTTGTTTTGGGAAATAAAAAGATCTGCATACATTTTATTGTCATCTGGTATTACAAAACAAAAGTTTTTATTCAATTGTAAAACACCAACAAACTCTGTTTTTGCTCTTTCCAACACTTCTACAACATCTGCTTCTAATTTTTTACTTCCTCTTTTATTGTAGGTATACACTTTTACAGTATCTTTATGTAGTGCTTTATTTAAATTGATAGACGGAATAAAAATATCATTTTCAAAATCATCACAGATAAAATATCCATTACCATTTGTTGTTAAATCTAAGGTACCAATATGGTATTTTCTATCTTGATTGATTGTAAACTTACCTCTATCAGTTTCTTTAATTTTTTTTGTTGCTGTTAATTCTGCTAATTTTTTTAAAATTTGAGTTTTTCCATCGGTATCAGAAATACCTATTTTTGATGCTATTTGCTTATAATTATAAGATTGATTTGCATCTTTATTTAATATTTTAAATATATTTTTGGTTAAATCTTTAATGATTCTTCCTTTCTTTTTAAAAATTTTCTTCTTTTTAGACATATGTCTTTTTTAATTTTTTGTATTGAGAACAAATTACATTATTTAATTGGTATTTTTTATTAATTTAAAGTTATGATTTCAAATTTTGTATTTTGCTTCGTTAATAATTTATTTTTTTATGAAAACGAATTGGTTTTTAATTGTGAATCCAACATCTGGAAACGGAAAATCAAAAAAAAATTGGATAAAAATTTCAGATGAATTAAAAAAACAAAACATTTTATTTTCGTTTGCTTTTACTGAATACTCTAAACATGAAGAAATATTAGTAGAAAATGCTATTAAAAAGGGTTTTACTAAAATAATTTCTGTTGGTGGAGATGGAACTTTACATCATGTTGTTAACGGAATAATGAAACAAAAATTAGTAAAAACTAACTCTATACAACTTGCTGTAATACCTATTGGTACTGGAAATGATTGGGTAAAAACCTATAACATCGGTACAAAGATAGAGAATTCTATTGTAATAATCAGTAAAGAAAAAACAATACTACAAGATATTGGTAGATTAGAAACAGAAAATAATACCATTACTTACTTTACTAATGTAGCAGGAATAGGGTATGATGGGTATGTAGCTAGTAAATTAAAAAAATTAAAAAGCTTTGGTGGAATTGCTTATTTATTAAGTGGTTTGTATGGTTTATTGTTTTATAAAAAAACAAAATTCATTATTGAAATAAATAATCAACTAATTAAAGAAAAATGTTTGATGGTTGTTTTTGGTATTTGTAAATTTTCTGGAGGAGGGATGCAGTTTACAAAAGAAGTTGATAGTACTGATGGTTTATTAGATATTACAATAGCAAAGAATTTAACTTTAATTGATATAATTTTAAACTTACCTAAATTATACAATGGACTTATTGTACACCATAAAAAAGTGGAAACCTTTAAAACAACTTCTTTAAAAATTACCCCTCTTTTAAAATCAGAAAAACCTTTTATTCAAGCAGATGGTGAGTTAATTAATAGTGGATTTATCTCTGTATCAATACTTAAAAAAGCAATTCAATTTATAATCCCTTAAAAGATAAAGTTAAAGAAATCTTAATTTTATTGTAACACTTTTTTAAATTATACGTCTTTATAGTGTAAGAAGTTTAAAAAAATGAAACAAATTCATAAAATAATAGCACTATTTAGCATGATATTTATCACTGGTATATTTATAACTGTTGTAAATATAAATGCTCCTTTAAATATAAATACTTCTCCAGAATCTGTAAAAATTCAAAAAGACTCTTTATATTTTAAAAAATTAGATAACAAAACTATTTAATTTTTTTACTTATCAACATTTTATATAATTATACAATTCTCTTTTAATTAATTTTAAAAATAATAATGTTAATGATATACTGTTAATAGATATAATAATTTTCTAAGTATTTTTTTTAGTATATCACTTATTAAATTCAATTAACAACTTCCTATATTTTTAAAAGCTTAATAATCAATTAATTTTTTACTTTATTAATAATTTTAATAAACAGTTATACATAGATTTTATTAATTATTTATTACATTTTAAATGTAAATAAACTGTAAATAATTTGTTGATAAATTGCTATTATTAAATTAAAAAAAAAATTGGTAATGTTATTTATCTTCTTGTATTGTAAAAATTATTAAAACAATCAAAAAAAGTTTTAAAAAAATAAGAATATTTCTTAACATTTAAATAATATACTCAAAACTCTTATTTTTAAAAGGTTATTAAAAACTATAAAAAAATAACTGTTGATAACCATCTTTATACTTATTTTTGTTTACTTAATAACATTAAAAACAACATATTATGATAATTGCAATAGGGAATGATCACGCAGGTACAGAATATAAATTTGAAATTTTAAAAAAATTAGAAGCTGCTGGTCATACCGTTTTAAATTTTGGAACAGATACTAATGATTCTATGGATTATCCTGATGCAATTCATCCAACTGCAGAAGCAGTAGAAAATGGAAAAGCAGAATTAGGAATTATTCTTTGTGGAAGTGGAAACGGTGCTCAAATGACCGCTAATAAACACCAAGGTGTTAGAGCCGCTTTATGTTGGAATAATGAATTGGTTGCTTTAACACGTCAACATAATAATGCAAATATTTTAACCATTCCTGCACGTTTTGTTTCTTTACAACAAGCACTTGGTTTTGTAGATGTTTTTTTAAATACAGTATTTGAAGGAGGTCGTCATGCAAACAGAGTAGATAAAATTTCTTGTTGTTAATATGGAGTTTTTTATTAAAGAATTTAACCAATTATCTTTAGAAGAGTTGTATCGTATTTTACAATTACGATCAGAAATTTTTGTAGTAGAACAAAACTGTGTGTATCAAGATTTAGATTTTAAAGATCAAAAATCGTTGCATGTCTTTGGTGTAAAAACGGATAAAATTATTGCATATACACGTATTTTTAAACCTGGTGATTATTTTAAAGAAGCAAGTATTGGTAGGGTAGTAGTTGATAAAAAAGAAAGAAAACATCAGTATGGACATGCTTTAATGAAAGCTTCTATTAAAGCAGTTCAAGACAAATTTTCTACTTCAGAAATAACAATTTCGGCTCAAGTATATTTAAAAAAATTTTACGAATCTCATGGATTTTATAAAGTAGGAGAAGAGTATTTAGAAGACGGAATTCCACATATAGAAATGCTTAGAAAATAATTATTTCTTACATTAATTGATCTACTTCTTTTACAGCACCTAGTTTTAAATCATATAAATAAATAATTCCAATTCGTATTCTAATTAAACGCAAAGTAGGAAAACCAACTACAGCTGTCATTTTACGAACTTGTCTAAATTTTCCTTCGTTAATTGTAATTGAAATCCAACTGGTTGGTCCATGCCTTTCATCACGTATTTTTTGTGATCTGTTCGGAAAATTAGGAGGAGAAATAAGAGCAGCATCACAGTGTTTTGTGGTATATTTTTTCCTTCAATACTAATTTCTACCCCTTTTTTAAGAGATCTATTTCTTTTTGAGTGATGACTCCATCAACCTGAACACAATATTCTTTTTCAACTTTTTTACTTCTTATATATTCACTTACTTTTCCGTTTGTTGTTAATAATAATAAGCCTTCAGAATTTACATCTAACCTTCCAACTGCCATAGTTCCTTCTGGAAAATCATACAATTCACCCAACATTTTTTTCTTTCTCTTCGTTTGATTATTGACAAACTGAGATAAATAACCATATGGTTTATGTAGAATAAAATGTTGGTGGGTTTTCATATAAAAAGTTACACAACAATAGTACGAAAATGTAGCTTATTTTTTTTAGGAAAACTTAAACAGAATTTTGTAACTTAGTCGTTCTTATTTTAAAAAATTTATAGCAGAAAATATATGTCAGCAGAAAAAGAAAAAACAGCAAAATTAAAAGCATTACAACTAACTTTAGATAAGATGGATAAAGCTTATGGAAAAGGAGCTGTAATGAAAATGGGTGATAGTAAGGTAGAAGATGTAGAAGCAATTTCTTCTGGTTCTTTAGGTTTGGATTTAGCCTTAGGAGTAGGAGGATACCCAAGAGGAAGAGTTATTGAAATTTACGGACCAGAATCTTCAGGTAAAACAACATTAACACTGCATGCAATTGCAGAAGCACAAAAGGCAGGAGGTATAGCAGCATTTATTGATGCAGAACATGCTTTTGATCGTTTTTATGCAGAAAATTTAGGGGTAGATATAGAAAACCTAATTATTTCTCAACCAGATTATGGAGAACAAGCATTAGAAATAGCAGATAATTTAATTAGTTCTGGTGCTATTGATATTGTGGTGATTGATTCTGTTGCAGCATTAACACCAAAATCTGAAATTGAAGGAGAAATGGGAGATTCTAAAATGGGTTTACACGCTCGTTTGATGTCTCAAGCTTTACGTAAATTAACAGGTACAATTAGTAAAACAAAATGTACGGTTATTTTTATCAATCAATTAAGAGAAAAAATTGGTGTAATGTTCGGAAACCCAGAAACAACTACTGGCGGAAACGCATTAAAGTTTTATGCATCGGTTCGTTTAGATATCCGTAGAAGAACACAAATAAAAGATGGAGATAAAGTTATTGGAAATAGTACAAAAGTAAAAGTGGTGAAGAATAAAGTTGCGCCACCATTTCAAGTTGCTGAATTTGATATTATGTATGGTCAAGGAATTTCTAAGGTTGGAGAAGTATTAGATGTTGGTGTTGAGCTAGGAATTATTAACAAAAGTGGATCTTGGTTTAGTTATGGTGAAACAAAATTAGGACAAGGAAGAGACGCTGTAAAATCATTGATAAAAGACAACCCAGAGCTTGCGGAAGAATTAGAAACAAAAATAAAAGAAGCAATCAACAACCAAGATTAAGTGTTTTTAAAAGTTCTACTTAATAGTAAAGCTATTTCAATTTATTGAAATAGCTTTTTTATGTTTACAACATGATAAAAATTTCAACCCACCTTTTTTTAGAGCCTATTAAAACGTCAGATGATAAGATGTTACACTCATTAATGAAAGAAATTTATCCTCCCGCATATTCACATTTTTGGACTGATAACGGAGACTGGTATGTAAATTCAAACTATTCAAAAGAGACGATTTTAAAAGAGCTGTCAAATGAACAAGCCGAATATTATTTTATTCTTTTCAAAAAGGAAGTTGTTGGCGTTTTTAGAATTATTTGGGATGAAAAACTAAACGGTTTGTCTGCTACAAAACAAGTTAAATTACATCGTCTTTATTTACATCCAAAAATTCATGGAAACGGAATTGGAAAAGAACTCCTTTCTTGGTTAGAAGAAAAAGCGAAGAAAAATAATTATTCAACAATTTGGCTAGATGCAATGAACGAACAGCCCCAGGCTTTTCAGTTTTATAAAAAACGAGGTTTTAAATACCATTCACACGCTTTCTTACCTTTTAAGTTGTTAAAAGGAAAAGTTCGTAAAATGAGTCAGGTTTATAAAATAATCTAAAACTATTCTTTAGAGAGTAATTTTACCAACCACAAAATTAAATAAGCACCAATACCAAAACCAGCAAATAGCACTAATAAAACGAATAATATTCTAATGTTTTTTACTGTAAAATTTGTTTTGGTACTCAACCGCTCTATTTCTTTTACAACTTCTAGTCTGTTTTTTGTTTCTAATTCAAAAAATAAATTTTCCCAATCACCTTTATAATTTATTTTTTTAGTTTTTGGATTTTCAACCTTTTTTAAATTAATAACCCTGAGGTAAAAACACCCATTTACATCATTTTCTGGCCTAAAATCTAAATCAATAGCCCTCATAGTGTTGTAATTACTTAAGTGCAATAAAGAACTAGAATCTAAATAGTGCATGGTTTTTTCAGAAGGGTCTACCTCATAAAAAAGATTCCATTCCACATTCCACCCAGAAGTTATACGCAAAGGTTGTAAATCAAATTCTTCCACCTTTAAACCCCTGTACTACCAAACCCCCCAGAACCACGTTCTGTTTCGTTTAAAACTTCAACTTCTTTCCACTGTACACGCTCGTGTTTTGCTATGACAAGTTGAGCAACACGCTCTCCGTCTTTAATCACAAAATCATCATTAGAAAGATTCACTAAAATAACACCAATTTCTCCACGATAATCTGCATCAACAGTTCCGGGTGAATTTAAAACAGTAATTCCTTTTTTTGCAGCCAAGCCACTTCTTGGTCTTACTTGTGCTTCAAATCCAATAGGTAATGCAATAAACAATCCTGTTTTTACAATGGTTCTTTCTAGTGGTTTTAAAGTGATTTCTTCTTCAATATTTGCTCGCAAATCCATTCCAGCAGAACCCTCGGTTTCATAAGCTGGTGTTTGGTGTTTTGATGCATTGATTATTTCTACATTCATAAATTAGCGTTTCAAAAATTGTTTTATGGTTGATTTTTCTAGTAAATAGACACCGCCAAAGTAACTAAAAATTGCTAAGAATGAAAACCAACTATTTCCTCTAAACAAACTAAAAGAAACCCAACAAAGCAGTGTTGTAAAAAAGAGATAAAAAAGAACTTTTTTTAATTGATAAGGAACCGGATACTGTTTTTTACCCACAAGATAAGAAACGGTCATCATAAACCCGTAAGTAATTAGTGTTGCCCAGGCAGAAGCCATAAAACCAATTATAGGAATCATAATGATGTTAAATAAAATTGTAATTACAGCTCCTAAAACAGAAAAATACATTCCGTATTTCGTTTTATCAGTTAATTTATACCAAATAGACAAGTTGTTATAAATCCCTAAAAATAAATTAGCTAATAAAATAATAGGTACAATTTGTAAAGCTTCAAAGTATTCTGGTTTTCCTAATAAAATTTTGGCAAAAAGATCAATAAAAACAACAACAATTAACATAAACAAAGCCCCTAAAATAGTAAACCAAGTTAGTATTTTAGCATAGGTTTCTTTGGCGTTTTTTTTGTCTGCTTGATTAAAGAAAAAAGGTTCAGCTCCTAAACGAAAAGCCATAATGTACAACATCATAAACACTCCTAATTTATAACATGCGGCGTAAATTCCCATTTGTGTTTCACCAATTAAATCTCCCAATAAAAGTTTATCTAAATTTTCGTTGGTAACAAATGCTAGGCTTCCAACCATAATTGGTAAACTATATCGCAACATTTTTTTTAAGAGCTGAAAATCAAAATCAATTTTAAATTTAAAAATGATCGGAAACAAAAATAAAAACGTTGTAGCACTTGCAATAGTACCAGCAACAAAAATATGCATCACTTTTGGGTAAGTGTTGTAATAATCAATGATAAAAGAAGGCAAGGAAATATTTTGATGCATTGCGTAAGGCACAAACCACAAAAAGAATACGTTTAATAACGCGAAAATTAAAATGTTTAAAATTTTATAAGCAGTAAAGCGAATCGGTTTATTGGCAACACGTAAATAGGCATAGGGAATTACAACAAATGTGTCTAAAGTAATTGTCCATATTAATAATTTAAAAAACAACGGATTTTTAAAACCAAAGAAAACAGAAAGCGTATGGCTAAAAAACAACGAGGTTATTAAAAACAACAAACTTGTAACAAACAAACTAATAAAAGCAGTTGAGAGTATTTTACCCTTTTCTTTTTCTTTTGAAAAAAAGCGAAAAAAAGCAGTTTCCAGTCCGTAAGTTAATAAAGCATTAAAATAAGCTGCACACACATAATAATCTGTGTTAACAGCATATTTATCTGCCTCTAAAGTAGAGGTGTGTAGTTTTACTAAAAAAATATTTATAGCTCTTGGCAGTACTGCCGCAATACCATAAATAATTGTGTCTTTAAAAAATCGTTTTAAACTACTCAAAAGAAAAAGTCTTGTACAAATATAATAATTACCGCAAGTTTTGTGCGATAGAACTTTGTTTTATTACATTTGAGCTCTATAATGAATGTAAATATGAATTCAAACCCTAAAATAGCCGTTTTTGGAGGAGGAAGCTGGGCAACTGCGATTGTAAAAATGTTAACCGAAAACTTAGACAGGGTTGGTTGGTATATGAGAAGCGTTTATGCAATTGAGCACATTAAAAAGAACAATAACAACCCAAATTATTTAAGTTCTGCAGAGCTAAAACCAGAGAAATTAGACCTTTCTAACGATATAAATTACTTTGTAAACAATTATAATGTTTTAATTTTTGTTATTCCCTCTGCATTTTTAAAAACCGAACTAGATAAAATAACCACATCCTTAGAAGGAAAAATAATTTTTTCTGCGATTAAGGGAATTGTTCCAGAAACAGGATTAATTATTGGAGAACATTTTCATGAAACGTATAAAATTCCTTTAGAAAATATAGGAGTGATAACCGGACCATGTCATGCAGAAGAAGTTGCAATGGAGCGCTTGTCCTATTTAACATTAGCGTGTCAAGATCAAGAAAAAGCAAAAATGCTAAGCAAGCTTATTGAAAGCAGCTACATAAAAACGAAAATTTCTGATGACATTATAGGTACAGAATATGCAGCCATGTTAAAAAACATTTATGCTATTGCGGCAGGAATTGCACATGGCTTAGGGTATGGAGACAATTTTCAATCGGTATTAATGAGCAATGCAATTAGAGAAATGAAGCGCTTTATTAAAAAAGTTCACAAAATGAAGCGTAATATTAATAACTCAGCCTATTTAGGAGACTTATTAGTAACAGGATATTCGACATTTAGTAGAAATAGGCTGTTTGGAAACATGATTGGTAAAGGTTATACAGTAAAATCTGCGATGATGGAAATGAGTATGGTTGCAGAAGGATATTATGCAACAAAAAGTGCACATGAAATCAATGAAAAAAACGGTGCAAAAACACCAATAATCGACGCTGTTTTTAATGTTTTATACAACGGAAAAGAAGCAAAAGATCAGTTTGAAAAACTAACACATAAATTAAATTAGTTGTTTACATTTAATAACTAAAAAAACACCCTGTTAGTTTAATATTCTAACCAACCAATTGCTTCTGAAAACCAACACCTTTTTTAAACAAGCCTGAGTTTAAAGAATTGAGTGCCGCTATTTTATCGTTGCTATTTACTAAAAGAGAAATATTGTAGTTACTGCCACCATAAGAAATCATTCTTACAGGAATATTTTTTAAAGAGTTCACAACCTGTGCGCTGATTCCCTCATTATTTTGAGAAAAATCTCCCGCAACACAAATTATACTTAAATTGTTTTCTACCTCTACCTTTCCGTAGTTTTCTAATTCTGAAACAATTGAGGTAATTTTAGAACAATTATCTATTGTCAATGAAACAGCAACTTCTGAGGTTGTAATCATATCAATAGCTGTTTGATTATTTTCAAAGACTTCAAATACTTTTTTAAGAAAGCCATAGGCCATTAACATTCGGTATGATTTTATTTTAATAGCTGTAATTCCGTCTTTAGCCGCAATTGCCGTAATCCCTTTATTTACCGTTTTATTTTTAATAATTGTTCCTTCAGAAAAAGGACTAAATGTGTTCTTTAACAATACAGGAATATTGTTTTCTTTTGCTGGAATTAAACTCTGTGGATGTAATATTTTTGCTCCAAAATAAGCCAACTCTGCAGCTTCATCAAAAGAGATTTCTTTTATGGAAAAAGTATTTTCTACAAACCGAGGATCGTTATTGTGCATTCCATCAATATCTGTCCAAATTTGAATTTCATCTGCATCTATTGCGGCACCAATTAATGACGCCGTATAATCACTTCCTCCTCGCTTTAAATTAGCAATTGCCCCTTTATCGTTTCTACAAATAAAACCTTGCGTTATCCAAGTATTACTCGCTTGGTTTTTGTTAATAATTGGACATAGTTTTTCTTTTATTTTTGAAACAACAGGCTCACCCTCTTCATCAACAACCATAAAATCAAGAGCAGAAATCAAGGAAGAAGAAATGTTAGACTCTTCTAAAAACAATTGCACTAAGTTCGTAGATAAAATTTCTCCTTGAGCAACAATTCTGTTTTCTAAATTTTCATCCTCGCTTGACAAGCTTTTAAGATCATTAAACTTCTCTAAAACAAACGTTAAAGCTTTGTTTTTATAGTGATTGGTTGCAAATAACTCAGCTATTATAAGCAGATATTCTTTTTCTAAAAGCGTTATTAATTCTAAACCTTCAATTAATTGATTGTTTTTAATTGCTTTCGCAATCGCTAATAACGAATTGGTTGTGCCAGAAACAGCAGACAGTACAACAATTTTTGAGGCCCTGTTTCTTGAAATTATTTCAACAACTTTTTTAATGTTTTTTGCACTCCCAACAGAAGTTCCACCAAATTTTAAAACAATCATTTTGTTATTTTTTAAACAAAAAAACAACGAAACACAATCAACAACAAATTTATTTAATATATTTACATATTATAACAAGGTGTTTAAAATTAAACAAAATGAAAACAATCCAAGAAGCTGTAGAAAGCACAATACGTAAAACGCCTTTTATAGAAGAGGCGTTGAATGAAAAGCTAATCAATGTATCTTCTTTAGCTAGAATTATTTTACCAGAAGTTTCTGAATTATTAAAAAAAGAAATAAAAATAGGGGCTGTAATGATGGCAATAAATCGCTTATCACCAGCAAACGAATTACGCATTAGAAGAAACATAAAAAAACTGGCATCAAATTTAGGAGACTTTATTGTTCGGTCAGATTTATGTGATTTTACGTTTAAAAATACACCCTCTTTATTAAAAGAAATAGCAAAACTGTTAAGCAAAGCATCAGACAACAATGATTATTTTTTAACGGTTTCTCAAGGAATTTTTGAAAGTAATATTGTAATAAGTAAAAACTTACAGAAGTATGTAGAGGGTATTTTTAATAAAGAAACCTTAATTCATAGCGTTTTAGACTTAGCTTCAATTACCATTAAATTACCCAAAGACAACTTAGATCAATCTGGGGTTTATTATTTCATATTAAAGCAATTGGCTTGGGCAAATATTCCGCTACAAGAAATCATTTCTACAACACATGAAATGACCATTGTGGTAAAAGAAGAAGACGTAAACGAAACGTTTGCTATTCTAATGGACCTAAAGTTGAACTAACGTTGTGCAAAAAGTAAAAAAAGACCCTTACGCGGCCTTACGGATTAAAGAATTCAATATTTTTTTAATTATAAGGCTTGTGTTGATTTTTGGTTGGTCAATGCAGTTTATCATTATAGAATGGCAAGTTTATAGCATAACCAAAAACCCTTTATCTTTAGGAATGATCGGACTTATGGAAGTAATTCCGGCAGTTTCAATGGCGTTGTTTGCGGGTCATATTGTAGACCAAAAAGAAAAAAGGAACCTATTAGCACTCTGTATTGGATTGTTTTCGTTGATAAGTTTAGGATTGTTTTTATTAACATGGCCAGCGGTGGTTTCAGGTTGGTCTACAAAAACAATTTTATATTCCATTTATGGATTTGTGTTTTTTGGTGGTTTTTTAAGAGCTTTTTTTAGTCCAACAATATTTTCTTTAGTTGCTTTAATAGTCCCTAAAAAATTATATCCAAACGCTGCAACATGGAGCAGTTCTACCTGGCAAATGGCTTCTGTTTTAGGGCCGGCTTTTGCAGGTTTTTCCATTTTATGGATTGGAGTCCATTGGTCATTGTCTATTGTTTTCGGCTTGGTCTTAATTTCTTTTGGGTTGGTTTTTTTTATTAAGAAAAAACCAATATTAAACCCTAAAATCGGAGAACCTGTTTTTCAAAGCTTAAAAGAAGGAATTCAATTTGTGTATAAAACAAAAGCAATTTTTGGAGCAATTACGTTAGACATGATTTCGGTTTTGTTTGGTGGTGCAGTTGCCTTGTTGCCCATATATGCACAAGATATTTTAAAAGTTGGACCACAAGGATTTGGTGCCTTAAGGGCGGCCCCCGCAATTGGTGCGTTCTTAACGATGTTTATCACAGCCTATATCCCTATTAGTAAAAACGCGGGAATGAAATTACTTTTTGCAATCTTTGGTTTTGGGGTTTGTATTATTGTTTTCGGATTATCAACAACTTTTTGGGTTTCATTACTCGCGCTATTTTTTAGCGGAGTTACAGACGGAATTTCTATGGTAATTAGGCAAACAATTTTACAATTGAAAACACCAGATCATATGAGAGGAAGAGTATCATCCGTAAACTCGATTTTTGTAGGTTCATCAAACGAACTTGGCGCTTTTGAAAGTGGTTTTACAGCGAAATTAATGGGAACTGTAACGGCGGTTGTTTTTGGAGGAACAATGACTTTAATAACGGTTATTACCACAGGAATAGTTTCACCTTCTTTCAGAGCACTGGACCTAAGGAAAGACCTAGAAGAACACGAAAAAGAAGAGCCGCTAATTTAAAATATGTGTTGGCAAACCATCAATACTTGTTTGATTTTTTGTCTCCCAATAGTCTTTAATTCCGTCTTTGCCTTTTTCAGATGCCCAATCATTTAATTCTTCTCGCTCACCTTTGTATTCAAAAAACGGAATCGACATTCCGCAAGAAGTTTGCACAGATTCTATTGCAATATCAAAAATTTGCCTTGTTCCTGGGGTTTTAGGAAATAATGAAATAACTTCGTTCCAATTTGGATCTATCTCTTTGATTTCCTTTCCTTTTCCATATAAACGTAAAATATTTGGCGCACCTTCAAAGGAGCAAAACATGATGGTTATTCTGTTTTTTTCTAATAAATGTGCCGCTGTTTCATTTCCGCTTCCAGTAACATTTAACCACAAAACACGGTTTTCATTCATCACTCTAAAAGAATCCATTCCTTTAGGAGATAAATTTATTCTTCCGTTTTCTGGAGCAGTTGCTACAAAAAACACCTTTTGTTTGTCAATAAATTGCTGAACTCTTTTAGTAATTGAGGTATAAAACTTTGCCATTGTAAAATTCGCTTTAGAGAATAAAAATAGGAATAAACTTCAAAAGAACATAGATTTTGTTTTAATTAGTATCTTTAAAAAAAATTAAAAAAACAGTTTTTATGGAGTATGGTTTTCTTTCGGTAATTCCGCCGATTGTTGCAATTATTTTAGCACTAAGAACAAAGCAAGTTTACATTGCTTTGTTATTCGGAATTTGGTTTTCTTGGTTAATTATGAAAGGTTGGAACCCGTTAGACGGCACATTGGCAATGATAGAAGGAATGGTTGATGTTTTTCAAGATAAAGGAAGTACAAGAACCATTATGTTTAGTGCTTTAGTTGGAGCATTATTAATATTTATTCAGTTTTCAAGAGGTGTTGAAGGTTTTATCAATATTTTAAATAAACTAATTGTAAAATTAGAGAAAAAACAAGCAGGTTATAGTAGAGTAATGATCCAGGTAATTGCAATGATTACAGGATTGTTGTTGTTTGTAGAAACCAGCATTAGCTCATTAACGGTAGGGACTTTATACAGACCGGTTTTTGATAAATTAAAAATACCAAGAGAAAAATTAGCTTATATAGCAGATTCAAGTTCAGCACCAGCATCCATATTAATTCCGTTTAATGCTTGGGGGGCTTTTATCATGGGTTTATTACTAACACAAGGAATAGAAAAGCCTTTTTCTGTAATGATGTCTTCCATCAAGTATAATTTTTATCCAATATTGGCAATTGCTATTGTTTTTATAGTAATTCTTACCAAAAAAGATTGGGGTCCTATGAAAAAAGCAGAACAGAGAACTAAAGAAACCGGTTTATTAATGAACGAAGGTTCAAAACCCATGGTTTCTGATGCAGTTACTTCTTTTCCGCCAAAAGAAGGAATCAAAGCCAAAGCATATAATATGATTGTGCCATTATTAGTAATGGTTTTAATGATGCCAATCAACTTAATTTTTACCGGATGGAGTAGCGTAGAGTCATCTACTTCGGTTTTTAACCATGCTTCTCAAGCAATTGGTCAGGGCTCAGGTTCATCTTCTGTTTTATACGCGGTTATTACTTCTTTATTAGTAGCAATGATTATGTATTTCATTCAAGGAATTATGAAACCAAAAGAAGCAGTTGATTTAACCTTAAAAGGAATTAGTGAGTTGATGCCTTTAGCGTTGTTGATGTTATTGGCATTTGCAATTGGAAACGCTTGTAAAGAATTAGAAACAGGTGTTTATGTTGCCAACGCAACCAAAGAATGGCTTTCGCCAGAATTATTGCCAGCAGTTGTTTTTATAATTAGTTCGTTCATTGCATTTTCTACAGGAACCTCTTGGGGAACATTTGCTATTATGATGGCTATTTCAATTCCGATGGCAAACATTCACGGAGCAGATATTACCATAGTAGTTGCAGCAACACTAGGTGGAGGAATTTTTGGAGACCATTGTTCTCCAATATCAGACACCTCTATTATCTCTTCTATGGCGTCTGCAAGTGACCATATAGATCATGTAAAGACACAAATGCCCTATGCCTTGGTTGGTGGTGTAATTACTACGTTGATGTATTTAGTGATTGGATTTTTGGGATAAAAATATTTTTTAGATGGATGTTTTTAATTTATTAATTGGATTAGCGTTGCTAATTTTAGGCTCTTATTATTTATATTATCTGTATATAAATAGTGGAAAAGATAAAAGACACAAAAACATTAAATATAGTTTAATGTATGATGATATTACAATTGCTGGAGGTGTTCTCGTTTTTGTAATGATTGGAATTGTAATGATTTATAGAGAAATAAAAATATTTTTTTAAACAACTTAAACCCCTCTTTATTGTCATTCCCTTGAAAAAGGGAATCCATATTAAACAAGTAGGTTTTCAGAAAGTTAAGATGCTTGTAATGAAGTAAATTTGGAATCCCGCTTTTGCGAGAATGACAAGGAAATCTTCATTACGAGGGAGTCTAACGAAGTAATCTGTTTGTTTTTAGTTCTTGTTTAAGAGATTGCTTCACTCCATTCGCAATGACTAACTTGCTAAAATTCCACGTTTTTTTAACTCAGGAATCATGCGTAAAGCACCTTCTTTAACGGTGTTTTTTTCAAAAAGAAACGTTTTTTCTTGTAAGGTGTTGCCTTCAAAAAAAGTAACATGAAAACGATTGTGAAGTTTGAATAATTCAGGCTGAATAAACTCTACCTTAGCAAAAGAGTTTGCAGGAAGTTTGTTTATTTTCTTGCGCAATATTGATGTCGCTTTTGTGTTATTAAACCCTTGAGAAACAATAAGAACTTGTTCTAAATCTACATTTTTATTATTGATGATGTACACATTCCAGTCATCTGTTTTATATTCATCGTTAAACTCATATATAACAGCGATTTCTACATCAGTAACATTAGGAATTTGAATGTCTTTTTTCATTTATGCTGGAACTTGTTTTAAGTTCGTCATTACGAGGAAGAATGACGAAGTAATCTGCTTAAATGAAGAAGATTGCTTCGTAAACATGCAATGACAGTTAATTATTATATCACCGATTTAAACTGTTCTAAGAAACGCTTGTCGTTTTCGTAAAACATTCTAATATCAGGAATTTGATATAACAACATGGCAATACGCTCAATTCCCATTCCGAATGCATATCCAGAATATTTTGCAGGATCAATATTTGCGTTTTTCAACACA
Organism: uncultured Polaribacter sp.; assembly: GCA_943788865.1. Lineage (GTDB taxonomy): Bacteria > Bacteroidota > Bacteroidia > Flavobacteriales > Flavobacteriaceae > Polaribacter. Next base: position 76,748 of record CALSRX010000004.1, on the reverse strand, counting down.
TTAGGATCTACCATTCCACAACCCATAATTTCTAACCAACCCGTTCCTTTGGTAATTCTGTAATCGGTTTCGGTTTCTAATCCCCAGTAAATATCTACCTCAGCACTTGGCTCTGTAAACGGAAAATAAGAAGGACGTAAACGAATTTTAGACTTTCCAAACATCTCTTTTGTAAAGTATAACAACGTTTGTTTTAAATCGGCAAAAGAAACATCCGTATCAATATACAAACCTTCTACTTGATGAAAAATACAATGCGCACGAGCAGAAATATCTTCATTTCTAAAAACTCTTCCCGGAGAAATGGTTCTAATAGGAGGCGTATTGTTTTCCATATATCGCACTTGCACAGAAGAAGTGTGTGTTCTTAATAAGATATCTGGATTTTGTTCAATAAAAAAAGTATCCTGCATGTCTCTTGCTGGATGGTATTCAGGTAGGTTTAATGCCGTAAAATTGTGCCAGTCATCTTCAATTTCTGGACCTTCAGAAACGGTAAAGCCAATTCGGTTAAACACCTCTATAATTTGGTTTTTCACTAAAGATATTGGATGACGAGAACCTAATTCTATCGGTTCAGAAGGGCGTGATAAATCTCCATAAATATTTTTTTCTTCAGTAGAATTATCTAAGCTGTCGTTTAATTCGTCAACCTTTTCTTCTGCAGCTTTTTTCAAGGTGTTTAACGCCTGTCCAAAATCCTTTCGCATTGCGGCATCTACATTTTTAAACTCAGCAAACAACTCTTTTAAAAGACCCTTGCTTCCTAAATATTTTATTCTAAACGCTTCAACCTCTTCTTTAGTAGCTGCTTTAAACGTTTTTACATCACCAATTAGTTCTTTTACTTTATCTAACATTTTAATTTCCCAAATAGTAAGATGCAAATTTATGATTTTTAAATCAATTAAACTCTAGGTTTTATAAAGAGTTCATGACGATGAAAAACGACTTTATAAAAAGGGTAAAATAATAGCCGGTTTTGAATTTAAAGATTTGAAAAATAGTTATCTTTGCAGCGTTAAATTATTAATTTCATAAAAAATAGATTTAAAAACTATGGAATCTAAAATAAATGCTTTTATGGATTACGTAAAACAACGTAATTCTAACGAGCCAGAATTTTTACAAGCTGTACACGAAGTTGCAGAAACTGTAATTCCGTTTATAGAAAACAACCCTAAATATCAAGGGAAAAAATTGCTAGAAAGAATGGTTGAACCTGAAAGAACAATCTTATTTAGAGTTCCTTGGGTAGATGATAGTGGAGAAACACAAGTTAATAGAGGGTATAGAGTTGAATTTAATTCAGCAATAGGTCCTTACAAAGGAGGTTTGCGTTTTCACCCATCAGTAAACTTATCTATCTTAAAATTCTTAGGGTTTGAACAAGTTTTTAAAAACTCATTAACAACTTTACCAATGGGTGGAGGAAAAGGAGGATCTGACTTTAATCCAAAAGGGAAATCAGACAGAGAAGTAATGGCTTTTTGTCAAGCTTTCATGTCAGAATTATTCCGTCATATTGGAGCAAACACAGATGTACCAGCAGGAGATATTGGTGTTGGAGGAAGAGAAATCGGATTTATGTTCGGTCAATATAAAAAATTACGCAACGAGTTTGTTGGAGTGTTAACAGGAAAAGGTGCTTCTTGGGGAGGTTCTTTAATTAGACCAGAGGCAACAGGTTACGGAGATGTATACTTTGCTGAAAACATGTTAAAAACAAAAGGAGATTCATTTGCGGGTAAAACAGTTGTGGTTTCAGGATCTGGAAACGTTGCACAATATGCAACAGAAAAAGCAACTCAATTAGGAGCAAAAGTAGTAACAATGTCAGATTCTTCAGGATATATTTACGATGCAGAAGGGATTAATGCTGAGAAATTAGCATACGTTATGGAGATTAAAAATGTTCGTAGAGGAAGAATTAACGAGTATACAGAGAAATATCCAAATGCAAAATTCTTTGCAGGAGAAAGACCTTGGTCTGTAAAAGCAGATGTAGCTTTACCTTGTGCAACTCAAAATGAGTTAAACGGAGAAGAAGCTAAAACATTACTTGCAAACGGATGTATTTGTGTTGCAGAAGGAGCAAATATGCCTTCTACACCTGAAGCAATTGAGGTTTTCCAAAAAGCAAAAATATTGTTTGCGCCAGGAAAAGCATCAAATGCAGGTGGAGTTGCAACTTCAGGTTTAGAAATGAGCCAAAACTCTTTACGTTACAACTGGACAAGAGAAGAAGTTGATGCAAAATTACATCAAATTATGAACGATATTCACGCTTCTTGTATTATGTACGGAACTCAAGAAGATGGTTATGTAGATTACGTAAAAGGAGCAAATGTTGCAGGTTTCGTAAAAGTTGCCGATGCAATGTTAGATCAAGGTGTCGTTTAATAAAAAAACAACACCATATATAATAGCATAAAAACGCATCATTTTTTGATGCGTTTTTTGTTTTCTGGAATTTATATACAATCTTTGGCAAAATTAGATTAATACATAATGAGTATACTTTTACACGTTCTTTTTGGTTTTATTTTCTCTTTTATGGGGTCAATAACACCAAGCATGTTAAACATGACAGCTTTAAAAATTAGTTTAGAAAAAAATAAAAAAGAATCTTATTATTATTCATTAGGTGTTTCTTTAGTTGTTTGTATACAAGCTTATATTGCAATCTTATTGACGAAGTACATTTATGAAAACCCAACAATTTTAGAAAGTTTAGAACAAGTTGGAATTGTAATTTTCTTTTTGTTGTCTATGTTTTTTTTCAAACAATCTAAAAGCAAAAATACAGTTGCAAAACCAAGTAAAGACAGAAAAGGAAACTCTTTTTTTACCGGTGTGTTATTGTCTTCATTAAACATGTTTGCCATTCCTTTTTTCTGTGGAACAACAGCAACATTAGAACTCTTTCACTTAATGAGTTTTGAGACACTTCTTGTAGCATTTTTTATTTTCGGGTCTACAACTGGTACTTTTTGTATCCTTTTTTTATATGGAAAATACGCAAAGAATATTCAAAAGAAAACAGGAAAACTAACAAAAGATATTGGTTTGGTATTAAGCATCATCACAGGACTAGTAGCTGTTTTTATGTTAATTAAAACAACTGTTTTAAATTCATAAAAAATGAAAATAATTAAAAACACAATTTTACAAGGAAAGCACCAAAAGCCAATTCTTGCGGATGTTTTTTATAGTGCAAACTCCCAACCAAAATCAATAGTTCTTTTTTGCCATGGCTACAAAGGATTTAAAGATTGGGGCGCATGGAATTTGATGGCAAAAGTATTTGCAGATGCAGGATTCTTTTTTGTCAAATTTAATTTTTCTCACAATGGCGGCACAGTCAATCAACCAATAGACTTTCCTGATTTAGAGGCGTTTGGAAACAATAACTACACCAAAGAACTAGACGATTTAGAAAGCGTTATTGATTGGGTTTTTTCAAAGAATGATTTTCAACGTGAAATTGATTTAGAGAATGTTTCTTTAATTGGACATAGTAGAGCTGGCGGAATTGTAACCATAAAATCTGAAGAAGACCAACGAGTTTCTAAAGTGATTTCTTTAGCGGGTGTTTGTGATTTTGGCAAAAGAACAGCAACTTCAGGAGATTTAGAACAATGGAAAAAAGACGGCGTAAAATATGTGTTAAATGGAAGAACAAAACAACAAATGCCTCATTTCTATCAGTTTTATGAAGATTTTATAGAAAATGAAGAACGATTGACCATAAAGCGAGCAGTTGAAAAGTTAGAAACCCCGTATTTAATTATCCATGGCAATAATGATACTTCTGTTTCTGTCGAAGAAGCAAAAAAGCTACATTCTTGGTGCTCGAATAGTCAATTAGAAATTGTAGAAAAAGCCAATCATGTGTTTAACACGTCGCATCCATGGAAAAAAGAAGGCTTGCCCAAAGAATTAAAAGAAGCAATACAACTTTGTATTGATTTTTTAAATAACTCACCAAAATAGTATAGATTCCTGCTTTCGCAGGAATGACAAATAAGAACTTTTCCGTATTTTCGAAAGATGGAATTACAACCGCCTTTTCGGAAAATTATTCATGTAGATATGGATGCATTTTATGCATCTGTAGAGCAATTGGACAATCCAGACCTAAGAGGAAAACCTTTAGCGGTTGGCGGAAATGAAATTCGCGGAGTAGTTTCTGCAGCAAGTTATGAGGCACGTAAATTTGGAGTCCGCTCTGCAATGAGTGGCGTGTTGGCAAAACAAAAATGCCCACATTTAATCTTTGTGCCTCCACGATTTTCGAGATACAAAGAAATCTCTGCAAAAATCAGAAGTATTTTTTATGAATATACAGATTTGGTAGAGCCACTTTCTTTAGACGAAGCCTATTTAGATGTTACCGAAAACAAAAAAGGAAATCCGTCTGCAAGTTTAATCGCCCAAGAAATTAGAGATCGAATTTGGGCGGAATTAGAACTGCGCGCATCCGCAGGAATATCGATCAACAAATTCATAGCTAAAGTTGCTTCTGATGTTAACAAACCAAACGGACAAAAAACGGTCAATCCAGAAGAGGTTATTTCGTTTTTAGAAGAGTTATCTATCAATAAGTTTTATGGTATTGGAAAAGTAACTGCCGCTAAAATGCATAACCAAGGAATTTTCAAAGGAAGCGATTTAAAGCAAAAAACAAAGGAAGAATTAACTTCGTTATTTGGCAAGTCTGGTGGACATTATTATCACATCGTTAGAGGAATTCATAAGAGTGAAGTTAAAGCAAATCGCATTCGAAAATCCATTGCGGCAGAACGCACCTTTAATGAAAACATTTCATCAGAAGTGTTTATGTTAGAGCGATTAGAACAGATTGCTGATGAACTAGAACGAAGAATGAAAAACTCTAAAACCAAAGGAAAAACCATTACACTTAAAATAAAATATTCAGATTTTACACAGCAAACAAGAAGCAAAACGGTTGCAGAATTTATGCAAACAAAAGCGGAATTTTTGCCTACAGTAAAAGAATTGTTATTTCAAGAAAAGTTAAAAAACTCAGTACGATTATTAGGTTTATCTTTCGGTAATTTAAACACAGAAAAAAAAGAACCCGTTTTGGTGCAATTAAAATTTGATTTTTGACGCACAGCGTCATTGCGAGGAAGAATAACGAAGTAATCTGCCAACAAACAAAGAGATTGCTTCGCGCCTTGAAATGACAGAAAAGAATGTGAACATGAACATAAAAATTACAAGAACAAATTCGCAAAACACAGATTTTATCAATCTTGTAAAAGAGCTAGACGCCCATTTAAAAATAACTGATGGAGAAGATCATGAGTTTTACAATCAGTTTAATAATATTGATATAATTAAACATGTAATAGTGGTTTATAAAGATAAAAAACCAGTCGGTTGTGGAGCAATCAAACATTTTGATACTGATGCTGTTGAGGTAAAAAGAATGTTTGTTATAGAAAATTTTAGAGGCGAAGGAATTGCTGTTAATACCTTATTAGAATTAGAAAAATGGGCAAAAGAAATGGGCTATAAAAAGTGTATTTTAGAAACCGGAGAGCGACAAGTTGAAGCAGTTAAATTATATCATAAATGTAACTATAAAAGAATGAATATAAACTATGGTCAATACAAAGGCATTGAAAACAGTTTGTGTTTTGAAAAAAATATATAACAAATGAATTTTAGTTATTGGGAACTTAAAGAGTGGTTTACCAACGTTGATTTTACCATTGTTGGGAGCGGAATTGTTGGCTTAAATTGCGCATTAACATTGAAGAAAAAGCACCCAACAGCAACTATTTTAGTGTTAGAAAAAGGAATGTTGCCACAAGGAGCGAGTTCTAAAAACGCCGGGTTTGCTTGTTTCGGAAGCTTGTCTGAATTGGTAGACGATTTAAAAACGCACACCGAAGAAGAAGTATTTGATTTGGTAAAAAAGCGCTGGGAAGGCTTGCAATTGCTGCGAAAAACCCTAGGTGATAAAAACATTGATTTTCAACAAAATAAAGGGTATGAATTGTTTTTAAACAAAGAGTTGTTTGAAGAATGTGCTTCTAAAAAAAATCAGATAAATAAACTGATTGCTCCTGTCTTTAAGCAAGATGTTTTTTCGGAATCAGAGAATGTTTTCAATTTTCAAAAGATACAACCAATCTATAGTGTCAATCAATTTGAAGGCCAAATTGATACAGGAAAAATGATGGCTCAGTTACTTTTAAAAGCACAAAAAGCTGGAGTTAAAATTCTGAATAATATTGCTGTTGAAAGTTATACAGAACAGAATGATAGAGTTTCGGTAAAAACCAATCAAATAGCCTTTACAACCAACAAACTTTTTATTGCAACCAATGGTTTTGCAAAGCAACTGTTGCAAGAAAATGTGCAGCCAGCTAGGGCGCAAGTACTCATTACAAAACCGATTAAAAACCTACAGGTCAAAGGAACATTTCATTTAGATAAAGGCTACTATTATTTTAGAAATGTTGGTGACAGAATTTTATTTGGAGGCGGAAGAAATCTCGATTTTAAAGGAGAAGAAACTGCTGAATTCGGAGAAACAGAATTGATTCAAAATCAGTTAAAAACCATTTTACAAGAAACGATCTTGCCAAACACAAAATTTGAAATAGCACATTCTTGGAGTGGAATTATGGGTGTTGGAAATCAGAAAAAAGCCATTGTAAAACCAATTAGCACACATGTGTATTGCGGAGTACGTTTAGGTGGAATGGGCGTTGCAATTGGGAGTTTGGTAGGTAAAGAATTGGCAGAGCTTTTAAACAATTAAGATGAAATCTACCACTAAATTTTTTGATGTTATTATTATTGGTGGCGGATTGGCTGGTTTATGTAATGCGATTCATTTATCTAAGGAAGGAATGAAAGTTTTGTTGATAGAAAAAAACGAATACCCAAAACACAAAGTTTGTGGAGAGTATATTTCTAATGAAGTTTTGCCTTATTTAAAATTTCTAGAAATCAACCCATTTGATTTTGGTGCTGTGAAAATCACCAACTTTGAGCTTTCTACCACAAAGAATCAGGTAATTTCCGCAAAGCTTCCCTTAGGGGGTTTTGGGATCTCTCGCTATCAATTTGACTTTATTTTATCAGAAAAAGCGAAATCGAAAGGGGTTTTATTGTTACAAGATTCTGTTATTGATCTTGCTTTTGAAAACAATCGTTTTACGGTACACACAAAACAAAACAACTCTTTTCATTCAAAAATTGTAATTGGCGCATTTGGTAAGCGCTCTTTGTTGGATGTGAAAATGGAGCGTGATTTTATCAAAAAAAAATCTCCTTATTTAGGAGTAAAGATTCATGTAAAAGGAGATTTCTTGGAAAATTTAGTGGCACTTCATAATTTTACCGGTGGGTATTGTGGCGTTTCTAAAGTAGAGAATAATACAATTAACCTATGTTATATCACAAATTTTTCATCTTTTAAAAAATACAAGAATATTTCTGATTTTCAAGAACAAGTAGTTTTTAAAAACCACTTTTTAAAAGAAATTTTCAACAATACAACCCCTCTTTTTGAGAAACCCCTTTCTATAAGTCAGATTTCTTTTGAAACAAAAAAACCAGTAGAAAAACATATGATAATGTGTGGTGATTCAGCAGGGATGATTCACCCTCTGTGCGGTAATGGTATGAGCATGGCAATACAAAGTGCACAAATAGCCTCTGGGTTAATTTTAAGTTTTTTAAAAGGAGAAATTAAAACAAGAGAGGAGCTAGAAAAAAGGTATATTAGACAATGGAATACTCAATTTAAATGGAGGTTGAAATCCGGTCATTTTATCGCCACATTACTTAGAAAAGATAAAATTGCTTCGATTTTGCTTCAATTTTTAAAGCAATTCCCTTTTTTAGTTCCTATAATTATCAAGCAAACCCACGGAAAACCAATTCAAATTTAATGAGTTTTTTTATAAGCACAAGGCAAAGAACAGACCAAGAGGAGATGATGGATGATTTTTCTATTGGAGGAGATTTGTTGCGAGATACGTTAGATAAATTAGAAAACATCAACCGATGGTTGGGCGGAAATAAAGTAACTATAAAAGGGCTAGAAAAGATTCTTCAAAATCACCCAAAAGAGCAAGAAATTACGATTATTGATATTGGCTGTGGTCATGGCGATATTTTACGTGATGTAGCAAAATTTGGTAGAAAACAGCATTATAAATTTAATTTAATTGGTGTTGATGCCAATCCAACAGCAATAGCTTACGCAAATGAACTATCTTTAAAATATCCGGAATTGAGTTTTAAAACACAAGATATTTTTTCTAATGAATTTAAAAGGAGCCAATTTGATGTTGTATTGGCAACTTTATTTTTACATCATTTTAAAGAAGATCAATTGGTTTCTTTTTTAGAAACCACTTCTAAACAAGCAAAAATAGGCGTTGTTGTAAACGATTTACACAGACATAAAATGGCTTATTATTTGTTTAAGTTATTATCTGTGTTTATCGCAAACAAAATGATTGTAAATGATGGTTTGATTTCTGTTTTAAGAGGGTTTAAGCGTAAAGAGCTTGTTACAATTTCTAAAAAAATAAACATTCAACCACAAATTTCATGGAAATGGGCATTTCGTTTTCTGTGGATAATAAAAAAATAAATGGGAGTAAAAATAACAGCAGTTGCAAAGCAATTACCAAAGTACTTTAGGGAAACAAAAGACATCATTCCTTTTGTAAGGCTCTGGATGCGACATCAAGACGAGCGTTTTCAGCGTAAGGTGATCAAACTATTTGAGGGTGCAGCAGTTGATAAACGATATTCGATTATGAACCCAGAAGAAGTTTTTACCGCAACTTCTTTTGAACAAAAAAACGATATTTATGCAAGAGAAGTTATCCAACTAGCAGAAAAGTCATTAAAGAAATCATTAGACAAAGCAAGGTTAAAACCTTCTGAAATAGATTATATAATTACAGTTAGTTGTACAGGAATTATGATTCCTTCTTTAGATGCTTATTTAATTAATTCTTTAGAAATGAAACAAGATATCGTTAGGCTTCCTGTAACAGAAATGGGTTGTGCGGCAGGCGTTTCTGGAATTATTTATGCAAAGAATTTCTTAAAGGCAAATCCAGGTAAAAGAGCCGCTGTAATTGCTGTAGAAGCGCCAACAGCAACGTTTCAATTAAATGATTTTTCGATGACCAATATCGTTAGCGCTGCAATTTTTGGAGATGGCGCTTCAAGTGTAATTTTATCTTCATGTCCAGACGATAAAGGCCCGGAAATTGTGGACGAAGCGATGTATCATTTTTATGATGCAACAAGCATGATGGGCTTCAAATTGGTAAACACAGGGCTTCAAATGATTTTAGACAAAGAGGTTCCTCAAAAAATTGCGGAACATTTTCCTTTTATTATTCATCCTTTTTTAGAACGAAACAACTTAACAATTAAAGATATTGAACACTTAATTTTTCACCCTGGAGGGAAAAAAATTGTTCAAACAGTAGAAGACTTATTTGGCGCCTTAGGAAAGAATATTGACGATACAAAAGAAGTTTTACGACTTTACGGAAACATGTCGAGCGCTACAGTTTTATATGTTTTAGAAAGGTTTATGGATAGAAGCCCCGCTAAAGGAGAAAAAGGGATTATGTTGAGCTTTGGCCCAGGTTTTTCTGCACAAAGAATTTTATTAGAATGGTGAAATTTTGTCATTCCTACGGAAGCAGGAATCCAAACAAACCAAAACAAAAGAAAAGAAGGCAATTCTATATGATAGAAAAAAGATAACAACCAAGTATACATAGAATATTGAACAACTAATTATAGATTCCTGCTTCCGCAGGAATGACAGACGAAATGAAACTATTAGAAATCATAAAACAATTACCATATCAAAAACCTTTTTTGTTTGTTGATGAAGTAACTGCTATTTCAGAAAAAGGAGTTACTGGAAATTATACATTCAAACCAACAGAATTTTTTTATAAAGGCCATTTTAAAGAGAACCCAATAACACCTGGTGTTATTTTAACAGAAACAATGGCGCAAATTGGCGTTGTTTGTTTAGGAATTTACTTAGTAAAAGAGCAAGTGACCTCAAAAAAAAACCTCCAAATAGCACTTACATCAAATCAAGTGGATTTTTACCTTCCTGTTTTGCCTAGCGAAAAAGTAACAGTCATCTCAGAGAAAATATATTTCCGGTTTAATAAATTGAAATGTAGTGTTAAGATGTTAAACGACAAGAAAGAATTGGTTTGTAGAGGAACGATTTCAGGAATGATAACTGCAAAATAAATGTCGAAAATGAATTCATCAGAAGTCAAAAATAGAGTTGTAATTACAGGATTAGGAGTTGTTTCTCCAAATGGAGTTGGTTTAGAGGCATTTACCAAAGCAATTAAATCTGGAAGCTCAGGAATTACTTTTCATCAAAACCTAAAAGACAAAGGATTTTCTTGTTGTATTGGAGGAATTCCAGATATTTCAGAAGAGAAAAAACTCAAATATTTAACCCCTTTGCAATTAAGAGGTTTTCAAAGCACCTCTATTTTATATGGTTGTATAGCGGGAATTGATGCCTGGAAAGACGCAGGTTTTTCGGTGGATGAAAATTCAAATTTAGAGTATGATTCAGGTTTAATTTTTGGAACTGGAACTTCTGGAATTGAAAAATTTAGAGAAGCTATTTATAAAATTGATGACCAACAAGTAAGGAGATTAGGAAGTACTTCTGTAGTACAAACGATGGCTAGTGGAATTTCGGCATATTTAGGTGGAATTTTAGGGTTGGGTAATCAGGTTACCACAAATTCATCAGCATGTACTACAGGAACAGAAGCTTTGTTAATGGGTTTTGAGCGCATTAAAAACGGGAAGGCAAAAAGAATGTTAGTGGGAAGCTCTAGTGATAGTAGTTTGTATACTTGGGGGGGGTTTGATGCAATGAGAGTAATGAGTTACAAGCACAATGATAGTCCCGAAAAAGGTTCACGCCCCATGAGCGAAACAGCAACAGGTTTTGTGCCAGGAAGTGGAGGTGGCGCGTTGGTTTTAGAATCTTTAGAAAGTGCATTGGGAAGAAATGCAACAATATATGCTGAGGTTTTAGGGGGAAACATCAATTCTGGAGGACAAAGAAATGGAGGAACATTAACGGCGCCAAATGCAGAGGCTGTTCAGAAATGTATTACAGATGCAATTCTTGATGCAGGTGTTTCTGCGGATGAAGTTGATACAATAAACGGGCATTTAACAGCAACATCAAAAGATGTGTTAGAAATAGAAAACTGGACAAAAGCACTGCAAAGAAATGGAAGAGATTTTCCATATATCAATTCTTTAAAATCGATGACCGGACATTGTTTATCAGCTGCAGGGGCAATAGAATCTGTGGCTTCGGTGCTCCAAATTTACGAACAATTTATTTTTCCAAACATAAACTGTGAAGATGTTCACCCAGAAATTTTAGAGTTAATTTCTGAGGATAAAATTCCGCAAAAACTCCTTGAAAAAGAAATTAATATTCTTGTAAAAGCAAGTTTTGGTTTTGGTGATGTAAACGCTTGTGTTATCTTTAAAAAATATTCAAAACAATAAATTAATTAAGATCAATTCTAGCGGTTTAGAAATCTTTAACGTTAACTCAAAGAGACAAACACATAATTCAATGACAAAAGAAGAAATAATTATACAACTATCAACGATTGTAAAGCCATATATTCAAAACGAAGAAGCGTTTAAAAACATCTCAGAAGAGACTGACTTTATGAATGATTTAGAAATAAATTCGGCAAACCTAGTCGATATTGTATTAGACGTAGAAGATGAGTTTAAGATCATGATTGATAACGAATCTATGGATAAAATGTTGACAATAAAGTCGGTGGTAGAAATCATAATAGAAAAGCAAACAGCACAATGATTGGGAATGATATTGTTGATTTAAACCTTGCTAAAAAAGAAAGTAATTGGCAGCGAAAGGGATTTTTAGAGAAACAATTTACTTTGAATGAGCAGCGAACTATTTTAAAATCAGAAAACCCATTTTTACAAGTTTGGTTGTTTTGGAGCATGAAAGAAGCAGCTTATAAATGCTATACCCAGAAGCATTTAAAACGTTTTTTTGCTCCCCAAAAGTTTGAATGTAGTTTAACTTCTAAAGACGAAGGGGTTGTTTTTTTTAATGATAATAAATATTATACAACTACTTTTATAGATGCTTTTTATATTTATACCATCGCAAACAGTAAACTTAAAAGGGCAAAAGTTTTTTCCTCTATTGGATCACCAAAAACAATTGATAAAGACTTAAAACAAACTTTAGTTGATGAGACAGGTATTTCATTAGAAGAAATCGAACAAAGAAAATCTCCCATAGGAGCCCCTTTATATTATCACGAAGAAAAAAAACTCACCAGCTCATGTACAATTACGCATCATGGAAATTATGGAGCATTTGCATTTATGATACAAAATGAAACTTAAAGAAATCCTTTATAAGCAATGTGAAATAGTTGTAAATAATCGCCTGCAAACTATTCAAGAGACGATTTCATCCAATCAAAACGCATTGCAATCAGAAACCAAAAGTTCTGCTGGAGATAAACACGAAACCGGACGCGCTATGTTGCAGTTAGAAATGGAAAAAGCAGGACAACAATTACAAGGTGTTTTGCAAATGAAAGAAACCTTGTCTAAAATAGATCTTACTAAAAAATCAAAGATAACACACTTAGGAAGTTTGGTGAAAACCAATCAAGGAACTTATTTTTTAAGCGTTAGTGCAGGTCAGCTTATTGTTGATCGCGAACACTATTTAGCCATTTCTGTATCTTCTCCGATTGGAAAATTGTTGTTGGGTAAACAAGAAAAGGAAATTGTTGTTTTTAATGGAAAAACAATTAAAATTTATGAATTAGCATGAGTTATCCACATTGTTGTAAAACACCTTTTAATTTGAATATATAACTGAACGAAACGTATTCACCATTTCATTCAGTTAGTTTACATCTATACTTTTTTATAAGGTGTACAAATTAGTATTAATATGTTGCTCTTATGGGATTAGCCATTTATGTAAGCAAATCTTTGTACTTTTCTTTTGCGCTAAACAACAATATAATATTAAGAACAGAAACAATTAATGCAGGCCACATATGGTTAAAATCTTTATTAGTAAATGAAAAAATAAGAAAAGAGATTGTTAATGGGAACAATACAATATAAATTAACGCAGACCATTTATCTAGAATCAAAAGTAAACCAATAATGATTTCAAGGATGTAGAGATATGGTAAAAACATTAAAGTTGAATCTAAAAAATCTTTTGTAATCTGAGGCATCTGACCATAACTAGAAGGAATAAAATGGAAAAATTTATTCAAGGCGTAAACGACAAGAAATAATCCTAAAAATATTCTAAACCATTGTGTATTTTTAATATTCGCTTTCATTTGTGATTGTTTTAAGTTTCATTTATAGTGACAACGAAGTTAAATAGATCAACCATAATTAAATATGATAAAAATCATGTTAAGAATAATTTATGCTTATTGCTCAAATAAGGTCAAAAAAGCTCATTTTTTTCATTTGTGTTATTTTTTCTCCTTAGCTCAAGGAATTAATCATATTCTGAAATGCAAATGTGTTTTTGTGTTTTTTTCTAATCTAGAAGAATGGTTCACATATACTTTTTGTCCATTAAATTCAGCTTCTATCAACCAATAAAACCCCTTAAAATAAGAATTTACAACGATTGCTTTTATTTCTGAATCTTCAACAATGTTGATTTGATGCGGATAATACAATTGCTTTTTATTATTGATGGTAATTTCACTCACATCATCAAACAAAGCAGCAACATAGTTTTCTTTAGGGTTGTTGTAAATATTTTTTGGAGTACCGCTTACTAATATTGTATGATCTCGAATAATCAATAATGTATCAGCAAAAGAAAGTGCATCGTTTTTGTCGTGCGTTGCAACAATACACGCAATATTTTTTTCTTTTAAATAAGCAAAAAGCTTTCTTCGAAGCGAGTTTTTCTTAAAATTATCTATCTGACTAAAAGGTTCGTCTAGTAAAATCAATTCTGGTTCTTTTGCCAATGCTCTAGCGATTGCAACACGTTGTTGTTGTCCACCACTTAAGGTTTTTACTTTTGTGTTCGCAAAAGCGGTCATCTCAATAACCTCTAGTAATTCTTCTGTTCTTTTTTGGGCCTCTTCAGGATAAAAACGAGACAAGAATTTTTTAATATTTTCTGACACAGAAGTATACGGCATTAAATCAAAATCTTGCGCTACGTATTTGATAAAATCCATTCCTGGAACTAAATGATGTTTTGGACCAAGAACTTTCGTATCATCCCAAAAAATGGTTCCTTTATTCAGATTTAACAATCCGTAAACCGCTTTTAATAAAGTAGATTTCCCGCAACCACTTTCGCCCATTACACATAAATGTTCGCCTTTTTTAAGTTGAAAACTGATGTCTTTTAAAACAGGTTTTTTGGTTTGATATTGAAAAAAAAGATTAGAAACGATTAGCATAAAAAAAACCGTGAGTTGTATTTATAAAACTCACGGCTAAAATAGCATTTTTTATTCTTAAAGCTTACCAAATACGAACTCTGTCTTCTGGTTTCAAATACATTTTATCTCCTTCTTTAACATTAAAGGCCTTATAAAAAGCATCAACATTTTTTAAAGGAACAAAAGATCTATATTTTCCAGGAGAGTGAGGGTCTGTCATAATTTGATTTTTTAACGCTTCGTCTCTTGACTTTGTTCTCCAAATAGTACCCCAAGATAAAAAGAATCTTTGCTCAGGGGTAAATCCATCAATATTATCTGGACGGCCATTTTTTTCGTAGAAAATTTGTAATCCTTCATACGCAGCCTGAATTCCACCTAAATCACCAATGTTTTCTCCTAACGTAAACTGCCCATTTATTGTCATGCTATCAATCACAACAATACTACTGTATTGATCCACTAGTTTTTTACCAACAATTGCAAATTCTTTAGCATCGCTTTCTGTCCACCAGTTTTTTAAGTTTCCGTCTCCATCAAAGCGAGCACCTGAATCATCAAAACTATGTGAAATTTCATGACCAATAACAGCTCCAATTCCACCATAGTTTACAGCTTCATCTGCTTGGTAATTGTAGAAAGGAGGCTGTAAAATTGCAGCAGGGAAAACGATTTCATTATTTACTGGATTAAAATAAGCATTTACTGTTTGCGGAGACATTCCCCACTCAGTTCTGTCTACTTCTTTTCCTAGTTTAGACATGTTCTTTTTGTAGTTCCATTTTGTAACGTTAATTGCGTTTTCAAAATAAGTTCCGCCGTTTTTTAAACTAACAACTTCTAATTCAGAATAGTCTTTCCATTTATCAGGATATGCTATTTTAACGGTTAATTTGCTTAACTTTTCTAACGCTTTTTTCTTCGTTTCTTCACTCATCCAAGGTAGTTTTGCGATACGCTTTTCAAAGCCCAGCAAAACATTGTCTATCATTTCTCTAGCTTTTTTCTTAGCTTCTGGTGGAAATTTTTCATCTACATATAATTTACCCAATGCTTCTCCAATTGCACCATTTAAATTACCTAAAGCACGCTCATCTCTTGGACGTTGTTTTTTTGCCCCACGCATTGTTTTGGCATAAAATTCCCAGTTGTCGGTTTCAAGATCTGTACTTAGTAGGCTAAGAGCGTTTTTTATGGTATTCCAACGCAACACTAATTTAATATCGTTAACAGAGTTCTTCTTAAAAATAGTGCTCATTTCCTTAAAGTATCCAGGATCAGTAACAATAACTTTTTCTATGTTTTTAACACCAATTCCTTTTAAGTGAGCATCCCAATCAATTGCAGGAGCTAGTTTTTGTAACTCAGCAACAGTCATTGGATTATACATTTTTCGAGTATCTCTTCGTTCTTCTTTTGTCATCATTGGTGTTGCTAAACTAGCTTCAAAGGCAACAATTTTTGCCGCATTATTTTTTGCTGTTGCATCATCATCACCAAATTTTTTCAATATTTTCTCTACGAATTCTTGATACTTTTCAAGTTTATCTTTCACCTTTTCGTCAACATAATAATCTCTTGATAAACCTAATCCTCCAGCAAATAAGTAACCAGCATTCATGCTGCTATTTTTTAAGTCATTAGATACACCAAAACCATAAAAACCACCACCACCATAAGGAGCCATGTTTGTTAAGTAGGTTTCTATATCTTTCTTTGTTTTAATTTCATCAACTTTAGCTAAATAAGGCTTAATAGGGTCTGTTCCTTGTTTATTACGAGAAACAGTATCCATAATACTTTCAAAATAATTAACTGCTTTTTCTTGATCAGAATCTGTTTTATTTCCTTTAGCATCTTTTATTCTTGGAAAGTTTCCTTCTTCAATTGCTTTGTTTAAAATTGCCAAAACATCAGCATCTGTTTTTTTACGAAGCTCTCCAAATCCACCCCAAGAAGTTCTGTCTGCAGGAATTTCAGTTTTATCAAGCCAAGTACCATTTGTATATCTAAAGAAATCGTCTGTTGGTTTAACAGATTTGTCCATGTTCTCTAAAACAATTCCGGGAATTTTTTCATTCGCTTTTTCATTTTTACATGAAACGACAACTGTTAGCATAGCTATAGAGGAAAAAAACAGCGTTCTTTTAATTAATTTTTTCATAATTTAAATTTAATGTGGTTAAAAACGTTCTAAATTAGTATATAAACAATTCTTCTATTGGCTTAAACAAGAGTTAACTGTTTTTAATAATTTAACAAATATAACTATTTACATTTTACTCAAAAAGTTTATAAAGTGAATAAAAAAAGCGTTTGTAATTTTTTAAATAAAAATACGTCTAACTTTGCACATTAAAGAATACGTAAATGACAGAAAATTTAACAAAAGAAGCCTTCTTAGAAAAGGTTTTTAATTTCGAAGAAAACAAAGAGTGGAAGTTTGAAGGAAAAGTTCCTGCAATAATTGATTTTTATGCAGATTGGTGCGGACCTTGTAAAATGATTGCTCCAATTTTAGAACAATTAAGTGAAGAATATGGTGGTAAAATCAATATTTATAAAATAGACACAGAAGCAGAACAAGAGTTATCTGCTGCTTTTGCAATTAGAAGCATTCCATCAATGTTATTTTGTCCAATGAACGAAGCCCCACAAATGGCAAATGGCGCCTTACCAAAACCACAATTAGAACAGATTATAAAAGATGTTTTAAAGGTTGAGAAATAAAAAAACCCCGAGTTTATTCTCGGGTTTTTTATGATATTGTAATAAAGTTTTTAAACATATCATTCCCTTGAAAAAGGGAATCCAAACGAATTAAGTAGGTTTTCAGAGAACTAAATAACTGCAATGTAGCAAGTTTGGATTCCCGCTTTCGCGAGAATAACAATTGAGCAATATTGTTAAGATCTCACCAAATTTTTAGCTACTAAATACTCTGCAATTTGAACGGTATTTGTTGCAGCTCCTTTTCTAAGATTGTCTGCAACAATCCATAAGTTTAAAGTGTTTTCTTGCGATTCATCTCTACGAAGTCTACCCACAAAAACCTCGTCTTTATCATGCGCTGTAATTGGCATCGGATATACGTTGTTAGCAACATCATCTTGAACAATTACACCAGGAGTTTCACTTAAAATTTGACGAACTTCAGACAAATCAAAATCGTTTTCAAATTGCACATTTACTGCCTCTGAATGTCCACCTGCAGTTGGAATCCGAACCGCAGTTGCAGTTACAGAAAAAGACTCATCTCGTAAAATTTTCTTGGGCTCTTTTACCAATTTCATTTCTTCTTTGGTGTACCCATTTTCCAAAAACACATCACAGTGTGGCAAGGCATTTCTTCCTATTTGATGTGGATATGCCATTTCACCATCAATACCAGCTTCTTCATTATCTAATTGTTGCACCGCTTTTACACCTGTTCCAGAAACAGATTGATAGGTAGAAATTACTACCCGTTTCATTTTGTATTTTGTATGCAAAGGGGCTAATGCCATTACCAACTGAATTGTAGAACAGTTTGGGTTTGCTATAATTTTATCATCAGAAGTTAATACATCTCCATTAATTTCTGGAACCACTAATTTTTTTGTGGTGTCCATTCTCCAAGCAGAAGAATTATCTACGACTGTAGCACCAACTTCAGCAAATTTTGGAGCCCATTCTAATGAGGTTTCTCCCCCTGCAGAAAATAAAGCAATATCTGGTTTCATTTTTACGGCAGTTGCTAAGTTTACAACCACATATTCTCGTCCTTTAAAAAGCATTTTTTTACCAACAGATTTTTCTGAAGCCACAGGAATTAATTCTGAAACAGGAAAATTTCGTTCTGCCAACACTTTTAATAGTACACCCCCTACCATTCCGGTAGCGCCAACAACAGCTACTCTCATTTAATTGCTATTTAGTATATCAATGAAGCTGCAAAGATTAGCAAAAAACCAATTAGTTGTATTTTAAATTACAGATAAGTTTTCAAGTTGTTTAAATCGTTACAAGAAATATGAATTTGTTAAGTATTAAACGCAAAGGCTGTTTGTTTTTATTAAAAAGTAGTAGTTTTGTAGCGTATTAAAAGATTCGAAAGAGTCTACATATTTTGTCTAACTAAAAAAGTATAGCATGCAACTGTACAATAAGTTAAGCGCAAAAGAACGCGCTGTATTAATAGACGAGGCCGGAAAGGATCGTTTAACCATTTCTTTCTATCAATATCACAAGATAGAAGACCCACAAACTTTTAGAGATCAATTATTTATTGAATGGAACCAATTGGATGTTCTTGGTAGAACCTATGTTTCTTACGAAGGCATCAACGCTCAAATTTCTGTTCCTTCGGATAGAATGATTGAATTAAAAAATCAATTAGATGCCATTCCGTTTTTAAAAGATATTCGTTTGAATGTTGCGGTAGAGCAAGACAATAAGTCGTTTTTAAAACTGAAAATAAAAGTTAGAAACAAAATTGTTGCAGATGGTTTAAATGACGATACGTTTGATGTAACTAATAAAGGAGTTCATTTAAACGCAAAAGAGTTCAACGAAATGTTGGCAGATCCAAACACTGTTTGTGTGGATATGCGAAATCATTACGAAAGCGAAATAGGTCATTTTGATGGCGCTGTTACTCCAGATGTAGACACCTTTAGAGATTCGTTAGATATTATTGAAGAAGATTTAAAAGACAATAAAGAAGATAAAAATTTATTGATGTATTGTACGGGTGGAATCCGTTGTGAAAAAGCATCAGCCTATTACAAACATAAAGGATTTAAAAATGTTTTTCAGTTAGAAGGCGGAATTATAGAATACACACGTCAAGTAAAATCAGAAGGCATTGAAAACAAATTTTTAGGAAAGAATTTTGTGTTTGACCACAGACGATCAGAAAAAATTTCTGACGATGTAATTGCCAATTGCCATCAATGTGGAGAGCCATGTGACGAGCATGTAAATTGCGATAACGAAGCCTGTCATTTATTGTTTATTCAGTGTAAATCGTGTCAAGAAAAGATGAACACCTGTTGTTCTAATGCATGTAAGGAAATTGCAGCATTGCCTTTTGAAGTTCAAAAAGAATTGCGAAAAGGAAAAGGAAATAGCAATAAGATTTTCAAAAAAGGAAGATCAGAGGTATTGACATTTAAGAAGTAACAGCATAAATAAATTATTAAGACCTCAATTTAGAGGTCTTTTTTTATGCTTAAAAACCATTTTCTCATTCTTTGAGAATGCGTATATTTACAGATTCATCAACTTTATGTTGATTTTCAAATTATTTAAGAA
Organism: uncultured Polaribacter sp.; assembly: GCA_943788865.1. Lineage (GTDB taxonomy): Bacteria > Bacteroidota > Bacteroidia > Flavobacteriales > Flavobacteriaceae > Polaribacter. The sequence goes on along the minus strand of CALSRX010000004.1, from coordinate 56,916 downwards.
CCCTATAAAAACAAGAGTTGCAACAAAAAGCACCTTAGTTTTTTAAAAATATATACATTCTATGAGCTGTACTAGTTGCTCAACAAAAGACGGTGGCGTACCAAACGGCTGTAAAAGTAACGGGAATTGTGGAACTGGCGGATCTTGCGGAAGCGGAAGTAAATTGTCTGTTTTCGATTGGTTATCTAACATGACCTTGCCAAGTGGAGAAGCCCCTTTTAATATTTACGAAGTCCGATTTAAAAACGGGCGTAAACATTTCTTTAAAAATACAGAAAATCTAACCCTTTCTATGGGTGATGTGGTTGCTGTTGAAAGTTCTCCTGGACATGATGTTGGAACTATTTCTTTAGGAGGAGAATTGGTGAAGGTGCAATTAAAAAAGAAAAACCTTACAGAAGACAGTGAAGAGATTTTAAAAATCTACAGAAAAGCATCACAGAAAGACATTGACATTTGGCAATCGTACAGAGAAAAAGAACAAGAAACCCAGCGAAGAGGAAGAGAAATTTTGGGTCGTTTAGGGCTAAAGATGAAACTTTCTGATGTAGAATACCAAGGCGATGGAAACAAAGCAACTTTCTACTACACAGCTGATGAACGTGTAGATTTTAGACAATTGATTAGAGATTTAGCTAGCGCATTTTCTATTAGAGTAGAAATGAAACAGGTTGGTTTGCGTCAAGAAGCAGCCCGTTTAGGTGGTGTTGGTTCTTGTGGTAGAGAATTGTGTTGCTCTACTTGGCTAACAGATTTTAGAAAAGTAAATACAGCAGCGGCACGTTATCAACAATTATCTCTAAACCCGTTAAAATTAGCAGGTCAATGTGGAAAACTAAAATGTTGTTTAAACTTTGAATTAGACACGTATTTAGATGCTTTAAAAGCGTTTCCTAAACAAGATAAAATTTTAAAAACAGAAAATGGTGATGCTATTTTCGTTAAAATGGACATCTTTAAAAAGATGTTGTGGTACACGTATAAAGACAATAGCTTTAAATGGTTTCGATTATCTCTTGATCAAGTTTTAGAAATAATTGAGTTGAATAAGAATAATGAGGAAGCAGCTCCGTTAGAAGATTATGAATCGGATATTGTAGAAATAGTTAAGGTTGATTTTGAAAATGTAGTTGGACAAGATAGTTTAACGCGTTTTGATGCTCCAAAGCAGAAAAAAGGACGCAGAAATAATAGAAATAGAAATAAAAAGAAACCAGCAGCTAGGGCTCAAAACTCAAATCAACCAACTAAAAAAAGAAATCCTAATGAACATAAAGGAGAAGCAACAAGCGTAGCAGAGAACACTCAAACGAAGAGACCAAAACGCAGAAATAATAACCAAAACAAAAATAGAAACCGAAACAACAATAATGAAAACAAGCAAGATTAATTATATTGTATTTGTTTTTGTTGCTTTTAGCATCATTTCTTGTGATTCAAAAAGAGAGTATGACTCTTTTGTTTCTGTCCCAAACGGTTCATGGGAGCATAGTAATGCTATTCTGTTTAACTTTAACGTTAACGACACGATTAATAAAAAGAACTTGTTTTTAAACGTTAGAAACAATCAAAACTACAATTTCAGCAATTTGTTTTTAATTACATCGTTAAATTTTCCGAATGGCAAGAAAATTGTAGACACGTTAGAGTATAAAATGGCCGATAATTCTGGTCATTTTTTAGGAAAAGGAATAACAGCAATTAAAGAGAGTAAGCTGTTTTACAAAGAGAATGTTGTTTTTCCGGTATCAGGAGAATACACTATTTCAATAACTCAAGCCATGAGAAAAAATGGTGAAATAAACGGAATAGAAAGCTTAAAAGGAATTACAGAAGTTGGATTTAGAATAGAAAAGAATTAAAAATGACTAAGAAAAAAACAGTAAATTTTAAAAAATATATAAAATGGTTCTGGGGAATTGTAATAGGCGGATTTGCATCTATTCTATTCTTATTTCTATTAGCTTCTTGGGGTGTTTTTGGAGCATTGCCAACATTTGAAGAGTTAGAAAATCCGCAAAATAATTTAGCCACAGAAATTATTTCTTCAGACGGAAAAACATTAGGAAAATTCGCTTATGAAAACAGAACACCTATAAAATTTAAAGAGTTACCAGAAAACTTAGTTTTGGCTTTAATAGCAACAGAAGATGAGCGGTTTTATGAGCACTCTGGAATAGATCTTAGAAGTTTGGCAAGAGCCGTTTCTAAATTTGGAAAAGGCGGAGGCGCGAGTACTATTACACAACAATTAGCAAAAAACTTATTTACAAAAAGAGCCTCTGGAAACACAGCAAAAAGACTTATTCAAAAAATTAAAGAATGGGTGGTTTCTATCAAACTAGAAAGACAATATACAAAGCATGAAATTATTGCAATGTATTTAAACAATTACGATTTTTTAAATCAGGCAGTTGGAATTCGTTCTGCAGCACGAATTTATTTTGGAAAAGAGCCCAATGAATTAAAAACAGAAGAATCTGCTATGTTAGTTGGGATGCTTAAAAACTCCTCTTATTTTAATCCTCTTAGAAGAAAAAAACTAGTACATCAGCGTAGAAATGTTGTGCTTAAACAAATGGAAAAGAATGCTTTTTTAACAACTCAACAAAAAGACTCTTTGCAAAAAATTCCTTTAGAAATTAATTATACACCAGAAAGTCATAGCGATGGATATGCAACTTATTTTAGAGAGTATTTAAGAGAATATTTAAAACAATGGGTAAAAACAAATCCAAAAGCAAACGGAGAAGAATATAATATTTACGCAGACGGATTAAAAGTCTATGTAACGATTGATTCTCGTATGCAAAAATATGCAGAAGAAGCAGTACAAGAGCATATTTCAAACCTACAAAGCTATTTTAACGCAGAGCAAAAAAGCAACAAAACAGCTCCTTTTTACGATCTAGAGCCAGAGCAAATTGAAATGATCTTAACCAGAGCAAAGAAAAACTCTGACCGATGGCGAGAAATGAAAAGACTTGGAACTCCAGAAAAAGAAATTGAAGCTTCCTTTTTAAGAAAAACGAAGATGAAAATTTTTACTTGGAAAGGCGATAGAGACACCTTAATGACTCCGGCAGATTCAATAAAATATTACAAATACTTTTTACATTCTGGCTTAATGTCAATGGAGCCACAAACAGGGCATATAAAAGCATGGGTTGGAGGAATCAACAATAAGCACTTTAAATACGACCATGTTGAGCAAGGAAAAAGACAAGTTGGTTCAACATTTAAACCGTTTGTGTATGCAACAGCGATCAATCAGTTAAAATTATCTCCCTGTGATACATATCCGATTTCTCTGTACACAATACCAAAAGGAAAGTACGGAAATATGAAAGCATGGACTCCAGAAAACTCTGGTTCTAATCCTTATTCGAGATACAAAGGAGAATTAAGTTTAAAAGACGGATTAGCGAATTCTGTGAACACGATGTCTGCTAGATTAATAGACATGGTAGGTCCACAAAACGTTTCTAGATTAGCAAAAGCCTCTCTTGGAATTACAAGAACGATTCCAGAAACACCAGCAATTGCACTAGGAACGGTTGAATTGTCTTTATATGAAATGGTTAGTGCTTATGCAATGTTTGCAAACAAAGGGTTGCGTGTAGAACCAATGATAATTACCAGAATTGAAGATAAAAACGGAACAGTTTTAACGCAATTTACGCCAAAAACTCAAGAAGTGTTGAGTGAAGAATCTGCCTATGTGGTGTTGGATTTACTAAAAGGTGTTACAACTGCCGGATCTGGAGTTAGATTAAGAACATCCTATGCCAGACCAGATTATGTAACAGGTTATCCTTATGGTTTTGACAATCCAATCGCAGGAAAAACAGGAACGACTCAGAATCATACAGATGGATGGTTTATGGGTGTTGTTCCAAATTTAGCAACAGGAGTTTGGACAGGTGGAGAAGATAATGCAATTCATTTTGAAGGAATTGGAAAAGGACAAGGAGCATCTATGTCTCTACCAACTTGGGCAATTTTTATGAGAAAGTGTTATGAAGATCCAACACTAAATATCAGTAAAGAAGATTTTGAAAAACCAGAAAACCCAATCTCTATTCGATTGGATTGTGCAGATAAGGACCCATTAAAAGAAAAAGAGGACGAAAAACCCGTTATTAAAAAAGGCGATATAGATTTTTAAAAAGAGTAAAATGATAAATAAAGTAGTAAAAAACGCAGAAGAAGCTCTGAAAGGAGTTGAAAACGGAATGACGTTTATGTTAGGAGGTTTTGGATTGTGTGGAATACCAGAAAACTGTATTTCGGAATTGGTAAACTTAGGCGTTACAGACTTAACGTGTATTTCTAACAATGCCGGAGTTGATGATTTTGGTTTAGGATTGTTATTACAAAAACGTCAAATTAAAAAAATGATTTCTTCTTATGTGGGAGAAAACGACGAGTTTGAAAGACAAATGTTGTCAGGAGAATTAGAAGTAGATTTAATTCCGCAAGGAACATTAGCAGAAAGATGTAGAGCAACAGGAGCAGGGATTCCTGCTTTTTACACCCCTGCTGGTTACGGAACCGAAGTCGCTGAAGGAAAAGAAACAAGAGAATTTAACGGAAAAATGTATGTGTTAGAACATGCTTTTGATGCTCAATTTGCATTTGTAAAAGCATGGAAAGGAGACACAGCAGGAAACTTAATTTTTAAAGGGACAGCAAGAAACTTTAATCCAATGATGGCAATGGCAGGAAAAACAACTGTTGTGGAAGTTGAAGAATTGGTTGAAGCGGGCGAATTAGACCCAAATCAAATTCATATTCCAGGAATTTTTGTACAACGAATTTTTCAAGGAACAGCTTACGAAAAAAGAATAGAGCAACGAACAGTAACTCCTAAATCGTAACAAGATGGCATTATCAAAAGAACAAATAGCACAAAGAATTGCACAAGAATTACAAGATAAATGGTATGTGAATTTAGGAATTGGAATTCCTACGTTGGTAGCAAATTACATTCCTAAAGGAATTGATGTTGAATTTCAATCAGAAAACGGATTACTTGGAATGGGACCTTTTCCTATAGAAGGAGCTGAAGATGCTGATTTAATCAACGCAGGAAAACAAACCGTTACAATTTTAGATGGAGGATCTTTATTTGATTCAGCAATGAGCTTTGCCATGATTCGAGGACAACACGTTCAATTAACGGTTCTAGGTGCCATGGAAGTTGCACAAAACGGAGACATTGCAAACTGGAAAATTCCAGGCAGAATGGTAAAAGGTATGGGTGGCGCAATGGATTTAGTCGCGTCAGCAGAAAACATTATTGTTGCCATGATGCACACCAATAAAAAAGGAGAGTCTAAATTATTAAAAGAATGTTCGTTACCATTAACAGGAGTGGGTTGTGTAAAAAAAGTAGTAACTAATTTAGCAGTTTTAGAAATTAAAAATGGTTCTTTTCACTTGTTAGAAAGAGCTCCAGGGGTTTCTGTAGAAGAAATTAAAGCAGCCACAGAAGGAACATTAATTGTTGAAGGGGAAATTCCAGAAATGCAATTTTAACAATGAAAATAATTTCTTACAATGTTAACGGAATACGAGCAGCTTTAAAAAAAGGGTTTTTAGATTGGCTACAATCTGCGAGTCCAGATGTAATTTGTATTCAGGAAACAAAAGCTCATCAAGAGCAATTAGATGTATCTGAGTTTGAGGCAGCTGGATACCCCTATCATTATTGGTTTTCGGCAGAAAAAAAAGGGTATTCTTCGGTTGCCATTTTATGTAAACAAAAACCAAATCATGTTGAATATGGAACAGGGATTGAATCGATGGATTTTGAAGGAAGAAACCTGCGCGTAGATTTTGATTCTATTTCTATCATGAGCTTATACCTTCCCTCTGGAACAAATGATGCTAGGTTGGATTTTAAATTCAACTACATGGCAGAATTCCAAGAGTATATAAATAATTTAAAAAAGGAAATTCCGAATTTAGTGATTTGTGGAGATTATAATATTTGTCATGAAGAAATAGATATTCACAACCCAAAAATGAAAGGTGTTTCAGGGTTTTTACCAGAGGAGAGAGCGTGGATGGGAGATTTTATAGAAAACGGCTTTATAGATAGTTTTCGGTATTTAAATAAAGACAGACAAGAGTTTTCTTGGTGGAGTTATCGAGCGAATTCGAGAGCAAACAATAAAGGATGGCGATTGGATTATGCACTTGTTGCAGACCCCATAAAAGAGAACATTTCTAGAGCATATATTTTACCAGAAGCTAAGCATTCAGACCATTGTCCGATTGCTGTAGAATTAGAATTTTAAATATGAGAAACTTGAAAATTACATTTTTACTTATTTTTTTAGTTTTTTCTATATCTGCACAAAACAAGACAGACAGCATTCCAAAAACCACAATAAAAACAAGTCTTAAAAAAGGGTTTTTTAGTGATAAAGACCTCTCTGTAATTGATAGTTTGGTGGTTGAAACCCAATACAAATCTCCTCTAACAGACAACATAAATTATGTAATAAAGGGATTAGAAGCTAAAGAGCAACCGTCGGTAAAAATTCCAACAAACCTTTTAAAGGAGCGCTTAAAGCACTTAGACAATACATCTCCATTTTTCATTGAATACAATCCTATTTTAGAAAACGTAATCAATTCATATTTAAAATACAGGAAGAAATACTATCCAAGTTTAATGGCAAAAGCGGAGTATTATTTTCCAATGTTCGAAAAATATTTAGATCAGTTTGATGTTCCGCTAGAAATGAAATATTTAGCGATTGTAGAGTCTGCTTTAGATCCCAGAGCAAGATCTAGAGTTGGTGCAAGAGGTTTGTGGCAGTTTATGTATTTAACCGGAAAGCAGTATAAATTAAATGTGAGTTCTTATGTAGATGAGCGGCAAGACCCTATAAAAGCAACCATAGCAGCCTGTAAGTATTTGAGCGATTTATATGATATTTTTGGCGATTGGGATTTGGCTTTAGCAGCCTATAATTCTGGACCAGGAAATGTTTCGAAAGCAATCAAACGTTCAGGAGGATATCAAAATTATTGGAATATTCGCCAATATTTACCAACAGAAACAGCTGGGTATGTGCCTGCTTTTTACGCAACCCTATATATTTTTAAATATGCAAAAGAACACGGCTTGGCTCCAGAAAACCCACCTATTTATCATTTTGCAACAGATACAATTCAAGTTAAAAAAACAGTTTCGTTTGATCAAATCACAGAAATCACAGGAATAGAAACAGAAATGCTACAGTTTTTAAATCCAGAATACAAATTAGATATCATTCCGTTTGTAAAAGGGAAAAATTATGCAGTTACAGTTCCAAGAAACGCTACCGTTAAATTTTTAGCGAAAGAGAAAGAATTATACTCTCTAGTTGAAGAAGACAATGCAAAGAGAGAAAAACCTTTACCTAAATATTTAGAGCTAAATCAACGAATTAGGTATAAAGTTAGAAGCGGAGATTACTTAGGAAGAATTGCTAAAAAATTTGGGGTTCGTGTGAGTCAAATTAAAAAATGGAATCGACTAAGAAGCACCAATTTAAAAATTGGACAAAGGCTTACTATTTTTCCTAAAAGATTATAAAAAAAGAAATTGATTCTTTAAAATTGGAACAATATTTGAAGGAGAACACCCGACAACTAAAACGTTAAATAGATAAATATGAAAAAAGGATTAACAATAGTAGCTCTATTACTTTTTTTAACATCATGTAAAGACGCAAAAGAAACCTTTGTATTAAGCAGTTCCGTAGGAAAATCTAACCATCTTCTGGTAGTAACTGAAGCCAAAGACTGGTCTGGTAAAATAGGAGATAATCTTAGAGACTTTTTAGGTGAGTTAGTGGTTGGTTTGCCTCAGCCAGAAACCATGTTTAGTGTTACCCAAATTGCACCTAAAGGTTTTGGAAGTATGATGAATAAATACAAAAATATTTTGTTTGTTCAGGTTGGAGATAAAGAATCTTTTCGTGTCCAAAACGATTTTTATGCGAGGCCTCAAACCTTAGTTTATGTTACTGCAAAAGATAAAGAATCATTAAATGCGCAGTTAGAAAAACACAAAAAGGAAATTGTCAAAATCTTTAGAGACTCGGATATTAAAGATATACAAGATCGATTTTATAACAAAAGAGTTGATGATTCTAAATACAAAACATTAGAAAAATTAGGACTTTCTTTAATAATTCCAACTGACTTTAGAACTGTAGAAGATACAGGAGATTTTTTATGGCTAAGGCAATATTTAATGAGTGGAATTGCACACGGAGATGGAAGAAGTAACATTTTGGTGTATTCAGTTCCCTTAACAGAAGAATTTGATTTAGATGTAAACAATAACATCATTAATAATAGAAATATAATTGGCGAAAAACATATTCCTGGGTCTAAAGAAGGAATGTATATGATTACAGAAGCAGCTTTTACCCCTCAAACCAAAGAAGCCGTAATTGACAATAAAAAAGCTTTTGAAACAAGAGGAAAATGGGAAGTTAAAAACGATTTTATGGCAGGACCGTTTATTAATTATACTGTAGTTGATGAAAAAAACAACAGATTAATTGTTTTTGAAGGGTTTACGTATGCACCATCTATAGACAAAAGAGACTTTATTTTTGAATTAGAAGCAATAGGTAAATCATTAAAAATAAAGTAGAAAAAAACACACATATTAAAAGGCTAAAACAAATTGTTTTAGCCTTTTTTTATTTTAAACAGTTCAAAATCAAAAACTTATTTGTTATATTTGAAAGAACCAATAAACAAAAACAGTATGGAATTTAATTTTTTAACTACAGCCATTGCGGCCCTAATTCCTTTAATTATGGGCTTTATTTGGTACGGACCAATGCTTTTTCAAAAAGCATGGATGAAAGAAATGGGTTTTACTGAAGAATCATTAAAAGGTGGTAACATGGCATTAATTTTTGGATTGAGCTATGTGCTAAATTTTTTTAATTGCAGGCCTACTACAAACCTTAGTAATTCATCAGTTTGGTGCACAATCTGTATTAATGGGTGAACCCGGATTTACAGAAGGAACGGGAGAAGCATTTACCTATTTTCAAAATTTTTTAGCAACTTACGGAGATCGTTTTAGAACATTTGGACACGGAGCATTGCATGGGGCAATGGTCGGACTATTAATTGGATTGCCAATTATCGGGACGAATGCGATGTTTAAAAGAAAAACATTAAAATATGTACTAATAAATGCTGGGTATTGGACAGTAACCCTTGCTTTAATTGGCGGAGTTTTATGTCAATCTGTTTTTTAATGTAGAAAAAATGTAAACAAAAAAGGATCGCAATTTGCGATCCTTTTTTTTAGTTTTTGTTTCCCCAACTATCTCGTAAACCAACGGTTTTATTAAAAACCAGATTTTCTGAAGTTGAATCGTTATCTACATTAAAATAACCCAAACGTTGAAACTGAAAACGCTCTCCTATTTTTGCAGATTGCAAGCTTGGCTCAACATAAGCGTTAATAATCTCTAATGAACTTGGGTTGATAAACTCCATAAAATCTTTGTCTTTGTGCGAATCTGGAGCTTCATCTAAAAACAACCTATCATAAGCTCTTACCTCTGCTTTTACTGCATGTTTTATAGAAACCCAATGCAAAGTGCCCTTAACTTTTCGTTTACTTTCTTCTGTGCCGCTTCCAGATTTTGTTAATGGATCATAAGAACAATGTATGGTAGTAATTTCTCCGTTTTCATCTTTTTCGCAGCTAGTAGCTGAAATCAAATAAGCATTTTTTAAACGAACCTCTTTACCCAATTTAAGTCTAAAGAATTTTTTGTTCGCTTCTTCTCTAAAATCTTCCCTTTCAATATAAATTTCTCTTGAAAAAGGAACTTCTCTAACGCCCGAGTTTTCATCTTCAGGATTATTTTCTGCAATTAACAGTTCTTCTTTTCCTTCAGGATAATTATCAATTATCACTTTTACAGGATCTAATACAGCCATTACTCTATTTGCTGTTTTATTTAAATCTTCTCTAATTTTAAACTCTAATAACGCAACATCAATCACGTTTTCACGCTTAGAAACCCCAACAGTTTCAATAAAGTTCTTAATAGAGTTAGGCGTATAACCTCGTCTTCTTAAACCAGAAATTGTTGGCATTCTTGGGTCGTCCCAACCAGCAACAACACCATTTTCAACCAAGGTCAATAATTTTCGCTTACTCATAATTGTATAGCTCAAATTTAAACGAGAAAATTCACGTTGTTTTGGTTGTAATGGATATGCATTGCTACTATAAGAATATACATTTTCTTTAAACCAATCATACAATTCTCTGTGAGGTTTAAACTCTAAAGAACATAATGAATGTGATATTTGCTCAATATAATCGCTTTCTCCATGTGTCCAATCGTACATTGGATAAATACACCAATCTGTACCTGTTCTGTGATGAGATTTGTACATGATTCTGTACATCAAAGGGTCACGCAACAACATATTTGGACTCGCCATGTCAATTTTTGCACGCAAGGTGTGTTCTCCTTCTTTAAATTTTCCGTCTTTCATTCCTTGAAACAATTCCAAGTTTTCTTCTACAGATCTATTTCTATAAGGACTATTGGTACCAGCTTCAGTAGGAGTTCCTTTTTGAATACGCATTTCTTCAGAAGTTTGGCTATCTACATAAGCTTTTCCATCTTTTATCAATAGGAGAGCCCAATCATATAATTGTTGAAAGTAGTCTGAAGAGTACAACTCATTTGCCCATGTATAACCCAACCAAGAAATATCTTCTTTAATGGCATCTACATATTCTTGTTCTTCTTTTGCCGGGTTTGTGTCATCAAAACGCAAGTTTACAGGCGCATTGTATTTTTCTCCCAAACCAAAACTAATTCCGATTGCTTTGGTATGACCAATATGCAAATATCCATTAGGTTCTGGAGGAAAACGAAAACGCAAATTTTCTTTTGACATTCCGTTTGCTAAATCTTCTTCAATAATTTGCTCTAAAAAGTTGAGCGGTAATTTTTCTTCTGACATGTTCTCTTAAGATTGAAGCCACAAAATTAAGCAAAATAGTTGAGGTTGTTTCTATTAAAAAAGAAACCCTTTCAAGGAATGTGAAAGGGTTTTTATAGCGTTTAATAATTTAGTGTTTATAAGTACCGTCTGGCAAAACACTTGGTAATTTATAATTGGTATTTGTAAAGATGGCCCAAGCTTTCACATCTGTTGCCTGAACTTTAGCTCTTGTATTTAATGTCCATTCATTTTGAATATCAGTTAATCGATTTTCATTAGCTCCTAACATAGATGAAAGCACCCAAAAACTATATGTTGTTACTTGACAAGAAAAGTTACAAGTAATGTCAGCATTTGTATACCAAGCACCCGCAGGATAACTAGCAGGAGGATTTTGAAAAACGCCTCCACGAGCCGTATTCATAGCATCGCTAATTTCTGAAGTTGCCTGAGCGCTAAAAGTTGATGGATATGAAACTTGATGACCATTTTTTGTAATAAATGCCCAAACAGACTCTAAAGCCCCATCAAAAACACCTGTATGTCCATTTGAATGCCATGTGCTATTCATAGAATCTTCACCAATACTATAAACATTAAATCCGCCAGGAGCAATAAAAGCATCTCTTTCTGTGGTCGTTTTCCATAGAAAAATAAAGGGCATCCCTGATTTTAATTGATTGTGAATAGTAGAATTATCAACAACACCATCTTCATCGTTATCTAAATACTGAGCTAAAATGTTTGCTACATGAATTAATTTTGAATCTTCAACCGTTTTAAATGCAAAAATTGGAATGTCGAAAACAATAATTTTTCTGTTTAAATCTTTAAATTGATCATCTGTATTAGCAACAATTTGAAAATTCGGGTCATTTCCTGGATCGATTGGAGCTGTGGAATCTTTAATATTATCATTAATGATGCAAGAAGATAAGTTTGCAAATATAACCGCTAGGAGCAATAAACGAGTTACCTTTTTTATTTATTTCATTTGTTTATTTTTAATTATTTAACCCTAAATTCTTCCATAACTTTAATACTTTTGTGCTATGGGAATTATTCAAGTAAACAACATCAAAATTTATGCCTTTCATGGGTGTTTGGATGAAGAAGCAAAAATAGGCTCTGAATACAGAGTTGATATTGAAATCAAAGCAAATTTACAAAAATCTTCAACAACAGATGATTTAATTGATACAGTAGATTATGTTCATTTAAATTTTATTGTAAAAGAAGAAATGGCAACAAGGTCTAAGCTTTTAGAGCATGTTGCTCAAAGAATTATGGACAGAATCTTTAGAGAACTTCACTTGGTTAAAAAAGCAACAATTTCTGTTGCAAAAATAAACCCACCAATTGGAGGCAACGTAGAAGATGTAAAAATTATTTTAACAAAAAAAAGGAAAGCATAAAAAAACCTTGCCTAAACAGGATTTTTCCTTAAATTTGCCAACGCAAAAGGTGTCGTGGCCGAGTGGCTAGGCAGTGGTCTGCAACACCATCTACAGCGGTTCGAATCCGCTCGACACCTCTTTAAAAAACCTTAATAAGCTAATAATAAGTGAGTTGAGGTTTTGTTGTTTTATAATATGTACGATTTATGTGTTGTTTGAGATTTTTTCTAGTCAACATTTAGTCAACCAATTGAAAATTATTCATGATTTCAAATGTTTATAATTGTTTTTGAAACTATTAATTAAAAAAGAGAGTATGTAATTTTTTTTTAGTTTTATAAAAAAAGATAAACAGGAGCAAAATTCCTTAAATCAAAGAATACAAATTTTGGGAGGGCGAAATAGGTTTTTTAATACAGTGTGATTTTGTTTTTATGCTTTTTAAGAAGAATCAGCAAAACAAAAATTTCACATGAAATACCTCTTTAATCCTCCTTTTCCTCAAATTTATTTACATTCGTAACCAAACAACAAAAAAACGAATATGTTAAGCATTCTTTCATTTGTAGGATTTACAGTCCTAGTTGCCGTTATTTCTTACTTCGCTACTCGTAACACAAACGAATCTACTTCAGATGGTTATTTTTTAGGGGGAAGAAGTTTAACAGCAGGAGTAATCGCAGGATCACTTTTATTAACCAATTTATCTACAGAGCAAATAGTAGGGTTAAATGGGTCTGCATATCAAAGCGGTTTATCTGTTATGGTTTGGGAAACATTAGCGGCAATTGCCATGATAGCAACGGCTATATTTTTACTTCCAAGATATTTAAAAGGGGGCTTAACAACGGTTCCTGGATTTTTAGCAAAAAGATTTGATACAACAACAAAAACACTTACTTCTGGCTTGTTTTTATCTGGATATGTAGTGGTTTTATTACCAGTAATTTTATACTCTGGAGCACTAGCTATCAGCGGTATGTTTAATGTGCCAGAATTATTAAATGTAAGTCAAACACAGTCCATTTGGATTTGTGTTTGGGGAATTGGAATTATTGGCTCTATTTATGCAGTTTTAGGAGGCTTAAAAGCAGTTGCTATTTCTGATTCAATTAATGCCATAGGGTTACTAATAGGTGGAATTATGATTCCTGTTTTTGGGTTAATTATGATTGGAGATGGAAGCATGCTTGATGGACTTTCTGTTATAGTCACAGAGCATCCAGATAAATTTAAATCAATGGGTGGACCAACAGACCCTGTGCCTTTTTATACTATTTTTACTGGAATGATGTTGGTTCAATTGTTTTACTGGGGAACAAATCAACAAATTATTCAACGAGCACTAGGGGCAAAAAATTTAGCAGAAGGACAGAAAGGATTATTACTCGCTTCATTTATAAAAATATTAGGGCCAATTATTGTTGTTTTACCAGGATTGATTGCATTTCACATGTTTAACGGAGGTTTGGAAAATGCAGATGACGCATATCCCATGTTGGTGAACAAAGTTTTACCACCCTCATTATTAGGCTTTTTTGCTGCTGTTTTATTCGGAGCAATACTGAGCTCATTTAATAGTGTTTTAAACAGTTCTGTAACGTTGTTTGGAATAGACATATACAAGCAACACATTAATAAAGAAGCAGCTGAAAAAACAGTTGTTAAATATGGGAAACTATTTGGTGTTGTTTTGGCAATCGCTTCAATGTTTATTGCACCCATGATAGCCAATGCGGGTAGCTTGTTTGCATATTTACAAGAAATAAACGGAATTTATAGCATTCCTATTTTAACCATAATTGTTGTTGGTTATTTAACAAAACGAGTTCCTGCAGTAGCAGCAAAAATAGGATTGCTTTCTGGTTGTTTTTTATACATAACAAGCCAATTCTTTTTACAGCCCTATTTTATTAATTCAGCACTTGAAAAAGCATCCTCTAGCGGCATAACAAACGCATCAGAATTAGCTTTGATTAAAGCAAATGCATACCCACACTTTTTAGACATTATGGCCATTTTATTTGTGTTAAATATTGTTATTATGATCATAATTGGAAAGTTAAAACCAAGAAAAGAAGCATTTGTACAAGAAAACACAAAACAAGTAGATATTACCCCTTGGCAACACACCCAAAAAGTAGGAATAGCAATTTGTCTTTTTGTAATAGGAATTTATATTTATTTTGCATAGCTCAAAAACTTTAAAACTCTTATAAATTATAGGTTATTTTTTGTTTTCATTAACAAAAAATTACTCTTTTTTCTGCATCTTTGTTTTTATGAAAGTATACCCAATAGAAACTGGAAATTTTAAGCTTGATGGCGGAGCTATGTTTGGTGTTGTTCCGAAGTCTATTTGGCAAAGAACAAATCCGGCAGATGCGAATAACTTAATCTCTATGAGCATGCGTTGTATGCTTATAGAAGACGGAGATAGATTAACATTGGTTGATACGGGACTTGGAGCTAAGCAAACAGAAAAGTTTTTTGGATATTATTACTTGTATGGAGATTTTTCACTTGATGCTTCTTTAGCAAAACTTGGATTTCATAGAGATGATATTACAGATGTATTTTTAACACATTTGCACTTTGATCATTGCGGAGGTGTAATCCAATGGAATAAGGACAAAACGGGGTTTATGCCAGCGTTTAAAAACGCAAAAGTATGGTCTAATGAAGAACATTGGAAATGGGCAACAATTCCCAATCCAAGAGAGAAAGCCTCTTTTTTAACTGAAAACATTCAGCCAATAAAAGAAAACGGACAATTAAACTTTATTAAAAACGGCATTAAAGATGTTGGTTTTGAGGTGTTGTATATGGATGGCCATACAGAAAAACAAATGCTCCCTAAAATAGCATATCAAGGAAAAACAGTTGTTTTTATGGCAGATTTATTGCCTACAACAGGACACATTCCTCTGCCTTATGTGATGGGTTATGATACAAGACCTTTGTTAACCATTAAAGAAAAAGCACAATTTTTAAATGAAGCTGCAGATAACGAATATTTTTTATTCTTAGAGCATGATGCTTCCACAGAACTTTGTACGTTAAAGCATACAGAAAAAGGAGTACAGCTTAAAGATACCTTTAAGTTTTCGGAAATATTTAATTAGAAAAGAGAGAAAAAGATGAAATTTTTAAAACCACTTTATTTTGCAAGTGTAGTTGCTATACTATTAACAGGATGTAAAACAATAAACACAATCCCTGTTCCTTTAGGAACAAATAATGCTGTAATCATATCAGCAAAAAAAGCGCCATTAACAAAAACTCAAAAACAAACTTGGGGTCATGCTGACCTAGCTACAGACACCATTCCAGGAATGAGCATTGAAAAAGCATATGCTTTTTTAAAAGGGAAAAAAGGAGTTGAAGTAATTGTAGGAGTAGTAGATTCTGGAACAGATTTAAAACACGAAGATTTAAGCGCGGTTGCTTGGGTTAACAAAAAAGAAATTCCGAATAACGGAAAAGACGATGATAAAAACGGGTATGTAGATGACATTAACGGATGGAATTTTCTAGGGCCAATTTTTAAAGAAAATGCAGAGGTAGAGAGAATTCTTAAAAATCCTAAGTTAGTAGATGAAGCTACGTATAAATCAATAAAAGAAGCTCAGGATAAAAAAACCAAAGAAGCATCTGCAAACAAGTTTAGATTTAATCAGATTTTACAAGCAGTTCAATTTGCAGACAAAACGATAACAGATCATTTAAAAAAGAAAACATACACCCTAGAAGATTTAAACACTATCAAATCAGACAACCCGGGTTTAATGCAAAGTGTAAATATTGCAAAACAGATGTTTGGTCTTGGACTGAACTCTCTTAGTCAAGCAATAACAGAAATCAAGAAAGAAATTAAAAATGCAGAAGACCTAATGAGTGGTGATAATCTAAAAACAGATTATAGAAAAGCTCTAGGAGATAATGCTCAAAATTTTTCAATAAAATTTTATGGCGATAACAAAACAGGACATACCACAAAAGAAGAAGCACATGGCACACATGTTTCAGGTATAATTGCAGCTGTAAGAAACAATGGAATCGGAATGAACGGCGTTGCAAATAATGTTAAAATCATGGCTGTAAGAACAGTTCCTGATGGAGATGAATATGACAAAGATGTTGCATTGGCTATTAGATATGCGGTAGATAATGGCGCAAAAGTGATCAATACAAGTTTTGGAAAATCGTATTCACCAAACAAAGAATGGGTTTTTGAAGCTATAAAATATGCCGCAGAAAAAGATGTTTTAATTGTAAATGCAGCTGGAAATGATGCAAAAAACATCGACGTAAAAAAAACCTTTCCGAACGATTCAAAAGATTTAAAGACAGAATTTGTTGATAATGTAATTACTATTGGAGCAATGAGCTCTGATTACAACGAGAATTTACCTGCGGATTTTACCAATTATGGAAAAATTAATGTTGATATTTTTGCACCTGGAGTTCAAATTTATTCTACAGTTCCAGAAAATGAATACGAATATTTTAATGGGACGTCAATGGCGGCTCCAGCAACAGCGGGTGTTGCTGCTTTAATCCGTTCGTACTATCCTAAATTGTCTGCAAAACAAGTAAAACATATTATTATGAACTCTGGAACTAAAATAGATTTAGAGGTAATAAAGCCAGGTTCCTTTTCTCAAGATAATCCAACAGGAGAAAAAGTTCCTTTTTCTGAATTATCCGTTACCGGAAGAATTGTCAATGCATACAACGCGCTAAAAATAGCAGACCGAATGGTAAATGGAAAATAATCCTTGTATACCGAATTAGTATATATAAAAAAAGAGCATTAGATTTACAGATGCTTTCTTAAAAAGAGATCACAAACCAAATAAAATTAATATTATCATGAAAAAAGTTTTTCTAGTTGCGCTATCATTTTCACTAATGATTTCTTGTGCACAAAACTCAAAAAATTCAACTTCATCTACTAATGGGTATTGGCAACAACATGTTGATTATACAATGGATGTTGATGTAAATGTAGAAAAGTTTCAATACAGCGGAACTCAAAAGTTAGTCTATACAAACAACTCACCAGATGATTTAAACAACGTATATTATCACTTGTATTACAATGCTTTTCAACCAGGAAGCGAAATGGATGCGCGTCTGCAAAGTATTGGAGACCCAGACGGAAGAATGGTTATTAACGAAGGAACTAGAGAAAAACCAATCTACAAAAGTAGAATTGCAATGTTAAAACCTAATGAAATAGGATATTTAAAAATTAAGTCGTTAAAACAAAACGGAAAAGACGTGAAATTTAAAGTTGCGGGTACTGTTTTAGAAGTTACATTAAATGAACCAATTAAATCTGGATCTAATGTAACTTTTGACATGGAATTTGATGGGCAATTACCGGTTCATATTCGTAGAGCTGGAAGAAACAGTAGAGACGATATTGCAATGTCTATGGCGCAATGGTATCCTAAAATGGCAGAATATGACTTTGAAGGATGGCAAGCACATGCATACATCGCCAGAGAATTTCAAGGAGTTTGGGGAAATTTTGATGTAACACTTAGAATTGATAGAAATTACACCATTGGGGGAACAGGAAATCTACAAAACCCACAAGAAATAGGACATGGTTATGAAGACAAAACAAAGCCATTAAATGTTCCAGACACACCAAAATTAGCTTGGCACTTTAAAGCCGAAAGAGTACATGATTTTACTTGGGCTGCTGATGATGAATATGTGCACGATATTTATAAAATGGAAAACGGACCAGACATCCACTTCTTTTATAAAGACAGAGATTACAATAAAGAAAACTGGACAAAAAATCAACCTTTAACCGCTAAAGCAATGGAGTTTTTTAGCGAAAATGTTGGACCATATCCATGGAAACAATACTCTGTAATTCAAGCTGGTGACGGAGGAATGGAATATGCTATGGCAACATTTGTTGCAGGAGGAGGAAAAAGAAGTAATATTGGAACAATTATTCACGAATTGGGACACACTTGGTTCCAACAAATTTTAGCGAATAATGAAAGTAAACACCCTTGGATGGATGAAGGATTTACTTCGTATATTTCTGGATTGGCATCAAATAAAATATTAAGAGGAGGTGATGGAAGACCTACTGGAGGAAGAAGTTATGGTGGATATTTTTATGTGGTAAAAGAAGGTATCGAAGAGCCGTTAGTTACACATTCAGATCGATTTGATTTAAATACTGCTTATAGTGTTGCTAGTTATACAAAAGGGAGTATGTTTTTAGCGCAGTTGAATTATGTAATCGGAGAAGACAATGTAAAGAAAACATTAAAAAAATATTACAACGATTTTAGCTTTAAACACCCAACGCCAAACGATATTAAAAGAACAGCAGAAAAGGTTTCTGGGCTACATTTAGATTGGTACTTAAACGAATGGGCACAAACAACTCACACAATAGATTACGGAATTCAAAGTGTTGATGGTAAGAAAATTACATTAGAGCGAATTGGAAAAATGCCGATGCCTATTGATGTTACAGTAACGTATGCTGATGGAACAACAGAAGATTTTAATATTCCATTACGCATGATGAGAGGAAACAAACCAACAAACGCTACAGTTATTGATGATTGGGCTTGGTCTTATCCTTCGTATTCTTTCTCAGTTTCAAAAGACATTAAAAAAGTAGAGATAGATACTTCTCAATTAATGGCAGATATAGACAGAGAAAACAATGTTTATGAAGCGTTGAATAAGAAAATGAAAAACTAAATTCAAGTTTATAAATTTAAAAAAGCGAGGTTTTTACCTCGCTTTTTTATTTTTCAACACGTTCTATAAAGTTGTCTATATTTAATTTTTCTTTAGGGATAAAACCTTTTAGTATTAATCCAACTCCAAAAATAATTAACAAAACACCCATGGTTTTTTTAATTCTGTAAATTATGTTTACAGTTAGCTTCTTTTTTAATTTCTTGGCCAAGAAAATCTTTCCTAAATCAGTAATAAAATAACTAATAATGATTGTTGTAAAGTACCAAAAAATATGATTTGGGTTCATGTCTAGCGTTGGTCCAATAACAACTATTAAACCCAGCCAAAACCCTAGCACACCAATATTAATAAAGTTTAAAAAGAATCCTTTAAAAAGAAGTTTTAAATAATTGTTACTTACAGGAATTTCTATAATAGGTGTGTTTTCAACTTCTTTTTTGTTTGATTTATCAAAATAAGTGATGAGACCATAAACTACCAAAATCAACCCTCCAATAAAAAACAACCTTGGGTCGTCTTTAATTCTTTCTAATAAGTGTCTACTCCCTAAATAAGCAATCACAATAAATGCAACATCCCCAAAGATAACACCTAGGTTAAACATTATTGCAGCTCTTGCACCTTTTAAAATGCTTGTTTGTATCAACATAAAAAATACAGGGCCAATCATAAAAGAAAGAAAGAACCCAAATAGTATTGCATTTTTTATGTCGTAAAAATCCATTTTTTAAAGATACAATTTCTTAAACATCATCAAAATCAATTATTATTTTTGAAGTTGTTGGATGTGCCTGACAAGCTAAAACAAACCCTTCTTCTACTTCTCCATCAGTTAAAATACTATTTTTAGTCATTACCGCTTCTCCTTCAATCACTTTACACAAACAACTACTACAAACACCTCCTTGACAAGAATAAGGAGCATCTAAATTGTTGCGTAAAGAAGCTGCTAGAATATCGTCTGTTTTGTTCATGGTAAAGGTTGTCTCTTCATCATCTAATAAAACCGTAACCTCTGTTTTACCTTCTTCAATTTCAATATTGTTTTCTTCTGTTGAAGCTGTAAATAATTCAAAATGAATTGTGTTTTCAGTAAAATTATTTTCTTTTAAAGTATCCGAAACAATGTTAATCATTTCTTCTGGACCACATAAAAAGGCAGCGTCAAAAGAAATTTCTTTATGGATGTTTTTAACAAAATAGTTAGTAATACCCTTTTCGATTCTTCCAAATTGAGCATCAGAAACTCTTTCTTGACTAAAAACATAATTTAATTTAAAAGTGTTTGGATATTGTTCTAAAAGAGCGTCTAATTGATTTTTAAAAATAGTATTTGCAGCAGATTTATTTCCATAAACCAAGGTAAACGTAGAAGACTTTTCGGTTTCTAAAACTGTTTTAATCATTGATAAAACAGGTGTAATTCCACTACCAGCAGCAAAAGCTAAATAGTTTTTATTTGCTTCAGGTGATAAAACAAATTTTCCTTCAGGAACAAATACATCTAGCGAATCTCCGCTTTTTAATGACGTGGTTGCAAAGGTTGAAAACACACCGTTTTCAACGGCTTTAACGGCAACTTTTAACTCATTGCTTTTTGGAGAAGCACAAATAGAATAAGCTCTTCTTACTTCTTTACCGTTTATGATGGTTTTTAGGGTAATATATTGTCCGGCTTTAAAAGAAAATTCTTCTTTTAAATTTGCAGGAACATCAAATACTATTGAAACCGCATCTTCAGTTTCTTTGATAACTTTTTGAATTGTTAAAGTGTAATATTTCGACATCAATCTTTATTTAAAGATGCAAAAATAGGAAACAAATCACGAAAGCTATATTTTTAAAAAGGTTAAATTTAGCAAGTAATTACTTTTCTTAAAATTAAGATTAAAAAAGAAAAGCAAATTATTTGTAACAAAAACCATATTTAAGACACCTATAACCAGTAAACAATTAACCAAGTACTTATGTTTAGACGATTTTTAAAATTAGAATGGAAACAATATTTCCGCTCTTCTTATTGGCAAAAGGGAATAGCGTTAAAAATTATCATGGGCTTTTTTGCTTTGTACATGATGGCATCTTTCCTTGTTCTAGGAGTTGGAAGTTTTTTCTTAATTAGAAAAGCAATGCCAGGCTCAGACCCTTTACAAGTAGTAAATTCCTTTTTAATTTTTGCAATTATTGGAGATTTAATTTTTAGGTATCTAATGCAAAAAATGCCAGTAATGAATGTAAAACCTTTATTGGTGCTTCCCATCAAGAAGAATAAACTGGTGCATTATGTATTAGGCAAATCAATGTTTTCTGCATTTAATATTTTTTCCTTGTTCTTCTATATTCCGTTTACGGTTGTTTTAATTGGACAAGATTATAGTGTATATGGAGCTTTAGGATGGTTGTTTACAATGATTTTTGTAACACAATGTGCCAACTTTTTAAACTTTATTATTAATAAAAACAATGTTGCTTTTTGGACTTTAGCGGTTTTATTAATGGGTACAATTGCTTTACAGTATTTTAACATCTACGATATAACCATTCATAGTCAATCCGTTTTTGATGGTATTTTTGCAAACCCAATTTATGTGAGTGTTCCATTTACATTATTGGTAATTTTATATATCATCAATCAAAAAATATTAAAACAGCAATTGTATTTAGATGCTGCGGTAAAAGTAAAAGTAAAAGAAGCAAATACTGCAGATTTATCTTGGGCAAACAGATTTGGAGAAATGGCGCCCTTTATAAAAAATGAAATCAGGCTGATTTGGAGAAACAAAAGAACAAAAACGGTTTTCTTAATGTCTTTTGCATTTGTTTTATATGGATTGATCTTTTTTACAAATCCAATTTATGAAGAAAAAATGCCAGGGTTTTTAATATTTGCATCGTTATTTGTAACAGGCGGATTTGTTTTAAACTACGGACAATTTATTCCTGCATGGGAAAGTTCTTACTACAAAATGTTAATGACTCAAAATCTTTCGTACAGAAAATATTTAGAATCTAAATGGTATTTAATGGTAGTCATTACGGCTGTGTTATTCATTTTAGCAACACCTTATATTTATTTTGGGTTGAAATTTTATTTAATGATTGCTGCTGGAGCTGCCTTTAATATTGGATTTAACACATTAGTGTTGTTATTCGCGGGGTCATTTAACAGAAAACAAATCGATTTAAATGCAAGTGGATTTGGAAATACACAAGGAACAAGCGCAAAACAATTTATTGTGATTATTCCAGTAATGTTAATTCCAATCGGATTATTTTACGCATTTAGCTTGCCCTTTGGGTTTAACGCAGGAATTGCTGCCATAGCAGGATTCGGAATTTTAGGACTAGTAACAAAAAATTATTTTATGAATTTGATTGCTAAAAGGTACATTAAAGAAAAATATGCTGCCATTCACGCCTTCGATCAAAAAGCATAATCAATACAAATTAAGACACACAATAATTATGATACATTCAAAAAATATTACAAAGAAATATGGCACAACTCAGGTGCTAAACATAGAAGAATTAGAAATTCCAAAAGGGCAAAGCTTTGGATTGGTTGGAAATAACGGAGCGGGAAAAACTACTTTTTTTAATATTCTGTTAGATTTAATTAGACCTACAACAGGAGAAATTACAAACCATGATGTAATTGTAAATAAAAGTGAAGCTTGGAAATCCTTTACAGGTTCTTTTATTGATGAAACATTTTTAATTGGCTATTTAACCGCTGAAGAATATTTTGATTTTATTGGTGAATTAAGAGGTATGAACAAAGCAGACATCAATAGTTTTTTAAATAAGTTTGAAGAAATATTTAATGGGGAAATTCTAGGGAAAAAGAAATATTTAAGAGATTTGAGTAAAGGAAATCAGAAAAAAGCAGGAATTGTTGCTGCACTTTTAGGAAGTCCGCAAGTTGTAATTTTAGATGAGCCTTTTGCAAATTTAGATCCAACAACACAAATCAGATTAAAAAAGATGTTAAAGGAGTTAACAGACAACAAAGAAGTGACGGTTTTGGTTTCTAGTCACGATTTAAGTCATGTTACAGAAGTCTGTGAGCGCATCGTTGTTTTAGACAAAGGAAATGTAGTAAAAGATATAGAAACATCTCAAGAAACATTAAAAGAATTAGAAAGCTATTTCGCAGTATAAATTCTTTCTTATTTTATTATTACTTTTACAGCTTCTAAACACAATATTTTTTCAAAAAAAGGGTTGTGAGTAGGAGCTTTTTTATTGAAAAAAAGTTAAGATGTTTACTCAATTTTATGAAAAACAAAAACGCAATAGTATTTTTTTTGATAGCCGTAACGGCTTTTTTCTCTTGCAGTACAAAAAAAGATACTTTTGTAAGTAGAACTTACAATTCTATTACAACTAAATACAACATCTTGTATAATGGTAATTTGGCTTTTCAAGAAGGATTAGATAAAATTAACCAACAACATAAAGATAATTTTTGGGAGCAGCTTTTTATAGAACCAATAACTTTTGAGGAAAAACCAACTTCAATAGCTTCTTTTGGAGGAAACTCAGGATCTCCAGGTTCAAGCAACACCGAAGACAAAACACTTACAACCTTTGATAAAGCAGAAGAAAAAGCGGTAAAAGCGATTCAGTTACATTCAATGAATATTGGAGGAAGGGAGCGCAATAACCAAATAGATGAGGCTTATTTATTGCTAGGAAAATCTAGATATTATACACAACGATTTGTTCCCGCTATTGAAGCGTTTAATTACGTGATTATTAATTACCCATATGCAGATTTAATTGATGAAACTAGAATTTGGAGAGCAAAAACGAACATTCGTTTAGACAATGATGAGCTAGCAATAGAATCATTAAAGATTGTTTTATCAAATGAAAAATTAGCGCCAAAAACGAAAGAAGAAGCACATACGGCATTGGCAATGGCCTATGTAAAAAATGACAGCATTCAGAAGGCAATACAGCAATTAACTTTAGCAACAAACACTCAAATAAATGTTTCTCAAGCAGCAAGAAATTTATTTATACTGGGTCAAATTTACAACTCAGAAAGCAAAAAAGATTCAGCTGCAGTTGTTTTTCAAAAATTAATCAACTTTAAAAAAGCACCTTATAAATTTAAAATTTATGCCAATATAGATTTGGCAAAAACCACCACAAAAGATTCTTCGGTTACAAGCTTAATTTCAAAGTTTAAAAAACTAATTAAAGAAAGAGAGAATAGAAAATATTTAGACGCTTTGTATTATCAAAAAGGCTTGTTAGAAGAAAAAAGAGATAGTTTGCATCTTGCCTTAGAAGATTTTAAAACATCCCTTAGTATTCCTGATGGAGATAACATTCAGAAAACATATACGTATGAAAAGCTAGGAGATATCGCTTTTGAATCTTCCTTATTTGTTAAAGCAGGCGCTTATTATGACAGTATAATTCAGATTTCAGAAAACAGCACAGACAAACGGATTAGACAAATTAGAAGAAAGCATAAAAGTTTGGCGGCGTTAATCGATTTTGAAACAGTACTTAAAACAAACGATAGTGTTTTAAAGCTTGCAGATTTATCAAGTTTAGAGCAAACTACTTTTTTTAAAGAGCACATAGAAAGCCTTAAAAAAGCTGACGAAGCAGCAGCAAAACAACAATTAGTAAACAGTTCTTTTGGTAGCTCATTTTCGGGAGGATCTTCTATAAAATCAACCAATAAAGGCAAATGGTATTTTTACAATACGCAATCTTTAAATTTTGGTAAAAGTGAATTTGAAAAAACGTGGGGAAACAGACCTTTAGAAGATAATTGGAGAATTTCCGACAAACAACAAACACAAGTAACAACAGCGGACACCAAAAAAACAGCAATAGTTTCATTGCCAAAATACAATCTAAACACCTATTTAGATGCGTTGCCAAAAACAAAATCAGAGATTGATTCTTTAGTTTATAACCGAAATGAAGCACTGTATCAAACAGGGGTTATATACAAGGAGCAATTTAAAAATGTTAATTTAGCTATTCTTAGGTTAGAAAGGCTGCTAAAAGAAAATCCAGACAGAACCTTGATATTGCCAACAAAATACCACTTGTATCAATTATATTCAGAGTTAAACAACCCTGAAGCACAAGTATATAAAGAGGGTATTATTAAAGAATACCCTTCCTCTAAATATGCAGAAATATTATTGAATAAGCCTAAAAAACAAGACGATAAAAAAATAAGCCAGACAGAAGCAATATATAAGGAATTGTATTATATCTACAAGGAAGATAAATTTGCAGATGTTGTGTCTCAAATCATAGAATTAGAGCCAGAAATTAAAGATTCAAATTTAATTGCTAAATTTGAACTGCTTAAAGCGATGGCAATTGGTAAATATCAAAGTAAAAAGTCGTACCTTAAAGCGTTAGAGTACGTCTCTTTCAATTATGTAAACACCAAAGAGGGTCAAAGAGCAAAAGAAATAATAAATCAGTTAAATTAAAACATTCCCCAATGTTTGATAAAGGAAAAAATCAGAAAAACCCAAAAACAATGGAAAGAAATATCTTAGCCAAAAACACAAAAATTGTTGGCGATTTAAGTTCTGAAGGAGATTTTAGAATCGATGGTGTTTTAGAGGGAACTTTAGAAACAAAAGGAAGAGTAATTATAGGTTTAGATGGATTTGTGCAAGGAAAAGTATTGTGCGAAAATGCAGATATAGAAGGAAAATTTTCTGGAGAATTAAAAGTAAACACTATGCTGTCAATTAAAGCGTCAGCATCTATTTCAGGAGAAGTAGTTTTAGGAAAACTATCTGTAGAGCCAGGAGCAACTTTTAATGCGACTTGTACCATGAAAGGAGCTTTAAAAGAACTTAACGCAAATGAGCAAAAATCAACTTCCGAAGAAAGAACCGCTTAATAAGTTTATTAGACTAACAGGGGTAGGGTTGCAAATGGGGATTACCATTTATTTTGCAGCCTATTTTGGAAAAAAAATTGATGCATATTATCAATTTGATAAAAAATATTTCACCTTTATACTTATTATAATTGGATTTGTGACTTCGTTGGTGAGTCTTCTTGTTCAATTAAAAAAAATTAATGAAAAAGACTCTTAAACCTAAAAGCCTTTTTATAGGTTTTCTCTTTAAAGCAACTCTTTATCTAGCTTTTGTTTTTGCCACACACTTAACTCTTTTAGTTGTTTTAGAAAAACCACTTTTCGAAAATCTAATAGTTCTAGCGTACCTTGTTAACTGGGCGTTGGCTCTTATAATTTTTAGAACACTGTTGTTTTTTAGAAAAAAAGCCAATGATTATTTAGGGTATATTTTTATGTATGGAAGCTTTTTTAAGTTTGCCCTCTTTTTTATATTTTTTTACCCAAGCTACAATAAGACTCCAGGCAATTCAAAAGAAGAATTTTTAACCTTTTTTACTCCTTACTTAGTGTGTTTAATTATAGAAATTAAATCACTCATCAAGCTGTTAAATTCTATAGAAAACAAGGATTCATAAAAGCCTTCTGTTTTGAAGTAAAATAAAAGTATAAATAATTTTTAATTATTAAGAGAAAAAGTTACCTTTGCACCGATTTTAAAGACACTATTATCCGAGTGATATGAGAAGAAAATTTTCAATAAAAAAGATTACGTTTTTACTATTTTTAGTTTCGTTTGTTTCTGTGGCTCAGCACAATGAAAAAAAAGATGTTGCAAATGCACCTAAAGAAGAAAAGGATTTAAAAGTTACGATTAAAGAATATATAAATCATCACTTGCTAGATTCTTATGATTTTGGGTTGTTTTCTTACACAAACGATCAGAACGAAAAAGTACACATCGGATCTCCGTTACCAGTAATTTTATGGGATAATGGGTTAAAAGTGTTTTTATCTTCAAAGTTCCACTACGGAGAAACATTGGCAGAGGTAGATGGAAATTACTACAAACTATACCACAATAAAATCTACAAGACAGATGCGCAAGGGACTATCAATTACGATGCAGAACACCACCCTACAAATGCAAAACCATTAGATTTTTCGATTACAAAAAACGTGGTAATGATTTTTGTTGTCTTTTTAATCATGTTTTTTATGTTTAAAAGAATGGCAAGTGCTTACCAAAAAAATAACGGAATGCCAAAAGGAATGGGTCGCTTATTAGAGCCTATTGTTTTATACATCCGTGATGATATTGCAAAACCAAATATTGGAGAGAAGAACTACAAAAGATACATGAGTTATTTGTTGACTATCTTTTTCTTTGTTTGGATTGTTAATTTATTTGGATTAACACCAATCGGAGTTAACATAACTAACAATATTGCAGTAACTTTTTGTTTGGCATTATTTACATATGTAATCACAACGTTTACAGCAAAAAAAGATTATTGGAAACACATCTTCTGGATGCCAGGAGTGCCTGTTCCAATGAAAATAATATTAGCCCCTATTGAGTTTTTAGGAACCATTATCAAACCTTTTTCATTAATGATACGTTTGTATGCAAACATTACTGCAGGACACATCGTGTTAATGAGTATCATAGGTATGATGTTCGTTTTTAACAACTGGCTGGGAAGTTCACTTTCATTTTTCTTAGCATTTGTATTAGGTATATTAGAGTTGCTAGTTGCAGCTTTACAAGCCTATATTTTTACAATGTTATCTGCCTTATATTTTGGTTCGGCGGTAGAAGAACATGATGAACATCATTAGAGGTTAATTTTTAATTTGAATGTTTAATAATTAAATATATATATCATGGAAGGATTAAATTATGTAGGAGCAGGATTGATTGTGATTGGTGCCGGTATCGGTATCGGTCAAATTGGTGGAAAAGCAATGGAAGCTATTGCTCGTCAACCAGAAGCAACTGGAAAAATCCAAACAGCGATGTTAATTGCAGCGGCACTTATCGAAGGGATAGGATTTGCAGCATTATTCGCAGCTTAAAACAACTAGCAAAAGCTATAACGGTTGGTTATAGCTTTTGTTTACAACAAAAAAAGATCATTATTATATACATATATTATGGATAAGTTATTAAGTGAATTTTCTTTAGGATTGTTTTTTTGGCAATTATTATTATTTGTCGGATTGGTTCTTTTATTAAAAAAGTTTGCATGGAAACCTATTTTAGATGCGGTTAATGAAAGAGAAGAAGGAATTAAAAAAGCCTTAGAATCTGCAGAAAACGCAAAAAAAGAGATGCAAAACTTAGCTTCAGATAATGAAGCTCTTATAAAAGAAGCTAGAGCAGAAAGAGACGCAATGTTAAAAGAAGCTCGTGAAATTAGAGAAAAAATGATTTCAGAAGCCAAAGAAGATGCAAAAGAACAAGGTGCAAAAATGATTGAAAATGCAGTAACTGCAATTGATCAAGAAAAGCAAGCGGCATTAGCACATTTGAAAAAAGAAGTAGGCGATTTATCAATGATTATTGCAAAAGCAATACTTAAGAAAGAATTATCTTCTCAAGAAGATCAAATTAAATTGGTAGAAGGAATGCTTAAAGATGTTACCTTAAACTAATTCGTTATGAAAGGAGCAAGAGCAGCATTACGTTACGCAAGAGCTATTTTAAACTTAGCCAAAGACTCTGGGTTAGAAAAAGAAGTTAATAAAGACATGGAATTTATTAGCGGAACAATTTCTGGAAGTGAAGACCTAGAAAGAATGTTGAAGAGTCCTGTAATTAAATCCGCAGAAAAAAATAAAGCGCTACATGCTCTTTTTGGAGAAAAAGTAAATGCAATTACTCTAGGTTTATTTAACCTTTTAGAAGAAAATAAGCGTACGGTTATGTTACAATCAATCGCTCAACAATACATTATTATTTACGATTTCTTAAAAAGCTTGGACACAGCGATTGTTACAACCGCTATTCCTTTAACAGCAGATTTAGAAGCACAAATATTAGAGAAAGTTATTGAGCTTACAGGTAACAAAACCAATATAGAAAACATTATAGATCCAAAAATTATTGGAGGATTTATTTTACGAGTTGGAGACAAGCAATACGACGCAAGTATTTCAAACAATTTTAGTGAATTAAGAAAGGAATTTGACAACAGTCATTATATCCCTAAAATTTAATTATACATCAAATTATAAAAGATGGCAACAATTAAACCAGCTGAAGTATCAGCAATTTTAAAGCAACAATTAACAAATTTCGAAGCAAAAGCTTCGTTAAACGAAGTAGGTACCGTATTACAAGTAGGTGATGGTATTGCTCGTGTTTATGGATTATCTAATGTTCAATACGGAGAGTTAGTTTCTTTTGCGAATGGATTAGAAGGAATCGTATTAAACTTAGAAGAAGACAACGTAGGGGTTGTACTATTAGGAGATCCTACATCAGTAAGAGAAGGTTCTACCGTAAAACGTACAGAACGTATTGCTTCTTTAAAAGCTGGAGAAGGCGTTGTTGGACGTGTAGTTGATACTTTAGGAAATCCAATTGATGGTAAAGGACCTATTGAGGGGAAAACCTATGAAATGCCTTTGGAGCGTAGAGCACCAGGAGTAATTTATAGAGAGCCTGTAACAGAGCCTTTACAAACAGGAATTAAATCTATCGATGCAATGATTCCAGTTGGAAGAGGTCAGCGTGAGTTAATCATTGGAGACCGTCAAACAGGAAAATCTACAGTTGCAATTGATACGATTTTAAATCAAAAAGAATTTTTTGATGCTGGTGAGCCAGTTTACTGTATTTATGTGGCTATTGGTCAAAAAGCATCTACAGTTGCAGCCATTGCAAACATGTTAGAAGAAAAAGGAGCTTTAGCTTATACTACAATTGTAGCAGCAAATGCATCTGATCCTGCAGCAATGCAAGTATATGCACCATTTGCTGGAGCAGCCATTGGAGAATATTTTAGAGATTCTGGAAGACCAGCTTTGATTATTTATGATGATTTATCTAAACAAGCTGTTGCGTACCGTGAAATTTCTTTATTATTAAGAAGACCACCGGGACGTGAGGCATACCCTGGAGATGTATTTTACTTACACTCAAGATTATTAGAGCGTGCTGCAAAGATTATTAATGATGATAAAATTGCTAGTGAAATGAACGATTTACCTGATTCTTTAAAAGGAATTGTAAAAGGTGGAGGTTCTTTAACAGCATTGCCAATTATTGAAACACAAGCAGGAGACGTATCAGCATATATTCCAACAAACGTAATTTCGATTACAGATGGACAAATTTTCTTAGATGGAGATTTATTTAACTCGGGTGTTCGTCCTGCAATTAACGTAGGTATTTCTGTATCGCGTGTTGGAGGTAATGCTCAGATTAAATCAATGAAAAAAGTATCTGGTACCTTAAAATTAGATCAAGCAGCTTTCCGTGAATTAGAAGCGTTTGCAAAATTTGGTTCTGATTTAGATGCAGCAACAATGAGTGTAATTTCTAAAGGACAACGTAATGTTGAAATTTTAAAGCAAGCTCAAAATGATCCTTATTCTGTAGAAGATCAGGTAGCGATTATTTATGCAGGTTCTAAAAACTTATTAAGTAAAGTCCCTGTAAATATGGTTAAAGAGTTTGAAAGTGACTATATCGCATATTTAAATGCAAAACATAGAGATACTTTAGACACTATAAAAGCAGGAAAATTAACTGACGAAGTGATTGCTACGTTAGAAAATGCTGCTAAAGAGATCTCAAGTAAATATTAAGCTGAAAATATAGTTGTCATTCCCACGTAAGTGGGAATCTCATCATTTCAAATAGAAAAGAATGGCAAACTTAAAAGAAATACGTAATAGGATAACATCGATTGGTTCTACCATGCAGATTACTAGTGCCATGAAAATGGTATCTGCTGCAAAGTTGAAAAAAGCGCAAGATGCTATAACAGCAATGCGTCCTTATTCGTCTAAGTTAACCGAATTATTACAAAGTTTAAGCGCTACTTTAGATAGCGATGCTGGTGGGGCATATTCTAATCAGAGAGAAGTTTCAAAAGCATTAATCGTTGTAATTACTTCTAATAGAGGTTTATGTGGTGGATTTAATTCTTATGTAATTAAAGAAACACTAAGCACTATAGAAAACAAATACAACAACTGTACTGTTGATTTACTTACTATTGGTAAAAAAGGACATGGAATTTTATCAAAAAAATACAATGTGATTCAAAACAACAATGATGTTTTTGATGATTTAACCTTTGATAATGTTGCTGTAATTGCAGAAAAATTAATGAGTTTATTTGTTGATGGAAGCTACGATAAAATAGAAATCGTTTACAATAGATTTAAAAATGCTGCAACTCAAATTCCGACTGTAGAACAATTTTTACCGATAAAACCGGTAGACGGAGAAAACGTAAATGCTAATTTAGATTACATTTTTGAACCGTCTAAAGAAGAAATTGTTTTAGAGTTAATTCCGAAGTCTTTAAAAACTCAGTTGTATAAATCTATTAGAGATAGTTTTGCTGCAGAGCATGGTGCTCGTATGACAGCAATGCATAAAGCAACAGATAATGCAACAGATTTACGTGACGACTTATTATTAACGTATAATAAAGCACGTCAAGCTGCCATTACAAATGAAATTTTAGAAATTGTTGGAGGAGCAGAAGCGTTGAATAATTAGGCGGAGAGTAACGAAGCCAAATTATATAGTCAGCGAAGCGTTGAATAATTAGGCGAAGAGTAACGAAGCCAAATTATATAGTCAGCGAAGCGTTGAATAATTAAGCGAAGAGTAACGAAGCCAAATTTCCAAAATGCTGAGGCTCTTAATAATTAAACAAAGCTAATTTCAAATAATATTTATGAGAGCTTATCAATTTTGATAAGCTCTTTTTTTTGTAAATTGGCATAACAATTGAACTGATGTATAAAAAAGAACATATGAAATCACTAAAAATTAGTATTTTAATTTTTGCAGTAGTTAGTTTTTCTCAATGTAAAACAATGAAATTAACAGAAACTGCACCATTCAAAATAACAGGAGCAACCTATCACAATTGGGTTGGAGGTCAGCCAGGTGTTAGTGGAACAAATTTAATTATTGGTGTAGACAATGATACTAATATTACTTTTGAAAAAATATATTTTCAGAACAAAGTTGTAGAGGGTGAAATAGAAGACAGAAATGGTAAAAAATATCTCGTAGCAAATTTTAGTACTTCATCAAAAAGGGTTTTAGTAACGAAAACCACTACAACTATAAATGGAGGTATTGTTATGGATGACAAAAGAAATAAACCAAAAATTAAAAGAGAAACAATTCCTTTTAATTTAAAACAAAATGAGGCTGTTATAAGCTACGTTTCAGGAAATAAAAAATACTATTATAAAGTGTCAAAAATTAAAAAAACAGATACAATTTACTATCCATAAGAAAACAAATTTTTATTTATAAAAAGGCAACCAAAAAGGTTGCCTTTTCTTTTTGGCACGCAATTTGAAAATATTGTTTTAGAATCATTAAATGAAAGCTTATGAAATCAGTAAAACTACTTTTAATACTTTTAATTACTGGATCTACATTTACATCATGTAAACTTATAGACGATGAGTACCTGTACGAAGTTCCTTTAGAAGAAGTAATGTCAGAATACGATCTTTGGTATGTAGATTATCATAAAACAACAGGAAACGGCGATGTACCTTTTTTATCAAAAGCGTTTACGGTTTCTTTTTTTAATGGGCAATTCTATGCAAACAATAACATTGCAGACATCGGAATCACTGGAAATGGTTTGGGGATTAAAGTTGGAAATTATAATACGTATAATGGATATCTAGAAATTGCTCATTCTTTAGATGGAGTGTATGATTTTGATGTCTATGTAATTTCTGCGAACGAAATACGAATAGACGATACATTTAATGACGTTTCATATTATTTAGTGGGTTATCAAAGAAATAATTTTGATTATGATAAGTTGTTTTATGAAAACATAGAATATTTCTTACAAGAATATGTTGCTTGGGAAAAAACAAATACTAGTAATTCAGGAGCTATCAACCCTTTTGATGAAGAAATGTTTTTACAATTCACACCAGAAAACAACACAACATTCTATTCGTCAAAAGATCCTTTTGGCACAGATATTGATATTATTAATTGGGATTTTGTAGGGAGTTATCAAATATTCGATGTACAGAATTATGACGACCTAAAGATTTTAACACTTAATTATGATGGAGGAGACAATGAAGAGTTTGAATTAAGCGTTATTAATGATGGTAAAATAAGTTTATACCACATAAGTTCGCAAACAACGTATGAATTCAATGGAAGAGGGTTTATCCAATTCTTAAAAGGAGGAAAAGAAAAACCAAATGTAAGGAACAGTGGTAGAAAGCGAACTAAGATACAAAGAGAAACAAAAGTTAGAAGACATATAAAATAAAGTTTGGTTAGTTGATTTTTAATTGGTTGGTTAAGCAGCCAATTAAAATAAACCGCTCTAGAGGTAGAGCGGTTTTTTCATGCCTTTTAGTTTTGATTTTTACTAGAACTCAAGTATCTTTAACAAAAACAATATCAATGAGCCTAACAGCATTTATTACCGGCGCAACGTCCGGAATTGGAAAAGCAACTGCAGAGTTGTTTGCTAAAAATCAAATTCGATTAGTTCTTTGCGGTAGAAGAAAAGATCGACTAGATGAATTACAACAAACTTTAGGAAAACTTACAGAGGTTACTACACTACAATTTGATGTTCGAAATAAAGAAGAGGTGTTTTCTGCCATCCAATCTTTGCCAGAAAAGTTTAGTGATATAGATATTTTATCAAATGTTGCAGGTAACGCACATGGTTTAAGCACCATCCAAGATGGAGATTTAGATGACTGGGATGCAATGATAGACATCAATGTAAAAGGACTGTTGTATGTTTCTAAAGCCATCATTCCTAAAATGATCGAAAAAAACAAAGGCTTTATCGTTAATATAGGCTCTATAGCTGGAAAAGAAGTCTATCCAAACGGAAATGTTTATTGTGCCTCTAAATACGCTGTAAATGCGTTAAACAAAGCAATGAGAATCGATTTAAATAAATATGATATTCGAGTTTCTGCAATTCATCCTGGAGCTGTAGAAACAGAATTTTCTGATGTTCGTTTTAAAGGAGATACAGAAAAAGCTAAAAGTGTTTACGCAGGCTATAATGCATTACAAGCAGAAGATATTGCAGACATTATTTATTTTGTAGTTACAAGACCTTATCATGTAAATATTGAGGATTTAATTGTGTACCCAACAGCACAAGCAAGTGCAACAATTATGAATAAAAAGTAACATGATAAATAAGCGTCTTTTAATCAAAAACCTGTTGTCTCATAATGACGAGAACAGTTTTTATGATAAAAAGCAAAAGTTATCTCTTGATAATAAAGAAGGCAAAGCCAAGTTTATAAAACACATTTGTGCGTTATCTAACTCAAACCCAAACAACAATTCTTATGTTGTTATTGGAATTGAAGACGGAGAAAACAAAATTGTTGGTGTCGATTTTTTTGATGATAGTAAAATTCAGAATCTTGCAAATGCGTATTTAACAAATCCGCCAAAAATACAATATGAAAATGTTCCTTTTCCAACTTTACCCCGTCATAAAGTAATTGGTTTGGTTACCATTTCTCCTAATAACACGATAACATCTCTTTCAAAAAATGCATGGAAATACAAACAGGGTTCGGTGTTTTTTAGACGAGGTAGTAATTCGATGCCTTCAAAAGGAAATTTTGAACTCAAAAACACAAACCAAGATATTGTTGAAGCAATTGAGAAGAATGCGAGTAACAATATTGAATTAACCTTAAACGGTGTTTTTGATTTTATCAACAATCATAAAAAAGAATACAGTCCACAATACAAAGTTTTTAACGAGCAGTTTGTGTTGTGTTGGGCAGGAAAGAAGTCGATTATAAACGGAGAAGAATTTTTCTCTAGAGTAGATATAGAATTGATTAACGAGCAAGTTCGATTGTTTTTTTCTGCATTAGATGAAGTACAGATTAGTTATAATTCACATTCGTTTATTATTACAGAATATATTTTATTAGGAATTGATAAAAACGAAACGCATTATCCATTAGAAAAAACCATCATTCATTTTAAAGATAATGGCAAACACGATATTGTAAATGAATTATTGTTTAAACCACCTGCTTTTGATGAAGTTATTATTAAGCATATTTATAACAATAATAACGCAATTGTAAAAAAGATAGTTGCAAAAAAAGCACTTTCGGTTACAGAATATGAAGATGTTTCTAGACTACCAACGAGTTATTTAATTTGTTATTTACACGGGTATTTAGACGCGCCAACTCAATTACGAAAGGCAAAAGAATACATTAAAAGTCTTTCAGATAAAACTACGTATATTAAGTATAAAGAAGCGATGCGTGTTTTACGAAAGGTGAAATATAATTAGTAAGGTTCGTTTAACGGTTTGTAGATTTGCGATGTGGCGGACTTAGTAGCAGTATCTTTCATTTTATCGCTAATATTTATTAGAAGCAGGATAATTCATTTACCACTAAACCCGCCATATTCGCAAATGTGTTGTTATGGGCTGGTTACATATAAAAATAAAAGAACAAAATAATTTGCATTCTTCTTAATCCGTCAGCTCTTCCAATTTGTCTTCCTGAACCATCGTAAACTCTATCACCATCAATTCTACCAATTTGTCTTCCTGAACTGTCGTAAAGTCTATCACCATCAATTCGTCCCATTTGTCTCCCTGAACCATCATATAATCTTTTGCCATCAATTCTACCTATTTGTCGGCCTGACCCATCATAAATTCTTTGAGCATCAACCCTTCCTATTTGCCTGCCCGAACCATCATAGTAACGTTCACCATCTACCCTACCTATTTGTTTGCCGGATCCATCATACATTCTTTGTGCATTCGCAAACCCAAACGTAAGCAACATGGTTGCTAAAATCAATAATTTTTTCATTTTGTTATTTTTTTAATTTTGTCCTTACTCTTTTGGATTTTCAGAATACTCCCTGTTTTTTTAAGTGGTTTTCTTGTCTCCACGTTTTTGTTTGTCACTTTAAGTGTTCAGCCTGCATTGAACTGCTATGTTTGTTAAACTTACCCATAACTATAATGATAACGTGAGTTTTAATTCATTTTATCAGACGTTAAACGAAGTTAGCGGGTTTTTTTAAGAAAGTCAAGTTTAACAAAATAAAAAAACCAACTCATTTGAGTTGGTTTTTTGCTATTTGCTGAGGTTGTTAATTTCCTCCTCTTCCTCTTCTTCTTGGAGGGTTTTCTTTTTTCCATTTCTCGTACATTACCCATTGAGCGTCAGTAAATATTGCTTTCAATCCTTTGTCTGTTTCTGCTTGAAGTTTTGTAAAAGCTTCACGCATTCCTTCTCTATACCCACTTGATCTTAATTCAGTCATTTTTTTAGTTCTGTCTTCTGCAGACTTTATAAGAAGGTCATACACTTTTGTTCTTTGTTCATCAGATAAACTAAATTCTTTTTGCCAAGTATCAGCATTTGTTTTTGCTTGTGCTTTTGGATCAGGGCGCTCACCTCTTTGAGCCTGAACTGTTAATGCTCCAATAAAAAATAGGATTGTAATTACAAAGTATTTTGCTTTCATTTTATAATAGTTATTCGTTTTAAATTTTTTTTTTGACAACCAGTTATAAGAATAAATTATTAGTTTTTAACTAGAATATCTATGCTTAGACTATTTTTTTTCATTTGGTTTAATCTAATAATTACTTTATTTGTATACCCTCTGGATATATCTTTTGCAACTCAGATGCTGTCATTTGAATCATATTTATATCTAACGAAATATCTGTAATCGGTTTATCGGTAGCATCGCGTTCTATATTTGTTATTGTATTTACAACATCCATACCTTTAATTACTTTACCAAAAATGGTGTATTTGTCATCCAATCTACTTAAACCATTTTTGTTTTGAACTATATAAAATTGGCACCTAGCAGAAAGCATCTTTGGATTATCATCACGACCAGCACCCACAGCACCATATACATGACGTAAATTTTTATCAAACTCTGGTTCTAATAAGTATTTTGGATCGTTAAAGCCTTCTGGTGTGTCTGGACAGCCGCCCTGGGCAACAAAATTTGGTATTACACGATTAAAGGTATAAGTATCCCAATAACCATCATTAGCTAATTGTGTAAAACTTTCTTTGTGTTTTGGTGTTTCGTCATATAACCAAATTAAGATTTCGCCTTTAGAGGTTATAATCTGCCCAACATTGTATGTTTTTTCTGATTTGCATGAAATCATACTAATAACAATACAGAAGTAAATAATTTTTTTCATGAATATTTTCTTTTTGTTTATATAAAAATAGACATAATTGTTTTAACCAATTTTTTATGTAGGCTTTATGATTTTATAAATCAAATTTAATCCCTTGTGCTAAAGGTAGCTCGTCAGAATAATTAATGGTATTTGTTTGTCTTCTCATATATACTTTCCATGCATCAGAGCCAGATTCACGTCCGCCACCTGTTTCTTTTTCACCTCCAAAAGCACCACCAATTTCAGCACCAGAAGTTCCAATATTTACATTAGCGATACCACAATCAGAGCCAGCATATGATAAGAACTTTTCTGCTTCTTTCATTTCATTAGTCATGATTGCAGAAGACAATCCTTGAGCTACACCATTTTGTTTCTCAATGGCATTTTCTACTTCTCCAGAATATTTCATTACATATAAAATAGGAGCAAATGTTTCGTGCTGTACAATTTCAAAATGGTTTTCAGCTTCAATAATTGCAGGCTTCACATAGCACCCACTTTCGTAACCTTCTCCTTCTAAAACACCACCTTCAACCAAAACATTTCCACCCTCTGCCTTTGCTTTTTCAATGGCAGCTAAGTAGGTGTTTACAGCATCTTTGTCAATTAAAGGACCAACATGTTTGGTTTCATCTAAAGGGTTTCCAATTTTTATTTGTTTGTATGCACCAACAATAGCATCTCTAACTTTATCATAAACAGATTCGTGAATAATTAATCTTCTTGTAGATGTACAACGTTGACCACAAGTACCAACAGCACCAAATACTGCACCAGGAACCACAACTTTTAAATCTGCAGTTGGTGTAATAATGATGGCGTTGTTTCCACCTAGTTCTAATAAAGATTTTCCAAAACGTTGCGCAACTGTTGCGCCAACAATTCTTCCCATTCTTGTAGAACCTGTAGCAGAAATTAGAGGAATACGACTATCTGTAGTAATCATTTCTCCTACCTTATAATCTCCATTGATGATATTTGAAATTCCTTCAGGTAAGTTGTTGTTTTTTAAAATTTCTGCAATAATATTTTGACAAGCAACGGAACATAAAGGTGCTTTTTCAGAAGCTTTCCAAACACATACATCTCCACAAATCCAAGCTAAAGCAGTATTCCAAGCCCATACCGCAACAGGAAAATTAAATGCCGAGATAATTCCAACCACACCTATTGGGTGCCATTGCTCTCTCATAACATGTCCTGGACGCTCAGAAGGAATGGTTTGTCCGTTTAATTGTCTTGATAATCCAACCGCAAAATCACAGATATCAATCATTTCTTGAACTTCTCCATACCCTTCTTGCAAGGATTTCCCCATTTCATAAGAAACTAATTTCCCTAAAGGCTCTTTTAAGTCTCTTAATTTATTTCCAAATTGACGAACGATTTCTCCTCTTTGAGGAGCTGGCATATTTCTAAAAGATAAAAATGCTTCCGTTGCGGTTTGCATTACTTTTTCGTAATCTTCTTTAGATGTTGTTGTAACTTTACCTATTAAAGCCCCATCTGTAGGAGAATATGAAGAAATAGTTTCTCCGTTTCCAAAGTTGATAGAACCTGTAGAAGTTCCATTATTTATGTCTTTTAAACCTAATTGTTGCAAGGCTTCTTTAATACCAAATTTGCTCATTGTATTGTTATTTTAGTTGTTAAAACTGAACATCAAAACTACAAATAATTTAGCAGATAAGAAATTAAACAAAATTCTATTTAATGTTTAATTTTAAACATTAAAATCTAACCATTCTTCGGGTAAAGGCTGTAAGTCTAATTCTTTGATTATAGATTTCATTTCTATTTCAAGAAGAGGTCGTCTAGGAAGAGATAATTTAATTTTTTTCTTCTTTTTAATTTTTTTAAGAACATCTTCAATTGTATTTCTTTCACTAAGAATCAAATTGTTTAGCCTTAAATTAGATTCTTTTTTAAAATCAAAACAATCTACAAAATAAGAAGGTTTTTCATTTTGATAAATAACCCACTGACCAGGTTTTTGCTTAGGTATTTCAAGAATATCTATAGAACCAGTAATAGTTCTATACGTAGTAAGTTTGTATTTTTTCATGCAATTATTAATTAGGGGATTAATTCAAAAGCATTTTTTAATATTTAAAAGCCTTCCTTTTTTTAGCGAAACAAAAATAACACCTATTTTAAAAAATAAAAAGATTTTTAACAATATTAACAATTCTTTTATAAAGATCTTTATATCAACTATTTTTGCAATTCATGAAGAACACAATTTTTACTATTGAAACCCCACAAAGCTTAAGCGATGTTGCTATAGAGGTGTTTAAACATCAGTTTAAGAATAATAAAGTGTATCGTTCTTTTTGTGATTTATTATATGCGCACCCTTCAGATATTACCGAAATTGAAAAGATACCTTTTTTACCCATTCAATTTTTTAAATCTAGAAAAGTACTTTCTTCTTTAGATGAAATAGAAGAGGTTTTTTCTAGCTCTGGAACAACAGGAAACACCACAAGTCAACATTTTGTAACGGATATTTCTTTGTATGAAGAAAGCTATTTAAAAGGGTTTCATCATTTTTATGGAGATATAAAAGAATATACTGTTTTAGCCTTGCTGCCAAATTATTTAGAAAGAAAAGGTTCGTCTTTGGTGTATATGGTAAATGATTTGATACAAAAATCAAAACAACCAGAAAGCGGATTTTACCTAAACAATTTAAAAGAACTTTCAGAAACATTAATTCGTCTTGAAGCCTCAGAAAAAAAAGTGTTGCTAATTGGTGTTTCTTTTGCCTTATTAGATTTGATTAATAAATATCAATTTAATCTAAAAAACACCATTGTAATGGAAACAGGCGGAATGAAAGGAAGACGAAAAGAATTGATTCGTGATGAATTGCATGCGATTCTTAAAAACGGATTTGGTGTTTCTGAAATTCATTCAGAATACGGAATGACAGAATTATTAAGTCAAGCGTATTCTAAAGGTAACGGAATTTTTGAGTGCCCACCTTGGATGAAAATTTTAACACGAGACACCGAAGATGCATTAACAATTCAACAGCCAACTAAAACAGGCGGAATTAATGTCATAGATCTAGCCAATTACAATTCGTGTTCGTTTATTGCAACGCAAGATTTAGGAAAAGTGCACCAAAACGGGAGTTTTGAAATTATTGGACGCTTTGATAATTCTGATATTAGAGGTTGTAATTTGATGGTGTTGTAAAATTTAGATTACTTTTTTAGAGATATATTTTAACTACAATGTAGTTTATTTTAAATAATTTTAACTACATTTGTAGTAAATATTAAAAAAATGAGTCAAAAAGCACTTGGAGAATTTGAGGAAATTGTAATACTAATTGTAGCCATTCTCAATGGGGACGCATATAGTGTAGGCATTATAACAGAGATTGAAGAACGCTTAAATAGAAATGTTAGTTTGGGAGCAATTCAAACCGTTTTAAAAAGACTGAAAAAAAAAGGGTTGTTAAAGTCAGAATTTGGTGATGCAACCAACGAAAGAGGTGGAAAACGAAAACGTCTCTATGAGGTTACAGCTGCAGGACAAAAAATACTGGATCAAACAAGAGTTCAAAGAAATTCACTATGGGAAGCTATACCAAGACTTTCATTCAATTTACATTAAATGAATCAAAAGAAAAATAAACCATCACGAATCGCAATGATGATCTTCAATTGGTATTGTCATCCTGATTTTCGAGAAGAAATTGAAGGAGATTTGTTGGAGCGGTTTAACATATACTCCTTAAAATATGGTTATACCAAAGCAAATAGACTTTTTATAAAAGAGGTTATCTCTTTATTTCGACCATCTATTGTCGGAAATATTTATCATTTAACAAATACAGGAACTA
This sequence comes from uncultured Polaribacter sp., assembly GCA_943788865.1. Lineage (GTDB taxonomy): Bacteria > Bacteroidota > Bacteroidia > Flavobacteriales > Flavobacteriaceae > Polaribacter. Next base: position 15,609 of record CALSRX010000004.1, on the reverse strand, counting down.
TGGAAATTACAAACCAAAACAAAAGATTGATTACTATTTTGGCTACTGCTGTAGCAATATTATTAATTCCGCTTATTGCGATGATTTTTACCAACGATGTAAGTTGGAAAATTTTTGATTTTCTCGTTGCAGGGGTTTTATTGATTGGAACAGGATTAACACTTGAATTTATTTTAAGAAAAATAAAAACATTACGATATAGAATTTTATTAGGGATTCTGTTATTCGTTTTACTTTTTCTAATTTGGGTAGAGCTTGCTGTTGGAGTTTTCGGAACACCGTTTGCAGGTAGTTAGAAAAACATGGCTAATAAATATAAAAGTATTTGTAATTTATGAATGCATACATCGACAACATGTAAAATCAATTTCGATGAAACATCTCCTTACAATTCTATTTATAAGTATTTCAACTACTTTTTTTGCACAACAACAATACAATACCACTAAAGGTTTTATTGCAGAAGGTTATGATGTTGTTGCCTATTTTAACAACGAGGCAGAAAAAGGAAATAAGAAATTTCAAACGACTTTTAATGGTGTGAAATTTATGTTTTCTACCAAAGAAAATTTAGAAACATTTAAAAAAACGCCTAAAAAATACACGCCTCAATACGGTGGATATTGTGCTTACGCTATCGGGAAAAACGGAGAAAAAGTATCTATCAACCCTAAAACATTTGAAATTAGAGATGGAAAATTATACTTGTTCTACAATTTTTGGGGAACCAATACCTTAAAGCTTTGGACTAAGGAAGGTGCAGAAGAATTAAAAACCTCCGCTGATAAAAACTGGGAGAAGTTAAAAAAGAATTAGCATTTGTCATTCCTGCCAAGGCAGGAATCCATAGTAAGGTTGTTTAGATTCCTGCCTTCGCAGGAATGAAATTAAAACTCGATAAAAACACCAAATGTCATTTCGACAGAGCGAAGAATGAGCGACGAGAAATCTTATGAAATAGAAGTAAAAAATATGAGGTTCCTCTTCGTCCCTCATTCTGAATGACAACTATATTTTTAAAATTCCTCCTCATTATCTTCGCTAATACTTTCAATCAAAATACATTTTGATTTCAGTAGCATTCGGAATGACAAGTAAAATCTAGATTACTCAACATTTAATAAAAAATAACTTTTCTTTCCGCGTTGCAATAACACATACTTGTTTGCAATTAAATCATTAGAAGTTATTGTATATTCTTCTTTTACTTTTTCTTTATTCACAGAAATTGCATTTTCTTTTAAGGCTCTTCTTGCATCACCATTAGAAGCCAAAAAGTTTGTTTTTGCTGCTAAAGCACCAATCATATCTAGTCCTTCTTCAATATCTGCTTTCGTAACTGTAGCTTGAGGTACGCCTTCAAAAACATCTAAAAATGTTTGTTCATCTAATGATTTAATATCTCAGAAGCGTAGATTTTCCAAACAAAATACTTGAAGCTTTTATAGCATTTTCATAATGCTCGTTTCCGTGGACTAAAACAGTAACCTCTTCTCCTAATCGTTTTTGTAATAAACGCAAATGCGGTGCTTCTTTGTGCTCTATGAATCAAAGCATCAATAGTTTCTTTGTCTAAAAAAGTGAAGATTTTAATATATTTCTCTGCATCTTCATCAGAAGCATTTAACCAATATTGGTAAAACTTATAAGGAGAGGTTCTTTTAGCATCTAACCAAACATTTCCGCCTTCAGATTTTCCAAATTTAGTACCATCAGATTTTGTGATTAACGGACAGGTAATTGCATACCCTTTTCCACCTCCAATTCTTCTAATTAAGCTCTGTACCAGTAGTAATATTTCCCCATTGGTCAGAGCCCCCCATTTGAATAGATGCATGGTTATTCTCTGATATAAGTGTAAAAAATCATATCCTTGAACTAATTGATAGGTAAACTCGGTAAAAGACATACCTTCTTTAGATTCAGACCCAATTCTGTTTTTTACAGAATCTTTGCCATCATATAATTTACGGTAATGTGCTTTCCAACATCTCGAATAAATTCTAGGAATGAAATATCTTTCATCCAATCGTAATTGTTAACCAAAACTGCAGCGTTTGTTGCGTCAGATTCAAAATCTAAAAAATGACTAATTGTGCTTTTACAGCATTCTTGATTATGACGTAATGTTTTTTCATCCAAAAATTACGTTCAGAAGATTTTCCAGAAGGATCACCAATCATGCCTGTTGCACCACCAACCAAAGCAATGGGTTTATGTCCACATCTTTGATAATGTGCCAATAACATAATAGGAACCAAATTACCAATATGCAAAGAGTCTGCTGTTGGATCAAAACCAACATAAGCACTACGCATGTCTTTTCAATAAATGTTCTTCTGTTCCAGGCATGCTATCGTGTAACATTCCTCTCCATTGTAATTCTTCAATAAAATTTTTCATTGTCATAAATTAATCAGTCAACAAAGATACTTTTATCCTTCAAAAAAAACTATTTTAGCAACTAGGATTTTAGATTTTAACAATGATTTTAGTAACAGGAGGTACGGGTTTAGTTGGTGCTCATTTATTATTTCAGTTAACTTTAGAAAATGAAAATATTAAAGCTATATACAGAACTGATAAAAGTGTAGAAGGCGTAAAAAGAATATTTTCATATTTTACAGATGATGTAGAAAAGTTGTTTTCTAAAATTGATTGGGTTCAGGCAGATATTACAGAAACTCCTTCATTAACAAAGGTATTTAAAGATGTTACTGTTGTGTATCATGCAGCAGCATTTGGTATCTTTTGACGCAAAAGACTATCGAAAAATGCGTCAAAGTAAATATTGATGGAACTGCAAATATTGTAAATCAATGTATTAGTAATTCTGTAAAAAAATTGTGCTATGTAAGTTCTATTGCTGCTATTGGCAACTCTATAGAAAATAAAGAAGTAACAGAGGAGAATGAGTGGAGTGTTGAGTCTAGTAGTAATGGCTATGCAATTACTAAATATGGTGCAGAAATGGAAGTTTGGCGAGGAAGTCAAGAAGGAATAGATGTTGTTATTGTAAACCCAGGAGTAATTTTAGGGCCTGGTTTTTGGACTCTAAATACCGGACAGTTCTTTTCTAAAGTTGCCAAAGGTTTTTCTTTTTACACAGAAGGAGTTACGGGATTTGTTGGTGTAAAAGATGTTGTAAAAGCTATGATTCAATTAACGGAGAGTTCTGTAAAGAACGAAAAATTTATTTTGGTTGCTCAAAACAACTCTTTTCAAGAAATTTTCACTTTAATTGCTAACGAATTTGGTAAAAAACCACCGAGTATTCGAATTTCAAAAGCGGTATCAAATATGCTAAGAAGAGTAGATGCGGTTGTTACTTTTATAACGAGAAAAAGAAGGTTAATTACAAAAGCATCAGTTAATTCTTTACACGGCAAAACAGCATATTCTTCAGAAAAAATTAAACAGGTAATTGACTTTAATTTTGAGCCAACAGCTCAGGTAATTAAAGAGGTGTGTGCTATTTATAGCAAAGAAAATAAAACAGGATAGCTATTATTCAGATTTGTTTTTTATGATTTCTTCTAGTTCCGCTTTTTTAGCAATCAATTTTTCATTTACTGTTTTGTAAATTAACTCATACTCTTCAAGTTTAGACGTATAATAAAAGTTGCTATTGCCAAAGCGAGTACTATCAATTTTATATTTATTATATACTAGAGGCATGTAATTTACTCTTCGTAGGTTCAAGGTGTTTTTTTCTGGAAATGCACTTTTTGCAATAAATAAATCGGTAAGCAAAAGCACCATTGTGTCCTTCGGAATTAAATCTTTAGGCTCTTTTAACATGGTATTGCTTGTGCAAGAACTTATGATAACAACAAGTATAAATAACAACCCTTTTTTCATTTTATCTATTAAAGATTAAACGTTCTCCTTTTATTTCTTCATTAAAGTTTCCATTTTCATACATTAAGTTTCCATTTACAAAAGTATGTGTAATGGTTGATGAAAATGTTGTTCCCTCAAAAGGAGACCAACCACATTTGTATAAAAGTGTTTCTTTTGAAACGGTATTTGATAAGGCTGGGTTTACCAACACTAAATCAGCATAAAAACCTTCTTTGATAAAACCGCGTTTTTCAATTTTAAAAATTTTAGCAGGATTGTGACTCATTTTTTCTACTGCTTTTCCAATAGTTAAGGTTCCGTCTTTTACTTTTTCTAAAATAGCAGTTAAAGCGTGTTGTACTAGAGGTCCCCCACTTGGCGCTTTTGTATACACATTTTTCTTTTCCTCTATGGTATGTGGCGCATGATCGGTAGCTATCACGTCAATTCTATCGTCTAATAAGGCTTTCCACAAACCAGCTCTATCATTTGCAGTTTTAACTGCAGGATTCCATTTAATTAAGGTTCCTTTTTCATCGTAATCTTCATCAGAAAACCATAAATGATGAATGCAAACTTCAGCCGTAATTTGTTTTTCCTCTAGCGGAATATCATTTCTAAATAAATGTGTTTCTTTTTCAGTTGATAAGTGAAAAACATGTAGCCTTGCACCCGTTTTTTTAGCCAATTCAATCGCTCTTGATGATGATAAATAACACGCCTCTTCACTTCTAATAATTGGATGAAATTTCAAAGGAATGTCATCACCATAAATAGCTTTATAGTGTTCGGTATTTTTTCTAATAGTTGCTTCATCTTCACAATGCACAGATATAAGCATTTTTGTAGATGAAAATATTTTCTCTAAAACTTCTTCATTGTCAACCAACATATTTCCTGTTGATGAACCTAAAAATAATTTTATTCCGGCTACATTTTTAGGGTTTGTTTTTAACAACTCTTCTAAATTATCATTTGTGCCACCAAACATAAAAGAATAATTTGCATAGGAAGTTTTTGAAGCAATTTTGAACTTATCTTCTAATAATTCTTGCGTTGTAGCTTGCGGTACTGTGTTTGGCATTTCTATAAAAGAAGTAATTCCGCCTGCAATAGCCGCCTTGCTTTCTGTAGCAATCGTTGCTTTATGTGTGAGCCCAGGCTCACGAAAATGAACTTGATCGTCTATAAATCCGGGCAATTAAAAAACAACCTTCTGCATCAATCACCGTTGTGTTTTCTGAAACAGAAATAGTCTTCAGAAATTTCTTTGATGATATTCGTTTTCAATTAGTAAATCACCATTAAAAACAACATTTTCATTTACAATTCTGGGCGTTTTTTATTAACGTTGATTCTGTCATTTTTTATTTCTAAAGTATCGATTTCTCATGCTGACAAGAACTTTGGAGCAAGTCCAAATTCTACTGGTCTGTATGCTGCTTTCGTATTTTTGGATCTAGTAGATACCTCCTGACCTAATACTTTACTTGGCGTTGTAGATTATGGGCACAAATCTATTTAGGCAACCCGTTTAGTTTCAATTTTAATCACACCAAACAAAGCTTCATAAACAATTGATCCACTCATTTTAGAATTCGCCTAGAGTTCTATCAGTGAAAATCACCGAAACTTCTTGTAATGTTAAAGTTATGCTTCCATGCTTTAAACTTCATTTCTATTTGAAAAGCGTAACCAACAAATCTAATTTTATCTAGTTGTATGGTTTCTAATACTTTTCTTTTATAACAAACAAAACCAGCAGTCGTATCGTAAACTGGAATTCTAGTTATAAATCGCACGTATTTTGAGGCAAAATAGGAAAGCAACACTCTATTCATGTGGCCAATTAACCACATTAACCCCTTTAGAATATCTTGAGCCTACAGAAACATCTGCCCCTTTTTCTGAACATGCATTATAGAGTTTAATTAAGTCTTTAGGGTCATGAGAAAAATCGGCATCCATTTCTATGATGTACTCGTATTTCTTTTCAATAGCCCATTTAAAACCATGAATATATGCAGCACCAATCCCTTTCTTTTCTTTTCGGTTTTTAATGAATAAGTTTATTAGGAAACTCGTTGATTAAATTTGCTACGATTTCAGAAGTGCCGTCAGGAGAACTATCATCAACCACTAAAACATGAAACTCTTTTTTTTGGTGAAATACAGCTCTGATTATCGCTTCGATATTTTCTTTTTCGTTATATGTAGGGATGATTACTAACGCGTCAGACATATTTTTACCTAATAAAAGGTAAGAGCAACAAATATACAGCTAATTTAATCACTAATTTTGTGTTATATCTTTCATAAAACAATATAATGCAGGCTCTAGAACGTATAGAAATATCTAATAATTGGTTGACGCTTGTTTATCTATTATGCCTTTTATTATTGGTTGTTTTAAAAACACTAAATCATCGGAAAATTTTTGAATATTCAAGAGCAATTTTTTTAAAAGGATTTATCGAAAAAAAAGTAGAAGAGAAGAGCTTCATTTTTTAATGGCTTTAACATTGTTTTGTTTGTTTTTTCTGTAGTTGTATATGCACTTTTCTTTCTTTATTTAGCAGAATGGTTGCTGCCAGAAGATAGAAAAAAATTTTGAGCTCTATATAAAAATTACTGCTTTTGTTTTTGGGTATTTTACAGTGTTTGTAGTTTTAGACTTTGTTATTATGCCACTTGTTTGAAATCAAAAATGAGTTAGCTTATTTTGTTGCTGCAAAATTGGGATATTTATACAATATTGCGTTGTTTCTCTTTCCGTTTTTGATATTTACAACCTACTGCTTTTTTAAATAGTTACATTTTGTTAAGCGTTTTTTTATTACTATTTGCCTTAAGTTTTGTGATAACATTTATAAACAACAAAAACTTGATTATTAATAAGTTGTTTTATTTTATTTTGTACCTTTGCGCACTTGAAATAGCACCGTTATTAATTATTTATAAAATAACTGTTTAATAAAAAGGAGATATATGAAAGTGAAAACAATATTGGTGTCGCAACCAGCTCCAAAAACGGAAACGTCACCTTACTTCGACTTGTCTGAAAAACAGAAAGTAAAAATTGATTTTAGATCTTTTATACACGTAGAAGGGGTTCCTGTAAAAGAAGTTAGGGCTCAAAAAGTCGACTTAAATCAACACACTGCAATTATTTTAACAAGTAGAAACGCAGTAGATAATTTTTTCAGAGTAGCTGAAGAAATGCGTTTTAAAGTGCCAGATTCGATGAAATATTTTTGTCAGTCTGAAGCTGTTGCTTATTATTTGCAAAAGTACGTTGTGTATAGAAAACGTAAGATTTATGTAGGAAATAGAACTTTTCCGGAATTATGTAAATTGATTAAAAAACATAAAGACGAAAAATTCTTATTACCAGCTTCTGATAAATTAAAAGACTTAATCCCTGAAGAGTTAAATGCCTTAGGAGTTGATTGGAAACAAGCAGTTTTATACAAAACAGTAGTAAGCGACTTGTCTGATTTAGAAGATGTTTTTTATGATATTTTAGTGTTTTTTAGTCCATCTGGAATTGATTCTTTATTTGAAAATTTCCCAGAATTTAAGCAAAACAACACACGCATTGCTGCTTTTGGAAACACAACCATTAAAGCGGTAACAGATGCCGGATTAACAGTGTAACATCATGGCACCTGCTCCAGAAACACCATCAATGACGATGGCACTAGAAAAGTATATTAAAGAAGTAAATAAGAAATAATAGATTTAGACTTATTTCAGAAACTTTTATAATAGAAAAATAAACCGAGCAGAAATGTTCGGTTTTTTTATGCAAACAACGTAGCAAAAGCTTCTTCAACTTTTCCAACAAGAATCAACTGAATCTTTACTGTTTTTAGAGGCTATTTTATTGTATTTTGAAGCTACAAATTTGGTGTAACCCAATTTTTCTGCCTCGCTAATACGTTGATCTATTTTAGAAACAGGTCTAATTTCTCCTGCCAAACCAACCTCTGCTGCAAAACAAACATGCGGCGCAATTGCAACGTCTTCATTAGAGGATAAAATTGCTGCTACAACTGCTAAATCTATAGCCGGGTCATCTACATGTATGCCGCCAGTAACATTTAAAAAAACATCTTTTGCGCCTAGTTTAAACCCGGCTCTTTTTTCTAAAACAGCCAAAATCATGTGCAATCTTTTTAAATTGTAACCTGTTGTAGAACGTTGTGGAGTTCCATAAACAGCAGTAGAAACTAAGGCTTGAATTTCTATCATTAAAGGACGAATCCCCTCTAAAGTGGATGCAATTGCTGTTCCGCTTAAGTCGGCATCTTTCTTAGAAATTAATATTTCAGACGGATTTGAAATCTCTCTCAATCCATCAGACAACATTTCGTAAATTCCTAATTCTGCCGTAGAGCCAAATCTGTTTTTTTGAGCTCTTAAAATTCTATACGTATGATTTCTATCGCCTTCAAATTGCAAGACAACATCTACCATGTGCTCTAAAATTTTTGGGCCAGCAATTTGCCCTTCTTTGTTGATGTGGCCAATTAATAAAACTGGAGTTGCAGTTTCTTTAGCAAACTTGATCAATTCTGCCGTGGTCTCTCTAATCTGAGAAATGCTTCCTGGAGTAGCATCGATAGATTCTGTATGTAAAGTTTGAATAGAATCAATGATTAAAAACTCTGGCTGAACCTCTTCTATGTTTTTAAATATTTGCTGGGTGTTGGTTTCGGTTAAAATGAAGCAGTTAGATGTTGATGCGTCAATTCTTTCTGCTCTCATTTTTATTTGAGACTGGCTTTCTTCACCAGATACATACAATACTTTTTGAGATATTGACAAGGCAACTTGCAATAACAATGTTGATTTTCCAATACCTGGCTCACCGCCCAAAAGCGTAACAGAACCTTTTACCAAACCACCACCTAAAACAGTATCTAATTCGTTGTTATTAGTTTTAATTCGCTCTTCTGGATTGAGCTGAATTTCATCAATTCTCAGCGGTTTTGCTTTCTGTTTTAAAGAGGTAGATTGTTTCCAACTTCTTTTTTCTTCTTTCTGAATTACTTCCTCTACAATTGTATTCCATTCGGCACACGTAGAACATTGCCCTGTCCATTTTGGAGTTTGTGCTCCACAGTTTTGACAAAAAAAAGAAGTTTTAACTTTAGCCATTTAAAAAGAGTTTCAAAGTCTCAAAGTTACAAGTTTCAAGGTTATTTATCTTCAAGAATGAAAATAAAATTACTTGTTTTTATTATAGATAGGAAGCGCTAAAAAAGACAATCCACCAAAAACAACAATCATAGCTGTTTGGGCAGTCCACATAATCCAACCAAAAGCTGTTGCGGGTTCTTCTGGTACCCCAAACAAAGCCAAAGCTCCGGTAACTGCAACAGGATATAAACCAACTCCGCCATTGGTTGCCGCAATACTAAATGCGCCAGCAATAAAGCCAATTAAAACGCCACCAATTGGCACCTGTAATCCTTCAATAGCTGGTATTGTAGCCCAAAACATTGCCACATACATTCCCCAAATAAAAACAGTATGAAAAATAAATGCCCATTTCTTTTTCATTTTAAAGATGCTAGTAACACCTTCAATAAGTCCAGAAACAAAAGCTTTTATTTTTAGAAGAAATCCTTTTGTTGCTTTCTTTACAAAGGAGGTGAACACATAAAAACCAACAATTAATAGCACAATTAAGAGTATGATTTTTGTTGGATCAAAGTTTTTGGTCAGTAAATTATAGATAAAATCAAATTGCACAAAAAGTGTAATTAAAATGATAATCATCATCATAATTAAATCAGCAATTCGTTCTGCTACAATAGTCCCAAAACCTTTTTCAAACGGGACATTTTCGTAATTTGCTAAGACTGCAGCTCTAGAAACTTCTCCTGCTCTTGGAATTGCTAAATTCACTAAATACCCAACTAAAACTGCTAAAATGCTGTTTCCTAGTTTTGGTTTGTATCCAATGGGTTCAAGAATAAATTTCCAACGATACGCTCTAGATAAATGACTAAGAATTCCAAAAAATAAACCCAATCCAATCCACCAATAATTGGCATTTTTAAAATACGCAATCAAAGTGGTAATAGAAATATTAGATAAAGAGTACCAGACTAAAAAACCTCCTAAAACAAGAGGTAAAATAATTTGTAGTGTTTTTTTTGTTGTTCTACTCAAACCTTATGTAAGTGTATTTGTTTTTTCATTTGGAAAAACTAAAGAAGGTTTAAATTCTTTTGCCTCTTCAAAATCCATAAATGCATACGCAATTAATATCAGCACGTCACCCACAGCAACTCTTCTTGCAGCGGCACCATTTAGTGTAATCTCTCCACTCCCTCTTTTCCCAGGAATTACGTATGTTTCTAAGCGCTCTCCGTTATTGTTGTTAACAATTTGCACTTTCTCTCCCTCAATAATATTGGCTGCCTCCATTAACTCTAAGTCAATGGCAATACTTCCAATATAATTTAAATCTGCACCCGTTACTTTAACTCGGTGAATTTTAGATTTTACTACTTGCACTAACATGCCGCAAAAATAAAACTTTTAAATGTATTTGTATCTTAAAAAAGCTAAAAACGAAATGATTTCTTTTTTTATAGAGAAAGATTGTCAATTAATCTAATTTGACCAACATTTACAGCAATAAAGGCTCTGTTTTTTTTATTAAAATTAATTTCTGAAACCTCTTTTAAAGTGCTTTCTTCTGCAATTGTAAAGTATTCTAATTTTAGAGAAGAGGCACCAAATTCATTTTGCACAAATTCATAAATATCTTTAATTGATTTGGTCTTTGCAAATTCGACAGCTTTTTTTAATGTTTTGTAAATTAAAGGAACCTCTAATCTTTGTTCATTAGAAAGGCGAATATTTCTAGAGCTCATTGCCAATCCATCTTTTTCTCTATAAATAGGACAACCAATAACGTTGGTTGGTAGTTTTTCTTTTTCTACTAATTTTTTAACAACTTGTAATTGCTGAAAATCTTTTTCTCCAAAGTAAGCATTAGTTGGCTCAATTATTTCAAAAAGTGTTTGAACGATGGTTGCCACACCATCAAAGTGACCTTTTCTAAATTTTCCTTCCATTTGGTTTTCGATACCATCAAAAGAATATAGTTTAGAAATAATTTTTTTGGCATAGATTTCTGCAACAGAAGGAATAAAAACAATATCACAACCACTTTTTTCAAGTAATTCTAGGTCTTTTTTTAGCGTTTTAGGATATTTTTTTAAGTCATCAACATTGTTAAATTGAGTAGGATTTACAAAAATACTCACAACAGTATAATCGTTATTTTCTATTGATTTTAACACCAAAGATTGATGCCCTTTATGCAAAGCGCCCATTGTTGGAACAAAACCAATTTGCTTATTTTTTCCTTTAAGTAAAGATAAACAATGAATTAAAGCGCTCTTTTTTTCGAAAACTTGCATAAATAGTACTTGTAAAATGTGTGCAAACTTAGCATTTTAACATGAAATTAGCATAAAAAAGTGTATTTTTGCACTTCTTATATTATAAAGGGATAGATTTAATGAAAGATAAGAGAATATTATACGTTTCGTCTGAAGTAGTACCATATTTACCAGAAACAGAAATGGCATCAACAGCATTTAATGCTGCTAGAAATGCCCATTCTAATGGTGTTCAGACACGAATTTTTATGCCAAGGTTTGGCGTAATCAATGAAAGAAGACATCAGTTACACGAAGTAATTAGGTTATCAGGAATGAATTTAATAATTAACGATATGGATATGCCATTAATTATTAAAGTTGCATCCATTCCAAAAGAGAGAATGCAAGTGTACTTTATTGATAATGAAGAGTATTTTAAGCGTAAAGCAATTTTTACTGACGAAGACGATAAATTGTTTGAAGACAATGATGAAAGAGCTATCTTTTTTGCAAAAGGTGTTATAGAAACCGTAAAGAAATTAAATTGGGCGCCCGACATTATTCATATTCATGGGTGGATGGCTTCTTTGTTGCCTTTATATTTGAAAGAGTTTTATAAAGAAGAACCTTTATTTACAGAAAGTAAAATAGTAACTTCTATTTACAATAATGATTTTGAAGGAACGTTAAACTCATCATTGGCGGATAAAGTGAAATTTGACAAAATTGATGCAGATAAAACCACTATTCTAAAATTACCAAACCATACAAATATCCTTAAAAGTGCAATAGAAAATTCTGATGCAGTTATTAAAGGAAGCGAAAGTATTTCTGAGGAGTTAAATAGTTTTATTGAAGAAAACAATAAACCTGTTTTAGATTATCAAACAGAAGAAAACCTAACCGAAGCTTATTTAAATTTTTATGCTAACGAAGTTTTAGCAAAGTAACCAGTTATTTAAAAGGAAAAATGATTAAAAAGAGTGCATATATTAGCGTGTTTATATTGTTTATAACAATGGTAGTTTCTTGCGAAAAAGATTTTCAAGACATTGCAACTTCAGTAGTAAGTAACACGAAGTTTGAAACAAAAGATACTATTATTGATATTGTAATTACAAACAAACAGGTTACAAGTGTTAGAGCAGATGGGTTAACTATTGGAGGAACACTAGATCAATATCTTTTAGGAGTATACAACAATCCAAATTACGAAAAAATTCAAGCCTCAATTGTTTCTCAATTAGGATTAGACACAGGTATTACTTTTAAAGATAATGCAGAGAGAGTCTATGGGAATGATACAACTGTTGTTACAACAATTGACACTGTATTTTTAATGTTACCTTATCAAGCAACTTTAAAATCAGGAACAACAGCAGATTACACCTTAGATTCAATTATTGGAGATCAAACAAGACCATTTACACTTAACGTATACAGATCTGATACGTATATGAGCAGGTTAGACCCTGTAGATCCTTCAAAGGCAAGTAATTTTCAATCAGACAAAACATATCAAATTCTTCCAGGAGAATTAAATACTCAAGTAAATTACCCTTTTACACCAGTAGCTACAGATACTTTAATGATATTTAAAAGAAGATTGAGCAATGGTACAGTATATAAAACAGATACACTTAGATTATCAAACAACAATCCTTTTGCGAGAATTACCTTAGATGAAGCTAAAATAAAACAGATTTTTGTAGATCAACTTGATAGTTCAAATTTTACAAGTCAAGATGCTCTAGATGAATACTTTAAAGGGCTTTATATTCAGGCGACAGGAAATGAAGGCTCATTAATATCGTTTAAAATAAACACGCTAGATCTTAGTTTAAGACCATCAATTGAGATTAGATATACCAAAACTGTTTTGAAAGGAGGAACAACTGTGCTAGATACAATAGAGAAAACAAATTCGTTTGCACTTTCAAACTTTAGCACAAGTGTTTATAAGATGGATGAAAAAGTATATCCAGACAACGGAAACATTGTTTTACAAGGAACTGCTGGAAATAGAGCTCAGGTGCAGTTGTTTGATGCAAATCAATTAGCCGTGTTAAGAAGTAAAAATTTACTAATTAATGACGCTTCGTTAACTTTTTATGTGAATCAAAATATTGTAGGAACCGACACCATTGCTACTCCTTATAAGCTGTTTTTGTTTAAAGATGGAAACACTAAATCTCAAATAAAAGACGTCCTTTCAGAAGGGCCAGATTCATTTGGTGGTGGTTTGGTAAAAACCGATGATAAGCCAGATTATTATACCTTTAAAATTACAGATTATATTTCTGATTTATTAAATGGGAATTCAAATTACAATCCAATTTTAGGACTTAAGGTTTTAAACTCGACTGATTTTCCAACAACAGGAACAGATAGTTTGGTTACAGACTATAGCTGGAACCCGAAAGTTGTGACCTTATTAAACCACTCAAGTTCTAATGGAGCAAGAAAAGCTCGATTAAAAATATCATACTCAAAGAAAAAATAGAAATAGTGCTATGTGCGGAATTACAGGTTACATAGGTTATAGAGAAGCCTATCCAATTGTTATAAACGGATTACAAAGATTAGAGTATAGAGGTTACGACAGTGCAGGTATAATGATGTTTGATGCAGAAAACATTCATGTCTCTAAAACGAAAGGAAAAGTATCAGATCTAAAAGATATTGCAAACAGAAATCCAGAAAGCAAAAAAGGGAATATAGGAATAGGTCACACAAGATGGGCAACACACGGTGTTCCTAATGATATAAATTCTCACCCACATACTTCAATGTCTGGAGAACTTGTAATTGTTCATAACGGAATTATTGAAAACTACGACACCATAAAGAAAGAACTTATCAAAAGAGGATACGTTTTTAAGAGCGACACGGATACAGAGGTTTTAGTCAATCTAATTGAAGAAGTAAAAAAGAAAGAAGGATGTAAGTTAGGTAAAGCTGTTCAATTAGCATTAACCCAAGTAATTGGTGCATATGCCATAGCGGTATTTGACAAAACAAAACCAAATGAAATTGTTGTTGCTCGTTTAGGAAGTCCAATTGCAATCGGAGTTGGAGAAAACAATAAAGAGTTTTTTGTTGCTTCTGATGCCTCTCCGTTTTTAGAATACACAAAAGATGTTATTTACCTTGATGATGAAGAGCTAGCAATTATAAAACTGGATAAAGGAATTCGAGTTCGTAAAATCTATGATGATTCTTCAGTGGTTGCAAAAATTCATGAACTTCAAATGAATTTAGAGCAAATAGAAAAAGGTGGTTATGACCATTTTATGTTGAAGGAAATTTATGAGCAGCCTAAAGCTATTTTAGATACTTATAGAGGAAGAATGTTGCCAAATGAAGGCATTATAAGAATGTCTGGAGTTGACGACCATATAGAAAGATTTTTAAACGCTAATAGAATTATTATTGTTGCCTGTGGAACATCTTGGCACGCAGGGTTAGTCGCAGAATATTTATTTGAAGATCTTGCAAGAATACCTGTTGAGGTAGAGTATGCTTCTGAGTTTAGATATAGAAACCCTATCATTACAGAAAAAGATGTAGTTATCGCAATCTCTCAATCAGGGGAAACAGCAGATACATTAGCGGCAATTAAATTAGCAAAATCTAAAGGAGCATTTGTTTTTGGTGTTTGTAATGTGGTTGGGTCTTCAATTGCTAGAGAAAGTGATGCAGGTTCCTATACACATGCAGGTCCAGAAATTGGAGTTGCTTCAACAAAAGCTTTTACAACCCAAATTACACTTTTAACATTAATTGCTTTAAAATTAGGAAAAGAAAAAGGAACAATTTCAAAATCGGTATTTCATTCATACTTATACCAATTACAGTTAATTCCTGGTAAAGTAGAAGAATTATTGAAAAAGAATGACGAAGTAAAACATATCGCTTCTGTTTATAAAGACGCAACTAATTGTTTGTATTTAGGAAGAGGGTATAACTTTCCAGTTGCATTAGAAGGAGCTTTAAAGCTGAAAGAAATTTCATATATCCATGCAGAAGGGTATCCAGCAGCAGAAATGAAGCATGGCCCAATTGCTTTAATTGATGAAAACATGCCAATTTTTGTAATTGCTACTAATAAAGGACATTATGAAAAAGTGGTAAGTAATATTCAAGAAATTAAATCGAGAGCCGGTAAAATTATTGCTGTTGTTACAGAAGGTGATGTAACTGTAAAAGAAATTGCAGATCATGTAATTGAAATTCCAGATACAGAAGAAGCGTTAACACCCTTGTTAACAACAATACCGTTACAATTATTGTCGTATCATATCGCTGTGATGTTAGGAAAAAATGTTGATCAGCCAAGAAATTTAGCAAAATCTGT